>JAHIQM010000001.1 GCA_018902545.1 Pseudomonadota bacterium | reverse complement strand
TCGTCCTGGTGACCACGGCGGAGGGGTTCCACCCGATTCCATTCCGAACTCGGAAGTTAAGACCTCCAGCGCCGATGATACTGCCAGTCCACTGGTGGGAAAGTAGGTCGTCGCCAGGACTTTTTTTATTCTCTTCTCTTACACGGTGGTGCTCTTCATGAGCTGCCACCGATTTTCTTTTTTCAAAGTCTCCAATATTTTTTTTCGGGATCAGATGAGCACCACTATCGCCATCATCACATTCGCCCTGCTAGTAATCGCGTTTTTCACCCACATATTCTCTTTTCCCGCGAACTGGTTGATAATCCTGATCCTTGCCGCATGGTCCTGGCTTTCTCCTGACTCTTCCTTGACGCTCTCAACCTTGCTGGTCTTCGTAGGGATTGCCTTTCTGGGGGAGTGCATCGAGTTTGTCTTACAGACCTTCGGTGCCCGCAAATACGGATCTTCGTCCACCGGGGATTGGGGCGCTTTTTTTGGCGCAATATGCGGAGCGATCATTGGAGCCCCGTTCTTTTTTGGACTTGGAGCACTTGCAGGCGCGGTGGGCGGCGCGTATCTGGGATGTCTTGGAGGAGAACTGATCAAACGTCGCTCCTTCTCCGAAGCCAGAATGGCGGCCAAGGGAGCCATGATCGGCAAGATCCTGGGCATGGCCGTCAAGATCGGGATTGGATTCTTTTTTCTGGTCCAGTCTCTAGAAGTGCTTTTTTAAGGGATGGCCGTTAACGACCTGCGTGGCAGTCAAACGCTACCCTCATACCCCTCGTCAACTTCCCGGAGCCTCTCCCTGGCAGCGTTTTTGGCCAGCTCGTCGCAGCGTTCATTTTCAGGCTGCCCGTCATGCGCCTTGACCCAATGAAAGCTGACCCGGTGTTTTTGCAGCATCGGCAGGAGTTGTTCCCAGAGATCCCGGTTTTTGACCGGTTTCTTGGCCGAAGTCAGCCACCCGTTTTTGATCCACGACTGGATCCATTTTTTGGAGATTGCGTCGCAGACATAGCGTGAGTCCGTATGAACTTGCACTGTGCATGGCCGTTTGAGATGTTCCAGCGCATGAAGAACGCCCCTGATTTCCATGCGGTTGTTGGTGGTCTCAAGGTATCCACGGCTCAACTCTCTTCTTGTTTGCGCCCAGAGGAGAATGGCCCCCCAGCCACCGGGTCCGGGATTGCCCAGGCTGGATCCATCCGTATATATTGTCACTGACGTTTCGGTCACTACACCCTCTTTTAGTTGTTCATCGTTTCTGAAAGGCGAAGAGATTCTTCAAACGCTGTCCACGATTCCTTGACCTAGCGTGAGGAGTCTTTTACGAAGGAGCATTATGAACTGGGATTGGGAAAAACTACAAGAAAAGCGTCAAAGGCAGTCTGGCCCCATACCTGGGCCGGATCTTGGTGATTTTAACGAAAAAGTCAAACAGTTTAAACAGATGAATCTGCCAGGCTGGCGTATCATCGTGCTGGTCGCCGTTGTGCTCTGGCTCGGGAGTGGTATTTATCTCGTTCAACCGGATGAAGTCGGAGTTGTCAAACGCTTTGGAGCCTATAACCGGACTACCGATCCTGGGCCCCATTACAGACTCCCCTATCCATTTGAAGCCGTGCTAACTCCTCAGGTGACCAAAATTCAGCGGATCGAGGTCGGATATCGGGGCAGCAGCGCAGTTACGGGCAGCACAGGAGCTCAGGTTCGCCAGGTTCCTGAAGAGTCGCTCATGCTTACCGGTGACGAGAACATCGTTGACGTGCAGTTCACCGTTCAGTTTCTGATCGATAACGCACAGGATTATTTGTTCAAAGTCGCCAATCAGGACAAGACCGTCAAGGACGCCGCCGAGGCGGCCATGCGCGAAGTCATCGGATACAACAAGATCGACGCGGCGCTGACCGACGACAAGCTGACAATCCAGAACGATACCCGGGAACTTCTGCAGAGAATCCTTGACAGTTACACCAGTGGCATCCGGGTCGTGGCAGTGCAGCTGCAGGATGTCCATCCTCCCAGGCAGGTCATTGACGCCTTCAAAGACGTGGCCAGCGCCAAGGAAGACAAGAGCCGTTTCATCAACGAAGCGGAAGCGTATGAGAACGATCTGATTCCTCGCACGCGTGGTGAAGCCGCCTCCATCCTGAACCAGGCGCAGGCCTACAAGGAGTCCAAAATCCTGCAGGCCAGCGGTGACAGCGACCGTTTTCTCTTCGTGCTTGAAGAGTATCGGAAGGCTCAGGACATCACCAAAAAGCGCATTTATCTTGAAACCATGGAAGAGATCATGTCTCGTCCTGAAGTGGAGAAGATTATCATTTCCACTGATTCCATGCAGCGGGTTTTCCCCTATTTGCCTTTGCAACGTTCCGGCAAGGCGTCCGTGACCGGGCAGGGTAAAGAAGGAGGAGTGAACTGATGAGATCGATTCAATTTATAATAGCCGGACTCGGCCTGGCTGTTTTTTTGTTGCTGCAATGTGTGTTTGTGGTTGATCAGACCGAAAGGGCTATCTTGTTGCAGCTTGGTAAACCGGTCGGCAATTCCGATTATGGCCCAGGCTTGCACTTCAAGCTGCCTTTTGTGCAGAACGTCATTTTCTTTGACTCCCGGGTCCTCGAATACGACGCACCGGCAGCGGAAATTCTTACTCAAGACAAGAAGAACATGGTGGTGGACAATTTTTCCCGATGGAAAATTGTCAATCCTCTCATGTTTTACAGAACCGTGCGCAATGTCCAGGGTGGTCTGTCCCGCATCGACGATATCGTCTATTCTCAGATGCGCGAGGCTCTGGGTCGCTACACCCTGACCGAAATCGTGGCCGTGGAGCGGTCGACGATCATGGACGAGGTGACGACCAAGTCAAATGTGCTTCTGGGTGAATACGGGATTTACATCATCGATGTGCGGATCAAGCGGACGGATTTGCCACAGGAAAACCAGATGGCCATCTATGGCCGTATGCAGGCTGAACGTGAGCGCCAGGCCAAGCAGTACCGTTCCGAGGGCCGCGAAGAGGCGACCAAGATTACGACCATGGCCGACCGTCAGCGGACTGTTTTGTTGGCCGATGCCCTCCGGGCGGCCGAGTCGGCCCGAGGCGAGGGTGAAGCCGCCGCCACGGCCATTTATGCAGTGGCTCTGTCTCAGGACCCTGACTTTTATGAGTTTGTGCGCACAATGGATGCGTACAAGAAGACCATGAAGGACCAGACCCAGTTTGTCCTGACCCCGCAGAGTGAGTTCTTCAAGTATCTGCAGTAGATAATAGTGAAAGTGCATGAAAAAAGGCGGCCTCAGGGCCGCCTTTTTTCATGCACTTTGATCTACAGCGATTTCGCGTCTTCTTCCACCTGCTCGATCATTTTTTGGCGTTCTTTCTGGATGCGTTCCGCCAGTGCCGGATCATGCAGGGCCAGTATCTGGGCTGCAAGCCAGGCCGCGTTGCGCGCACCGACCTTGTCCAAAGCCAGGGTCCCGACCGGAAAGCCTGGGGGCATCTGGACTGTGGCCAGAAGGGCGTCCATTCCGCCCAGCGGTGAAGCTGCGATGGGGATGCCAAGGACCGGGCGGATGGTCTTGGCCGCCACGGCTCCGGCAAGATGCGCTGCCAGTCCGGCGGCGCAGATGAAAATCTGGGTGCCGCCGCCTTCGAGTTCGCTCACCAGTCGGGCCGTGCGCTCCGGCGTGCGGTGGGCGGACGTGACGGTGAAAATGTAAGACACGCCCAGTTTTCCGAGCACTTCCGTGCAGGGGCGAACCGTAGCTTCGTCGGACTTACTGCCCATAAATATTGCAACCTGTGGCATCATGACCTCCTTAATCCTTTGTTGGCGATATCCTTACGGTAGTAGCTGTTGTCAAAATGGATTTTTTTGGTGGCCAGGTAGGCGCGCTCCCTGGCCTGCTGTAGATCGGTCCCGAGCGCGGTGACGCCCAGGACGCGGCCGCCTGTGCTGACGGGCTTTCCGTCCTGCAGCCGAGTTCCCGCTTGGAAGACTTTCACGGATTCAATCCCTTCCGCCTCCTCGATGCCGGAAATGGCCATGCCCTTCGGGTAAGCTTGCGGGTAGCCGTGGGCCGCCATGACCACGCAGCAGGATGTCTCTTGGAGGAACTCCACCCGCTCGGGCGAAAGAGTTCCCTTAACGCAGGCGAGCATGATTTCGACCAGGTCGGACTTGAGTCGGGCCATGAGCGGTTGGCACTCCGGATCCCCGAAGCGCACATTGTATTCCAGAACCATGGGGCCATTTACGGTCATCATGAGCCCGGCATACAGCACCCCTTTGAAGGGCTGCCCGATGGCCGCCAGATGCTCGGTGATGGGACGGATGGCCAGATCCGCCATGGCGTGGTACTGCTCTTCGGGCAGGATGGGGGCGGGGCTATAGGCGCCCATACCGCCGGTGTTGAGTCCCGTGTCGTTGTCGCCGATGCGCTTGTGGTCTTGCAGCGAGGGCATGGAAACAATTGTGCTGCCATCGCAAAAAGCCATGAATGAGGCTTCCTCGCCGATCAGGGCTTCTTCTACCACGACAGTCAATCCTGCGGCGCCGAAGACCTGCTTGACCATCATGTCATGTAGGGCCTCTTCGGCTTCGTGCATGGTCTGGGCGATGACCACACCTTTGCCTGCAGCCAGTCCATCGGCCTTGATCACCATGGGCAAGGGATGCGTACGCACATAGGAGAGCGCTCGCTCATGACTGTCAAAGACCCTGAAGGCTGCGGTCGGCACGCCGGTTTCCTGCATCATGTTTTTGGCGAAAGCCTTGGACCCTTCGAGCTGTGCCGCGAAGGTGCAAGGGCCGAAACAAGGTACGCCGAACTTGCTCAACGCTTCTTGCAGGCCGAGAACAAGCGGCAGTTCCGGACCCGCTACAACCAGGCCGATGCCGTTGTCCTTGGCAAATGTGACGATACCTTCGATGTCGTCGTCCTGAAGCGGAATGTTGGTGCCGAGAAGGGCTGTGCCACCGTTGCCCGGCGCTATAAACAGCTTATCCACGTCCGGGTTTTGGCGGATTTTCCAGGCCAGGGCGTGTTCACGTCCTCCTCCGCCTACAATGAGAATATTCAAGCAATCCTCCTGTGATCATATTCTGATGAAAACGGGCTCTTTATGAGCGGCGTTTGAACATTTTTTCCAGCTCGTTCACTCCCCAGCGCAGGGCAACCGGGCGGCCATGCGGACAGTAGTCTTTGTCCGGTAGACGCTGCCAGGAATCTACAAGTGCCAGCGCCTCGTCTGCGGTGAGTGCGTCTCCGGCCTTGATGGCGGCCTTGCAAGCCATGACCGCCCAGAGGTCTTCCATGGAGACGGCCTTTTCCGTGAGGATGTCCTCCAGGAATTCTCTGGCCTTGGATGGCGTCAACAGTGCCGGAATGGAATTGAGCAGCAGACGTGGCCCTGGCGCGAGTTCAAGGGAAAATCCCAGCCCGTCGAGCTCTGTCCAGATCTCCTGCGCGCGAGAGGATTGTGCGGGATGCAGGGGCATTTCAAGAGGCAGCAAAAGAGGGCGCCTCTCGCCTCGGGAGCCCTGGGTGCGCAACATGTTGAACAATACGCGCTCATGGGCGGCGTGTTGGTCGATGAGCGTAAGATCATTTTCGGCGGCCAGAATGAGGTATGTCCGGGCAAACTGTCCGAGATATTGAAGTCCAGGCGTTGCCGCAGGCGGCTCAACCGTCCCGGATTGTACGTAGGACGGGAATGCGCTGCTGTCTGGGGTTTCGAAAAGCTTTTGCGCGACCGTTGAGGAAGCAAATTTTTGCGGCCAAGGCTGCTGATAAGGCAAGTCCGACTGGTCGCGGCCAACACGGATCTGGGATGGGTCGGGAAAGCGTGCTTCCATGGTGGGCAGGGCTGCGTGCACCTGGCCAACGGTCAAGGGCAATGCCTGGTCGGCAAGGTCGGACCGGCGGAAACTTCGCTCAAGGCTTTGCAGCACGGCTCTGCGCACTGCCCGGAAAATGGAGCCGTCGTCCTGGAAGCGGACCTCGGTTTTGGCCGGATGTACGTTGACATCGACTTCGTCAGGAGGAAGCTGCAGGAAAATGACGGCCTGGGGATATTCCTTGCCCAGAATCCTGCCCCTGTAGGCTTCCCTGATGGCGCTCAGAAGGGTCTTGTCCTGGACCGGGCGGGTGTTGACGTAGGCCAGGATGCGGTCCGGTCTGGCCTGGGCCATGGCTGGATCGCCGACAAGGCCGGTGACGCGAAAGGGGCCGTCCTCGTAGTTGACTTCATGCAGGGCTTCGACCACCTCCCTGGGCCAGATGGCAGCGAGGCGTTGCGCCGTATTCTGGCCTGAAAGGAATCGGTGCACGCTTCGTTCGCCGTTCAACAACTCGAAATCCACATGCGGGTTGGCAAGGGCGATGCGAGTGACCAATTCCGCGCATTTGCGAGTTTCCGTGGCCGGTTGTTTCAGAAATTTGAGCCGCGCGGGCACGTTGGAGAAAAGGTCGTTGACTTCGACTTCCGTTCCCCTTGGCATGGCTGTCCTGTCCTGGCGCAGGATGCGGCCGTGCAGTACCTCCAGCGTGCTCCCGTCGCCGTCCTCACGGGAGGACGCAATGCGGAAGCGCGCAACCGAGGCGATGCTGGGCAGGGCCTCTCCGCGAAAACCGAAACTCCTGATGTCCTGTAAATCCTGCAGGCTTTCCAATTTGCTGGTGGCGTGACGGGTAACGGCAAGCTCCAGTTGGTCTGCGGCAATGCCCGTCCCGTTGTCACTGACTTTGATGCAGGACTGCCCGCCATCCCTGATTTGAATCCGGATTCGGGTTGCTCCTGCATCCAGAGCATTCTCGACCAGCTCTTTCAGGACGCTGGACGGCCTCTCAACCACCTCGCCGGCAGCGATCTGGTTTTGTAATTCAGGAGGCAGAAGTCGGATTTTCTGGTTGGGGCCCATGTCTCAGCGTCCCAGTGATCCCAATTGCGCGAGGATGACGCGAAACTCAAAGCGGGAGTCCTCGTCGGTCTGACTCCAGGAAGTTTCGGCGGAGAAGCATTGGTGGTCGTAGCGCAAGGTCAGCTTCTTTTCCAGGTCGGTGCTGGCTTCCCAGTCCACCCGATACAAGAAGGCGGCGCTCCATTGCTGGTTGATGGCTAGGCCTCCGCCGAAAGAGGCGATGCGCTGACGCTCCTGCTCCTGGCGCATGTATTCGTCGATTTCTTCCAGAAAATCGAGGCTGAAAGAGGCGTAAAGCAGGTTGTCATAATACGCGTGCAAAGAGTGTTCATGCTCTGTGACCTGACCTTCGTACGGCGAGAACCATGTCTTGTTGTTGAGATAGAGCCAGGGACTGAGCCTGGTGGTCAGGTCGGTCAACACGTCGGAGAAGGGGCGATTGGGGTATTCGCTTGTGCTGTGCCCCCGGTTTTCTTCGCGGATACTGTAGGTCTGTTCGAAGCGAAGCCTGGCCAGATCGAAAAAGTCCACATGCAGGCCGGCTTCTCCCTGCTTATCACGGCTGGGCTGCCATTTGCCGGTCTTGGCGGTGAAGACGTTGGTTATGGAATAGGTGAGCTCGTTTTTTTCTTCGATTCTGTCTGTTTCATCAAAATAAGGGTATTTGCCTTGATCGGTATCCGGAACGAAAGCATATTCCAGGCGTGGTTGTAGCGCGTGCTTGAGCTTCAGCCAGGTCGGAGAGTCTTTGTCCCTTAAGACCGCATCTTCTTCGTTCAGGGTGATGATTTTGGAAAATTCGGTGTAGGCGGTGGTCGAAAAATCGGGAATGAGCCTGCTCTGCGTGCGCTCACCCGTATCCACATCGGCATCATCTCCCTCGAACCGCTGCACGAAATAATTGGTGCTGCGCAGTCCGGCTTTGGGAATGATGGAGCCGTACTGGAAGTGCAGCGGCAGCCCGACGACCGGGCGGATATCGAAACGCGAGCCCGTGGTCCCGTATTCACGCATGAACGCGGCCAACTGCGAACTGCCTTCGATGGTCATCGGGGTGTTGAGTATCTTGGTCTGGTACAGGTGAAGATTGAGTTCCGGGAGCCGTTGGAGTGTGGGGTCGTTGGCCCTGTCTTTTCCGGCCAGCTTGTTGTTGCTGCCGTATTCAAGGTTCTGGTTGTACTCCACAAGGCCCTGGAATCCGAGATCACCCCAGTTGCGGCTGATCAGGGCGCGGTTGATGCGCAGATTGCTGTCGCTGTCCTCGATGTCGCGTCCGAAATATTGCAGAAAATCGCGGCGACTTTTGTTGAATCCCGAATATCCTCGTGAAAATTCTCGCAGGTAGTCCTGGTCGGAGACCAGGTCCAGATCGATCTTGAGATTCAATTCCGGCTCACCGAGATATCCATCGAACTTGCCCCGGGCCCACCAGCGGTTGCGGTTGTTGCGGGACATGTCCTCATTATCGCTGTAAAGGGAATCGTCTTCTGTTTGCTGGTCGTAAAGATAGTCCAGCTTCCATACGCCCTTGCTGTGGATGTCGGGCACCAGACGATACTCGGCACCGAGCATGAGCCCTTTTTTTGTCATGAGGTGGGAATAGAGAGTGACATCCTGCTCTTCGTCGATGACCTGATAGTATGGCTGGTCGTAGGTAAGGCCGAGTCGATCGCTGGTGCCGATTTCAGGCAGGAGAAATCCGCTTTGTCGCTTGGTCTTGACCGGAATGACGGCGTACGGCACCGCCAGAACGGGCTGGTCCAGAATCTGGAAACGCGGGGTCCACAGGTGCGCGTAGCCGTCCACCGTGATGTCACCACGAGATGTTTTGATTGACCAGGCCGGGCGCTCGCCGTCACAGACAGTGATGGTCGCCTCGCGAAATTCGTAGGTGTCCGGGCCCGTTTTTTTCAGCACTGCGCCTTCAAAATACATGTGCGGGTCTTCCATGAAGACCTGCCCGTTTTTGAGCCACCCGGTGTTCGTGTTGAGATCGAACTCCGCTTCCTCGGCCTTCAGAAAATCGCCCTGAAATCTGGCCTCGACATTGCCCTTGAGAAATACCCATTTTGTCGACTGGTAGTATCGTGCGTAATCCGCCCGAATATAGTCGCTCCCGCGGTCAAGAACGACATTGCCGAATGCTTCGAGATATTGGTTGTCATGACTGGCGGCCGTCTTGTCGGCAAGCAGGCGCCAGGTCTGAGGTTCATCCTGGGCTTCAGCCAAGGCAGGAACGGAAAGCGACAGCACCGTGATGACGCAAAGCAGAGAAATGAAAAGAATTCGCAACTTCATGGGTTCGCCGTTGAATGGTCGAGAGTTGGTGTGGATGTGGCGGCACTGGTAGCATAAGCGGCGCTGGATGCCTAGTCCGAAGTGTGCCGGATGGCTGCCGGGAGTTGACGGGGCACATGGTTTGATGGTTCAGATGCCCCCTGTTCAATGATGGAATTAACGTGCTGGATTCATGACTTAGTTCGGGTTGGACCCTTGTTTCATTTTTCACAAACAGCTTGACCTTGGAAGTGAGGTGATTTAAGAACCCCGCAAATCTGTCCTACTCTTCCAGTGAGTTGCGCAATCATTTGCCGATTTTTAACCATCTGCTTTTAAAGGTAATTATGGAACTGCAAAAATTCTTGGCCGACAACCAGCACTCCCTTTGCGAGCAGTGGGCCGAGGCGATCATCAAGACCTACCCGGAAGAGGGTGCAAAATTTTTCTCCGGATCATCCAATCAATTCGCCAACCCGGTAGGGAATACTTTTCGTAGCAATGTAGAGCGGATATATAAAATTTTGATGAGCGATGCCGACATCTGCGACTGTTCCGTCGATCTGGATGGAATATTGCGTATTCGTGCCGTCCAGGGATTTACACCCTCTGTTGCTTTGTGTTTTATTCCTGCACTTAAGGAAATAGTGCGCCGCCAACTTGGCAAGTCTGTTCCTGCAGATCAGGTCGATGCGTTGATTCATGACTGGAGCATACGCGTTGATAGACTTACCATGATCGGCTTTGATCTGTACATGAATTGCAGAGAGCTTCTCTGGAAGCAAAAAGCGAATCAGCTCTACAGCAGAACGCATAAATTGCTTGAAAAGGCTAATTTATTGAAAGACGAGGAGGTAGCGGGGTAGTGTCCGTTAAGTATATTTTTTGTGTTAACCCTTTAGCGAGGTAAAAGGTACATGAAAGCTCTTTACTCCCTTTTCCTGGTCTTTGCCCTCGCGGCATTCGCCCTAGTGGGCGCCGGGGCGTTGGGTATGGAAAAAGCCTTTGGGCTGTACATACCCTTCCTGGCAGTCGCGGTTTTTGTGGTGGGATTTTGTATGAGAATCGTGGATTGGGGGAAATCGGCGGTGCCGTTTAGTATCCCCACGACGTGCGGGCAGCAGGAATCCCTGCCCTGGATCAAGCAAAACACCATTGAGAACCCCTCCACCACGGGCGGCGTCGTGATGAGGATGATGCTGGAAGTGTTGCTGTTCAGGTCACTCTTTCGCAATACCAAGGTCGACCTGCACGAAGGTACAAAAGTTACCTACGGGTCAAGCAAGTGGTTGTGGCTCGGCGCCTTAGCGTTCCACTACTCCTTTCTGGTCATTGTTCTGCGGCACTTGCGCTTTTTCACGGAGCCGGTGCCTGGGCTCATCGCCGGTATTGAGTCTATGGACGCCATATTGCAGATCGGCGCTCCGACGCTGTATCTGACCAATGTCGTCTTCGTGGCCGCAGTGACGTACCTTTTCATTCGTCGCGTCGTGGTGCCGCAGGTGCGCTACATCTCCCTGGTGCAGGATTACTTTCCCCTGTTCCTGATTATGGGCATCGCGTTGTCGGGCATCTTCATGCGCTATTTTGCCAAGGTCGACATCATTTCCGTCAAGCAGCTCGCTATGGGGCTGGTGACATTTTCGTGGGTCGTGCCCGAAGGCATTGGCGTGATGTTCTACATTCACATGTTCCTGGTTTCCGTTTTGCTGGCGTACTTTCCCTTGAGCAAGCTCATGCACATGGGCGGCGTCTTCCTCTCGCCCACCAGAAACATGAACTGCGCTTCCAGAAAATTTCGGCACGTCAATCCCTGGAAGTTCGAGAATGTCCACTACCACACCTACGAAGAATACGAGGATGAATTCCGGGAGAAGATGGTCGAGAAAGACCTGCCCGTGGACAAGCCTTTAGCAGAAGGAGCTGAGTAATGTCTGATCTGCCACGCCCTGAAGCGCTTTTTGCCAATATCGACTACACTCCGCCGAAAGCGGACTGGATGGACGTGCCGGTGGATATCAAGCCCGGCCGCTACTGCTATGCCGCCAACCCGGAAAGCGTGAAATACTTGGATCTTCCTAACGCTCACAAGTGGAACCCCCTGGATGATGACTGGGGCCTCCCCGCGAACTGGCAGGAGATCATCTTCAACGGGTTGCGCGAACGCCTGCACAAGTACCGCTCCTTCAAGATCTTCATGGACATCTGCGTGCGCTGCGGCGCCTGCGCGGACAAATGCCACTTCTTCATCGGATCCGGCGATCCCAAGAACATGCCGGTGCTGCGCGCCGAACTGCTGCGTTCGGTCTACCGCGGGGAATTCACGACGTTCGGCAAGATCATGGGCCGCTTCGTGGGTGGCCGCAAGTTGACCCCCGATGTGCTGAAGGAATGGTGGTACTATTTCTTCCAGTGCTCGGAGTGTCGCCGCTGTTCGGTCTTCTGTCCTTACGGCATTGATACCGCCGAGGTGACCATCATCGGCCGCGAACTGCTGAACCTGCTGGGCCTCAACATCGACTGGATCGCGACCCCGGTTGCCAACTGCTACCGCACGGGCAACCACCTCGGTATCCAGCCGCACGCCTTGATAGATATGATCGATTTCTTCTGCGATGATATCGAAGACATCACCGGCATCCGGCCCGAGCCGTCCTTCAACAAGAAGGGCGCGGACATCCTCTTCGTTACCCCCTCCGGTGACGTTTTCGCCGATCCGGGCACGTACACCTGCATGGGCTACCTCATGCTGTTCGAGTACCTCAAGCGTGAGTACGGCCTGGATGTGACATGGTCCACGTATGCCTCCGAAGGCGGCAACTTTGGTTTCTTTACCTCGCATGAAACCATGAAGCGGCTCAATTCGAAGATGTACATGGAAGCCGACCGCTTGGGCGTGAAATGGATCCTTGGCGGAGAATGCGGGCACATGTGGCGCGTTGTTCACCAGTACATGGACACCTTGAACGGTCCCGATTTCCAGGCTGCCCGAATGGAGGTTCCCTCCAACCCGATCACTGGAACGGTCTTCAAGAACGCCGCCAGCACCAAGATGGTCCATATCGCCGAGTTCACGGCCGACCTGATCAAGCACGGCAAGCTCAATCTGGACAAGAAGCGCAATGCCAATATCCATCTGACATGGCATGACTCCTGTAACACTGCGCGCGGCATGGGTCTTTTGGAAGAACCGAGGTTCGTGGCCAAGAGCGTTGTCGAGAAATTCACCGACATGCCCGAGGGCACCATTCGCGAGCAGACTTTCTGCTGCGGTGGTGGAGCTGGCCTCAACGCCGGCGAGAACGACGAGTTGCGCATGATGGGCGGGTTGCCCCGCGCCAATGCGGTGAAGTATGTCCATGAAAAACACGGTGTAAACATGCTGGGTTGCGTCTGCGCCATCGACCGCGCGGTGCTGCCGAATTCCATGGCCTACTGGGTGCCCGAAGTCAGCGTGTGCGGCTTGCATGAACTTGTTGCCAACGCCCTGGTCTTTCCTGGTGAAAAGGAACGCGAAACCGATCTGCGTGGTGAAGACCTGCCCGGGATGGAGGATGAATAATGTACGACAAGAATAAAATTCTGATCGGTCTTGCCGTGTTTGTGGTCTTAATGACCTATCCTTTCTGGAACAACATCGGCAGCGCCGCCTACCAGCGGCCTGTGTTAGAGAAGCCCAAATTCGCCAAGGAGTGCGTTGAGGGAGTCGAGTTCATGCGCACCGAACACATGTCCATGCTCAACGAGTGGCGTGACGAGGTCGTCCGCGGCGGTGATCATGAATATCATTCCACGGCCACCCACCAGGTCTTCCAGAAGAGCCTCAGCAAGACCTGCATGAAGTGCCACGAGAACAAGGAGCAGTTCTGCGACAAATGCCACGCGACTGTCTCCGTGAACCCCTACTGCTGGGATTGTCATATTGATCCGAAGGGGGAGAACAAATGAAAACTTTGCGTAGAGACTTTCTGAAGATCGCTGCCGTGGCGGCTCTGGGCTGGGGTGTGCGTCCCGCCGCCGAGCTGATGGCCGCGAGCGGCGGGGGGAAGAGCGAAGGGCTGTTTTTTGCGTCCCGGCACGCAGTCCATGCCGGGCCCAACGCCCTCAAGGCTACCCGTTGGGCCATGGTCATCGATACCGCCAAGCTGACCGAAGAGGTGGTGGCGGCCGCGGTGACTGTTTGTCACACTACCCACAACGTTCCCAATATTCCCGGCAACCAGGAACTCAAATGGCTCTGGGAAACCTCCATGGAACATCTCTTCCTGGACAATCATCATGAGTATCAGCCGGAAGCCGCCGCCAAGTCGGCCCTGGCTCTGTGCAATCATTGCGACAATCCCCCCTGCGTTCGCGTCTGCCCCACCAAGGCGACATTCCAGCGCGAAGACGGCATCGTCATGATGGATTTCCATCGCTGCATCGGATGTCGTTACTGCATGGCGGGATGCCCCTACGGATCGAGAAGTTTCAATTTCAAGGATCCGCGTCCGCACATCGAGAAGATCGATCTTGATTACCCCACCCGCACCAAGGGCGTGGTCGAGAAATGTGAATTCTGCGCCGAGCGCTTGGCTGAAGGGAAGCTGCCTTCCTGCGTCGAAGTGTCCGAAGGGGCCATTTCTTTCGGAGACCTTGATGACCCTGAATCCGAAGTGCGCCAGTTGCTCTCTGAGCGCTTTTCCATCAGGCGCAGCCCGTACCTTGGAACCAAACCTTGTGTTTACTATCTCGTCTAAGGGGTGAGTCATGCTTGAAAAAGCCGTAACTGGAACAAAAGTTTATTGGGGTTGGATCGCCTTTTTGCTCCTGCTGATGAGCGTCGGGGCGGCCTGCTACTGGCAGCAGCTTTCCCATGGTCTGACCATCACGGGCATGAGTCGTGACGTCAGCTGGGGATTCTATATCGCACAGTTCACCTTCCTGGTCGGTGTCGCGGCTTCGGCCGTCATGCTGGTCATTCCCAAGTATCTGCACAACTACCAGAAGTTCGGAAAGATTCTCATTCTTGGCGAATTCAACGCCGTGGCCATGGTCATCCTGTGCCTGATGTTCATCGTGGCCGACCTTGGCTCTCCTGAGCGCCTGATGAACGTTCTTCTCCACCCCACGCCCAATTCCGTGCTCTTCTGGGATATGGTGGTTTTGAACGGCTACCTGTTGATCAACATCCTGGTCGGTTGGGTCACCCTGGAGGCCGAGCGCAAGCAGGTGGCCCCGCCCAAGTGGATCAAGTTCTTCATCTATCTGTCCATTCCTTGGGCGGTCTCCATTCACACGGTCACGGCTTTTCTGTACTGCGGTCTTCCCGGCCGCGGGTACTGGCTGACCGCCGTTCTCGCCGCACGCTTCCTGGCCTCCGCTTTTGCCGCCGGTCCTGCCTTCCTGATTCTGGTGACCTACATTGCCAAGGTCTTCACGGGCTTCGATCCCGGTAAGGGTGTTTTGGCCACACTCGGCAAGACGGTTGTCTACGCCATGTGCGTGAACCTCTTCTTGCTTTTGTGTGAAGTGTTCGTGGTCTTTTACAGCCAGATTCCGTCGCACATGTCGCATCTGCAGTACCTGTTCGTCGGCTACCACGGGCACGGGGTCCTGGTACCCTGGATGTGGTCGGCCATGATCATGGCTGTAGTAGGCATCCTTATCCTCATTGTTCCCAAGAACCGGGAACAGGATAACTTGCTTATTATCGGTTGTCTGCTCATCTTCATTGGTGCCTGGATCGACAAGGGTCTTGGCATGATCGGCGGTGGTTTTGTTCCGAACCCGCTGCACGAAATTACGGAATATGTACCCACCCAGTTGGAGCTTGGAGTGTCCCTTGGAATTTACGCCACGGGCTTCCTGATCCTGACCATCCTGTACAAGGTCGCCATCGGGGTGAAGCAGGAAGTTGAATAGAGATGATAGCGCGGACGTTGACCATGCGTCCGCGCTTCTTACTTGTTGAAATTTAATGATTTATTTCGATTTAGTCAGGGACGCTATTTAGGTTTACACCCTTTTTGAAGGTGTGTAAGGGACCTTTATTCAACCCGCATAAGCGGGAATTACAAAGAATTTTGGAGGTTGATCATGGGTTATTCGGTTACCGTCGACGTCGACAAATGTATCGGGTGTGGCGAGTGCGTGGATGTCTGTCCTGTTGAAGTCTATGAGCTTCAGAACAGCAAGGCCGTGGTTGTTAATGAAGAAGAATGCCTTGGTTGTGAATCCTGCATCGAAGTTTGCGAGTCGGCCGCCCTCACCATCGAAGAAAATTAGGTCTTTTTATGGCAGGCCCTGCCGGGGCCTGCCATTCACTTCCTGCACATCAAATTTTGCGCTTCGCACTGCGCTGGGCCTGTAGTCTTTTCCAAAAGTTCCTTTTTCCATTTAATCGCGATTTTCTATGGGATGACACGTATCCCGGCGAGGGAATTTCTCCATGAATCTGGATTTGTCGCAATTCTTCTCGGAATATGAAGCCCTTGTGGCTCAGGTAGACGCTGTTTTTAAGAAAGTTTCAGGCAATTTTGTCTCCGAGGTCCGGTGCAAGGAGGGGTGTAGCGATTGCTGTCACGCTCTTTTCGACCTGACCCTTATTGAGGCAATGTATCTCAATTCCAAATTTTCAGGTCTCGCCGAGATCCGCAGGAATGAAGTGCTGATCGAGGCTGACAAGGCTGATCGCAAGGCGCAGTTGCTTAAACGCAAAGTTTCGAAGGATGCGGCCGAGGTCGATCAGGCTGAGATCCTTATGCGTACAGCCAAAGAACGGTTGCGGTGCCCCTTGCTGGACTTGGGCGACAAGTGTGCTCTTTACGATTACCGGCCAATTACCTGCCGAATTTACGGTATCCCTCTGGAGATCGGCGGCAAATCCCACACCTGCGGCCTTTCCGGTTTTGAGCCAGGCCGTCCTTACCCGGCAGTCAAACTTGAGCGTATCCAGGACATGCTCCTCTTGTTGAGCAATCGTGTGCTCGACGCAGTCGGCTCAAAATATGATGATTTCCGACTCATGCACGTCCCTGTATCGACGGCTCTGATGACGGTCTATTCCGACGGGTATTTCGGATGCTCAGACAGCTTGGATCAGGATTCAACCGTTGCCGCCGTTGACGAATCCGGAGGACAGAATGCATAGACCGATGAAGATGACCGAAGAGCATGAAGCTCAGAAAAAGGCCATTTACGAGAAGATGGCGCCGCGGAGACGTAAATTCGTGGACCGCATCGGCTACGACCGCTGGAACCCTTTTGCCGAGCCGAAAGAACCCATTGAATGGCGGACCGATGGCACGAAGCGAACGACGCAACAGCTGGTGCGCGAGTACCTTCAGAATCATGCCCCAGAAAACTACAGCAACGCTTATGGGCGAGGTGTTCTTGAAATGTGCCTCGGTATGGTAAATGGTGACGAACGTTTTCTGGCAATGTTCGAGTTTGCCAAGTGGTATGCCGCAGAACTCGAAAAACACAACATTGATATCAATGACTATATGCCTTAGGTAGGTGCTTATGAAAAATAGAGCTGATTACGGACCTAAAAGTGTTGACGCGCTGAAGGCTGCATTGCAGGATAATCCTGATTCTGCAGCACTCCTCTACAATTTGGGAGTATCTTTGGTGGCAGATCGGAATTTTGACGAAGCGAAAAAGGCTTTCGAAGAAGTCTTAGCTTTGGAGCCTAATATCGCCGAGGCATATGTTCAGCTTGGCGGTTTGGCGATGCACAGGGGCGATCTTGATGAATGCCTCAAAATGAACAAGAAAGCTGCTGAAGTGCGTCCTCGATTTGCCGTTCCGTGGGGTAACATCGGATTCGTGCATATGCAGCAGCAGGATGCGGACAAGGCAGTCAAGGCGCTCAAGAAGGCATTGAGCCTTGATCCACAATTCATCCAGGCTCATACCACGTTAGGAAGCGCGTATCTTACACTCGGCGATCCTGACGGATGCATCATGCAATGCACAAAGGCGCTGGAGATCGAGCCGATGTTTGGTCCCGCATACAACAACATCGGGCTGGCCTATCTTGAGAAAGGTGAGCCCAAAAAGGCGATCATGTACTTCGACAAGGCCGTCGAGACCGGATTTGAGGTGGAAGCTCAGGTCCTTGCCGAGATTGATCAGTACCGTTAATCCTTGTTCTGTCAGGGTTGAGCGAAATACGGGTTGACAAACCGGCGGCATTGTACGAAGATTCACGAGCGTGAATTTTTCAGAACTTGCTGAAATTGTTAAGAGGTTGAAGATCGCGATATAGTGTTCCACTAGCGCGATGACAGTGTACGGTCTAATCTTTTAAGGAGGATGTGTAATGGCTAAACATGCGACCCCGTTGCTGGATCAGCTTCAGAGCGGTCCGTGGCCGAGTTTTGTGGCGGACATCAAGGCTGAGGCCGAGAGACGTCATAAAAACGATAACAACGTGGAATACCAGATTCCGGTTGACGTTTGTGACGACCTGCTGGGCATTCTCGAACTGTCCTACAAGGATGGCACCACCCACTGGAAACACGGCGGCATCGTCGGCGTTTTCGGTTACGGCGGCGGCGTAATTGGCCGTTACTGTGACCAGCCCCAGATGTTCCCCGGCGTTGCTCATTTTCACACCGTTCGTGTCGCTCAGCCTGCGGGCATGTACTACACGTCGGACTTCCTGAACCAGCTCTGCGATCTTTGGGACATGCGCGGTTCCGGTCTGACCAACATGCACGGCGCCACCGGCGACATCGTGCTCCTGGGCACCACCACGCCTCAGTTGGAAGAGTTCTACTTCGACCTGACCCACAAGATGAACAACGACTTGGGCGGTTCCGGTTCCAACCTGCGCACCCCGGCCTCCTGTCTCGGCGATTCTCGCTGCGAATGGGCCTGCTACGATGCACAGGAACTTTGCTACCAGATGACCCAGGAATATCAGGACGAACTGCATCGTCCTGCTTTCCCCTACAAGTTCAAGTTCAAGTTTGATGGTTGCCCCAATGGTTGCGTGGCTTCCATTGCCCGTTCCGACATGTCCTTCATCGGCACATGGCGCGACGACATCCGTATCGATCAGGAAGCCGTTGCCGCTTATGTCGGTGGCGAAATCCAGCCCAATGGCGGCGCTCACGCCGGCAAGGACTGGGGCGCTTTTGATATCGAAAAGGAAGTCATCAACCTCTGTCCCACCGAATGCATGTGGATGGAAGACGGCAAGCTGAAGATCAACGACCGCGAATGTACCCGCTGCATGCACTGTCTGAACGTCATGCCCCGCGCTCTGCGCATCGGCAATGACCGCGGCCTGTCCATCCTCGTCGGCGCCAAGGCTCCGATCCTGGACGGCGCGCAGATGGGCTCCCTGCTTGTTCCCTTCATCAAGGTTGAAGAGCCTTACGACGGGATCAAAGAGATCATTGAAGGCATCTGGGAATGGTGGATGGAAGAAGGCAAGAACCGCGAACGTCTTGGTGAACTGATCAAGCGTCAGGGTCTGGCCAAGGCCATCGCCGCCGTCGGCCTTACTCCCGTGCCCCAGCATGTTATGGAGCCCCGTCACAACCCGTACATCTTCTGGAAGGAAGAGGACGTTGAAGGCGGCTGGGATCGCGACATCGCGGATTACCGTAAACACCATCAGAGATAAGAAGGGGGTCGACAATGGCTTTCGTTTCTTCCGGATACAATCCAGAAAAACCTATGGAAAACAGGATTTCGGACATTGGCCCCCGCAATGCTTCCGACTTCTTTCCTCCGGTTATTGCCAAGAACAAAGGCAAATGGCTGTGGCATGAAATCTGTGAACCCGGCATCCTCATGCACAAGGCCGAAAGCGGCGACGAAGTGTACACCGTACGTTGTGGCGGTGCTCGCCTCATGTCCGTTGGTCACATCCGCGAAATCTGCGCCATCGCAGACAAGTTCGCTGGCGGCCACCTGCGCTTCACCACTCGTAACAACATTGAGTTCATGGTCGGCACCCTTGCCGAAGCCAAGAGCCTCAAAGAGTACTTGAACGCCCAGAAGTTCGAGGGCGGCAGCTTCAAGTTCCCCGTTGGCGGCACCGGTGCCGGCATCACCAACATCGTTCATACCCAGGGTTGGGTTCACTGCCACACCCCGGCCACGGACGCTTCCGGTACGGTCAAGGTCGTTCTGGATGAGCTCTTTGAAGAGTTCGGCCAGATGCGCATGCCCGCTCAGGTTCGCATCTCCATGGCTTGCTGTCTGAACATGTGCGGCGCCGTGCATTGCTCCGACATCGCCATCCTTGGCTACCACCGCAAGCCCCCGATCATCGATCACGAGTGGCTGGACAACCTGTGCGAAATCCCGTTGGCTGTTGCTTCCTGCCCGGTTGGCGCTATCCGTCCGACCAAGAAGGAAATCGTCACTGAGAAGGGCGAAACCAAGACGGTCAACACTGTTGCCATCAAGAACGAGCGTTGCATGTTCTGCGGCAACTGCTACACCATGTGTCCGTCCCTGCCCCTGTCTGATCAGACCGGTGACGGCCTGGTCATCATGGCTGGCGGCAAGGTTTCCAACCGCATCAGTAATCCCAAGTTCTCCAAGGTCGTCGTGGCCTTCATCCCCAACGAACCGCCCCGCTGGCCCAGACTGGCCAAGATTATCCGCCAGATCGTGGAAGCTTACGCCTCTGATGCCCGCAAGTACGAGCGCGTTGGTGACTGGGCCGAGCGTATCGGCTGGGAACGCTTCTTCGAGAAGTGCGATCTTGAGTTCTCCGAACACATGATCGATGACTTCCGTGATCCTGCTTACTACACTTGGCGCCAGACCACGAACTTCAAGTTCTAGTCATCGCCCCATCGACCAAAACAGGGCCGACGAAAGTCGGCCCTTAACCTTAAGAGAGGCTCGTATGGCAGATCCTAAAGACATCGTAATCGAATTTATTCAGTCTAAATCCAAGCAGAAATCCAAGTTCTATTTCAACGACCTGGCTGCTCTGTTTCCTGAAATGAAGATGCGCGACGCCAAGAAGATCATCAATCAGCTCGTTTCTGAAGGCGTGCTCGAATACTGGTCCAGCGGCAGCACTACGATGTACGGTATCCCCGGTACCGGAAAGCAGGCCGCGACTGAAGGCGAAGACTAAGATTTCTGATGCCTGCCTCTGTTCTGACGTGTCCCCGGGTACTTGTTGCCGGTCTAGGTGGCGGTTCCGGCAAGACCATCGTCAGCCTGGGACTGGCCCGCGCCTTTTTTGAACAGGGTCTGAAAGTTCAGACCTACAAGAAGGGTCCAGATTACATTGATGCGAAGTGGTTGAGCCTAGCCAGCCATAGCACGACATCCAATCTGGATCCTTTTTTATTGCCTCCGGATATTCTGCAAAATCTTTTCTGGTCACGGGCCGGCAATGCCGACCTTGCCTTGCTCGAAGGCAACCGTGGTCTTTATGACGGCAAGGATGTGGTCGGAAGTTGTTCCTCGGCGGAACTGGCCAAGATGCTCAAATGCCCGGTCATTATTGTCGCCGACTGCACCAAGGTCACGCGTACCATGGCCGCCATCATCCTCGGTCTGACCACATTTGATCCCGAGGTGGACATCCGGGGCGTGATCCTCAACCGCACGGCAGGCTGCAGGCACCAGACGATTCTGCGTCAGTCCATCGAAAAGTACACGGACGTCCAGGTATTGGGCGTTTTGCCCAAACTGCAGGAAAATCCCATTCCCGAACGACACATGGGGCTCATTTCCGACGCAGAGTTCACCCACGATCCATTCACTGAAATTGCCACATTTCTGAGAACTCACGCGGATCTCGATGCCTGCCTGAACATTGCGCGACAGGCTCCCGCTGTTTCCATTGAACTCGCTGCTCTGTATCCGCTCGCCGGACCTATCGGATCGGTGCGCATCGGCGTTGCGCGTGATGCTGCGCTGTGGTTTTACTATCAGGAAAATTTCGATGCGCTACAGAATGCAGGCGCCGAGTTGGTTGAGTTCAGCCTCCTTGCCGACAAGCAACTGCCGGATGTTGACGCCCTCTACATGGGCGGTGGTTTTCCCGAGACTCTGGCCCAGGGCTTGGCGCAAAACGCCTCAATGCGGGCGGACGTGAAATCGAGCGTGATGGACGGTATGCCCGTTTATGCCGAATGCGGTGGCCTCATGTATCTGAGCCGCGAACTGCATTATGAAGGCGTTATCCATCAGATGGCCGACGTCTTTCCTCTGACCACCAAGGTTTTCAAGAAACCCCAGGGTCATGGGTACATGAGTTCTACCGTTGCCAGCCTCAACCCCTTTTATCCTCTTAAGTGCCGTTTGACAGGGCATGAGTTTCATTACTCGCGCTGCCTTGATACCGAAGTTATTGCATCTTTTGTTTTTCAGGTTGAACGCGGCCAGGGCATGACCAACGGTCATGACGGGGTATTGCACCGAAATTGTTTGGCCGGTTACACGCACATGCACGCCCTCGGCAATCCGGATTGGGCCAAGAATTTCGTTTCTGCGGCCAGGCAGTTCCGGCGTTGCCGGGAAAGCGGTCGCACTTGTCCCGATATCAGACTCGAATAAATTACTTGACGTTTCTGATAATCGTTACTAATAATTTACCTCAAGAGACACGGAGGTGAATTATGGGACAGTTAAGAGCATTCAAGGACCTGTTAATCGATTGGGAAATGACCCCGGAAGATGCTGTGGCCATTTATTTGGAGTGGGGAAACAACGGTTATAGGGGTGGATACCAGTACGCAGTGAAAGGCAAAGAGGATCACTCCCACTATTTTGTTGTAAACACTTGGAATGAAAAACCGATTGTGACGCTCCTGTATCGTAATTCTGATGGAGCCGACGAACTGGCAGAACTCAATTTGCCTGAAAAGCTGGCTGACAAGTTTCTGAAGGGAGTACACAACCATAAAGGTGTGTACCCTGTTAACGACGATGTGAAACAATGGCTCGAAAAAGAGCTTTACAACTAGTAACGAAATAATGTCTCAGATATCCACGAAAAGCCGGTCAAGCCGGCTTTTCGCTTTTTGGGCATTGACTGTTGCGCTGATGAGGCTAACCTTTGAAAATCATGCGGAACATGCGTCGAGGCGAAGATTTGCCCGGCGCGACGCCTCGGCCTGATCCTGAACGTGGAGAAGAAATGACAAGCAAATGCACGCGTTGCGGCACATGTTGCGAAAAGGGCGGCCCTGCGCTGCACGCTGAGGATGCGGACCTCCTCGAACACATCCCCATGACGGATATCCTCTGTCTGCGGCGTGGGGAACCGGCTTACGACCCCCGCAAGGACTCTCTGCAGCCGCTGCCTTCGGAGTTGATGAAGCTTCGCGGAAAGGGCAAGGACTGGGAGTGCGTATATTTTCTGCCGCAGGACAAATCCTGTTCGATCTATGCATACCGACCACTTGAATGCAGGTCGCTCTATTGCGGCGATAGCGCCGGTATCCTGCGGGCCATGGATGAGCCACTCCTGACCAGGGGGAATATCGTGCCCAACGATTCAGCCCTCTGGGCCTGTATCGACGACCATGAGCGCAATTTCCCGGTGGACAAAGCTCTGCGCCTGGCCAGGGAGGATGTTGCGTCTGCGCAGTGCATTCGTCCGGAACTTGATGACCTGATCTGCCGGGAATTCCAGTACAGGCGGGTCCTGAGCGAGCGGGTCGGGGTTGAAGACCGGGACCTTTGGGCCTATCTGGGACGGCCGCTGTGGCTTGTACTTTTGCCGTTGAACCCTATTTTCTCGCGCTACGAACAGGTCTGAATTTGTGTCAAATTGTTGACTTGATCGAGGCGAGTATTATCTTTCGCGTACATCACGAGCATAAGGAGCGGTACAGCATTGGAATATAAAGATTATTACAATCTGCTCGGAGTGGCGAAGGGAGCCGTTCAGGAAGAAATCAGCAAGGCTTTCAAGAAGCTGGCCCGCAAGTATCACCCTGACTTGAATCCAAACGACCCCACGGCCGAAGGAAAATTCAAGGAGATCAATGAAGCCTACGAGGTTTTAAAAGATCCGGAGAAGCGCAAGCTGTATGATTCCTTTGGCCCGAATTGGAAGGAAGGACAGAATTTCCAGCCGCCTCCAGGCTACGAGAATTCTCAGTTCCGGTCCGGCGGATTTGGCGGAGAAGGTTTCAGCGATTTCTTTGAAACGATTTTCGGACAGGCCGGGGGAGGTGGCGGAGCGCGCTTCGGAGGCGATCCCTTTGGGAGACCCATGCGCAGGAAGGGCCACGATGCTGAGGTGCGTTTGACTCTGACCATGGAGGAAGCCTACCGCGGCGGCCCTAAGTCCATCACATTGCAGGAGCAGGTGCGTGGAGCCGACGGCATGCCGCACCTGCAGTCCAAGACTCTGGAGGTGAATATCCCCGCCGGAGTGAAGGACGGCGCCAAGATCCGCCTCTCAGGTCAAGGCTCTCCTGGTTCGGGTGGCGGTCCGGCGGGCGACCTGTTGCTGCAGGTTTCCATCACCGAGCATCCTCTTTTCCGCCTCGAAGGCGTGAACGTCATCTATGACTTGCGCCTGGCCCCGTGGGAGGCCGTGCTTGGCTGCTCGTTGCGTATCCCGACCCTGGATGGACCTGTGGACATGAACATCCCGGCCGGTCTGAGCAGCGGCCAGAAGTTGCGCCTGACCGGCAAGGGCCTGGGCAAAGGCGAGAGCCAGGGAGATCAGTTCGTGCGTATCGTCATCCGCTCGCCCAAGACCCTGTCGGAGCGGGAACGGGAACTCTGGGACGAACTGTCGGAAATTTCTTCATTTCAGGCCAGGTAGGAGCAGGACATGACACTTGTGCAGATTCATGAACACGGACTTCCGGCGACATCCGAGCGCATCGGCACCAGGGAGTTTCTGGAACTGACCGGCCTTGACGAGGACGCCCTTTTGGAACTGGTCCGCATGGACTGGATTGTGCCGTCCACCACGGCGCAGCAGGAATTTCTTTTCGTGCGCATGGACGTGCTGCGCGTGCGCAAATACAGGCGGTTGTGCGCCGACTTTGAACTGAGCCCTTTGGCGGGAATCATTATTGTCGATCTCTTGGAGCGCATAGACACTTTGGAAGAGCGAATGCGCAATCTGCCGATCAGGCGATGACTGCGCTGATATAAGGAGGATTCTTATGGATCTGAGTAAATTCACGCAAAAATCACAGGAAGCCGTGGCGGAAGCCCAGCAGGTGGCTATTCGTCTGGGGCACCAGCAGGTTGACACGGATCATCTGTTTCGGGCCCTGGTGGGGCAGGAAAAAGGCCTCGTCCCTCGCTTATTGGAACGGGCCGGGTATGATGTCCGCGCCCTGACCTCGGCCCTGGACAATGAGCTCGGCAAGATGCCGCGCGTAAGCGGTCCCGGTGCCCAGCCCGGACAGATATATGTTACCCAGCGCATGAACGAAGTTATGCTCGCGGCCTTCGACCTGGCGAAAAAGATGCAGGACGAGTACGTCAGCGTGGAACATGTGCTGCTGGCCATTCTGGACAGGCCGGGCACAGGACCGGGCGCGGCGGTATTGCGTCAGTTCGGCCTGGCCAAGGACAAGATCCTTTCTGTGCTGGCCGAGGTGCGCGGCAACCAGCGCGTGACCACGGACAATCCCGAGGAAACCTACGACGCGCTCAATAAATACGGCCGCGACCTGGTCGAGGACGCGCGCAAGGGCAAGCTCGATCCGGTCATCGGCCGTGACTCCGAGATCCGGCGCTGCATCCGCATCCTGTCGCGGCGCACCAAGAACAACCCGGTCATGATCGGCGAGGCGGGCGTGGGCAAGACGGCCATCGTCGAGGGGCTGGCCCAGCGCATCCTGAACAAGGATGTGCCCGAGGGTTTGAAGGACAAGACCGTCTTCGCCCTCGACATGGGCGCGCTCATCGCCGGGGCCAAGTATCGCGGCGAGTTCGAGGAGCGCCTCAAGGCCGTTTTGAAAGAAGTGCAGAATTCCGACGGGCGCGTCATCCTCTTTATTGACGAACTGCACACCATCGTCGGCGCGGGCAAGTCCGAGGGCGCCATGGACGCGGGCAATCTGTTAAAGCCCATGCTGGCACGCGGCGAGTTGCACTGCATCGGCGCGACCACCCTCGACGAGTACCGCAAGTATATCGAAAAGGACCCGGCCCTGGAGCGCCGCTTCCAGCCCGTGCTGGTGGAAGAGCCGAACGTCGAGGACGCCATCTCCATTTTGCGCGGCCTCAAAGAGCGCTTTGAGATCCATCACGGGGTGCGCATCTCCGATTCGGCCCTGGTCACCGCCGTGACGCTTTCGAGCCGCTACATCTCGGACCGGCAGCTCCCCGACAAGGCCATCGACCTCATCGACGAGGCCGCGGCCATGATCCGCACGGAGATCGACTCCCTGCCCACGGAACTCGACGAGATCAACCGCAAGACCATGCAGCTGGAGATCGAGCGTGAGGCCCTGCGCCGTGAAACCGACGCCGCCTCCCGCGAGAGGCTTGAGCGGCTTGAAAAGGAGCTGGCCGAGCTCAAAGAGACCCAGACTGGCCTTCGCGCCCAGTGGGAGCGGGAAAAGAGCGGCATCGACGAGATCAGCCAGCTCAAGAAAGACCTGGAGGCGACCAAGGAGGCCATCGCCAAGGCCGAGCGCGAGTACGACCTGAACAAGGCCGCGGAGCTCAAATACAGTCGCCTGATCGAACTCGAGCGCAAGCTTGAGGCGCTCTCGGCCGGGCATGACGGCGAGCAGCGACTGCTGCGCGAAGAGGTCGGTCCCGACGACATCGCATCCATCATCTCCAAGTGGACTGGCATCCCGGTGGTCAAGCTGGTCGAAGGGGAGCGCGAGAAGCTTCTGAAACTTGGCGATATCCTGCACGAGCGGGTCATCGGCCAGGACGAGGCCGTGCAGGCCGTGGCCGACGCGGTGCTGCGCGCCCGGGCGGGCCTCAAGAACCCGCAGCGGCCCATCGGCTCCTTCATGTTCCTTGGCCCCACGGGCGTGGGCAAGACCGAGCTGTGCAAGACCCTGGCGCGCTGCCTTTTCGACACCGAGGAGAACATGGTCCGCCTCGACATGAGCGAATACATGGAAAAGCACACCGTGGCCCGGCTCATCGGCGCACCTCCCGGCTACATCGGCTATGACGAGGGCGGCCAGCTGACCGAGGCCGTGCGGCGCAAGCCCTACAGCGTGGTTCTCTTCGACGAGATCGAGAAGGCGCATCCGGACGTCTTCAACGTGCTCCTGCAGATCCTCGACGACGGCCGCCTGACGGACAGTCACGGCCGCACCGTGGACTTCAAGAACACGATCATCATCATGACCTCGAACATCGGCTCGCATCTGCTCCTTGAGGGCATCACCGATCAGGGCGAGCTGCGCGACGGCGTGCGCGAAGGGGTCATGGGCGTGCTGCGCGGGCACTTCAGGCCCGAGTTTCTGAACCGCGTGGACGAGATTGTGCTCTTCAAGCCGCTTCTCATCGAGCAGATCACGCGCATCATCGACCTGCTTCTGGCCAATCTGCAGAAGCGTCTGGATGAGCGCAAGATCACTCTCGAACTGACCGCAAAGGCCAAGGAGTTCATCGCCCGCGAAGCCTATGACCCGGTTTATGGCGCACGCCCCCTGCTCAGGTATCTGCAGCACCATCTGGAAACGCCCCTGGCCCGCGAGATCATCGGAGGACGCCTGCATGACGGGCAGAGGCTGGTGGTGGATGAGATGGACGGTTCCTTGGGTTTTCAGATCTGACGCAACGTAAAAAGACCAAACCGACCCCAAACCGGCCCCGGCGTGAATGCGCCGGGGCCGGTTTGAACCAATCGGTTTTCATCGTTCGTTGACTAAGTGTGAACAAACGATTACATTTATTCCAATGATTACCGTTAAAACAACTCCCGAATTTGATGCGTGGTTCGCTGGAATAAAGGACAAAGTGACGCGAATCAGGCTGGCTCGCCGCCTCGATAGGGTGCAGCAGGGCAATTTCGGGGATGTGAGGCAGGTTGGCGAATGCGTGTTTGAAATGCGAGAACACTTCGGTCCAGGGTGGCGGATGTATTACGCAAGACATGGGCAAGTGGTTGTCGTTATGCTTGGTGGAGGTGACAAATCGACACAACCTGCCGACATAATCCAGGCCATCAAAAAAGCGGCGACCATGGAGGAATGAGTAATGGACAAGAAGACGAAGATTGCGGATTTGCCGGACTTTGATCTTGCCGAGCACCTGAAGAGCGAAGAAGACATCGCTCATTATTTGACAATGGTCATGGCGGAAGGGGATGCCTCAGAACTTGCCCATGCCCTCGGCATTGCCGCGAAAGCGCGAGGAATGAGCGAGGTGGCCAAGGCGGCGGGGATAACCCGCGAAGCTTTGTACAAAGCCTTGCGGCCACACGCGAGCCCGCGATTTGACACCATCAATAGGGTATGTCTCGCCTTAGGCGTTCGCCTTGAGGCAAGGCCTGTCGATGGGTGATGGTAGGGTTGATGCAGCATGACGATGCCGATCACCGGGCTTAAATCGCGGATAAAAGACGATGTTACACGTCAAACCTATCCTGCAATTACCGTAAGCAGAAATTACCTGCTAACCTGTTTATGGTTGCTTTCTGCTTAGCCCGCATTGCGGTGCTTGAGCAGCCCCTCCAAAGACTTGCGGAGCCTTTCCAACTCGGTGGCTACTGGGTCATGTGCAACCGAGCTGTGAAGAATCGGGCGGACATCAATGATGTTGTCTTCCGAGTAGGTTCTGCCCGAAAAGCTGTATTCAGCGCGAACGCGGAAGACCTTGGGGCAGAGAGCCTCATCAATGCCGGGAGCGAAGATGGTGCCACCAACGCCGAGGATGAAGATAAGGCGAGTCCCGGGAGATAGACTCTCAATGAGATCCGTGAAGGCCGGTAGCTTGGCGATGTTCTCGCCTTCTCGTTTTTTTGCGTGAGAATAGAAGTCTCGATCCATGTGCAGGCGCAAGCCAAGCGCCGGGGACTTTCCTGTGTTCTGGACTTCAAGGCATACAAGGGTCGTTCCCGCACGGACCGTCGGAGCGACGACTACATATGGCCGAAGCTGGGCTTCTGTCTGCTGCTGCATCGCCTCTACAACGCGTTCATTGGCTCTCTGTATGCGGGACGTCACCCAGGCATAGAAGGCAGTGATTACTACGAGTGCAAGAGTCAGCCAGTCAGTTGAACTCACGCTATTGTCTCCATGGCGTTGTATGTCACCTAGCGCTCCGGATAAGCTGGAGTGGCCAGCCAAGTGCCATGATCTACTTCATGCCGTTGTTAGAGAACTATTTGTCCAATAGCTTGATCCCCGTGACTGGTGACGCTTCTCCCACAAGCTTTCCTTTTCGGTAGTACTTGATTTGTCGCGCTTTACCTGTCAGGCAGGCGTCGGAATCGGCAAACACTTTGATCAAGTCTAAACGCTGTAGTGAGTTTGCATGATCCCAGTCGCTACCCCAAGTGAAAGTGAGCTGCCCACCTGCTTCTTGCCATGTACCCATGTCTCCTAGCATAGCCTGTACATTCCGTGATGCATCTTGATCACATGCAAGAGAGACCAACGGAACAAGGCAACAAATGAGTACAGCGAAAAGCATGGCCGATTTCTTCATGACTACACCCCCTCTCAGAATTACAAGGCCGGTCCTTGCCGGGTCCAAATATATACTGAATAGCTAGTCTGCCCTGATTCTAATGACTCTGTACGGCCCCGGGTCCTGCACCCTTGCGAAGTAAAGTGTGAACCTTTTGCCATCGACGTTATAGTTCTTCTCGATCAATAAGCTGTTCGGATTGTTCCAGTCATTTTGGACTTTTTGATCTACCATGTCGCTCTTCGTCAGGATTTCAAACACCTCGTCTGCGGTATTATTGACTCTCACGATCTTGCCCCGGACTTTGATTGAAGCGACGTCGCTCGCATAAGACATCGAGGTATATAGAACGACACTCACCATCAATGCGTGGATGACAACGTGATACCAAAGAGTCGCCGAGTTCCTAGTAATGTTCAATTTCTCTCACCTACTAACGTGAAGTTCACTGGAAACTTTGGTGCGCAGCGGAAAAAATTTCCAGTGGAACTTTTTGTTATGCAATTTTTCGTTTTTTAAGGTTGCTTTTCAACAGAGCTATAAGTTTTTCAACTTCTTTCTCTTTCACCACTAATGGCGGCATTAGGCGAATCGATGCGTCTCTTGGGGCGTTAATTAGCAGCCCACATTAGAGACACTTATTAACAAGATCATTTCAGAGGTGCTCCCCAATCGTGTCTTGCCCTTTGCACATCACAATTTCGGGCCTGTTTGTGACTTTGAGCAATTTAGTATTTGCAATTTCTAATAATTCTTTTTTGTCCGTTATTAATCCTTGAGCATAACGTCGCGTTCACCGGGAGCATTAGCGACCCGAGGGAACGATTTGTAGGCTGTACCCACGTTTTCATTTGTCAAGGCTTTGTCCACAGAGATCTCTGCTGTCACCGATAATGTAATTTTTTATTGATTTTGCGATCTTATCAGCATCAATCACGTTTGTATTCCACGAATATATTCCGACTCTTGCATTCGTAGGTGTTATCATTTCTATTTCAACGTACACATCTTTCTGTTGACCCGCAGTCGGTCTGTTAATGCCGTAAATAATTTGAGCTTGTTTTATATCCTCATATATTTCACCAGAAACAACTATATTTGGTGAAGAACCAAAGATAATAAGGCTCGCAAAGCCTGGCTGGTTGTAGCAATCTTGCATTGCTTGAAATAATCTGCGATATATTGTCCGATAGTCCTGATCATGCTCGAAAACAATCCTGTCGGTGGCGTAATTCTGCTTAAAATCAACCACGGAAATCCTAAGGTTCTTATTGCTTGCGCATCCGAGGATAAAAACCACTAGGGTAAAAAGTATTATTTTGCGCATTCCGGACTCCTTTATGAACGAGAGGAAGTGTTGCTTATGAAGCCAACGCCCGCGCTCACCATCAATTTAACCCGTCCGCAGGGCAAGTTGTAGTGGTGCGGCACGTTGTTGGCTCCATGTTTGTTCCGCAACACAATGCGCGCCAGAAGATGTCGGCATGCTCCTCCCAGATCGTGCTCTCACTGGCAAGGGAAGTGTGGCAACTCCGCACAGCCAATTGCAGGCGAGTGACGAGAGGTATGGTCTTACCGAGGAGTTCCTCGGCATTGCCGTAGTCTGCAAGGTTATTCCGACTTGGATCGAGTGCGGTGTGGGCCAGGAATTCATTGCGTGCTTTGCGGATTCTGCAAATCAGGTGCGAGCCCTTTAGAGTGCCGTACTCAGTGTTGAGGGCCTCGATCTCATTCGTTTCGGCTTCGGCGGCCCGGACTGCGTCCTTTTGGAGTTCGGCGACGAATTCCTTGGGGGCCGGCTGTCCGTGTTGGTCGCGAAGGTCCTTGGGTGTCTTCCTCTCGACGGAACGTCTTTGCAATTCCGCTCTGGTCTCGGGGGCCGATAGAAGAGCAAACAAGACCGGGATCGAGGCGGTCTTCTCCGCCATTCTTTGGTCATCGGGGTTGTCGTAAAGGCGGGCCATCGTCAGGACGAACTCGAAGTACAGCGAGTCCAAGATGGTGTTGAAACCGGGAGCCGCCTTCGACTGGTCAAAGCGTGTGCGAACGTCATGCCCGGAGTAGGCACCACGGCAGAAGTACGCCCGCAGTTTGACGGCTTGACGCACATTTCGGTCAATCAGAACCGCGATGCGATTCGCCCTGTCAGCAGCCTGTGTTCCAACCATCGTGTCTTCGTCTCCCTGAGCCAACGCTCCGCATAACCGGCTGGCAATGGAGTGCAGCGCAATTGTTAGTCCGGGTTGATGCGATTGTTAGCTTTTTTTCACTGTCGTATGTTTTTGCAATCTTACTCCCACACTTATTACAATAAGCAGATTTTATTAAAATTTTTGCTATACAATTGGGACAGACGAGCTGTTTTCTTAATGTCTCCGCCATTATTTGAACAGATTCGTTTTTTATTGTTTCTGAAATTTTATTCCGTCTGTGCAAAATACTGTATGAAAGTGCCATAGCCACATAAAGTATTGGGGAGTCTATCATATGAAGTCTTGACTTGTACGGCATATTCAATTCTTGATAAATTTTCTTTTGCCCCTCATCTCTTTGAATATTGATGAGAATAGAAAAACCAATAAAAATGGGCAAAAGAATTCCAATAGCAATCCACTTGCTTTTGATTGGCCTTCTCAAAATTACATATCGTATGACTATTGGAATTGAAATGTAGAAAATGAAATTAACAAGGATAGTTATTAAATAGTTTGACATCTGTAAAACCCATATTTCCCTTTCTATAGCATCAATTATTTTACACCTACCGAGAAGGAGTCTATTATGTGCATTATAGTCGGCTTAAGATAATGTTCCTCTGCCAATTTATATGATAAGTGAAACTTTATACTTCTGACCCCCAATGGGATTACATAAAGTATCTGTCTCTCGTTGTTGTTTAGAGCATATACTGTTTCGAAACAGACAAAGGATTTCATTTTTTTCCTGGCCATTTTATATTCAGTGACCAATATGGAAGAATCAATATTTCTTAATGCATTTTTAAGTGAAGACTTGCATACTATGGCTTCGAATTCAACATCATCATTAGTCATTGACGATAATTCACTCTGATCAATTGTTTTTTTATGCCTGACGCTCAATCTTACGGTCGCAGATGCTTTTTTTAAGTCTATACCATAATAATTTGCCGCAACTAAAATCTCGTTATTACCCTGTGGTGTTCCAGTGAGTATCTCGGTATTTGTATCAATCTGATCCATTACTCTCTTCTCAATAATTTGCCAATGCTTCGGTATTTGAACAGAGACCCCGTATTTGAGGCTATATTGCTGAAATTTGCTGTCTTGAGCTGGTTGAGCCCCCAAGACACATGGAAAAAATGCAAGAATTAGAACAAGACCACTCATTCGGAGCATTTATGCACCTCCTGCTAATTCAAGAGTTAACGACCATGTTGGCCGGGCGGCGGGCGATCAACCAACTATACCACCGAGGACCGTTGCGCCGCTCCAGTCCAACATTCGGTTAGGCGATTGGCAGCGACACGGCGGAAGCTTTCCACTGCCCACAATGGAGGTTCTGGTCGAAATGGGCACCCAGCACAACGACGTCCACATGGCACGGTTCACCTGTCGGCACTCGAACAAAAGCTGCCAGTTGGGCCTCTTCTCCCGGCGTGAGATTCAACCGGGGGTCTCGGGGGTCGGCCACATCCCAGACGACTCGATGGTGGCCATCGGAGCCGCTAACAACATGGGCGAAACGATCCGTACCCCAGAACGAGACCATCCTATGCAGCGACTCCCCCGAGTTGGACGTGACTCGGGCCCGTGCGTCGTGCAGCGTGAGCGTGTTGCGATCCAACTTTCTCAGCGACACTCTGATGACCAGCCAGTCGTAGCCTGCCTCAATGCACTTGGCTCGGTCGGAGGTTGCTGACACGGCGAGGTTCGTGATGTGCCAGCCGCGCCGCCACTTCATCGCAAAAAAAAGCACCCGCCGCGATCGCCGCCGTTACTTGGGCGATCGCGCTAAGCACGGCGGCAAGCGTCTTCCAGTCCTCATTGGTCAGCCCCATTCCATCACCCCCGCTTTCTCTTGCCTAACGCCCACGCTTACAGGCCGGTGCGTAGCGGTAGCGCATCACCTGAACGAGTAAAACGTGATGTGCGGTATTCGATGCCTTTTACTTTATTACTATGCTGCACTATCGAGTTATTTTGTAAATTTAGCTCTTGTCAGCCAAAAGACTGTTAGTAACCCTGTTATTGTATTGGTTGCATACGCCATAAAATATCCCCAGATGGATACAATTAGAATTATACCGCCATTAGAAAAATCGAGTCCAAATTTTTGGGTCGCAATATCTGGAGTTGATATGAATAAGCCAATAAAGAGGATAACAAAAATTGCTGTAAGCCATATACTATGTTTAAATACTTTTTTGTATTGAGGTCTGTCCATTTCAATAGCCATTGATTGAAAAATGGTTGCCATAATATAAAAGTATATCCACATGATTCCGCTTGATTGTGGATTACCATTGATTATGGCTGTAACAATGGCCATCAATAGGGAAATCGTGATTTTTTTAAGCCTGGCAACCATAATTTATCCTTTCTAAATTTCAAGCCGAACGAGAGCCTTGTTAGATGCTATCAGGTTCATACCGTATGTGTCCCTTTTGGTAGTTCTCTTTGTCAATGATGCCAATCTCCTTCCATCCCAACGCATTCATTAACGACCGGCTTCGGACATTCTCAGGATCGACTATCGCCATTGGGATCTTCCCCAGACTTCTCGCCAGTTCGGCGAGTAGCGGTACAACAGTCTTTGCTATTCCTCTTTTGCGTGCTTCGCGGGCAAGAACAATGTGAATTTCTGTTTCGCTAGTGCCATCTTGATCTAAAAATCCGCACCTGCCCACATAGTTGTCGAGCAATGGATCAGCAAGAGCCAACAGACTTGTAGTAGGTTGATAGTTCATAAACTGAACAATCTGCTCGCGCGTCCTATTTTTGATAGGTCCCCCAACGTAGAGCTTGGCTTCCTCATCCGTTTCTAATGCTGCATAAGGCTCATAGTCTTTCGGTTCTAGGTATCGAACCGTTATATTGTCGAAGTAAGCTGGTAACATAGGAATCTAACGCCGGGCTTCAGCGGCCGGCGGCCGCGGCGAAGCCGACTTCCAATCTATTGGTGGGCCGCCGGTCCGCTGCAAGCCTCTTGTTAGGAATTTGGCCTCGGCACGCTCAGGATTGTCTCCATAATGCCCCTAGCTACGTCGAGAGATGCCTGATCCCGATCAGGCCATTGAGTGATCGGAATCGCGTCCCTCGGAAGCGCCTGTAACTCGCCAAATGGCGTTACCGTCCAATCGCACGCGCGGAGCACCACAGGGATTACGCGCGCGGTCCCTTCGCGGTGACGCCGGAGCGCGACCGCCCCCTCCACTTCGTAGCAGTAGCGCGATGCAAGGAAGTGGGGACTCATGAAGAGCAAAATTACGTTAGCACGTTCAATCCGATCGTCGATCTTAGTACGCCAAGCGTCGCCTGCCGGGATCATCCGGTCGTGCCACTTCACAATCTCGCCCAAGCGCTCGCGGACCACGAGTTGAAGGCGGACGACGTCCATTAGCGCTTCGTCTTCATGCGCGTACGAAAAGAAGATCTCGATCGGCTGCACGGTCTGCGAGCCTGTAGAATTGGTCGCTGAGGGTCTGGGCGTCTTCCGAACGTGATGGACCACTGACCCACTGTGGGCTACTGGTATTTCATTCGAGTATAGGCGTTTCGCAATAGCTCGGCACTGATCCGCTGCGGGGTGACCCAGGCGGTATGACTCGGCGAAGTTCACGAGCTCCTCAAGCACTCTTCCAACGAGCTCATCGGGTGCGGAGTCCCAGAAGCTTCGCATCCGATTCGCCTTTGAGCCGCTGTGTCCGTGTACGTATTGGGGGCTGTTAATGTCGATGTCAAAGTCTCGAAAGAAGTCAGCGAACGTGCGGTCGCTGAAGTTCAGGACATAGCCGCCTCCCATCCCGAGGTACTCTTCAAGAAGGGCCTTATCCCGAAACTTCAGCGATCCCATAAGTACTCCCTCGGTAGATTCCTAACAGTATTATTATACGGACTTAGCCAAAATGGCAGTCCTCATTTTTTTAGTTCATGCCGTACGCACCCAGGCAAATATTTGTCAATGCGATAACCTATGTATTTTCAATGAGTAACCTTCATTATCTCGACTGCGACATGACGTTGAAGTCAACTTTATGTTTTGACTGAAGTCAGGTTTATGCGGTCGCGGGGATTTCTGCTGGACAACACGGAATACCTGACTGAAAATTTATAAATAAACAGGCTCCGGCAGACCATACCGGGCCGGTTTTGTTCTGAGCTTGCTTCCCAACCCAAAAACGATGGGGCAAGGCCGGCTCTCATTTCTGGACCTGAGACCCGAAACGGATTACCTCTGTTAACCTTGATCCACGGGCGCTGCGTGCATGCGTGTCCACAAAAGGCGCCGGATTCATTCTTTTTAAGGAGCATTCCCATGACAGCCAAAACCTGTCTCATTCTCGATATCGGCAGCGGCACCCAGGACGTGCTGCTCTATCAGGAAGGCCTGGAGCTGGAGAACTGCCCCAAGTTCATCCTGCCCTCACCGGCCAGAAACGTGGCGGCCCGCATCCGCGAACTGACAACGGCGGGGCGAAACGTGTACCTCTACGGACAGAACATGGGCGGCGGATTCTGGCGCGCGGTCAAAGCCCATCAGGACGCGGGGCTCAAGGTCTTCGCCCATCCCGACGCGGCCCTGGCCCTGGGGGATGATCTGGATCAGGTGCGTGGGCACGGCATCGAGATCACGTCCATTCCGCCCCTTTCGGCCTCGCAGGTGCTCCTGACGGACTTTGATCCCGGCTTCTGGCGCGGTCTGCTGCAGCACGCGGGCCTGCCCCAGCCTGACCTCGTCCTGGCCTGCGTGCAGGACCACGGCTTCCACCCCGGCAAGAGCAACCGGCTCTCCCGTTTTGCCTATTGGGAGCGCTTCATGCGCGAGGACAAGGGAGACATGGCGCGTCTGCTCTATTCCGAGCCCCCGGCGGAGATGACCCGTCTGGCCTGCCTGCGCCGCTCCATCGGCGTGGGACTGGTGGCGGATACGGGTTCGGCGGCCATGCTCGGCGCGCTCTTCGATCAGAGCGTGGAACAGACCGCAGCCACGGACGGCGTGCTTATCGTCAATGTCGGCAACAGCCACACCATCGCCTTTCTGGTGCAGGGCAGGCGGGTACTCGGCGTGTACGAACATCATACCGGGCATTTGGACCAGGCCAAGCTCCTGGAGCAGCTGGGCAGATTCAGGCTGGGCAGGCTTGGCAACAGGGAAGTCTTCGACGACAACGGACACGGCTGTGTCACGGCCGAGGGTCTGCAGGGCGGCTTTGAGCGCACCGTGGTTCTCGGCCCCCGGCGGGCCATCCTGGAAGGGGCGGATGTGGAATTCCTGGCTCCGGGCGGCGACATGATGCTGGCCGGATGCTTTGGACTCCTGAAGGGGTGGCGGGAGCTTGCGGGCGCGGGTTTATGATTTGCGCATCAGTCTGAAATACTTTGGTGGTCGCGCTCCCCACCGCGCAGCGCGGCCACCGGGTACACGTTGATTTCACGCGGTCTTTGCATTGTTCCGACCAGTCCGAATGAGCTTGTCTAACCTGCCCGTTTTCCCGTCATTTCCAGAATTTCGATCTTCCAGACCTCCACGCCTTCGATTTTGTCCTCCGGCACGCGCAGGGAGTTCTCGGCATAGTGGTCCGTAATGAGTTGCAGGGCCTTGAGCCTGGCCTGCCGGTCAAGGATCTGAATGGCAGTGCCGTGGACGATGGCAGTTGTATAGACAAATCCCCATTGGCAGGGGTCGAGGCCCTTGGGGTCAAGGGCCAGGCCGTGTTCGAACAGGCAACAGACGCGGGGGTTGCGGCGCAGGATGTCGACCTTGAGGCCGGCTGGCGCAGAGTGAAAATAGAGCGCCTCCCCGTCGCAGCCAAATGAGAGAGGCACGACATAAGGTTCGTTTTCCAGGCACAGGGCCAGGCGCATGACCGGACTTTGCCGGATGACGGCCAGTATTTCGGAGCGTTCGCGGATCTGATTTTTCGTGCGGCGCATGGGGTGATGGAGCATCTTTATCCTTCCGGCGGATGTCTAAAAGACTCCGGATGTGATCGGTTTTCAGACGCTTGCCGTGTAAGACGGCAGAAGCCTAGGCAGGCTGCTTCCCGCCTTTGTCAGCGGCGGCCCTGCAGCAGGGGAATGTAGTCCGGGCTTCTGGAGATGGTGTTGTGGCCGGTTCCAGCAACGATCTTCATCTCGGCCACGCCGGGGGCAAAGCGGCCGAGCAGGTCTTCGGCGCTCTGCCGGGGCACGATTTCGTCCATCTCGGCGATAAGGAGTACGGTCGGGGCCGTGACCTTGGGCGCGAACCTTGCGGATTCGAATCTATCGAGCAGGAGCCAGCGCACCGGAAAGAAGGGGTACAGCTTCTGCGCAAGTCCCAGGATGCTGTCGAAGGGAGTGACCAGCACCAGTTGCGCCACTGAACGCTGGCTTGCGACATGCACGGCGACGGAGCTTCCCAGGCTGCGTCCGACCACCACGACATGTGGGTGTTTTTCGTGTACCATGTCAAAAAGTGCCAGCGCATCGGCCAAAAGGGCCGCTTCGGACGGCTTGCCCGTGCTGTCGCCGTAGCCCCGGTAATGGGGCATGTACAGCGCGTGGCCGGGAAAGGCTGTCTCGAAAGTCGGCAGACTGTAGGAAACGTCCTCGGCATTGCCTCCGAAATAGAGCACTGCCTCCTGGGTTTCGCCCTGACGCACGGTGACGACAACCTCCGCGCCATCCACCGGCACGGTGAGGGTTTGCCGATGATGACTTGAGGGCGGGTGGGGGAGGTAGATGAGCGAGCGCTGAAAAAGGAACAGGAAGGCGCACAGCCCCATGTAGAGCAGTGCCCCCAGGGATGCGAACTTGATCGTGGCGGTGATGACGGCGGACATGATGCCGCTCATGATAATCCAGTGCGCGGCGCATGTCGATGCGCGGATTCCCGGCCCGCAAAGTTCGGGGCGGTTTGCCTCCCGGTTGGCTTCAACCCAGGATTGATCTCTTGGACCGCGCGATCTACGTCTGCCTCTTCATCATCACAAGGAGCCACTCACATGTCGGAACTTCATATTTTTGCCCGGATCAGCGCCGTCACGGCCATACCCAGAAAGCAGGTCGAAAGTGTGGCCGAGTTGCTGGACGAAGGCGGCACGGTGCCCTTCATTGCCCGCTATCGCAAGGAACGCACCGGCGGGCTCGATGAAGTCGCTATCCAGAGCGTGCGGGACGCGCTGGAAGCAGGGCGCGAGCTGGACAAACGCCGCGAGGCCATCCTCGGCAGCCTGACCGAACGGGGACTCTTGACCGACGCCTTGGGTCAGGCGGTCAGGCAGTCCGCCACCCTGGCGGAACTCGAAGACGTGTATCTGCCGTACCGGCCCAAGAAACGCACCCGCGCGACCATGGCCAAAGAGAGGGGCCTTGAGCCTCTGGCGCAGGCGATTCTGGCTGGAAAAGTCGATCCGTGGGCCGAGGCTGCCGGGTTCGTGAACGCGGAGATGGATGTGCCAGATGTTCAGAGCGCACTGACTGGCGCGCAGGATATCATCGCCGAAATCATGAGCGAGGATCGCCGCTGCCGCGAGGGCATGCGCAGGCTTTTTGCGGCGGGGGGCGTCATTTCCTCCGCCGTGCGCAAGGGCAAGGACGAGGCGGGCGAGAAGTACCGCGATTATTTCGACTGGCGCGAGACCGCCCGCACGGCTCCGGGGCACCGCATTCTGGCCATGCTGCGCGGCGAGCGCGAAAAGATCCTCTCCCTGTCCCTGCGTCCCGATCAGGATCAGGCCTTGACCGGTCTGGCCAGCCTTTTCCCCATCCCCAAGGGACCATGCGCTGCGGTGGTGCAGGAAGCCGTGGCGGACGGATACTCACGCTTGCTGGCCCCGTCGCTGGAAACGGAGCTATGGGGCGAGCTCAAGGCCAAGGCCGATGCCGAAGCCATCGGCGTGTTCGCCGCCAACCTGCGCGAGCTGCTTCTGGCCCCACCGCTCGGGCCGCGCCGCATCCTGGCCCTGGACCCGGGCCTGCGCACCGGCGCCAAGCTCGTTTGTCTCGATGAGCAGGGGAACCTGCGGCACTTTCAGACGATTTTTCCCGTCGGCGGCAAGGGGCAGGCTGAAGAGGCCGGGCGGGTCATCACCGCGCTGGTCAAGAGTCACCGCGTGCAGGCCATTGCCGTTGGCAACGGCACGGGCGGCCGCGAAACCGAGACTTTTGTGCGGGGCCTGAACCTGCCCGTCGATGTGGATGTGATTCTGGTCAACGAAGCCGGGGCCTCGGTCTATTCGGCCTCGGAGATCGCGCGCCGGGAATTTCCGGATCTGGACCTGACCTATCGGGGCGCGGTGTCCATCGGCCGCAGGCTCATGGACCCGCTGGCCGAACTGGTCAAGATCGATCCCAAATCCATCGGCGTTGGCCAGTACCAGCATGACGTGGACCAGACGGCCCTGAAAAAAAGCCTTGGCGACGTGGTCGTGTCCTGCGTCAATCAGGTCGGCGTGGACGTGAACACGGCCAGCCCCGAACTCTTGGCCCATGTTTCGGGCCTTGGGCCTGTCCTGGCGGCGAACATCGTCGAGCATCGCCGGGAGAACGGTCCTTTCACGGACCGCAAGGGCATCCTCAAGGTCAAGCGCCTGGGACCCAAGGCTTTTGAGCAGTGCGCGGGTTTCTTGCGCATTGTGGGCGGCAGGAACCCGTTGGACGGAAGCGCCATCCACCCGGAGCGCTACGCTCTGGTGGGGCGCATGGCCATGGATGCAGGCTGCGGCGTGGAGGATTTGCTCAAGGACGAAAGCGTGCGCAAGGGCATCGAGCTTGGCAGGTATGTGGACGCCGAGGTGGGCCTTCCAACCCTGCGGGACATCATGGCGGAGCTTGAAAAGCCCGGTCGCGACCCCCGCCCTGCGTTCCAGATTTTCCGCTTCGCCGACGTGCACGACATGTCGGACCTGCATCCGGGCATGATCGTACCGGGCATCGTCACCAACGTGACCCGCTTCGGGGCTTTTGTGGACGTGGGCGTGCATCAGGACGGGCTGGTGCACATCAGTAACCTGGCTGACCGCTACGTCAGCGATCCCGGCGAAGTGGTGCGGGCTGGACAGCAGGTACAGGTCACAGTGCTGGAGGTGGACGCAAAGCGCAGGCGCATCGGTCTGTCCATGCGCTCGGGCCAGGCTGGCTGAGAAATCTGCGGGCGGTCGGCTTGCGGACTTTGCAAGGATCGTCCTGCGTGGGTGGACTTTTTGGCTTTTTTCCACGCTTTTGAAGATCATCCCGGGTATGGGGGATGAGGCCTTCTGGGACGGGACGAGTCTGTGGATGCGCAAGGGCGGGGGTCTTGTGCACATCAAACCCAGTCCGCACCTGGCTGGCTCGTTTGCTAGCATGGAAGCCGCCGACGCCGCCATGGAAGAGCGCAGCCGGGAACTGGCCGTTCAGGTTGGAGAGATTATCCTGCCGCGGCTTCAGTGAACGTGCGCCGGGAATGAAAAAAGGGTCATTACAAGGCGCCCCTGCAAAAAAGTTGTGGAAGAACCTGAGTGTCATTCCCGCGAAGGCGGGAATCCATTCTTTTCAAATAGTTAAAACGGGATGGATCCCCTTCTTCAAGGGGATGACGACTTTTTGCGGTGGCGTCATGGCAAGGATTTGGTTCCTGTCATGACCTTTTCGCGTTGCGCCGAATTTTACTTCAGTTGATGTCCTTGACGAGTTCCACCCGCCTGTTCTTGGCCCGGCCTTCTTCGTCTTCGTTGGAGCCCACCGGGGCCAGAAAACCCACTCCGGCGCTTTTGAGCCTGCTACCCGCCACTGCGTATTTCCCGACCAGCTCCTGCACGACAGCCTGCGCCCGCCTTCTGGACAGGTCCATGTTGTAGTCGAGGCCGCCGACTCCGTCCGTATGCCCGACCACATAAAGCTTGAGGCCCGCGTCACCCTGCAGCAGCTTGGCGATTTCATCCAGGGTCGGCTGTGATTCGGGCTTCAGGTCAGCCTTGTCCGTGTCAAAATAGATGCCGTACAGGGCGATGGTGCCCTGGGCCGCGATGCTCTTGGCCATGGCGCTGGCGTCCACGGTGACCATCTTCTGTTCCATGGGCGCGGTTTCGACGATGTCGAGGAGGACAAGGGCGCGTTGCGCGGTTTCCGGGAAGTTTTTGTAGGTCTCCGTGGCCACGTACACGGAGACGTGCACATCGCCTTCAGGCCGGGACAGGGTTGCCGCCAGAAATTGCGGCTCCACCGGAGAGCTGAAAGCGTACTGCGATATCTGGCCCTTGTTTTTGAGCTGTTTGTCCTGGTTGTACAGTGTCCTGGCCAAGGCGTTGGGCTTGCCGCACTCTCCTTCCGAGCAGGTGAAGATTATTTCGTACCCGTCCAGTTCCAGCTCCTGGGCATAGTTGTGGAAGACTTCCAGGGCGGAGCGCTGGGGCGGAGCGACATAAAGGATGCGCGTATACTTGCCTGTGATTTTGATCGATGGGTCCGGTGGAAGATCATAGCCTTTGAGCGGCCCCGTCACGAGGTGGAACTGGCCGAACTCGCGGTAGTCGTAGCCGATGATCTCCGAGCCCTCGTAGCGCTTGAGCAGGGGGCTGTCCTTGGATCCGGGCACATCGGCGGCGAGGGCCGCGCCGCAAAACAGGAGTGCCACTGCCATCACCGCGAGCATTGAAACGATGGTCACGTTGCGATTCGTTGAAGAGGGATGCGTTTTCGAGTGCATGAGGGCTCCTTGTGTTCAGTTCCTTGACTCAACGAGTCACGGTGATGGCCGGGGATGGTTCGCCTTCCATGCCGGTGGCCGTATGATAGATGATGCGGTAGCTCATCCCCCCCTCGGATGGGTGGGCGTCCATGGCCTGATCCATGCCTTCCACGCCCTTCGCGATGGTCCGCCAGGGTCCGTCTTCGCTGTCCCGGCGCTGTACGGTCAGCAGAAAGGGCGGTGGCGGGGCGGTGAAGCGGATGAGGACATGGGCGAAGGGGTCCTGCACGAATTCCGCCGTGGGCGCGGCAGGCACGGGAATGGTCGGGGCGCTGACCGTGACCAGACGCTTGCCGCTCATTTCGCTCTCGCGTCCTGCATTGTCGCGGGCCAGGACCGCGTACCAGTAGCTCTGGCCCGGTTCCACCGCGACGTCCACGAAACTGTGCTGGTCTGCGGAGAGGTTCTCCGCCAGCACGTCGCCTTGCCGCAACCCTTCCTTGCCGCGCAGGATGGAGACGGTGGCGGTTTTCTCTTCCGGAAAGCCCGGCGCAAAGGACAGCACGACCTTGCCGTCCGCGCCGTCGATGGCGGCGATGAGTGGAGTGGGCGGTTTGCTCGTGTCCTCGATGGCGGCCTGAACCTCCGCGCTGGGCGGGCTTATTTTGTTGTCGAATGACACGGCCCTGACCCTGTAATGAAAGACGCCAAAAGTGCCCGCGATGTATTGATCCCGGTAATAGCGGTCCGAGGTGATGGTCGGGCTCAGCCGCCCCCATTGCGCGGAGCCCTCTGCGCGGCGTTCCACAATGTACCCGGCAATGGGGTAGTCGGCCCGATCCCAGGTCAGCTCCGTCTGCACCGGACTGGTCTTGGCCTGCACCTTCTGCGGCGTGGGCGGGGCCTTGGACGTTGGCGGCATGGCCGTGGTCACGCCGGAAGGCGGCCCCATCTCACCGGTGGGCGAGACCGAGCGGATGCGGTAATAATAGATGACGCTGTCCACGACGTCCGTATCGGTCCATGAGGTCGTTTTCGGGTCCAGGGCCTTGGGTGTGAGCAGAATGTACAGCCCGTTGTGCGAGGTGCCCCGCTCCACGGAGTGGCCGACAATGTTGGGGTTGTCCACGGCCTTCCAGGACAGGTTCACCCTGCCCGGCTGGGTCGTGGCCGTGATTGAGGGCGGCGGACGTAGGGCTTCGGGGTCATCCATGAACAGGCTGACCATGGCCGGCGGGCTGGTCCGTCCGAAGGCGTCCAGGCTGCGCACGGAGTAGGTCAGGGTCAGCCCGACCTGAGCCAGTTCGTCGATGAAGGCCGCCTCGCTGTCGTTCCAGCCCAGACCGAGGATGATCGCGCTCGGGCTTGCGGGCAAATATGTCGCGCCGTTTTCCGCACGCTCCACCGTGTAGGCGATGACCGGGATTTCCGGTGATGCGGGTGGCGGGTTCCAAAATAGGGCCGCGCCCTGCGGGTGGGCCTCGGCGCGCAATTGAGTGGGCGGCGGCAGGGCCGGCGTGGCCACGCCTGCATCGACCGGGGCGCAGGTCAGTGTGGTTTTCGACGGGGTGCCAGATGCGTCCAGCCCCACGAGAGAATAGGTCCGTTTTCCCTTGGGCAGCCCCGGGAGCGCATGCGCCACGCCCAGGGCCTTGGCCCTGGCCCAGGAGCTCATGGCCTGCAGGCCCAGGACCGGGCGCAGGTTCGCGAATTCTTCTGGGCTTTGCGCCGTGCCCAGACCCTGGATAATGGCCCGGACCAGCTGAGCTTCCTGCGCGTCCAGGGCCGACATATGCTCGGGGTTGAGTGGGGTAATGTCCGCCAGTGTTTTCTTGTTCTGGTCCTGTAGTCGCCACCCGCCCGCTGGCCAGTACCCGGCCGGGGGCGCCCACAGGAAGCGGACTTCGCCCTTGCCGTCGGAAGCGGCCAGGAGCACTCCCGTGTCCGATTTTGCTGCCGCGCCAGCCTGGGATGCGAAGGTCAGGGTCAGCACGGCCGTAAGAATCCACAGGGTCAGAGAGAATCGGAATGCATGTCGTGTTGTGCTCATGGTGCTGGCCTTTAGATCAGGGTGACATTGAGGGAGTAATCGCCAAACCATCCGCAATCGATGTCGAATCCGGCCCGTAGATGCAGCGGCATGGCCTCGACATGGAAGTTTATGGATTTGCTGATCGAGAACTTGGCGCCGCTGCAGGAAGGCACCCAGGCCGCAACGCCCGCGCCAGCCCAGAAGTCTGCGGAGAGGTGCGCCGATGGCGAAATGGCCACGCCGACCATGGCATTCAGGTACGCCTCGGCCGCGGCGATCCCCAGGCAGATTTTACCTGAACCGGCTTTGAGTCCTCCTCCGAGGCGAAGCCCCATTTTTTGTCCAAGCTGCATGTAGCCGTCGACGTTGGCGATGAGGAAATGCACCTGAATGGGGCTTGCCTGCCTGCCGTAGTATATTTCCCAGTCATCCGGGCCGAAGTAGAGTCCCACCGTGCCCCGGTCATCGTCGGCGCCCTTGGGTGCGGTCAGGGACACGGCCCCGCCGTACATGGACATGCCGCCCCAGATTTTGCCGCTGAAGGAATTACTCGCATACTCGAAGAAGGCCCCGCCGTTGACCTTGTAGGTCAGGATTTTCACGCCGCTGAACTCCATGCGGTACACGGCGTCTTCCGGCAGCACCGTGATCTGTCCGGTCATCTCGAAAACCTGCGGCGTTGTTGATGTGACGCTGATTCCGGCTGAATAGACCATCACGCCGGGGTTGTCTGGCGCGGCCGAAAGGGGATTGCCCGATGGGGAGAACACTTCCTTGCTGAATCCGTACGCCAGTCCCCCGTTCACAGCCAGCAGGGACACGCCCGGAAAGATGGGCGCGTTCAGGCCGCCGACATTGGCATGGGTCAGCCAGTAGCCGTCTCCAGCGGCAGTGCCGTAGCGGAAGGTCGCCTTGACCGGGGTGTCCATGCCGAACATCCTGGTTTCGACCGTGCCGCCAAAAGTGTCCTGCACCGCTCCCCCGCCTGAAGCATCGGCCAGGAGCACGGGATCAAGGGATGCGTAGAGGGGGCCTCCATGTGCGGCGAAGCCTCCGCCGCCCGTCTTGATCTCCGGTGCGACGGTGGTTTCGGCCATGGGACGGCCGATGGGGAAACTGATGCCGGTCGTGAACTTGGAGTGCTTGGGCCCGGTGGCCGCATAGGCCTGGCCCATAGGCTTTTTCACCGCATAGACGATGTCCACCGGGGCCTCGCTCAGACCCGGGAAGTCGATCTTCCCTTTGAGCGTGAAGTCCAGCCGTTCGGGTTTGAGGTCATCCACGTGGGACGTGGCTTCAATGGCCTGCAACTGGACCTGTACGTCGCCGAGTTTGGTCTGGGCGTTCAGGCCCGCATTGTGGCTCGTCCCATCTCCATTGAAGTACGCCACGCCATAGATATTGAAAAATAGTTCATTTACGGTCGTGGAGACTTCCGTTCCACCCTCGTCCCTGAAGGTGAAGGTCGTGTCCGTGCTCATGCCCCAGCCTGTGGACTTTCGCTCGAACTTTTTGACTTTTGTGTGCATGCGCACGTTGCCGTAGTCCGCTGTCGCCTCCTGGCCCGCGAAGTTGAATTCCAGGTCGGACTTGGCGTCTGTCTGGGTGTAATCGAGCTTCATGGAGCCGCCCTGCAGGGTCATGGCCGGCCAGGGCATTTCGATGCGCATGTTGATGTATTCGGCGGTCAGGCCATTGTTTCCGGCGCTGATGTCGATGGCGTCGAATTTGATGCTCCCGGCGCCGAACACGTAGTTGAAATTATTGAAGCGGCTGTGTCCGGTGATGCCCGTGTCCGTGAGATACCAATTTTTGGCGGTTACGCTCGCCTGGGTCAGCATGAAGAGATAGGGGTAGAGGACGGCGTTTTCCCCCAGATGCACCCCGACCCAGTCGGCCCCGCTCGCCAGTACCCCGAGCTGCGGCGCGTCCGTCGCGCCCTGCATCTGAAGCTGGGCGATTTTGATGCCTGAGTATCCGGCAGGGTTTGAGCCCTGGGTGCGGCTCAGGTCCAGACGCACGTCGTCGGACTCGATCTGGAAATAGCTGTGGCCAATCTGGGCCTTGGGCAATTTCTGGCTTGCGGCGTACCAGCCCGATTCCGGGATCAGTGGTGCCTCGACCCCTTGCCAGTCCGGCGGGAGAGTGCCCCCGGTCTCCACCACGCGGATGGTGTTGTCCTTGACCTTGATGTCGAAGACGGCTTTGAGGTCCTCCTTCACGCTGCCTTTGAGGCTTTTCAGGGTGGCGCTCACGCCGGGCAAATCGCTATAGGGTTGGGAGAGATTCGCAGCGTCGATGGTTCCACTGGTGACCGTGCCGTCATCATCGACCTCGAATCCCTGGAACCCGATGTCCACGAAGCGCACACCCTGGCCGCTCACACCGTCGGGCAGGTCGAAGAGCAGGGTGCCCGTGCCGCTCCAGCGGCCGTTGACCTTTGTGGCCCGGCCCTGCAGGCTGGTGATGAGGAACTCCTTGCCCCCGGCCACGGGGAAGCGGAAAATGCAGGGTTCTCCGGGCCCCGGCGCGCTGACCAGATAGGCTCTGGGTTCAGACACCACCTGGTCCGCCTGGGTCGAATAGAACTCGGGGATGGGCATGCCGCCGGACCCTTCTTTGGCGCGGACGGCGTATTTCTTTTCTCCGTCCTCTAGCACCGCTTCCACTGTGACCTTGTGGTAGGCCGGTTTTTGCAGAGGCAGGCTGGGCGAAGTGAAGACGTAGGTGTCGCGCTGGATATCCTGGGCGTAGGTGTTGTCCTCATTGAGACTGGATCTCTCGGGAGAGGGGCCGATCTTGATTCCGCTCTGCTCAAGGATGACGGTCCCGTCCACCTTCCAGATGAGTTTGATCTTTCCGCTGCCGTAGTATTTCAGCTCCGCCGTGGCGAAAAAGGCGGCGTCGCAGGTCGAGGCCTTGGCAGCGTCCAGATTTGCGGCGGAAAGCTGTCCGGCGATGGACGTCCCTGTCAGCTGTCCGGCTCCAGGCAGCCCGCTCTGGACAGCGATATCGGACCCGAGCTGCGCCTGGCCGGTTTGCACGGGCTTCGTGGAGGTCGGTTTGTTCTGTCCGGCGGCCTGTATTGGGCCGGACGGTTGGGTCGAGGATTGGATCGCGCCATCCGGTTTTTGTACCGCTGATGGCTCGGCAGTTTTCTGGCCGGAGAACTCGATGATGGCCAGGTTTTCGAGGTGCAAGGGGCCGATGGCGGCCGGGTCGGCCTTGATGTCGATGATCGTTGGTTCGCAGTAGAGCAGGAAGGCCCGTCCACCGGGAATGTTGAATTGGCCCAGCGTGCTCCTGTCAGCGGCTGATGCCGACAGGTTTGAAGCGGCGGTCGCTCCTCCCGAAGCGCTCAGGTCCGCAGGGTTGACGGCGTCGGACAGAACCGCTCCCGAGTCGGCCAGAAGGGTTTGCCCAAGCATGTGCGGCGTAAGATGGGCCTGGCTTGGCTGCGGTTCCGGGGCCTTGCTCATGCGCACGATGCTGCTGATGGTGCCTACGTCTTCGGCGGGGAGCACAAACAGGCGGATCTGGAATTCGTTGGAGTATCTGTAGGTGTGCTCCAGCTTGATGTTCAGGTTCGCGATGGGAGGAAGCTGTTCGCCGCTGAAGGGTTGGCCGGTTTTTTCGACGGCGTTACCTGGAATGGCCGTGACGATGTCGTACGAGCCGTCGCCCCAGTCCACGAACATGTTGCTGATGGTCCAGCTGTCGACCGGAGTGTTTCCGGTATACCCCGTACCCCCTGCGTATTGGCCCCATTTTGTGTCATAGATCAGGGCCCACGGGCATTCCTCGATGTTGATCAGGCCGGAGATCTGGATTTTATCCCCGATATAGAAGATGTCGTCGGCAGATCCGACGGCGTCGGGTGTGAGCTTGGTGTTGGCCATGGAACAGGCGAGGCCCGTGGGGCTGAAGGCGGGTAACTGGATAGGCCAGCGATCCGAGATCGCGATCTGCAGATCCGTGGTTGTGGTGACGACCTGCTGCATGGCCGCGCCGGGGAATTGAAAACCCCCGGCTGACTGCATGCCATCGGCCTGGCTGTTTTCGGCGGCTTCGCCTTCACCTGGAGCGGGCGCACTCTGGGTGGTCACTTTTTTGTATCCGGCCACCTCCCAAAACAGGGCATTTTGGCCAAAGCTGTCCGCCAGGTGCTGCGCAATGCCGCCGGAAGCTTGCGGCGCGGCGACCTCACTGATGGCGGAGGTGCCGGACGTTACGCCGCTGGCCGAAACCCCCGTCGCGGACAGCGCGGAATGCAAGGAGCCTGCCTTGGATCCTTCCGCTTTTGGCTCCTGCGTTTCGGGCGGGGTTTGCGCGGCAGGTTGCGGATTGCGGGCCAGGTCGAAAATTTCGGTGATGAAGTCTGCGTCAGGGGCGTAAAAGCGGTCCGGCATGGGCAGACCGCTGACTTTGCGGGTCATCAGTACCGTTCCTGCCGCATTGAGGATGCGCAGCTCGAACCACTGCGAGGTCACGTCCTTTTCCATCCACTCAAAGCGCGTGGAGTCCGTGACTTTGGGCGTTCCGTGGTCCCCTTGGGAGTTCTCCATGATCCAGTAAGTGCCGTGCTCCGGTGTTTTCAGGAAGATGGAGCCCATGGCGAATTCGACGTCTTTTAGCGGCGGCTGGATCACCATGGGCGGCTTGACGCCTGAGTAGACGGCCTTGACCAGTCCGACCGCCCCGGTTTTCCGCCATCCGTCCTCGCCGTGCAATCGGAATCTGAGGGGGCGCGGTCCGGGAGCCGCCTTGCCGCCCACGGTCACGGTCATGGTCGCCCTGGTGGGATTTGCGACCTGAAGGTTCGAGACAACCACATCCGCGCCAAGCTCCACGCTCATGCCGGCGGCGAACAGGTCGCCGAGCACAGTTACTTCATAGTTTTTGCCCGGATACCAGCGGTTGGGGGAAAGCAGGGACACGGAAGGCTGCAGCACGTGCCCGGGCAGTTCGGGCTTGAACGTGATGGCCGGCGCCTTTTTTTCGATGACCACGGCCTGTAGCCGGGTACGTTCCCAGGATTCGCTCTTCCCGGAGCGGGCCTCCATGGGACGTGGTCCGGGGGCGGCGGCTGGCGCGACCTCCACCGTGAACGAGGCGATTGAGGCTGAGCCGACCTTCATTTCGCGAACCACGACATCCTTGCCGAATGCGGCTTCCAGTGTCTCTGGCAGGTGCGCGCCCTGCAGGGTGACCGCATACGTCTTGCCCGGCTCCCACTGGTTCGGGGTGATGGCGGACAGTTCGGGCCGGGCCGTCTTGATGGCCGGGACGCTGATCGTGGCCGCCGGTTTCGCCTGCACCTCTCCCAGAGCCCGGCTCTGGGTCCATTTCGCGTCCGGGCCTGGGCGGATTTCCAGCCATTGTCTGCCAAGCGGAGCTTGATCAGCGACGCGGACCGTCATGCGGGCCATGGCGGCCGAAGTCACGGTTAGTTTTTTGATCTCGATGCCCTTGGCGAAGCGCGTTTCCAGGCCCTGAGACAGGTTGGCTCCCTGGACCGTGACCTCGTATTCCCCGCCCTGTGTCCACTGGTTGGGGGTCATGGTCATTATCACCGGCGCGGCCAGCGGTGTCTTGGTCTGAATCGGTTGTACCGGCTTGCCCGGAGGTTCGGGCTGGGGGTTGATGGTGACCATGAACGGGAGCCTTGAGGTGTGCTGGCCGATCCGGTCGGAATAGGACACCGCCCGTTGGCCGGGAGCGGCGTCCGGAGCCGCCGTGACCGTCACGCGCAGGTTCGCGCCGCTGGGTTTCGGCAGTTGGGCCGAAAGGCCGGGTCCGAAGTTCATCTGGCGCACGAATTCAAGGCCCGTGCCGGAGATGGTCAGCTCCCTGCTCTCGCCTTGTGCGATGGAATTGGGGGTGATGGACTGGATGACCGTGGCGGCCTGAACAGCAGTGACGGTCAGCCTAGCCTGGCCCTGCTTGGTCACGCCCTTGTACTGGACGCTGATGGTGCGCACGCCGGGCGCGGCCGTGTCCGCCACGGAAACGGGGGCGAGCAGTATTTTGTCACCGACTTGCTGGATGGGGCCCACGGTCACCCCCGGACCCATGATCAGGACCATGTCCTTACTCAGGTTCCGGCCGGACAGGTTCAGGGTCGTGCTCTGCCCCTGCTGCAGGGTGGCGGGGGCAACGGACGTCAGTTCGGGAAAGGACGCCTGGGGCTGGATGACGTTCATGCCCGGGGCGGGAGAGGTTGGCGCGGTCTTCGGTGTAGTCGTGATTCGGGGCTGTGTGGGCTGGATTGTGGGAAAAGGTTTTATGAGGGAGTCAGCTCCCAGGCCATGGACATCGAAGAGGAAGATTATTGCGATCATGATGAACAAAGAACAAGGGCGCATTTTCATTGTTTACCTCGCATGATCTGTTAACAATGTCATGGTCAGTAGCCTATTCGTTACGGGCGACTGGTTGTCAGCTGATTAGGGTTTTCTAGACGGCTCCCGTTCGAGGATTCAGAGCATGACTATTCTCATCTTTCGGTTTGAACGACCTAGACGAGCTGTTCCAGTACTTTTAGGCTCGTATTATCCGTCTGTAACTCATCTTTGTGCTAAGAGTGATTATCATTTTTTTTTCAAATTTAATTTAAAATATGAGTAATGCACATAAATATTTTTAATAAATTTTAAAAGATCATTAAATATTATAAACTTGTATATTTTACTCATTATTTAAATTGTAAATAAATTAAATTTATTTTGGAGAGCTAGTTTTTTTGTCTTTTGCAGGTTCTTTTTGTCTTTCTATGTCAGGGTCAACATATATTATAAGCTGATCATCTGAAACGTTTTCCCAATTTCTTTTTGATCTCATACTAACTCTTACGCTTAATGTGTCTGAATAAGTATGAACGTGTGATTCAAATATTTCAATATGATCTTCAACTAATTTTTCTAAAATATTTCTTGCATCTCTTTCAATTTCAAGTTCTCTTTTAAGCATATTGATCTGTAATTGCATTATGTCGACTATCTCCATATTAATACCAGAAGAGTTCGCATTTTTTTTTTTTTGACAAGATCCTCAGAAATAGAAACTTTGTTCTGCACAGGATGCTGTGCTGTGATATTGATTGCCGATGGGCTTTGATTATTCTGCTGTGGCAGGCCGCTTTCGGTTCTGCCTGTATCGGATTTTGCAAAGCTGAACGCTCCGGAATGTCCATGACTCATTTTGTCAATTGTTTCGACCCGCACGACCCATGATTTGCCAGGCACAGTGAACTGCGGTGAAGGGGTCCATGACATAAAGCTGCCCGTATTTGCGGCACCGGTTTTGATGGCCGTCTGGACCGTGCCGCCGGGCCTGTCCAGTAGGAGAATGTTCACCGTGGCGGCGGCGGGGATGGTGCTTCTGTCCCAGACGATGGTCAGGGGCTTGCCGGCCGGATGCTGCGTGCCCTAGGCTGGACTTTTGACCGCGATGGTTGCCTTCTGCCCCAGGGGTGCGATTATGCCCTGCTTCGTCGGGATGGGCGCTGTCACTCCGGGAGCGGTTTTGACGGCCGGGACTTGCGGTGTCGGCTTCGGTGTGCTGGTAATCTGGTTTGGCGACGGCGCGGACTTCATGATCCCGGTCTTGAGTTGGTCGGCTTGAGCTTTTGGCGTTGTTACCAATAGGCCGATCAAGATGATAAATAGTAATGAAGTGTGACGCATGACGACTCCTCTGGTTTTATCGAAATCTTATAATAAGATTAATAAAATTATTAAAATATATAACGAACGATAAATATATCAGTTAACCCAGATAATATTGGGAAAAGAATCTGTCTTTCCTTGAAATAGATTGATATATTTTATAGAGATCGCAACCTCATGAAATTCTGGATTCCCAGAAATCCTAATTCCATCTAATTGTGCTCCTCGAAAATCAATATATCGAAAATTTCCACCGTTTATTACGACATGTTTCATGTTTGTATTTTTGAGGTTATGAAATGTTATGCTACAATATTCGAATATAGCGGATTCAAGATTGGCTTTGGAAAAACCTTCGTTACCATCGCCGAGGATATCCATCCACTTGAATAATGTTTCATTGCACGTTGCCCCGGTAAAATCGGCGCTCAATATGCTCGTTTTTATAAAAATTGCTCTGCCCAGTTGGGCATTTTTGAACGAGACCCCTTGACAGTTGGCTTTAGTCAGGTTGGCCCGGATCAGATTGGCTCCTGTGAAATCGCATCTTGTCAGATCGGCTCCTGTCATATCGGCCCCCGAGAGGTCCGCTCCCTCGAAGTTGACCTGTTCGAGATTGAGATTGCTTAGGTCCAGCCCTGCCAGCGACACGCGGGAGAAGTCCTTGCGCTTGCCCAGCTTGAGTTCGTTCAGAAGTGGGGTCGCCGAGCCCTGGTCCTGGCTGAGCGAGGATGTCTGAGGCGTTGCAGTCAGGCTGCCTTTGGCGGCAGCGATGCCTGGGGTCTGGGCGGCGAGGGTGCTCTTGCTAGCGGCGTTTTTCGTGACAGCCAGATTTGTCGCCTCCCCGGCTATTGTGGGTGCCTGGACCGCAACGCCGCTTTTGACCGAGGGGACGACGCCTGTCCCCGCCACGGGTTGTTGGATAAAAGAGAAGGTTCCGGAGTGCCCGCTGGCCTTGCTGTCAGCAGTTTCGATGCGAATCGCCCAGGAGTTGCCGGCCGCGGTGTATTGCTGCGGGGCAATCCAGGAGGTGAAGCTGCCCGTGTTGGGAGCGCCCGCCTTGATGGTCGCCTTGGGCGTGCCGCCGGGCTTGTCCACCAAGAGGATGTTCACCGTGGCGGCGGCGGGGATGGTACTTCTGTCCCAGACGATGCCCAGGGGCTTGCCGGTCGGATGCTGCGTGCCCTGGGCCGGGCTTTTGACCGCGATGGTTGCTTTTTGTCCCAGTGGGGCGGTGATGCCTTGCTTCGTCGGGACGGGCGCTGTCACTCCGGGAGCGGTTTTGACGTCCGGGACTTGCGGTGTCGGCTTCGGTGTGCTGGTAATCTGGTTTGGCGACGGCGCGGACTTCATGATCCCGGTCTTGAGTTGGTCGGCTTGAGCTTTTGGCGTTGTTACCAATAGGCCGAACAAGATGACAAATAGTAATGAAGCGTAACGCATAACGACTCCTCTGGATTATCAGGAATCTTAGAGTACAATTAATAAAATTATTAAAATAAATATCGAGCGATAAAATATATCAGTTAACCCAGGCAATATTAGAAAAAGAATCCGTTTTTTCTTGAGATAGATTGATATATTTTATAGGAATTCCAATCTCAAAAAAAATTTGGATTTCCAGAGAATCTCCGTGTCTTCGGCAGCAGTTCTTTTCCTCAGAGACACATACCCCAACCACCATTCCCTCCTATCGGACAACTTCGAACGTCCGCCATTCACTCCACTCCGGCGCCGGCGCAATATGGCGTATGCATTCTGTGGATTCATCCACCAAAACCCGTAACTGGTAGTTTCCGCTGGCCTTGAATTGATCGGCCGGAATAACCCGGGTGACTTGGACATCGAACGGTTCCTTGGAAATGCTTTCGAGCATGGATATAGATTGCCAGAAAACGCCGAGTTGTTGCCGCCATTCAAGTTTATAGCTGAGCCCCCTGACCCCCGGAGGATCTTTAATCGTAACCACAACATCCTCCTTGACTATCTTTTGCTTTTCCGAAGGAAGTTGGACAATCGGCGGCGCGATCACAAAAGGCTCATGCTTAACCTGGATGCGGAACCATTGGCCACTGCTCCGGTTGTCAATTGCAGGGTCTGTGTGTTTGTTGTAAATCCAGATCTTAATTTCACCCTCTTGGGGAGGGCTATCCACGCGGGTACTGAGTTTTAAATAATAGTAGCCATCTTGAGTATGATAAGTATCTTTTATAAATTCCATATCACTGGATACAGAGTTGGATTCAACCCAATGGGTGCTCCATTCTTTTGAAATACCTTTTCCGTAGAATATTACAGATGTTGACCATGTGTCGATGTGTAAACGGTCCCAATCAGTGATGACATGGGGTTTCCAAAAATCAATTTGCGGTGATTGGCCGGGGGTCAATACTTCATACTGAAACTTATCTGTTTCACTTCCATCCGGATTTTTAACCCAGATTTTATATCGGCCAGGCACATTGCAAGCATAAACGGGAAGATGGCCCCAAATTTTATGCCCTTGAATTTCTTCTGGGTCGAATGTAGAGACATTCGCTCCGGTTGTCACATTTTGATAGAGCACGGTGCTTTGAGAAGTAAAACCACCACCCTCTATTCTAATTTCTTTGCGGGCGGCCTTAGGTGTCATGATAATTGGCTCATTAGACGAATCGGTGTCGGTAGAGCCCAATTTAAGTTTTGAAATACGGACTTTCACATCCTCAGGCAATTTCACATTCACTGTTCTGGTAACAAGGTTTTTGCTCAATAATTCATCTTTTGCAACCGAAAGTAGGTATTTGCCCTTGAGGAGTAGAGAATAGTATTCATTGTTGTATTCTTTGATCTCCTTGGCCTTAACAAGAGGCGCGATAACATGGACTTTGCCCCCGTCAGACTGCCCCTCAAGGGGTTTGAATTTGTAGTATAGAGGCAGATGTGCGTCCTTTTGAGATTTATTTTCGACTTGAATCCAAACATTGACCCATTCCTGGGTGTGCGGATCTTCTGGAACGGTGCGGATGGAGTGGATGGTATAGTCCGAAAAAACGATAAGGTCAGCAGATAGGGCCGTCGAATCCGCCTTTTTTTCCTCTAAAGCATTTGTTATATTAGGCTGGGCAGCGGAAAGGACCGACGTGCCGGTCGACATGTGTTTTTTCACGTCAATGGTTTTATTTGATTCAACAATGGATGGAGAGACCACCATCCCGACCTGCCGTGAAACCTTTTCTTGTTCGACTGCCATGGGTGACAAGCGGCTCTGCGCTTTCATGTCAGGTTTTATGTGCATTCCTTTTTTTGTGGTCTGATCAAACGAAAAAACACCGGAATGTCCCACGGCTTTTTTGTCAGCAGTTTCGATGCGGACGGACCAGGAGTTGCCCGCCGCAGTATATTGCTGCGGGGCAATCCAGGAAGTGAAGCTGCCCGTGTTGGGGGCGCCCGCCTTGATGGTCGCCTTAGCCGTGCCGCCGGGCTTGTCCACCAGGAGGATGTTCACCTTGGCGGCGGTGCCGATGGCGCTTCTGTCCCAGATGATGGTCAGGGGCTTGCCTGCCGGATGCCGTGTGCCTTGGACCGGGTTTTTGACCGCGATGGTTGTCTTTTTTCCAATAGGGGCGGTGATGCCTTGTTTCGTCGGGACGGGCGTGGTCACTCCGGGAGCGGTTTTGATGCCCGGGACTTGCGGTGTCGGCTTCGGTGTGCTGGTAATCTGGTTTGGCGACGGCGAGGACTTCATGATCCCGGTTTTAAGTTGGTCGGAATGGGACTGTGAGGCCCAGAGCATGCAAATCATGATGGCGGAGAACATGGTGAGTTTGCGCATGGCCGACACTCCTTTTGATATTGGAAAAATCGTTTCACCTGATCAGGCAAACTCGAGTATAAAAAATTATTTTGCTGTGGTTAATTAAGAATTTATAAATATATTGTGCTTCATTTTATTACATCAATCGACTCATGTAATATAGAAATAGAATTCGTTTTTCCTCGAAATAGTAATATATTTAACAGTTATTTAATATCGAAATTTTTTGATTGTTAGAAACGATGGAGCCAGCTTTGTACTCAACCCTCTTTGCCGTTTTGCTAGAGGCATCCGTTATCCTCCAACTTCTTTAGGGCGTCTCTCTCGGCTTCCATCAAATGTGAAATGGACGGTATGCAGGCAAATGAACCCATGATAATTATATTGCATTCAAAGTTATCCACAGCTTCTCTAGCCTTTAGATAGTTCTGGTACAGCACCGGACACGGAGGAGTATTTTTCTTTAACGACGGTGGCTGGCTTAGAAGCGCTTCAATTTGGGAACATTCAGCCTCTATGGCGGTCAAGGCTTCGGACTGACTCTTGCAAGCATTGGCTTTGCACCAGGCGACATGCTCATCTAGGACCTTGTCGAGACACTGCTGGAGAGAATCAGGGCACTTCTGCGCCAGTTGTGCATTTGTGAGCTTGTTGAAGGAGTCCAGCGGGCTTCCTGGAGGTGGATTCACAGGATCGCTGTTCGTTGTCAGGCATTGAACAAGGGTATCGGAGAAACTCTTGCTCTGCTGCTGGCATATTTTCAAACGGGTTTCAGTGGAGGGATTGAACTGATGAATCGCGACGATTTGATTCATTTTCCTTTCGAGCGTCTGCTTTATTTGTATTTTAATGGCAGACCGATCAAATGTCTTCTGGGCGCCCACCATCGGTGGTGCGGCTGGCTGAAAGGAGAACACCCCGGAGTGCCCGCTGGCCTTGCTGTCAGCAGTTTCGATGCGAATCGCCCAGGAATTGCCGGCCGCGGTGTATTGCTGCGGGGCAATCCAGGAAGTGAAGCTGCCCGTGTTGGGAGCGCCGGCTTTGATGGTCGCCTTGGCCGTGCCGCCGGGCTTGTCCACTAGGAGAATGTTCACCGTGGCGGCAGCGGGGATGGTGCTTCTGTCCCAGACGATGCCCAGGGGCTTGCCGGCCGGATGCTGCGTGCCCTGGACCGGGCTTTTGACCGCGATGGTTGCTTTTTGTCCCAAGTGGGCGGTGATGCCTTGCTTTGTCGGGACTGGTGCTGTCACTCCCGGGGCGGTTTTGACGTCCGGGACTTGCGGTGTCGGCTTTGGTGTGCTGGTAATCTGGTTTGGCGACGGTGAGGACTTCATGATCCCGGTTTTAAGCTGGTCGGAATGGGACTGTGGGGCAGTCCAGAGTATGCAAATCACGATGGCGGAGAACATGGCGAGTCTACGCATGGGGCGCTCCTGTTGCTATTTGAAAATTGTTTCATTTTTCAGCTGAGCAGTACCGGTCCTGTTTATCCCCTTGCGGCTTCACTGCGCCGCTGTCCCGGCTTTACGGGATAGAAGTTCACCAATGCTTCGTCACAAGCCACCCAGAGTCTGGAACCGGTCAAAAGCCGGTTCCAAGGCAAAAGCACTATTTCCCGGAAACCCCCTGGTCGCGCAGCGGGACCGTCAGCTCGAGTTCCGATGCGGCCCCGGAAAAGATGACGACACGATATTCGCTGGCCGCCACGGGTCTGCCGTCCACCAGGGCCTGGACCTGCCAGGCGTGGGGCGAGTTGGTGACCAGCTTGCCCAGGTCGAAGAGCGACAGCATGTAATAGTTGCGCCCGGTACGGGCCGAGAGCACGGGTGCGGAGGTGTCCAGTTCGATCAGGGGCCGGGTCATGGCCTCGGGCTCCAGAGTGAAGAGGCGGAAGAGGTAGGTCGCGTCCGTGTGCGCCGGGTTCCAGGAGAAGACCGGCGGCGATTCCGATGACAGAGGCAGGTGGTCCCTGTCCGGGGGCGCTTGCAGGGTCACGGCGGGAAGATTGGGAATCCGTTCCTCGGCCGTGACGAAGTACTGAATGGAAGGCAGGTCGAAGGCGGGGGGCGGGTCCAGTATTTCGAAACGCACGCTGTGCAGGCCCGTGGCGTACGTCGGGAAGGCGGGCACTGCGGGGCTTGCGATGATGGCCTCGCGCATGCCGGGCAGGAGCTGTTTGGTCACGAAGCCCAGGATCTGCCCGTCGGCGACCCATCGACCGCGCAGCATGCCGTGGCCGTTGTAGGTGATGATGGCCGCTGCCCGCAGACCCTTGGTGTTGCGCGGCACGGTGATGCGTTCTCCGGAATGGGGGCGCGGGGCATCGCCCGGTGCGGGTTGGTTGAACTCCAGGCGCAGGCCGATGATGGCGAATTCTCCGGCGGGTGAGGGTACTATTTGCAGGGTTGTTTCCAAGGTCCCCTCGGGAATGTCCGCTCGGCTGGGGTCGAAGGTCCGGGTGAAGATGATCTGCCCTACGTCGGCCTTCATGGCTGCGGCGATGACCCTGGCCGGGACCACCAGGAGCTCCGTGCCCACGCCCCGCGAGTTGACGACATTGATGCTGACTGTGCGCTGCACGGTGCCGAGGGGGTCGCCGCTGGGGGTGGAGAACTCCCCTTGAGTCGAGGTGGCGATGTAGGAGGTGTTCGGTATGGACTCCAGGACCGTGTACATCAACTGCACCGGGCTTTGCGTGCCGGGAGAGATATTGGCCATGCGTGGCATAGCGGTGATGTTCGGGGCGGCCTGGGCCATGGTTGGAGCCAGGAGAAGCAGGGCCATGCAGACCAGACAGCCATACGTTGGCAGATATCGAAGGGAGAGCCGCAGAGTGGTGTTCATTGCTGTTTCCTCGCTTAAGGCCACGCGACCGGGATGCTGAAGTTCAGGGAAAGAAAGGCTATATACTCATCATTGTCCGTGTTGCCGACATGGTCCTTGGTCCGTGAATACTGTCCGCTCAGACCCACGGTCTTGGTCACGCTTTCCAGAAAATTCGCGCCCAAAATCCAGTTGTACTGCGCCTGTCCGTTGAAGACGGACACGTGCATGGAATCGTCGTTAGTCCGTGAATCAAGGCCGGACAGGGTCAGATTGAGGTTCTGGGAGTCCGTGATCAGCCAGGTGGTGGACAGGATGGCCAGCCAGTCTTCGGTGACCAGACTGCCGGGGTCCGTCTCGGTTCGGGCGTAGGTCACTGCGGGATTGAAGGACAGTTCGGGGAGGGGTTGCCAGCCCAGGGACAAGAGTATCTGGTGCGAGAGGCTGTCCAGGCCCGCACCCGACTTGTCGTCAAAGGACGTGAATACGTAGCTGGGTACGACGCTCCAGGTTTCCCTCGCCAGGGACAGTCCGACGGAGAGGATGCGCGACTGGTTGTCGATGCCCGAAAAACCGTCGGGCTCGTGGCCGCTTCGCTGCCAGCTGAGGTTGGCGTTGGCGAAGAGAAAGGGCCAGTCGGCCTTGTTTAATGTGTAGCCCAGGTCCAGGCCCGTGCTGCGCACCGTTGGGATGTTTTCAAGTTTTTCGACATTGTCGTAACTGTGCATGCCGTTGAAGGACAGGCTTGATTCCTCGAAGGTCTTGGAGGCGTGCAGGCTGTATTCCTTGCGGTTGTTGATGGCTCCTGGACTTATGATGCTTTGGAAATATTTGTCCCGAAAGGAATAGCCGCCGCCGTAGTCAAGGGTGTCGTGTCGGCCGGAAAGTTTGCTGCGCCAGGCCTGGCCATGTTTTGTGCCGTAGGGCCCTTGCGTGTCCTGGTTGAAGGAACTGCGGGCGTACTCGACCTCGCCGAGCAGAAGTTCGTCCACGATGGTACCGGAAAGGGCCACGCTGTAGATTTGTCCCTTTGTTTCCGGAACCAGGTTCGCGCCACCCACGTTATCGTCCGCGCCGCTTTGCCCGGTTACGGCGGTGGCTTTGAGCTGGACGTCTTTTTCCGGGTAAAGGCCCTGGGTCAGGGTCATTCCGGTGAAACGCTGATTGGAATCCTCCACCGGGAGCAGGTGGTCGAAATCGGCCACGGTATTGCTGCGCAGCACGAAGCCCTGCAAGGAAGTCTCTTGCGCGTTCAGTTCCAGCAGCCCGCCGCGTCTGGCCAGCGACCCTCCGGCAAGCTCCGTGGTCTCGACGCTCACATCGCCCAGGGACAGGCTCTGCTCGTCATAGGCCAGCTTGAGCAGGTAGGTGTTGAGGCTGAATTTGTCCTGGCCCCCGTAGTTGTCACTGTCGTCCACGAACCAGCCGTTGGCGTCGAGGGTGACCCGGAATTTTCCTTTCTCCAGTTCCGAGGACAGCGTGCCCGAGGTCTGGGCCTGCCAGTCGGGAGAGGTGTTGCCGGGATGCTCCCCGAGCTTGCCGACCAGATTCGTGTCCAGCTGGAATGAAGCGCTGGCCCGGTCCCAGGTGTCGGACTGGGGAATGGAAAAGTGCCATCGCGAATCGGGCAGGGGCTGTCCGCCCTGATCCAGCGCCTCGACCATGACGGTGTGCGAGCCGTAATCGAGATCAAATTCAGGCGTGTAGCTTACGGTTGTCTCGGTGATGACGGCCAGGGGGGTGACGTCAACATCATCCAGGCTCATGCGCAAGGTGGCCGCACCGGGAGGGATGGGTGCGGTGATGAGCGGGCGGCGCGATGCCAGGCGCTGTCCGTTCATGTCCGGCAGGATAAGGGCCTCGCCAGCGGCGGGCTCTGTGGCCAGGGCCCGGGAAGCAACCCAAGGCATGCAGAAGAAGATCAGGGAAAACGCGACGACACAGAAAGAACGATGCATGGCCACCCTCCTCGTTGAATATGCGTGGAGCGGGCTGCAGGTAGAGAGGTTTGTGAAGAGCAGAGTATCCGGTGTAACGGCCTGCAGAAATTGGAATCTTTTAAAACACCTTGCAGGATTCTGGCAATGTTTAATTTAGCTCTGGGGAAAAAAATAGGTCCTATATGACCTATGCGACCTATAGGACCTATAAAAAATCTCGAACCTCCGCCCTTTCGCTTCAGAAAGAAGAAGGCCGATTAGCCAAATACACCCCGGAGATGACCATGGCCCCGCCGTAGAGTAGCGATGACGTCACGGGTTCGTCCAGAATGACGTAGCCCATGGCGATGGCGAAGACCGGGACCAGGTTGATGAAGATCCCGGCCCTGGCCGGGCCGATGGCCCGGATTCCGGCGTAGTACCAGGTGAAGGCCACACCCGTGGCGATGACGCCCAGGAAGAGGATGTTGCCCCAGTCCACCAGGCTGGCGCGGGCGATATCTTCCGTCAGCCCGTGAGTCAGGGCCGGGACGATGAGCATGAGGGTGCCGAGCAGGCAGGACCAGGTCACGGTAAGAAGCGGGTCGAGCCTGCGCATGACCCGGCTCCCGGCCAGGGAATAGGCGGTCCAGGCGACGACGCAGCCGAGGATCATGAGATCCCCGCGTGAGAGGCCGCCGTCAAAGAGGTCCAGGGGATTTCCGCCGGAGAGGACGACGCTGGCCCCGGTCAGGGACAGCAGGGTGCCCAGTATTTTACCGGGGGTGAGTTTTTCGCCCATGAACAGGGCCGACATGATTCCGATGACCACGGGTACGGAGGCGATGATCAGCGCCGCCCGCCCGGCCGGCACGGTCTGCAGGCCGGTGAAGAAGAAGGCATTGTAGAGGAAGATGCCGGTCAGGCCCAGAAAGGCCACGGGTAGAATCTCTTTTTTGGGTAAACGCGGAAAGCCGTGCCCCGCGTGCCAGGACCACAGGAAAAGAAAGGCCGAAGCCGTCACGAAGCGTAGCAGGGCGGCGGAGAACGGTCCCATGTCCTGGGCCAGAACGCGTCCGGAGATCCAGGTCGCGCCCCAGAAAAAGACAGATCCGACGAGTTTGGCGTAAACGAGCATGGGCAGTCCCTGTGCGTTGAGCGTGATGCGTGATACGTAAAGCGTAATGCGTGATGCGTTACGCGTGATGCGCGGGAAAGATTGGTTGCTTACTCCTGATGGGTATGGGGTTCAAGGGGGTGGGGAGGTGAAATCGGATTTGAAATGACTTGCCCCGCGGTCCATGATGAGCACCGCCCAGACACACAGGGTCGAAAAGGGTGAAATTGGTTTTGAAATGACTTGCCCCGCGGCCCCAGTCTTTGGTAGATATGGTTTGCACCTTTTGTTGAATCAACGAATCTTAAATATTTCAGGAGACAACCATGATTGACAGACTTTCCAAGGAAGAACGCAGGGGCCGCGTCATCGATGTACTGAACCAGGCCCGGGCCATGGAGCTTTTCGCCATTACCCAATACATGAACCAGCATTATGGCCTGGACAGCATGGACTACGGCGAGTTGGCCGCCAAGATGAAGCTCATTGCCATCGACGAGATGCGCCACTCCGAGATGTTCGCCGAGCGCGTCAAGGAACTGGGCGGCGAGCCCACGACCTCCTATGAGGGCGACCTGAAAAAGGCCCAGGACGTGCGCTCCATCTACCCCTACGACGCTGGCCTGGAAGACGACACCATCGACATCTACAGCCAGTTCCTGCTGACCTGTCGCGACAACGGCGACGCCATCAGCGCCAAACTCTTCGAGACCATCATCGAGGAGGAGCAGGCCCACATGAACTATTTCGAGAACGTGGGCACGCACATCGAGACCCTGGGCGACACCTACCTGTCCAAGATCGCCGGAACCTCCGCCTCCACCGGGCCCTCCACCAAGGGCTTTTTGATCAGCGGCGGCAACTGATCCCGCTTGGGTAGAACCCTTTTAAGGCGCACGGGTACGATGCCCGTGCGCCTTTTTGACGTAAAAGGACGCAGGAATATGCGGGATGGCCATGCATCCCGGGCATTTTGATGAGCCGGAGCTTGACCGGGAAGTGTTTCCGGGCCAATTTACCGGCGGCCTGTACGTGCGCGGCCCTTTTTAAGCGTTCAGTGAACACGAATCCTTTGACCCTCACAGACGGGAGAGCAGATGTCCAAATTGCCGGATATTTCATCGGTGCGCGAGCTGCGTTACGGGCGGGACCCGTATCTTGACGCCTGGCTGCTGCATTTCATGACCGAGAACAATATCGAGCCCACGGTCAACCCGGTGGAAAACGCCCAGCAGGAACAACTGCGCTTCATGGTCGATGTGGACGACGACCAGGTTTTCGTGCCCTGCTCGGACGAGATGTTCGAAAACCTGCTGCACACCCGCCTGTCTTCGGCCCTGCGTCAGGAGTACCGGGAGAAATGGCGTCTGCTGGTGCACCTGGCGCGCATCAACATCAAAGACCGCTATACCCGGCGCAAGATTTTCGCCCTGTCCCGGCACAAGGTCCGGCAGGTGCTGCATTCCCCGTTTCTCATCCCTTCGCGGTTTCTGAAGCAACTCATGACCATCTTCATGGCCATGAGCGGCGTCCACGATCCGCAGCGCGAGGAAAAACGCTTGGCCAACAAGCGCGCCCTCGAATTCATGACCAGTCCGGAGATGAACCAGTGCCTCTATGCCTGCCCCGAATCCACCCTGGGCTGCACGTCGATCATGAACCTGCGCTGGGAACTGGACCTGCTCGAAATGGCCCGTCTCTGCCGTCTGTCCCTGCGATCGGAGATCTGGGAGAAACCGGACGCGGTCCGCGCCGACGCGTCGTTTTCCGCAGACATCTGCCGCCGCTGGCCCGAATTCGCGGCCATCATGACCAGGGTCATGGGGCCGGACAGCGGACAGAAAAAGCTCAAGATCCTTTATCTGCCGGCCAGCAGCGGCGGAATCATCTTCGACCTGCGTTTCATTCGGGTCCTTCTGCGCCTGGGACACAAGGTCATTCTGGCGTTGAAGGAGGGATACTGTCTGGACAGTCCCGTGATCTGGGACGTGGAGCACGACAGCGCCCTGCAGGACGCCCTGGGCGAGGCGCTGTTCATTGAGAACAGCCGCATGAGCAAGAATGAGCTGCTGCGCGTCCAGCGTGAAAATTCCCTGCTGGTCGTGTCCGACGGCACCCGCGAACGGCTCAACCTGTGGCGCTCCAGCGTGACCTTCGCCCGATCGTGGAAGGAGGCAGATCTGATCATTGCCAAGGATTTCCCCCACCATCGCCGCCTGATCAAGAATTCGCACCTCTTCACCCGCGACATCATGTGCCTGTACCGGGACCGCGACGGGCTGGACCAGGTCCGCTTCAAGGAAAAATCGCCGCGCGTGACCAAGATCACCGAATCGCAGATCGTGGCCCAGGCCGACTCCATCATCGCGCACATGCGCTTGGCCAGGGGCATGGCTCGGCAGGTCATGTTCTACAGCGCCATCATCGGCAGCATCCCCGGGCAGACCAAGGTCGCCCTCGGCGTGGTCAACACCTTTGTCTCCCATCTGCGCTCCAGGCACGCCAACCTCCTGATCATCAACCCTGCCGAGCATTTCGTGGAAGGAATGGACGGGGACGATCTGATGTACATGTGGGAGCGGGTTCAGCGCAGCGGTTTCATCGACGTATGGCGCTTCCAGACCGTGGCCGACATCGAGACCAGCTTCGAATTGATGGGCGAATCGGTCCCGGCTGAATGGCACGGCAAGGATTCAACTTTCTCCACGGGCTGCACCAAGGAGATGCACATCGCTCTCGACATGCAGGTCAAGCATCCCGAGATGCAGATCATTGGTCCCGAACCCAAGCGCTTCTTCCGGCGCATGGAGTACGGGGTGGGCAAATATTTTGATGCGCGCATCACGGACAAGGGCCGCGGGCTGTGAAGAAACTGTTTGCCGCCCTGTGCCTGACGCTCCTGGCCGCCTGCGCGGTGACGCCCGACAAACCGCAGCTGGCACCGCACGACCCCGGCCGGGAACTTTCGGCCTGGGTCGCGGCGGCAGCGACCGGGGACGAGGACGCCCTGCTTGGCGCCATCGAACACTCCCTGGCCTACGTGCGCACCCGCCCGGCGGATCAGGTTGCCTTTGGCCCGGATGGCCCGCAAGCCACCTGGGCGGATCTGGCTTCTTCCCTGGAGCATCTGCTGGTGGTTGTTCCCCGGCTCGCGGCGGATCCCGGCCTTCTGGCCCGTGAGTTCGTGTGGCTGCAGGTTCGGCCCGACCCGCTCATGACCGGCTACTACGAGCCTGAGATGGACGGCAGCCTTGAGCCCGATCCGCGTTTTCCCGTGCCGCTGTACGGGCTCCCGGCGGGTTTGCGTACGGCGGACCTGGGCGCGTTTCATCCGCGTTGGAAAGGGCAGAGCCTGACCTACCGTTTGGACGGCCAGGAAATTGTCCCCTTTTTCTCGCGGGAGGAAATCGACGGCCGTGGGGCCCTGGCGGCGGAAACGCCCATCGCCTGGACCCGCGACCCGGTCGATGTCTTCTTCCTGCAGATCCAGGGCTCGGGCCGCTTGCGCCTGCCTGACGGGTCCATGCGCCACGTGCTCTACGCGGGCAAGAACGGGCACGAGTATGTGTCTTTGGGCAAGGTCATGATCCGTCGCGGGATGATCCCCGCCGAAGAGATGTCCATGCAGCGTATCCGGGCCTATCTGCACGAGCATCCGCACGAGGTGCGCGAACTGCTCAGCACCAACCCCAGCTACGTCTTTTTCCGCCTCGCGCAGGACGGGCCGCTGGGAGCCATGGGCCGGACGTTGACGCCGATGGTCAGCATGGCTACTGATTCAGCCTTTCTGCCCCTTGGCGGCATCCTGGCCGTGGAAACGGAGCTGCCGGGTAACGATGGTGCGCGCACCCCCACGGCCTTTCTTGGGCTGGCCCAGGACCGGGGCGGGGCCATCAAGGGCACCCGCCTGGATCTTTTTTGCGGGGCGGGAGAGATGGCCGAGTTTCTGGCCGGACACCTTCAAGCCCCGAGCCGCGTTTTTCTTCTGCTCAAAAAAAGGACCGACAATGCAGACTATTGATTCTTTGGCCCTGAAAAACCTTTTGCGCGGGGCCTGGACTGCGCAGCTGGACAGCGTCGTCCGCTGGCACGAAGAGTCCCCTCCGGCGGACATTGCGGCCGGTCCGGATGACGGATTGGTGGAGCTTGTGCTGCGCCAGCACCTGAAGAATTTCCTGCTCTGGCACGTCGAGGACAGGGCCCGGCGCAAGGATGTCGATGACGGCGTCATCACCGCCTGCAAGCGCGAGATCGACGGTCTCAACCAGCAGCGCAACGACCTCATGGAGCAGGTCGACGCCTGGCTGGTGCGCGTCGTCGCCACCTTTGCCGCCCAGAAGGATCTGTCCGAGGAGTCGCGCCGCTTCAACACCGAGACCCTGGGCGCGGCCCTGGATCGCCTTTCCATCTTGAGCCTCAAGATTTTTCACATGCGCGAGCAGACCGCGCGTGAGGATGTGGATGCGGGGCACCTGGAAGGTTGCCGGACCAAGCTGGCCCTGCTCGAAGCCCAGCACCGGGACCTGTCCCGGTCCGTCCTGGAGCTGATCGACGATTACGCCCTGGGCGCCAAGAGCCCCAAGGTATATTTTCAGTGCAAAATGTATAACGATCCGGCCCTTAACCCGGAATTGTACGCCGCCGGGCCCGTCGCGGGCTGACCGGGGAAGGAGTTCTTATGCGTGATTACGAAGTGGTCATCGGCCTTGAGGTTCATGCCCAGCTGAGGACCAGGAGCAAGATATTCTGCTCCTGTTCGACCCAGTTCGGGGCTGGTCCCAACGAAAACACCTGTCCGGTCTGTACGGGCATGCCGGGCATGCTGCCGGTTTTGAACGCCAGGGCCGTGGAATACGCGGTCAAGATGGCCATGGCCGTGGACTGCACCGTCAACCGCCGCTCCCTGTTCGCGCGCAAGAACTATTTCTACCCCGATCTGCCCATGGGTTACCAGATTTCGCAGTTCGAGCTGCCCGTGGCCGAGCACGGTCACATCGTCATTCATACGGTAAAGGGTGAAAAGCGCATCGGCATCACCCGTATCCACATGGAGAACGACGCGGGCAAAAACATCCATTCCGCGACGGACAACGCCTCCTACGTGGACCTGAACCGCGCCGGAGTGCCGCTCATCGAGATCGTCAGCGAACCGGACATGCGCTCCGCCGAGGAGGCCGTGGCCTATCTGAAGAGTCTGCGCGCCATCCTGGTGTACCTCGGCATCTGCGACGGCAACCTGGAGGAGGGCAGTTTCCGCTGCGACGCCAACGTCTCCATCCGCCCGCGCGGGCAGGAGGAGTTCGGCACCCGCGCGGAGCTGAAGAACATGAATTCCTTCCGTAACATCCAGCGCGCCATCGAGTACGAGGTGGAGCGGCAGATCGATCTGGTGGAGGACGGGGAAAAGGTCGTGCAGGAGACCCGCCTCTTCGACGTGGCCAAGGGCGTGACCCGCTCCATGCGTGGCAAGGAAGAGGCCCATGATTACCGCTATTTTCCGGACCCCGATCTCCTGCCCCTGATCATCGAGGAAGACTGGATGGAGAAATGGCGTGCGGAGCTGCCGGAGCTGCCAGAGGCCCGTTGCCGCCGTTTTCAGGAGGAGCTCGGGCTGCCCGGGTACGACGCCCTCGTCCTGACGGCAGAGAAGGAGGTGGCCGACTATTTTGAGACCGCGCTTGCGACTTACAGCGAGCCCAAGAAGATCTCGAACTGGGTCATGGGCGAGGTCATGCGCGAATTGAACGATCGCGGCGTGATGCTGGATGGATGCAAGCTCCGGCCGGAGGATCTGGCCCGGCTGGTCAAGCTGGTCGATGACGGGCTCATCAGCGGCACCATCGCCAAGAACGTGTTCAAGGAGCTTTTCGAGACCGGCGGCGACCCGGAAGCCTACGTCAAGGATAAGGGGCTGGTACAGATTTCAGACACTTCGGCCATTGAGGGCCTGGTCGACGAGGTTTTGGCCGAGAATCCGTCCGAAGTGGAACGCTACAAGGGCGGAGACAAGAAGCTGACCGGCTTCTTTGTCGGCCAGGTCATGAAGAAATCAAAAGGCAAGGCCAATCCGGGGCTGGTCAATCAGCTATTGGCGAAGAAGCTCGGCTAGGCGGAATCGAAAGGTTCCGCAAAAATGAAACAGGCGGCCCGAGGGTCGCCTGTTTGCGTATGAATCCATCTTCCTGCATCCGGCCGCGAGAATGGTGCCCCCCGCCAGTGCCTCAAGGCTCGCTGTCGGCATGGCCCTCGGCCTCGTCGGCTGTTTGACTGAGCCAGGCATCGTTTGTTGAATCGCAGCCTGCCGCGCTGTCCGGATTGCCCGTCCTGCAGGCTGCGATTCAACTCTACGAGGCCGGTGAAGGAGTTCCGGCGGGGCCGAGGGCCATGCCGACAGGGGGCCGCGGGCCGTAGGGCTCGGATCCTCCCAGGCTCCTACCTCTGCATCAGCGCCGCCGTGAGTTGTACTGCTTTTACCATGTCCTCGATGCGGATGAATTCATCCGTGGTGTGCACGCGGCTCATGCCAATGCCCAGATTGATGCAGGACAGGCCCTTGCCGGAAAATATGTTGGCGTCGCTGCCGCCGCCCGTGCCCTTGACCGCGGCGGTCAGGCCCAGGTCGTTGCAGGCGTGCAGGGCGCGGTGCAGGAGCATGCTGTGGGCAGGGACATCCATGGCCGGATAGGAGATTTCGTGGCTGAAATCGAAGTTTCCGCCCAGTTCCCGGCACGCCTCCACGCAGCACAGGCGCATGTGCTCGATCTGCGCCATGAGCTTGGCGTCGCTCTGCGACCTGGCTTCGCCGGTCAGGGTGACGGAGTCCGGGACGATGTTGGTCTGGCCGCCGCCCTCGATGCGTCCGAGGTTGGCCACGGTCTCCTCGTCGATGCGCAGAAGTTTCATGCGGCTCACGGCCTTGGCGGCCATCTGGATGGCGCTCACGCCCTTTTCCGGTTCGATGCCCGCATGGGCCGAGCGGCCGTGGAAGGTGATGGACAGGCCTGCCTTGGACGGCGCGCGGACAATGATGGTGCCCACATCCCCGCTAGAATCCATGACCACAACCTCTTTGGCCTTGATCCGCGACAGGTCCAGGTGCTTGGCCCCGATCATGCCGGATTCCTCGCAGACCGTGAAGATCAGGAACAGTTCCGGGTGTGGGACCTTGTCTTCCTCCAGGTGGAACAGGGCCTCCAGAATGGTGCTGATGCCCGCTTTGTCGTCGCCGCCCAGGACCGTGCTCCCGGCGGAGCGGACGATTCCGTCGGCCACCACGGGTTCGACGCCCTGGCAGGGCTCAACGCAATCCATGTGCGCGCAGAAGGCCACGGCCTCACCGGGACCAGTGGCGGGCACGCGGACGATGACGTTACCCGTGTCGCCTCCGAAAAATGAGCCGGCGTTGTCCACGTGGATGTCATAGCCGCGGCCGGAGAGCAGGGCGCACAGGTGGTCGGCCACGAGCTTTTCACGGCCCGAGGGGCTGTCGATGCGCAGAAGGTCGAGAAATGTCGTGGTCATTCGGTCTGTATTGATCATGGGATGGTGTTTCCTTGTTGCTCCGAGTTGCCGGGATCATTGCTTTTTGAACGAAAAAGGTCAACAAGTCGAACAGATGGTGGGCAGGGTGCTGGCCGGTGTGTACAACAACCGCAGGCATGCTTTTGGGCGCAATTCAAATGAAATCGAGGATGTTATGTGGGAAGAACGTACGGTAGAGACGCACAGCAGGTTCATGGGCTACCTGCTCTGGATTTTCGGGTTCACGGGGGCGCATCGTTTTTACTACGGGCGGCCCATATCCGGGACGATCTATTTTTTCACTCTGGGCCTTTTGCTAGTCGGCTGGATCGTCGACCTTTTTCTCATCCCGTCCATGGAGCGCACGGCCTCGCTGCGCTTCAGGGGTGGCCGCATCGACTATTCCCTGGCCTGGATTCTGTTGACCTTTCTGGGGATTTTGGGAGTGCACCGCATGTACATGGGCAAGTGGGTCACGGGGGTGCTCTACATGCTGACTGGCGGTTTTTTTCTGATCGGCTACATCTACGACTTCTGGACCCTCAACGACCAGATCACGGTCTTGAACGCCCGCGATTACTGAGTCCGGTGCGGCCCCGGCCACGGGGGCTCACTGGGGCAGGGTCCCATTCTCGCTGCAGAACCATTTGCGCTGCAAGGCGTCCAGCTCCCCCTCGGCCTCCATGTCCCGCAGGGCGTCGTTGATTTTTAGGAGCAGATCGGGCTGTCCCTTGCGCAGCGCGATGGCCACGTCGGATCCCGGGTCCGGATTGACCAGTACCCGCACGTCGATGCCCTGCTGCGCCGCCAGATACCACCCCACCTCAAGCGGCATAATGGCCGCCGCAGTCCTGCCCTGGCCCAGAAGCGCCATGGACTCCTCTTTGGTTCCCGTTTGCATGATGCGGATGTTCTGAAAGATGCCTTGTTCTTTCCAGTGCAGCTCCAAAAAGGAATGCCTGTCTCCGGTGATGATGAGCCCAAAAAGATCTTCAACCCCTGCGACGGTGCTGTTCGCAGGCACAAAGACCACGTCATGGCGTTTGGCATAGGGTGTCGAGAATTCGAAATAATCGAAACGGAAGGCGTTGACCTCCATGCCCGCGACCAGATCGATACGCCCGTAGAGCAGCATGTTCACGATATCGTCCCAATTGCGCTGTTCGAATATGGCTTCTTTTCCGAGTCGGATGCAGACCGCTCTCGCCACGTCGACATCAAACCCGGCCGCTTCGCCGTCCAAGGTGAACTGATACGGCGGAAACCCCGTGGCGACGCCGCAGGACAAGGTTTGCTCCTGGGCCGGGACTGACCCGGGGATCAGAAAGACGAACATTGCAAAAATGGTCAAAACCCGAGTCATGGGTGCTCCGCAGGACATGAGGTGTGTTTTTAAGAACTGTTACACAATATGCGGTGATCGAACAAGAGCGTGACCAGAAATTTCATGGGTGCCGCTATGGGCATACCGTCTGAAACGATGTCACTGCAGTAAGCCGTCTTCCCCTTAAAGAAGTGTCCATGTCTTTTTAACTGTATGAAAAAAATGGATTTCTCCCTTCTCGGGAATGAGTTTCAGGTCCTCTCGCGACAATTTTGCAGTGACATCCGGAAAAGAAAACCCGGCTGGGCCGGGTTTTTCTTTTAGTCCTGGTCGGACTTGAGCACTTTCTTGTCCAGCACGAAGACTGCTCCGACGAGCAACAGGATGAAGATGATGAAGGAGAAGAATCCGAACCCGCCGGAAGAAGGCGCTTCTTCCTTGTGAACTTCCGTGGTCTGTTCGTGCTCTCCGGCCTTTGCGACTGCCGGAGTCGCATGGTCCGTGTCGGAGGTTTTTTCGGCGTGTGCAGGGTCAGCATGCATTTGCTCATGCATTGCCCCGTGTGCGGGCGGAGTCACGCCACCAAGAAGTTCGGTCTGATCCGGGTGAGTGCCCAGGATGTCCACCTTGCCGGTGAGGATGTTGTACATGCCTCCGACCACCACGACCCGGCCGTCCTTGGCCCGGTCGGCAATGGCCTGACTTTTGGTCAGGATGTCATCGATGGCTTGCCAGACATTGGCTTCCGTGGCCAGGGCGATCAGATCGGACTCCTCCGCATCGGGATGTTCGTGCCGCGCCTTTTCCACCGCCGGGACGATATTGTCCACCAGCGCGGGGATGCTACCGTGCACCTCGGCCCCCGTGGCCACGGCCGTGACCGCGCCGCAATAGGTGTGCCCCAGTACCATGAGCACCGGGGTGCCGAGGTGGTCCACGCCGTATTCGGCGGATCCGATTTCGTCCGTGTCGGCCACGTTGCCCGCAACCTTGACCACAAAAAGATCGCCCACGCCCTGGTCGAAAAGGATTTCCACCGGGACTCGTGAATCGGAACAGCCGATGATCGTGGCAAAGGGCACCTGACCTTCGGTGGTGGTCAGCAGGCGGCGGGAGAAACTGATGTTGGGGTGGGTCGATTGGCCGAGGGCAAAGCGCAGGTTGCCCTCGGTGAGCATCTGGAGGCTTTTTTCGGGACTGACTGGATGGACCTCGGAAGAAGATGCCATGACCACAATCGGTGCGAAAACAAGCAGGAAAGTCAGGATTAGACGTTGGATGTGCATGTTGAACCCCTGATTAAAAGTTTGTGATGAGCAGCTTTGCCGCGAGCGCATGGGGTGCCGCTGCTTGGGAAAAGATTCTCAAATTTATTCCACCCGCAGGGATATTTCAAGGATTCTTCTGATCGAAAGCTACTTTTTCAAAGGGAGCAAACAGCGGGAATCATCAATAAAAAAACGGCGCGCGGACAGGTCCGCACGCCGTTTGAAAACAGGCAAGCTCAGCGATCAGGATTTGAGTACGGTCTTTTCCATGTACACGATGGTGCCCACCAGGGCCGCGATGAAAAGAATGGCGATCAGGACGCCGGAACCGCCGCCGGAGGACTGAGCGTCCTTGGCTTCGGCAGCGGGAGTGGCTTCGGCGGGCGCAGCGGCGTTTTCAGGCTGGGCCGCGCTTTCCTCTGTTGCCGCTTCCTGCGCATTGGCCTCATCATCTGCTGGCTGCACTGCCGCCTGTTCTTCGGCTACCGTCTCCTCGGCAGCTTCGGCCGGGGCTTCAGTAACCGCTTCAGCCGGAGCTTCGGCGGGAGCGTCAGCCGCAGCTTCAGGCTCGGCCGGGGCGGGTGCACCGAGCAGGTACTGGCCGACCAGGGTCTGCAATTCGGGGTGCGCGCCAAGGACAGTGACCATGCCATCGGAGTCCACTACCGCGCCCTGAGCCGAAACCCGGCCCTTTAAAACAGCGTGGATCAGGTCCGGAGAGGCTTGCACGATGTTGGCATAGACCGCCCAAACAGCATCCTGGTCCTGGCCGAGGATGACGACCAGCGGCGCGGTCAGGTCGGAGTCCTGTACTGCGAGGCTGGTTTCGGGGCCAAAGGTCCCCTCGGGCCTGATCACGGCCAGCCGCGATTCGGGCAGACCGAAAAGGTCGGCCAACGGAACTTCAATGGCCGGGTCAGCAACGACAATGGCCAGGGTGGCGGGCTCCAGGCTTTGCTGCAGGGCATATTTTTCATTGCCAAGCATAAGCGCCTGCAGCGCCGCCTCCGGCGCAGCGGCCGGCGCGCTGGCCGCAACGGTGCAAAAGAGCAGCGTCAGGAACAGGATTCTTTTCATGCACGGATTCCTTGTCAAATGAAGTTTGCGTTCTAGGGCGCTTCCGGGAACAACACGTTTCCGGAGCACAGGCCTTCTTTATATGCCTCTACGGCGTCCTTGTGAGCGCTGGCCGATACGTTGCTCCCGCAGTACCTGCAGGAGATGCGCGCCACGGCTCACCTGCCTACGATCTGCGCCGGTTTGTCGCAGATCGGGCAGGGTATGTTGTCTTCGCGGTTCAGGTCCGAACCGGTCATTTTTCCAGCTGCTGGATGCCTTCCACTACCCAGTGGCTTCCGCCATCGGATTCGTAGCGGCTGAAATGCCACGCCTCGCGGACCTGTTCGGCCGGGGCCGAGGCGGAATCCTCGCGCAGCATGGAGTCGAAAAGGACCGTGGCGATGGTCTGGTTGCCGACAGTCTTGACTTCCAGCAGAGAGGCTTCCAGGAACAGGATTTCCGTCTTGCTGGGACCGGGGTCCCCTTCAGTCTGGGACTGGAGTTCGGCGAAAACCTCTGCAGAGGTGAACTGGCGCAGATCGTCCATGTCGCGGGCGTCCCAGGCTCCCTGCAGGCGGGTGTATGCAGCCTTGGCGCCGCCCAGAAAGTCCTTGGCGTCAAAGCCTGCCGGGTAATCCGGGGCCGAACTTGATGTATGCTGCTGTGCGGTGCGCAGGTTGTCCCAGGCTCCGCGATTCATTTCAGTTGTTTGGGAAGGTCCTCCGGCGGTTTGCGCGGCAGGCTGTCTGCTGCGCATAAAGCGGAACAGCAGGAAGAGGCCGCCACCAATGAGCAGCATGTCCATCATGCCGATTCCGGAAAACGCTCCTCCAAAAAAGAGGGAACCAAGCAGTCCACCCATGAGCATGCCGCCAAGCATGCCGCCAAGCATGCCGCCGCGTGCGCCCATGGGGGCAGCGCCGGGAGCGGCCTGCTGCGCGGGCGAGGAGGCGGGCGCTGCGGGTTTGGAATAGGACGGCTTGCTCCCGAAGGAGCCGCCGCCGCCCATGCGTTTGGCGTCGGCTAGGTCGGGCATGGTCAGCAGGATGAGGCCCAGGCTGAGAATGATGGCTCCCAGGAATGAGAATTTTGTCACAAGTCCTCCTTGATGAGTTTGATTCCGCAAACGAGATGGATGCGGGAAGGAAACTGGTACTGTAATGCGCGCTATCAGTAAATATAATTACAGGCCGCGCATGGGGAAGGGCTGCGCGCCGAACTTAGCCCAAGCATAAAAAAAAAGGCAGGAGCGAAATTTTCGCCCCTGCCAGGGAAGCCGGGTACCCGGAAACAACTGTTACCGCTGCTTCCTTTCGGACCTGACGGGGTTGGCAGCGTTTACGCCACCCGGCTTCCCTTTAAATTTTCAAAAATGGCGGAGAGGAGAGGATTCGAACCTCCGGTACCCGTTGAGGTACACACACTTTCCAGGCGTGCGCCTTAAACCAGACTCGGCCACCTCTCCGCGTTCGAGAAAAAAGTCTCTATGTCAGAGCACTTGGTTTGGCAAGGGAAAAATTGCCGGAAATTCCAGTTTTGAATTTACGAAAGCCTCCGGGACCGATTTGCCTTGCCGTTGACAATTTGCACGTTGAAAGCATATTTTGAATGCACTATGAAGTCATAAAAGGAGGCATCGATGAAGACATTAAGTATTCGCGGCGTGGATGAGGATTTGGGGAAACTCATCAAGAATGCTGCCAAGAACGATCAAAAAAGTGTCAATAATTTCGTGCTGGATGTCCTGCGCAAACAGGTCGGGGTGGGCAAGGAAAAGCGATTTTCTCGGGAATGGCACGATTTGGACGGCCTTTTTGGAACTTGGAGCGTTGAGGAGCATGCCGCCATCCAGGGCAGGATCGACGCAGAGCGGCAGATCGACGAGGAACTCTGGACATGAACAGAATCCTCATCGACACCAATATCTATTCCGGCGCCCTGCGCGGTGACCAGGACATTGTCGGCGTATTGCGGCAGGCGGAACACATCGGCCTGAGCGTCATCTCCATGGGAGAACTCTTTTCCGGATTCAAAGGGGGGGCGCGGGAAGAGGAAAACAAAAGGCAGCTCGGGATATTTCTCGATTCTCCCCGAGTGGCCCTGTACCCCGTCGATGAGTACACGGCCCAGCATTATTGCGCCGTTCTCGATCAACTCCGCCGCAGCGGGACGCCCATTCCCACCAACGACGTCTGGATCGCAGCGGCGGCCTTTCAGCATGGGCTTCCGCTGTTCACGCGGGACAGTCATTTTTCCAAAATCGAAGGTTTGTTGCTGCGATAGGCTGCCTCCGTTCAATTCACTTGCGCCCGTTGAGTGGACGTGGTTTGCGGCAGGTGGTGTGGTTAGAGTTGCCCTTTCACCCAGGCCTGGATCTGGCCTGCGGGCATGGCTCCGGCAGTGCGTGCGATCTCCCGGCCTTGGCGGAAAAGGACCAGGCTCGGCACGGACTGGATGTTGAACCGGGACGGCACGGCCCGCTGGGCCTCGGTGTCCATCTTGGCCAGGATCACCTGCCCATGCAGGGCGGCCGCAGCCTGGGCAAAAGCCGGTGCCATCATCTTGCACGGTCCGCACCACGGAGCCCAGAAATCGACGAGCACGGGCAGGGTGGAGCGGGTTGTGAAGCGCTCGAAGGTCTGGTCGGTGAGATCCACGGGATTGGCGGGCAGCAGGGGAGTCGCGCACTTGGCGCAAACCGGGTGCTGGCGCAGGCGCTCGGTGAGCACGGCGTTGACGGTCTGGCAGCTTGGGCAGACGGCGTGTATTTTTTCCATGAGGAGGGCCTCCGGTTTGTGGTGAGGTGGAACTTTCTGGAAATAAGCATGTTTAAGCGTGCGGCAAGTTGTAGGAGGAAATGATGACATGGTAAGTGGCAAGCCGTCGATCTATTCGTGTGCGTACCGCCTACCACAGAGTCATCCCCGCGCAGGCGGGGATCCATTGTGAATCTGGATTTCAATCTGTTTCTTTATCTAGTCATCCCCGCGCAGGCGGGGATCCATTTTCCTCTTTAGATTTGAGATGCGTTTACGGCCCGCGGCCCGCTGCCGACATGTCCCTCAGCCCCGCCGGAACTCCTTCGCGGGCCTCGTAGAGTTGAATCGTTGCGTGCAGGGCGATGAATCCGGACAGTCCGTCAGGCAACGATTCAACAAACGATGCCTGGCTCAGTCAGACAGCCGACGGGGCCGAGGGCCATGCCGACAACGGGCCTCGAGGCGCTGGTGGGGTTCGGTATCACTCGCTGCTGGAAGATGGATTCCCGCAAAACGCTATGTCATTCCCGCATGCCTCCATGTCATTCCCGCGAAGGCGGGAATCCATCTTCATCTCACCCCCGCACCACGCTATGTCATTCCCGCATGCCTCCACGTCATTCCCGCGAAGGCGGGAATCCATCTTCATCTTTCTTAGCACCACGCATTTCGAAACGTGAATGGCGATAACATGCGGCGGACGACTCAAAGAGTGAAACGGAAACCAACAAAAAACCCCTTCGCGGGAAGGGGTTCAATGTAGGTAGTTGGCTGCAAGGGCCTCAGATGCCCATGATGTTGTAACCAGAGTCCACGTAGATGACCTCGCCGGTGATGGCGCGGGACAGGTCCGAGGCCAGGAAGAGGCCGGTCTTGCCTACGTCTTCCTGGATGATGTTGCGGCGCAGCGGGGCGCGTTCTTCGATAGTGGACAGGATGGTCTTGAAACCCGATATGCCCGACGAGGCCAGGGTTTTGAGCGGGCCCGCGCTGATGGCGTTGACGCGGATGCCGCGCTCGCCAAGGTCCATGGCCAGGTAACGCACGCTGCACTCCAGCGCCGCCTTGGCCACACCCATGACGTTGTAATGGGTGATGACCTTTTCCGCGCCGTAGTAGGTCATGGCCATGATGGAGGCGTTGTCGTTCAGGAGGCTCTCGTAAGCCTTGCTGATGGCCACCAGTGAGTAGGCCGAGATGTCCAGAGCCAAGTGGAAGCCCTCGCGGGAGGTGTCCACATAGCGGCCTTTGAGGTCATCGCGGTTGGCGAAGGCCACGGAATGGACGAGGATGTCGAAATTGCCCCACTTCTCCTTCACCAGTTCCGCGGATTCGGCGATGGCCGCATCGTCGGCCACGTCGCACTGGAACAGGAAATCGCTGCCAAGCTCCTCATGGATGGGCTCGACCCGTTTCTTGAGCGCCTCGCCCGCATAGCTCAGAGCGATGGACGCGCCATTGTCTTTTAGCTCTTTGGCAATGGCGTAGGCGATGCTCTTGTCGTTGGCCACGCCGAAAATCAGGGCTTTTTTCCCTTGAACGAGCATGGATTGTCTCCGGTAGTTTGTGCCTTACGGCAATTGCAAGGGGGAACCCGTCAGCAGTTCGTACGCTTCGAGGTATTTTTTCTGTGTTTCGGCGATGACCTCGGCAGGCAGTGCCGGGGGCGGCGGGGTCTTGTCCCAGCCCGTCCCGCTCAGCCAGTCGCGCAGGTACTGTTTGTCGAAGCTCGGCTGCGCCTGGCCCGGGACGTACTTGTCCGCTGGCCAGAACCGGGAGGAATCCGGGGTCAGCACTTCGTCGATGAGCAGGATGTCCTTTTCGTTCAGGCCGAATTCGAATTTGGTGTCGGCGATGATGATCCCGCGCTGAGCGGCCAGGTCGCGGCCACGCGAATAGATGGCCAGGGATAGCTCCTGGATCTTCTTGAGCAGGCCGTCGCCGATGCGTGACCTTGCGTCGGCCACGGTGATGTTTTCGTCGTGAGCGCCCAGGTCCGCCTTGGTCGACGGGGTGAAAAGCGGCGTCTCCAGCTTGTCGGAATCGACCAGTCCGGCGGGCAGCTTGTAGCCGCACACCGCGCCCGTGGCCTTGTAGTCCTTGAAGCCTGACCCGGTCAGGTAGCCGCGCACGATGCACTCAATGGGCAGGGGCTTGGCCTTGCGGACCAGCACGGACCGGCCTTCCAGTTCATCGGCGTGCGGGGCCAGGGCAGCGGGAAAGTCGCGCACGTCCGTGGCCAGGAGGTGGTTGGCCGCCAGATCCTTGAAGGCATCCATCCAGAAGAGGGTGATCTGGTTCAGAACCACGCCCTTGTAAGGGATGGGCTCGTTCATGATCACGTCAAAGGCGGACATGCGGTCCGTAGTCACGATGAGCAGGGTCTGCGGATCAATCTCGTAGATATCGCGCACCTTTCCGCGCGACAGGAGCGGAAATTCGCGAATTTGGGTCTTGGTCACTATTTTCATGGTTTCTCCAAACGTTGTTCGACGCTGCGGGCATGGGCTTCCAGGCCTTCCAGACGGGCCAGACGGGCCACTTTGGACCCGTGGGCGTTCAGGAATGCCTGATCGGTACAGATGAGGCTGGTCTTCTTGCAGAATGTGTCCACGGACAGGGCCGAGGAAAAGCGCGCCGTGGACAGGGTGGGCAGCACATGGTTGGGCCCGGCGAAATAGTCGCCCACTGGCTCGGGTGTGCTGTGCCCCATGAATACGGCCCCGGCGTTGCGCACGGAGCCGATGAGCGCCCAGGGGTCGGACACGCTCAGTTCGAAATGTTCGGGAGCCAGGCGGTTGATGAGGTCCATGCCAACATCAAGGTCCGGCACGTGAATGAGCGCGCTCCACTCGGCCAGGGATCTGGCTGCGATCTCGTGGCGCGGCAAGGCAGCGAGTTGCGTAACCAGCTCGCTCTGCACGGCGGCCAGCAGATCGCTGTGCGCAGAGACGAGGATGCTCGAAGCCAAGGGGTCGTGCTCGGCCTGGGAAAGCATGTCGGCAGCCAGCCACTTGGGCTTGGCGGAAGCGTCAGCCAGGATGGCGATTTCGCTGGGGCCCGCGATCATGTCGATGCCGACCTGCCCGACCAGCAGGCGCTTGGCCGTGGTCACGAAGATGTTGCCAGGTCCGGCGATGACATCGACCCTGGGTATGCTTTCAGTGCCGTAAGCAAGGGCCGAGATGGCCCAGGCGGAACCGCACATGAAGACGTTGGAGAGCCCCAGGATGGCGGCGGTGGCCAGGATATAGGGGTTCAAGCTTCCGTCTTTGCGCGGTGGGCTGACCACGCAAATGGTTTGAACCCCTGCGACCTGCGCCGGGATGGCGTTCATGAGCAGGCTCGATATGAGCGGGGTCTCCCCGCCCTGACCGCCGGGCACGTAAAGCCCCGCCCGGTCCACGGGCAACACGAGCTGACCCAGAGTGGTGCCGGGGGCCGGGGTGGTGATCCAGGAATTCTGCTTCTGGCGCAGGTGAAAATCACGGATGTTGGCGGCGGCCTCGCGGATGATGTCCGCATCGGCGGCAGGAATCTGCGTAAGAGCCAGGGCAATGTCCTGCTCCGGGACGCGCAGAGCCTCGGCGGTCATGTCCGGACAGTCAAAACGCCGGGTGTACTCGGCCACGGCCTCGTCACCGCGAGTGCGAACCTGGGCCAGAATGTCGGTTACAATCGGCTCGACATTGTCCTCCCCCGCGTCGCGCCGCGACAGCCAGGAGTCGATGCCGGGCCAGTCGGCAGGGGAAGTATATTCAAGGAGTCTCAAAGGCATGAAAAGCTCGCATGGGTTCTTTAAGTATGGTGATGGGCGGATGAAAGCAGGATTCCCGTTTTCACGGGAATGACAGAAATACGTTCACCGCTTCGTGTCATTCCCGCAAAGGCGGGAATCCATCCCCTCTCCCAGGGAGTCGCTTTGCGAATCAACAAAATCCCTATGCCCCGAACCCCCCAAAAGTCAATTCCTTCATCAGGGGTGAACTACCGCTTCCAGGGTTCATCATCGGTGAATACCGCGCAAAAAAAGGGCCGGAGTTTTGCGTCTCCGGCCCTTTTGGCGTCAGGTGTGAAAACCCGAATTAGAACTTGTACTGGAAGCCGACGGTGGCGAAGTAGGAATCGTCTTCGTCGCGATCGTCGAAATCAGGAGCGAAATAGCCCAGTTCGTTGATGGCGGCCAGGTTTTCATAGATCATGTACTTGTTGACGAAGTAAATTTCCCAAGCGGAATCTTCTTCGTTGAAAGCATAGGAATCACCGTCAGCGTCAGTAGCATCTTCATCGTTAGTGCCCATAGCGTATGCGATGGTCAGGTCGTGGGTCAGCTTGTCGATGAACTGGATCTTGGCAAGCTTCAGGCCGACAACCCAAGAAGCAAGATTCATGTCGGCGTTGATACCGGAGAAGGTATCAAAGGAGCCGCTGAAAGCGCGTACGCCGCCGATGTAGGGAGTCAGGCCCCAGCCTTCAGCCAGAGTCGGCAGGTAGTTGTCTTCGTCATCATCGTCGTCAGCACCGGAGAAGTAGGTGGTGAACAGGGTGGCGGTCAGCATTTCCATCTTGTAGGAAGCGGCCAGAGCGCCGTACCAGCCCTTGGTTTCGTAGTCGTCGTTTTCACCGACGCCGTAGATCAGGTCGGCGGCAAAGGTCAGCGGGTCGAACATGGTCAACTCGGCGTTGGCGCCAAGAACCCATACAGTGGAGTCATCGTCGGCATCGGCAAGGGTCCCGGCGTTCTCGCCGATCCAGGCATAACCAAAATAAGGAGCGATGCTGAAGCCATCAAGAGTGATGGGAGCGGCAATAAAAGCCATGTCTTTGTCGTCGTTGCCTTTGCCTTCCTCCTTGGTGAAAGAAGAGCTTCCGTCGTAGCCACGGGTGTAGCCGACGGTAACAGCGAACATTTCGTTGATGGGAGCGCTAACCGTGATAGCGGCGGCGTCATCGTCGAATACGGGGTTACCGAAGACGCTGGGCAGAGCTACGTACTGCAGACCGGCCTGGACGCTGATCTGGGTGTCCGGGAAGGTGAAAGCCAAGTAGGCATGCTTGAGTTCGATCGGGTCGTCGGTGTTGCCGTCGGTGCCCCAATCGCCAGAATCGCCTACACCCCATACTACGTCCATTTCCAGGCCCAAGACAGCCTTGAGGTTTTCATTGGCAACGTAATCGAAGTAGGTGCGCATGCGCTGAGTAGTGCTGTAGTTGTCGCTATCGCTTGTGTCAGAATCGAAGTCGTACAGGTTGGCGGACCATATGCCGTATACGTCAATGTTGCCACGAACTTTCAGTTCGGTGGCGGAAGCGCTGGTGACCATGCTAAACAGCAGGGCGGCAACCAGAGCTACGAGTGCAAAACGTTTCATGTTCTTTCTCCTTTTGCTGTGAAAAAAACAAATCATCTGACGCCTGAAAAGCCTTTAATCCAGCTGCGGTCCAAAAAGCAAGCCTTTTTTGGCCAATTGCAGGCTGAAAGTTTAATTTTTTTTACCGTCCAGTTTTTTGAATCCGACTACTGCTTGGTTACGTCCAAGGGGTAGGCCACGATCATGGTACGTTTTTTGGCCGTTCCGGCCATGCCGGTGTGGGAGTTGATGCTGACCACAAGGTCAAGGGCCCCGTCGTTGTCCATGTCCGCCAGGGCGTAATCCGTGACCGTGCCCTTGATGCGAGCCGTCTTCCATTGCAGGCTCATGCCGACACCATCCCAGTACATGGAATGGATTTCGCCCTGGGGATAGTCCCTGTAGTTTGAAAAGAACTGGGCCGAGACGGAAATGTTGCGGCTGATTATGAGCTCGTGGCGGTTGTCCTTGTCCAGGTTGCAGGGGATGCCGCGCAGGGGGAAGTAGACGGTGTACTGCGGGGATTGTAACGCGTCGGGCGCTTTCAGGCCAAGGGCCGCAGGGTGATATTCGACACCGATGTTCGACCCCGCATAGGTCTCTTCGGTCACGGTAAGCAACGATTCGGTGGAACTAAATACGCGCATGCGGTCATAATCGTCGATCATGACAATCTGGTGGCTGTCTTCAAAGGGCAGGAATGTCACGTTGAATACGTTGCCACCCTGCGGCAGGCCGATAGCGGGGCCAAGCTCCAATTTTCCATCAGATTTGACCATCTGGTGGATGCTGCTCTGCATATATTTGGCTTTGCCCACGCCCTGACCGACCAGCATCGGCATGAAGGATGGGGGCATGTTCAGCACTCCCAGAAAATAGGGGATATGGTCTTCCGTGATGGAAAACTTGCCGTTGTATTCCACGATTATGGAGGAAGGATTCTGGTCGATGGCGCTGGCGATAACCAGTTCGTGGCGTCCGTCGCGGTTAATGTCGATGCTGTTCAGGCGCACGTAATTACGGTTTTTGGGAAGCTCCATCTCCGCCAGTTGGCGCATCTCGCCGTTGGTGACCCTGTAGGCAATGAGAGACGTGTCCGTCATCAGGAACACTTCATTCTGCCCATCCCCGTCCCCATCACACACCACCATCCCGCGCGAGGAGAAAGGCAGGGTTTGGCTGCGCCAGCGGCCCATGGAGGTGTCGGCGTCTTCGTATTTGAGGGAGGGGTTGGCGTAGGCCGCGCCGGACGTGGTTTCGTTGACGATGAGGCCCTGGTTCATGGGCGTGATCACGGGCTGGGCCTTGGCCGTGACCGTTTCGGGCCTGCCGAAGACCTGGGCGTTGATACTGGCGGCCACGGTTTCAAGGCTGGGGATGACCTGGCTCAGTTGGGTCTGCACGGGCCGGGGCAGGTTCGCGCCTTGGGGGTCGATGGTGTTGACGTCCAGGCTGCATTCCTGGCCCATGACGGTCAGCGATCCCCAGACCAGGTAGTCCGCGCCCAGGGCCTGGCGGATCTTGTCGGCGGAGGCGGCGTCCGTGGGCAGGGCGGTGACGGCTTTCTTGACCGCTGCGGAATCCATGGGCGTGAAATTCTCGGGCCAGGTCAGACGCGTGGTCAGCATGCTCTGAATACCCTGGCTCAAGTATTGATACTCCTGCGGTCCGTGCACCCCGAAAGGCAGCACCGCAAAGGTCTTGGCCTCCTGGGCCAGGGCCGGAGCGGCGCAGAGCAGCAGGACGGCGAGGGTGGTGAGAAGTCTCTTGAACATTGTCTCCTCCGGGAATACAGATTTCGGACTTTGCCGGTTGGTTGTCGCACAATAAAGTGGTTCTTCATGGTAAGGAATCCGGGGAATGTCAACAACTGCCGTGGATGCGGCCGGTTGGGCTCGCCATATTTTCATCGCATCATAACAATAGAGGTAACCCATGATCTCCAGACGCGATCTTCTCTTCGGTATGGCCCGGCGCCTGCGCGAGTCGGGCGGGGACAAGCCTGTTTCCGGCATCGGGGCGGACATCGGGGCCGCAGACGCGGCCTATGTACGCAAAGACTACGCCGCTGCCCGCGACCTGTATAAAGATGTGCTCAAGGGTAATCGCGCCCACAAGGAGGCCCGCACGCGGCAGGGCATGTGCCACTATCACCTCGGCGAATTCGTGCAGGCCAAAGACGCCCTGCTTCTGGTCTACAAGCAGCATCCCGGCGAATACCTGGCCTGCCTGTACCTGGGCCTGGCCTATGCCCGGCGCGAACAGCTCGACAAGTGCATGGAGGTCTGGAAGGGCTTTGTGGATCGCGACCATATCGCGGTCATGCGTGAGATCAACGTGCACCGCGCCCTGTTCGAGGCCGGCGAACCCCTGACCGGAGCCGAGGTGGCCGAGGCAGTGGAAAGGGCCCTGACCCAAGCCTAGCAGGCCGCCCCAAAACGGCAATCTGCCGCGTCAGCGAAAAAATCCAGACCGCTTATGTATGCTGAATACACCGCGCGCCCTGGATTTTATCGCTTCCTTGCATCTCACCATTTTGGAACGCCCTGCGAATTTTGAATTTTTGAGCAGTCAGCCAGGGCTTCGTTCTTGCCGCGTGAATCGTCTTTGCCCCAGGCGTTATGCACAAAGCCATCGGCGCCATGCCCAGCGGCGCTTCCAGAGACGGGGCGAAATGCCCCGCTAAAGTTCTTTCTGGCATTTATGCTGCATAATTTCAGGCTATTACATTCGCTTCGAGCCTCCTTGGGGAGAAATGATCCTGTGGGGCGAAACGCCCCGATTATGACCTGTCCTGTTTCTTCGATCACCTCTCCGTCCACCGCCAGGGCTCGAATCATCATCCGGTTCCAGTCTGTGCTATCAATAAAATCAATATGTTGAAATTGGTGTCGTCGTTCTTCGCACGGCAAACCGATAAAATGTCTTGCGCCTTTTGGCACACGCGTTGCTCTACCGGTTTTGACCGGAAGGGGGCCTGTTCCCGGCCCGAGCGGGTAGGCCAGTCAAGGAGGACGGAGTGACGGACGCCAATATTTTGCTTGTCGATGACGATGCCCAGTTCATCGACATCATGAAAAAGCGCCTGACCATGCGCAGCATGGAGGTCTTTCACGCCGGATGCGGCGACGAGGCCATGCAGAAGCTTGCGGCGCACGCCGAAATCGAGGTCGTCATCCTTGACGTGAAGCTGCCGGGCAAGAGCGGCATCGAGATGCTGCAGCTCATCAAGCAGCAATACCCTCTGGTGGAGGTTATCATGCTGACCGGACACGCCACCGTGGAATCGGCCATCGACGGCATGCGGCTGGGGGCTGCGGATTATCTGATGAAGCCCTGCAGCATCGAGATGCTGGTCGAAAAGGTCAGGGAAGCGGTGGAGAAGAAACGCAGGCATGAAGAAAAGATAGTCGACGCACGGGTCCGAGAGATCGCCGGCCGCCGGGCTTAGGCGGTCAGGGAGCGCACATGACGAGCATCCTTCTTATCGATGACGAGCAGCAGTTTGTGGTCACCATGGCCAAGCGTCTGCGCAAGCGGGGCTTTCTCGTCACCGAGGCGGGCGGCGGGTTGGAGGGGTTAGGCATCCTTGAGGATGGCCCGGTCGACGTGGTTGTGCTCGATGTCGGCATGCCGGACATGGACGGCATCCAGGTCCTGCGGGAGATCAAGATGCGTTTTCCGCAGGTACAGGTGCTCATGCTGACCGGGCACGCCGACATGGAGGTCGCTATTTCGGGCATGGCCATGGGCGCTTTCGATTATCTGATGAAGCCGGTGGAGCTCGAGGTGCTGGTCGGCAAGATCCGGGAGGCCTGTTCCCGGAGCAGGAATGCGGGTGAGGGTCGCGGGTTGGATTAACCACCTGCAAACGGAACATGGTCCTGTATACACACGATTACGAGGAGGCGGAAACGCGTATGGGATTCTTTAAAGAATGGGGATCATACATGGTAGAGGGCTCTCGGTCCTTTGCCCGGTGGGAAGTGGAAAACGCCCGGATTATCATGGGCGACAAGAAACGGATGTGGTTGCTCGGTCTGCTGCTCATACCCGCCTTGCTTGGCGGATGGGCCTGGGCGGACGAAATCGGGCAGGCCCTGCCGACCGTCATCGGCGGCAAGGAGGCCTACAGTCCGTCCTTCTACAGTCTGTACATTTTCTTTGTGTCGATTTTCGTCGGCGTGGGCGCGGGCCTGATCTCAGGCTGCATCGGTGCGGGCGGCGGATTCATCATCGCCCCGGCCCTCATGAGCGCGGGCGTCAAAGGCATTCTCGCTGTCGGCACGGACCTTTTTCATATTTTTGCCAAGGCCATCATGGGCAGCGTCCTGCACCGCAAGATGGGCAACGTGTCAGCGCCCCTGGCTTTCGTTTTCCTCATCGGTGCCATCATCGGCACGACCGTGGGTGCAGGCGTCAACCGTGCACTCTACAATATCAATCCGGTCTTAAGCGATGCCTTCATCACCACCGTGTACACGGTCATGCTCGGATTCCTGGGTTTCTACGGCATGTACGACTACTTCAGCGCCAAGAAGGCCGGTCATTCAGGCGGCGCACATGATACCAGCGAAGGCACGAGCATGACGGGCATCGCCAAGAAACTGCAGTCCGTGAACCTGCCGCCCATGGTCTCCTTTGACCAGGGCCTCGTCCCCGGCGGCCGCAAGATCTCCTGGCTGTTCCTGGTCCTCTCCGGCATCCTGGTCGGTATGGCTGCGGGCATCATGGGTGTCGGCGGCGGCTTCCTGACCTTCCCGATCTTCGTCTACATCCTGGGCGTCTCGTCCCTGACCACCGTCGGCACGGACATCTTCCAGATCGTCTTCACCGCCGGTTACGGCGCCATCACCCAGTACGCCATCTACGGCTTCATCTTCTACACCCTGGCCATGGGCATGCTGCTCGGTTCCCTGATCGGCATCCAGGTCGGCGCGCTGGTGACCAAAGTCGTGCCAGGCATCACCATCCGTGGCTTCTTCGCCCTCTCGGTCATGGCTGGTTTTGTCAACCGGTTCTTCGCCCTGCCCAAGAAGATGGTCGCCATGGGTTATATGCCCGAATCCTGGTACGGTTTCACCAAAGGCATGGACACATTTGGCATGTATCTGTTCTTCATCGTCATCGCCCTGTTCACCGTCTGGGTATTCGGAACCTTCTTCAAGAACATCAAGACACTGAAGTACGAGGACTGATCTATGATTCACAATAAAAAGGAATTCACCGGGGGACTGGCCCTGCTCGTGGTCTTCTTCATTGTCCTCTTCGCCATGTTCCAGCCCCTGTTCGACGGGCATAACTCCATGTCGTACCTGGACAACCTGTACAACTCCATCTCCAAAGGATCTGCCTACTACGTGGACAATCTGAGGGATGAGGCCAAGAGCGTGTCCGGCTATCAGGTCAACGTCACCATGAAGATGGAGAGCGAGTTCCAGGCCGCCGACAGCGTGGCCCTGATCGCCGCCTCCGGGGCCACGGCCACGGCTGAAGGGAACGCGCTGACCGTCAGCGGCGACTACCTCGCCATCCTGAATACCATTCTCGATGACGCGGACCGCATGTACCACAACGACGGCGCGGCCCTGAAGGCCAAGTACCCCGCCTTCAACTCCAAGGACGATCGCCAGGTACTTTACAACTGGAACACGATCCTGTCCGGGTTCGACAAGGAGCTGAAGGATCAGGAAGCCTTCGCCGAAGCCAAGGTCGCCTTCAACATCAACTCCAAGGTCGTTGAGACCGCATTCAACTACTACAACATCGTGCCCGAAAAGATCCGCGACAAGGCCGGGATCGTCATCTTTTCCCTGGTCTTTTACGTCTTCTACACCATGTGGTACGGATTCGCCATCCTCTTCATGTTCGAGGGATGGGGACTGAAGATCAGCGGCCACTAAGAGGCCGTCCCAAAACGGCAATCTGCTGCGTCAGCAAAAAAATCCAGGCCGCTCATCTGCGCAATACACTTCGCGGCCTGGATTTTTTCGTTTCCTTGCATCTCACCATTTTGGAACGGCCTGTGAATGACGACACTGCAAAAAGTCGTGAATGATCCTAGAAGTCATTCCCGCGAAGGCGGGCCAAGTCGGGCAATGGCGCGAAATCCATTCTTTTCAGCTAGTTAAAAAGGAGTGGATCCCCTTTTCCAAGGGGATGCCGACTTTTTGCAGTGACGCTTGTGAATTTCGAATTTCGCAACCGTAAGTTAAGCTCCTGGGCGACGGGAGTATGAGTCACTTTCGGCGCGGTCTCTCTGGAGGCCGCGCCGAATTTTTTGCGCCCATTGCCCTTTGCCAGGCGGACCCGCGCAATGTACGGGAGGTGGCATGAATCTGTCCGAATACTACAACACAGTCATGGAGCTCAGCCACGGCATTGTCATCACCCTGGACGCGCAGGGGCGGATAATCCACGGCAACTCGCGCTTCGAGGCGGTTTCCGGCTTTGAGATCGGCCTTGTCGCCGGGCGGGACTGGTTCGACCTCTGCGTGGACGAAAGGGGACGTGACCAGGCCCGGGCGGTCTTCTCCGGTATTGCCGAGGCCGGACTCCTGTCCTTCATGAAAGGCTCGCTGCGTTCCCGGGACGGGCGCAAGGTGTACATCGACTGGAACATGAAGCCCCTTTTTGATTCGCGGCACACGCTGGTCAGCGTGCTCTGCGTGGGGCAGGACGTCACCGCCCATGTCGTGCGCCAGCGCGAGCTGCTGCATGAACACGCCCGGCTGGTGGCCCTGAACAAGGAGCTCTCCTGTCTGCACGCCATGAACCGCATCGTCTCGGACATGGACAGCCCCCTGCCCGACATACTGCGCGAGATCCTGGCCATCATCCCGCCCTCCTTCCAGTATCCTGAATCCACCGGGGTGCGCCTGGTCCTCGACGGCCAATCCTTGGTCTGCGGGATGTTTTCGCCCGACGCCCCCTGCCGTCTGGAGCAGGATGTCTTTGTGCACCGGGTCAAGCGCGGGCACCTGAGCGTGACCCTGTGCGGCACGGTCAAGGATGGCTCGACCCGCTCCTTTCTGCCCACGGAGTCCGAGCTGCTGCGCGCCCTGGCCAAACATGTGGGCTGGATCATCGCCAAGCGCGAGGCTCTGTCCACCAAGCGCAACCTGGAGCGCCAGCTGCAGCATGCCGACCGCCTGGCCAAGATCGGGCAGTTCGCGGCTGGCGTGGCGCACGAGCTCAACGAGCCTCTGGCCAATATCCTCGGTTTCGCCCAACTGGCTGAGCAGACCCCGGAGCTTCCCGCCCAGGCCACGAAGGATCTGGACAACATCATCAAGGCCGCCCTGCACAGCCGGGAAATCATCAAGAAACTGATGATTTTCGGCCGCCAGGTGCCCCTGCAGAAGGCGGCGGTGGACCTGAATCAGATCATCCGCGACACCCTGTATTTCATCGAGATGAGCGCCTCCCGAGGCCGGGTTGAGGTGCGCATGACCCTGGCGGACAACCTGCCGACCATCATGGCCGACGCGCAGCATTTGAGGCAGGTCATTGTCAATCTGGTGGTCAACGGCATTCAAGCCATGCCCGGCGGCGGGGTCTTGACCATAGAGACCCAGTCCTTCAAGGATGACGTCTATCTGCTGGTCGGCGACACCGGGATAGGCATGACCCCGGAGGTGTTGCGCCAGATTTTCAACCCCTTTTTCACCACCAAGGACGTGGACCAGGGCACGGGCCTGGGGTTGGCTGTGGTTCACGGGATCGTGCACGCCCACGGCGGGGTCATCGAAGTGGAGAGCGAAGCCGGCCGGGGCACGCGTTTTGAGATCACATTTTCGTGCAGCGAAGGCGATGGCGGCGAGTAGACCGCCCCGGGGCGGGATGCGCCCCGGTATGCACGGACACAAGGACTGACTATGCAGGACAAGGCAGCGACTATTCTGGCCGTGGACGACAGCGTCGCCACCCTCGAGGTCATCTCGCGCAACCTGACCGCGGCGGGCTATGTGGTCCATGCCTGCGGCAGCGTCGAAGAGGCCGGGGCCTTTCTCGACGAAACGCCGGTGGACCTGATCATCACCGACTACAAGATGCCCAGATCGAGCGGCCTGGAACTCATCAAGTACGTGCGGGACAATTTCAGGGACACGGAGATCATGATGATCACCGGCTATCCGTCCATCAGCGGGGCCGTTGAAGCCATGCGCGACGGGGCCGGAGAGTATCTGGCCAAGCCATTCACGGGCGAGGAGCTTCTGGCCGTGGTGCGCCGGATTCTGGAAAAACAGGCCCGAAGGCGTGCGGCCCATGCCGAAAACCAGGAACTCAGCGCCTTCGGCATCATCGGGAACTGCCCGGAGATGCAGGCCGTTTACGCGCTGATCCGCAAGGCCGCGCAGACCAGCGCCAATGTGTTCATTTCCGGGGATTCGGGCACGGGCAAGGAGCTTGTGGCCAGGGCCGTGCATTACAACAGCGACCGTCGGGCCTCGGCTTTTGTGCCGGTCAACTGTTCGGCCATCCCCGACAGCCTGCTGGAGAGCGAGCTTTTCGGGCACGTCAAGGGCGCGTTTACCGGAGCCAAGGATAGCCGGGCCGGTTTTTTCGAGATCGCCAACGGCGGGACCATCTTTCTGGACGAGATCGGTGACGCGAGCCCGAGCCTCCAGGCCAAGCTGCTGCGGGTCATGCAGAGCAAGGAATTCTGCATGGTCGGGTCGTCACGCACCCGCACCGTGGACACCCGCATCATCGCCGCCACGCACAAGGATTTGAAGCGCTTGGTGGAGCAGGGGCTTTTTCGCGAAGATCTTTTCTATCGCATCCATGTCGTGGAGATCCATCTGCCATCCCTGGCCGAGCGCGGGGACGACATCCTCATGCTGGCCAACCACTTTCTGCGCAAGTTCGCCGAAGACATGAACCGCGAGACCTCGCGCATGACCGACGAGGTCCTCGACGCTCTGTCCCACTACTCCTGGCCGGGCAATGTGCGGGAACTGGAGAACCTGCTGCAGCGCCTGGTCATCGTTGGGGACGACCCGGTCATCGACATCACGGACTTGCCCGAGTCCATGCGCTTTTCCATCAGCCGCAGCCGCCACGGGAACAAGACCCTGGCCGAGGTCGAAGCGGAACACATCCGCGCGATCCTGGCCCGCACCGGCGACAACAAGACCCGCGCCGCAGAAATCCTGGGCATCGATCGCAAGACGCTCAGGGAGAAGTTGAAGCGGCTGGGGTTGGGGTGATTCTTTCTTAAGGCACCTTGGCGTGGCCGCGCACCGGGGTGGTCCGGGCAAGGGCCGCCGAAACTCCATCGCCGGCCTCGTAGAGTTGAATCGTTGCGTGCAGGACGGGAAATTTGGACGGGCGCGCCAGGCAACGATTCAACAAACGATGCCTGGCTCAGTCAGACAGTCGGCGACCCTCGCCCGGACCACCCCGACCCGCTCGGGGGTGCAGGGCAGATTGCCTGAAAATTACAGCTGCCCAGGTTGTCGAAAATGGCGGGATGCGAAGTATAGGTCACTGCATAAAGCCGTCATCCCCGTGTAGGCGGGGATCCATCTTCTGTTTTTTTCTTGAAGACATCTCAGCGCGGCCGCGCACCGGGGTGGTCCGGGCAAGGGCCGCCGAAACTCCATCGCCGGCCTCGTAGAGTTGAATCGTTGCGTGCAGGACGTGAGATTTGGTCGGGCGCGCCAGGCAACGATTCAACAAACGATGCCTGGCTCAGTCAAACAGTCGGCGACCCTTGCCCGGACCAACCCGGCCCGCTCGGATGGCGTCAGGAAGGGATTTTGAATTTTCCAAACTGAATTGACTCATACCTCCACGTCATTGCGAGCATAGCGCGGCCACGATCCGGACTTTCTACAAAAACTTCTTGAATACCTCTTCCAGACTCTGGGCCGTGAAGGGCTTGCGCAGGATGTCGTTGACACCGGCCTCCAGGGCGGCCTTGTTGTCGTTGGCTTCGTCCTGGGTTGTGACCATGATCACGGGCAGTTCCTTCTTGGAGAAGGACTTGCGGATCTCGCGGGTCAGGTCGATGCCGGTGATGTCGGGCATGTTCAGGTCGGTGAGCACCATCTCCGGGGTGTTCGACTGCAGCCACTCCAGGGCGCTGGCCGGGAATTCGAAGAGCACTGGCTCGTAGCCGAGTTCGTGCAGGGTGGATTTGTAGATGCTTAAGATCATGCGCGAATCGTCCACCGCACAGATGAGCTTGCGCTGGGTCTTCTTTTCTTCCGGTGCCAAAAGCTTCAAAGCCAGGCCCGAGTAGCCGTGTTCCTTCAAAATGGAGTAGAAGAAATCGCGAATGTCCTGGTGGGCGCGGCCAAGGTGGCTCAGGGCCACGGGCTGGAACCGCTCCTCTTCCATGAGGCTCAGGAAAATATGTTTGGCCTGGGCCTGGATGGCCGTCTTGATGATGCGGTGACCGTCTTCCTCCCGTTCGCTGGCCAGATTCTTGATCCCCGCGGCCATAATCTCGTTGAAATTGCGGTCAATGGCCTTGGCCGCCGCGATGCAGACATGATCCACCGGGTCACTGAGGCCCTGGGTCAGGACGTAGGCGCCCCGGTCCAGAGGCAGAAGGCCGAGGGCCTCGTAGGCCGCGAAACGCACGTTGGGGTTGGCGGGATGGCTGTGCAGCAGCTTGCGGATTGGCGCAATGGCGGCCGGGTCGCCGATGTCGCCCAATACATTTAATGTGTGGATGCGCAGATCGGCGTCATCGAAGAGCAGGTTTTCGGTCAGGATAGGCACGGCCTTGGGGCCGATGCCGACCAGGGTCTTCTTGGCGTAGGTGCGCAGATGGGCGTAGTGGGAGCGCATGGCCTCATTGAGTTTGTCCAGGGAGATTGAGTCCTGAACCTTGGCGAAGATGTCGAGGATGAGCAGGTCGAGCTGATTGTCCGTGCCCATGCGCTCGGCCAGTCGCATCATGGCGGTGGGCGTGCCCAGTTTGCCCAGGGCTTTGGTGGCGGCGATGATCAGGGTCCGGTTGCCGGAATAAAGGAACTCGCTGACGGAGTTGGTGGCCTGGGGATCGCCGATTTCACCGAGGGTGTCGAGGATCTGATGGAGTTCGTCGACGTCCGTGGCGGTGAGCAGCGCCTCGGTCAGGTTGTCCACCACTTCCTCCAGGCGCAGCTCCCCGGCCATGGAAATATATACGCTGCGGCAGGGAGTCTGCTCGTCGCCGATGGCCTTGGCGACCAGTTCGGGCCGGGCAAGGATCTTCACGGCCAGAATTTCCCGAACCAGCGGCAGGCCAGCGACCATGTCCCGGTGCTCGCAGATGAATCTGCTCAGTACCGGCACCGCGAATTCAGGCGCGGCGTCCCGGAATGCGCCGATGACCTGTTCGCGGGTGTTTTTGTCGATGTTTTCCATGTACCCCAGCACAAGCCGGGCCTTGATGGCGTCCTGGTTTGTGATGTTCTCCTTGATTTCGGCAAGCAGATGGGCGCGTTCAGGCATGTGGGCCTCCCAGTTCGGGGATAAGGGCGGACAGCAGCGATCCCAGGGCCTCGGCGGATGCATTGGCCTGGGCGAGGATTTCCTGGTGGGATGTCGCGGTCATGCAATCGGGCAGGTTTTTGTTGGTCAGACAGGAGATGCCAAGCACCTTCATGCCCATGTGATGGGCGGTGATGGCTTCGGGCACCGTGGACATTCCGATGGCGTCGGCCCCCATGATGCGGTACATGCGCGTTTCGGCCGGGGTTTCAAGGCTTGGGCCCGGCACGGCCACGTAGACTCCCTGCTCCAGGCGTTGTCCGCAATCCAGAGCGGCCTGCATGGCCTGCTTGCGCAGGGACGGGCAGTACACCTGGGACATGTCTGGAAATCTCGGTCCCCAGGCATCCACATTGGGTCCGGTCAGGGGGTTGTGCCCGGTCATGTTGATGTGATCGGTCAGCAGCATGAGCCCGCCGGTGGCGAAAAGGGGGTTGAGGGCCCCGGCGGCATTGGTCAGGACCAGGTTCTCCACCCCGAGCAGCGCCATGCAGACGACGGGCAGGGTCACTTCCTGCGCCCGGTATCCTTCGTAAAGATGAAAGCGGCCGGAGAAGACGAAGACCGGCGTGCCCTGTATTTCGGCCACGAGCAGGGCTCCGGCGTGTCCTTCCACGGTGGAGACCGGAAAGCCGGGAATGTCCGTGTAGGGGATGGTCTGCCTGACCGCTTCGAGCCCGATCCATTTTCCCAGCCCGCTGCCAAGAACCAGTGCGGTTTTTGGGAGACTCGGGCAGTTCTTCTTGATCCAGTCGGTGGCGGTGCGGACTCTGTGCTGTATATCGGACATGATTTTTCCTTGTGTTTTTGGGGGGAAAGAGCGTGCCTTCCCGCAATCTGGACAGCGCTGAACAGGCTGGTATAGGGTTGTCTCCAGCCGGTTTTCAAAAAAGCTTTTTTGGAAGGCACCGACCGGCAGAAAAATTCGGACTTATCATCTATAGTTATTGCGAATTGTTTTGGTTTTGGCAAGAATTCCGAAGCGTTTATTTCGTTTTCAGGCTGGGAGGGCCGCGCTGGCCGGGCTTGCCCCGATGCGATTATGGATATAAGCGTGTCCGGCTTTGTGAAGGAATTTCATTTTTATAACCGCCCAACAGTTCATACAAGGAAAGGCTCTTTTAGACATGAAGAACCCCAGCGAATCCAAGAAACATAAAGTTCTCATCGCCAACCGGGGTGAGATCGCCATTCGCATCATGCAGGCCTGCCGCAAGCTCGGCCTGGCGTTTGTGGCGCTTTTCACCGAGCCGGACAAGCACAGCGAGCACTGTGTCCTGGCGCGCAAGCTTGGCGGAGACGAGTCCCTGTTCAGGGTCAGTTCCTACCTCGATGCCAACGAAATCTTCGCCGTGGCCGACCAGGCCGGAGCCACGGCCATCCATCCCGGTTACGGCTTCTTTGCCGAGGATTACCGCTTCGCCAGGCGTGTGGCCCAGCGTGAGCGCAAGCTCATCTTCATTGGCCCCTCCTGGCAGGTCATCCGCGAACTCGGGGACAAAATCAACACCAAACGCCTGGCCCGCAAGCTCGGCGTGCCCACGGTGCCGGGGTCGGACAAGCCCGTGACCGACGACCTCGAAGCCGAGAACATCGCCAAATCCCTGTTCGAGTTCCAGAAGGAGCTGGGTGTGGGCAATCCGGTCATCCTTGTCAAGGCCTCCGCTGGCGGCGGCGGCATGGGCATCGAGGAAGTGCCTGATCTGGACAAGTTCCGCAGCGTCCTGCGCCGCATCAAGAGCTACTCCAAGCGCCAGTTCCGCGACGAGGGCGTGCTCATCGAGCAGCGCATTTTTGACTTCAACCACCTCGAAGTGCAGATCCTGTCCGACCGCACGGGCCAGAATCCGGTCCACTTCGGCACCCGCAATTGCTCGGTGCAGTCCCCCGGACACCAGAAGCGCATCGAGGTCGCGCCCGGTTTCGACCCCTCCTCCCTGCGCTACGCCTTCGACGCGAAAAAAGTGATTGAAGACATCACCGAGTATTCCCTGCGCATGGCCCGGGAGGCCGGGTACGACAGCGTCGGGACCTGGGAATGGATCGTCAGCCCCACGGGGCAGCCGTTTCTGATGGAGGTCAACACCCGCATCCAGGTCGAGAACGGGGTTTCGGCCCGCATCGCCGCCATCAAGGGCAAGGGCGACGTGGACCTCATCGCGGAACAGATCCGCGTGGGCCTGGGCGCGCCGATGGGATACACCCAGAAGGACATCACCCTGAACGGCGTTGGCATCGAATACCGCATCATTGCCGAAGACACGGACAACAAGTTCGCCCCCTGGGTAGGCCGCATCACCTCCTTCGGCTGGCCCGAGCAGGATTGGCTCAAGATGCACAGCCAGGTGCCCACGGACCGCGAGTACGAAATCCCTACGGATTTCGATCCGAACCTGGCCCTGGCGATCATCTGGGGCAAGGATCTGGCCCAGGCCAAAGAGCGGGGCGTGGAGTTTCTGAATTCCCTGACCCTGCAGGGCGTCAACGCGTCCGGTGAGGCCATGAAATCCAATGTCGAATTCCTGAAGCGCAAGACCGAGGGCATCCTGGCTTTCTAGAAATCCCCATTCATGCGGGAATTTGTCCGTCCTCGATATTGATTAAGCGCTCAAGCGACGCCGGAACACCCGGCATAACCCAAGCCTGCGAGGCAATCGCGAACTCATTATGGATATTGAAAAACGCATACAAGAACTGCGGGATCGTCTGAAATACATCCTTGATATTTTCGGCCCCGATGAGAATACGAACGTGATCATGCTGGAGGCCAAGCTCGGCGAATACGTCGCCCGTGAGCCGGGCCTGCCCAAGCAGGAAGCCATCCGGCAACTGGAAACCCTTGAAGAGCTGTTCCGTTTTCTGGAGAAGAAGCTTGAACGCGAGCTGACTCCCATGAACAAGGTGCGCATCGTGCGGCACCCGCAGCGCATCTGCCTCAAGGACATCCTCGAAAACGTGTACGACAACTACACCGAGATCGGTGGTCAGGACGACTACAGCATCGACCCGAGCATGCTCATCGCCCGGGCCTACATCACCCGCAGGCAGGGCAAGAAGGTCCACAACCAGGCGGTCATGGTCATCGGCCAGGAGAAAGGGCACGGGCAGGAGTTCCGCAACGGCGGGTCGGTCAAGCCCTGGGGCAACGCCAAGGCCCTGCACTACATGAAGGTCGCCGAGACCGAGAACATCCCCATCCATACCTACATATTCACTCCCGGTTCCTATCCCATCGAGGATTATCCGGGCGCGGCACAGCAGATCGCCAAGAATCTCTATGAGATGGGCGGACTCAAGGTGCCCATTGTGGCTGTCATCTCCGAGGGCGGGTCCGGCGGGGCCGAGGCCATTGGCCTTGCCGACACGCGCATCATGATGTCGCACGGCTATTACTCGGTCATCTCCCCCGAGGGCGCGGCCGCCATCGAAGGCCGCCTGCGCGGCGGGCAGCGTGCCGAACCCAGGCTCATCGAGCACTGCGCCAAACAGCTCAAAATGACGGCCGACGACAACCGTGCCATGGGCTTCGTGGACTGGAAAATCAATGAACCGGAGCTTGGCGCCAGGCCCGAGCACTACGACTTCTTCCGCAAGCTGCGTAAATCCGTGATTTCGTCCACCGACGAGATTGTTTTGAACGTCCGGGGCATGCGCCTTTTCCGGTCGCTTGCGCTGCGGCGTCACAAGGGTGCGGACGTGTATGTGCGCTGGAGTCTCGACAGCCGGGCCAAGGAGCGCCTGCTCTGGGCCCGGTACATGAAGTTCCGCCGCATGGCCCAGGACGCGTACCTCGACAAGCGGCACTGGTTCAGTCGCAGCAGCGAATGGACAGGAGAGTTCTTTTCCTCCCTGTACTCCTATTTCCGCTACGACCTGTTCGGCAAGCAGCACAAGAAGGTCGCGGAGTTGGCCGAAGACATGCACGCGGAGATTCAGGTCGTGGTTGGCCGTTCTTCCAGGTACTGCAAAAACGTCATGTCCAAGCTGTTCTTCGGCAAGGACAAGAAGGACGTGGACCAGGCCGGGCTGACCTCGCTCTCGGCCTGGGACGAAGGTGGCCAGAACAGCGGCAAATGGCAGTACGTCAGCCCCCAGGCCAAGGCGGACCGGGCCGTGATCTGCCCGAACACATCCGTGCACGGCTGTCTGGACCAGTGGGCCCCGGACCTGTTCGGGGAATGGGCCGGGGTGTGCAGCTTCTGCGGGCATCATTTCCCCATGGAATACCAGTGGTACCTGCATAACATCTTTGACCCGGGCTCCATCTACGAGGTCTTCACCGAGATCGAGTCCACCAACCCCCTCAAGTTCGAGGGGTTCGACCTCAAGCTCGACGAGGCCAAGCGCAAGACCGGGCATAAATGCGGGTGCATGACCTTCGAGGCCCGCATCGAGGGCACCTCCGTCATGGTCGCCATGTTCATGGGCGCCTTTCGCGGCGGCAGCGTGGGCGCGGCCGAGGGCGAGAAGTTCATCCGCGCCATGGAACGGGCGCGCAAGAAGCAGCTGCCTTTCCTGTCCTATGTGCATGGCACTGCGGGCATCCGCATCCAGGAAGGCGTCAACGGCGTCATCCAGATGCCGCGCTGCACCATGGCCGTGCGTCGCTACACGGAAGCGGGCGGTCTGTATCTGGTCCTCTACGACACCAACTCCTACGCCGGGCCGGTGGCCAGTTTTCTGGGTTGCTCGCCGTACCAGTTCTCGGTGCGTTCGGCCAATATCGGTTTCGCCGGTCCCGGAGTCATCAAGGAGACCACGGGCATGGATATCCCGCCCAACTACCACAACGCCTATCAGGCGCTGTCGCGCGGGCATATCCAGGGCATCTGGGACCGCCGGGAAGTTCGGGGGAACCTGTTCCAGTCCCTGCAGACCATGGGCGGCCGCAACCTTTATTATCGTTAGCAGACCGTTGAAAAATGGCGATCTGCCGCGTCAGCTAAAAAATCCAGACCGCTTATCTGCGCATGACCGCGCGTCCTGGATTTTTTCGCTTCCTTGCATCTCACCATTTTTGAACGGTCTGCGAATTTTGAATTTTTCAGTCAGTTAGGAGGCACCAGTGATCGACGTTAAAGAACTGTTGCGGGAGCTGCGCGAGGAGCCGTACGAGAAAATCTCCATCCGGGCTCCCCATAGCGGAAAAGTTGAATTCGTGGCCAAAGAGCCGGGAGTGCGCGTAGTCGGCCCCAGCGGCACCTGGAAGGAGGTGCCCGGGACCCTGCTTGCGCGTCTGGAGCGTGAGAATGTCAAAAAGCCTTTGCACGCCCCGCAGAAGGGTGAGGTCATGTCCCTGGGCGAGATCGCGAACGGCCAGTTCGCGCAGGCCGGTCAGGAGCTCATGACCATCCGCCATTACCTGACCCGCGAAGAGGTCATCTCCCGCATCCTGCGACGCTCTCTGTCCCTGTTTTTGGCACCGGAAAAGGGGAAGTATTATTTTTTCCCCGACGTGGACATCAAGATCAAGACCAAGGGCAGCCAGAGCGTGCATATTGAGGACGGGATGGAACTTTTCATCCTCTCGCGCATGAAGCGCGAAGCCTCCATTCGGTACAGCGGCCCGTCCGGCATCATTTACGCGGTCTATTTTGACACCAACGATTCCGTGGAACGGAACAGCCCGCTTATCGGCGTCTGCCCCGAGGACCAGCTTGGCCAGATCCAGGAAGTTGTCAGCCGCGTGCAAAGCGACTGGGAGGAGAGAGACTGATGGGCAAGGTTCTGCAAGTTCGAGTGTATGCTTACACCTACAGTGAGGAAGATGTCCGCAAGGCATGGCCTAGGCTCTGGAGCCTGGCTTTCGAGGAGACCAAACCCGGATTTCCGTACGAGATGGCCGGGGTGCTCGAGCTTGTCAGGGCGCTTGATGACCTGTATCAGTTCGGTGTTGTGCCAGAGGCCGTCAGCACGACCCTGGCCACAGGCCTTCCCAAGGTCGTGAAGGCGGTGGAGGATTTGCAGCGGCACCTTGCTGACTGGAATCCCCAGGCCGCCAACCAGGCCTCCGACCGGATCGAAGAGGGGCTTGGCGAGCTGGAAAAACTGGTGGCCAATCCATGACCGAATCAACATACACGAGGAGACGACATGGCAGGTAGTCTGAATAAAGCAATCTTGATCGGTCGCTTGGGCCGTGATCCGGAGATGCGCTACACTCCGTCCGGGCAGCCGGTGGCCAATTTTTCCATCGCCACGGATGAGACATACACGGGCAAGGACGGGCAGAAGGTCGAAAAGACTGAATGGCACCGCATCGTGGTCTGGGGCAAGCAGGCTGAATTCTGTGGGAATTATCTCGCCAAGGGCCGTCTTGTTTACATCGAGGGCAAGATCGAGACCCGCAAGTGGACAGACAAGGACGGCGCGGAGAAATACACCACGGAAATCAAGGCCGATCGAGTGCAGGGTCTGGATTCCCGCCCGTCCGAAGGCGGCTACGCCCCGGCTCCGCAGCAGCACAAGAACCAGGCCGCACCTCAGGGCGCAGGCTCGAACTACGAAGACGACCTGGGCCCCGCGTTCCCTTCTGAAGCCAGCGGGATGGATGACGCGCCGTTCTGAGTTGGAACGGTTTTATTTTTGTTAACAATGAAAGCGAAGCTATTGAGATAGCTTCGCTTTTTTGTTGTGCGCCCGGCAGGGCGCACCCACTTGGAGGTGAAAGTCCTCTGCGCACCCGACAGGGGGAAGCGCTAGCCGGACGGCAAGGGTGTCCATCGCGAGGTGGAATCTGAAGGAAGCCGCAGGCAAAACCCTGGCTCGACGAACAGAAATCGCATGTGAGGCGGTCGCGTCGGATGAGAAGGCGATTATCTTCAAAGTCCAATACCTGTACGGAAGGCTCGGACGTATATGCGGCGGGCATAAGGGGGAAGGTGGGTGTGCATTACCCGGGGAGGTCTGGGTGTTTGCCATGTGCTACCCGCGTCGAGAGGCGCGGGGATGAGCGCCCAGAAGTCAGCAGAGGTCATAGTAGGTCCCTCGACCGGACCGAAGGACCGAACATGTAACATGGGACAGGAGCCGGAATTTCGATGACCAGCAGTAACGCAGAAGGGCAGAGACATTCTGCCGCCATGACCGAGGGTAGGGGACGGAATCCCCGAGAGCAGGTGCGCGGTGCGGATGAAAAAAGGGGTCAAGTCGTCTTTTGACGAACCTGGGCAAAATTTACAGCTATCGCAACTTCAGCCTTCACCATCCGAAAAGCCTATTTTTCCGCATCACCAATAACCCACCGGATCTCGGGTGGTTTACATGACTCCATTTGGTTGAGTGCCCGGGAGTGGCGTTTCAGAATGTGGAAGGCTGCGGGCCATAACTCATTCTGTAGGAAGGGTGCGAGCAGTGGAAATGTTGACATGATGTTGACAAAAGTTGACATGATGGGTATTTTCCAAGGCTATGAATAAGCGCCTAAACATCGAACTCGTCAAGAGTGCCATGGATTCCCTGGGGTTCAACAACAGTCAGTTGTCCGAGCGGCTTGCCGTTTCTAGGACCATCGTGGGGGAGTGGTTGGCCGGGAGGAAGTTTCCCAGGCCTGACAAACTCGTGCGGCTTGGAATGTTGCTCAGACTGCCGCATTCCGACCTTGTCGTGGACGATACGCCCTTGGCGGCGGTGGTTAGCTTTCGCAAGAAGGCGCGCAGGGCCCTGACCGATGCGCATTTTGTGGATGCCCTGAAAAAGGCGATGCTCCTTGATTTGATTGCCGACTACCTTCCGGATGGGGCTTTAGAGGTTCCGCCGGTCCTCAAGCGTCCGTCGATGGACTATGCGTATATCCAAAAGGCTGCTGCCATGGTCAGGGGCCTGGCCAGTAAGTCTGTGACGGACTTGATTCACTATTCTGACCTTGTCGAAATCATCCATGTGTACGACGTTGTTCCCGTTCCGGTTTTCTGGGGCGTGACATCCAGCAGGGATAATGACGCTCACGGACTTTATATCCAATCTCCGCGAAGCAAGAAAGAGTGGATGTACATCAACCTGGACTCTTATCTTCTGGATTTCAAGTTTTGGATCGCTCATGAAATTGGGCACATCATTACAAATTACACCTGCGATGCGGATTTTTCAGAAAATTTCGCAGAGCTTTTCGCCCAATCTTTTCTTTTTCCCGAAGAAATGGCTGCAAAAGCGTACGGAAAACTTGCCGGGCTCAATTCAAGCCAGCTTGTCGTGGAAATGATCGCCTTGGCCGAACCTCTTTTCATATCTCCTTATACGATATATAAATCCGTAAATTCTTATGCTTCCGAAAACGGATTGGATCAATTGGAAAAATTGAACAGCGCCTATGTTGCCATCAAAAAATACGTCGAAAAGAAATCGACATTGATTGAAAAGCTCAGAAGTGATTCTGAGCGTCCCTTTGCGGGAGAAGACGAAGAATATCTGTCTCCGGAAGAATATGTTTATCTTGCAGAGACATATTTCAAAACGCCGATTTTCGATTCCCTGACGAAATTCCTCGGCGAGACATCAAGGGGGGATGGATTCCTGCAATCGCTTTTCGACATTCAGGCAGTCGAAGCAAAAGAACTGCATTATTTCCTGACCCACTGATACCAACATGGCGCAATCCAAGATCCTTGTTGATACGAATATATATTTGCGTTTCGCGCAATCCCTTCACCCGCTTCTTTTCCGTCCCTTTTGTCCTGATGAATTTACGCTTTACATAACGCATCGGTTTCAAAAGGAGTATGACAGACAGCCTCGGTTGCGTGAAAAGTTTTGTTGGGTGAACGAGGACATGTATTCTGAAAACAGATCTCAGCGGGTCAACATATCGCGTGCTCAGCAAAGGGAAGCCGCTCTGGCAAATGGTTATATTGCTGACCACAATTTGGCCCAGTCTTTAGGTGTGCAGGAAGTCGACATCGACATTCTTGCCCACGCCCTTGTCCTGGACGTGCCTGTTGTCACGGATGACAGGGACATGAATCAACTCGCCGATGTATTCAGCATTGACGTCTGGAACAGCCTGAGTCTCATGAAGACGATGCTAAATTGCAATCATGTATCGCAAAAAGACCTCGATGCCGTCGTGGGATACATGAAGTACATGGAAGATCTTCCGTGGCGCAGATATATCCAAGATTATGCACGGATGTTCCCGCAATCCAAATTCAACACGTAGTTTCGTAAGCCATCCTGAATTGACCCTGTATCAACTTTAAGGTTAATTTAACCACTCCAAAAGACGGCGTGACATCTTGACCTACTTGGCTCTTTTCAGACCAGTCGAACCCTGACGTATGTGGCCATCCCGATCAGGGCAATGTTCCATGGCTCAAATGCGTAAGATAGTTTATGTCATCAGTTCAGCCTGAGTCGGTTTCAGCACATCTGTTCCTCTGCCAGCATTACCAGAATCCGCAAATCGCGATATTTCATCCAGCATTACGGGCGTATCCGTTACAAGTAAACGCTCGTGCTGGCTGAATCTGTTTTGATGGCAGGCTGCAGTCGTCCCAGGTAGGTTCTCCGTATAGATATGTATAAAATTTTAAATAATATATAAATTAATATGTATTTTTAGTTTAAATTATTTTTTTGCTGCATTGATACGCCACTAAGGATATAATGATTTTTTCTGAGTTTGATAATATAAATTATGAATTTATCCTGATATTTACTTGTTTAAAAATGAACAGTTTATGTAAAAAAACAATTATTCTGTGATGATTTACAATTATTCTTTGGTTTAGGCGAGTATTCATTCCTGCTGTATTTTTGAAAGATTCGGTGTTATGTTGAGGAAATCCATGTCTCTGGTCCGTTGCTCTGCTTGCTGCGCGCACATCTTCGCCGAAGCCTCTTTTTGTCCTAAATGCGGAAAGCTCAAACCCAGGAATGGATGGAAAAGATCGAAGTATTTTTTATGGAGCATTGTGGCCGGAACATGTATGCTTATTATCATGGCTCATATTTATATATCAGTACATGCGCCATAATCGGTGAATTTTCCAAGCCCAAGCGAAGTGTTATTCTTCGAGACCGATGCGCGTGCATTGATGCCCGAGTCGTGTCGCCTCCGGAATGCATACGCAAGCGGACTTGGCTGGCATGAAACGTCGGCTCTGGGCACCGGCCAGGAGTTTGTGTGCACACTTGCGGTGATGCGTTTTCACGCCGGGGCTTTTGGGGATGATCACGCAGTAGGACCCGCCGGCATAGAGGCGTCGCTCCAACAATGGGTTCGAAGAGCAAGGCATTTCAAGGCATGGAGGTTGTGTGCGTATTCTGTTTGTTCATATGAATTTCCCGGCCCAGTTCCGGCATACGGCAACCGTTCTTGGGCGGGATCCTGGCAATGAAGTTGTTTTTCTCACGATGAACGAGAATCCTGGCTGGAACATTTCAGGAGTGCGCAAGGCCGTGTTTGTTCCGGACGGGGAGGCATTTCCCGAAGGGTGTGTGATGAGCACGAAATTCTGGGAAGCTTCCCGAAAGGCATACGGTGCGCTGCGGGCGGCCGTGGAGTTACGCAGGCAGGGCTTCGTGCCCGATGTGATCTGCGGGCATTCCGGCTGGGGGCCGACCATGTATCTGCGCGATGTCTTTCCCGAGTCGGCCTTTGTTGGGTATTTTGAGTGGTTTTATGATGCCGCGAGCGCGGATATGCGTTTCTCCGGCATTCCTCTGAGCCTTGACGCGCGGATGGAAGTGCGGAGCAATAATATCCCGATCCTGGCGGACCTGCAAAGCTGTGCGCGCGGAATTTGTCCCACCCGCTGGCAGCTTGAGCAATTCCCTGCGCAGTTTTGCTCGAAAATTTCCGTGATTCACGATGGCGTGGATACGGATTATTTTTCCCCCGATCCTGACGCGAAAATGGTACTGCCGGGTCTTGACCTCTCCGGCGCCACGGAGATCGTGACCTACGCCACCCGAGGGATGGAGCCATACCGGGGCTTCCCGCAGTTTCTCGAAGCCGCCGTCGAGGTGGTTAAGCGGCGGCCCGATTGTCATGTGGTCATCGGCGGAGAGGACCGCGTGTGTTATGGTTTGCCGCCGGAACCGGGAAAAACCTGGAAGCAGGTCCTTGTGGAGCGCCTGCAGCCCGATCCGGAGCGGATTCATTTCGTGGGCAGCCTGCCTTACGGGCAGTACCGGACGCTCTTGCAAGCTTCCTCGGCGCATGTCTACCTGACCCGCCCCTTTGTTCTGTCCTGGTCGTTCCTGGAGGCGCTGTCCTGTGGCTGTCTGGTGGTGGCTTCCGACACCGAACCCGTGCGCGAAGTGGCCAGCGATGGGCACAACGCCCTGCTCACGGATATGCGTTCGCCCGGCGCCATCGCCGGGCGGATAATTGAAGCCCTGGAGAATCGCGGCCATCTGGACGGGGTGCGCAGGCAGGCCAGACAGACCGTGCTGGACCGCTATGACGTACGGAAAGTCCTCCCCCTGCAGCTGGAAGTGTTGCGGTCCGTGACGAGGAAGTGATGATGGATGTCGCCCGGGAGACAAGAGTTCAGCCCGATTCCCTCGGCGTATCCGTGACAACCGGCTTTGGAGCGCTCTGTCCATTATTGCCATGACCGCCAACGCAATGAAAGGCGACCGGGAGAAATGCCTGGAGGCGGGCATGAACGACTATCTGACAAACCCATTGACGCCCCTGCCAATGTTCAAAGTCCTGGTTCATTGGACCAAAGAGAAATGATGCCACATTGCGACATGTCGGTCAGCCCCTGGTCTCTCTAGATTCCCAAAATAATTTTGTGTCGATTCAAGTTTGACTAATTGCTATTTTTGTCTCTGTTTGTTATGAATGATACATATATTATACGTTTGATTTATAAATATTGATGACTATATGCATAGCGTTCCACTTAAGAATATGTTGTCATCTTTTGTTCAATTCTTTTTAAGATTTTTTGATAGATTTTAAAATTTTTATTATAAATAAAAGCGATTAAAATTAAATATTTTTATGTAAATTCATTATTTTTCTAAGATTATTTCATGGAGGTTCGAATGATGAGTCAATCACAAACACTTGATGTTGAAGAAGCTTTGCGCAGATTCAACGGTAATATGGCAATGTTTTCCAAATTGCTGAAACGGTTTGTTGAAATAAATTCCAATATTGAAGAAAAGACTGCGCAGATCGTGAGTTCAGGTAAATCTGAGGAGATTTTTATTTTTTTCCATTCAATCAAGGGGGGATTTGGAAATCTATCCGCAAAAAATTTGTATGAAAAAACCATAGTTCTGGAAAGTTTTGCGCGAAGCGGAGATTTGGAATCAATCAAAAAAGAATTGCCGTCTTTTTATGATCTCTACGATCAACTCAAGATTGCTGTTGCCGATCTTGAAAAATCCAATTCGTGAAGAATGCGTGTTGAAAAGCATTCTTCAATCAGGGTCCGGGAAAAATGTTTTGATGCATAGGTGAAATGCAGATGAGTCTGGCTGCCATCCAATCAAGCCGGGCCAGAATAGACATCACTGCAAAAAGTCGTCATCCCCTTGAAGAAGGGGATCCATTCTTTTTTCAACCATTTGAAAAAAATGGATTTCACGCATAGCCTGACATGGCTCGCCTTCGCGGGAATGACTTTAAATGGTGCGGCGCGACTTTTTGCAGTGAGGCCAGGATACGTCAATGCCTCCATGCGGGCAGGAAAATTCTGCAAGAATTTCCATGCAGATTGCCCAGTTCGCAAAAAGAGCAGCGGCCAGCAGGTGCGAATTTCGTGTTTCAACCGGAAAAGGCACATCTTGGTGAATAGTCTGAGCTCAGCTTATTCAGTTATTCCCGGAGGAATCAAATTGAAGCAATACTGTTTCTCCATGGCGCAAGCCATATTGGCCTTCCTTGTATTGCTTCCCTCGTGTTTCATCGGTCTGAATCCGGTTTGGGCAGCCGAGGTGTGTGTTCTTGGTGCTGACGTGGAGGAGTATGATCTGCGGCCCTTCATGGAGTATCTGGAGGACAAGGGTAAGATTCTTGCCATAGAGCAGGCGGCGTCACCGGACATGGCCTCCAGGTTCGGCCCTCCTCCCAAAGGGCATTTCAATTTTGGCTTCACCTCTTCGGCCCTCTGGTTCCGGTTCACCATCACCGGCAAGCAGGGAGCTCCCGAGGACGGCGGGCTGCCCACGATATGGATTCTGGATCCAGGCTGGAATTTGTACGACACCATCCAGCTCTTCGTGCCGAGACCTGCAGCCGAGGGCGGGTGGCAGACCTACTCCGCCGGCCGTCTGCTTTCCGTTCCGGGGGGGGCGGAAAAACGGCATTTCAAGCTTCCGGCCAACCTTCACGAGCCCATCACCTGCTACATCCGGATCACCGGAGCGCGGCCGGTGATGGTCAGTCCGCACATCGCCACCCTCGACCGCACCCTGCGCGTCAACGGCTTCAAAACCCTGGGCACGGCCATGCTGCTCGGCTTCTTCGGCACCTTGATGTTCGGCAACCTGGGCATCTATCTCTATACCGGCAACAGCAAATACAAGTGGTTCGTACTCAGCAATCTGATCTTCTTAAGTTTCGTCGCCACCACCAGCTATCAGCATCTCATCGCAGTCAAAAACCTTCCCACGATTATCATGATGATCGGCATGGTGGGGCAGGCGATTGTCGCCACGACGGTCAGGACATTTTTTGAAATCTGGAAATACAATAAAAAGATAAATGCGATTCTTTTGGCCTGCGTCTGGCTGTGTCTGGCTGCGGCCGTGGCCGGAAATTTCCTGCCCGAACACGTGCATCCGAAACTTTCCATATACGCAGTCATGCCCCTGACCCTGGTCGTTTGCTGGGCCTGTTTCGACAACCTGAAACGCAACCGCGTCCCTGCGATTCTTTTCTTGTGCGCGTGGGGCCCGACGATACTGGTGGCCTTCACCTACAATTGGGCCTTGAAGGGCGGCCTTCCCTTCGTGCATCCCTTGTACATGTGGGTCGCCTTCATGGGGGAGGCCATCTGCATGTGCCTTCTGCTGGCCTACAACATCGAGACCCTTTCGGCCCAGCGCCAGGCCGCCGAGGCCATGGCCCAGACTAGGTCATCGTTTCTGGCCGGCATGAGTCACGAGATCCGCACCCCCATGACCGCCGTGCTGGGTTTTTTGAATCTGTCCCTGCACCTGGGGGCGCAGGGGCAGCTGCGACAATACCTGCTGAAGATCAACGCCGCGGCCAACCACTTGATGGGAATCATCAACGACATCCTGGATCTGGCCAAAATCGAGGCCGGCAAGGTCGAACTGGAAGCCACGTCTTTCGAGGTGGCGGCACTGCTGCAGGACACCGCCGACCTTCTGGTTTCGATGGCCTTCGAAAACGGCAACGAGCTGGTGGTCTCGGTGCAGCCGGGGCTTCCCCGCCGCGTCACCGGAGATCCTCTGCGGCTCAAGCAGGTTCTGCTCAACCTGGGAAGCAACGCCGTGAAGTTCACCCATGGCGGCACGGTTCGTTTGGCAGTGCAGGCGGTTGCTGATGCGACGCCGGTGCAAGGCGCGGTCACCCTGCGTTTTGAAGTGAGCGACACGGGCATCGGCATCGACACTTCGGCTCTGCCGCGTCTTTTCACATCCTTTGAGCAGGCCGACACGTCAACAGCCCGTGTGTACGGCGGCACCGGCCTTGGCCTGAACATCAGCCGAAGGCTGGTGCAAATCATGGGTGGGGACATCACGGTGCGGAGCAGGCCTGGAGAGGGTTCGATCTTCGAATTCACGGTCATGTTCGGTCCGGATTCGGAAGGTGAGTCCCAAGATGAAGCGAAGGCTGCGGACCATGGTTCCCTGAACGTGCTGGTGGCCGAGGACAATCCAGCCAGTAGGGCGGCAATGGAAGAGGTAGCGACCAGTCTCGGCCTGCAGCACAGGTTTGCAGGGTCGGCGGCGGAGGCTGCGCAGCTGGCAGAGAGGCAAGATTTTGATCTGATCCTTGTTGATTGGGACCTGCCGGACATGACTGGACCCGATGCGGTTGTGCTTCTGCGCTCGTCCGAACGTACGGCCCGGACGCCGGTGGCGCTCATGACAAGCCCGGCGCGGCCTGAAATGGAAAATTTGCGCCTGAAGGGATCAGGTGTCCAGGGCGTTTTGGCCAAGCCGTTCACGGTCTCGTCGGTGAAGGGTCTGCTCCGGCAGGTCGTCTACAGTGAGGAATTGGCAGCCATGGCGGATGAAGGTATTCTTGCCGACGCGCCTTGCAATCTGGAGCAGGCGCGGGGCTTGCGCGTCCTGCTGGCCGAAGATAACCTGTTCAACCAGGAACTGATGAACGTGATCCTGACCGAGGCCGGGGTGGAGATGGAGATCGCGGACAACGGCGCCGAAGCCGTGCGCCGGGTGACGGATGGGGGGGCGGCCCCGGACGTGGTGCTCATGGACGTGCACATGCCGGTGATGGGTGGGTTCGAGGCCACGCGGGCCATCCGGGGTGACCAGCGTTTCAGCGGTCTGCCTATCATCGCCATGACCGCCGACATCACGGCTGAGGACAGAGCACGGTGTCTTGAAGCAGGCATGAATGACCACCTGACCAAACCGGTGGACACCGAGGAACTTTTCAGAATTTTGGTCAAATGGGGACGTTCGACCCAGGGGGAGCAGAGTGGGAAGCGTCATGAGTGACCGCCTGAGCCATGCATGTGCGGGCTGTGTTACGTGTCGGGCAGTTTTCGCCTTGCTTGCGGGCATGATGCTCTTTCATGTGTGGATTTCTTCGGCTTTTGCCGCAGAAGTGTGCCTGCTGGGCGATCAGGGCGACGAATACGACCTGCGGCCCTACATGGAGTATCTGGAAGACAAGGAGAAGACGCTGACCATCGAGCAGGTGGCTTCCGCAAGGATGGCACCGCAATTCGGAACGCCGCAAGGCGGACACTTCAATTTCGGCTTCAGGCAGTCGGCCCTGTGGTTTCGGTTTACCATCCAGGAACAGTCGGCGGCATCTGGTGGGAGCGGTCTGTCTCGATATTGGATTCTTGATCCGGGGTGGAACTTGTATGCCACCATCCAGCTTTTCGTGCCCGATTCGAATTCTCCCGGCGGCTGGCTGACCTACAGCGCCGGCCACCTGCTCTCGGTTTCTGGGGATCAGGAACGGCGGCACTTCCGCCTGCCCGCCGGCCTGACGGCTCCGACCACCTGCTACCTCCGGGTCACCGGCATCCGGGCGCTGGTCCTGAGCCCGCACATCACGACCATCGATCGCGCCATCTGGATCAACGACGTCAAGGTGCTCGGCACGGGCCTGCTGGTGGGCTTCTTTATCACGATGGTGCTCATCCATCTGGCCATATGTCTGTACACCGGAAATGGAAAGTTCAGATGGCTGGTTCTGGGCAACCTCGCTTTCGCCGGTTTCGTGGCGCTCACCAGCTACCAGCATCTCTTCAGCATCAGGGACATGCCGGCGGCGATTATGATGGTCGGCTTGATGGTACAAGGGTTCTTCGGCTCAGTGATCAGGGCTTTTCTGGAACTCAGAAAATACAACAGAAGAATTGATGCAATATTGCGTTTCTGCATTTACTTGATCTTTGCTGTGGCCGCCTGTGCCTTTTTCCTTCCTGAGGAGCTGCAGGGGAACTTCTCCATGAATGCGGCCATGCCTGTATCGGTGATTGGCGCCTTGGCCTGCATCGTCAGCTTGAAGCGTGACCGTTTTGTATCAATGATTTTTTTGGTTGCATGGATAGGAGCGGTCGCATCAGTTTTCATCTACAATCGGGCCGCGCATGGCGCCTTTGCTTTTGCCCATCCCATGATCCTTTGGTGCGGATTCGTGGTCGAGGGGATCAGCATGGCCGTGCTCTTGGCCTACACGGTCCAGGCCATGGCCTTACAGCGCCAGTCGGCCGAGGCACTGGCCCAGGCCAAGAGCACGTTCCTGGCCAGCATGAGTCATGAGATCCGTACCCCTATGACCGCTATTCTGGGCTTCCTGAATCTGTCCCTGCAGATGGGGGCCGAGGGGCAGCTTCGGCAATACCTGCTTAAAATCCGCACTTCGGCGCAGCATTTGATGGGCATCATCAACGACATCCTGGATCTGGCGAAGATAGAGGCCGACAAGGTGGAATTGGAAACCAAGCCCTTCGAGGTGGAGTCCGTGCTGCGCGATTCGGCCGACATCCTGGTTCCACGGGCCTTCGAGAACGGCAATGAACTGGTGGTCTCGGTGCAGCCCGGCCTCCCGCGCGACGTGGTCGGAGACTCGCTGCGCCTCAAGCAGATTCTGGTCAACCTGGGTGGCAACGCCATCAAATTCACCAGGAACGGCACCGTTCGGCTGGCCGTGCTCCGCGCCGAAGACGGGCAGTCGCCGGAAGACGCGGTCACCCTGCGGTTTCAGGTGAGCGACACAGGTATCGGCATCGACGCGGCGGTCTTGCCGCGCCTGTTCGAATCCTACGTGCAGGCCGACGCGTCCACAGCCCGCGTGTACGGCGGCACGGGCCTCGGCCTGAACATCAGCCGCAGGCTGGTGCATCTCATGGGCGGGGAGATCACGGTGCGAAGCCAGCTCGGGCAAGGCTCGACCTTCGAGTTCACGGCCGTCTTCAAGCCGGAAGGCTTGGCCACGGAGCCGGCACCGGCTGTGGAGCAGGCCGACCTGAAGGTGCTGGTCGCGGAGGACAACCCCGCCAGCCGGGAGGCCATGGAGGAGGTCGTGGCGTGTCTGGGCCTGAAGGGCACGTTTGCCGGGTCGGCGGCGGAGGCTCTGCGACTGGCGTCCGCGGAAGACTTTGATCTGATCCTTCTTGATTGGGACCTGCCGGACATGACCGGACCCGAGGCCGTCCCGCTCCTGCGTTCGTCGGAGCGCCTGGCCCGGGTGCCGGTGGCGCTTATGACCAGCCCGGCCCGGCCCGAAGTGGAGAGCATCGAGCCGGGACGGCTCGGAGTCGAGGGCCTTCTGGCCAAGCCGTTCACGGCCTCTTCGGTGCAGGACATGCTGCGACGGGTCATCTATCATGATGACTCCTCTGCTCGCGAGCTCGGCGGCATAGCGGCCGAAGAGCAACGCAACCGTGAGCGGGCGCGGGGCCTGCGCGTGCTGCTGGCCGAGGACAACCGGATCAACCAGGAACTCATCTGTCTGATCCTGTCTCAGGCCGGGGTGCTGGTGGAGGTCGCGAATAACGGCGTGGAAGCCGTGCTCCGTGTGATGGATGCGAGCCGACCGGCCCTGGATGTTGTGCTCATGGACGTGCATATGCCGGAGATGGATGGATACGAGGCTACGCGGACCATCCGGCGCGACCCGCGATTTCATGTCTTGCCCGTTATCGCCCTGACCACCAACGTCATGGCCGGCGGTCGGGAACGCTGCCTTGCGGCGGGCATGAATGACCACTTGGGCAAGCCCGTGGACACGGGGGCGCTCTTTGCCGCTCTGGTCAAGTGGGCGGCTCAAAGCTCCTGATGAACCATTCCTTAAAGCGGCCCAGCGTCATGGGCCCGCTTTCGGCACAATTTTCTTCTCAAGCTTGAACGCGCATTTGGGGATCTACTTCAGGACCCATGAAGAGTGCGTGATGAATTAGGGTTCGTGTTCGCGCGCTGAATATTGAGGCATCGACATCGCAGGTGCGTTTCAGGGGGATGCTACGTTTGGTCCGGAGGCCAAACGCGGCATCCCCCGTTTGTATTTGTGGAAGAGCGTCGGATGAGAAAAATCCTGAGGCGTAGTCATCCAATGTACGGCATGGTTTGGCCATGAGGTGAGTGGGTAGGGTGGAAACATGCACGAGTTCTTTGGAGATCTGACTTGTTTTTGAGAGTTTAAGAGAGTGTTGTTGTATTTTATTATAAATTTCGGTATGTTGAAAGATGTTGCTTTTTCGTGGAATCGGTTGGTTAAACTCGTGGTAGTTCTTATGTTTATTAAATTTAACTCTTTATACTCATTAACTACTATAAAATTTAGCTATATTTAGACATGCATAAGTAAAACTACGTATAAAGTTTAGGGTAAATTTCATACGCATCCTTATGTTAACAAATATATAGAAGCCGTAGGTTGCTTTCAAAGAGTCGTACTAAACGACCGAGGAGCAATCTTATGGCAGAGACTCAAGTGATAGTTCGGCAGGCTGACGGCACCGCGCGTGTGGTGGAAGCCTCCAATGGCGGTGTGGTTGTGCTGAATCCGGATGAGCAGCTGGTCGTCGCCGCCGCGCCGGATCAGGTCGAGGTCAAGGCCGAGGACCAGGGTACGGTCGTCGTCCAGTTGGAAGATGTTGGTGAATTCACTGCCCAGTTGGTCGCGCAGGCTTCGGCAAATGATGTCATGAGTCTTGAATCTTCAGCGTTCAAGACTCAGCCTGTGATAGATGTTGAAGCCGAGAGCGCGGCTTTGAGCGATGACACGCTGGCCCGCGAAGCGATGGGCGTTCATCAGGCCAGCGTCGGCAGCACCGATTTTCTGGATCGCGCCACGGGCGACGACTTCGGCATGACCGAATTTCGGGAATCGGGATCGTTCAGTGCCATGCCCGGCGATGACCTGGCCGGGCGCAAGATCGAAGACGATATCGAGTGGGAAGGGCTGGCCTGGTTCAGAACATCGTCGGATGACGAGTCGCTGCTGGTGCTCGGCACAGTGGATCTTGGTGACATTGATGAAGACACCTCCATGCTCATCACTGCGGCGCGGCTTTTGGCCAATGCCTATGCTCCCGCCGGCGCCCCGCTTTCAGTGACCGATCTTCGCATCACGGACGGTTCCGGCGTCTTGGTGGACAATGGCGACGGCACTTGGACTTTCACCCCGGCGGCGGACTGGAACGGCAATGTCGCACTCAGTTACCAGATTAGCGACGGAACATCGTCATCCGCGGCCAATGCCGCATTGACGGTCAATCCGGTCAACGACGCCCCTGTCATCGCCGTCAACGATGTGCTGCTCGTGGATGACGCCGTCACGCAGTCCCTGGCAGGTACGCTGCTGGTCACGGATGTGGACAATGACGCGGCGGATCTCCTGTACTCCGTCACCCAGCCCCCGGCCAACGGCGTGCTGCTGCTGGATGGTGTGGAAATCACCGACTTCTCGCAGCCGGTCTTCACTCAGGCGGACATCGACAACGGCCGCGTCTCTTTCAGATTTCACACCCCGCAGCCCGGTGACGAGACCCTGGTGATCGAGGGCGATTCGTTCGTCTTCAATGTGAGCGACGGCGAGGACAGCACCGGACCGGCAACCTTCCTCATCCACAACACCACCGTGCAGGTCTGGGGCACAAGCGTCGCCGATGATCTGACCGGCGCGGCGGATTTCGACCGCGCAGACACAATATTTCATGTCTACGGTTTCGGCGGCGATGACACCCTGCGCGGCGGATCGGGGGCGGACATCCTGGAAGGCGGCGAAGGGAGCGACACGGTGGACTACAGCGCCAGTTCATCGGCCGTGAACGTGAACCTGACCAGGACGATCCAGACCGACGGGCATGCCGAGGGTGACTCCCTGACCGGCATCGAGCATATTCTCGGCTCCAACTTCAATGATACCCTCACGGGCGACGCAAACAACAACCTCCTCGACGGCGGCTCAGGCGACGACACCCTGTCGGGTGGCGCAGGCAACGACACCCTTATCGGCGGGGCCGGAGCCGATTCCATGGATGGCGGCACGGGCACCGACATGGCCGACTACAGCGGCGGCGCATCGTGGGTGCAGGTGAACCTGGCCCTGGCCACGGCTCAGGTCGGCGGGGGCGCTGACAACGAAGCCCTGGGCGACACCCTGGCGGGTATCGAGAACCTGACCGGCACCAACGACACGACCCATGGCGACGTACTCACCGGCAACAACCAGGCCAATCTGCTTATCGGCCTGGACGGCGACGACACCCTCATTGGCGGGTCTGGCAACGACACCCTCATTGGCGGAGTCGGCGCGGATTATCTGGATGGCGGGCTGCATTCGGACCTGGCTGACTACAGCGCCAGCACCACGTGGGTGAATGTGGACCTGACCCTGACCACGGCCCAGACCGGCGGCGGCGACGGCAACCACGCCCTGGGCGACACGCTGG
>JAHIQM010000022.1 GCA_018902545.1 Pseudomonadota bacterium | reverse complement strand
TTCCACAAAATCTACGGATGATTCTGAATTTTTCTGATGTCGCGATGCTGGCACAGTGAGCGCTACAGCACGGCGCAGGGAGGTTCAATGCGGCATCCTTCAGCAGACAGGCGATGGTTCACGTTCGAGACCCCGCTGGCAAGCGGCTTCAGTTTATATCTAAATATCAAAAAACTGATTCAACTCCAAATTTAGAAATAGACTATTAGCCTATAACTGCTTACTTAATTATGCATAATGTCATGAAGAAAATGAATCAGGGGATGATTAATTCAGGGTTGAGCGAAGTAGAAAAGAAATAAAGCAATTTTGATCAGATCTTGAGCCCGAGTCCGATGACTCTATGCCTCTTGTGGGGAGCTTTGTGCTGGTGTCTGTCATTATATTCGTTTCGGAGAAAATCGCTTGAATCCAGAAGTTCGCGCCGAACTCAATGCCCGGATCAAGATGTTGCGTGAGCGTGTCGCCGTTCAGACCGCAGACGCGCTGGCGTGGCAGCATCTCGGCTTTGCCCTGCATCAATCAGGCAGTCACGAGGAAGCCTTGAAGGCCTTTGAGCGGGCCGTTGTCCTCATGGCTTCGGCGCGGGTCCAGGCTTTACCCCACGCCTTGTCCCTGAGCGCCCTGCATCGGCACGACGAGGCCATTGCTCTGCTTGAGCCTCTACAATCCAGGAAACCAAAGGATTTCGAACTCGCCAACCTGCTCGGGGTGATGCTGAAGCGGGCTGGTCGGTTCGAGCAGGCACTCGGCATGTTCGAGCTGGCGCGAAAACTCCGCCCGCGCGTTGCCTCTGCCTGGATTAACACGGGCAACATCTACGACGTTATGGGCAATTTCAAGGCGGCGGCCGACGCGTTCGGGGAAGCCGTGCGTCTGGAGCCACGCAACGCGGAATTCCTGCGGCTGCAGGGGGTCGCGCTTTTTCGGCAGGGCAGGACCGAGCCCGGCCTGCAGGTCCTGGCCAGGGCTGCCTCCCTTGCTCCGACCGATCCACTGACGTTCAGGACCCATGTTCAGGCGCTCACAACGCTGGGCAGGCCCGACGAAGCCGCAGCGGCCATCGACCGCTTCCGGGCCGTGCGTCCGGACGACCCTGAAGCCACAGTCATGCTCGCCCGAATTCGGTACAACGCCGGTCGCATCGACGAGGCCAGGAGGCTGCTCGCCCAAGTTCTGGCTGCAGACCCTGACCATTTTCCGGCCAACCTGCTCCTTGCGCAGACCTGCGGCGACGGGACTGGCGAAGCAAACCGCCGCATGGCCAACGAAGCCTTGCGGCGCGCTCTGGCCGCCAATCCCGATGCATGGCAGGCCGCCGAAAGGCTCATCGACAGCCTTGCACGCAGCCGCTACGGGAGCGAGGCGGAGCATATGGAAGCCGCCTACGCCGTCGCCTGCGACCTGCAGGACCGGCACCCTGAGAGGCGGCTTGAGACCGCACGCACGCTGCGCACGATCTTTTCGCGGGTGATGGATCTGAAGCGCATGGCGGCCACTGGCCGTCTCGGCGAGATCCTGCCGGCTTGGCAGGCGCACGGCAAAATCGCGGCAGTGCATTACGAGCTTGGCCAGGTCGAAAGTATGGAGGACAGGGTGAAACTCGTGGAGTGGCACCGGCAGTGGGGGCGCGGGGTCATAGGGGGCGTCAGGGCCTTCACGCATGCGGCCCTGCCCGCCATGGCTTCAAAGCGCAAGCTCCGTGTCGGTTTCATGTCCAGCGACCTGCGCAACCATCCGGTCGCCTATTTCGCCTATCCACTGCTGTCTCGCTACGACCGGGACCGGTTCGAAGTCTATTGCTACTCCTTTTACGAGGGATCGCCCTCGCCTGCGCAAGTCCAGATCGAGAAGCAGGTCACGGCCTACCGCTGGTGGCCTGGGCAGACCAGCGAGCAGGTGGCCGAAGGCATTGCCGCGGACAACCTCGACATCCTTTTCGAGCTGGGCGGTTCTACGGCCATGAACAAGCTCGACGTTATGGCCTACCGTCCGGCCCGCATCGGGGCGAGCTGGCTGGGCTATCCCCATTCCGCCGGTCTGGAGACCATCGATTACATCGTGGTGGATCCGTACATACTCCCGCCCGATCCGCGCCTGCTCATCGAGCGGCCCTTCGAGCTGCCCGAGACGTGGGTCGTGGTGGGGCGCAACAACTTTGCCGACGTTCCCATCGCGGGCGGGCTTTCCGAGGACCGGCGCGGACGCCTGACCTTCGGCACGGCCAACAACCCCTACAAAATAACCGAGGCATGTCTCGATTGCTGGACCGCGGTGCTGCGCCGGGTGCCTGGCTCCCATTTCCTCTTCCTGAGACCCGAAGCCGCGACGCCGAGCTTCAAGGCCAACGCGCGGACTGCCTTCGCGGCCCGAAACGTGGACCCGGGCCGCCTCGATTTCATCGGCGTGCGCGGCACGCACCTGCAGCACTACAACGAGATCGACATCGCCCTGGACAGCCTGCCCCACGTGGGCGGCACCACGACCTGCGAGGCTCTGTGGATGGGCGTGCCCACGATCAGCCTGGTCGGTCCCGGATTCCCGGAGCGCCTGTCCTATTCAAACCTTTCCAACGCCGGACTCGGGGACCTGGCCGTGTTCAGCACCGATAATTACGTGGAACAGGCGGCCATGCTGGCAAAGGACCGGACCCGACGACTGGCCCTGCGCCACGGCTTGCGCGACATGATCGCAGCCAACCCGCTGGGACAGGCCGACCGCTTTGTCCGGAATTTTTATAGCAAGACCCAGGAGATAGTCCTGTCGTGAAAGCTGTTATTCTAGCCGGTGGGCGCGGAACACGCCTGTCCGAGGAGACCGGTCTGCGCCCCAAGCCCATGGTCGAGATCGGGGGTAGGCCCATCCTGTGGCACATCATGAAGATTTACGCCGGCCACGGCGTGCGTGATTTCATCATCTGTCTTGGCTACCGGGGCTGGCAGATCAAGGAGTATTTCCTCAATTACGCGCTGCACGCCTCGGATATCGTGGTTGACCTCGCCAGCCGGCAGGTGGAGATCCTGCGACCGGCGGCGGACTCCTGGCGCATCAGCCTCATTGACACCGGAGAAAACACCCAGACCGGCGGCCGCCTGCGGCGTATCGGGCATCTGCTGGCAGAGGAGGATGCCTTCTGCATGACCTATGGCGACGGTGTGGCGAATGTCGACATAAGCACGCTCATTGACTTCCATCGCCGTCATGGTCGCGCGGCGACAGTAACCGCCGTGTCCCCGCCCGGCCGTTTCGGCTCCCTGGCCACGGACGGGTCGCGGGTCAGCGCCTTTGTCGAAAAGCCCATTGGCGATGGTGGGAGCATCAATGGCGGATTTTTCGTTCTTTCGCCGCAGGTGCTTACGCGCATTGCCGGAGACGACACCGTATGGGAGGAGGAACCGCTGCGCGGGCTGGCCCGCGACGGCGAATTGCACGCCTACGAACACCACGGGTTCTGGCAGCCCATGGACACCCTTCGGGACCGGGACAGGCTGGAGCGCCTCTGGGCCGAGGGCGGCGCGCCCTGGAGGAACTGGTGAACATGGTTTCCACCGGGTTCTGGAGCGGGCGCCGCGTGCTGGTCACAGGCCACACCGGATTCAAGGGCGCCTGGCTCTGTCTCATGCTGCAAGCCCTCGGCGCGGAAGTGTCGGGGCTTTCTCTGCCGTCGATTCATTCCCTAGCCTATGATCTGCTGGGCGTGTCCGCAAGGATGCGTCGTTCATATCCGGCCGACATCCGCGTGCCGGGGAAGGTTGAGGAAATCGTGCGCGAGGCGCGTCCCGAGGTTGTCTTTCATCTGGCCGCGCAATCGCTGGTGGGTGAGGGGTATCGCGATCCAGGCGGAACCTTCGCCACCAACGTGACGGGCACGGCGCACCTGCTGCAAGCCTTGCGCGGTCAACGCGACGTCGCGGCGGCGGTGGTGGTCACCTCGGATAAGGTTTATCGCAACGACAACACGGGACGGCCCTTTCGGGAGAACGATGCGCTGGGCGGAGTTGATCCCTACAGCGCTTCCAAAGCCGCGGCCGAATTGGCCGTGACAGCCTGGCGGCATTCCTTCAAGAGCCAGATGCCGCCCATGGCCACGGCCCGTGCAGGGAACGTCATTGGCGGTGGGGATTTCGCTCTTGATCGTCTGGTGCCGGATCTGGTGCGGGCCGAGAGAAGCGGCAGCTCTCTTGTGTTGCGCAGCCCCGACGCCACGCGCCCATTTCAGCATGTGCTGGACGTGCTGCGCGGCTATCTGTTGCTGGCCCAGGCCTTGGCCGCCGATTCCCCGGTGCCGGAGGCCCTCAACTTTGGTCCGCAGGACGCCGAGTTGCGGGTGCGGGATCTGATTGGCCACTGGGAGGCCGCGACGGGCCGACCGGTACGCTGGGAAATTTCAGGAGTTCCCGTCATCGCCGAACAGCGGAGGCTGGCCCTGGACAGCAGCCTCGCGCATCGTGTTCTGGGATGGTCCCCCTGTTACGACACGCCAAGTGCCATCGCCAGGACCGCGCAGTGGTACTCCGCTTGGGCAAGTGGTCTGGATATGGGCGACTACTCGAAAAACGAAGTCGGCAAAGCTTTGTCCTCCTCGGCAACGCAGGTGCAGGCATGAGAAACGAGGCACGACCCGTGACAGCCTGCCGTTCCTGCAAAGGGTCCATCGGCACCACATTCTGCGATCTGGGCAGGATGCCCCTGGCCAATTCCTATCTGCCCCCCGGCGCGGACCTTGAGGCCGAGCCGAGCTTTCCGCTGCGGGCCGTGGTCTGCGCCGAGTGCCGCATGGTGCAGCTTGACACCGTTGTCGATGCGGAGGGCATCTTCTCGGACTACGCCTATTTTTCCTCGACGTCCGAGTCGTGGCTTGAGCACGCTCGCCGTTACTCTGAGGCGATGATACGGCGGCTCGGGCTCAACGGCGGGAGTCTGGTGATCGAGGCGGCCAGCAACGACGGCTACCTGTTGCGCAATTTCGTGGCTGCGGGTGTGCCCTGTCTGGGCGTGGAACCGGCCGCCAATATCGCCAGGGCGGCGCGGGAGAGCGGCGTGCCGACGGAAGTGGCCTTCCTTGGCGTGGACAGCGCGGAGGTTTTGCTGGCGCGTCTGGGCCGACATGCCGATCTGGTCATTGCCAACAACGTGCTCGCGCATGTGCCCGATGTGAACGATTTCGTCGCCGGTCTCGCACGATTGGCCGGACCGCAAGGGATGGTGTCCATCGAGGCCCCGCATCTGCTCCGGATGGTCGAAGGCGTGCAATTCGATACCATGTATCACGAGCATTACGCCTATTGGTCTTTTCTGGCCATGGAGCGACTGCTCACGAGGCACGGTCTCCACGTGGCCCATGTCGAGGAACTGCCCACTCACGGAGGGTCGCTGCGGGTGTTGGCCCGTGCGCGGGTCGCAGCCTTTGCGTCCGAATCGGTGCGGGCGCTGCGCGACCTGGAGCTTCGCCGGGGACTTGGCGGCGATGCCTTTTACAAGGGCTTTGACGAACGCGTGCGGCACGTGCTGGACGATTTCCGGAACTGGATGGCCGAGAGCCGGGAGCAGGGACGCCGGGTCGGAGCTTACGGCGCGGCGGCCAAGGGCAACACCTTCCTGAACGCGGCTGGAGTGAAGGCGGACGGCATCCTGGCCGTGGCCGATCGCAATCCTGTCAAACAAGGGCGGCTTTTGCCCGGCAGCCATATACCGGTGGTTTCTCCCGAAGAGCTTCTGGCCCTGGCTCCAGACGACATCCTGATCCTGCCCTGGAACATCGCCCATGAAATCGTGGAGAGCCTGCGCGGGGCAGGATTCCGTGGCCGTTTGCTTACGGCCGTGCCCCGCATGGAGGTGCTTTGATGCGCATCCTGCCGACCATCATCGCCGGACTCCTTGAGATCGAGGGGCGAGCGCATCATGATGAAAGGGGCTTTTTTCTGCGCACCTGGTGCCGGGAGGAATTTCTTGCAGCAGGTATCGATTTTTCTCCCGTGCAGACGAGCGTGTCGGCGAGCATTCATCGGCATACCCTGCGCGGCATGCATTATCAGGTTGCTCCCGCCCGCGAGCGAAAGCTGGTGCGCTGCCTGCACGGCCGCATCTTCGACGTGGTGGTCGATCTGCGGCAGGGTTCGCCCACGCGTTTGCAGCACTGGGCCGTCATCTTGAGTTTCGATGCAGGCAACGCCCTCGTTATTCCGGAAGGATGCGCCCACGGTTTCATGACCCTCACCGACGGGGCGCTGGTCGAGTACATGATGGATGCGCCTCACGCCCCGGAGCACGCACGCGGATTGCGCTGGGACGATCCGGCCCTGGGGCTGCCCTGGCCGGCCAGGCCCGTGGTGATCTCCGCTCGTGACCGCAACTGGCCTGACCATGTCTGAAAGGGTGCTGGTCACCGGAGCGAGCGGCTTTGTGGGGCTGCCTCTCGTGGCATCGTTAGCGGCCAGGGGGATGCGGGTAGAGGCTTTGGGATACCGGAATGTAGGGCCAGAATTGCCCGGCGTGCGCTGGCACCGGGTGGATCTGCATCACTCCGGGGATGTTCGTCTCCTGCTGCGCGAGCTGCGGCCCTCTGTACTGGTGCACTGCGCCTGGTATGTGGATCATGGCCGGTTCTGGTCCGCCCCGGATAACCGGGTTTGGCTGGAAGTCTCCTTTGAACTGGCGATGCGGTTCTTCGAGACGGGCGGACGCCGTTTTGTCGGCATCGGCACCTGCGCCGAATACGCGTGTCAGGATTTGAACGACAACATGCCTTGGCCCGAAAGCCGCAAAATTGATCCCGCCACCCTCTATGGCCAGTCCAAGGCCGAACTGTGGCGCAGACTCCTTGCCCTGGCCGAAAGGCGTCCTGGCACTCAGGCGGCCTGGGCGCGCCTCTTTCATCTCTTCGGAGCGGGCGAACACCCGGAGCGACTTGTGCCTTCCATCATCCGTTCGGTGCTCGCCGGTCGCGAGGCATGCTGCGGTTCGGGTCGTCTGGTCCGCGACTTTTCAAGCGTTCGGTTCGCCGGCGGTGCGCTGGCAGCCCTGGCCTGCTCGGGAGTGACAGGTCCCGTCAATATCGGTTCCGGACAACCCCGCTCCATTGCCTCACTGTCCAGGCTGGTGGCCCGTCTCGCCGGTCGGCCCGACCTGTTGCGCCTGGGGGCCTTGCCGGACAGACCGGATGATGTCCCGGTCATGGTGGCCGACACCAAACGCCTGCGCCTTGAAGTCGGTCATAGTCACCGGCCAGTCATCGAAGACGATCTGCGGCGTGTGATCTCACTGTATCTCCAACAGAAGGGGATGGAGATCACGTCAGGACTCGTCCCGACGTCAATGTCCTGAAGGCTTATGCTCCATCGGACTGGGCATGCTCCAACTTGCCGTCGTCGGGGAGGTGCAACGCGGAGTAAGCGCAGATTCATTTCGAGTGGATTATATTGGAGTGTACCTTAAAGCAGAACAGTGAAGCAAAGTAACGATCAGTTCGCCAATGCCAACCCCCTTGTTTACATGGATCAGCATGACTTGCTTGATTCAGTTGCCTGCGGAAGGAAAACGTGGGTATAGTCGCCTAGTTTCCAGGAACTTCGAGCTTTGCTTGGAGTAAATACGATGTAATTCTCCGGCACGTCCTGAACACGGGCTGCCCTGGGGCGAGGGGGTATATTTATGAAATGGCGCGGGCGGCAGGAAAGCACGAATGTCGAAGACCGAAGAGGGCGGAGCGTCAGCCGGGCCGGAGTAGGGGGGCTGGGCGGTTTGGGGCTGATCGTTGTCGTTGTTTACATGCTCATGGGCGGCAATCCCTTGGACCTGCTGACCGAACTCCAGGAGCAGCCGACCTCCTATGAACAGACCGGGGGCGGCTATCAGGAAAGTGCAGAGGAAGCGGAGTTGCGCACGTTTTCGGCGGTTGTCCTGAAGGAAACCGAGGAAGTCTGGAACGAGCTGTTCGCCAGTAGCGGTCAAGCCTACGTAGAGCCGACCCTGACGATTTATTCCGGCAGCGTGCAATCGGGATGCGGATTTGCCTCCGCCGGTTCCGGGCCCTTCTATTGTCCTCTGGACAGAAAAATTTATCTCGATCTCGGTTTCTACGACGTCATGCACAGCAAGTTCGGGGCGCCGGGGGATTTTGCCATGGCCTATGTCATTGCCCACGAGGTGGGGCATCACGTCCAGAATCTGCTGGGAATCCTGGAAAAGGTCCATTCCCAGCGCCCGAGCTTGAGTCAGGAACAGTTTAACGCCCTGTCGGTCAAACTGGAATTGCAGGCGGATTACCTGGCCGGGGTGTTCGCGCACCATGTCCAGAACAAGAACCTGCTCGATGAGGGCGACTTCGAGGAGGCCATGACGGCGGCCAGCGCCGTGGGCGACGACACCATTCAGGAGATGACGCAAGGCTACATCATCCCCGACACCTTCACCCACGGCACCTCGGAGCAGCGGATGCTCTGGTTCAGAAAAGGCTTCCGGACCGGCGACCTGTCCGAGGGCAACACCTTTGGACCGGGAGCGATGTAGTGGCTGGCTCTTGTTGTGGTTGGCGAAACAAAGTCATCCGAAAAGATGGAAGCGTTGACTACCAATCAAATCCAATGGTTGTACCAACCCCTTGGCAGGTCACACCGCCTCCAAATTCATGCAAAACATTTCTCGATGCATCAGATGACATATACCATATTTTTTCATATGAATCTGTATATCCCTTGTATGCGGAGGCCAAGCCGCAGAGGAAACCATATCGAACTTGCAGATCAGCGACGAGAAATTCTGAGAAATACAGATTTCGTGGTCAACTAAATGAGTGAGGGTTGAATATGAAGATTATCTCCCCGAGACGTTATTGGGCCAAAGGCTTTTTCCAATGCATACTGACAACCGTGTTGGCAGCAGTGACAGGGATGCTGTTCGTAAGCGTGGCTGCCTGTTCTGGAGAAAAAACTGGAGATCACGCCTGTGATTATCTGAGCAAGGATGAGGTGGAAGCCGTCATGGGCGTTGCCGTTGGCGAGGTTGACAGACAAGCTGCCAACCCGCTGGGGCATAGTATTTGTTTTTTCGACATACCCGCCGGGATGAAGTTGCGCTTTGCTCAAGTGCAGATGATTCGCTCAGCATGGGCATCTCATGAATGGAATGCAGGCTCATTGTTTGAAAACGATATGAGCTATCTCAGTGACAAGCAGGAAATAAGCGGAGTTGGAGATAAAGCCTATTGGGGCGGCTCCGGGATGAAGATGGGAGCTGGCCTGCATGTGTTGAAAGGAGATGTCTATTTCACCGTCGATGCAGCCAGCGGAGACGAGCAGGTCGACCTGCAGAAGGCCAAAGAACTCGCCGCGCGGGTACTTGCCAACATTGAGTGACGATTTTTGGCCGGTAGGCATGAGCGCAATCGCCGGACCGAATTCACCTAGTGGAGCGTTTCGTACTCGGTGAGGGCGGCGTTGAAGCACTCGAGGAAATTCGGGTTCTCGCGAATGAAGCGTTTGGTGAAAAGCGCATAGAGCGGTTCGTTTTTGAGGATTTGAGAACGGACAATTGGGCCAATGCCTTGTTCCTCGATCACCTTTCTAGCAACAAGGTCATTGGCCAGTATGGCGTCCAGGCGCTTGCCGATGAGCATGTGGAACAGGGCTGCCGTGTCTTTGGGCGCTCCTGAAATATTGAAACCATTACTTTCAAGATACGCGAGCATGTTCGCCCCGATGAAGCTGCCGACCTTTGCACTCTCCTTGAATTGCGGAGAATCCGGGTTCAGGGGAGTGTCCCGCAGCAGATACCAGGTCCAGTTTTGCGGGGCCAGTACAACCGAGGCCACATAAAGGTCTTTTCTTTCGTCGCTGAGGGAGCCTGCGAAAAAACCGTCTACGGAATCGGTTTTGGCCATCGCCTGGGCCCGAGCCCAAGGCAGGACGAGAAGCCGCAGATTGTGGCCGCACCGGGAAATGGCGAAACGAACACGTTCCACGGCATATCCCGTGAAATTGTTCGCGGAGTCGTGATAGCCGTATGGATACAGTTCGTGCGTCGCCAAGGTGACCGTTCCGGCGAATGTAGCCGGAGGAACCAGCAAGACCACCATGAGTAGCATGACGTTTTGAAGGGTAGTGAGGATGGCTTGTGTCATGATGGACGTGGGTTACGGTGTCCCGAAAGTATTTTTTGGGCAGGGCTTCCGTGTCAGTATTGTAGAACTTGTCTGAAATGACGCCACTGCAAAAAGTCGGGAAAGGACCTGAGTGTCATTCCCGCGAAGGCGGGAATCCATTCTTTTCAGGTAGTTAAAAAAGGCATGGATCCCCTTCTTCAAGGGGATGACGACTTTTTGCAGTGACGTCTGAAATAGTGAATTTTGTTTTTAAACGGATTCTTTTAAAGTATGACAGGATCGTATGGCTTCAGCAAGAAGTAATGTTCTTTTGGTAGACTTTGTCATGCGTCCCGATATCGATGGGAACGATCTTGTGCCGCTAATCAGGAATTTGATTCACCCTATTAAGACGCTACTGCAAAAAATTGCGAAAGAACCTGAGTGTCATTCCCGCGAAGGCGAGAATCCATTATTCTTTTCAGATAGTTAATAATGCATGGCACCCCTTCTTCAACGGGATGACGACTTTTTGCAGTGACGTCATTAAAAAAAAATCCGGTTCAGCGGAGGCATCGCGCCATCCGCTGAACCGGTTTCTTATTGAGGCTTGTACGGTTCCGGGCGGGAACCTGTGCAAGCGTTTCCTTTGGATCAGGCCAGATCGAAGCGGTCGAGGTTCATGACCTTGGTCCAGGCCGCGACGAAGTCGTCCAGGAACTTCTCCGAGGCGTCCTGGCAGGCGTACACTTCGGCGATGGCGCGCAGCTGGGAATTGGCACCGAAGACCAGGTCAATGCGGGTCCCGGTCCATTTCAGCGCTCCGGTGGCGCGGTCGTGGCCCTCAAACACGCCTTCGGCTCCCGCCGCAGGCTTCCATTCCGTGCCCATGTCCAGGAGGTTCACGAAGAAGTCGTTGGTCAGGGCTCCCGGCTGCTTGGTGAAGACGCCGTGCGGGGACTGGCCGTAGTTGGCGTTCAGGGCGCGCAGGCCGCCGATGAGCACCGTCATTTCGGGCGCGGTGAGGGTCAGCAGCTGCGCGCGGTCGAGCAGCAGCTCCTCCGCCGAAATGGAGTATCTGGCCTTGAGGTAGTTGCGGAAGCCGTCGGCAATCGGCTCAAGAGCGGCGAAGGACTCGACGTCGGTCTGCTCCTGCGAGGCATCCGTCCGGCCGGGAGCGAAGGGGACGGTCACCTTGCGACCGGCATCCCTGGCTGCCTGCTCCACGCCCGTGCAGCCACCCAGGACGATCAGATCGGCCAGGGAAACCTTCTTAGCCCCTGCGTTGAACTCGTTTTGGATCTTTTCAAGGGCCTGCAGGACGGTTTTGAGCTGGTCCGGCTGGTTGACTTCCCAGTCTTTCTGCGGCGCAAGGCGAATGCGCGCCCCGTTGGCCCCGCCGCGCATGTCCGAGCCCCGGAAGGTGGACGCGGACGCCCAGGCCGTCGCGACCAGCTGGGAAACGGTCAGGCCTGAGGCGAGGATCTTGGTCTCGAGGTTGGCGATGTCCCCCGCATCGAGCAGATAATCGGCGGCAGGCACCGGGTCCTGCCAAATCAGCTCCTCGGCCGGGACATCCGGGCCAAGGTAGCGCGAGCGCGGGCCCATGTCTCTGTGCGTCAGCTTGAACCAGGCCCTGGCAAAGGCATCGGCAAATTCCTCGGGGTTGGCGAGGAAGCGCCGCGAGATGGGCTCGTAGACCGGGTCGAAGCGCAGGGACAGATCCGCCGTGGTCATCATCGGCCGGACTTTTTTGGAAGGATCGTGGGCATCGACGATCATGTCCTCGGGCTCCACGTCTTTGGCCAGCCACTGATGCGCACCGGCTGGGCTCTTGAGCAGCTCCCATTCGTATTTGAACAGCACCTTCAGATATCCCATGTCCCATTTGGTCGGGTTGGGCTTCCATGCGCCCTCGATGCCGCTGCTGATGGCGTCGCCGCCTACGCCGCTGCCAAAACTGCTCTTCCAGCCCAGGCCCTGCTGTTCGATGGGCGCGGCCTCGGGCTCGGACCCGACATGCGTGGCCGGTGCTGCGCCGTGGCACTTGCCAAAGGTGTGACCTCCAGCCACCAGGGCCACGGTCTCCTCGTCGTTCATGGCCATGCGTGCGAAAGTTTCACGCACGTCACGCCCCGAGGCGATGGGGTCCGGGTTGCCGTCCGGTCCCTCTGGGTTCACGTAGATGAGGCCCATCTGCACGGCGGCCAGCGGGTTTTCCAGGTCCCGCTCACCGGAATAGCGGCTGTCGGGCTTGTCGCTCGTTGCCAGCCATTCGCCTTCCGCCCCCCAATAAATGTCCAGTTCCGGCTCCCAGACGTCTTCGCGGCCGCCGCCGAAGCCGAAGGGCTTGAGGCCCATGGACTCGATGGCGCAGTTACCGGCAAGGATCATCAGGTCGGCCCAGGAGAGTTTGCGGCCGTATTTTTGTTTGATGGGCCACAGCAGCCGGCGCGCCTTGTCGAGGTTGACGTTGTCGGGCCAGCTGTTCAGCGGCGCCAGGCGCTGCGAGCCGGACCCGGCCCCGCCACGGCCGTCGCCGGTGCGGTAGGTGCCCGCGCTGTGCCAGGCCATGCGGATGAAGAACGGCCCGTAGTGCCCGTAATCGGCGGGCCACCAGTCCTGTGACGCGGTCATCAGGGCAAAGAGGTCCTTCTTCACTGCATCAAGGTCGAGGGTCTTGAACTCTTCGGCGTAATTGAATCCTTCACCCATCGGGCTCGACAGGCTGGATTGTTGGTGCAGGATCTGAAGGTTAAGCTGTTTCGGCCACCAGTCCCGGTTCGTCCTGCCGCCTCCAGAAGTAGCGGGGTTGGTCCTTCCGGTGACAGGGCACTTGCTGCCATCGCTCATGATCGTTCTCCTTTTGGGTTTGGATTCTTATATTTAATGGACTTATCAGCAAAAAGTTTGTCGTAGCCGCCGACACGCATGGCGTCCGTAAATGCTAAAATTATGTGATTGATTACTGATAACAAGTTTTTTTAAAAATGTCTCTACCTCAGCATTCGTTTTTTAAAGGGGTGCGTGATGTTTGACACGAGCTCTTCGTGCCAAGGCAAGGATCCGGAGTTGTTGTTTTTACTCGGCGGTGAGGTTCGCCTCGATAGCTGTTCCTGCCGCCGGTTTTAACGTCAGGGATCGGTTGGAGTGTAATCTTTACACATCGGACACATTCTCTAGGAATTGTCATATACAAATCTGATTGCATCCCCAAGACTTTTCGGTTCACCTCAGGAAATGCTGCACATCTTACAGAAATTCGAAAGCGGCCTGCCTCGTCCAAACCTGCCTGTTAAGCCGTGAACACGCTGATGGATTTTTTTCCAGCATGATGACTACGTGTTATTAGGTATCCGGTTCGTAGAAATTGCTCCGTAATACGCATTTAACAGGCCAAATTCGCGAGCTATGATTGTCCTTAAAAATTAGGAGGGACGTCATGGCTACTCCGATTTGTTCCAAGTGCGGGGCGCGTCTGGCTCGGGATCATCAGAGACAGTGCGCTGATTGCGCGCGTGATGCGGCGGATTGCCGGTTGCTGGCGGCGGCGCTCATTGTGCCGTTTCTGCTGGCGGTGGCGGTGGTGATGAGCGGCCTGCCGTTATGAAGTCACAGCAAAAGTCGTCATTTTATTGAAGAAGGGGCTTTCTCTCAAAATAAAGATTCATCCTGGCGGGATGTTTCAAGCCCGCCGCGTGAAACTGAAATCAGCATCGTCTTTAAAAGAAAAAGGCGCCCAGGAAACATTCCGGGCGCCTTATTTTTATTCCGGCTTGATGCCCGTGCCGGACCCCGGCACGATCTTGACGAACCGCTCCCGCGCTTCGTCCGCCAGGCCCTGCACGATCCGGGCTTCATCGTTCTGGAAGCTCTGCTCCAGGGTGCGTACATACTTGCCCAGTAACTCGTGCACTTGCGTTGCGTCGTCCTCGTCCAGGCTGCGGATGACCACGTGCGCGCCGCTTGAGAAGCGCCGTTTCAGGCTCTCCCGGCCAAAATTCCACTCGGGGTACAGGCACTGGTAGATGACGCCGCCGGTCATGCCCGCGCACATCCACGGGCCGGGATCGCCCAGGACCACGGCGCGGCCGCCGGTCATGTATTCAAAAGCGAAGCCTTTCAGGTGCGCGCGCGAAGCGATGTTGCCCAGTTCGTCGCGCACCGGCGCGGTGATGCGGCCCCCGAAAATGGCGTCGGCCCCGGACATGCGTACGCAGGCCCGCGAGTCGGCCTGGTTCTGGACCATGATCGTGCCCGACAGCGCGCCGTAGGCCAGGGACTTGCCCACGGAACCGTCCACGCGCTGGCCCAGGATGTTCGCGCCTTTCAATATGCAGACCTCGCCGCCGCGCGCGCCCTTGGCGATGCCGTCCTGGCCGCCGCCCTCGACCACCGTTTCGATCCCGTCCACATTGAAGGCGCACAGCCCGTTGCCGGGTACCGAGGAGCCCAGCAGCACCTGCACCTTGCCTCGTTCTCCCTCCAGGCGTTCCCGGACCATGGCCCCAGCCAGATACGTACCCACGGCGCGGTCCACGGAGCGCACGTTCTCCTCTTTGTACTGCACGAACCCGCACTCTTCACCAAGGGTGGACAGGGCCATGTCGGAGATGAGCCGCGTCAGGTTATCAAGCGGCCTGCGCACGATGCGCGGCACCGGGCAGTAGGATTTGACCGAGTCCATGGGCGCGGGGACGAGCAGGTCGGTCAGGTCCACCTGCGCGCTGCCCCTGGCCTGCATCAAGAGGTCCGTGCGTCCGACCAGGTCGGACAGCCGCCTCTCGCCCAGCCCGGCCAGGATGTGGCGGATCTGGTCGCCAAACGCGCGCAACAGGCGGGCCAGGTTCTCGGCCTCGACCTCGCCCTGCAGGGGCTTGAAGAGCTTCAGCCCGCGCTCCCTGGCCTCTTCCACGGATCGCAGCTGGGTGGAAATGCCGCGCGGGCAGACGTCCAGATGGCATTGCTCGCAGCTGATGCAGCCGACGCCCATGAGCGCCACAGTGCCGACTCCGACCCGGTCTGCGCCAAGACAGACCAGCTTGACCACGTCGGCCCCTGAACGCACGCCGCCGTCGCACCACAGTTCCACCTCATGGCGCAGACCCGCTTCCACCAGCCCACGGTGGGCCTGGGTCACGCCGATCTCCACGGGCAGGCCGACATATTTTTTGGCGTGCTCGCGGGCCGCGCCCGTACCGCCTTCGAAGCCGCTGATGTTGACGATGTGCGCCCCGGCCTTGGCCACGCCCACGGCGATGGTCGCCACGCCGCTGGTGACCGGGATCTTGACGGAGATGCGCGCCGTGGGATTCGCGGTTTTAAGTTCCGTGATGATCTGGCAGAGGTCCTCGATGGAATAGATGTCGTGATGGTTGGAGGGTGAGATGAGCGCGATGCCGGGCTTGCAGTGCCGGGCCTGGGCCACCATCTCGGTGACCTTGGAGCCGGGCAGGTGGCCGCCTTCACCGGGCTTGGCACCCTGGCCGACTTTTATCTCCAGGTAGTTGGCGGAATTCAAAAGCTCCATGGACACACCAAATCGCCCCGAGGCGACCTGCTGTCCGCGATTTTCGCGGTATTTGCCGAGCATGTCCGGGATTTCCCCGCCCTCGCCGTTTATGCAGATGATGTTCACCTTGCGCGCCGCCTCGGCGTAGGCCCGAAACGAGCTTTCCCCCTGGGAACCGAAGGACATGGCGCAGATGAGGAGCGGCATGGCATGCCGGCCGATGGAAATGTCCACGTTCTCAAGCGGCAGGGGGGCGACGTCGCGGGTTCTGATGTCGAGGAGGTGACGCAGTCCGACGGGGTTGTCCCGGTCCACTTCGGCAAGCCCCTCGGCCATCTGCAGGTAGCCGGTCTTGCCCACGGCCACGGAGCGCAGGATCTTGCCGACCCTTGCGTTGCGCTTGGGATCGGATTGCAGCTTGCCTGCGCTTCCTTCCCTGACCAGTTCAACGCGCCTGCGGCCCTGGGCTTCGAGTTCGGCGAGGCCGAGTCCCGCAGACTCGGAAGAGCAGAAATTGGCGCAGCCGAAAATCTCCTCCAGCTCATTTTTAAGTCCTATGGACGAGAAGATGCGACCGTATCCGCACAGTTCGTGGATGCCCATGGTGGACATGATCTTTTCCACACCAGCCTGCAGCGCGGTCAGGGTGTTGGAGAGGGTGCGTTGCAGCCCTTCGGCGCTTTCGGCCTGGGCGTAAGCCTGCTTCCAGAGCATGTACGGATTTACTGCAGCGGCCCCGAGCCCGAGAACGAACATGATGTCATGCAGGTTGCGGATGGCCCCGCTGCGCACAATGAGCGATGGCAGGCGCGGGATGCGGCCCGCCTGCGCGGCGCGGTGCAGCCAGGCCGTGGCCAGCCCCGGGTCGATGTAGACCCGTCCGTCCACGAAGCTCGCGCTGTCGTCCAGCACGAGGATGGCGGCCCCGGCCTTGACGGCCTGCAAGGCCTCGTTTTCCAGCTCCGCAAGACGCCCGGCCAGTCCCTGCTTCGGGACGTAGGTCGCGTCGAGGATGGTCATGCGCGAGGGATCGCGCTGCTGGGCGGTGAAGAAGTCCAGGACCTGCTCCAGGGTGTGCGTGCCGTGCTCCCGGCACACGGCCAGGATGTCCAGGGAGGACAGGGCCGGAGTGAACTCACCCCCGAGCAGGATGGGGGTCTTGAGACGCAGGCCCACAGGCGGATGGTCCGGGTTGTCCGGGCGGTCACCGAGGATGACGGCGGTGGAGAAGTGCTCGGCCTCCCGTTCGCGGTCAATGGCCGGGTTGGTGACTACCGCCACGTTCTCCTTAAAATAGTCGCTGACGTTGGACATACTCTCGGGGTCTATGCAGGCCAGTGGCCCCTGATGGCCCATGGAGCCGATGGGCCCCTTGCCCGTGGCCGCGACATGCTTGCGCATGTCCTGATCGTACTTGTGCCAGCCGAAAGCGGCCAGCAAGGCGTTGGTGGCCGTACACTCCCGGTCGTCGAACACCGGCCGGTCCTTGAAGAAGCGGCGCAGTTCGCGGCAGGCCCCTTCCGGGCAATTCAGGATGGACTCGGGGATCTCGCGGTGGAGGTTGCCTGCCAGCGGGGTCAGGCGGCCCTGCTCGAAGAGGCGCAGCAGGCGCTCCTGCACGGCGCAATAATCCAGCACCTCGCCGCGTTTGCCCGGGCCGGAGACGATGGCGATCTTTTCGCCGGGGGCCAGGGGGCGCGGGTCGTGGATGGTGTTCTGCAGGTCGACCACACCTTTTTCCGAGGACAGGAAATAGTCGTAGTCGCTCTCTCCGAACCACAGCGGGCGAAGGCCCAGGGCATCGACGCTGCCCATGCACATGTCGCCAAACCTAGAAACCACGGCCGCCGGGCCCTGGGCGGAAGGGGCGAAAAACCATCTGTAGAAGCCGTACATGCGGCGAAGCTCGACGGGCATTCTCTCCACTTCGGTGTGGATGGCCGGGAAGACCATTTCAAGGGCTTCCATGAACTCGAATCCGTGCAGGTGGATGAGCCCTTCGAGGATGCGGTTCAAGTCCTGGGAGTCGCTCCCTCCGGGCGTAGGAGAGATGCCCAGAGCCCGGGCCGAGCTGCGCAGCTTCTCGATGGTGTTGATCTCGCCGTTGTGGCCCAGCAGGGAAAAGGGCTGGGCGCGCACGGCCGTGGGCAGGGTGTTGGTGGAGTAGCGGCTGTGCCCCAGGGTGATGATGGACTTGCTTAGAGGGCTCTGCAGGTCCGGATAGACCCGGATCAGGAGGTCCGGGGTGCCGCGCAGCTTGTAGATGACGCTGTCCAGGCCAAGCGAGCAGACGTGCGCTTCAGGCAGGGTGCGTTCCAGTTCCATCTGGATGTTGAAGAGACGTCTTGCTCCCTCTTGCCTGTTCTCGTCGCGGACCAGACCGCAAATCTGCAAAAAAAGGGGCGCTTCAACGCGGGCCATGGGGCCAAGCTCGGCGGGGTACATCTGGTCGTCCACCTCGAGAAGCGTCTCCGCGTCGGCGGCGGTGAGGATGGCGCGCAGGCGCTCCTTTATTTCATCGGTTCGGTCATCGGCAGGCAGAAAAAAATGGCCCACGAAAAAACCCCGGCTCTCGCTCAGGTGCCGGCTCAGGCCCGCGCCCTGCAGACGCTGCCCCCAGATGGCGCGCGGGATGTCGGTCAGGATGCCGCAGCCGTCGCCTTCGTTGTTGATGTCGCCGGAGCGGTGGGCCATTTTTTTCAGGGCATCGATGGTCTTGACGATGTTGGCGTGGGTGGCGCGGCCGCGTTTGTCCACAAAGGCGATGATGGCGCAGGCGTCCCGTTCTTCAACAAGTGGTTTTGGCGTATGCATGACGGATCTCCCGTAATTGACAAAACTTGAAGGGCTGTTCATATGATAAAGCCTCGTACCCGGCCATTTTAATAAATATTTCACAAAGCTTTGAGAAAGTCTTTACCGGACGCACTGATTTGTCTAATGGTGGATCATACACATATGAGGTAAGGTTATGGTCGCAAGCAACGCTGAGATCCGAGTGGAAAAGTCCGAACTCATCGAGCGCCTCAAGGCGGAAATGGGCTACTCCGAAGAGGAGGCCGCCCGGGTTGTGGACGCCATGCTCGAAAGTATCACCGAATCCTTGAGCAAGGGCGACAAGATCAACCTGCCGGGCATCGGGACCATGGCCGTGGTGGAACACGCTCCGCGCAAGGGCGAAGACCCGCACCCCGGCCGAGAAATCAAGTTCTCTCCCGGCAAGCGGCTCAAGGATGCCCTGACATCTCTTGATTTTATAACCAAGAGTTTGGAATAGTTTATACTTTATTGATATCTTCTTCCGGCCTCGGGCCGGATTTTTTTTGCCTGGACTAAGCGAGCATCCTGGTTCATCTTCGCCCATCAGACCCATTTCGGAGGTTTTATGAAAATTGCAAACTCCATGACCGACCTGGTCGGTAATACGCCCCTGGTCCGCCTGAACCGCCTGACCGAAGGGTGCGTGGCCGACGTGGTGGTCAAGCTCGAATTTTTCAATCCCCTGGCTTCGGTCAAGGACCGCATCGCCCTGAACATGATCGACGAGGCCGAGCGCGACGGCAGGCTGCGTCCTGGCGCCGTGGTGGTCGAGCCCACCAGCGGCAACACAGGCGTGGGCCTCGCGTTTGTCTGCGCCGTGCGCGGCTACCATCTCATCCTGACCATGCCCGAGTCCATGAGCCTGGAGCGGCGCATGCTGCTCTCTGCCATGGGCGCGGAGCTGGTGTTGACCCCGGCCGCAGCGGGCATGGCCGGGGCCGTGGCCGAGGCGGAAAAGATCCTGGCATCCCTGGAAAACGGGTTCATGCCTGGGCAGTTCGTCAACCCGGCCAACCCGGCCATGCACGAGCGCACCACCGCCGAGGAGCTGTGGAGCGACACCGACGGGCGCATCGACGCCCTGGTGGCGGGAGTGGGCACTGGCGGGACCATCACCGGGGTGGCTCGCACCTTGAAGCGCCGCAAGCACGATTTTCTGGCCGTGGCCGTGGAACCGGCCGCTTCGCCGCTTCTGAGTGGCGGGGTCGCCGGGCCGCACAAGATCCAGGGCATCGGGGCCAATTTCATTCCCGAGGTGCTCGACCGCAAGGTCGTGGACCGCATCTTTGGCGTCTCCAACGAGGACGCCATAGCAATGGCCCGCCGCCTGGCCCGCGAGGAGGGGATCCTTGGCGGCATCTCCTCGGGCGCCAATGTCTGGGCCGCGTTGCAGCTTGCCCGGGAGCCCGAAATGGCGGGCAAGCTCATCGTCGCCATCGTCTGCGACACGGGCGAGCGTTACCTTTCCACCGAACTTTTCGCCTCCAAGAGCTGACCATGGCCAAATACCTCAAAATCGACAGCGTCCTGAACGGAGTCGTGGAGCGCCTCTGCGCCCCGGAATCCTACATGGGCGTCTATCACCAGCCGTCCTTCGGTTCGCCCATGCCCTCGGTGGAACTTATGTCCGAGATCGTGGAAAGACTGCGTTCCGTGATTTTTCCGGGTTTCTTCAAAGAATCCTTCATCACCCCGGAAAACATGGCCTATTTTGTCGGCTCCAAGCTCGAAAAGGTCCGCCGCGAACTGACCGTACAGGTGGAGCGGGGCTTCTGCTTCGCCTGCGACAAGGACGAGCACGCCTGTTCCTCCGACTGCTCGGTGCGGGCCGAAAACCTCTGCAACCAGTTCCTGCAGACCTTGCCCGAAGTGCGCCGCCTGCTGGCCACGGACGTGCAGGCCGCCTTTGCCGGGGACCCGGCAGCGAAAAACCCCGGCGAGACCATCTTCTGCTACCCGTCCATCCGCGCGGTGACCAATCACCGCATCGCCCATGAACTGCACAAGCTCGGCGTGCCGCTCATCCCGCGCATCATCAGCGAGATGGCCCACTCGGCCACGGGTATCGACATCCATCCCGGCGCGACGGTCGGCGAATCCTTTTTCATCGACCACGGCACCGGCACGGTCATCGGTGAAACCTGCATCATCGGCAGAAACGTGCGCCTCTACCAGGGCGTGACCCTGGGGGCCAAGAGCTTTCCCAAGGGCGAGAACGGCCACCTGGTCAAGGGTATCGCCCGCCACCCCATCGTCGAGGACAACGTGACCATCTACTCCGGCGCGACCATCCTCGGCCGCATCACCATCGGCGAGGGCGCGGTCATCGGCGGCAACGTCTGGGTGGTGGACGACGTGGCTCCGGGAACCAGGATCTACCGCAACCTCTAGCACGGGCGTGCACCTGTTTTTTTAAAGCCGCATTGCCCAGCAGTGCGGCTTTTTTTATACTCTTGCGGGCACGCTCGCGTTTGTGGGCTGAGCCCGCACGGGCATGAGCTCAAAAAGTTCGGGAGGCAACATGACATATTCATTTTTTACGGCAGGGGTGGTTTTTGGCGTCGGGGCTCGCGCCGAGGCGCCGCCCCGGGCGGCACGTCTGGGCAGACGTTGCCTGCTGGTGACCGGAAGCCGTCCCGAGCGCTGCGCCTGGCTGCTTGAAGACCTGCGGGCCGTGATGGAAGACGTGTTCTGCGTGTCTGTCTGCGGCGAGCCAGATACCACCTTTATTTCCGGGCAGGCTGAGGCCGCGCGCCAGGCCGGATGCGAGGTGGTCGTGGCGGTGGGCGGCGGGAGCGTCATCGATGCGGGCAAGGCGCTGGCCGCGTTGGTGGGCAATCCGGGTGACCTGTTCGATTATCTGGAGGTGGTTGGGCGGGGCTTGCCTCTGCGGCACCTCCCCCTGCCCATGGTCGCGCTGCCGACCACGGCCGGGACCGGCGCGGAGGTCACGGCCAATGCCGTGCTGCTGTCGCCCGCGCACGGGGTCAAGGTCAGTCTGCGCTCGCCAGAACTTATTCCCACTCTGGCCGTGGTCGACCCGGAGCTGGCGGTATCCTTGCCCTCCCGGCAGACCGCGGCCTCGGGCATGGACGCCCTGACTCAGCTCCTGGAGTGCTTCGTGTCCCACGCGGCCAGCCCCCTGACCGATCCTCTCTGCCGCGACGGAATGACCCGCGCGGCGCGCTCGCTGCGCCGGGCTGTGGCCGACGGTACGGACCTGCGGGCGCGCTCGGACATGGCCCTGGCCGCCCTGTTTTCGGGCATGGCCCTGGCCAACGCCCGGCTCGGAGCCGTGCACGGTTTCGCCGCTCCGCTGGGGGCCATGCTTGGCGCGGCGCACGGTGAAATCTGCGCGGCCCTGCTGCCGCACGTCATGGATGCCAATATTTCGGCCCTGCGCCATAGGGCTCCCGGTCATCCGTCCCTGGAGCGTTACGATGATACGGCCCGCCTGCTGACCGGAAGGCCGGAGGCGGGGGCCGATGACGGGGTGCGTTTCGTGCGGGAGATGTGCGCGGACCTGGATGTGCGGGGACTGGCCGACCTTGGCCTCAAAGCGGAGCAGATTCCCGCCGCCGCCGCAAAGGCGGCCCAGGCTTCGAGCATGAAGGGCAACCCGGTGGCCCTTGATCAGGACGAGTTGCAGAACATCCTGCGCCAGGCCATGGCCGGGTGACCGGAGCCCGCTTCACGGACCACCCGGGGATGGACCTGCCTGGGTCAGGGCTGCTTGTACTGGTGGGTGAATTTTTTCTCCGCCTCGGTGGTGGCGATGAGGATCAGTTCGTCGTGTTCTTCCACCACCGTGTCCGGATCGGGGTTGATGAGCATGGCCTCGTCGCGCTTGATGGCGATGACGCTGCACCCGGTGTCTTCGCGGATGGTCTGGTCGCGCAGGGCCTTGCCGACGATGCCCTTGGCGGGCTGGGAACGGAATATGTTCAGTCCTTCGGAGATCATGAGCAGTTTTTCGGGCTTGAGCAGGTTGACGATGGTCATGGTGCACAGGGACGCATAAGACATGACCAGATTCGCCCCGGCGCGGTGCATGGTGTTGACGTTGCGGTCCAGGCTGGCCCTGCTGATGATCTGGGCGTCGGGCCGCAGGCGGCGGCAATAGATGGTTAAAAAGATGTTCAGATCGTCGTCGTGGGTGGTGATGATGATGGACGGGGTGTCGTTGATCCCGGCCTGAATCAGGATGTCCAGATCCGAGGCATTGCCGAGGATCAGGCGCTCGTCGCTTTGCACCTTGGGGGCCTTTTTCTCCACGATGCGGTAGTCGATGCCCCTGCGGGCCAGGGTCTGGGCCACGGACATGCCGACCCGCCCGCCGCCGAGGACCAGGACCGGGCCCTTGTTTTCGGAAATGTGTCCGGCCGAGCCCATGAGCCTGTCGTATCTTTCGAGTTGCTTTTCCGACCCGGCCAGCACGAGGACAGTGGACGCATCGACGAAGGTTCCCGGGCCGGGGAGTTGGATACGCCCCTTTTCCCAGACGCCGACAACGTTGACCCCGGTCAGTTCGCGCAACCGGCTTTCGGCCAGAGTCTTTCCCTGCAGGGGAGAGTTCATGGCCGGGGCCTCGGCGATGAGCAGGGCGTTGAAGTTGCCGATGACGTTGGCCTTCATGTTCAGGCCAAGGACGCGCCGGGCCAGGACATCGCCGAGCATCTTGGTGAACTGGAAGGTGTGCGTGCTGCCGGCCAGGCTCAGGATGTCGATGGAGTCCTCCATGTCGGCATTGGCGATGACCGGGACCTTGTCGTTGACCTCGCGGATGGTGAAGATGATGTTGGTGCTGGTCACATCGTCGTTCATGACCACGACCATGGCGGCATCGTGGATGCGCAGGCGGTTGTATGTCTCGGGATCGTCCACCTCGCCGACGACGACATTCAGATTCATCTCGTGAAGGTTTAAGGCCTGCTGCAGATCCGCGACGAGGATGACGTTGGGGATGCCGTACTGGTTGAACTTCTCCACCAGATTGAGGGTCACCGCGTCGAAATGGGTCAGGATGACGTGTCCGGAGGTGCCTTCCGGCACGGAGCGCGGGGCCCTGGCCTTGTTCTGCGCGTCCAGCCAGGGCGCGTAGAAGTACTGGATGAAGGTGAAGGGAAAGACAATGAGCAGCAGCACGACCCCGCTCAGCATGACGACCATGGAGAAAAGGCGGCCCAGGTCCGAGGCGAAGGTGATATCGCCGAAACCGAGCGTGCTCATGACCGTCAGGGTCCAGTAGAAGCCGGTGATCCAGGAATGGGTCTGTCCCTCGTAGGCCATGAGGAAATGGAAGATGACGGTGAAGGTCGCGAACAGGGCGGCCAGGATGAACAAAAATCGGCTCAGAAGCCGCGAGTTGCTTCTTCTCTTTGCGCCGCCGACCAGCGCCGTCATTTGGGAAATCAAAAATTTCATGTGTGTGTCTCGGGTTTGGGTGTCAGGGGCCTGCAATACCCCATGAGGTCCGGGGGGATCAAGGCTTGTGACGTGCCCCATTTTGACCTGTTCCGACTTGCCCCTTGCTTCCGGAGGCGTTCACGTTTAGCTCCATCCGCATGAATACCAAACGCCCCGCCGCCGTACTTTTTGATATGGACGGACTGCTCCTTGATACCGAAGTCACCCTCAAACGAATCTGGCAGCGCGAAGCGGCCCGGCTCGGGTTTGACCTTGCCGACGATCTCTACGCCCATCTGGTGGGCGTGCCCAATGTGCTGTGCGAAGAAATGCTCGTGCAGTGGTTTAAGAAATTTCCCTTGGAAGAGTTCCGCAGAAACTGGAAAGCCGTACGCGAGGAAGAGCGCCGCACCGTTGGCATCCCGCCCAAGGCCGGAGCTCTTGAGCTTGTGACCTGGATTGAGGGACAGGGCGTGCCCATGGCCCTGGCGACTTCGTCCAGACGTGAGGCCTTGGAGCGCAATCGCGCGTTCTGCCCGGATCTTTTCAGGTTTGCTTCCATCATGACCGTGGAAGAAGTCGAGCGGCCCAAGCCGGACCCTGACATCTATCTGCGGACCTGCGCCGTGCTCGGGGTCAGTCCGGGCGCATGCGTGATCTTCGAGGACTCCAATCCCGGCATGCGCGCGGCCATCGCTTCCGGTTCGCGGGCGATCATGATTCCCGATCTGGTCACCCCGGAGCCGGAAGTCCGGGCGGGCGCGGCCTGGATTTTTCCCTCCCTGGTCCACGCCCTGGACAGCCGCGATGAATGGTTTTGCGGAGCAGCGATATGAAGCAGCCGAATGAAACGATCCATGTCGACCTGCTCGTTGAGCCCGACAATATAGGTGACGCACGGCACATCCGGGCTGCCGCCCTGGCCAAGGCCGGCCTTGAGGACGACGGGCTGGTCGCGGTGCGCGTGGTGCGCCGCTCCATCGACGCCCGGGCGAAGATGCCCCGCTTTCAGCTGCGCGTGGCCGTCGGCGCAGAGGCCGGGCCGGTCTCGGTCTTTCAGCCCCAGGCCCTGGGCGAGAGGCGGGCAGTTGTGGTCGGGGCCGGGCCAGGCGGGTATTTCGCGGCCCTGACCCTTCTCGAGGCCGGTATCAAACCCGTGCTGCTGGAGCGGGGGCGCGACGTGCGCGCCCGCCTCAAGGACGTGAAAAAGATATACTCCGAAGGGCTGGTCAACCCGCACTCCAACTACTGCTTCGGCGAGGGCGGGGCGGGCACCTATTCCGACGGCAAGCTCTACACCCGCGCCACCAAGCGCGGCGACACGGACCGCATCCTCGATCTGTTCGTGGCTTTCGGGGCTTCGGCGGACATCCGCGTCGATGCCCACCCGCACCTGGGCTCCAACGTGCTGCCCAGGCTGGTGCGCGGCATGCGTGAAGCCATTGTCGCCAGCGGCGGGGAGATTCATTTCGAGGCGCATGTCACCGATCTGGTGCTTGATTCCGGCCGGGCGTGCGGCGTGCGTCTGGCCGGGGGAGAGACTGTTACGGGCGACGCCGTAATCCTGGCCACCGGACATTCGGCCCGCGACGTCTACGATCTGCTGCTGCGGCGCGGGGTGCTGCTTGAAGCCAAGCCCTTTGCCCTGGGCGTGCGCATCGAGCACCCGCAGGATCTGGTTGACCGCATGTTCTACCACCACAGCCCGCGCCACGCGGCTCTGCCCGCGGCCAGCTACCGCCTCGCCTGCCAGACGGCGGAGCGGGGGGTGTTCTCGTTCTGCATGTGCCCCGGCGGATTCGTGGTTCCGGCCTCCACGGCTCCGGGTGAGCTGGTCCTGAACGGCATGAGCCTGGCCAGCCGCAAGGCCCCCTTCGCCAACGCCGGACTGGTGGCGGAGGTCCGCCCGTCCGACGTGCCCGGGGATGATGCGCTTGCGCTCCTGCGCTTCCAGGCAGAGGTCGAGCAGACCATGTTCCGTGCCGGAGACGGCCGCACCCAGCGTGCTCCGGCTCAACGCGCTGAAGACTTCCTGCAGGGCCGGATGTCGACGAATCTGGGTGCAACTTCCTATATTCCGGGTATTTATGCCGCTCCCGTGCATGAACTGCTGCCAGGCTTCGTGACCCGGGCCCTGCGCGAGGGGCTCGCCATCCTGGGCAAAAAGCACAAAGGTTTTGACAGCTCCGAGGCCACGCTCCTGGCCGTGGAGTCACGGACCAGCTCGCCGGTGCGTATTCCGCGTGACCGCGAAACGTTCATGCACCCGCAGGTGCCGGGGCTTTTTCCGTGCGGGGAGGGCGCCGGGTATGCGGGAGGCATCGTGTCGGCAGCCATGGACGGTGTGGCGGTGGCTGCTGCGGTGGAGAGGGAATTAAAATAGGTCCCATAGGTCCTATACGACCCATAGGACCTATAAAAAGGCAGAAGGCTATTTTTTGAAAGACTTGGCGAACAGGTCGGCGATGGCCTGGCGGCCGTTGTCTTCCAGGAAGCGGGTGCCCGTGCCGCAGAAATGCTTGCTGGTGATGGTCGGCGTTTCGCAGCGTTCCCAGATTTCGCCGGTCCATTTGTGCCAGGAGTTGCGGACCTGGCCGAAAGTGTACAGGGGCTTGTTGCAGATCTTGGCGAATTCCGTGCCCCAGCCCGTGCCGCCCTTGACCGTGCCGTCTTCCATGATCGTGCCGATGACGAAGATCTCGTAGCCGGACTCGATCTGGTACATGACGGTCTGCAGGATGCTGCGCATCATCGGCGCGTTGGTGAAGGTGCGGTTCAAAAGCTTGGAGACATAGCTCAGGCTCACATCCTTGCGCATCAGCTCTTCGGGGGTCAGCACGCGCAGGCCCCTGGTCCGTTCGATCTTGTGGCCTTCGAAGGTGTAGGTCACTTCCTGGATGCCGTACTGTTCGGCCAGACGACCGAATTCCGTTTCCGTACCCTGGGCGCCGCCGCTGAAAAGCGTGTATTCCGATGTGGGCATGAGCCCTCCTGTGAGTGGTTGAAGTTCAATACGATGAGTCTTTCGGCCGCAACAGCACCATGCCCGCAAAACGATTCTGAATCAAGGCTCGGCAAGGGTTTGTCATCTGGCGGACAAGTGCAAACCGCTTGAGCCTTTTCTGTCCTGCGGGACCGCTTTTGGTCAAGGGCCTGCTTGACAGTTTTTGTAGAACGGCATAAAAAAAATCTTCTAATCGATTACCCGAATCCCCAGAGGAGACGCCCCATGAACCGCATCACTGCCAACGCTTCGTTAAGCCTAGTCGTAGCCGTTGTAGTAGTACGCGTAGTCATGGACGCTCAGACGCTGTAACGGGTTACGGACGAAGTTTTCACCCCCACCAGCGCAGGCGCCGGCGGGGGTTTTTCTTTTTCAGCTCACCCTCCGCCGGTCTACAGACGAGCTGACAAAGGAGTGTATGATGTTTTCCTTGACCGGCGCGCAATTGACCATTGGACTCTTGGAACGCCAGGCAGTCCGCACCATCGCGGGCATCCCCGGCGGCGCAAACCTCCCCCTCTACGACGCACTTTCCCGCAGCACACTCATCCGTCACGTCCTGACCCGCCATGAGCAGGGCGCGGGTTTCCTGGCCCAGGGCATGGCCCGGATTACGGGGCGGCCCGCGGTCTGCTTCGCCACCTCCGGCCCCGGCGCAACCAACATCCTCACCGCCATCGCCGACGCCAAGCTCGATTCCGTGCCCGTGGTCTGCATCACCGGACAGGTGCCCCGGGCCATGATCGGCACCGACGCCTTTCAGGAAGTGGACACCTACGGCATGAGCATCCCCATCACCAAGCACAACTTCCTCGTGCGCCACGCCCGCGACCTGCTGCACATCATCCCCGAAGCCTTTTCCATCGCCGTCAGCGGACGCCCCGGCCCGGTCCTCATCGACATCCCCCGCGACGTGCAGCTGGAGAGGGTGGATTTCGAGCATTGGCCCGAGATTGGCGAGCGCGAACCTTCTCCCGTTCATTTCGACGCCGACCTGGGCGTGGCTCTCGAAATGCTTGCCTCCGCGCGCAGGCCCATCCTGTGGGTCGGCGGCGGGGTGGTGGCTTCCGGTGCGGGAGCGGAAGTGCTGGCGCTGGCCGAGCGTGCATCCATGCCCGTGACCTCGACGCTCATGGGGCTGACCGTTCTGCCGTACGACCACCCTTTGAATATGGGCATGCTCGGCATGCACGCCCAGCGCCACACCAACATGGCTCTGGAGGCCTGCGATCTGATCCTGGCCGCCGGGGTGCGTTTTGACGACCGCGCCACGGGCAAGGTCCAGGAGTTCTGCCCCCAGGCCAAGGTCATCCACATCGACATCGACCACAGTGAACTGGACAAGCTGCGCTCCGCTTCCGTGGCCATCCTGGGCGATGTGGGCGAAGTGATCCGCGCCCTTTTGCCCCGTGTCGCCCAGGCCGAGCGGCAGGAGTGGCTCGGCTATATCGCGGCGCTGAAGCTGGCCTTTCCGTCCTGCATTCCTGAGCAGGGCGGGCACGCTACTCCGCTGGAACTCATCCGCCGGGTGGGCGAGTTGGCCGGAGACGGGGCCATTGTGGTCACGGACGTGGGCAAGCACCAGATGTGGACGGCCCAGAGCTACCCCTTCACCCCGGGAACCGGCTGGCTGACCTCGGGGGGCCTCGGCACCATGGGCTTTGGCCTGCCTACGGCCATCGGTGCGGCCCTGGCGGAACCGGATCGCAAGGTGCTCTGCTTCAGCGGCGACGGAAGCCTGCTCATGAACATCCAGGAGATGGCTACGGCCGCCGAGCAGGGCGTGGACGTGACCGTCATCCTCATGAACAACGCTTGCCTGGGCCTTGTGCATCAGCAGCAGGAACTTTTCTTCAAGGGGAATTATTTTTCGTCCATCTACGACGTGAATGTCGATTTCGGACTCATCGCCAGAGGGTTCGGCTGGAAGGTCTGGGACATGGCCGGGGCCGCCGACCCGGACGCGGTGCTGATCGAGGCCATGGGTCATCGCGGTCCGGCCCTGGTCCATGTCCCGGTGGACCGAAACGAGAAAGTCTGGCCCATGGTCCCTCCGGGGGCCGCCAACAGAACCATGCTTGGAGGTGAGAGCCATGAATAGCAGCCGCACCGTTCTCGATGTGCTCGTCAAAAATCATCCCGGGGTCATGTCCCACGTCTGCGGTCTTTTTTCCCGCCGCGCCTTCAACGTCGAGGCCATCCTCTGCCTGCCGCTCAGCGGCGGGGAGCAGAGCCGCATCTGGCTGCTGGTCAACGAAGACGAGCGCCTGGAGCAGATGATCCGGCAGATGCGCAAGTTGCAGGACGTACTCGACGTGCGCATGAAGCCCGACGCGGAGCCTACGTTTGCGAGTCTGGGGCAGGTCATGGGCGGGTGAGGCATGGGCGCTTGTGCCGCGTTCGCGAGCCGTGACCATGGTTGTTTGTCTTAAGCCCCTTGACCCGCAACCTGGGATGAACTAGGTATCATCCAGTTCACTTTTGAAAAGTTGCTATAGCTTTGCCCGCCACAAGCCAATTGGCGGGCAAAGCATCTTTTTTTTATTGGCACAATTCCGGTTTTGCACATTAAGGAAGATGATGAACAGGATTCCCGTATCAGTCGAAGGCTACAAGCGTTTGGAGAAGGAACTCGAAGACCTGAAGAAGGAACGGCCAGCCGTTATCCAGGCCATCAAAGAAGCCCGGGAGGAAGGCGATCTGAAAGAAAACGCCGGCTACGATGCGGCCCGTGAACGCCAGGGCATGCTTGAGGCACGAATCAGCTTCATCGAGTCGCGGATGATCCGTTTCGAGGTCATCGATATCGATACGCTGCAGAGCGACCGCGCTGTTTTCGGGGCCACGGTGACCATGGAGGACATGGAAACCCGGGAACAGAAGACCTACACCCTGCTCGGGGCCGACGAGGCCGATCACACCAAGGGCACCATCTCCATCGAGTCCCCCGTGGGCCGGGCCCTGCTCGGCAAACAGGAAGGCGACGAGATCTCCGTGCAGGTCCCCAAGGGCCGCGTGGACTACGAGGTCCTCTCCGTCAAATTCCTCGGCACGGCCGGACTGAAATAACCGCGAACGTACTCCGAATAACGGCCTCCGCGGGGTTTCTTCGCGGGGGCTTTTTGTTGCCGTGATTTTGGTAAAAAGGACATGGATTGCCGCGCAGGCGGGAATCCATGTCCTTGCCATGCGTCGTGAACTGTGTGTCGGCCCGTGGAGAACATCAGCCGAAGAACCGGTGCAGCAGCTCCCGCAGACGGGTGTGGTCGAAGGGTTTGGAGAGGTAGGCGTCCATGCCGCGGGACAGGAATTTTTCCTTGTCCCCGGCCATGGCGTGGGCGGTCAGGGCGATGATGGGCACCTGGGCGTAGGGGATGAAGCGCGGGTCGTTGCGGATCAGGCTCGTGGCCTCGATGCCGTCCATCTCCGGCATCTGGATGTCCATGAGCACCACGTCAATACCCGGGGCCTGCAGGCACTCCAGGGCCTCAATGCCGTTGCTGGCGCAGACGACCGTGTGTCCCATCTTTTCGAGCATGCGCCGGGCCATGGTCATGTTGACCGCATCGTCCTCCACGACGAGGACGGTCAGCGGCCGCACATCGGTCACGAGGCGTGGCGCCTGCTTCACAGCGGATGCCAGGAGAGCCGGGGCTTCCCGCAGGGGCAGGGTGAAGGAGATGGTCGTGCCAGCGCCCTCCATGCTTTCAACCGAGATATTGCCGCCCATGAGCGTCACCAGACGCCTGACGATGGGCAGGCCAAGGCCCGTGCCCTGGTAGCGCCGCGAATAGGTGCCGTCGACTTGCGTGAATGATTCGAACACATAGGCCAGCTTGTCTTCCGGTATCCCGATTCCGTCATCCCTGACCGTGAAGAGGATGCGCGTTATGCCGTCCTTTTCGCCCACGGGCCAGGCTTCCAGGGTCACGCTGCCGTGGTCCGTGAACTTGAGGGCGTTGCCCATCAGGTTGAAGAGGATCTGGCGCAGCCGTCCCTCGTCCCCCACAAATCTGCCCAGATTGCGCTGCGCCGAGAGCACGAGACGGATTTTCTTGTCCAGCGCCAGGGCCTTGAAAAAGTTCACGGCCTGGGACAGCAGGTCATCCAGATCGAATTCCCGGTCCAGAAGTTCCATTTTTCCCGCGTCGACCTTGGTGAAATCAAGGACGTCGTTCAGCACTCGCAACAGGTTGCGCGACGACTCCAGGGCCGTGCGCAAGTAGTCCTCCAGCTCCGGCGGCACCGTGGACTGCATGGCCAGTTGCAGCATGCCCATTATTCCGTTCAGCGGCGTGCGCACCTCGTGGCTGATGTTGGCCAGAAACTCGCTCTTGGCCCTGTTGGCCGACTCGGCCATCTCCTTGGCCTGGATCAGGGCCTGCTGGACCTGATGGCGCTCCGTGACATCCTCGAAGGCCACGGCCACCTTTTCCCCGGGCAGGGCAAAGGCATGGATGCGAAAATAGCCCCGGATGCTTTCATCCGTGTAGAGGTGGGCGTCCTTGTCAAAGGGCTCTCCTGTGCGCAGGCAGCGCAGGTAGGTGGGCAACATGGTGCCCTGCGGCCATATGTCCGTGAAGAGCAGGCCCCGAGCCTCCTCCAGGCGCATCCCGATGAGGCGCAGGGCGGACGGGTTGGCGTTTTCCAGGACCAACTGGTCGGGGTCGCGGTACTTGTAGATGAAAAGCCCCGAAGGGATGTCTTGAAAGATTTCCTCGGCGGTCTGGGACAGCTCGTCATGGCGCTGGCGCTCGATGGCCACGGCGATCTGCTCGGACACATCGAGCAGGATGTCCAGATCGTCCCTGGTGTACTGTGTCGGCGTTCTGTAGTTCTGCACGATGAGCGCCCCGATGCCTTTGCCGCGCACTTTCAGGGGCACGCCCATCCAGCTGTGGGGGATGACACCCACGAGATGGATTTTTCCGGCCTTGGCCAAGGCGCTCATGTCGTCGCCGCTTATGATATTGGGAATGTTGCCGCGCAAAAGTTCCAGGGTCAGCCGCCGGTTTTCGGGGTCGCTCACATCGACGATGTGCGGGGCCGCCTTGCCGACATCGGTCATTTCGTCGACCCAGTAGGGGAATTCCAGGGAGTTTTTGTCCGTGTTGATCAGCGCCGTGATCAGGTTTTTCGCGTCGATGGCTTCACACAGGATTTTGTGAACGGCGCGCATGAGGGTGGCAAAATTCGGGGTGCCGTGAGCCGCGTCGTCGATGCGCAGGCGCATGGAGTGCAGCAGCGCCCTCTTGCTGAGGGTGTCGCGGGCCATCCTGATGGCGGTGATGTCCACGCCTAGGCAGGTCACGCCGGTGATTTCGCCCTGCACATTCATGTCGGCGACGGTGTTCCAGCGGATGAGGCGGCGCGCACCGAGGCTGGTCAGGATTTCCGCATCCGAGGATTCCGGCTCGTCCGCCGTGCCGGGGTCCAGAATCATGGACATGGCCTCGCGCTGGTCGGTGGGGACCATCATCTCGAACCAGTCCTGCCCGTGCAGTTCCATTTCGCTCCAGCCGGTCAGTTCCTGCAGGAACGGATTGGAGAAGACGATTTGGCTTTTTCTGTTCAGGGACACGGCGATGCAGCTTATGTGCTGCAGAAGGTTGCGCAGGCGCTGATCCGATTCGATGAGCGAGGTCTCAAAACGCTTGCGCAGGCTTACGTCTTCCATGGTCCCGAGCAGGCAGGGCCGCTTGGTGCCCGAGTCCCTGATCAGGGTGGAGTTGAGCGTCACCCAGATCAGGCTGCCGTCCTTGCGGCGCACCTGCGTCTCAAAACCCATGACCTGGACGTGCTCTTCAAGCAAGTCCATGTAACGCTTCCGGTCCCGGGGGTCGGCGTAGAGGTCCCGGCCGACGTCCATGACGCTGGCCATGAGGTCGGCGGGGCTGTCGTAGCGCAGAATTCTGGCCATGGAGGCGTTGACGCTCAGGAATGCGCCGTCGAGGGTGGACTGGTAAATTCCCTCCAGGGCGTTGTCGAAAACGGATCGGTAGCGGGCTTCGCTTCGGCTTAGGGCGGACTGCACCGCTCTGCGGGCGGTAACATCCTGAAAGGTGCCGGAGATGACGCGGATTCGGCCGCTTTCGTCGGACTCGAATTCCGCGCGGATCTGGGCGGTGCGAAGCTCGCCGTTTCTCGGCGTGTAACGCACTTCGGCCCGCAGTTCGAGTCGTTTGGTGAAACAGACGCCCACCTTGCGCAGGAATCGGGCTCGGTCGCGGGACTCCATGAGTTCGAGGAAAATGTCCAGGGACGGGGTTGTCTGCTGGGGCGCGAATCCGAGCAGGCGGTACTGCTCGTCGGACCAGAACGTCGCGCCGGTGAGCAGGTCGTGCTCGAAGGAACCGATACCGGCGTGGCGCTGGGCGCGGTTCAGGTGGTCGAGTTGGCGCTTGAGGGATATGCGCGTGGTCATCAGCTTCCCGACTTTTTGGCGGTGATGCCGCGATCGGCGAGAAAGGTCACCAGAGTGTCACGGTGTTCGCCCTGGAATTCGAGTACGCCGTCCCGCAGGGTGCCACCGCAGCCCAGGCGCTTCTTGCATTCTGCCAGCAGGTTTTTGAGTTCCGTGTCCGTCATGGCAAGGCCGGTCACGACGGTGACGCCCGCACCCTTGCGGCCCTTGGTCTCCCGACCCACGCGCACAGGACCGTGGACCTGCGGCCGTGGACGGTCGCAGACGCAGTCAACCCGGCCGCATTTGCGGCAGGTGGGTTTTTCAGTGGAGTAGACGGTGGTGTAGGATTTTTGGGTCAAGCGGGTTTCCTTGTGCATGGCCGGACAGCATGGCGCCTTTGGCCGCGATGTCGGACAATGCGACAAAGTTACGGCGATGACAAGGCGCTTGTCATACAGAATCCGGACCGGGAATTTAGGAGGCGGTGGGGATCAGGCGGTCCATGTCGCGCATGTACAGTCCGATTTTTTCACGGGTGCGTTCGTTCGTCAGGGGCTTTGTCGCATTGGCGTATTCGTGGTGGGCCATGAAGCACCAGGACAGGCCGCGCAGGATGATGACCTGCTCCATGACCCGGCACAGCTGGATGATTTCTTCCAGTGCCGGCGGGTCAGTCAGATGGTGGTGATAGGCTTTCAGAAAGTTATGTTTCTGTTCCAGGGAAAAGAGGGTTTCGGTTTTCCACAGGGTCGTGGTCGGGGCCAGAAAATGGCCCAGGTCCTGATGGCGGCTGGAGACCACGGCCTTTTCCCAATCCACCAGATACGCCCCGGCCGTTGAAACAAGGAAGTTTCCGGAGTTGACCTCCGTGTTGACCACGCAGAGGCGGTCCGCCGCGAAGAGTGAGCGGTTCCTCTCTCCAAGGCGCACTATGCGTTCGTGATAGTCAAGGAGCATGCTGCGCTGCCGCGTGAGGGCATGGTCCGGGTAGCGGCGGATCAGCGCGAGACTCTCGGCGGCGATGGCCGTCACCGGATATTCCTGGGTCAGCAGGTCCGGGCAGGGGGGCAGGGCGTGGATGCGGGCAAAGATCTCCGCCGCGCGTTCCCAGTCGCGCTCATAGACCAGGGGCGCGCCCGGCAGGTATTGCATGAGCAGAACCCCGCCGCCGAAAGGCTCGGAATCGGGGTGCACGCGTAGCGGGAGCGGGGTCACGCCGGACGGGGCTACGCAGCGCAGCGCCGCGAATTCGTAGCCGATCTGGTCGTCCAGGCCGAGTTGGCTGCCGTGGTTGATGCGAAAAACCAGGCGGTCGGCCCCGGCCCGCACCAGAAAATTCTGGTTGTACTCCCCGGCGGCCAGAAAGGCGACTTCGGGAGATTCTTCGACCCATCCCCGGTCGAGCAGGAAGGCGGCGATCAGGGCTTCCATGTGGCCAGCTCAAGCCCGAGGGCGTGTATGAGATTCATGGTGCGCGTCTCCTGACCCTGATTGCGTTTTGCGTAGGTAGCGAGGTCTTCGCCGGTGTCCACATCCGGCCAGGGCGGCAGCAGGTGGTGTGGCAGACCCCAGGACGCGCAGTTGTCCAGGGTGCGCTCAAGGACCTGCGAACCGCCCCAGACGACGCCGTCGAAAATGTCTGCCGGCAGGGGCTCGCACAGGCCCAGAAGGTAAAAACCGCCGTCGGTAGCCGGTCCGAGACAGACCTGCGCGTCGCGCAGGGCCGCGAAAGCATCGCTTACGTGCCGGTCCGGCAGGTCGGGCAGGTCACTGCCGATGAGCACGGCAGGCTCGCCGGTTTCCTCCAGCGTCCGGTGCAGGGCGCGCAGCATGCGCTCGCCCAGGTCCGCCCCTTGCTGCGGTCGGTATGTGAACCCTGGGAACAGGCGTTCATAGTCGGACAGGGGGCGAAAAGGATCGCAGCACAGCGTTACGTCCGCGCCGATTTTGGTCAGCATGAGCAACTGATCTTCGAGGAAGGCCTGTTGCAGTTTCGCGGCAGTTTCGGCCCCCACGGTCCGGGCGAGCCGGGTCTTGACCATGCCCGGCTGCGGGAATTTGGTGAAGAGCAGTACGCGCATGGGTCAGCCCCCGTGCCTGCGGTACATGCGGGCCAGGATTTGCGGCGCGACGCCCAGGTGGTGCAGCAGCCGCAGGCAGAGGTTGCGCAGGGTGCAGCGCACCAGGCCTTCGCGCAGCTGGCGGCGGGCGGAGGTGCGCACGGGCATGGCCAGGATGCGGATTCTGTGCCCCTGACTGCGCAGGCGGGTCATGAACTCCAGGTCTTCCATGATCGGCACGGGCATAAATCCGCCCAGTTCCGTGAAAACGCTTTTGCGCACGAAAATGGCCTGGTCGCCGTAGGGCACGCGGGTGCGCCCGGAGCGCAGGTTGGCGGCCGTGGCGATAAAGGACAATCCCGGTGTGCGAGGCTCGTAGCTCAGGCTGAAGGCTCCGCCGCTGAGCGTGTTCTCGCGCAGGGTCTGGCGAATGAGAGTGAAGGCGGTGTCGGGCAGGATCGTGTCGGCGTGCAGGAAAAGAAGAACGTCACCGCTGGCGGCGGCCGCTGCGGTGTTCTGTTGCGTCCCGCGGCCGGGCGGCGAAGCCAGGCCCAGGACAGGATATTCTTTTATGCGCCGCAGGGTGTCGCCTTCGGGCGCGCCGTCAACGACGATGATTTCCACTCCACCCGTGGCACTAGCCTCCCCGGCGTCGCTGCGCCGCAGCAGGTCGTCCAGCAGGGCGGCGATGCCTTCCTCCCGGAAGACCGGGATGACCACGGAGATCTTCATTCCACCACGACGGATTTGCCCAGACTGCGGCACAGGCACAGCCGCGAGGAGCGGACCAGGACCATCAGGGGGCCGCTTGAGTTGGAGATCATCTCGATTTCCGTGCCCGGGGTGAGGCCCATGGCCGCAAGCTTGCTCAGATGGCAACCCTGGGATTTGACGATGCAGCGGACCATCGCCTTCTCGCCGTCCTTCAGGTCGCACAGGGTGCGGACCCCATCTTGAGTCTCCTTGATCTTGCAGAAAAACATCACCACCCCATCCTTATTCCGAGCTGGTATGTGGCCACCGCCAGGGCAAAGGCGAAGCCCGTGTTGAAAACAACGCTGAAAGCGGCCCAGGCCCATGACGCCTCGCGGGCGATGGCGATCACGGTCACGAAGCAGGGAGAATAAAGCAGCACGAAGATCATGAGACTTATCGCCACACTGGTGTTCCAGCCTGCGGCCGTGGCGATGCGCGAGGAAAAGTTTTGTTCCTCCCCGTCGCTCAGGGAATGGGCCGTGGCCAGGGTGGAGACGATGACCTCTTTGGCCGCGATGCCGCCCAAGAGAGCGATGTTGGTGCGCCAGTCAAACCCGGCCCAGGAGGTGACGTGCTCGATGCTGCGCCCCATTCGTCCGGCCAGGGAATTGGCCAGGGTTTCCTCTTTAAGGCGCAGGTTCAGTTCGGCGATGTCGTTATCCAGCGCCAGCCGGATCTCTTCGTGCGGTTCCACGGCCAGTCGCGTTTCCAGGCTTTCGATCTGGGACTCTATGGGCGCGGCCAGTTCCGGGGACAGGGCCGGAAAGGTCATCATGGCCCAGACCAGGATGGAGATGGCCAGGATCACGGTACCGGCCTTCTTGATGTACTGCCAGCCGCGCTCCCAGGTGTGCAGGACCAGGCCCATGGCCGTGGGCATGCGGTAGGGCGGCAGCTCCATGACAAAGGGGGTGGACGGTCCGCGGATGACCGAAGAGCGCAGCAGCTTGGCCACCACCAGGGCGGCGGCCCAACCGCCCAGGGTGATGAGGAACATGACCCTGGCCCCATGCTCGGGGAAGAAGGCGGCGGAGAGCAGGATGAACACGGGCACCTTGGCCCCGCAGACCATGAACGGTGCGGTCAGCAGGGTGGCCAGCTTCTCCTTGGGGCTGCGCAGAGTGCGCGCGGCCATGACGCCGGGCACGGCGCAGCCTCCGGGAATGCCCCCGGAGATGATGAAGGGCACCACCGAACTGCCGTGCAGCCCGAAGGACCGAAAAACCCGGTCCAGCATATAGGCCATGCGCGCCATGTATCCGGAATCCTCCAGAAAGGTGATGCCCATGAACATGATGAGGATGAGCGGCACAAAACCGAGCACCCCGCCCACGCCGGCGATGATGCCGTCCACGACCAGGGATCTGCTCAGGCCCTCGGGCAGGCCCGAAGCCACGGAGGCAAGCCAGGAGAAAAAGGATTCCACCCAGCCCATGGGCACCTGGCCGATGGTGAAGGTCACGCTGAAGAGACCGTAAAGGATGCCGAGCATGATGACTGGACCGGCCACCTGATGGGTCAGGACGCTGTCGATCTTGTCCGAGAGGTCGGCGCGGTTCTGCAGGTCGGGCATGATCGTCAGCACGCCCTGGCGCAGGATGGAGGAGATGTACCCGTAGCGGTAGTCGGCAACGATGAATTCGGGCTGGGTCTTGAGCGTCTTTTCGCAGTGCCTGGCGACTTCGTCGGCCATGTCGCGCATGCGGCGAGACAGTTCGGCATCGGCTTCAAAAAGCTGCCGCACCACCAGGTCGCTTTCCAGAAATTTGAGGGCCAGCCAGCGCGGAGGGTAGGTGTCGGTCAGAAACCCGCGCCCGATGATGAGTTCCGTCATTTCCTGCAGGACGGGGTCGAGGTCCGGCCCGTAGGAGATGTGCAGGGGCCGCCATGATTTTTGCGGGTGGTCGAGGGCGGCCGCGAGCGCGTCCCGCACGCCCTGGCCCGAGCGCGCAACGGTACGCACCACGGGCACGTTCATGAGGCTGCCGAGCTGGTCCGAGTCGATGCGCATGCCCTTGGCTTCCAGGGCGTCAACCATGTTCAGGGCCAGGGTCACGGGAATGCCCAGTTCCAGGAACTGCACCGTCAGGTACAGGTTGCGCTCAAGGCTTGTGGCGTCGAGTACGTTGATGACGCCCTGGGGGCGCTCGTGGATCAGAAAGTCCCGGGCGACCAGTTCCTCCTGGGAATAGGCGGTCAGGGAGTAGGTGCCGGGCAGGTCCACCACGCGGGTCGGGCCGTGCGGGGTGTCCACGAACCCTTCCTTTTTCTCCACGGTGATGCCGGGGTAATTGCCGACATGCTGCCGTGCGCCGGTCAGCGCGTTGAAAAGGGTGGTCTTGCCCGCATTGGGGTTACCCGCAAGGGCGATGGTGGCGATGACTGCTTCAGACAAGGTTGTTATCCGGAATTTCGACGGTGATGAAATCGGCTTCGCTGTTGCGCAGGGTCAGGGTGAAGCCCTTGAGACGCAAGGCAACAGGATCTTTGAGGGGCGCACGGCCAATGATGGTGACTTCCGTGCCGGGCACCAGACCCATGTCGCGGATGCGGCGGCCAAGCTCTCCCTGTGCGCCGATGGTCTTGATGATGCCGTGCTGATCCACGCGCATTTGACGCAAATTGACAGTGGTGGGCACAGGTTCTCCTTGATGAATTCTGATGGCTTTTGCTTGTGATCGAGAAAGAATATTTAGTATGTCTAATTTGTCAAGCGTTACGGCACGGTCCGCGGGCCGCGTGTATGGGCGCAATGGTTTGTTATTGTTCAGGTTGCTGCAAACTTTGCCACGCCGTGGTCAACGAGATACGGCCAGGATGGCAGGGATTTTCCCGGGCTTCAGGGCTGTCCGGAGCACTTGTCGTCAAGGCGTTCCAGGCAGGACTTGATACATTCGGGGCAGTTCGTGCAGGTGCCGCGATCGTTGCAAGAGCGGGTAAAGGCCTCCAGCCAGTCCTTGCCCGTGCGCGGGCAGGTCATGATGAAGCGGGCGAACTTGGTCAGGGTTTCGAGGCTTTCGTCGTCGATGTGGTGTTCGAGCTTGCAGGCGGTGTCTTCCGCCACCTCCGGCCTGATTTGCAGGAACGTGTGCAGGAAGTCGTAGAGCACCTTGTGGCGGTGCACGATGCGCGTGGCGGTGCGGAATCCTTCGGGAGTGAGGGTGACCGAATTGTAGGGCTGGTAGTTGATCAGTCCTCGCTGGGAGAGTTTCTGCAGGGCGTTGGTGACCGAGGCCCTCTGCACGCCCATGGCGTCGGCAATGTCCTTGGCCCTGGCTTCGGAATTGACCGACTCCAGGGAAAATATGACTTCAAGATAGTCTTCCAGATTGGAGGACATGTGGTCCATGGCGTTGTCCTTTTGCTGATGCTCAAAAAAATGTTAGATAAGCCTACGAATTTTGAGCGCAAGAGGCAAGGGTAAGATGAAATGCAAAAAGCGGTGCGTGTCAGACCCTTTTCAGATAATAAAAAAAAAAGTAAGGTGTGGAGATCGTTACGGCATGAACCCTACGGGAGATAAATTTGTCAAATATACCGATACTTTCTGTTGAAGAGACGCTGGAGCGCATGTCCGGGGACCGGGAACTGCTGGCTAGTCTTTTTCAGCTCTACATTGACGATGCGCCCAAGAAGCTGCGCAGCCTCGATGAACACGTTGGTCAGGCCGACTTCTATCAGGTCGAACGCATCGCCCATTCCCTGAAAGGGGCTTCGGCCACGGTCGGGGCGACCCGTCTCTGCGGGCTTGCCGCCGAGCTGGAGCAGGTCGCCAAGGCCGGACTACAGGAGCGCTTGGAACTGTTGTACCGCGAGGTGACCCTGACTTGCGATCAGACCCTCCTCGCCATGCGTGAATTCTCCGAGCAGATCTGACCTAGGCTTGATTTGGCATGGCGAACATGCCGTCGTCATAGATGACCGTTTTCGTGCCGCTGCGCAGGAAAGCGGTCACTTTTTTCGGTTCGGTGTTGACCAGGTCCCAGTGCAGGGCCGAATCGTTGAAGCCCAGCTCAATTTTTAGCTCATCCGTCAGTTCCGCAGGGTCTCCGGCATAGGTGTCCGCATAGGATGCGCCTACGGCCACGTGGCAGTTGCCGTGCTCGCCGCCGAAGTTCTCGTCGAAGAGGGTATGCGCCATGAAGGCGTTGATGGGTGAGAAGCGCTTGTCGGTCAGTGAAAATTCGCCAAGGCGGCACGCTCCTGGGTCCATGTCCAGTTGTGAGCGCACGAACTCCTCGCCCTGATCGGCTTTGAGCACCCGGGCCCGTCCTTCGGAAAATTCCAGGGTCACGCCGCTGACCAGGTTGCCGCTGCGGTAGGATGGCTGGTCGGCGTGGTAGGTCCCTTCGGTCAGGCGGTGGTCCGGTGAGATGAACAGCTCGAAGCTGGGGATATTGTGCCCGGAGATGCCGATCCAGCAGCGGGACTGGCCGGGGTAAATTTTCAGGTCCGTGGACGCGGACTGCACGTGGTAGTGGTCCACGTCCATACTGTTGAGCCACTCCTTGACGCCATGGGCCTGGCGGAAAATCTCCTCCCAGGTGGCCACTGGGTCGGCGTCGTCCAGGTAGGAGGCGCGCACGATCTGGGCCGCATACTCTTCCGGCGAAAGCCCAGCGTTTTCGGCCAGGGCCTGGGTAGGCATCAGACACAGGGTCCAGCCGAACCTGCGGCCCGCCTCGCGCTTGTCCAGAATGTCGCGCAGGTATTTGCGGGCCAGGGAGAAGGTGGCGATTTTGTTCGGGGGAACATCCTTCAAATGCGTGATGGAATCGGGGGCCAGCAGGGAAACCAGTCCGCCCAGTTGCTCGTAGAGTTCGCGGTCTCCGGGCACGACAAAGGACAGCTGCTCCTGCTCGGCGAGGCTGAAATAGCCTTTCTCCAGGGGGCTTGGCGGATTGATGCGTAGCACGGGATTGAGTCCTTGCGACAGGATCAGGGCTTGCATCTTTTCGGCCAGGGACAGGGCCGCGAGGTCGGTGCGCACAAGGACGATATCTCCCGGCGCAAAAGGAGTGACGCGGGCTTTCTGCATGCCCCAAAAAAGAACTTTGGCGTATTTTTCGAGCTGGAACTCAGTCAGCATTGGTTTCTCCTTGGGCCTGACAGCCCAGCAGTATGGTCAGTCGTTGGTGTCTGGCCTCATCGAAGACGAAATCTTCGCAGGCGTCGAGTCCGTTCTGCCTGCGCCAGGACTGGTGCAGGGCGTGGTAGCTCTTGTCCATGGCGGAGCCGGGATCAAGACCGATGTGGCGCGCAATGGAGCTGATTTGTTCCGGGATGGCCTCGATTTCCAGAAAATCGCCGAAGGGCAGGATGTCGAGGTAGATCAGTCCCTGGGGCAGTTCCCACACGGCGCGGAATTTTTCGTAGCGCAGCTGTGGCGTATAGCCCAGGCCACGCAGAATGGCGTCCATGGCCTGCGGGTCTTCGATCTGCGTTTCGCGTTCCAGGCGGCTCTTTACTCCGAACGTCCCCGGCCCCGGAACGGGTTCCTTGAAGGTCAGGGTGCAGGTCAGGGCGCGGCGCAGGCGCAGCAGGCGTCCGCTAGCGGCCAGTTCCCCGGCGCGGTCGTAAACCGTGTTGGATTCGAAATGCCACGGCGTGCGGAGCCTTGCCAGACCACGCAGGCGCTGCTCCATGTCCAGGCAGTCGTCGAGTCCGAATTTGGCCTCGTGTTCGATGCTCACGCCTGTCCCCAGAAGACCCACAGCACAACCGGGGCCAGAGCCAGACGGTACCAGGCAAAGGGACGCAGGGTCAGACGGCCGAGCAGCGCGATGAAGCCCTTGACCGCAACCCAGGCCGAGATGAAGGACACGCCGAATCCGACGGCCAGGACCATGAAATCGTCGGGGCTGAACAGACGCCAGTTACTCAGCATGTCGTAACCCGTGGCCGCGAACATGATGGGCACGGCGGCCACAAAGGAATATTCGGCGGCCGTGCGGCGCTCGGCACCAAGGATCATCCCCCCCATGATGGTCGCGGCGGAGCGCGAAAATCCGGGCCATAGGGACAGGCACTGAAAGCAGCCGATACCCAGAGCCAGGGCTGGGGTGATTTCGTCCAGACTGCGGGTTTTTATCCTGGCAGGCTTTTGTTCCACCACAAGGATGGCCACCGCCCCGACGGCCAGGGCAAAGGCCACGGTGACGGGGGAGAAGAGGTGCTCCTTGATGGCCGAGTGGGTTAAGAGTCCCAGCAGCGATGCCGGCAGGCAGGTCAGGAAGAGCAGGGTCAGGCCGCGCAGCCCGCTGAAGGGGCGACCGGTGGGGCGCACGAGCCCCCAGAAGGTCGGCCAGTAGAGGGCCAGCACCGCAAGGATGGCCCCGAGCTGGATGACGATGCAGAAGGTCTCGGCCTTGGGGCCGGTGAAATCGAGCAGGTGTCCCGCAATGATCAGGTGGCCGGTGGAAGAGACGGGCAAAAATTCGGTCAGGCCTTCGACGATGCCCAGAATTACGGCGTTCAGGTATGATGTCATGTGATATTGGGGGGTGAAAGTGAAAAGCTCCTCGTACTCACGGCCGGGGGAGGGGTCAATACTACCTTGCCCGCGATGTGGCCTTATATTAAAATCATCAGCCTTGGCCATAAGGGGAGGAACGTGCGTACACTGCGATTCTACAAGGCAAGCCCCGGAGGCAATGCCACCATCCTGGTCCTCGACCCCGTGCCCGAGGGGCGTCGGGCGGAGATTGCCGCGCTGCTCATGGACGCCAATCATCTGCAGGCCGAACAGGTCGGGTTTCTGGACCTAGCGGCCACTCCTGTCAGGCTTGACATGATGGGTGGGGAATTTTGCGGCAATGCCTGCCGGGTCGCCGCGGCCGTCATGGCCCGGGAAGGGACGGGTCTTGACGGGAGCGGCGCGGAGCTGTGCGGTGAGCTGTCTGTCTCGGGCGTCAGGCGGCCAGTGCGGCTGCGGGTCTTGGCGGAGGAAAATGAATGCTGGGTAGAGATGCCCTTGCCCGAAACCCTTGGCGCTTCAGGAGTTTCGGAGCTTGCGCCGGGTATGGGACTGGTGCGCTTGCCGGGCATCACGCACCTGTGCGTTGATGAAAAACTCCATCCTTTTCCGCAAGATTTTAGCGGAACTGCTGCGGCCCTGCGCGCGCGCTTTGGTCTGGACGCCGAGGCTGTAGGGTGCATCTGGTACGGGCCGGGCCCCGCCATCAAGCCCGTGGTCTGGGTGCGTTCCACTGCCTCGACCCATTACGAGACCGGCTGCGGGTCCGGCAGCCTGGCCTTGGCCTTGTGGCTGGGGCGTGGGCAAAATTTGCCCATGGACCTGCGGGTCCTGCAGCCCAGCGGAAGCGAGATCGGAGTGCGGGTAACCCCCGGCGGCCCGGCCTGGATTTTCGGCCCGGTGACCCTGATTGCCAGAGGCGAGGCCTTTCTTCAGTCCTAGCTGATTGTTGAAAAATTCGAAATTTGCAGGCCGTCCAAAATGGTGAGATGCAAGGAAGCGGGAAAATCCAGGACGCGCAGTGTATTGTGGACATACATAAGCGGTCTGGATTTTTCCGCTGACGCAGCAGATCGCCGTTTAGGAGCGGACTGCTAGCGCTTCATCTGGATGGCGGTCTGTACAACCTGGTCGCCCGTGGTGATGACCTTTCCGTTGGCTTCGAAGCCTTTCTGGGTGATGATCATGTTCACGAACTCCGTCGCCAGGTCGACGTTGGAATTTTCCAGGCTGCTGGTGATGATGCTGCCGAACCTTCCTTCACCGGCCCAGCCGAGGGTCACGGGTCCGGAATCCTTGGTCGAGGAATAAAGGTTGCCGCCCTCGCGGAACAGTCCCTGGGGGTTGATGAAATCGGCCATGGGGATCTTGTAGAGCCCCTGGTTCTGGCCGTTGGAGAAGTAACCCACGAGAACCCCGTCAGTGTTCACGGCCACCGACTGCAGAAAACCGCGTTCGTATCCGTTCTGGGATTGGTAAAGGGTGCTTGATCCGGAACTGAAGTTGGTGAAGGCCAAGAGCTGCGTCTCCGCGTTCTGCATGGACGGAACGTCCGCCCTCGACGTTCCCAGATCGGCCATGCTGGTCACGCCGGGGGGCAGATTCCAGCCCGTTGTGGTGCGCAGGCCCATGTCCAGGGCGCTGGAGATGGGCGCGGCTCCGGTCAGGTTCGCGTTCAGGATGGGGTAGCCGGATTCCGAGAGCCCGGCCGGGGTCCAACTGGCCTTGTCGTCGCCGGTCCCTTTGAAGGCGCTCATGTTAAGGAGTTCGCCGGAGGCAGCGAAGGTCAGGGTTCCGGCCATGAGCACGCCTTTCTTGGTGGTCAGGCCCGAGGCGTCCGCCTCGGGCGGAACGGTGACCAGAAATTCCCACATGCGCACGCCGCTGCCGATGTCCGCGCCGCCCGTGACAGGATCGAAAAATGCCCTGACCACATGCGCACCGCCGCCTGAGTCGTATATCTTCATGGCTGATTCGTAGGCGTACGCTCCGGCGTCAAGGGGTTCGGCCTGGGTTGCGTCCCAGCGGTCGAAGAGGGCCGTGAAGGGGGTGGTCAAACTTGTGCTGCGTTCCTGTGATGCCGAATCAAGGTTGACCATCATGCGCATTTCGGTGGTCGCCTCGGGTTCGGAAACAGGGCCTCCGCCTGGTTGCATGTCCAGACGGATGTCGGTGATTGCGGCGCCGGCAGCTGGTGGGACCACCTGCGCCGTGTCCAGGATCGATGTGGCGGGCAAACGATATCCTTGCAGGATGTTGCCCTGTGGGTCACGCAGATAGCCTTCCTCGTCGAAGCGGAAATTTCCGGCTCTGGTGTAAAATTGCTCGTTTTTTCCATTGGGCGAGACAACGAAGAAGCCCTTGCCGCTGATGGAGATATCGGTAGCCTCGTAGGTTGGTTCAAGGGATCCAAGGCTCATGTCGTAGTGAATGGAGCTTACGCCCACGCCCTGCCCGACCTGGTTGCTGACGCTGGCCGACCCCATTTGCTGGCTCATCAGGGTGTTGAAAAGAGTGCGCGATGATTTGAAGCCAACGGTGTTCACATTGGCGATGTTATCGGAGATGACCGCCATGCTCTGTTGCTGGGCGATGATCCCTGTGGAGCCGATATAAAGAGAAGAGGAGATACCCATGAAAGCCTCCGGAACTGAAAAAATGCGTGTACGAGACGGCAGAATTTTCCTGCCTGTCCTGCAAAATGCAGGAATGGGTCCACGGGCGTTTCTGCTGCTTGCCGCGGCCTTTGCCATGCTGGCCTGCGCGGTTGGCGCCGGGGTACTGCCCTCCCTGTACGCCCCCGGGCATCCCGGCTGGAAGGAAAAGGAGTTCGCGGGGCGCACCGTGTACACGCCCCTGCCGGAGGAAAAGCTGTTGCTGGCCGAAAGCGACGGCGCGGCTTCGGGCCTTTTTTTCGAGCAGGCGGTGGATTTACGGGTCACGCCGTGGCTGAACTGGTCGTGGAAGGTGGAGAACGTGCTTGAAGGTGTAAACGAACGGGAAAAGGCGGGGGATGATTACGCGGCCAGAATCTACGTCGTGGCCAAGGGGGGCCTGGCCTTCTGGAAAACCAGGGCCCTGTCTTATGTCTGGGCCAGCCAGGAGCCCGAAGGCAGCATGTGGGCCAACGCCTTCACCTCCAACGCGCACATGATCGCGGTGCGCAGCGGATCGGACAAACTGGGCGAACTGATCCAGGAGAAGCGCAATGTGCGCGAGGACTGGATGCGGGCTTTTGGCGAGGATATCGAGACGCTCGACGCCGTGGCGATTATGACCGACACGGACAATTCAGGCCAGCGGGCCAGAGCCTGGTACGGGCAGCCCTGGTTTTCGGAGCAATAGCCGTAAAGATCGCGAAAATAAAAGAGCCCTCTCCACCGATGATGGACAGGGCTCTTTTGACGTTGGTGTCTGATCTCACATGGCCATGAGCCGGGAGATGCGTGCCTCGGTGGCCGGGTGAGTCGAGAAGAGGCTGGCCAGCTTGCTCGCCGTGAGCGGATTGACGATGAACATGTGTGAGGTGGCCGGGGTGGCCTCCTCCATGGGCGCGGCCGTGGCGGACTGCTGCAGCTTGTGCAGAGCGCGGGCCAGGGCCTTGGGGTTGCCGCAGAGCCTGGCTCCATCGGCGTCGGCCATGAATTCGCGTGAGCGCGACACGGCCATCTGGATGAGCATGGCCGCAATGGGCGCGATGATGGCCATGGCCAGACCGCCGAGCATGCTGCCTCCGCCTTCCTCGTCGTTGCTGCGTCCCATGCCGAAGATGGTCGCCCACTGCAGCATGCTGCCGAGCATGGAGATGGCCCCGGCAAAGGTCGCGGCGATGGTCGAGATGAGGGTGTCGCGGTTCATGACGTGGGCCAGTTCATGGGCCATGACCCCTTCGAGTTCTTCACGGGAGAGGATGCGCATGATGCCCGTGGTCGCGGCCACGGCGGCATTCTGCGGATTGCGGCCCGTGGCGAAGGCGTTGGGACTGTCTGAGGGGATGACGTAGACCTTGGGCATGGGCATGTTCGCCTTGCGCGCCAGGTTTTCGACGATGCCATAGAAGTCCGGGCTGTCGGCGCGAGTCACTTCGCGGGCTTTGTACATCTTGAGAACGATCTTGTCCGAATTCCAGTACGCGAAAAAGTTCATGCCTCCAGCGATGAAAAAGGCGATGATCATGCCGGACTGGCCCCCGATGGCGCCGCCCATGGCCACCAGCAAGAGGGTCAGCAGGGTCAGGAGAAAAGTGGTCTTGATCATGTTCATTTTTTGTCCTCCGAGTTGGTCGGGGGGGTAAAGAAAAAGACCTTTACCCGTGTTCGTGTGGATAAAGGTCTGGCTTATCTCGACAGATGTCGGATTCCCGGGTCCGGGCTGTTAAGCCGTACTGACGAACCGCGGGGCGTCTTGAAGTGCGAAAGCACCTCAGACGCTAGCTACTCCCCTTTAAAAGAAAATTCTAAGATCCGGCCCAGAGTGTGTCAAGATTCATCCGGTCCGTCGTTTTTCGATTTCCGGCCACGCTTGTCGCGTTTGGGTGACTGCTCCAATCCATCCACGTCACCGTTCGGTTCGATGTCTTCGACATCCGCGCCACCGTCGCTGCGCCGTTTGTCCTCTTCCTCGCGGATGACGCGCCTAAGCACCTTGCCGACGATGCTCTTGGGCAGGTCGTCCCGGAATTCGACCTGCTTGGGGACTTTGTAGTTGGCCAGTTTTTCACGGCAGAACGCGATCACCTCGGTCTTGGTCAGGGTTTCACCCTCTTTCAGCACGATGTAGGCTTTGATGATCTCGCCGCGGGTCGGGTGGGTGATGCCCACGCTGACGGCTTCCTTGACGGCCGGGTGCTCGTGCAGAACCTCGTCGATTTCGCGCGGATATACGTTGAAGCCGCCGGTGATGATCAGGTCCTTTTTGCGGTCGACGATGAAGAAATAGCCTTCCTCGTCCATGTAGGCGATGTCGCCGGTGTAGAGCCAGCCGTTTCTGAGCACGCTGGCCGTCTCGTCGGGGCGGTTCCAGTAGCCCTGCATGACCTGCGGCCCACGTACCACCATTTCACCGATCTTGCCCGCAGGCAGCGGCACGGAGCCGACCTCCATGTCCACGATGGCCGCGTCCGTGTCCGGGAAGGGCAGGCCAATGGAGCCGTTCTTGCTGTTGCCGCGCAGGGGGTTCAGGTGCGTGATGGGCGCAGCCTCGGTCAGTCCGAAACCTTCCACGATGTTGGCGCCGCTGCTCAGGCTGTTGAATTTCTCCATGACCGGCACGGGCATGGGCGCGGAGCCCGACACGCAGTAGCGCACCGAGGACAGGTCGTACTTCTCCAGATTTTTCTGCTGCAGCAGGGCGATGAAGATGGACGGCGCACACGGGAAGATGGTGGGCCGCTTCTTGTGAATGGTTTTTAACACATCAAGGGGCACGAACTTGGGCATGGGCACCAGGGTCGCGCCGATGAGGGTGCCGAAATTGACGCACACCGTCAGCCCGTAGATGTGGAAAAAGGGCAGCAGGCCAAGCATGATCTCGCCCGTCTCCTTGATGGTGTGCAGCACGGCCTTGGCCTGCTGGGCGTTATAGCCCAGGTTGGCGTGGGTCAGCATGACGCCCTTGGACACGCCCGTGGTCCCGCCGGTGTACTGCAGTGCGGCCAGGTCCTTGACGGGATCGACGGGGTGCGCGGATTCGATGTTTGCCCTTGCCAACAGGCCCTTCCAGGGCAGGACGGTCTTGCCGTCGTAGGGGATGGGGCCGAGCTTGTATTCGCGCTTGGACTTTATGCTGTAGAGGATATTTAAGGGGAAGCGCAGGCAGTCGGCGATGGAGGTCACGAAGATCCGCTTCAGGTGCAGCTTGTCTTTGAGGCCATTGATGCGTTTCCAGAGCAGGTTGAGGGTGATGAGGGTCCGCGCCTCGGAGTCGTTGAAGTGGTGAACCAGCTCCTTCTCCATGTACAGGGGGTTGGTCATGACCACCACGGCCCCGATCTTGAGGCAGGCCCAGTAGCTGATGACCGCCTGAGGACAGTTGGGCAGCATGATGGCCACTCGCTCGCCCGGCTTGACGCCGCTCTTTTTCAGGTTGGCGGCGGTCAGGTCCACGAGGCGTTTGAGCTTTTTGTAGCTCACGGTCCAGTTGTTGAAGACGATGGCCGGGCGGTCGGGATAATTCTGGGCCGTGCGTTCCAGAATTTCAAAAAGCGGGATGATTTCGTAGTCCAGGTTCGGACTGACTTCCTGGTCGTAATGCTTGAGCCAGACTCTGCTTATGCCCTCTGCGATCATGTGTGCCCCCGTCAGCTTAGAAGTGTGAGAGATGTCCTACAGTTCGATGCGTTTTGGCGCAAGTCTCGGAGGAGGCGCGGGCTGGAGAATACCGATCACTTCTTACGGACGGTCGAGGATCATGAGCACTTCCATGTGCCAGGTGCCGGGGAACATGTCGAAGAGAGTCAGGGAAGAGACTGTCCAGCCCGCTTCGAGCAGGGGCTTCGCGTCGCGGACCGTGTTGACCGCATCGCAGGAGACCCAGACCAGCCGCGAGAGGCTCGGCATGGCCAAAAGGGTGCGGCCGATGCCCTTGGCTCCGGTGCGGGGCGGGTCGAGGATGGCGGCGCGGGGCGCGAAGTCTTCCACCAGTTTCCAGGTCGCCGGTTTGGCGAGGTTGGCGTCGTGGAAGGTGACCGAACTCAGCCCGAGGCGTTCGGCATTGCGGATGCCGGTCTCCACGGCCGCAGCCGAGCCTTCCACGGCCAGCACGGTTTTGCCCTGGCTGGCCAGGGGCAGGGCGAAATTCCCCGCTCCCGAGAAGAGGTCGGCGATACGGTCGAAGCCGTGCAGGGCGTCCACGGTGGCGCGAACGAGGTGCTGGTTGAGTTCCCAGTTGGCCTGGAAAAAGGTGGACGGCGGGAGCTGCAGGGTCAGGCCGAACTCGGGGAAGGAGAAGGGCAGCAGCACGCGATCGTTTTCCGAGGCGGCCAGGCCTGTGTCCGGACTGGCCGCAATGGTGAAGCGGCCATCGGGCAGACCCTGCGCCAGGGCGGGCATGGCCGCTGCCAGCGGTGTGGCCAGAAGATGGCAATCGTTCAGGGGAACAAGATCGTTGCTGGCATGGGCCATGGCGTGGGGACGGCCGCCACGCACATGGATCTGGCCGCGCCAGCGGTAGCGCCAGCCCTGGGGGCTGGATACGATCTGTAATTGCGGGATATTGACCCCAAGATCGCGGCCCAGTGCCCGGGGCAGGGCGTCGCGCAGCATGTCCGCCTTGAGCCGGGTGCCCTCATGCGGCGAAACCATGCCAAAGCGCGACCCGCCGCAGCTTTCGGCGTGGGGACAGGGATGCGCCGTACGCAGGGGCGAGGATTCAAGAATTTCGACCGCCTCGGCCTGCAGAAAATCCCGGGCCGTCTTGGTCACGCGCACAAGGGCCAGTTCCCCCGGCAGCACGCCCGGCTCGATCATGACCACCTGTCCGGAGTCCAGGCGGGCCAGGCCGCGTCCGCGCCAGAGGAGTTTTTCGACCTTCACGGTCAAAATGTCGTTTGCTTCGTTCACTTCAGGCCAGTCCGAGCCAGGAGGTCAGGATGCGCTGGATAAGCTTGACGGCCGCCGTCTCCGAAGCCTGGGAGCCGCTTAATGGCGCGAGTTCGCACATGTCCATGCCGACCAGCTTCGGCCCCTGGCCGTCGAGCCAGAGTTCCTTCCAGAAGCGGGTCATCCACGCATAGGCGATGCCGCCGGGTTCGGGCGTGCCCGTGCCGGGGATGACGCTGGGGTCCATGCCGTCCACGTCGAAGGTGATGTACAGGGGCCTGCCGCCCACAAAGGCCCGTACGCGCTCGGCGGCCTCGCCCGGCGCTGGCAGGTCCCAGGCGAAAAGGGTCATGAGTTCCGATGGCTTGTGCGCGCGCATGAAGTCGCGCTGCTCCCGGCACAGGGAGCGGATTCCGATCTGGGCCAGGGGGATGCTCATCTGCCTGGCCCGGGCCATGATGCAGGCGTGGGAATAGGGGCTGTCCCCGTAACTTTCGCGCAGGTCGGCGTGGGCGTCGATGTGCAGGATGACCAGATCTGGATGGGCCTTTTGATAGAACTCAAAAAGGGGCAGGGGCACGGAGTGTTCGCCACCCAGGGTCAGTACGAAATCCCTGGACGCATCGAGGTCCGCCAGGCGTTCGCGCATGGCCTGGTGCAGGTCCTCGGGGCTGCTGGCCGGGGCATGGACCACGGGCAGCGGGGTGAAATGAGCCAGGTCGCCCAGATCGAGATCCAGTTCCGCGTCGTAGGATTCGATCTGCACGCTGGCCCGAAACAGGGCTTCGGGCCCCAGACACGTGCCCGTGCCGTAGCTGACCGTGCCTTCGTAAGGCACAGGCAGCACGTAGATGTTGCGGCCCTGCTGCGGGCCGAGGTCGAAGAATTCGTGATGCATTGATGTCTCCGTCAAACATGGGTGCGGGCACGCGCCCGGCACGAACGTGGGGCCGCAGGGTCTACAGCGGGGTGCGGGAGCGCAGCAGGATGCCGCTGATTCCGCTGCCGTTGAGCTGCTCCTTCAAGGCCAGGGCCGAGTCCACGGAGCCCTGATGGTGCACGTAGATCCGGTACCAGGTCTTGCCTTCGTGAGTGGCCGTGACCACGGAGGTCTTGAATTTTCCGGGATCGAGTTTTTTGAGAAAGGTCTGAGCCTGCTCCATGGAGGCCAGGGCCGCGACCTGATAATTGAAGACAAAGACTTCGTCCTTGGCATCCTTTACTGCCGGTGGAGCGCTCTGACCGGCCGCCACCGCCGCGGACTGCAGGGCCGCCTCGATGGGGGACTGCGGCGGCTTTGGCGTTTGGGCGTCGGCGGGCTTGGGCGCCTCGGCGACCGGGGGCTTGGGCTGTGGCGGCACCGCAGCGGCCTGCGGGGCCGGGGCCGGGGGCACGGAGCTGGGGCCTTGCTTGAGTTTTTCGAAGAATTCCAGCTCCTCGCTCTTCAGGACTTCCTCGTTCTTCTCCGTCAGCAGGGGAAAGTCCTCGGGCAGGACCTTCTGGGCCATCTCCATGGCCATTTTCTCGGGCTGGTAGCCGCGCCCGACAATGACGCCGAGAATGAAGCACCAGGCCATGCCGATAACCACAAGCACGGCCAGGGACAGGAATCCGGACAGGCCGAGCTGGAAGCTGAGCCTGTCCTTGTCTTTCTTTTTGGTGGTGCTTGATTTGCGTGTGATCATTATGGGCTAAGTCCGGTTGTTCTACATGCGTTCGGGTGCGCTCACACCGAGCAGATCAAGACCGGTCCTGAGCACTCCGGCCACGGCCCTGAACAGCAGGATGCGTGCCTGCAGCAGGCTCTGGTCCTCTCCGGACAGGATGTGGTGCACAGTATAATAACGGTGCAGCAGTCCCGCAAGCTCCATCAGATAGTAGCTGACGTGGTGCGGCGAGAGGGTCCGCGCTGAAAGCTCCAAGATGTCCTCAAAGGCGTCCAGGGCCTTGAACAGGGCCTTGTCCTCTGGGGTGATCAAGAGGGCCATGAGCTCGCCTGACGGTTCGGGCAGGGCCACACCCTGTTCCTCGGCCTTGCGCATGAGCGAGCTGATGCGGGCATGGGCGTACTGCACGTAGTAGACCGGGTTGTCCATGGACTGCTGCTTGACCACGTCGAGGTCAAAATCCAGGTGCGAGTCGCTTTTGCGCGAGAGGAAGATGAAGCGCGCCGCGTCCACGCCCACCTCGGCGCAGACATCGGCCAGGGTCTCGAACTTCCCGGCGCGGGTGGACATGGCGATCTGCTCGCCGCCCTGGATCAGGCTGACGAGTTGCACCAGGATGACCTGCAGGGATTCGCGGTCCTTGCCCAGGGCCTCGATGGCCGCCTTCATGCGCGGCACGTAGCCGTGATGGTCCGCGCCCCAGATGTCGACCATCATGTCGAAGCCGCGGCCGATCTTGTTGTCATGGTAGGCGATGTCGGAGGCGAAATAGGTCAAAAGGCCATCGGACTTGCGCAGGACCCGGTCCTTGTCGTCGCCGTGGTCGGTGGATTTGAACCACAGCGCCCCGTCTTTTTCATAGGCCCGGCCTTCGGCCAAAAGACGGTTCAGGGATGCCTCGACCTGCCCGCCGTCGACCAGGCTCTTTTCCGAGAACCAGTGCTGATGCTCGACACGAAAATCGATGAGATCCTGTTTGATGCCGTTCAGGATGTCCGTCATGCCGCGCTCGTAGCACAGGTCCAGGGCTTCCTCCTCGGGCAGATCCAAGAGCGCCTTGCCTTTTTCGGCCAAAAGGGCGGCGGAGATATCCTTTATGTAGTCGCCCCGGTAGCAATCCTCGGGAAATTCGATCTCCATGCCGCAGGCCTGCTGGTAGCGCACCCACACCGCAAGGCCCAACAGGCGCATCTGGCGTCCGGCATCATTGAGATAGTACTCCGTTTCAACCTCGTGGCCGGTGAAGCGCAGGATGCGGGTCAGGCTGTCGCCCACGGCCGCGCCGCGTCCATGGCCGATGTGCAGGGGGCCGGTGGGATTGGCGGACACGTATTCGACCTGGACTTTTCGTCCCTGGCCGACGCTTATGCGCCCAAAGTCATCGCTGCCTTCCAAGGCTGCCAGCGCCACTTCCTGCCAGAACACGGGCTTGAACGTGAAATTGATGAACCCCGGCCCGGCGATTTCGATGCTATCGATCTCGGGGCACATGGCCAGCAGTTCGGCTTTCAGAGCCTCGGCCACGGCGCGGGGATTCTGGCCCTTTTCCTTGGGCATGACCATGGCGATGTTGGTGGCCATGTCGCCGTGCTGTTCGCTCTTGGGGGCCTCGATGGTGGTCTTGGCCGGGAGATCGAGGCCCTTGGCGGCCATGAGCGCGGTCAATTTTTCAAAAATATAGTTCTTGGCTTTCATGCCGGTTCTCCTCAAAGGCTCGCAGCGTGTTCAAGAGTGCTGACGGACAGGGTCTGGGCCCCGTCGCGGTCTTTTAAAATCTGGCCGATCATGCGCGACAGGGCGCCCTTGGGGCCCAGTTCGAGGAAGGAGCGCATGCCGTCGGCATACTGGTTCTCGATGGTCTGGGTCCAGTACACGGACGAGGTCATCTGCTGCTTCACGGTCTCTCTCAGGGCCTGGCCATCCGCTTGCGGTCTGGCCGTGACGTTCAGGTAGACCGGAATCTTCGGGTCGCGCCACTCCAGCTTGTCCATGTGCCTGGCCAGTTCGTCCCCGGCTTCGCGCATGTAAGGGGAATGGAAGGCGTTGCTGACCGGCAGGACCAGGGCGCGGCCTTTCAGGGGTTTGACCCCCGCGCAGACATGGTCCACAGCCTGGGCGTGTCCGCTGATCACGAACTGGCCCGGGGTGTTGTAGTTGGCGATGCGGATTTCCTGTCCGGTCAGGCTGGCTGCGGCCGCGACCAGTTCTTCGACCCTGGTCTGGTCGAGCTTCAGGATGGCGGCCATGCGGCCGTCCTGGTTCGTGGCTTCGTCCATGAGTCTGCCGCGCAGGCAGACCAGCTCCAGAACGCTGTCCATGGGCAGCACCCGGGCCGCGAACAGGGCCGCGAATTCACCCAGGCTGTGCCCGGCCACAGCGGCGGGGGTCAGCTTTTCGGCCAGGAAGCACCACAGGTTCATGTTGACAACGGTCAGGGCGGGTTGCAGATTCCGCGTCACCGCCATGGCGGTTTCGTCGCCGTCCCAGTATATTTCACGCAGCGGCAGGCCGCTTGTGCGTTCGGCTTTTTTCCACAAGTCCATGGCCTCGGACCAGTGCTCGGCCAGATCCCGGCCCATTCCCGGCTCTTGTGACCCCTGGCCGGGAAAAACGATGCTTTGTGTGTTCATTGTTCCTCCAATCAAAAACTGAGCTGCTTGTATCCGCAGCCCCCCCGCAGGTAAAGGGAAAATCCCCCAGGGGTGGGCTCTGCGGGGATGGACCAGGCCCGGCGAAAGGATAGCTTATGAGTTCAACCCTCGAATCGGCACAGGTCGCGGCGGCCGCCGCACGGCTTGGCCGCACGTTAAACGATGAACAGGCCCGCTTGTTGAGCGTTTACCTTGGCCTTTTGGTCAAGTGGAACACCCGCATGAACCTGGTCGGGCCGTCCACCTGGCTCGAGATTCTGGACACTCTGATCCAGGATTCCTGGCACCTCTCCGACCTGCTCCACACCGTCGAGCCCCAGCCCGGCCAGACACTGGATCTGGGCGCAGGCGCGGGCCTGCCGGGCATCCCGCTGCGCGTTTTCTGGCAGGCGGGGGAGTACTATCTGGTCGAGCCGAGGCAAAAGCGCGCCCTCTTTATGGAACAGGCCGCGGCGCACATGAAGCTGCCGCGCACCAAGGTCATCTGCGCCCGCATGGAGGCTTTGCCTCCGGCCAGACGCGAGGCGGACCTCATCGTCAGCCGGGCCTTCATGCCCTGGAAAAAGCTGCTGGCCGAAGTGCGGGGATATCTCGCCCCGCAGGGGCGGGTGCTGGTCATGAGCAACGAAACTTCCGACGAAACCGTGGAAGGCTATGCACTGGAGCAGGTTCGGGATTACACGGTAGTCGGGAAGAAACGGTATTTTCGACTATTCATCCTTGGCGGGCATGACTTCTGAGAGATGGGGCATGAGCAGGCGCGTGGCCACCTTGTCGACCTCTTCGGCCAGATCCATGAAGCGTTCGAGATATTCAAGGATCTCGATCTTGCGGTCCTCGGCAGAGTAGCCATAGTCTTCCTCCAGTCGGCCGGAGGTCAGGTATTCTTCGAATTCGTTCAGAAATTTTTCACTCAGCATAGGGCCTTCCTTGGACGTGCGGTATCGACCGAGTTTACCTGCCACAAGAGCTTGGCGTGGTCAAAGAGCCGGCACGGGCATTTTTCGGGAATGCTGGTGCTGGACTGGAGAGATCAAAAAATTGGAATTATTGTTTCAAAAATTAGCGGCTTTGATAGTAGATAAGTCAAGGGCAGACCTGACCCCTTTTTTAGTATGACCCCTTTTTTAGTAGATAAGTCAAGGGCAGACCTGACCCCTTTTTCCTGACCCCTTTTTCCGCTTAGGGCAGACCTGACCCCTTTTTCCGCTTTCAGATGTCATTTGCCCACGCTAAGCCTCCGATTCGCCGGAGCGAAGCGTTGACGAATCGGTGTGGTTGAGGGTTTGGTTGGGCATAATTTCGACCAGCACCCAAGAAACATAGGTTATTAACGAAATTGCGCGACAACTATTTTCGTGCGTGCCGTAATTAACATTTTCACCATGCAGGATCGCATGTCTGTTGAGATGGTTATTCAGTTCCGAGCGCGCCTTCGCACTTGCAGTAATGGGTAACGCCTCCAACAGTGGTGTGAGGAGAACCTTCTCATATTCACCGATTTCTAATGTCTCTACTCGCACTTTTAGTTGCATCTTTCCTGAACGTGTCTTTTTAAAGAGTTGAATATCGTGTAGTTGCTGGCAAATACCGTCTGCCTGAGCTAGAAAGAGGGGGGTGGACGCTGCATATAGCTTTAAGCGATGCGCTTCGAAAGCTTCCCTAAGGATGTGTTGCCTATTTGGAAACCGCTCAGCTAACAATTTTTCGGTCTCATCCAAATGGTTGTCAATCCATTTGCATAAGAATTCATTGGCTGCTTCCTTTGATGTCCCGGAAAAAGATTCTGCTAACTCAAAGAGTGCGTTAGCTGGTAGGTTAGGGTCAAGATACCATCCTTGGGTTCCCAATTGGAGTAAAGCAACGCGGCTTCTCTCTGGAAGCGTTCGGAAACCTTCAGCAATAGCCTGCAAAGTAGGAAAAGCCCGCTTCCATGCCATTTTTAAATGCTCTACGACAGGATAAGCGGCTTCGGTCAGCGCGGCAAGGCTGCGGCGCCACTCAGTATCTCTGTTTGGATAGTGTGTCTGAGGATCAATCATATGTACTTTCAATTGATAGTTAGAAAAAGGGGTCAAGAAAAGGGGTCATCAAGAAAAGGGGTCAAGTCTGCCGAAGAAAAGGGGTCAAGTCTGCCGTTGACTTACCTCCGACCGGAGCCGCAACGAATTTTTCAGTCTATTATTTCCAATTTTATTGAATCACAAGAAATTATTCAAAAACATGACCACTTACTCACCGAATTGTTCGGGATAATGTTGATTCGGTGCAAAATTTGTAACGGACTTTGCAAGCGCGTTTCACAGTTGCTAGCTTCCGGCGCAAGCAAAAGGCGTCCTCACGCCCGTAGTCAAGCTGGGTTGACTGTGAGTAGATTAAAAACTACTAAGTGGGCATGAACACGCTATTGGAAATAGTCGTCTATCAAACCGCCGAAGGAATAGCGCCGTTTGAAGGCTGGCTGGTCAAGCTGAGAGACAGGCAGGCCAAGGTGCATGTTTTGCGGCGCATTCAGCGAGTATCTTTGGGAAATTTCGGCGACCACAAAGGTCTCGGCGAGGGATTGGCCGAACTGCGCATTGATCACGGGCCTGGATACCGCGTGTATTACACACAGGACGGCATCAAGATCATCCTGTTGCTGTGCGCCGGGGACAAGCGGACGCAGACGGCGGATATTGAACGGGCCAAGGAATACATGTCCGACTACGAACGGAGGAAGAAATGTACGTTACAAAACCCTTTGATGATGTAGCTATCCAGCTATATCGGGATGATCCCGCACTGGCGGCGGACATGCTCAATGCATGCCTGAAAGACGGGGATACGGAAGGATTCCTGTTGGCCCTGCGCAATGTTTCCAAGGCTTTTGGCGGCATGCCGGAAGTGGCCAGAGCTACCGGACTGCACGAAAAGACTCTCTACAAGAGCCTGTCCAGTAAAGGGAATCCAAACCTCAAAACGCTGATGGGCGTGGCCGGGGCTATGGGTATGCGCATCGCCTTGGTTCCGGCAGAAAAACAGCATGGCCACAGTGTATGATTTTGCATGGGCGAGTTTGAATCAACTGGCCAGACGGCAAGCACAGTGAACTGACCAATACGGGGAAGGCTCAAATCGTTCGCTGACCCGGTAATTGAGCGCAAAAAAAGGGTTAGCGGCCTGTTAAGCTGCTAACCCTTTGATTTTTATGGTACCGGAGGCGAGACTCGAACTCGCAAGGGGTTGCCCCCGGTGGATTTTGAGTCCACTGCGTCTACCATTCCACCACTCCGGCGTGAGGAGTCGTTCTTAGTGAAGCCGTATTTCAAAGTCAACCGGATTCTTGGGAGAAGTCTCTGTTGCAGAAGGATTTTGCCCTACCTCCTCTGGTCTGGGGATCGAACCGCAATGACGCTCCGAGATTCGCCTTGTTTCAACCCGACCTGTTCGCCTCGCACAACGCTTCAAGATCGTTGTTCACAATCGCCTCAAGGTGCTTCGTGATCCTTTCAGCGCGCTAGTCCCACCAGGCTATGGATAGCAGCGTCTCTCGCGTCGTTTGTTCTCCACCTCACTGCCTATTTCAACGCATCGACAAAAGCATGGGCGGCTTTGCGGAGGTTTTCGGACCAGTCTGCGGCCAGGGGGTCGAGCCGGACGACCTGGGCACCGATTTGCTTGGCGATGACGCTTGCGCTTTTTTCCGAAAACTGCGGTTGCACAAAAACGACCTTGGCTCCGGTCTCCTTGCCCAGGGCGATGATGCGGGCCATGTCCCTGGGGCTGGGCTCCTTGCCTTCGATCTCGATAGAGGCCTGCTTCAGTTCGTAAGCCTTGGCGAAATATCCCCAGGACGGGTGGAAGACGAGAAATGTTCTGCGATCCTCGGGCAGGACGGAGAGGATGGTCCGCAGTTCGGAATCCAGCTCGTCGAGCTCCTGAATGAACGCGGCGGCATTGGCCGCATATTCCTGCGCGCCATCTGGATCGACCGTGGACAGTCCGTCCCGGATGTGGGCGGCCTGGATCTTGACCAGGGCCGGGTCCAGCCAGATGTGCGGGTCAAGGGTGCCGCGATCATGGCCGTGGGCATCGCTGCCGTGACTTTGAGTCGTGTCATCGTGGCCATGCGCTTCGTCATCATGACCGTGTCCGGCGTCCTTGTGACCGTGAGCTTCACCTTTGTGATCCTTGTCATCATGCCCGTCGATCATGGGGATTTTTTCGATGCCCTCGGCCGTATGTACGACCGTTATCCCCGGGTTCGCGCTGACGATCCGCGACAACCATGTCTGGTCGAAGCTGTCGCCAATGGTGAAGTAGATGGAAGCTTTGCCCAGATCGGCCATCTGCCTCGGTTTGGGCTCGTAGGCGTGAGGGTTTGCTCCTGCTTCGACCATGACCGAAACGGACGTTTTGCCTCCGCTGATCCTGTCCACAAAATATTTTTGAGGGGTGATGGTCACAAAGGCGGAGGGCGCGGCCCAGGCCGATCCGGCAATAGCCGTTACGGCCAGCAGGAGCAGGGCCTGCGTCAAGAATGCGATGCTTTTTTTCATGATTTCCTCCACGTTTTGAGATCAATGATTATGCAACACTGTTGCATGGAGTCAAGGGGGAAGCAACAACGTTGCACGTTCGTATTGAAATTGGTGGTGTCGATGCCCTGTGCCGGGAAGCGATCAATACCGTCCTCCTGGATGCGAGTGGGGTGAAATTCTTCCTCGGCCTTGAATCATTTGATTAATGGCCTTATGATAAAACTATGGCAAATTACCAAAACACCAATTCCCTGAGCACTGTCGGCTTGCTGGCGGCCCTTCTTGTGGTCCTGGCTGGTTTTGTTTTTGCACAGGAGGCGGACACGGGTCGGCGGGCCTACATCCTGACCGTCGATGACGCCATCGGCCCGGCCACCCGCGACCACATCGTGCGCAACATCACTCTTGCCGAGAAAGACGGCGTGGAGGTGGTCGTGTTGCGCCTGAACACTCCCGGCGGCCTTGACGCCTCCATGCGCGACATCATCCGCAAGATCCTGGCCGCCGAGGTACCGGTGGTGACCTGGGTCGCCCCGGCCGGATCCCGCGCGGCCAGCGCCGGGACGTACATCCTCTACGCCAGCCATGTCGCGGCCATGTCCCCGGCCACCAATCTCGGTTCAGCCACGCCGGTGCAGATCGGGGGCGGCGAGAGCGACAAATCGCCATCGAGCTGGGAGCGCGCCCGCGACGCCCTGAAAAAAAGTCGGGACGGGGATGAAGGCGTCAACGCCACAGAGGAGCCAAAGAATCTGCCCGACGACGCCATGGGCCGAAAGGTCGTCAATGACGCCGTGGCCTACATCAAGGGCCTGGCCGAGCGCCATGGCCGCAACGCCGAGTGGGCCGAGCGCGCGGTGCGTGAGGCTGTCAGCCTGACGGCTTCCGAGGCGCTGGAGCAGGGGGTCGTCGACGTTGTCGTGTCCAGCCTGCCCGAACTCCTTGAAGCCATCGACGGGCGCGAGGTGCGCATGGAGAGTGGCACGCGCACACTGCAAACGTCCGGCCTGACCACCGTCGAGATCGAGACCGACTGGCGCACCGAGCTGCTGGCCATCATCACCAACCCGACCCTGGCGTACATGCTCTTGATGGTGGGCATCTACGGCCTGATGCTCGAAGGATACAATCCCGGCTCTCTGGTGCCCGGCGTCATCGGAGGCATCTGCCTGCTGCTGGCCCTGTACGCCTTCCAAATCCTGCCCGTAAACTACGCGGGGCTGGCGCTGATTCTGCTGGGGATGGCGCTGATCGGGGTGGAGCTTTTCGTCCCGGCCTTCGGGATTCTTGGCATCGGCGGCATTATCGCCGTGGTGGCCGGGTCGGTCATCCTGTTCGAGGGCGACATGCCGGAATTCCGTGTCAACACGGCCGTCATCGCCGGCATGGGGGCCGGTTCGGCCCTGGTTTTCGGCGGCATAGTCTGGGTGGCCGCGCGCACCCTGCGCAGGCCGCGTCAGAGCGTCCGCGAGAGCATGGCCGGGCTCGAAGCCGAAGCCATCCAGGATTTCACGGATGGCTTCGGGCGGGTGCACCTGCGGGGCGAAGATTGGGCGGCCCGCTGCGATCACCCGGTCCGCAAGGGCGACACGGTCCGCGTCATCACCCTTGAGGACGAAGGCCTCGTCCTGTCCGTCACTTTGGCCCAATCCGGCAACGGCAACCAATAAAAGGAGAACCGAATGAATCCCTACTCCCTGCAAATCGTGACCTTCATCATCGTCCTGCTGGCGGTGCTGCTGTACTATACGATCAAGATCCTGCGCGAATACGAACGCGGGGTGGTCTTCACCCTGGGCCGATTCGACAAGGTCAAGGGTCCGGGCATGATCATCCTCGTCCCCTTCGTCCAACAGATGGTGCGCGTTGACCTGCGTACCGTGGTCATGGACGTCCCCACCCAGGACGTCATCTCCCACGACAACGTCTCTGTGCGGGTCAACGCGGTGGTCTACTACCGGGTCGTCGATCCGGAAAAGTCCATCATCGCCGTGGAGCATTTCATGGACGCCACCAGCCAGTTGGCCCAGACCACACTGCGCTCCGTGCTCGGCAAGCATGAGCTCGACGAAATTCTGGCCGAGCGCGACAAACTCAACGAAGACATCCAGAAGATCCTCGACCGCCAGACCGACGGCTGGGGGGTCAAGGTCAGCAACGTTGAAATCAAGCATGTCGATCTCGACGAATCCATGATCCGGGCCATCGCCAAGCAGGCGGAGGCGGAGCGGCAGCGGCGCGCCAAGGTCATTCATGCTGACGGCGAAGAACAGGCCGCGCACAAGCTGGTGCAAGCTGCCGATAAGCTGTCCGAAAGCCCCAACGCGATTCAGTTGCGCTATCTGCAGACCCTGGGCGAAATCGCGGGCGAAAAGAACTCGACCATCGTCTTCCCGGTACCCATCGACACCTTGAAATCCCTGTTCGGAGGAAAGTCCTGACCTGGACCGGGGCGTTAGACGTTTAAGTAAGGGACATGATTGCAGTTGAGAGCAATGAAGAAGGGCCCCGCGACGCTTTGAAAGAATCGTCGCAGGGCCCTTCTTCATTGCAATAAATGAGCGGCATTTATACATATTTAACATGTAATAATAGACTGTCCCTGGCCCGCGTCAGCACGCCCGAGGCGCGGGCCTTGAGCGGTCCAGGGTCGAGGCTTCCGCCGCGTGGAAGCCTCCCCTTGGGAATGCCGGATTCAAAAGATGGCGACTTGCATCCGCATTTTTTGATTCATGCAAGTTTGGCAAGCTTGTCTCTTAAAATTATTTATCTGAACTTATGTTGCAGGATACTCACAAAAAGAATCATATTTTTACTGAAGTTCAAAAATTGAAAAATGAATTTTTCGTTAAAAAAATATTTCTTTCTTAAAATTTGGTATGTGGTGTATGATTGTGCATACAGTCAATTTTCAATAAAATTTGCCTGTTTTGTAAGAATTTTCTGGCAAGCTTGACGATTTTTATCTTTCCGTAAGATTTAATTGTTGAACTTCACGCGCCGCATGAGCATGAAATATTTTCTAGATATGTCGCTGCACGCAGTCGAATCCCCTTGAAGAAGCAAAACCATGACTTTTCAATCATTTGAAATGCGGATTGTCGCCGGAAGTGCTTAAAATCGAAAGAAAATATGTACGAGGACAAACATGAACAAAAAACCAAGCATCACCATAACATCTCTTGACGCCGAGCGTCTTGAGATACTTCTTGATTCCCTGCCCAAAGGGGCCTTTCCTGGCAAAGCCGATCTGGAGGAGGAACTGGACCGCGCCACCATCGTGGAGCCCAAGAACGTTCCGTCCACCGTGGTGACCATGAATTCCAAGGTAAAATTCAAGCTCATGCCCGCAGGCGAGGATTTTTGTCTGACTCTTGTCTATCCGGGCAGGGTTGACGACCAGGGTTCGACTATTTCGATCCTGGCCCCGGTGGGCAGCGCACTGCTTGGGCTTTCCGCTGGTGACGAAATCCAGTGGCCCAGGCCTGGCGGCGGGATGCTGCAGGTGCGTATCGAAGAGATTGTCTATCAGCCCGAACGGGCGGGCGAATACGAGGTTTGAGACCGGCCGCCTGCCTGAAACAGGCACTTTCTTGCCGCCGTTACCCGGTGGAAGCGGCCGGGCTTGCCTCCCGGCCGCTTCTGTTCCATATGACGCCCATGAAGCCGCGTTTCGCCATACCTCGCCTGCGCTCCCGTCAGCGGACCTTGCTCCACATGTATCGCACGGTGGCCGACTTCACCTATGATCTGGAGATCTGGATGGAGCCCACCGGGTCGCTGCGCTACGTTTCCCCCTCCTGCCTGCGCATGACGGGGTATGCGGCAGAGGATGCGCGGCGCGACAAGGATTTTTTTGCGCGGATCATCATGCCCGAAGATTATCCGGAGTGGCAGCAGACCATGGACTGCGGACACCGGAAAGACATCGCCGCCATGGATTTTCGCATTCGCCATCTGGACGGTTCACAGATTTGGCTGTCCCAGGAGACCACCCGCGTCTTCGATCCGCGTGGCAGGTTTCATGGCTGGCGTCTGTCCCTGCGAGACGTGACGGAGCGCGTGCAGACGCGCATGTGGCTGGATCAGGCCCGGCAGAACCTCGAAGAGCGGGTGCGGGAGCGCACGGCGGAATTGGAACTGTCCCGCGAGCGCTACCGGGCCCTGTCGGGATACCTGCAGGATCGCATCGAGAAGGAGCGGGCCCATATCTCACGCGAGATCCACGACGTTCTGGGGCAGGACATGACGGCCATGAACATGGGGCTGCATCGTCTGGAACGCTCCTTCCAGGAAGCGGGTGACAGCCGCCTCGCGCAGGTCGTGGAGCTGCGCACCCTGGTGGCGGGCACCCTGGAGACGGTACGCCGCATCTCGCGGGAACTGCGTCCGCCCATGCTCGACGAGCTGGGATTTGTCGAAGCCGTGGCCTGGCAGATCCGCACCTTTGCGCAGGCCTCCGGACTGCGCGTGGATCACCAGATAATGGGCATTCCCGACCTGCCCGCTGACCTGGCCACATCCATGTACCGGGTGCTGCAGGAATGCCTGACCAATGCGGCGCGGCATTCCGGGTGCAGCCGTCTGCATGTGGCCGTGCACGCCGCAGCGGGGGCGCTTGTCATGCGTGTGGCCGACAATGGGCGGGGCATCACCCCGAGTCAGGCCGAGTCGTCGGGGTCGCTGGGACTTCTGGGCATGCGCGAACGGGTGCGCCTCGCCGGTGGGAAACTCAAGGTGAACCGCCTGCCCAAAGGCGGAACTGAAATTGCGGTCAGGGTGCCTCTGACCGGGGAGAATGGTTCATGCGTTTCTTGATTGTGGACGATCACGCGGTGGTGCGGCGAGGCACCATGAACATTATCATCGATCGGTTTCCGGGGTGTGAATTTTCGGAAGCCGGCACCTTGCACGAGGCGCGACTGGTCTTGCAGGAAACGCGGTTCGACCTGGTCATCCTGGACATTTCCCTGCCCGACGGGAGCGGTCTGGATTTTCTGGAATATGCACAGGAACACTCTCCGGGCCTGCCCGTCATCGTGCTCAGCATGCACCACGAGATCGAGTATGCCGAGCGCTGTCTGAGCATGGGCGCGCGCGGCTACCTGAGCAAGAATTCGGCCCCCGAAGAGCTTGAAGAGGCCATGATCTCCATTTTGGACGGCGGCATCTACGTCAACCCATCGCTGCTCGATTCGCGCAGGTCGGCATCGGCCATGGACGCCCTGTCCCGCCAGGAGCGCGATGTGGCGCGCAGGCTCGCAAAAGGCGAGACCATGACCGCAATCGCCCAGGCCATGGGCGTCAGCGTCAAGACCGCCAGCACCTACCGCACTCGCGCCATGCGCAAACTCGGCATCAGCACCACCTCCGGGCTTATCCGATACATGCTTGAGCGCGGTCTGGCCGATATGTGAGAAGTGTCGGAATAATCCGACAAGGTTGCGTCCGAAGCGTCAAAGATTATGGTTGGAAAAGGATATTACATGAAAGAGATAGGGTTTTTGTTGCTGTTGGCGGGCGTGATTGGTCTGGTGTTGTCGCTGATCATGCTTGGCCGGAAAAAACGCACTACGAAACGTACGTTGCCGGATAATTTCGATTTCGGTGACCGCAAACATTCCGAGAGAAGACGATGAGCCTTAGCCCTGAGGACATTGAACTGCGCTCCTTCGACCCGCCGCACCTGGGCATGCCCGGCTGGGCATGCCAGGTTGGACGCTGGGAGGATGACAGCCGTTTCGTGGAGATTTTCGTGGCCGTGCGTGAAGGCAGGATTATCGACACGGGCTTTCTGACCAACATTCCAGGCGATGGCCTGGTCTGCGCTTCGGTCTATTGCGACGAGGTACTGCAAAAAACCGTGGAGGAGGTCCAATCCATCCGTGAACAGGACATCCTGGCCCTTTTCCCGCCGCAGATGCAGGGCAACACTGAGCTGGAGGAGATTCTCAGAATTTGCGTCAACGCGGGACAAAAATCCATTTGCGCATACCTGCCCACGACGTGAACCAGAAAATTTCCTGCAGGATGTGCCGTCAATTCTCAGTTTCCGATTGATTCCGCCGCTCAGACCTTACTCCCCCTCCTTCCGTGCAATGTAGAATCCATAGCTGAAGTATTTGCCGAAGCGCTCATACAGGCTAATTTCCCTTTCCTCCGCCTCCATGATTGCGCGGGCCGCGCTGCCGGGGTTGCGTTCAAGGAAGGCTGCAAAATTCTGGCGCAGGGGCAAGTAGTAGTTTTCCATCCAACACTCCCGAGGCAGCACGAAATATCCCACCGGCGCATAGCCGCATTCTTCCAGCACACGCATCTTGGTCGAAGCGGTATCGATTTCCGGATACTCGCCTTGCCAGTGGGCCTCGATTTCGGGAGGCCGGGTGGCGGTGAGCCAGGTGAGCTCCGAGACGGCGAGGATGCCCCCGGATTTGAGGAACCTTCTCCAGGCACGTACGCCTGCCGTGAATCCCATGTTGTAGACGGCGCCCTCGGACCAGATCAGGTCGAACTCGCAGTCTGAAAAGGGTAGCGCGTCCATGGAGGATTTCAGGCAGGAAATTCTGTCCGCCAGGCCGAGCCTTTGTGCGCGTTCACCCAGGATATCGAGAAACCCCTGCAGAAAGTCCACCGCCGTGATGCGTGCGTCAAGTTCGCGCGCAAGCACGACGGCGGCAGCGCCCGTTCCGCAGCCAATGTCGGCGATCTTGAGGCCGTCTCTTTTGTCCGGCAGCGCGAGTTCAATGGCACGCATGGTCGCGTCTTCCGAGCCGGGTCCCTGGCGTTCCTGCGCCCTGTGAAGATCCTGCAGCAGTTGCATCTCGTCCATTATTTTAGCCTCTTCAAGTGATTGTTGCGCAGTCTTCGTGTGTCGTCAGGGCCGCAGGCTGTCGGGCCGGAGGCTTCTGAGTGTGGCCAAGGCCAACAGTGCTGTCTTTGTCGCGCTTTCGACGGCGGCCAGATACTCGTGATCGAAAGTATTGTCGCGTCTGTTCGCGATGACCGGGCAGATCGCCCCGCCCCAGTGTCCCAGGCCACCGAGAAAATGCAGCAGAAAGCTCGCCTCCATCTCCATGTTCTCGACCCGCTGCCCGCCGAGCCCGGGATCGAATTGGCTGAACATCCTGTCCAGATCTGGTGTGCTTGGTCGCAGCCGTGAGATGTCGCGGCCCTGAGGCGCGAAAAAACCGCTGTTTGAGACCGTGAGGCCGGTTCTGGCGGCAACCCCAAGCTTCTTTGCGGCCTGCGTCAGCGCCCGGACCACTGCCGGTTCGGCGCGGGACACATAGGGGTGGATTTTTCCCCGGAATCTGGATGATGCGTTTGCCGCGTTTTTGACCATCTCTGCCAGTTCCTGTTCGAGTCGTGCGCAGGTCTGGTCCGGACAGGGCGTCTCGTAGAAAAGGCCGGTGTTGTCCATGCCCACGGCGTAGGTGGTGATGATGGACGTGCCCAGACGTGTTGACGCCTGCAGACCTCCGGAAGTGCCGACCCGGATGACGTGCAGCCTGGGGAAGGTGGCTTTTTGCGCCCTCGTTGAAAAATCGATCTCGTTGAGTGCCACCAGTTCATTCAGTACGATTTCAAGGGAAGGGGTACCCATGCCCGAGGTCGCCACGGTGGTACGTCCGGGTGAGATGATCGTGGCCCGGTCACCCGTAGCGCAGGATATGCCCGTGGCCGTGACCAGGCCACGGTGCTCCTGCTCGACCTCCAGGTCATGCAGAAAGGTCCGGGCGATGAACTCGGCCCGGCCCGGATCGCCGACCAGCAGAATATCGGGCGCGAGCTGTTCGGGCGTGATCTGAAGATGATAGATGCGCCCGCTGGCGTCGATGGGTAGATCGGCCTCGGTGCATGGGGTGGAGAGGGGTACGTGGCTCATGGCCCGCACCTATCCGAGTTCACCCTGGCTGACCAGTATCCGGTCGGGCAAGCCGCCGCGCAGTGGCCTGCACGAAAACATCGGCCACGGGCGCAGGGTCCGTCACGATCGCGCCAGCTTGCGCTGCGAAAGAGGGCTTGACAAACCGTTAACTTTTGTTAATTCATGGGTCATGAAATTCGATGACTTTTTCCAGAGGGTGGTCCAGACCACTGGCATCTCGACCCAGAAAGAGCTGGCCGGGCTGCTGGGTATTGAGCCTGCCGCCATCACCCTGGCCAAGAGCAGGGGGGTGCCCAAGGCCTGGAGCCTGATCATCGCTGCCGCCTTCGGGGTCAATCCGGCTTGGCTGAAGACGGGCTCGGGGCCGGTGTATCTGCGCGAGCAGGGTGGAACCCAGCTCGTGCCCAAAGTGGCCGCCAGGGCCTGCGCAGGCGGCGGCTCTTTTGAACTGAGCGATACGGTCATCGACGAGTTGCCTTTTGACCGCTCCTGGCTTGCCAGGAAGGGCAACCCCGGGCGCATGGTCGCCATGGAGGTCGTGGGTGACAGCATGTCGCCGGAGCTGGAGCCGGGGGACAACATTCTCATCGACCAAAGTCAGAACCGGGTGGTGGACAACAATCTCTATGTGGTGGGCCTGGCGGACAACATTCAGGTCAAGCGCATTCAGGTCCGGCCCGGTCTGGTGATGCTGTTCAGTACCAACCAGCGATATTCGCCGGTCACCCTGCAGGGCGACGAGATTGACACCCTGCGGGTCGTTGGTCGGGTGTTGTGGAGCAGCCGGGCGTACGCGTAGGAAATTTTTTTGTCGGACTGATTAACATATGTTAATTCAGTATTGGAAAATGACACATGCCCGTCTGGTCAAATGGTCGGATGCGAGGAGGAGGGCAAACCCATGGCCGAAGCGTATTTTGACAGGCGAGGGGATGGATTTTTCGCAGCGACGAAGCAGATCGCTGTTCTGGGGCGTTCGGATAATTCTGTAAACAAGGGGAGGCACATCATGCAGCAGAGATTTTGTGAATGCGGGCATCCGGTTCTGGTGGCGTATGTGATAACGAAGAATGGCATCCTGCACGTCTACCGCGTCAATGCGCGTTTTGGTTCCCCGATGCGCTGCCCGTCCTGCGGCAAGCATGTGGATATCAACGAACTGAGGTAGGCTTGTTCCCTTGTTACAAAGATCGTGGATATTCTTCTGGGGATGACGGTTTATTTCAATTGCCGACTGGAAGTACGAAAAGCGAACCGGGGTCCGCTTTTCGTATTGGCAACAACCTGAATAGATTTATGGTGTACCGTTGCAGGTCAGGGATAAGAAAAAGGGAGCAAACAGTGCTTGCTCCCTTGTTTCTGACGTGGCGCGCCCGGCATGATTCGAACATGCGACCTACTGATTCGTAGTCAGGCACTCTATCCAACTGAGCTACGGGCGCATCGAGAAGTCGGTGTTTATGGACAAGTGGTCTGAATGTCAACAATTTCCTTGCGGAAGATGTTTCTTATAAATTTTCCGCGCTGTTTGCGTATTCGCTCCTGGCCCATTTTACCGTTTTTTTGCGTCTAAGACATGGGGCAAAAGCCTTGTCATGCGGACGTCCCGGCATGGGGCAAACGTGCGCTCAAACTTCGCCAGTCAGGATGTAGCCAAGCCAGACATCCCTGTTGCCAAGCAGCGAGCGGCTTCGCGAATGTTCCACGATTTTGAGCCCAAGGCGGCTGAATTCCCGTCGCAACTCCGAATCCGACCAAAGCTGGAAAACCCGTCCGTCCTCGGTCTTTTCGCTCCCACCCCAAGCCTTCATGCTCAGGTACATGATCCCGCCGGATTTGAGCATGCGCATGACCTTGCGCAGCGCCCCCGGGAACTCGGGTTTGCTGAGGTGGACCAGTGTGCCGATGAGCAGGATGCAGTCAAAATGGATGGGCGGCTGGTACTCGAACAGGTCGGCGATGGTCACCGGACAGTTCGAGTGTTCGCTGGCCAGGACGGCAAGCGACGGGGAGCGTTCCAAGCCTGCGGGATTGAAACCTCTGGCCGTGAGCCACTTCAGGTCCCGGCCCGAGCCGCACCCGATGTCGAGGATGGAGCTTCCCGGCCGCAGATGCGGCAGCAGGGGGGCAAGGATGGGCTCGGGATCGATGCGGTTGGTGCGTTCGAAGTAGGCCCGGGCGTTGGTTTCGTAAAAATCATGCATGTTTTGGGGCATGGCGGATGATGAGGTATGGATGATGATTCGTAAAGGCCGACGTGGGCTTCATAAACACTTTGTAGCGCCGATGATGCAAAATGTCACCACGCGCCGTTTTTGAGCTGCCGGCCAGGAGTCTTGAAGTAGGCGAAAAGTTGCGAAAGAACCTGAGTGTCATTCCCGCGAACGTGTGCCCAGCATGGGCAGGCGGGTCATGCCCCGCAATAGCGCGAAACCCATTCTTTTCAGTTAGTTAATAAGTCGTCATCCCCTTCTTCAAGAGAATGACGACTTTTTGCTGTGACTTCTTGAAAAGGTTTTTTCTGCGTGAGTTTTACCACGAAGCCGTATCCGCACGGCGGCGGGTTTGCTATTAACCGTTCAACGGGGTATGTTTACCAGGAAAAATTCAAAAAACGGTCCCGCTGGGCGGAGGTGAGTAATGTCCTACGACCAGACGATAATCATGGCCATAATCGCGGCCAGCATAGGCATGTTCTTGTGGGGCAGGTGGCGGCACGACATGGTGGCGGTCGGGGCGCTGGTGGCTTGCGTTTTCTTTGGCTTGGTCGCTCCCCAGGATGCCTTTGCCGGGTTCGGCCATCCTGCCGTGGTCACCGTGGCCTGCGTGCTGGTGCTCAGCCGTGGCCTGCAGATTTCCGGGGCAGTCGATGTGCTCACCAGGACCGTGCTGCCCGCCAATGCTGGCCCCACGCTGAGTATTGCCGCCCTGGCCGCCCTGGCGGCCGTGCTTTCCGGGTTCATGAATAATGTCGGCGCGCTGGCTCTCTTGATGCCTGTGGCGATCCAGGTCGCCGGGCGTCTGGGTCTTGCTCCCGGCCAGGTTCTCATGCCTCTGGCCTTCGGATCCATCCTTGGTGGCACCACGACCCTGATTGGCACTCCGCCCAATCTGATCATCTCGGGTTTCCGGGCCAACCAGCCGGGCATGACCGGTTTCGGCATGTTCGATTTCACCATGGTCGGCCTGCCGCTGACCCTGGTCGGCGTGGTCTTTATCGCGCTGATAGGCTGGCGATTGGTTCCGGCGCGCAAACAGGCTGGCACCTCCGGCTTTGAAACCAGCGCTTACATCACCGAGGTTCGCGTGCCGGAAGGCAGCGCCACGGCCGGAAAGCAGGTGCGCGAAGTCATGGACGTTCTGGAAGATGTCGATGCGCAGATGCTCGATCTCGTGCGCAACGACATCTACATGCGCGCGCCCAGGCCCGGCAAGATTCTGCGCGTCGGGGACATTCTGGTGCTTGAGGCCGATGTGGGGGCGTTGAACGAATTGCTGTCACGCCTTGACCTGCGACTGGAGGAGGACAAACGCGCGGATGCCGCCGGGGCGGACGTTCAGATTCAGGAAGATGCCGCCGTCCCGGACTTGGACCCCAAAGGCGAAGAGGTGGGGGCCGACTCCGGTCCCGCCGAGAAGAGCGATGGTCCAGCCGCAAAATCCGGCAAGTCGGCGCAGCGTGAAGAGGCCGCGCTGATGGAAATGGCGGTGTTGCCGGAGTCGAGAATCGTCGGAAGTTCGGCCAGCGATCTGGCGCTTCGCACCCGGTTCAGCATCAATCTGCTGGCCGTGGCGCGTCAGGGCACGTGCACCATGGCCAGGCTGCGCTTCTTGAAGATCCGGGCTGGAGACGTACTCCTCATGCAGGGCAGCTCTGAGGCCTTGAGCGAATTTGCGAGCAACTCCGCCTGCGTGCCGCTGGCACAGAGAGAGTTGCGCATTCCCGACAAGCGCAAGGCCCTCATGGCCACGGGCATCATGGTCGTCTCCGTGGCCGTGGCCGCCCTGGGGCTTCTGCCAGCGGCGGTGTCCTTCGCCGCTGGGGTGCTGGCATCCATGGCGCTGCGCACGGTGCCGCTGCGCTCGGTCTATGAGGCCGTGGACTGGCCGGTGGTCGTGCTGCTGGGCGCGCTCCTGCCTGTCGCCGGGGCCATGCAGAGCACCGGCGCGGCGAATTTCATGGCCAGCCTGCTCCTTGAAAACGTGGCGCAGGGCAATGCTCTGGTCGGTTTGGCGGTGATCATGATCACGACCATGATCCTGACCGATCTCATGAACAATGCGGCAACGGCGGCGGTCATGGCCCCCATCGGGTTGGGCGCGGCGGTCCAGCTTGGCGTTAATCCGGACACTTTTCTGATGGCCGTGGCCATTGGTTCTTCCTGCGCCTTTCTGACTCCCATCGGGCATCAGAACAACACTTTGATCCTTGGCCCCGGAGGCTTTCGCTTCGGCGACTACTGGCGCATGGGCCTGCCGACAGACCTGCTGGTCATCTTGCTGAGCCTGCCACTGCTGGTCTGGTTCTGGCCGCTTTAGCCTGGGGCTGTATTTTAGAGGGACTCTGAACTCTGCGCACTCAATCGAGGAGAATTTATGCCGTTTATTTCCAAGCAGGATTCCTGCCGAGTGCTGGCCGATCAGCACGGTCCGGCCGCCCGGCGTTACCGTCACTATGACGCATTCCTGGACCACAATCATCGCGCCCTGCGCATTCTCGCCGAGCTTGAGATGCTTGATCGCGGGGCGGGACTGGCCACTCTGGCTTCCATAAAGCGCCGCGCACAGGGTCTGTTGCAGGAAGTCAAAGGGCTGGTGGAATCCCTGAACGAGCTGTCAAACCAGCGCTATAAGGATATTCTGCCGATCTATGATACAGTGGTCGAAGAACTTGGCAGCCTGACGAGCCCCGCCCGGCCAGTCGTCAGCGGCCCCCTGACCCTGCCTTTTGCAGACGTGAGCGCGCAGGACATGCCCCTGACCGGAGCCAAGGCCGCCAACCTGGCGCGGATCAGCAACGAACTCGGATTGGCTGCGCCCGACGGATTTGTGGTCACCACGGCGGGCTTTGATCTCTTTTTGCGCGAAAACGGCCTGCTTGAGATCGTAGAGAAGACGCTGGCTGATTTTGATCCCGATAGGGCGGACAGCGATGACTGTTGTCGCCCGCTACGGGATGCGATCATGGCCGCGCCATTGCCTCCGGCTTTGGAAGAAGCCATCAGGGCAGGGTTTGCCGCCCTGACCAAACGGCTGGGTAGCAAGCCCCGGATGGCCGTGCGCAGCAGCGCCGTCGGCGAGGATTCCGAGGCCTCCTTTGCCGGACAGTACACAAGCGTTCTGCCGGTGGACGAAGATGGTTTGCCTGAGGCCTACCGTACGGTCCTGGCCAGCAAATACACCCCGCGTGCCATCCTGTACCGCCTGCGCTACGGCCTGAGCGACGCGGACACACCCATGGCGGTGGCCGTCGTGGACCTGATCGAGGCCAGGGCCAGCGGCGTGCTCTATACCGTGGATCCCTCGCATCCCGGGGCGGGGCAGCTCCGCATCGACGCGGCCCTGGGCCTTGGCGAACAGGTGGTCGGTGGCTCCGCCTCGCCGGACGTGTTCCGCGTTGATCGAGGCGAGCTCGCCATTGTCCACCGCGATATCCAGCCCAAGGGCGACAATGCGCATGACCCGGAGCCTGCCGTGCCCGACGCCGCCGTTCTTGAGTTGGCTGGTTTCGGGCTTCGCCTGGAAGCTCATTTCAACGCTCCGCAGGACATTGAGTGGGCCCAGGATCAGGACGGGCGTCTTGTTTTTCTGCAGTCCCGTCCTCTGGGGCTGGTCGAACAGGCGCTGCCGGCGGCTCAGTCTACAGGGCAGCCTGCGGTTTTCGCGGGAATCGAAGGCATGGAGCTGGTCCTTTCGGGCGGACAGACCGCTTCGCCGGGCAATGTTTCGGGTCCGGCCGTGCTCGCTTCTGCGGCCCTGACGCCGGAGCAGGCGGAAGGCGCCATCCTGGTCGCCCGCACGGCCGCTCCGGACCTGGCACCGTACATGAGCCGGGTTCGCGGATTGATCACCGATCTGGGCGGTGTGGCCAGTCACCTGGCTTCCGTAGCTCGGGAGTTCAATGTCCCGGCCCTGATGGACACGCGCGATGCCACGGCCAGGATTTCCGCAGGCCGGGAGATCACGCTGCTGGCGCAGGAAAGAAAGGTGTACGCGGGGCTTGTTCCCGAATTGGCCCGCAAACTGCCGAGTCGCGACATGGGCGAAAACATTGGGCCCATCGGCAGCCATCTGCGGGAACTGCTCAGCCGCATTTCTCCCTTGAACCTGACCGACCCGAACTCCGAGGAGTTCACCCCGGAAGGGTGCCGCACACTGCACGACCTGATCCGCTTTGCCCACGAAAAAGCCATGGGCGAGATGTTCAACCTGTCCAGCATGAGCAAGGAATCGTCTGTTTCCCAGACCATGAAGGCCAACATTCCCCTGTCCATGCACTTCATCGATCTGGGCGGTGGACTGGCCGAAGGACTGACGACCTGCGACGAAATCCTGCCGGAGCATATCCGATCGAAACCCATGGCCGCCTTGTGGCGGGGTCTGGCCCACCCCGGCGTGACCTGGTCCGGGAACGTGGACCTCAGCGCGCGCAACTTCATGGCGCTCATGTCCGGAAGCATGGGGCCCGGAGGCGGGGTGCCGCCGCAGACCGATTCCTACGCCCTGGTTTCTGCTGAATACTTAAACCTGAGCATTAAGTTTGGATACCACTATTCGAATCTGGACGCCCTGTGCTCGGACGACGCCGATGCCAACACCATCGCCCTGCAGTTCTCCGGCGGGGCGGGGACCGTTTCCGGCAAGGCCCTGCGCATAGAATTTCTGTCAAACATTCTGCACCGGCTTGGCTATACGGTGGAAATCCGTGGGGACATGTTGCAGGCGTCCCTCAAAGGCCTGGATTGCCCGGCCATGGAGGAGGTCCTGGATCAGACAGGTCGCCTGCTCGGGTGCAGCAGGCTGCTTGATCTGGCCATTCCCAGCCAGGCGGAGGTGGACACGCTGACCGAGATGTTTTTCCGCGAGGAATACGATTTTCTGAGCCGATCGGAAGCTCGCCTGCCCGGTTTCTACGCCTCGTTCGGCGAGTGGTCCCTGGCAACCCTGGAGGGGCAGGAGGTTGTCATGCAGGATGGGTCGCACATGGGCCAGACCGTGACCTGCGCCCTGCATTCGGCCATGAGTTCGGTGCTTGGCGGGTGGTACCAGAAATTTCTGGAAAAGCGGCACGCCCAGCATCATTACCCTGTGGCCGTAAAACGCGACAGTCGGCACGAAGATGGACGCATCCGGGTCAGTGTGCGCATCGAGGCCGGCTGCGTGGACCAGGCCGCCGGGCTGGCTTTTGGGTTGACTAACGTTGGGAATTGTCTGGTGTTGGCGATGGACGCAGCCGCACAAGAGTTACAGCTGCTCCAATTTGTTAACAATACAAGGCACTTTTTAAAGCGAACAGCCCTGAAGGTTCCTGTTGGCGAGTGGGTTTTTTTTGAAGTGACTGTGCTTGGCGAAAAAATCACGGCAGAGTCAGCAGTGGCTGTGAGCCTGCATTTCACTGCGTCGCAGCCTGTTTCCGGTCACGTCGGCCTGTGGACCAAGGGCGACACAACGGCCTGCTTCAGGGATCTGGACTTACAGGCGCATGGGCCGATAAAGTGACTGTCCAGTGCTTCTGAAAGGTCCACGGGAGAATCGCCCTTGTACTCGATCACGTAAACCCAAGGAGTTGTATAGTGAAAGTGGAAAAATTCGACGTTGTAGTGCTCGGTTCGGGAGTGGCCGGAGGACATATCGCTTCGCGTTGTCGCAAGGCTGGTCTGCGTGTCGCCCTGGTGGAAAGCAATGGGTTTGGGGGCACATGTCCGTTGCACGGCTGTGAGCCGAAGAAAGTTATGGCCGATGCCTGCGAGACGGTGGAGCGGTTCAACAATGCCCAGGGCGCGGGGCCGACGGGTGTCGCACAGCTTGACTGGGCCGAGCTCATGGCCTTCAAGCGCACCTTCACCGACGGGCTGCCCGCACGCATCAAGAAACACTACGATGACCTGGGGATAAGCACTTTTACCCAGCCCGGTCGTTTTGCCGGACCGAGTCTGGTCATCAGCGGCGAATCGCATCTTGAGGCTGCCCATATCTGCATCGCCACGGGTTCAACACCCAGAATGCTGAACATACCGGGCAGTAAGTACCTGTCCACCAGTAACGATTTTCTGGCCATGCCGACCCTGCCTGAGCGGATCGTCTTCATCGGCGGCGGATTCATCTCCTTTGAACTGGCCCACATCGCGGCGGCGGCCGGAGCCGAAGTGACCGTGGTGCATCGCAGCCAGCGGTTTCTCAAGAAGTTCGACGCAAACCTGGTTGAACGACTGGCCGGGCATCTCGAAGCAATGGGCGTGAAACTCTATCGGGACTGTCCACCGCACTCCGTCATCCGGGAAGGTGATTGGCTGGTTCTCAAAGCCGGGACGGACGGCAGTCTCAGCATGGAAGCCGACGCGATTTTCAATGCGGCAGGACGCATCCCGGCCCTGGAAAATCTCGACCTGCCTGCGGGTAACGTCAGCACGGAACATGGCGGAGTCGCGGTCAATTCTTTTCTGCAGAGCATTTCAAACCCCTCCGTGTTCGCCGCCGGGGACGTCATCGCCTCGTCCATGCCCCTGACCCCCGTGGCCAGCGTGGAGGCCGAGATCGTGGTCCAAAACATCCTGGACGGCCCGAGGCACGCCATCAACATGGACGTCACGCCTTACGCACTGTTCACCTATCCGCCCCTGGCCGCGGTGGGCATGCTCGAAGAAGAGGCACGCAAGCAGGGCCTGCGCTTTGACGTCATTGACGGGGATTCCGCCGGATGGTCCGAATACAAACGTATCGGGCAGCAATGCGCGGGGTTCAAACTGCTGGTGGAAAAAGACTCGCGTCAGTTGCTCGGCGCCCATGTGTTGGGCGACAGGGCGGAGGAGACGGTCAACCTTTTTGCCCTGGCCATGCGTACCAAGGTCGATGTCGACGAATTGCGCTCCATGCTCTGGGCGTATCCGTCATTTGGCTATGCCTTGAAGTATATGTTCAGGTAGCAATGCGTTCAGGCTGGCATCCACACTGGATCAGAAGTGGCTCAGTTTGTTTGAACACGTTTGCCCGTTTCTTAGGTGGAATCTCCGCGGGACTGCCGCGTTCATATTCGTCACCTCAACACGCCCGCATCCTAAACCGTGAGTGCTTCAGCCGCTCCCCCAAAACGGCTTCGACGACATCCGCAACCTTGCCGCGCAAAAACAAGATGGGATACACGGAAATTGCGCACATAACCAAAAACACGATTTAGTTCTCCTTCCTTTTATGTGTTATACAAAAGAATATAATCCATTAATCGCTCAGGTTGGATGGTTCAAAACGTAACACGCACCGAAATTTGAAATAATGGGCATAAAGGTTGCTATTTTTTTAGCATAATATGAATATCCGCAGCAAAGTCTAGGACTATTTGAGAATAGAACTGGATATGAAAAAAGCCAAGCAAGTCATATGTATTTGAAAACTTGATATTAACATAGATATTGCTGAATACTCGGAATGGCCATCAGCCCTAATATGATGAGCAATCAACAGCCTCAGGAATTTTTTTTGAATGAGCAGTGGTCAGAGTATGAAATTCAGAACCGCCAATACGAGGGTCCAGTCGATTGAAAGCTACTCGACAACCTGAGTAAATCGATGAGAAAAATGCGGGGGAATAACAACGCCGAGTAGCGTATAGAAAAAAATATATATAAATGTTTTTACAATGACTTAAGCTCTGACAATGGAGTTTATAATGACCGAAAAACTAATATCAAAACAGAGACGATTCGGACGTATCCAATCTTTTGATTATTTTGAAATCATTGAACATGCACCATTTGGTTTTTACGCATCAACATTAGATGGTCAAATCCTTTCAGTTAATTCTGAATTTATAAAAATACTTAGATACGATTTAAATGGTGAGTTGACAAGTTCAATTTCAACATTTGCTGAACAGTTTTATATAAACAAAGAAGATAAAAATAAACTACATGGAATTTTAGAAATAAATGATTCAGTGAGCAATTACGAGTGTAGTTTTCGCCGCAAGGATGACGCGATTACTTGGGTATCTATAAGCGCGCGTGTTGTAAGAGATATAAAAGAAAATATAGTATTGATTCTAGCATTTGTAACAGACATTACAGAACGCAAAACGACAGAAATGGAGATAAAACGAACAAGCGATCAGCTTCAGCAAGTTTTGGCTGAAAAGGACAAATTCTTTTCCATTATTGCCCACGACCTACGATCTCCCATTTCCGGATTACTCGGCCTCACCAATCTACTATCTGTAAATTATAATAATTTTTCATCCGATGAATTACAAAAAATTTTAGTGAGCATACATAGCTCGGTGCAAAGACTATTTGCCTTGTTGGAGAACTTGCTGGAATGGGCATCAATGCAGCGAGGAATGGCCATATTTAAACCACGCGAACTTGAGGTGGATAACCAAATCAATCGCGCCCTGGTACTGCTACGAAACCTGGTCGATCAAAAAAAAATATCAATGCAATATATGGTGCCGCCTGGGTTGAAAGTTTTCGCAGATGAACAAATGATCAATTCCGTACTACGCAATTTACTCTCAAATGCATTTAAGTTTTGCAATTTTGGAGGTAATGTGACTGTTTCAGCAACGCAGGAATGCGGCGATGTTACTATTTCTGTACAAGATGATGGCGTAGGGATGGATCATAAAACTAAATCTAAGATATTTTCTATTGATTTCAAAACATCACAGTTCGGTACAAAAGGGGAGAAAGGGTCCGGGCTTGGGTTAATTTTATGTAAAGAGTTTATGGAAAAACATGGCGGTCGGATTTGGGTTGAAAGCCAATTAAACTCCGGTTGTAAAATTTCTATTTTTTTCCCACGAGAATGCAAAGTCTCTTCGTGTGCTCCATTGAGCTAGAATCATTAGAAATCATTTCGGAACATGCCTGTACTGGAATGGAAAGAAGGAAAGGGCTTTGCGTAGGATGATTGAGCCAAAATCTCGACATTCGGCTTCGAAATTGCGCGTAGGGTCTTACATATAATCTAGAGATAAACATTGGTATTGTGATGACTTTTGATTTTTGGAACAGAATTTTCGAACCTTCTATTAAATTCCTGTACGGTGGGAGAAAAACATACAAAAGAGCCTTGCCGATCCCTTGCTTTTTTTGGTATTAATCCCAAATTTGTGTAATGTTGGCTGTGCCTGTATATAATCAGTTTAATACGTTAACGTGGCATATTATTTTGTAAAAATAGTTTATTTTTGTGATATTAAATAGTGGTCATTCATGACTCAAGTTTCGGCTCGGGCACAGAAGGATCATCATGAACACACGCGAAAAACGGAGAAAAGTCGCTCCAAAGCTGACACAACTTGCGGTTGAAGCGGTTCAGCCAGATGAGCCGGTGCGCGTCGAGAATGTAGGTACACGTCTACTTCTGCCTGAAACCGGAATGAAGCGGCTCGTGCGAAAGCTTGAAGCTCACCAGGTCGACCTGGGAATGCAAACAGAAGAACTGCACCAGGCGCAGGACGCGGTCGAGACATCGCGCAATGCCAACAAGCTTCTTGCGCTGGAAATCGGTATGCGCAAAGACACGGAAGATTCCCTGCGCATGGCGTTAAAGGAAATCAAGCTGCTGCAAGAACGCCTCCTGGCCGAGAACCTCTTGCTTCAGTATGAGGTTGCCCAAAATTTCAACTTCGGCGAGATCATCGGGCACAGTCGCGCCATCTCCCAAGTCTTCGACAAGATCGAACAGATCGCCCCCCAGAATGCGACCGTACTTCTCCAAGGCGAGACAGGAACCGGCAAGGGGATCGTGGCGCGGGCCATCCATGCCCGGAGTTCCCGCAAGGATCGGCCGATGGTGACCATCAATTGCACTGCATTGCCAGCAAACCTCATTGAAAGTGAACTCTTCGGACGGGAAAAGGGAGCCTTCACCGGATCCAGCGCCCAGCAGATTGGACGTTTCGAACACGCCGACGGAGGCACCATCTTTTTGGACGAAATCGGCGAGATGCCGATTGAACTGCAATCCAAGCTCCTGCGAGCCATACAAGATGGCGAGTTCGAGCGTTTGGGAAGCCCGCGCACCATCAAGGTTGACGTGCGGATCATCGCGGCCAGCAACCGCAAACTGGAAGAGGAAATCGAAAAGGGCAGTTTTCGCCAGGATCTCTATTACCGCCTCAATGTCTTCCCCATCGTGATCCCGCCGCTCAGAGAGCGCAAGGGTGACATTAGCCTGCTCGTCAATTTTTTTGTTGCCAAGTTCAACAAGAATACGGGCAAGAAGATAGAAACCATTCCCAAAGAAACACTCCAGATGCTGGAGTGCTACGACTGGCCCGGCAATGTGCGGGAACTACAAAGCGTGATCGAGCGGGCTGTAATACTCAGCAAGGGAACTTCGCTGCGGATTGTGGATCAATTCGATACGTCGCTCAAGGCGAGCAAGACGTCCGACCCGGGCTTGAAGTCCCTGGCGGATCTGGAGCGCGAGCACATCATCCAAGTCCTCCAGAAAACAAATTGGCGCATTGAAGGGACAAATGGCGCCGCAGCCATCCTCGATATCAATCCAAGCACGCTTCGTGCTCGAATGAGAAAGTTCGGAGTTCGTCGCACATCACCCTAACTCGAACTAGTGTTTCGTCCATGAAATTGGCCCATATCAGGCGGTCAGGTTTTTTCTGTAAGTCCACTTGAACGTCGCCCAGAGTTGGTTTTAATCCCGTGCAGGATTAAGGATATATTCATTTTTACTAAATGATCGAGGCATTACGCGAATCTAATTGTTTTTATTCAACTCCCCAAGCAGTCGATCACAGCGGGGTTGGATCGGTGTGGAATACCACCACTCGTTTCTTTGATCCCTTGGCTTTATACATTGCTATATCGGCATTATTGAAAAGAATGTCAGCCTCCTCTCCATGTGCGGAATACATGGCAATGCCAACACTGCTTCTTATGGAAATAACAGTTCCGTTGAACTCGCAAGGTTCGGCAATCCGATTTACCAACTGATGTGCAAAGCGAGCTACGTCGGCTTCTTCCTTGACTTCTAACAGCACGCACACAAATTCGTCGCCACTCCACCGGCTGACCATGTCTCCGCCGCGCACAAATGACTTTAAACGGTTTGCCACCGTCAGCAACACCAGGTCTCCCATACCGTGACCATAAGAGTCGTTGATACTCTTGAACTTGTCGATATCGATAAAAAGGACAGCGAGGCTCCTACCGTGCCGTTTTGCCTGGATCAGCTCGTGGGCCAATCCCTGTTCAAACGACGCTCGGCTCGGAAGGCCAGTGAGTGCGTCCAGATGTACAATTTGTCGTGCAGTTTCCACGTTCGAAGATTCTCCATGGCAACCAATAAATGCATGCCTTATACTACTCGTTATAACTGCCTCTTCTCTGCAATTGAAACTCTGCGTCATTTGTCGAATCTGAACACTTGAGCGACAAAAAGCACACGGCCCAGCATCCCGAGCTGTTTGGCAACATCCGTGCCGAAAGAAAGTCGCAGAAATTTGTGGTCACAACATATTAATTCTAAGAGACTAAACGAAAAGGGCAGAGTGGCACGAGCAGAGTGAGCCATCAACTCAACTCGCCACATCCAACATATACGCAATATTTGACGAGGCAGGTCAGTTGCTGGCGCCGAGCACGGCCACAAAAATTTGGGCCTCACGAACCTCGCCGCTGAATGGGTCTTGAATGGGGATGGTCTGGCCCGCGTAGTCGATGAAGGCATTCTCTCCGGCCACGTGGACCTGGCGCATGGATGGCTTGAGTTTGCCCACGAAGGCTCGATAGCGAGCGCAGAAGCAACTGTATTGCAGGCCGTCAGGATGCTGCGCCTTGTACTCATCCCAGAGCAGAAGCAGGGTCACG
>JAHIQM010000021.1 GCA_018902545.1 Pseudomonadota bacterium | reverse complement strand
GCTGTGGGGCTCGGAGCACGACGACACGCTGACCGGCTCCGACACCGACAATCCGGGCTATGCGAGCGTGCACAACGTCTTGAACGGCTACGGCGGCGACGATCTGCTCAGCGGCCTGGCCGGCAACGACACCCTGGACGGTGGCGCGGACAACGACACGCTCATCGGCGGCGCGGGCAACGACCTGCTCCTGGGCGGCGCAGGCGACGACCTGATCCACGCCGGGGCGGGCGACACGGTTGACGGCGGCGAAGGCAATGACGTGCTCCTCTCCGAGGACGCGCAACTGGGCATCACATCCTCCACGACGATGACGGGCATCGAGCGGGTCGATCTGACGGGGGCCGGTGAGCGCCTGACTGTAGGCGGCGACGCCATCGTGACCAACGGCGTCCTCGATCCTGCCGGTGACGGGGCGTACATGCTCATGGTCACGGGCGAGCTCGGCGATGTGGTCGACTATTCCGGAGACGACTGGGTGTGGTCCCTGTCCGCGCAAAACGTCGATCTCGGCGACGGATGGACGTACAGCGTCCACGAGGCAGAAAAGGACGGGCAAACGGTCCGCCTGTACATCCAGAACGGTCTGGTGGTCGATACCCCGGGCAATGAGGCGCCCGTGGTAGCCGTAAACGCGACCTTGCTGGTGGATGGTGCCGCCGTGGTCAGCCTGGCGGGCTCGCTGTTCGCCCTGGACCCGGACAACAGCGCCTCTGAGGTGCGCTACACGATCACCCAAGGCCCCGTATACGGCACGCTTCTGTTGAACGGCGCGGTCATCACGGACTTCTCTGGTGTCGCCTTCACCCAGGACGACATCGACAACGGCCGCGTGAAATTCACGTTCACGGCCGCACCCGGTAGCGAGGTTCGCGTGTTCGAGGAGGACAGCTTTGCCTTCACCGTGAGTGATGGCGAGAACTCCACGGCCGCAATGACATTCTCCATCGGCAACACCACGACGCAGGTCTGGGGCACCAATGCAAGCAACGACCTGACGGGCGTGGCGGACTTCGATCAGGCCGGGAAGACCTTCCATGTCTACGGTTTCGACGGCGATGACTTCCTGATTGGCGGCGCGGGCAACGACACCCTGGTCGGCGGATTGGGCTACGACACACTGGAAGGCGGCGATGGCGACGACTGGTTCGTGGATGGCGTCGGCTCCTATGACAACACTTACACCGGCGACTCCCTGGTGGGCGGGGCCGGCATTGACACGGTTGACTACAGCAACAGCCTCGACGTGTGCATGGTTGACCTGACCAACTCTTGGTACTCCTTTCCGAACAGCCCCTATTCCGATGCGTATTGCGACACGCTGGTCGGCATCGAGAACATCGTCGGCTCCCGGTATTTCGATTCGCTTCTGGGGGATGACGGAGCCAACTTGATCCGCGGCGAAGGCGGGTGGGACTACATCCTGGGCCGGGGCGGCGACGACACCCTACTGGGCGGGTCCGATAACGACACCATCGACGGTGGGGCGGGCAACGACTCCATCGACGGCGGCACGGGCAACGATCTTCTGATCGGTGGCGCCGGGATCGACACCATCCAGGGCGGCACGGGCGACGACCTGATCCATGGAGGCGCGGATGACGTCGTGGACGGCGGCGAGGGGTTCGACACCTTCCGTCTGGAGGACAACATCGGAATCGGAAGCACCTTCGATCTGAGCGTCATGAACGACGCGGGCCGGATCACAGGCATCGAGCGCATCGACATCACGGGCGACGCCGACGACGCGAACACCCTGACCCTCAGGGCCGAGGACGTGTTCGAGGTGTCCGGCGGATCGCTCTATGTTGATGGCGATGCCGGCGACAGCGTGACGACCATCGGCGCGGGCTGGACCCAAGAGGCCGGTGACGTGAGCTTTGGCGGCCAAACGTATCATCATTATACATCCACATATAGTTCCCAGACAATCGATTTGTACGTCGACACTGCCGTCGCGTATCAAAATGTATAATAAATTCGGAGTTATCATGAACTTTCAAACATTAAATTGCTTCACAGTTTTACGTTTCACTTTTGCTGAATCAATCGGATTGTGTCAGGCAAATTGTTTTGCAACCGTAAATCATAAATTAACAAGGGGGATAAAGAGCATGGAATGGAAAGGATTTCGGAACAGTTGTATGCACTTTGTAGTTGTTTCATTACTTGCATGCATGACTCCTGCTCTTTCCTTGGCGCAGTCAGTAGAAGCATCAGGTGCTCGTGTCGGCGCAGCTGCTGACGGTGCGGAAAATGTGGATTTAATATTGAACGATACTCTGTCAGGAGATGGCCTTACGCTTCCGGCGGCCATTCAGTCCGCCATTGACACCAATCCCAAGTTCTTGAGCCGGAAACATGCCTACTCTTCGTCGCATGAAGCCTATCTGCAGTCCTACGGCGCGCTCTTGCCCCAGCTCGATTTCGTGGCGAAGGGCGGCTATCTGGTCATCCGCAATGACACGACCATTGCCGCCTATGACAACGAGCAAGGCGATGAATGGTCGAACGATATGCGCGTGGTTTTGTCCCAGCTGATTTACGATGGGGGCCTGACCTCTTCGAAGGTTGACGCCGACAAGTTCTATTCGCAGTCCAAAAAGGAAGAACTCTTCAATACGGCCGAGGATGTCGGTCTGACCGCGACGCAGTATTTCATGGAGGTTATCCGCAACCGTGCCTTGATCGAGTTGTGCGAGCGCAACATTGCCGAGCATGCCAATATCCTCGAATTGACCCGCGTTCGTTTGAGCAGCGGCGGTGGAACCCAGGTTGACGTGAGCCAGGCCGAGGCCTCCCTGGAAGAAGCCAGATCGAGGCTGGTTCAGGCCAAGCAGGGCCTTGAAGACGCCGAGGCGGGTTACGCGAAACTCTTCGGAGACAAGGCCGACAAGCTGGCCATGCCCGACCGGCCGGTTGGGGCCATTCCTCAGGATGTCGAGGCGGCCATCGCCCTGGCCATGGACAACAACCGCGCGCTGAAGGCTGCCCATTTGGCCATCATGCAGAAGGATAGCGAGGCCGACTCCGCGAAGGGTCTCATGCGGCCCCAGCTTTACGCCAAGCTCTCGGGAGGGCGCTCTGACAACACGGGCGGTTACAAAGAGAACTATCACGATGTCTCTGCCATGCTGCAGGTCAATTTCAATCTGTACAGCGGCGGGTCCGACGCGGCCGCGATCAGGGAAGCAAAAAGCGAAAAGCTCAAAGCGCTGCAGGATGCCGAAGAAGTCCGCCGCACAGTGGAAGAGGATGTGAAGACCGCCTACAGTTTTCACAAGGTTACTGGCAACCTGTTGCCGATTCTGAGCAATCTGACCAACGAGAACGCCAAGATAGTCGTCAGCTATGCGGACCAGTTCCGCATGGGCAAGAGAACACTGCTTGACCTTGTTTCGGCCCAGAGAAGTCTGTTTAGTTCTCAACAGGTATATTTAAACGCGATGACCGCGCATACATTCTCCTACTACCGGATCTGCATGCCCATCTCTGCGCTCATGGCTACTTTGAACGTGACCATGGACGTGCCAGAAATGGACTAGAATATGCCATGGCGCGTTTTCGGGCGCGCTGTGCCTTGCTTTGTTTGATCAAGCGGTGGTTATGATGCCGGCCCAAAGTGGCCGCAGCATAGCCACCGCTTGCTTTTTGCAGGAACCGGGCTGCGGCGACAAGTTTTTCGGTTGTGAGTACGCTTTATTGACTGTGAAATGTGTATCTATTGAGATATTTAAATACGTAGTTATATGTATGAGAATTGTTATGTCACATACTTAGTCTTTTTTAATGTATTATATATTCATATTATGATCGTAGTGCTCTTTATATTCATAAGTAAGTATATCAAAGTGAAAAAATTTCAATATTAGTGCTAATTAGTTATTGCACAAAAGATATGTAGATTGCTTCTCTAAAAGTCCATTATCCAGACCAAGGAGCACTCTCATGTCCAAGACTCAGATATTCGTTCAGCAGGCGGACGGCACGGCGCGTAAAGTGGAAGTCGCAAGCGGTGGCGTGGTGCTGTTGAATCCCGATGAACATCTGTTCATCGCGGCCTCTTCCGACCAGGCACAGGTCGAGGCCGGTGCTCCGGGTGAAGTCACCATCAAGCTGGAGGGTATTGGCGAGTTCACTGTGGAATCGGCCGGAGAAGTGCCAGTAGCAATAGCCCAGGGGCCGGAAATTCAGGGTTTCAAAACACAACCGACCATTGTTTTCGAGACGGTG
>JAHIQM010000020.1 GCA_018902545.1 Pseudomonadota bacterium | reverse complement strand
GGCGGTCTCGTACTCGACGTGCGCCGTGGCAATGGTGATGCCGCGTTCTTTTTCCTCGGGAGCCTTGTCGATCTCGTCAAACGCCACAAAGGTTCCGCCGCCTTTGAGACTCGCGATCTTGGTGATCGCGGCGGTCAACGTCGTCTTGCCGTGGTCGATATGACCAATCGTACCAATATTGACGTGCGGCTTCTTTCTTTCAAATTTCTGCTTGGCCATACATTACCCCCTAATAAAATTACGTATTGCAATTATATGTATAAATGAGTGCTTTTTAGAGAAGAGATGAGGAAATATGATGACGCAAGACTGTCGAGACGAGGTAATGGAGCGGGAAACGGGACTCGAACCCGCAACCCTCAGCTTGGAAGGCTGATGCTCTAGCCATTGAGCTACTCCCGCATTTCATCTCAGTAGTCAGGCGACAGCACTATCTCTGTCTCCTACTGGTTCTCACGGCTTTTCTGGTGGAGGGGGGAGGATTTGAACCTCCGAAGTCGTACGACGACAGATTTACAGTCTGTTCCCTTTGGCCACTCGGGAACCCCTCCGATCACCCGTGGAGCTGGCGATGGGACTTGAACCCGCAACCTGCTGATTACAAGTCAGCTGCTCTACCAGTTGAGCTACGCCAGCCCGTGAGAACGAAGTCATTATGAGCATTCAATCTCAATGGCAAGCATTTTTTTCTGTGAAATTAAAAAAAGCGCCTTGCGGCGCTTTGTATCAGGCCCAGGCGGGCACCCCGGCAGGGACATGCATGGGATCAGGGCAGGCGGGAGCGCTCACGGAGCCCCCAAGTGTAACAAACTCTAAATATTCCATGTGGTTATCAAAAAGATAGCGCATGAACTTGTTATTAAAATCATGGCCGGAGCAGAACACTTCGAAATGCCCACACAACCGGTGACTTCCGACAGCGATGTCCCCCATGAAATCCAGAATCTTGTGACGCACCATCTCGTCATCGTATCGCAAGCCCTCAGGGTTGATAACGCCATAATCGTCAAAGACGACAGCATTTTCCAGCGACCCGCCAAGGGCCAGTCCATTCTTCTGCAGCCATTCGACATCCTTCATGAATCCGAAGGTCCTCGCTCGAGCGATACGGTTCGAAAAAGCCAGTGGTGTGGACTCGAAGCAGAAACTTTGCTCGCCGATCTGGGGGTGCGGAAAATTTATGTGGTAATCAATCTTTAGTCCATTGTACGGCTTGGCAACAACTCGCTTGCCATCCTGCTCGAAAACCAGGGTCCGCCGAACTCTGGCGACTTCACGCGGGCGCTCAAGTACTTTGATCCCGGCGGAATTGATCAGGTAGACATACACGGAGGCGCTCCCGTCAAGAATGGGAATCTCTTCTCCGTCAACCTCGACGAGGACATTGTCTATCTCCAAACCCACCAAGGCCGCCAGAAGATGCTCGACGGTGGAAACCTTGGCCCGCTCGGTCCCGAGCGTCGTTGCCAGGCCGGTGCCGACCACACGTCCAGGCTCGGGCACCACCACCTGTCGTCCGGCTTTGGTCAAAAGCGAAAACACGACCCCCGTATCCGCAGGGGCAGGCTTGAGCACCATTTCGACCTTCTGGCCGCTATGCAAGCCGACACCGGAACATCGGACTTCTTTTCGGAGTGTAGTCTGTTTCATACTCTGGAATATTCAAACTCCATGCCACAAACTGTGAACTCGCAACATGAAGAAATGCTTGAATTTTTTATAAAACAACGATGCCGATCCAATACTTCGTGGCCTGCACGCAACATCCTATTTGCTAAAAAACAACAGCTGCGACCCGATCATGACCAGCGTAATCCTTCAATATCTGGACACTCTTTGAACTCGCAGAAAAGAGTTCTGTCATCGCCGCACCCTGTGAGCAGTCAATCTCACACCACAGTAAGGCCCCGGCCTTCATTCTGCCGGCCATGCTTTCTGCCAAAGCGCGATAGCAATCAAGCCCATCGAAACCGGAAAAAAGTGCGCCGTGCGGTTCATGACAGAGCACTTCCGGACTGAGCGTATTTTTCGTATTCAGAGGTACGTAGGGCAGATTGGCCATGACTACGTCAAAAGAGGATATGCGGAGCGCCTGAACCAAATCGCCCTGGATGAAAGAAATCCGGGCCGCTACGTCATGGGCTTCGGCGTTTCTTCGCGCGATCTTCAACGCTTCAAAGGAGATGTCCACTGCCACCACCCGAAAACAGAGAAACAGCATCGCGCAGGATACGCCAAGCGCCCCGCTTCCCGTACCGATGTCCAGGGCGGTCAGGCATGCGTTTTCATCCAGCGCCGTGCGCATGTGGTCGAGGATGAGTTCCGTTTCCGGCCGGGGAATGAGTACCTGCGGGCTGACCTCGAAGTCGAGTCCGTAAAACTCCTTAGACCCCGTCAGATACGCCACGGGTTCGCCCTTGGCGCGCCGCGCCCCCAGGAGTTCCATGTGCTTGCGGGCGATCTCTTCGACAGGCGAATTGGAATCAAGGAGCATATCGAGCCGGGAAATTCCCAGAATGTGCGCCAGCAGAACCTGCGCGGAAAGGCGAGGGGAATCGACTCCGCTGGCCAGCAGCAGTCTTTCCCAGTGATCGAGGAGAGATTTACGGGAATACATGGGCAAAAAAAAAGCCGAGTCGCCTCAGCTTTCTTTCATGGCCTCAGCTTGATAATGCTGAACCAGACCATCGATAATGTCATCAATATGACCTTCCATGGCCTGATCAAGATTATAAAGCGTCAGATTGATACGATGGTCGGTCACACGGCCCTGTGGGTAGTTGTAGGTACGGATCCTTTCAGACCGGTCGCCGGTTCCCACCTGCGCCTTGCGATTATCGTCATAGGCTTTTTTTGTCTCGTCCTGAGCAGCCTGCAGCAGACGGGAACGTAACACCTTGAGCGCCTTGGCCTTGTTCTTATGCTGCGACTTCTCGTCCTGACAGATAACTATCAAGCCCGTAGCCAGGTGGGTGATGCGGATGGCCGAATCCGTCGTATTGACGGACTGACCGCCAGGGCCGGAAGCGCGGAACACATCAACACGGATATCGCTGGGTTCGATTTTCACATCGACTTCTTCTGCCTCAGGGAGAATTGCGACCGTGATAGCCGAAGTGTGAATCCGGCCCTGGCTCTCCGTCGCGGGAACGCGCTGGACCCGATGCGCGCCAGACTCGAACTTCAGCTTGCTGTACACGTTGGTGCCGGAGACGGAAGCGATGATTTCCTTGAAACCGCCAGTCCCCGTTTCGCTGCTGCTCATCACTTCCACGCGCCAGGAATGCAGTTCCGCGTATCGCGAGTACATCCTGAAGATGTCCGCCACAAACAACGCCGCCTCTTCGCCCCCTGTTCCGGCGCGGATCTCAAGGATGATGTTTTTCTCATCCAGAGGATCTTTGGGGGTCAGAAGCTGCTTGAGCAAACGTTCCTGCTCCCCAACCCGGGCCTTGAACGCGACGACCTCGGCCTGAGCCATTTCACACATCTCAGGGTCAGGATCCTTGGCCAGTTCTTGATTCTCACTCAACTCACGCAGCAAGGTCTTGTACAGTTCAAAAGCCTTCACGATCCCGTCAAGGTCCGCATGTTTCTTGGCGATTTTCCTGTAACGCTCCTGATCCTGAAAAATTTCAGGCGTGCTCATCTCGCGTTCAAGTTCGCGGTATTTAGCCGCAAGACTTTCAAGTTTATCGACCATTGTTATGCTGCGCTCAACTTCTGATAAATGCTGATCGATTATTTCGGCACGTTAGCGTATTTCTTTCTGAACCTGTCGATACGACCGGCCGAATCGATAAAACGCTGCTCACCCGTGAAAAAGGGGTGGCAATGCGAACAAATTTCAACATTAAGTTCGGCGCCTACAGTGGACTTGGTGCTGAACTCGTATCCGCAGGCGCAACGGACTGCGGTTTCGTAAACTTTAGGATGCAGATCTTTCTTCATGGGAAACCTCCAGTTTCAAAAGAGAGAGGACAACTAAACCACTCAGTGACGAATGGCAAGCCGAAATTCGTGCGAACTGTACTCGGAAAAAAAGAGAATCAGGAAAGGCCTTTAGCTTGATTGATGGAAATATTGAAGGCCACGGAAAAAATGTGGTGCATAAAATCGACATATTCCACTGCCACAGTTTCCGGGACCGAAATCCGAGCAGGCGCGAAATTAACAATTCCCTTCACGCCTGCTTCAACCAGATAGTTGGCGGCGCGTTGGGCACGTTCTGGAGGAGTGGTGATTATTCCAATTTCGATTTCAAGCTCACTGACCTTCTCATTCAGACGGCGCGAACATACAACCTCAAGGCCAGCCACTTCCTCGCCGATCTTGAAGGGGTCGCAGTCGAACGCACCAACGAGAATGAAGCCGCGACGCCTGAAAATACCATGGCGCAAAAGCGCCCGGCCCAGGTTTCCAACTCCGACCAGGGCGACATTCCACGTCCGGTCAATTCCCAGGGACTGCTTGATGGCTGTAAGCAGGTCTTGAACGTAATACCCGACTCCGCGCACTCCGAATTCGCCGAAGTACGCTAGATCTTTTCGAATCTGCGAAGGGTTCACCCCGCAAGCTCGAGCCAGACCGTCCGAGGAAATGACAGAATCTCCCTCTTGAAGGAGCGTCTCCAAGACTTGAACGTAAACAGCCAGACGCTGAATCGTGGCGCGTGGTATATGAGCGCTTTTCAAAATGACTCCAAGCAGATCCTTCTCGAGTTATTTCACTAAGAATGGTCAAAAAAAGGGGGGAGGCTGGGCCTCCCCCCTTTTTCGATCAAAGTTAGCCGACGAAGGGGTTGGCGAACAGCAGGATCAGGTTAACAACCAGGGCGTAAATGGCCAGAGATTCGATCAGTGCCAAGCCGATCAGCATGGTGACGGTGATCTTACCAGAAGCTTCGGGGTTGCGGGCGGTGCCTTCGCAAGCAGCCTTAACGGCCATACCCTGAGCGATGCCACAACCAGCAGCAGCGATGGCCATTCCCAAGGAAGCAGCCCAAGCGATGGTGGAGATGACTTCAGGAGCAGCGTCAGCGGCAAATGCGGCAGAAGCGACAGCTACCAGAGCGACAGTGGCCAGTACGGACAGAAAACCTTTACGCATGATTCAAAAACCTCCTAAAACGTATAATGATTATTGGTCGAAAAGACCATTTCCCCCAGAATTAGTGAGCTTCTTCAAACGCGCCCTTCAGGTACAGCATGGACAGCATGAAGAAGACCAGCGCCTGAATGACTTTCAGCAACATGAACAAGAAGTAAATCGGCACGGTGGACACGACCGGTGCCAGCATGAACAGCAGAACCAGAACGATTTCCTCGCCCTTGATATTTCCGAAAAGACGCAAGGAAAGCGAGAGCATGCGCGCGAAGTGGCCGATCACTTCGATGGGAAAAATCAAGGGAGCGAGCCATGCTACCGGCCCGGTGAAGTGATGCACATAATGAAAGCCGTGCAGTTTGAATCCCCAGTACTGGTAGTACACGAACACGAACACTGCCATGGCCAGCGTGGTGTTGATATTCGCAGTCGGAGCATCCAGGCCAGGAATCAGGCCTTCGTAGTTGCTGAACAGAATGAAGATGAACAGCGTCGCCAGCACCGGGAAAACCTTGCGCCCGGATTCTCCCATATTGGCGACGACAAAATTCTCAAGCGTTTCGATGAGCAGTTCAAAAAAATTCTGCAACCCTTTCGGCACAAGGGAGAGTTTTTTCGTGGCCATTATGGACAGGGCGATAAGCACGCCCATAACCACCCACGCGTGGAGGATTTGGCCCGGTATCAAACTGTAGCCATGGGCGTCCACGAGACCAATGGCTTTTACCAGTTCCTCAACGAAGAAAATTGGATGTAAATCCCCTGCCATTTTTATGCCTCCTTAGAAGTTTTCCCCAAAAATTGTGACATTCCCCAAAGCAAAATATTGATCAGCACGGTGGAAAAACCCAGCAGCAGCCAGACGCCCGAAGAGCCCATATGGACGATCAGTACATAAAAAGCCAAGGCCGTCAGCAACAGACGTCCGTAAAAGCTGAAAATCTGAACAATCACCGCACTTTTTTGCAAATATACCAATTCCTGAATCAACTTGCCCAATGCCAGAAAATTGAGGGTCCCAAGCAGAACTCCCGTGACCAGATCCACCCCGCCCCTGCCGAACGCGACAGCGGGCAGGGCTCCGCACAGGAAGTAGACTTGGTGCAACGCCATCTTCCGGACCTCAGGGACGTGAAACCCCCTGGCGTAAAGAAAGCGTTCAATCTTTTTCCGCATATTTGCGAGCCTCGGTTTCCGATTCTTTTTTCTGGATGCGCTTCATTTCACGAAACATGTTCTTGTATCCAGCGATGATGCCGAACACCAGAAAAATAAGCGTCAACCAAGGTTTGGTACCAAAATATTTGTCCAGGTAATAACCCATGGCGATGCCCACGATCACCCCGGAAACCAGATGCAGCCCCATCACTGAAGCGCTGCCCAGCGACTCGATATTTTGATTATTTTTTTTATTAAAGAGCATATGTCCGTCTTTATGGGTGTTGGCCGTCCCGAATCGTTCGTGCAATAAATCACAAATCGAAGTCGGGGCTACCATAGCCCCCAACTTCGCGTCAACCAAAGTTTTGCATCTGACGAATTTTCAGGCCCCTCTCACCTAAGCTCCGTGAACAGTTAACAGCACAAAACGCCCTCGCCGTTCCAACCGGCCAGCTTGCCAGTCGGACCTAATCGCACTATGCCCTGACACGAAATCAACAACACTGGACAAAATCCAGCAACCCGAGAATCAATGAAAAACATCCCAGAACTCAAAGCCCGCCAGCTCAATATTGAACCGGATCCGCGTAAAATACTGCGCAGCAACGATATCCGCGACAACGCCAATTCCGTCTGCCTGTTTCAGCCCAGGGCCCGCAAGGCCCTTGAGCTGGGGCTCTCCATCCCCGGCATGGAATACAACGTCTACGTCGCTGGAGAACCAGGGCTTGGCCGGACCTATCTTGTCGAAAATTTTCTTCTTCCGCGGGCCGTGGCCGGGACGACGCCACCGGACCTCGTCTATCTGAACAATTTCGACAACCCCGACAAGCCGATCCTGGTCAGTCTTCCCCCCGGACAGGGAAAACTCCTCAAGAATGACCTGCAACGCATCGTCAAACGCCTGCGCCGCGATCTGCCCCGTCATTTTGAACAAGCCAGCTACCTGCGCCTTCAGAATAAACTCTTCACCAAGCTGGCCCTGGTGCGCGACGATCTGATGGACAGGATGGATGAAGCCGCCCAGAAAAAGGGGTTCAGCCTGAACATCGACGACGCCGGAGCTGTCTCCCTCACGCCATTGGTGGATGGCAAGGTACTCACGTCGGAAGAGTTCGAGCGCCTGGGATCATCGCAGAAAAAAGTACTTAAAGATCAGAGCAGCGCAGTGCTGAACGCCATCGCGGACCTCTCGCGCCTGGTCAACAAAAGCGAGCAGGAATTCCGGGCCAAGGAAGTCCAACTGGCCCAGGAACATGCCGCCAGCCTCGTAGACCGGCTGCTCGCACCGATCCTCAAAAAATTCGCCGAGAACAAGGTTCTCAAAAAATATTTCGACTCCTTCAAGGAGGACATCCTCGAAAACCTGCCCCACTATCAGGGCAGGACTGAGCGCGAACCTCGCACCGGCGGCCCGGATCAGCAGGGAGAAGGTCTTTCCGATGCCTTTTTCCAACGCTACGACGTCAATCTCTTCGTGGACAATTCCGAGGTCATAGGCGCGCCGGTTGTCAAGGAAATCAACCCCGGGTTTTTCAATCTGCTGGGGTGCATGGAGCGCGAAACCGAATGGGGCACCTACTATACCGACTTCTCACTGATCAAGGCCGGGGCGGTGCATCGCGCCAACGGCGGGTTCCTCATCCTGCGCGTTGACGATCTCCTGAGCCACCCCACCGCATGGGAGGGTCTGCTGCGCTGCCTGCGCACCAAGCAGTCGAGCCTGGACGACCCCACGGACCACTATGACCTGCTGCGCACCCGCACCATCAGCCCGGACCCTATCCCTCTGTCGCTGAAGGTTCTGCTCATCGGCGACGACGAGACCTATGAACTGCTCTACATGCATGACGAGCGGTTCCGGAAGATATTCAAGCTCAAAGCGCACATTCAGGACACCGTGGAGCGCACGCCGGAAGCCATCACCGGTTACGCCCAGGCTCTGGACCGCGCCGGACGCGAAGCCGGGCTGCGCGGATTCACCAAGGACGCCTACGCCGAACTTGTGAACTACTCCACCCGCATGGCCGAGGACCGGGAGCGCTTGTCCCTGCATTTTTCGCACTTGCGCGAAATCATGATCGAATCAAATGCCCTGGCCATCAGCCAGGACAAACGCACCATCGACGCGAGCATTGTCAAGCAGGCCCTGGCGGAGCGCGAATACAGGACCAACCTGTACCAGGAGGAATTCCTGCGCGAATACGACCGTAGGTCCATCAAAGTCCGCACCCAGGGCAAGGAGGTGGGCGTGGCCAACGGCCTGTCCGTGACCCAGGTGGGAGACTATGTCATGGGTTTGCCCCATCAGATATCCTGCACCGTCGGCGTCGGTCACGGCGGCATCATGGACCTGGAGCGCGAGGCCGAACTGGGCGGCCCCATCCACACCAAGGGCATGATGATCCTCAAGAGCTATTTCGTGAACCTGTTCGCCCGCAACAAGCCGCTGGTGCTGACCGGAAGCCTGTGTTTCGAGCAGAGCTACGCCCAGGTCGACGGCGACTCCGCATCGGGAGCGGAACTGGCCGCCCTGCTTTCCGCCCTCTCAAACGTACCGATCCGCCTTGACCTGGCCTTCACCGGTGCCATTTCCCAGTCCGGGGCCATCATGGCCGTTGGCGGAGTCACACACAAAGTGGAAGGATTCTTCGAGGTCTGCAGGCGGCGTGGCCTCACCGGAAAGCAAGGCGTGCTGCTGCCCAGGGACAACATCGTGCACCTGGTGCTGCGGGACAACGTGCTGCAGGCCATCAAGGATGGGCAGTTCCATATCCACCCCGTGAGTACCATCGAGGAGGCCATGGAGTCTTTGACCGGCAAAAGGGCGGGAGAACGCTTGAAAGACGGACGCTTTTCGCAGAATTCCATCTACGCGGCCGTAGACGAGAGACTTACGGAACTGGCCGTGCTGGCAGAAAAGAAATGCGCCATGCCCCGGCGCAAGGGCCTGAAAAAAGCCGGATCCTAAAAAGGGTCCGGCTCTTCCTCACTGCGCAAGAAGTTCGGGATTCTTCTGGCCCATGGCACCATATAGCTCGGCCACGGCCCGTCCATAATCAGACAGCGCCTCGTTCAGACCGGCTTCGCTGCGGGTCTGCTTGGCCTGGGCGTCAAGGACATCCGTATTGGTGCCCACCTGGGCCTCGTATCTGGCCAAGGCCATGCGATAGCTTTCCTTGGCGGCGACGAGTCCCTGCCTGGCGGCGGCGATGCGCTTTTCGGCGGACTGGATCTGCAAAAAGCTCTTCTTGACCTCGAACGCGGCGTCATTCTCCAGACTCTGATATTCCTGTCCCAGGCGGCTCACGTTTTTCTCCGCCTGCCTTTCCCCGTAATAGGTCTTGCCCCACTCGAAAAAAGTCCACTTCAGCCCGAGCTGAGCGTTCCATTGGCTGGGCTTGTGGTAATCCCCACCATGCACCAGCGGGTCTTCGCCGGCGCGAATATAATTGAAATCGGCGCCGACCTGCGGATAGTAGGGAACCGCCGCAAGGACCGTGTCCTTTTCTGCCAACATGACGGCCTGACGGGCAATGCGCAGGTCCGGACGCTCCCTGGCCGCACGCTCCAGACACTCCGCAAGGGTCAAGGACATCGGAAAATAACGCAACTCCCCGACGTACTCCACTTCCGTGGCCACGCTTTTGCCAAGCAGGGTGTTGAGTTGCGCCTGCACAGTGGATTCATTGTTTGCGGCAGCCAGCAGAAGCTGCTCCGCCGTGGCCACGTCGACCTCGGCCTGCAGCATGTCGAGCTTGGGGCGCAGGCCAACCTCGTAAAATGCAGTGTTCACCTTCAACTGCGAACGAAGGCGAACGAGGGAATCCTCGGCGGACCGCACATTCTCCCGGGCCTGCAGCAAACGCAGAAAGGCATCCTGAATGGCGACGGTCAGCCGCAACTCGGCGTTGTCTATCTGCGAGGCGACCTGTTCCTTCTGCAGCATGGCCTTTTCATGCGTTGTCAGCAGATTGAATCCCGTAAAAAGGGGCTGGTGGACGTTAAAGGCAAGTTCCCAGTTGTCGAGCGTGCCGGCGTTCGCCCCGAAGGCCTGCGGCCGCTCGTCGAGCCGGGTGTAGCCGTATTGGGTGCTCATGGACGGCCCAAAAGCGGCCTTGGCCGATTTGACGGCGTAGTCCGAGGCGTCCAAGGCTTCGCGCGCGGCCAGGATCGAGGGGTTTGACCGCAGCCCGATCTCCACCGCTTCCCTCATGGTCAAGGTCTCGGCGGCCCAGATGGAGGTCGAAAAAACAAGCAAGGCAAGCAGACCAACGCAACTTTTCCATATCGTCATAAAAGCTCCGGAACCGATTGTTTCAAATGAAGTAACAGCGCCCACGGCTGCATACTCCTCCCCGGGGCAAAAGGCCACCCCACCGCGCCGCTCGGCAATTACTTGTGAAGAAAAGAACTTGAAGTCAAGCCTGATTTCGCCTATACTAAGCAGCTAGACAATAACCACAAGGAGGCACTCTATGTTTTCTGGACTCATCCTTGCCTTAGGCCTTAGCTGCGTCGGTCTGATCGTCTATTTCCTGAACAAGGAACACGGCCCCGACAAGCACCACCACTAATCGCCGATTCCGCCCTTAGCTCAGCTGGATAGAGTAGCGGACTTCGAATCCGTTGGTCGCATGTTCGAGTCATGCAGGGCGGGCCAGGAATATTAAAGGCTTACACGCAATAATGCGGTAAGCCTTTTCCTGTTCTTTCGACAATCAAAGATTTTGTCCCCCACCTGTCCCCCAAGCACTGGTTTCACGGCCATTATTTACCCCTATTGCCCGGACAACCCCGGCCCTTTTTCTCGGTCAGATCCATGCCACGACCACCCCAGTACGGGCATGGATATTTTCACCCGGCCAGGGCGGGAAGGGCACCTTTTTTTGCTCGGCACCCCACCAAAAAAAACCACCATTCTGTTTCAACATTTCTCAACACCCGGCACAGATGCTTTACAAATGCTTGCGCACTTGCCCTGAACTCTTTGAATAAACTTTTCCGGCCCTACCCCGTGCGCACAAAACGTATGACAACTTTTTTTGCTGACCAACAGAGCAATGCGTGGTAAATGCATTGAAAAATGGAGGCCGCACAATGTTTGGTTTGACAGGTTCTGTCTTTGGGTTTTTCTTCTATCTGGCCATAGTCATTTTCCTTTTGATTTTATCAATTTGCCTGACCATTGCCCCTTTACTCATTTGGCGGAACACCAACCGTACAAACAGACTTCTCGCGGTCATGCTCGCAAGACAGGGCGTCAAAAAAAATATTTTGAAACGCGCATGGGAGCTAGGCGGATCAGACTTCAATCAAATCTTTACGGAGTCGGCGGCAGAGGTAGCAAAAAAAACATTCGTATTCACAGGGGAAAAACAGCCAAAGCCTGCCCCTCCGAAGTTTCGCTTTTGTCACTATTGCGGATCAGACGCACTTCTCAATGCAGACACTTGTCCAAATTGCACTCGCATTTTGCCAGAGGACCCCGTTTTTTGTCCCAAGTGCGGCCACGAGATCACGCATGGGCCAGCAAAATGTCCAGGATGCGGCAAGGCATCAAATACATAAACAACGTAACCAATCCATGGGCGTTCCCGTCCTATCACACCGATATGCGACCCCGTGCGCCACGCAAAATAAAAGACCAAGGCATAAGCCCTGGCCTATCGTTTCGTCACCGTGGTGCCGTCTCAGCGTGACAAAATGCGACAAGCTGAGACATGATCCTTACCGATCCTCCTAAAGTTGCTTCGGGCGGAGAAGGCCGAGCGCCACATGCGTAGCATCCGTTATCGGCTGGGGATCGCCAAGTTTCCCGTGTTGAAGGATCTAGAGGGTTTCGACTTACCGTCTCTCCTCGGCGGTGAGAGGAGACAGATCAGAACGTTGTGCCAGGGCGGGTTCATGGAGGCGCGGACGAACGTCGTCTTTGTCAGCGGTACGGGCACCGGCAAGACGCACTTGAGCGTCGCCATCAGCATCCGCAACGGGGCACGAATACGCTTTATCAACCTGCTGGCTCTGGTCAACAAGCTCGAACAGGAGAAGGCGGAGGGTAAGGCGTCTGGCTGATACTCTCGCCTGGACGAACTCGGCTAGCCCTTCCATCTGCTGTCAAAGCTCTACGAGCAAACATCGGTGATGATCACTACCAACCTGAGCTTTGGCGAGTAGTCGCAGGTCTTCGGAGACGCCAACATGACGACGGCGCTCCTAGACCGCGTGACCCATCACTGCGAGATCATCGAGACAGGAAACGAGAACTGGAGACTAAGGACGTCCGTCCAGTAACGCTAACGCGGCACCACGCACAGCCGTTGGTCGGATGCTTACAAACACGCCCGGAGAGGGTAAAAATTGGAAGCCGATGGTGGATCACTTTTCTATGCCGTTTGACAGCGGGAAAGAATGTCGGTGAAGGCATCTTTCCCGCATTGCACAGGTCTGTAAGAACTAATTTTTTCTGCGCAGATAGGCCAGTCCTAGAGCGCCGGTAGCAAGCAGTAAAACTGTTGACGGCTCGGGGACAGGGTTGGGGCCGTCGGGGTTGATGATGTCGTCGTCATTGACATTTGCAATCCTGAACGTTGATGTGAAAAACGTGGCAAATACGTTATCATCGCCACTGGGATTATTGGTGAGCAATTCCAGCCAAGTATCTCCGTTTCGCAGGAAAGGATCAGCACTGACATCGTTGCCCAATGCAAGATTGTAGAGTTCGTCGTCATAGGCAGCGCCGGTCTGATTGGGGTTGGGCGGGTTCAACGGACTGTCACCAACACCACCAACTGTTATCAATGCGCCGTCTGCCGCTTGGAAACTGCCATCATCGTTTCCACCAGCGGCAGAGGTCAAAAGACGCCCATTCGGGTTCGAGGAAGTCTTGACCGTGACCTTCGTGTTTTGAAAATCTCCATAACTGTAGCTGATCGCCAAGGAAAGAAATGCATCTCCACCAGTGTATGGGGATGCAAAATCAAGGCGCGTCGTATCACCACCCTGTGCCAAACCACCATCAAGAATGATGGCTGTCCCACCTGATGTAGATTGATTTTTATAAGCCACAATCAAAACTTCACCATCTGTATAACCATTTTCTTTGATTGAGAAATCTGTTTGACCTGATTCAATTTTGCTTTTTACAATACTTGTTACATCATAGAGACGGACGTTTACTGGGTTGCTTGCAGGACGTGACAACAATATGCCGTCATTGTTTGGCAAAAAAATGTCTTCTAATGTAACATCTCCAGCAACTCCTCCACCCCATACATCGGCGCTGTAGAGCCAGGCAGCCAAAACAGAAGAACCGCCCAAGTTCCCTGTCTGCAGGAAACCTGACGATGAAGACTGACTTCCCCAACCATCAATCGCCAATGCGGCATCCTGGTAGGCTGCCCTCAAAAATGATCCCGCATGCACATTCATGGCAATTCCGGCAGACGCCAGCAGTGCAAGACCTACGGCTATCATTTTTTTCTTCATAAAAACCTCCGCAGTAAAATATTGCAATCCCTTCACATCCCCACAAAAAATTCAGCAAACAACGCAACACAATCCATCTTTTTTAAGCAATAAGTGCTCCAACGACACAGCTGCCTAAGATAAAACAATTAATTGAGTATTCGATGGCAACAGAGGGTACAAAGTGTAAAGTTTTTCGAACGTGACCCTTTCAGTGTTTGTCGACCGCTACAGAATTCCTGAATTACTGCTGTCAGTTAAGGGCATGCGCCAGTCCTAATCACAAAAATAAGTTCAAAGGAGAATAATCAAACTCGCGTGCAGCCCGAACTGTCCAATATCAGCATAAATCAGGGGAGAGTGCAGGATGTCTACCCTGCCCTGAAAGAATGTTGATTGGTCACGAAGTATCCAAAAAGCCTGAAGGCCAGTTGTTGATTTCTAGCTTTTTCAGAAGGTCGTACACGGCCGGGCGCGAGACACCCATCAGGATGGTCACTCAAACTTTTCAACCCGCACAGGAAGAGTTTTTTTTGACTACGCATGGAAAAAAAATCGACAAATTGTAAACAGAATTTACATTATTTGATGGGTCAACTAAATAAATGTAAGCGGCACTACAACTCCGTTCGCCCGCACTCAAGCCTGAACAACATGACGCCCGAACACTTCTGTCGGCAGTATGGAAAAAACTTGAGCCGTGGGGAAACCCTCAAGAATTGAGTGGTCCGAAGTTTCCCGGCAGGTCAGGAACAGGTGGGCAGTTTGCCGTGGAATCACTGGTCAGTTTGTCCGGAATGCGCACAGGTCAGAGGATCAAGCGGCAGCGTGAAGACCAGCGCTTGCTCGTTTCAATAAAGGCGTCCTTTGACGGCAGCGATAGAACCTATGGTGCCGACCGTATTTGTCGGGAACTTCGCGAGTAAGGCGTTTGCGTCGGCAAGAATCGTGTTTGGCGCTTGATGAAGCAGCACGGGTTGCTCGTTAAGACCATAAGCCGTCTCAAGGTTACAACGGATTCGGACCACAAGCCACCTGTTGCGCCCAACCTGGTCAGACGTAACTTTACGGCCCCGGCACCAGATCGTCTCTGGACAGGAGATATCACCTATATTTGGACAGCCGAGGTTCGATATATTGAAGGTTTTTACAATCGTCGACGCAGGCATTCGTCGATTGGTTATCAATATCCTAAGGAATATGAACGGCTGTTCGTCAAGACAGCTGTTTAGGGAAACAAACGTGTCCGCTATTGCGAAGACAGGTCTCTCCTTGACGACCGCGGGTTCCGCGAAGATTGGTTCGGACAAAGTGAGGGAAGTGCGGAAAGTGCCAAATTCCCTCTTGCCTTCGTCCCGGCCTTTGCATAAAAGCACCTCTCATCACACGTTGCCGGGGTAGCTCAGTCGGTAGAGCAGGGGACTGAAAATCCCCGTGTCGGCAGTTCAACTCTGTCCCCCGGCACCATGAAAAAACAAGCCGCCAGTTCGGCCTTGACGAAAAGCCCCCGCATTTGCGGGGGCTTTTTTTTTGCAGATTTCACACATTCTCGCTGCGACCGGGAAAACTAGGGCGGGCCAATGGCCGCCTCGACAACCTCGAGAACCTCCTCCGGCCTGAAGGGCTTGCTCAAGGTCGCCACCGCCTTGCTGATGGCCCGGTGAATTCCGGGCAGGCCGCTAATGACCACCACCGGGATATCCCTGAATTGGGGCATCTTGGAGTAACGCTGGTGAAATTTGGGCCCCCACTCCTCGGGCATCTCCAGGTCAAGGGTGATCATGTCGGGCTTCAGGCGCATGAGCACCTCCATGGCTTCCTCGCTGCTTGTCGCCCCGAAGGCGGCGTAGCCACGCTCACGGAAGATAGACACAAGGTATTCGACAATGTCCGGGTTGTCGTCCACAGCGAGGATGGTTTTAACCCCCGCCCCCGCTCGGTTCTGCTTATCACCGCCCTGCTGATTGGCGCTCCGGAGAAAAACACGACTGGGAAGCGTCTTGCGCCGTTTCGACTGCTCCGCCTGCGGCGCCTGCACCTCCTTGGCCACAACAAATTTGGCTTCCTCCTTCCTGGCCATGCAGTTCTGCCCGTCTTCCAATATATCCTTCACGTTCACCGAATCCAGTTTCTCAAACATGGCCTGATCCGCGGCAACCCAGATGGCCCTGGTCAGGCAATGCACAGAGCGGGGACAGGCCAGCCTGTTGTGGCCGCACGGCAGGTCGGCGGACTCCCCCTCCAGCGCGCGCACGACATCGCCGACCGTTATGCGCTCGGGCGTCATCGCCAACAAATGCCCTCCGACCCGGCCCCGCATGCTCTTGACGATGCCCGCCCGTTGCAACTCTCCCACCAGTCGCTCCAGATATTTCAGAGAAATGTCCTGTCGGAGGGACACCTCGGACATGGACACCGGCCCGTCACTCCCATGCTGCGCGATATCAAGCACCAAGCGCATGCCGTAACGCCCTTTTGTTGTCAGCCGCATCCGATCACCCTCCTCGACAGTATTCCCGGCTTGCCAGGCAGATAATCCATTCTGTTTCCTTAACGTCATGCCATGACGACAGACAGGAAATCAATGCATAATTGAAGAATATTGAAATCCACACATCGCAAGTATGGTTTTAATTCATAACTATACCTTCAATGTATACTTATATAACTTATCAGAAAATACTTGCATAAGTGAAAAACAACGTTAATATGGAAATAAATTTCGTCAATACGGTCACTATTACTATAGATTTTAGAGTAGCCATCAGGCCCATGACCGACGCGAACTGTCAGGCAGCTATTGCGGCAACAGTTTTTCTCATCGGAAATCAATATAATCCCGCAAAACATGCGGGAAACTGGAGGACGATATGCATTCACCAGCTTTATGGGATTGGGAACCGGGCAAACGTGTGATCCTTGCCTCCACGGATCTGCCCGAGGGGGTGGTGTGGACGGAGGAACCCCATGTGTCCCCAGACGGCCAGACGATTGCGACTCTGGCCAGGCTGGAGGACGAGACGTTCACCGCCATCGTGAACGGCACACCGTGGGAAAACAGCTTCGAGAAAGCCTGGCTTCCCCGCTTCAGTCCTGACGGACGCTTCACCGCAGTGGTGCAACAGGACGATGAATGGACACTGGCCGTCGACGACACCCTCTGGGAAGAGCGCTTTGACTACATGTGGGGAACACAATTCTCACAGGACGGGTCCGTAATCGCCACATGCTTCCAGGCGGGAGGCAAGTACGGCATGTGCGTCAACGCCGCGCCGTGGGAGAACCTGTTTGAGAACCTCAACCAAAGCCAGCTTTCCGCCGACGGCACGTCCACGGCAGCGGTGGTTCAGCTCCTATCCCTCAAGCCCGCCGATCTCGACGCCTTTCAGGCCGGGGTCTTCGGAGTCGCCGTGAACGGGCAAGCCTGGGACAGCAAATTTCTCAACGCCTGGACGCCGACCTTCGGCGCTGGGCATAATGTTGCCGCCCAGGTACGCACCAGTCTTTACGACTATTCCATCGCCGTGAACGGTAAGCTCTGGCCTGAGCTTTATTCATGCGTGTGGGAACCGTGCTTCAACCCCGCGACAGGCAAAATCGCGGCCCCTGTGCGCATCGGAGGGAAATGGGGCATGGCCCAGGACGGGCAGATCATCTGGGAACCCGTCTTTTATCAATGCTGGCAACAGGCTTTCAGCCAGAACGGCCAGATCCTCGCGGCCATCGTCGCTCCGGATTTTGGCGAATTCACTGTGGCCGTGAACGGCAAAGTCTGGTCCGACAGATTCCCCGTGGTCACGGACCTAATGGTCGGAGCCGACGGCGCCTGTGTGGCGGCCCTCAGTTCGGAAAACAACCGAAACTGGCGCGTCATGGTAGACGGCCGGGTCTGGGAAGGAACGTGGGACATGGCCTGGAAGCCGGTGATCAGCCCCAGGGGAAATCATGTGGCCGTAAAGGTGGAACGCGGCGGGCGGCAGACCATCCTGATCAACGGGCGCCCCTTTGACAAGGACTTCGACCGCGTCTTCGACCCCGTGTTCAGCCCGGACGGAACCAAGCTGCTCATCAAGGCCATGAACATGGGCGCCTATTTCCGCGTCGTAACCCCGGTGGCCTGACCCCAAGGAGAATGTACGCATGAACACCATTTACGAATTTGTGACCGGCCCCCTGGCCTGGCTGACCTGGACGGCCTTTTTCGCCGGATGCGCATGGCGCCTGGCAAGCATGTACAAACTGGCCAAATCCAAGGACACTTCGTCCATAGCTTTCATGAGCTGGAAGTACTCCCTGCGCTCCATCGCCCACTGGGTGACCCCTTTCGCGACCCTGGGCTGGCGCAAGAACCCGGCCCTGACCGTAGCCACCTTCCTCTTTCACGTGCTGATCTTCGCCGTGCCGATCTTCCTCACGGCGCACGTGATGCTGTGGGACCAGTTCTTCGGCATCTCCTTTCCGGCCATCCCCGACCCCATCGGCGACTATCTGACCATCGTGGTCATCGCCCTGTGCGTCTTCTTCGCCGTCCGTCGTCTGCAGGATCCCAACGTCCGCTATATCACGAAAAAGGCGGACTGGATCGCGCTGGCCATCGTTTTCGCCCCGTTTATGACGGGCTTTCTGGCTTTCCGCCAGATCCTCGACTACGACACGATGATCATCCTGCACATTCTCGCCGGAGAGATCATGTTGGTGGCCATTCCCTGGACGCGCCTCTCGCACATGGTCTTCGCGGTGTTCACGAGGTCGTACATGGGTTCGGAATTCGGCGGAGTGCGGCACGCCCGCGACTGGTAACATCCCGAGGAGGATCAAGACATGGGAATTCACGATAGACTCATTGAGGATGTGGGCTTACGGCGCGGGGTCTCCCGGCTCACTCCGGAAAAAATTGAAAAAACGGTCAATGCCGTCCTCAAAAACGAGACCGGGGCGCGCCTGAAGGTCTATTCCGAAACCTGCATGCGCTGCGGCATGTGCGCAACAGCCTGTCATTACGCGCAGTCACACCCCGACGACCCGAGCTATACCCCGGCAGGCAAGGTGCGCCAGACGCTGGACGTCCTGCTGGACAAAGGCGGCAAGGTCGAACCTGACTTCATCTACGGGATGGCGCAGCTCGCCTATACGGAATGCAACCTGTGCCGTCGCTGCGTGCACTACTGCCCAATCGGCATCGACACGGGTTACATCATGACCGTCATACGCCGCATTTGTCATAAACTGGGCGTCACCCCGCAGTACATCCAGGATACGGCCCATAGTCATTCGGCCACATTCAACCAGATGTGGGTCAAGGATGACGAATGGGCAGACACGTTGCAGTGGCAGGAAGAAGAGGCCCGCGAGGAGTTCCCGAACATGCGCATCCCTTTGGACAAAGAAGGCGCAGACATCTATTACTCGGTCATCGCCCCCGAACCCAAATTCCGGACCCAGCTCATCTATCAGGCTGCAGCCATCATGCACGCGGCCGGGGTGGATTGGACCATGCCGGCCGAACCAGGCTGGGACAATTCGGACATGTGCATGTTCACCGGCGACTTCGAGATGATGGGCCGGCTCAAGCGCAGACACTTCGAGAGCGCCCAGAAACTCAAAGTCAAACGCATCGTCATGGGCGAATGCGGCCATGCGTTCCGATCCATCTACGACGTGGGCAACCGGTGGGACGGCTGGATGTGGCATCCGATCCCCGTCGTTCACTCCATCGAATTCTTCTGGGAACTCATGCGTGACGGCAAGATCAAGCTGGCCAAGAAGTATCCGGGACCCGTGACCGTGCACGACCCGTGCAACGTGGTCCGCGGACGGGGCCTGCACGAAAAGCTGCGCGAACTGGTCCGCTTTCTCATTGATGGCGACATCGTCGAGATGGCCTCCCACGGCGAGCACAACATCTGTTGCACGGCCGGAGGCGGCGTCATCAACTGCGGCCCGCCTTTTAAAAACGTACGCGTGGCGGGCAGCAAGTCCAAGGCTGAAGAACTGAAGGCGACCGGCGTGAAAACTATCGTGGCCCCATGCCACAACTGCCACGGCGGGCTTGAAGACACGGTGCATGCCTACCATCTTGGTATGGAGATCAAATTCCTCGGCGACATCATCTATGAATGCATGGAAAAGCCAGAGGCTTAGAGGAGAGAACAATGAAACGCTGTCTTCCCATTCTGATCGTGGCGGTCATCCTGGCCTTCTCGCAACTGGCTTCCTCGCAAGAGGACATGACGGTCATCGCCCCCGACGCGTTCGGAAAACTGACCAGGCCCGCCGCCACCTTCGTCCACGACCAGCACAATGAAAAGGCTGGCGTGGAGGATTGCGTGCTCTGCCACCATGGCGGCTCCGACGGTGTCCAGGACCCCGAGTCCTCCACCGAGGGAATCCCTTGCGCAGACTGCCACGCGGTGCAACCCGACAAAGGCACGACAGGTCTGAGCAAAGCCTATCACCTGCAATGCATAAGCTGTCATGAGCAAAGCGGCAAAGGGCCCCTGGCCTGCGGCCAGTGTCACGTGAGGTAACTACCCCTGCGCCCGGACGGTCTTCGCGGAAAAGGCCGTCCGTGGCCGGGCGCATAGCCTTCAAGGGACTTTCATGAATAATCCGTGGGCCTTCATCAATAAAAGCCTGAGCCTGAAGCTCATCCTGACCGCCGGGCTGTCCCTGGTGTCGAGCGTGGCGGCCCTGTCCTACTTCGCCATCATCCACCAGGAATCCGTCCTCATGCGCTACGCGGTGGAAGAGGTGGACCGTCTGGGCACGACCATAAAGCTCGGCACCCGCTATGCGATGATGCTCAATTCCCGCGACGACCTGGACCACATCATCACCAATATCGGCATGCAGGAAGGCATCCGGATCCTGCGCATTTATGACGGCGGCGGTACGATCAAGTTTTCCAACAACCATCAGGAACTGGAATCAAAGGCGGATATCGAGAGCCAGGCCTGTCAGGCCTGCCACCAGCACACCCCGCCACCAGAGGAGGTCACCCTCGAAGCGCGCACGCGCATCTTCACCGGGCAGGACGGGCAGAAAATGCTCGGCATCATCACTCCGGTTCTCAATGAACCCGGCTGCGAAGCCGGATGCCATTTCCACCCCGTAGAGGACAGGGTTCTGGGCGCCATCGACGTAGTCCTGTCCCTGGAATCGACGGAGCGCGAGACCATCGCCTTCAGAAACCGCAGCATCGCCTTCACCCTCATCGTGCTCGCCCTCACGGGGCTGGCCATCTTCATATTCATGCGCCGCTTCGTGCTGCGCCCAATCCGCAAGCTCATTGCTGGCGCGCAGCTTATCGCGGAAGGCGGCCACTGCACGCGCATCGATATCGATCAGCCCGACGAGATGGGCACCCTGGTACACACCATCGAACGCATGGGGAGAAATATCAGCGAAAATCAGGTTGAAATGAACCGACAACGCGACGAGTACCAGACTCTTTTCTCCCTGGTGCCCTGCATCATTACCGTCCAGGACCGCGATTTCAGGCTGCTGCGGTACAATCAGGAGTTCTGGAACAAGTTCCGTCCGACCCCTGGCGACACCTGCTACCACGCCTACAAGGGCAGGATGAGCAAATGTCCGCAATGCCCTGTGGAAAACACTTTCAAAACCGGAAAATCCTACACCAGCGAGGAGTCCGGTTTCGACGCCAACGGGGAAATCCGCCATTGGCTGGTGACCAGTTCACCCATCAAGAACTCCGAAGGGGAGATCGTGGCGGCCATGGAGATGTGCCTGGATATTACCAGCCGCAAGCAACTCGAAGCCGATCTCGAAAGAAGCGAGAAAAAATACCAGGCAATCTTCCGCAACATTCCCAATCCGGTCTTCGTGTTGCAGGCAAGCGATCTGCTCATCCTGGACTGCAACGAGTCCGTCAAAACCGTCTACGGTTTTGACAAGGACGAGATCGTCGGTCGCAACTTCATGGACCTTTACCGCGAGGACGACCAGGAGGCGTTTCGGCTGATGATTTCCAGCAAAAGCCTGCACAACCGAGTCATCCATGTGACCAAGGACGGCAGGCGACTTTTCGTCACCGTACGCGTTTCGCCCTCGGAGTTCAGCGGCCAAAAAGTTCTGCTCGTGACTACCAGTGACATGACCAAGCGCCTTGAAGCCGAACAGCATCTCATCCAGGCCTCGAAAATGGCCACCCTGGGCGAAATGGCCACCGGCATGGCCCACGAACTGAACCAGCCTCTGTCCGTCATCAAGACGGCCGCTAGCTTCATTCGGCGAAAAATCACCCGCGAAGAGGATCTCGACCGGGACATCCTGAACACGCTGAGTTCTGAAATCGAGAGCCATGTGGACCGCGCGTCCAAAATCATCAATCACTTGCGCGAATTCGGGCGCAAGCCGGACATGAAGCTCGAGCCTGTGGACATGACAGAGATCCTCAAGCGCGCCCTTGATATTTTCATCCAGCAATTGAAACTGCGCGAGATCGAAGTGCTGCAGTACTTCACACCCGACCTGCCTCTGGTCCAGGCCGACGCGAGCAGGCTAGAGCAGGTCTTCATCAACATGCTCATCAACGCCCGCGACGCCATCGAAGAGAAGTGGACAGCGGCCAAAGCTGCGGAAACCGACGCCCCCCAGTCTGCCCCAAAGCACATCACCCTCAAGACCTATGTGAACAACGGCAACGTCGTGGTGGAAATCATCGACACGGGTTGCGGCATCCCTACGGGTGTGCGCAATAAGATTTTCGAACCCTTTTTCACCACCAAACGCGTAGGCAAGGGCACGGGCCTTGGCCTCTCCATCAGCTACGGCATCATCCAGGATTGCGGGGGCACCATCACTGTGGATTCGGAACCTGGCAAGGGCACGCGATTCGTCATCTCGCTGCCCATAGCTACACACGAGGAGGAGGGGCACTTATGAATGCACACTTCTCGCTGCTGCTCATCGACGACGAGGAAGGCATCCGCAAGATCCTCGGCCTGACGCTTGCGGACGCAGGCTGGAACGTGTGCGCGGCCGCGAGCGCGGAGGAAGCCCTGGGCTTGTTTCGCCAAAGCGATTTTCCCATTGTCCTGACAGATATCAAGATGCCCGGAATGGATGGGCTGGAACTGTTGAAAGTCTTGAAGGAAATCAAACCCGAGACCGAAGTGGTGCTCATGACCGGCCACGGCGATCTGGACCTGGCCATTCAGGGCATCAAACTCGACGCCGCGGATTTCGTTACAAAGCCCATCCATGACGACGCCCTGGACATCGCCCTGGCCAGGGCCAAGGAACGCTGGACCATGCGCCGGGCCATCCGCGAGCACACGGAACACCTCCAGGAGTTGGTCGAGCAGAAGACGCGCGAACTCCTGACCGCAGAAAGACTGGCAACCATCGGCCAGACCGTGGCCGGCCTTTCGCACTCCATCAAGAACATGGCCAGCGGACTTGAGGGCAGCCTGTTTCTTTTGCGCCAGGGCCTCGACACCGACCACCGGGATTACCTGGAACAGGGGTGGGAAATGCTCGAAGCCAATGTGCACAAACTCAAGAATCTGTCCCTGGACATGCTTCGCTTCGCCCGGGTCGAAGAGCTGCACCCCTGTCCCACCGACCCCGCCCTTCCGGCTCGCCAGGTTGTTGAACTCTTTCAGGTCAAAGCTGCAGAGCGAGGCGTCGAACTGCGCCTTGAGACGCACGACAAGCTTCCCCTGGTCGATCTCGACGCCGAGGCCGTACACCGCTGCCTGATGGATCTGGTAAGCAATGCCCTTGACGCCTGCAGCGCCGCCGGGTTCAGCCCGGAAACGCCGGGTGGGTCCGTGCTTGTTCAGGTTGGGAAATCTTCGGATGGGATTTCTTACCTGGTCAAGGACAACGGCTGCGGCATTGACGAAAACACTCTTCCCCAACTTTTCAACGCATTTTTCAGCACGAAAGGCAACAATGGATCCGGGCTTGGCCTGGTGGCCGTGAAAAAAACAGTACAGGCTCACGGCGGCTTCATCGATGTGCAAAGTTCGCAGGGAGCAGGCAGTGAATTCAAAATTACCATACCACGTCAGTATGATAATAAATTTACATAGTATGATTTAATTTAGCCTGTTTATTTTGCAGTAGGCATTGACCTGAAGCATATTAAAACATATGGAATTTATAAAGTTGTGCATAATTAATAATCATTCAATATTCAAAAGTAGCCCACATGAATAAAGTCATACTGAAAAAGTCGGGAGAACTTGTAAGCCATCGGGAGGAATTAATGACCGATGCTCTTGCGGTGCTCGCCTCCCGACTCAGACTGGAAGACGGATTCACTTTGCGAGGGCTCATCCGTCTGCTGAACCGCTACCCCGACTTGCAGCGGCTTTCCGGCTTCGCACCCAATCTGGCGGCCTTCCCGTGCACCGACTCGGAGGAAGGGGCCGCGATGGGACTCGACCGGCTGGAATTTTCCCGGGTGGTAGAAATTATCGGCGCACCCGAACCTCCCAGACTCGAAGTCTACCACATCCTGCGCGGATGCATGGGAGAGAACGACGATGAAGAGATCCGCGGCTGGCAGGTGGAAAACCTGCTGGATATCCCGCTGCGCCTCGGAGAACTCAGGCACGTGGTCTTCGGGGACAACGTGCACTCGTTCCGATTCGAAACAGTATGCACACTTTTTGACTTTATCGATGGCGTTATTTGGCAACTCGCATTTCATGGCGCACCACAGGAATGTGCGCTAAGGAGGTAGTTTATGTTCGAGAAGATTTTATTCGCAACCTCGGCTTCTGCAACGTGCGACGATGCGGCGCGCGTAGCATTTGAATTGTCGCGCAAGAACAAGTCCCGTCTCAACGTTTTTCATGTCTTCGGTCTGCCGACCCGCGGCTTCGGGTTGACCTACCGCGACGTGCGGACCGGCGAGGAAACCGAGGTCGATGATAATCTCGTCAGCCTCGTAAAGGAGGAAATGACGCAGTATTACGAAAAGCAGGCCAAGGACCACCCGTCCTGCGTCTACGAGACGGCCACGGGCGTGCCGCACACGGAAATCCTGCGCAAGGCAAGAAAGGAGGACGTCAGCCTCATCATCATGGGTGCGCACACCCGACCCGAGGATGTCGGTGCCATGCGGCACCGCGTCATCGCCGGCAGCACCATGCAGAAGGTGGCCAAGAGCGCCCGCTGCCCCGTGCTTGTGGTCAGTCGTCCCTGCGTGACCTGCTGGTCGTATTTCGCCAACATCGTGATCGCCACGGACTTCAGCAAGCCCGCTAATTATGCCTTCCAGTTCGCCCGCAACGTGGCCAATGATATCGGCTGCAAACTGCACATCTTCCACTGCGTGGACCTGGGCGGCGACACGGAGACAGGACAGGCCTACATCGAAAAGCAATTGGCGGCGGCGCAGGAAAAGGTGGAGGAGAAGTACATCGCCAACATGGGTGACTTCGACAACTATGTCATTGCCTTGCGTGAAGGCGCGCCGCATGTCGAGGTTCTGAAGTACGCCCGCGAGAACAAGGCCGACCTGATCGTCATGGCCCACCACACCCGTGACGTGGACCCGGAACAGTCCATGCTCGGCACCACCATCGAACAGGTCATCCTGCGCTCGGCATGCCCGGTCCTGAGCGTCAACCACCCCGACAAGGTGGACGTGAGCCCCTACGGTTCGTCCAGAGCTCACGAGTAGACGGCCATGCCCGCCGCTAACGCCCGCCGCCCTTTGATTCTGGTCGTTGATGACGAAATGCATCTGCGTCTGTTCATCAAGGCCATCTTTGAATCCAACGGGTTCACCGTGGGCACGGCGAAAAACGGCAAGGAGGGGCTCGCCTGGATCCGGACCAACAGGCCCGACCTGGTGAGCCTCGACCTTATGATGCCGGAACAAGGCGGAATTCGATTGCTGCAACAATTGCGGAGCGATCCTGACCTGGCGAAGACCAAAGTCATGATCGTCTCAGCCATCGACGACGCGACGTTCGCCCACGCCATGACTACCGTCCAGGCAGGGAGTTACGAAAACATCGCCTCGGCCGACGGATACGTAGAGAAACCGCCAACGGCGGAGGCAATCCTGCGCGAAGCCAACAGAATCCTTGACCAAACAGACGCCCGTCACCAGGGCGACACTCAGAACCACGAGGAGGACTCCCATGCCCAAGAAGATCATGGTCGTTGATGACGACCCCGTTATTGTTGAATATTTGGTCTCCATTTTCCAGGAGCACGGCTACGCGACATGCTCCGCCGAAGGCGGGGAACACGCCATGACCGTCATGGAAAACGAAAAGCCCGATCTGGTGACCCTGGATCTGGAGATGCCCGAAGAATGGGGCCCGCGCTTCTACCGCAAATTCAGCCAGAAGGCCGAATTCAAGGATCTGCCGGTAGTGGTCATCAGCGGCTTGTCCGGCATCCATCTGGCTATCCGCAAGGCCGTTGCGACGGTGAACAAGCCTTTCAATCCTGAGCAGGTCATCGACATCGTGGAAAAAACCATCGGAAAACCATAGGATTGGATTGTCTTTTCTCGGAGGCTGCTCAATAATCGCCCCGGCGAGACGAAACCCGGCATCGGACCGTTGCGCAGGACAAACGCAACGCAAGAGCGCAGGCGCTCAATTCACGACGCCTGGGGCAACCTCGAAGCAGAGCCTGTCTGCGACGAGCCGAAACCGAACCCTCGTTAGCAACCCAACGGGGCCTTGGTGGCCCTCGTTTTGGGCGCGCGGAGGATACCAGTTCCGGATAACCGCAACTGGCGGAAGGCCCGTGCGTAACAACAGACACCTCACCCCGGGACTTTGACTGATGCAGAAAAAAATACTTTTTGTGGACGACGAACCGGGCATTCGCAAGGTCGTTGGAATCACGCTCAAAGATTGTGGCTATGAGGTGCTAGAGGCCGCCAACGGCGATGAAGGGCTGGATCTTTTCCGCCGTGAGAAGCCACCCATCGTCATCACCGACATCCGCATGCCTGGCATGGACGGACTCGAGCTGCTGCGCGCCATCAAAACAGAGAGCCCTGAGACCGAAGTCATCCTTGTCACCGGTCACGGGGACATGGACGTGGCCATCGAGGGATTGCGGCTCGATGCCTGCGATTTCATCTCCAAACCGGTCGGTCCGGAACTCCTTGAAATCTCACTGAAACGCGCCGAGGAAAAAATCACGCTACGGGAGCGCATGCGCGAATACACCGAGAACCTGGAGGTCCTGGTCCGCGAACAGGCCGACAAGCTGGTGAACATCGAACGCCGGAACATCGCCCAGCAGGCCGTAGACGGCATGTCGCAACTCATCGGCGGCCTGTCCGGAGAAGTCGAGGGTGACCTTGGACTCCTCAACGCCCTGCCCTGCATGATCTCCATTCAAGATCCGGAGCAGCGGATCATCTCGGCCAACTCGGCGTATCTCGAACGCATGGAATTAAGCGTCGGCGATCCGGGATACTCCATTTATCCCATACACTCCCGAGGCGGACAGGACAGCCCCGTGGCCAGAACTTTGCTGACCGGCCGGGGCGTCAGAAGCCAGGAGGGTGTTTTCGGGCCAGATGACGCCCTGTGCGCCGTAACTGTCCACACCGCTCCCATTCGCAGTGCAACGGGCCAGATCGATCTCGTACTGGAACTTATCGTCGAATCCAGCGAAATTCAGCGTCTACAGGACGAACTAAGAACTTCCCGGCATCGCTACCAGCAGCTTTTCGACGACGCCCCCTGTTACATCACCGTTGTTGACCGTCACCTGCGACTCCAGGCCGCCAATCGTCGCTACAGACAGGAGTTCGCCTTCGAGCCTGGGAAAATGTGCTACCAGGCATACTCGAACAATGCACGCCCCTGCTTCGGTTGCCCGACACTCAAGACCTTCGAGGACGGGCAATCCCACCGCTCGGAACTGACTGTCCGCGGCAAGACCGGCGACCCCGTCAACGTCGTGGTCTGGACCGCCCCCATCCGCAACGCCGCAGGGGAAATCGAGGCGGTCATGGAGATGGCCACGGACATCACCGAATTCATCCGCATGCAGGACCATCTCGCCTCTCTGGGCATGCTCATCGCATCCCTCTCCCACGGGATCAAAGGACTGCTCACGGCCCTGGACGCAGGCGTGTACAAGATGAATTCCGGCTTCAACACTGGCGACCAAGAGAAAGTCCAGGCCGGGTGGAGCAAGGTCACGGAACTTGTGGCCCGCATCCGGACCATGGTCCTTGATATCCTCTTCTACGCCAAGAAGCGCGAGCTGCAATTGCGCGAAATCCCGGCCAGTCAGCTTGTGGAACACGTTGTCGAGGCTGTGCGCCCCAAGGCCGAGGAATGTGGCGTCGACTTCCGGACTGAAATATCGCCGTCCCTGGGCAATTTCAGGGTCGACGAAGTCGTCCTCGCCGCGGCAGTGGTCAATATCCTGGATAACGCGGTGGATGCCTGCAAAGAATCCAAAAAGCAGGGCTGTTTCGTGGAATTTCGGGCTCGCCCCGACGCCAGCGGTGTTTTTTTCGAAGTGGAGGATAACGGGTCCGGCATGACGGAAGAGACCCTTTCACGGCTCTTCACGGTCTTCTTCTCCACCAAAGGTTCGCGCGGCACTGGCCTTGGGCTCTTCATCGCCAAGAAGGCCGTGGACCAGCACGGAGGACGCATCGGGGCTGTTTCCGAACTTGAGCAAGGCAGCGTTTTCCGCATCTGGATTCCCCGATGAAAAAGTGCAGGAGAACCCCGCATGGGATGGGACCTGCAACGTCTCGCCGGGAGTTCATTTTTTTGTTGCCAACGGACTTCGATTTACATACTAACGGTCTTCCGTTGAGCCGGGGTAGCTCAGTCGGTAGAGCAGGGGACTGAAAATCCCCGTGTCGGCAGTTCAACTCTGTCCCCCGGCACCATGAAATCAAGGTCGCGTTATGCGGCCTTTTTTCTTTTCCGGGCTTCTCTTTGGCTGGCACCGACGGATCCACGACATCCGCCGACCACGCAAACGTCCTTGCCCGCGTCCGGCAAATCTTGACGAAACAGCCTTACAGCACCTACCCATGAACTGACGCACCGGTCTTGAATGAGGAGAGTCTTGTCCATGCTCATCACCCAGCAACGTTTTTCACATACCATTTCCTTCGAGTTCGAACCCGAGACACTGACCTACACCAGGTCCGACGCCTACGGCTCGCACTCCTTCCAACTCCCATACGGGTCCATTGGCATGGACCCGCGCCAGACCACTGAAAGAAACGGCACGCTGTTCAACGGGGGTATCCTGCTTTCGGCGTGGGGACTGGCTCAGACGGGATACGCTCTGGCTCACGGCGATCTTCTCGGGGTCATTTTTCTCATCCCTGGCCTGGCCTGTCTTCTCTTCCATGCCCTGGCCAAAATCGAACTCACTTCACTGAGCTCCGACGCGGGCGAAATCGCCCTGCTGCACGATAAAAATTACGAACTCATCATGGACGCAATCCGGGACCGCAGAAAAAAGCAGCTCCTCGACTGGTATGGTAACATCAACTTTGCCAACGATCCCGAAGAGGAAATCCGCAAATTTCATTGGCTCCATTCCCAGCACCTGATCAGCGAAGGGCAGCTCGAACAGATCGTCACGACCATCCGCAACGCGGACACGGATGATCAGGGCAGGTACGAAGAGCTTCTGCCCCCGAAGCAGTAGTAATAGGTCCCATGGGTCCTATAGGACCTATCTTTCAGAACGCAGACCCTCCCATCCCCGGCCCTCGCGCACCTGGTCCAGGAATCCTCCCACTCCGTCCTGCGTGCATGGACCCACGGTCCAGTCCGTGCCCTGACGCGCCCACTCGCTGGCGTTGCCTATGGCCGCGCAGGCACCGCAGAGGGCAAAAAGTGGTTCGTCGTTTTCCGTATCCCCGATGGCCAGGGAATGCAGCACCGGCCACCCGGCCTGCGCCATGACGACTCGGGCCGCCTGCCCCTTGTTCCCCCCTTTGGGCAGAAATTCCAGAAAATGGCGGTCGCTGCGACAACAGTCGACCCCGTGTTCCGCGGCCAGAAGGCGCAACTCCTCCTCGCGCCGCAGGTCATCCCCGTCCACGATGCACAGAATTTTAAGCGCGGCCCCAGACTGACGCACCCGTGTGGGCCGGATTTCCCCGTAATGCTCAAAAATCTCGTCCAGAGACTGCGGCCACCGGGCACCAGTCTCAATACCTTCGGGGCGATACACGGCAATGGGCAGCCCCCGGCTCTCAAGGGCCAGGGCCAGCGCTTCCGCCGCCTCGCCCAACTCGGCCAGGACCTTGATCTCGCCATTCTCCAGCAGGCAGGAGCCGTTGCCCGCCACCTGAATCGTGGACAGGCCCAGTTCCCGGGCCAAGGGCGCAATGCTTAAGGGATGCTTGCCCGTGGCCAGAGAAAAGGCTCCGCCCGCATCCACGTAGGCCCTGATCGCAGCCTTGTTGGGGGCCGAAAGCCTGTCCCCGGGACGGATGAGCGTGTTGTCCACATCGCAGAAGACCCACGGCAGGGGACGATCAGCGGGCATATCCCGGGCCAAATCGAAAAACCAGTCGCGCACTTCGTTGACCATGATCCCTGCCCGGCGGACCTTGTCCGGGTTGTGCGGGTTGCGGGTGGCTATGTCCTGGAAGCGGCGCGCAAAAGAGACGCGCCCGCCCACTCCGGCTGCGCGCCAGTCGGCCACAGTCACGGCCCGCACCAGCCAGTCCGCCTCGGGCAAAAGCGGACGCCGCGCGTAGCTCGCGCTCACGTCCGGATCGAGGCCAGCCTTTCTGCCCGCCCAGGAATGACGCAGTACCCCTTCCACTACCCACGGATGTTCGCCCTGTTCCTCCAGAAACAAGGCCCCGTCCAGAGGGTGATACCCGAACCGGCGCAGGGTCGGCGCATATCCGATATCGTGCAGCAGGGCTGCCCTGGTCAGCAGCTTCTCGCGCTCCTCGGTCAGAAAAAAACTGCGCGCCAGATCACCGGCAAAGGATGCGGAGTCGCACATATGCGCAAGACGGGGCAGGTGATCAACAAAAAGGGGCTCCAGAGCTCGGATGTCGAACCCCGACTCGGGACGGCAAGAAACGCAGGACATGTAATTTCCTATGCAAAATATGGGTAGAGGGAGGAGCGGCCCAGGGCCGAAGACTCGTTAAAAAAAGGTGTTTTCCGTTTACTTTCAAGATGATTCGGCTTAACAAATCGGACTTAACCATATAGGATTGCGGCTATGAGACAAGCTGAAAATTTACTGCGCCAAGTGCAAAATGCCGTTCGGCGACTCGGCATCCATCCCCTGATTCTGGCTCTGGGGATTCTGTTCTGCCTGTTTTTTCCGCGCTTTTTCCTGCTGGCGGCATTTGCATACGCCGTCTTTTGGGTGATCAAAAACATAGGATTCCCCCCCCGAGGCCGGAACGGGCGCAAAGACAAAGAAAGAAAGTAGCCTGATTCAATCTGACGAGAGGAGTTCCATGGCTTCCAACTCATCCCTTATCATGCGCATTCTCCAGGCCATCATCCACAGGCTCTGGACTGTTCTGTTCTTCCTGACTGTCCTGTCAGTGCTGGCCCTTGGCAACCACTGGTGGGAAACCATCGCCGCCAGCTACCATGCACTGGAAGGCTGGATCCTCACCGGAGTGGACCTGATCCGCCGTTAGCTGACTGAAAATTACAAATGTCCAGGTTGCTTAAAAACTGGCAAGCTGTGCGAATCAACAAAAAACCAGAGCCGATCCCTGTTATTTCAGGCGCGGGTCTGGATTTTTTTACAGTGACGAAGCAGATCGCCGTTTTGGAGCCGCCTGCCAGGCCTCACCCTTTCTCATCCACGATCCTCTCATCAGAGTGAAGATCATTCCAGGTCGGTGAACCCGGAGTTGTCTCTCTATGACGGGGCCTAGTTCTGCCCACCGGCTTGGACTCGGCCACTTCCCGCTCAATTTCCCGGCGACGCTCGAAGTTCCCCAGAATCCCATCCACCTTCTCGATTTTATCTGTCATTTCAGATATCCAGCGCTTCGGGCGCACGCCCGGAATACATGTTCGCCAGATCCTCCTGCCGGGAAGGGTTCAGTACGGCCGGAACCATCTGCGCGACCTGGGGACCCGGTTCAACGGCATGGGCTTCGGACGAGGATGCCGCAGATCGCCCCCGCACTTCGCCGAGCCCCGGAAGAAAGCCTACCTGCTGCGCCGGGGGAGTTGCCTCGGGGATGCGAAAGGCATGGGCCGGACATGGCGGCTGCGCGCCGATGGGAACATCCGCGCTGCAATCGGCCACCGCTTCCGGGCTGCCCGCACAGGCCAGGCAAAAAACCGCGATACATTCCTGCACCGCAGCGTCTTCGCCTTCCTCGACGAGTCGGCACGCATGCAGCGGACAGAGGACGTGTTCGCACTCCCTGACGAATTTCGGACTTCCTCCCTGACACCACAAGCAAATTTTCCGGATCACACCGGGCATCGCGTTCCTGGAGGCCATGTAACCCTCTCCTTGGTCCTGGCGGAATGGAATGGCCTCACCCTACGCATGAAATTGGTGTGCATCAATGCCAAAAATGGGGATTCCTCAGCTCCTCGCAGGAGCCCTAAATATTCCTGACGAAAAAAATGACCGTCGGTCATAAAAGTTCTTGACAGCCTCCCGGCAAACTGAGTAGTCAGGCAATCGTTATGACAAACATCTCCCTCAATAACAGCCTGTACTTTTTTTGGTACTTTTATTTTAGCAGAGCCTGTGGTCTGAGGGGACTGCTTTAGCCTTTTTTGACAGAAGCAAACCAACCTTAGGGCCGCAGGCGATACGCCGGCGGCCCTTTTTTACATTTTAAGGCCCCGGGCGCCCGGCCGAAACCGGAGGAAATCATGAACATGGGAAAAAGCGTACGACTGGAGCGAATCTTCAACCGCAACACGGGCCGCAGCATCATCGTGCCCCTGGACCATGGGACCACCGTCGGCCCCATCCAGGGACTGGTGGACCTGCGCTCCACAGTGAACAAGGTGGCCGAGGGCGGAGCCAACGCGGTGCTCATGCACAAAGGCCTGCCGCGCTGCTCGCACCGGGGTCATGGCCGCGACGTGGGTCTCATCATCCATCTTTCGGCCAGCACCACGCTGTCCCCTTTCCCCAACGCCAAGATCCTGGTCGGCACGGTGGAAGACGGGATCAAGCTCGGCGCGGATGCCGTATCCGTTCACCTGAACCTCGGTGACGAGTCCGAACGCGACATGCTGCGCGACATGGGCCAGGTCGCCTCCAAGTGCGCCGAATGGGGCATGCCGCTTCTGGCCATGGTTTACGCCCGCGGCCCCAAGATCAAATCCGAATGGGATCCAGCCACCGTGGCGCACTGCGCTCGTCTGGCCGAAGAGCTTGGCGCCGACGTGATCAAGGTCGTGTACACCGGCGATCCCGAGTCCTTTTCCAGGGTGACCGAAGGCTGCTGCATCCCCATCGTCATTGCCGGTGGCCCGCGCATGGAATCCCCGCGCGACATCATCCAGATGGCTCACGACTCCGTCGCTGCCGGCGGCGCAGGCCTGTCCATGGGACGCAACATCTTCCAGGCCGAAGACCCGACCCGTCTGGTGCAAGCCCTGCATGCCGTGGTACACATGGACTACTCCGTCGAGCAGGCCCTGGCGCTACTCGAAGAACCCAAACTCTAGGTCCGTGTCATGAAAAAAGTACTCTTTTCCGGCGTCCCCTTTGACAAGGGGGAGATCACCCTGGCCCTGGAGTCCGGCGTGGACGCGGTCATCGTCGAACGCGAACATGTCGCCTCGGTACAGGCCCTCAGCAAGATCCCGGTCCTGGCCGCCGAAGACCAGCCCTATGTCCTCTTGTCCTCCAAGGCCGACGAGGAAGAAGCCGTGCGGCTCCTGGGCCAGGGTAAGGACGTCATCCTGAGGGAAGGCTGGGAAATCATTCCCGTGGAAAACATCCTGGCCCAGTCGGGCCGCCTGGCCGTGGAAGCCGCCAGCCTGGACCGGGCGCGCCTCGCCGCCGGCATCCTGGAACGGGGGGTTGAGACAATAGTCGTCCTGCCCGCGGCGGCCGCGGAGCTCAAGACCATCGTGCGTGAACTCAAACTGAGCCAGGGAACCATGGAACTGGAAACCGCGACGGTCACCGCCGTCACCTCCGCCGGGCTCGGCCACCGCGTCTGCGTGGACACCATGAGTCTTTTGAAATCCGGCCAGGGAATGCTGGTCGGCAATTCGAGTGCTTTTACATTCCTCATCAACGCCGAGACCGAATCCAACCCCTACGTGGCCCCCCGCCCCTTCCGCATCAACGCCGGGGCCGTGCACGCCTACGCGGCCATGCCTGGGGACCGGACCACGTATCTCGATGAACTGAAAACCGGAACAGAGGTGCTCATTGTCGGCGCCGACGGATCGACCACCCTGGCCACGGTCGGGCGCTGCAAGGTCGAAATCCGGCCCATGCTGCTCATCGAGGCCGAGGCGGGCGGGAAAAAGGGGACCCTCTTCCTGCAGAACGCCGAAACCATCCGCATGGTTCGAACCGACGGCCGCCCGGTCAGCGTGGTCGACCTCAAGATCGGTGACAAGGTGCTCTGCCGCACGGATCAGGCGGGTCGGCATTTCGGCATGCGCATCACCGAGGAGATCAAGGAATGAGTGCGACCACGCAGCGCCTGACCGAGATTCGGACCCAGATCGACAGTCTGGATGAACAGCTTCTGGGACTGCTCAACAAGCGCGCCTCCTTAAGCCGCGAGGTGGGGCAACTCAAGTCCGATTCCCTGGACATCGTCTTCAAGCCCTTTCGCGAAAAGGAAGTCTTAAGCCGCCTGAACGCCTTGAGCCCCGGCATCCTGCCCGAGGATCATCTGCGCGCCATCTACCGCGAGATCCTGTCTTCCTCGCGCCGTCTGCAGCAACCTCAGGCCGTGGCCTATCTCGGCCCCGAGGGGACCTTCACGCACCTGGCGGGCCTTGAGTACCTTGGCCGCTCCATGGACTTCACCCCCTGCCCGACCCTGCACGACGTCTTTTTGACCGTGGCCTCGCGCAAGGCCGACCTTGGCGTGATCCCGCTCGAAAACTCCCTGCAGGGCAGCGTCGGCCAGAGCCTGGACCTCTTCCTGCAATACAATGTCTATATCCATGCCGAACTTTTCAGCCGCATAAGCCACGCGCTGCTGGCCACAAACGCCGATCTGGCCTCGGTACGCACGGTATATTCCCACCCCCAGGCCCTGGCTCAATGCTCGGGCTGGCTGCGCACCAACGTGCCCCAGGCCGTCGTCGTCCCCACCGAGAGCACCGCAGCAGCGGCGGCCCAGGCCGAACGCGAGGGCGACGGCTTCGCCGCCATCGGGCATCCGCGTCTGGTGGAGCGCTATGGCCTCAAGGCCGTGGCCCTCGACATCCAGGATCTGCCCGACAACTGGACGCGCTTTCTGGTCATCGGGCCCACGCCGACGGTCGGCAGCAGCCGCGACAAGACCTCGCTCCTGTTCACCACACCGGACCGACCCGGCGCCCTGGCCGCCATCCTGAACCTGCTGGCCGACCAGGGGCTCAACCTGACCAAGCTGGAGTCGCGGCCGCTCAAGGGCGAAAAATGGAAATACGTCTTCTTCATGGACGTGGAGTGCGATCTGTCCCAGGAACAGTATGAAAACACCATGAACAACCTGACCAGCCTCTGCCACACCATGCGCGTGCTCGGCAGCTATCCTACGGGTCCGCACCTCTACGGCGCGGGCATGGTCCAGGAGCAGGCATGAAACCCGCCATCGACATCACCGCGCCTTCATCCAAATCCCTGTCGCACCGGGCGCTCATCTGCGCGGCCCTGGCCGAAGGCGAGTCGCTCCTCGAAGGCGTGCTCGACAGCCAGGACCTGACCCGTACGGCCCAATGCCTGCGCCTTCTCGGCGCGACGATCGAGCCCCGTGAAGGCAAGCTCTTTGTGCACGGCATCGGCGGGACGACGCGGGCAGAGGCATCCGAGCCCGTCGCCATGAACGTCGGCGAGTCCGGCACCACCTGTCGGCTCATGGCCGCCGTGGTCACGGCCATCCCCGGCATTTACCGCATTTTCGGCGAAGGACGCATGCACGACCGGCCCGTCTCGCACCTGACCGACGCCCTTACGCAGCAGGGGGTGCGCGTCACCTTCGAAGAAAAGAACGGCTACCCGCCCCTGGTCATGTCCAGTCCGGGCCTTTCCGGCGGCGAAGTGACCATCAATCTGGAACAGAGCAGCCAGTACCTCTCGGGCCTACTCCTGGCCGCGCCGCTGGCGACCGGGACGACGACCATCCGGCTGATCGGCAAGTCCGTGGCCTCCTGGCCCTATGTCGCCCTGACGCTCGACACCATGGCCCGCTTCGGCGTGCCCGTGATCCTGGAGCGCAGAATCCTTGACGATTGGCAGTCCTGCACCCACGCCGAGGCAGCGGGTCTTCCCCCCACGGACATCCGCCTCATCGTCCATCCGGCGTCCTACCGCGCCGGGGCCATGCGCGTGGAGGGGGACTGGTCCAATGCCTCCTACTTTCTGGCGGCCGGGGCCGTCGGCGCCGCACCGGTGCGCATTTCCGGGTTGAACCGGTCCTCGGCCCAGGGCGACCGTTTCATGCTTGAGATCCTGACCCGCATGGGAGCGCGCATCGAATGGACCGATGACTCAGTCACGGTTTTCCCGTCCGCGCTGCGCGGCACGCAGGTCGACATGAACGCCTGCCCGGATATCGTACCCACGGTGGCGGCCATGGCCGCCTTCGCCTCTGGCGAGACGGTCATTTCCGGAGCCGCGCACCTGGCCCTGAAGGAATGCGACCGCATCCAGGGGCCGGTCACGGAGTTGTCCAAGGCCGGGGTGAATATCGAGGCAAGGCCCGATGGCATGATCATACGCGGCAATGGCGGGCTCTTGCCGCGCAGCATAGAAATGTGCACTTACGGCGACCACCGCATGGCCATGAGCTTTTCCCTGCTGGAACTGGGGGGCATACACGTAAATCTCGACAACCCCGCCTGTGTGGCCAAATCCTTTCCAGGGTTTTGGGACGTCTGGAGCCTGATCCGTCTTGGCAACGGCCTGGGAGCAGCGCATGAGTCTTAGCCAGACATCGGCCATCGTGGTCATCGGCGCCAAGGGCCAGATGGGGGCGCGGTTCGTGCGGAGCTTTCGCGAGGCAGGCAATCCCGTGACGGAATTCGACCACCCGCTGGACCTGACCGCCCTGCCCGAGGCCGTGCGCAAAGCAGCCCTGGTCTTACTGTGCGTACCTATCACGGCAGTGAAAGACGTCACTCAGGCGCTAGCGCCGCATCTGACGCAGGACTGCATCCTGGCCGACATCTGCTCGGTCAAGGTCCAACCCCTGCGCGAGATGCTGGCGCTGACCACCACGCCTGTCGTCGGCACGCATCCACTTTTCGGCCCCCAGACACTTGACGCGGAGTTGCGTATTGCCGTAACTCTCGGACGTGACCAAGCGGCAAGCGATAATCTATCAGACTGCTTCCGCGCACTGGGATTCTCCCCATTCATCACAACGGCCGATGAGCATGACCAAGCCATGGCCTACATCCAAGGACTCAACTTCGTGACCACCGTCGCTTACCTCTGTGCTTCCCCTCTGGAAAACGGAATCGAGCGTTTCTTCACGCCCTCGTTCGGACGACGCGTTGAAGCGGCCACGAAAATGATCACCGAGGACGCTCCCCTCTTCTCCACCATGTTCGAAGCAAATCCGCACAGTCTTGAGGCCGTGCGCATGTTCCGTTCATACCTGAACGTCGCCGCCGGCGGCGATCTGGAACTGCTCAGCCAGAAGGCTCTTTGGTGGTGGCGCAAGCAGCATGACGCAGGGGGACCCGCTTCCTGACGGCAACGCAGTGCCGTTAGTTCAGGCATAAAAGGCATTAGAAGCCGGATCCTCCAGGATCCGGCTTTTTTTTATCCAAATTCAACAGTCGATTATGGAGGCACCATGATCACCCTACCCCAACAGGGGACCTGGCTCCCGGCGGACACACAGACGCCCATCTCTCTGTACCTGACGCTGGTGCGCGAAAAACAGGGGTTTCTCCTTGAGAGCACCGAAGTTGACGGGCGGCTGGGCCGGTACAGCCTCATCGGCTGGGATTTTCGTCTGATCCTGTCCTGCGCCGGCGGCAAACTCGACGTGCAGAGCTATGACCCGCGCCTGCACGGCCTCAAAGAATTCAGCGGCCAGGATTACGTGTCCGGGCTGCGCGCGTGCCTGGCCGAACTGACCGTCACCGGACCCGAAAATCTGGGCCCACTTCCGGCGGTGACCAGAAGCGTGTGCGGCTACATGGCCTACAACATGGGCGGCATATTCGAGCCAGCCCTGGCCGACAAGCTGCCCCCCGAGGGAGCGCGCTCCATCATGGTCCTGCCGGGCAAGGTCATCCTTTTCGACCATCTGCACCACCGCTGCTGCTATCTGACGCTGGATTCCTCGACGAATCTGAACGGCTGCCAGCGGCCGAGCACTCCGGCCCCGCCGGTCGTCGGAGCCATCACCACCACTCCGAACCAGGATGAATTCCTGCGCCGGGTGGGCCGGGCAAAGGACCTGATCACCCAGGGCGAAGCCATCCAGATCGTCCTCTCGACCCGCTTCTCGGCCTCGTTTTCCGGCTCCGCCTTCGAGCTTTACAGAAGGCTGCGCCAGATCAACCCGTCCCCTTACACCTTCTTCATGTCCTTTGGAGAGCTGACCATCATGGGTTCATCTCCGGAACTGCTCATCCGCTGCGAGGACGGCCTCTTGCAATTGCGCCCGATAGCCGGAACCCGCGTGCGCGGACACACCGAGGCCGAGGATCAGGCCCTGGCCGAGGAACTGCTGGGCGATGAAAAGGAGCGGGCCGAACACGTCATGCTCGTGGACCTGGGCCGCAACGACCTCGGGCGCATCGCCGCCCCCGGCACCGTACACGTCGACAAATACATGCAGGTCGAACGTTTTTCCCATGTCATGCACCTGACCTCCTACCTCTCGGCGCACCTGGCCGAGGGCCTTGACGCCATCGACGTCCTGAAGGCCGGATTCCCGGCCGGGACTGTCTCCGGGGCGCCCAAGATCAGGGCCATGCAGATCATCGCGGAAGAGGAAAAGCTCGATCGCGGCCCCTATGCCGGCGGCATCGGCTGGATCGGCCTGGACCAGGGACAGGTCAACCTTGATACCGGCATCACCATCCGCTCCCTGTGGGTGGAAAACGGCCAGATCAACTGGCAGGCGGGCGCGGGACTGGTCTTTGATTCGGACCCCGAAAAGGAATGGCAGGAGTGTCACAACAAGGCCAGAGCGATTTTAAAGGCCATCACCAGCACCGGAGGCGGAGATGATTTTACTGATAGACAACTTTGACTCGTTTACTTTCAACCTGGTTCAGGTTTTCCAATCTTTGGGCGCAAACCCCTTGGTGCTTCGTAATAACGAGCAGAAAATCCTGACCCTGGCCACGGATCCGCGCCTTCAGGGGGCGATCATCTCCCCCGGCCCGAGCCATCCGCGCAACACGGGGCTGTGCTTAAAGTTTCTGGATCTGGTGCCACGCAGCGTGCCGGTCCTGGGGGTATGCCTCGGACATCAGACCCTGTCGCACCACAGCGGCGTGACCGTGGGCTCGGCCCAGCGGATCATGCACGGCAAGACCTCGAGCATCCGGCACGACGGGACAGGCCTTTTTGACGGGCTGCCAAACCCCATGCAGATCGGTCGCTACCATTCCCTGGCCGTGCATGAAGAGGGGGACCTGCCTTTCACCGTCACCGCCCGCACCGAAGACAATGAGGTCATGGCCCTGGCCTTCAAGGACCGCCCCTGGGTCGGCGTGCAGTTCCATCCTGAATCCGTGCTCACGCCGGAAGGGCCGAAGCTCCTCAATAACTTCCTGAAAATGTGCAACATCCGCGTGGAGTAAGCCATGAACACCATCAGCCATATTCTTGAATATCTGGCCACCGGCGCTGATCTTTCCGGCGTCCAGGCCAAGGAGGCTTTCGACCTTCTGCTGACCGGCGCGGTCTCCCCGGTGCAGGCCGGCGCCTTTCTGATGGGCCTGCGGGCCAAGGGCGAAACCGCCGCCGAGCTCTCGGCTGCGGTGGATGCGGCACTTGGCCAGGCCCGGCTCATCCCCGGGCTCTCGGGCAAGCGCATCGACACCTGCGGCACGGGCGGAGACGGCCAACAGAGCTTCAATTGCTCAACAGCCGTGTCCTTTTTCCTGGCCGACATGGGCTATCAGGTCGTCAAGCACGGCAACCGCGCCGTATCAAGCAAATGCGGCAGCGCCGATGTGGTCGAGGATCTGGGCTACCCCCTGGTCACGGAACCCGAGGAAGCGCGGGCGGAGCTGGCCAAGCGCAACTTCGTCTTCCTCTTCGCCCCGCATTTTCATCCGGCCTTCAAGCATGTCGGCCCGGTGCGGCAGCAGCTGGGCGTGCGCACCATCTTCAACCTCATGGGCCCGCTTTTGAATCCGGCCTTGCCCACGCACCAAATCCTCGGCGTGCCGGATTTTCGCTTCGCGCCCATGATCGCCCAGGTGCTGGCGGCCAGAAAAGGCCTTGAACGCGCGGCCATCTTGCATGGCGCAGGCGGATTCGACGAGCTAACCCCCTGTGGTCCTGGCCAGGTCATCTTCGTTGAGCACGGCAAAATCCGCGAGGCGGTCATCGACCCGGCGGATTTTGGCCTCACGACCTGCATCCCCAGAGATCTGGCCTGCGACAGCAAGGAAGAGGCCCTGAAACTCCAGCGCCAGGTCCTGGCCGGACAGGGACCAAAATCCCTTAAAGACATGGTCACCCTGAACCTGGGCGTGGCCCTTTTTCTGCTGGAGGACGATCTGTCGCTGGAACTGGCCATGGAGATGGCCAAGGCTAAAGTGGAGCAAGGGCTCCTGAGCGGAGCGCTCCATGCTTGAGAAATTCCGCCGGGCCAAGCAAGCTGAAGTCGACGAGCTCATCCGTCTGCGCGACGCGGGACACAGGCACGCTCCCCATGACGGCCTGCGCCCGGAATTCGGTGCGGCCCTGACCCGGCCAGGGACATCGGGGATCATCGCCGAATACAAGCGCGCCTCCCCGTCCAGGGGCGACATCAATCTGGACGTTCTGCCCCTGCAAGCCTGCCGGGGATACGCAGAGGCCGGAGCCTGCGCCCTCTCGATTCTCACGGAATCGACCTATTTCAAGGGCGACCTCTCCTTCTTGGCCGAGGTCGCGCCGCTGGGGCTGCCCTTGCTACGCAAAGATTTCATCATCCACCCCCTGCAGGTGGAGGCGACCATGGCCACTGCTGCCTCGGCCATCCTGCTCATCGTGCGCATGTTCGATGAGCTTGACGAACTGGCCCAGCTGCACGCCCTGTGCCTGACAAACGGCCTTGAGCCGGTGGTTGAGGTCTTCGATGAGCGCGATCTGGACCGGGCCAAGGAGATCGGGAGCACCATCATCCAGGTCAACAACCGCGACCTGGACACGCTGACCACGGACCTTGGCCGCTGCCTGGACATGGTGCGGCGCAAGCAGACCGGTGAAATCTGGATCGGGGCCAGCGGCATCAATACGCCAGAGCAGGTCAGGGAACTCAAGGCCGCCGGTCTGGACGCGCTGCTCATCGGCACGGCGCTCATGCAGCACGGCGATCCAGGTCAGGGCCTTGCCGCGCTTACCGGAGGCCAGTCATGATCATCAAGGTCTGCGGCATGACCAGGGCGGAGGATGTCGAATTTTGCGACGCGCTCGGCATCGATCTCCTGGGTTTCATCTTTCATCCCGAGAGCCCCCGAAACGTCGCCCAGGAATGGGCCTGCGCCCAAAAGCCCAGCCGCGCCCTCAAGACCGGAGTCTTTGTGCGCCAGGGCGTGGAGGAAATCCAGGCCATTGCCGCCGGGGCGGGCCTCGATCTGCTCCAGCTTCACGGCGGACACACCGTGGAGCAGTGCCTTGCCCTTGGCCCTGAGCGCGTCATCAAGACCATGTGGCCCGAGCGTTATCCAACGGTGGAGCGTCTGGTCACGGACATGCTCCTCTTCGCTCCGGCCTGCCGGGCCATTCTGCTGGACAGCGGCACAAGCGGCGGCGGACACGGCAAGAGCCTCGCCCCCAAAGACCTGCAAAAACTGCAATGCCCCCACCCCTGGTATCTGGCCGGGGGCCTTGGGCCGCACAATCTGACGGTCATGAAAACCACCGGCGCGGCCGGATTCGATCTCAACTCCGGAGTGGAAAGCGCCCCCGGGATCAAGGATCACGAAAAAATACGCACCGCCTTACAACTACTGCGAGGAAAATCATGAGCAGAATATCGGACATGCTCCCGCGCCATTTCGGCCCTTACGGGGGGCGCTACGTGCCGGAGATGCTTGTTCCGGCCCTTGAGGAACTCGAACAGGGCTACCTGAAATACAAGGACGATCCCGAGTTCACGGCCGAACTGACGGATCTGTATCAAAACTACTGCGGCCGTCCCACGCCGCTCTACTATGCCGAGAATCTGACCCGAGAACTGGGCGGCTGCAAAATCTACCTGAAACTCGAAGGGCTGGCGCACACCGGCGCGCACAAGATCAACAACGCCCTCGGCCAGGCCCTGCTGGCCAAGCGGCTGGGCAAGACCAAGGTCATCGCCGAGACGGGCGCGGGGCAGCACGGCCTGGCCTCGGCCACGGTGGCCGCGCGGTTTGGCCTTGAATGCAAGGTCTTCATGGGCGAGGTGGACGTGCGCCGCCAGTATCCCAACGTCTACGCCATGAAACTCCTTGGAGCCGAAGTCGTCCCGGTCACCGACGGCACCAGAACCCTCAAAGACGCGGTCAACGCCACCCTCAAATACTGGATTCAGAACTTAAAAAACACGCACTACATTCTGGGCTCGGCCCTGGGGCCATTCCCCTACCCGGTCATGGTGCGCGACTTCCAGTCCGTCATCGGCCGCGAAGCGCGCGCCCAGATCATGGAACGCGAAGGCCGCCTGCCAAGCCATCTGGTGGCCTGCGTGGGCGGCGGCTCCAATTCCATCGGTCTGTTTCATCCCTTCCTGAATGATCCGGGCATCCGCTTCCACGGCGCAGAGGCGGGCGGACGCGGACCGGCGATCGGCGACAATGCGGCCCGCTTCGGAGGCAGCCCCAAGATCGGCATCGTGCAGGGCTACAAGAGTTACTTTTTGCAGGACGAAAGCGGACAGCTGCAGAACACCCATTCGGTCTCGGCCGGGCTTGACTACGCCGGTGTCGGGCCGGAACTGGCCTGGCTTTATGACCAGAATATCGTGGAATTTTCGCCCATCACCGACGTGAAAGCCCTGGACGCCTTCAAACGCATGACGCGGTTGGAGGGGATCATCCCGGCCCTTGAATCCTCCCACGCCGTGGCCAGAGCCATCGAGCTGGCGCCGACACTGCCCAAGGACGAGATCATGATCGTCAACATCTCCGGGCGCGGAGACAAGGACATCTTCATCACGGCCATGGAACTGGACCGCGAAAACTGGATCGCTTTTTTGGAAAACGAGGTGCGTCATGGAAAATAATATCGACCGGGCGCTGGCAGACGCGGCAGGCATCCAGCTCATGACCCATGTAGTGGCCGGGTACCCGAATCTGGACGTGAACGCAGATCTCATCCGGCTCATGGCCCTGCGGGGGGTGAAGCTTATTGAAATCCAGATCCCCTTTACCGATCCGCTGGCCGATGGCCCGACCATCATGCGCGCCAATCAGGCGGCCCTGGATCAGGGCGTCACGCCCCGTCACTGCTTCGAGCTGTGCGCGGCCCTTTCCAGGGAACTGCCGGAAGTAGCGTTCCTGTTCATGACCTACGCCAACATTCCCTTCGCCATGGGGCAAGGCGCGTTCATGGCTAAGGCCAGGCAAAGCGGGGCCAGCGGCCTGATCCTGCCCGACCTGTCCTGGGATGAGAGCGATGGCGACTACGCCGGGGCCGCGCGCGAACACGGGCTGCACCCGGTCATGGTCATTTCGCCGGACACGCAAAGCCCACGCCTGGACGCCATCCTCAGTCGCGCCTCGGGCCTGTTGTACACAACGCTCAAGGTCGGCATCACCGGAGCCGGAGCCAGCCTTGATCAGACGGGCGTTGATTATGTCCGAAACCTGAAGAAAAAAGCCGGCCTGCCCATTGCCGCCGGTTTCGGCATATCGAGCCCCGAGCATGTACGCATGCTCGATGGTCTGGCCGACGTGGCCGTAATCGGTAGCCACATCATCAATCTGATGGACACCAGCGGCCTGGGGGCCGTGGATGAATTTTTGGCGGCGTGCGGGGAATGAACCCACCGTGGATATGCGCGCAATCCGTAGGGGCGAAAAATTTTTCGCCCCTACAACAATTTTCCAATTTTGCAAATCGCCCTCTAAAACAAGACAAGCCTTTCGCTCTTTGCTAGGTTCTGCGCAACACCCTGTTGCGGAGGAAACCCATGCCTGAATATCCGATATTTAATTGCAAAAATTCTGACGATGTCGTCAAAGCCGTGCGTGAACACAAGATCGAGCTGGTCCAGTTCTGGTTCGTTGATGTGCTTGGAACCCTGAAAAGCTTTCAGGTCCTGCCCGGCGAACTTGAGGCCGCCTTCGAGGAGGGCATGGGTTTTGACGGCTCTTCCCTGGAAGGTTTTTGCAGAATTGAAGAAAGCGACATGATCGCCATCCCGGATCCGGCCACCTTTCAACTGGTCACCTGGCGGCAGACCGCCGCACCCATCGCGCGCATGTTCTGCGACATTCTGGAACCAAACGGCACCCCCTTTGCCGGGGACAGCCGCCATTGCCTGAAAAGAAACCTGCAGGCTGCGGCGAGCAAGGGCTATTCCTTCTATGTCGGCCCTGAACTCGAATTTTTCCTGTTTGAAAGCTCAACGTCTCCCAAACCGCTCGACTCGGGCGGCTATTTCGACGCGCCGCCGCTGGATCTGGCCGGGGACATCCGCCGCGAAATCATCTCCTGCCTGCGCTCCATGAGCATCCCCGTGGAGTACGGGCACCATGAGGTCGCACCCAGCCAGCATGAACTCGCCCTGCGCTATACCGACGCCCTCAAGATGGCGGACACGGCCATCACCTACCGCGTGGTGGTCAAGGAGATCGCGCGGCAAAACGGCTGCTACGCGACCTTTATGCCCAAGCCGCTTTACGGGGAAAACGGCAGTGGCATGCATGTGCACCAGTCCCTGTTCAAGAACGGCCGCAATCTCTTCTATGATGCCGACGGAGACCATCACTTAAGCCGCGAGGCCAAATCCTATATCGCGGGGCTGCTTACGCACTGCAAGGAATTCACGGCCATCACCAACCAGTGGGTCAACTCCTACAAGCGCCTCGTGCCCGGCTTCGAGGCTCCGACGAACATTGCCTGGGCGCGGCGCAACCGCTCCACCCTGGTCCGCGTGCCCATGTACAAGCCCGGCAAGGAGGCTGCCACCCGCGTGGAACTGCGCTCCCCGGACCCGGCCTGCAACCCGTACCTGACCTTTGCCTGCATGCTCGCAGCGGGTCTCAAGGGCATCGAAGAAAACTACGTCCTGTCCGCGCCCGTGGAAGAAGACATCTACAACATGACCGCAGTAGAGCGCCGGGCTCGCGGCATCGAGAGCCTGCCGGGCAGCCTGGAGACAGCCCTTGAAGCCATGGAGGGCAGCACCCTGATCCGCGAAGCCCTCGGCGACCACATCTTCACCAAATTCCTGGCCAACAAACACGTTGAATGGGAGCAGTACCGCTCGCAAGTGACAAATTACGAGCTGGAAAGGTACTTACCCCGACTGTGAAAAAAATAGGTCCTATAAGTCATATACGACCTATAGGACCTATAGTAAGAAAGTTGCGCCATGACGCAGCACTTCATCCCCAAACACGGCGCCTACGAAGAGCTTCTTTCCTACCGCAAGGCCGTCATTGTCTATGACGGCACGGTGTGTTTTTGCGACCGCTTCATGCACAGGCGTGACCGCACCGTGGACCAGATGGTTCAGGCGGCGCGGTCGGGTAAGCAAAACATCATCGAAGGCTGCATGGCCTCGGCGACTTCCAAGAAAAGCGAAATCAAGCTGGTCAATGTTGCCCGCGCCAGCCTGGAAGAACTGCTCGAAGACTACCGCGACTACCTGCGGGTGCTCGGGCACACGCTCTGGCATAAGTCTAGCGAACAGGCCATGTTCGTCCGCAAACTCGGCAGCCAAAAAAATACGTCCTATGAGACCTATAGGACCTATATTCAAACCCGCCCGCCCGAAACCGTCGCCAACATCCTCATCTGCCTCATTCACCAGACCAACTACCTCCTTGACCGCCAGATTCGGCAACTTGAGCAGGCCTTCCTAGAACACGGTGGCCTCTCCGAACGCATGACCCGCGCCCGCCTGAACAGACGCAAGGGCCGCGCCGCAGACGCTTCCTGAACCCGCCTGCGGACCAAATGGTCCGACCATTTCCCTCTTTTTCCGCCAACCGGGTTGACACCTGGGTCATATTTAGGCAGAAAGGTCCTACCATTTGCGGCAAAAAAGCACCTGTGCGCTCATTTTTAACCGCTTTTTGCGCAAAATAACACAAAAAGGTACTACCAATGATAACCTCCGAACCTCTCTTTTTTCCGGCCAAGGCTGGACGCGCCAGCGAAGATGTCGCCTTGCAGATCGAGGCGGCCATCATGGCCGGGCGCTTAGCGCCCGAAGAGCGCCTGCCCAGTGAACGCGAGATGCAGCAGCAGTTCGGCACCGGACGCGGCGCAATCCGCGAGGCCTTGCGCGCCCTGAAGCAAAAAGGGCTCCTGGACATCCGCAAGGGCGTCAAGGGCGGGGCATACGCGTGCAAGGTCGGCATGGTCAGCATTGGGGAGTCTTTGGCCCTTTTTCTCAAGCAGCACGATGTCGCGCCTTCGGCCCTCATTGAATTTCGCGAGAGCGTGGACCAGACGCTGGTCGTCCTGGCCATTGCCCGCGGCTCCGCCGAAGCCAAGCAGGCTCTGGTCTCCATGGCCGAAGAGTTCGAAGCCTGCCTGCGGCAGGATGACCACGACGTCGACAGGATCGGACATCTGGACCGGGACCTGAATCTGGCCCTGGCTGGCATGGCCGCCAACCCGATTTTCGAGTGGATCATGCAGGCGCTGCAACGCGGCTTCAGCTCCCATGATTACACCCTGTACGATACCCCGGTGTACCGCGAGCGCACTGCCGCCAACTGGGCCGAGACCGCCCGCGCCATCGCCGAAAACGACCCCCTGCGTGCCCGAAGCCTCATCGGTTACCATTACGCCATACTCAGATCCTGCCTGAGCGAGCGTGCAGCGGCGTCCTCTTCCCCCCGTGTTTCGCCCGACGATTCATGAACGGGGCAACCCTAATCTCCAAGGATACTCCATGAAATTTTATGACTACATCATTGTCGGCGGCGGCTCCGCCGGCAGCGTCCTGGCCAACCGCTTAAGCGCCAATCCCAAAACCAGCGTTCTGGTCCTCGAAGCGGGCCTGCCCGACTTCCGCCTCGATTTCCGCATCCACATGCCCGCAGCCCTGACCTACCCCCTGGCTGGAAAGACCTACAACTGGTGGTACGAATCCGAACCCGAACCGCACATGCACAACCGGCGCATCTACCAGCCGCGCGGCAAGGTGCTCGGCGGATCGAGCTGCATCAACGGCATGATCCACATCCGCGGCAACGCCATGGATTTTGAAAAATGGGCCAGGGAAGACGGCCTTGAGAACTGGGATTACGCCCGCTGCCTGCCCTACTTCAAGCGCTTCGAATACCGGCTCAAAGGTACGGACGAATACCAGGGCGGCGCAGGCCCGCTGTATCTGACCAGCCCGGATTGCGACAACCCGCTCTTCGATGCCTTTTTCCAGGCCGTACAGGAGGCCGGATATCCCCTGACCGACGTCAACGGCTACCAGCAGGAAGGGTTCGGCAAATTCGACCGTACCACCTATCGCGGCCGACGCTGGAACGCGGCCCGGGCCTACGTCCACCCCGTCAAGAACCGGCGCAACCTGACCGTCAAGTGCAAGGCCACGGCCCATCGAATCCTTTTTGAAGGCACCCGTGCCGTGGGCGTCGAATACGAACGCCTGGGCCGCATGCACCGCGTCAACGGCGGGGAGGTCATCAGCTGCGGCGGAGCCATCAATTCCCCGCAACTGCTGCAGCTCTCGGGCATCGGCAACGGGGCGGAGCTTCGCGAACTGGGCATTCCCGTGGTCCACGACCTGCCCGGCGTGGGCGAGAACCTGCAGGATCATCTGGAACTTTACGTGCAGTACGCCTGCACCAAGCCCGTCAGCATGTTCCCGGCCCTCCAGTGGTGGAATCAGCCCTGGATCGGCCTCAAATGGCTCTTCGGCCAGACCGGCGAGGCGGCCACCAACCATTTCGAAGCCGGCGGCTTCATCCGCGGCAATGATCAGGTCGAATACCCGAACATCCAGTATCACTTCCTGCCCATCGCCATCCGCTACGACGGGTCCTCGCCCAACGAGGGACATGGCTATCAGGTTCATGTCGGACCCATGAACACCGACGTGCGCGGTCACGTGAAGATCAAGAGTTCCGACCCCAAGGAATACCCGTCCATCCAGTTCAACTATCTGTCCACGGAGCAGGAACGCAAAGACTGGGTCGAGGCCATCCGCCTGACCCGCAAGATCATGACCCAGCCCGCCTTCGATAGCTTGCGCGGCCGGGAACTGGCTCCGGGCAAAGATGTGCAGACCGACGAGGAGATCCTCGATTTCGTGGCCCGTGAGGGCGAGAGCGCTTACCACCCGAGCTGCACCTGCAAGATGGGCTACGACGACATGGCCGTGGTCGACAACGAACTGCGTGTGCATGGAGTGCAGGGACTGCGCGTAGTCGACGCCTCGATCATGCCCTACGTGACCAACGGCAACATTTACGCCCCGGTCATGATGATCGCCGAGAAGGCGGCGGACATGATCCTCGGCAACACGCCTCTGGCGCCCGACACCGCCCCCTTCTACCGCCACGGAGACAAGGCTTCGGCCAAGGAGAAGAAATGACGGAAAAAATGATGCACTTTGACGGCCGCTGGACCCGCGCCCAGTCATCGGCCACGCGGGACATCATCAATCCCTTCGATCAAGGCGTCATCGCGACAGTTACGGAAGGCAGCCGCGAGGACGCCCGTGACGCCATTGACGCGGCACGGTGCGCCTTCGACAAGGGTCCGTGGTCCAGAACCACGGGCCCGGAACGCGGACGCAAGCTGCTGCTTCTGGCGGATCTGATCGAACGCGACGCGGAGGAACTGGCCCGGCTTGAAACATTGAATACAGGCAAAACCCTGGAAGAGAGCCGCTGGGACATGGCCGACATCGCGGGCATCTTCCGTTACTACGCGGGGCTTGCGGACAAGGACGCAGGCGAGGTCATCGCCTCCCCGGTCCCGGACTCCACGAGCATCGTGGTACGCGAGCCGGTGGGCGTCTGCGGCCAGATCTCGCCCTGGAACTATCCCCTGCTGCAGGCCGCCTGGAAACTGGCTCCGGCCCTGGCCGCCGGGTGCACTGTGGTCATTAAGCCAAGCGAGATCACCCCGCTGACCACCATCAAGGTCACCGAACTGTGCCAGCAGGCCGGATTCCCCGAAGGCGTGGTCAACCTGGTCCTTGGCCCCGGTGCCACCGTTGGCGCGGAACTGGCTGAAAACCCAAACGTTGATCTCATCTCCTTCACCGGCGGCATCGAGACGGGCAAGACCATCATGCGTGCGGCGGCCGCCAACGTGAAGAAGGTCGCCCTTGAACTGGGCGGCAAGAACCCGAACATCATCTTCGACGACGCCGATTTCGACACGGCCCTGGACTACATCCTGAACGGCGTCTTCTTCCACGCCGGACAGATCTGCTCCGCCGGAGCCCGCGTCCTGCTGCAGGATGGAATCCACGATCGCATGGTCGATGCGCTCAAAGACCGCATGGCCAAAATCCGCCTCGGAGACGGAATGACGGATGGCACCCAGATGGGCCCCCTCATCTCCGCCGCGCACCGCGACAAGGTGGAAAGCTACATCCGCATTGCCAGTGAAGAAGGGGCGAGGCTGCTGCTGGGAGGCAAGCGCCCGACGGATCCGGCCCTTGCCAATGGCTTTTTCGTGGAGCCGACCCTGTTCACGGACTGCACAAACGACATGCGCATCGTGCAGGAAGAAGTCTTCGGACCGGTCATTTCCATAGAGCGCTTCACCACCGAAGACGAAGCCCTCACCCGGGCCAACAGCACGATCTACGGCCTGTCGGCTGGCTTCTGGACCCGCGACCCGGACCGTATCCGCCGCATGTCCACAGGCCTGCGTTTCGGCACGGTCTGGGTCAACGACTTCAACGTCTATTTCACCCAGGCGCCCTGGGGCGGGTACAAGCAGTCCGGCCTGGGCCGTGAACTCGGTCGCATAGGCCTGGAGGAATACACGGAAGTCAAACACATTTTCCAGAACCACAACGCCCGACCAATTCACTGGTTCGGCGTGTAGCATGCGGGGCCGGGATGTTCCGGCCCCTTATCCACTCCGCCTTTCATCTCAACAAGGGAGTACCCATGACCATTGCCACACTGAAAAAAACCATCCCGGTCCTAGTCCTGCTGCTGGCCCTCTTCACCGCCCCGGCCCAGGCGAGCCGCGACGACGTACGCATCACCAGCGTCGGATGGACCGACGTTACCGTGACCAGCGAGCTGGCCGTGGCCATCCTGCAGAGCCTTGGCTATTCTTCTTCCAACATGATGACCTCCCTGCCCATCTGCTACCAGGCCCTGGCCACGAACGAGGCCGACGTGTTCCTGGGCAACTGGATGCCATCCATGGAGAGTGTGGCGCGGCCGCATTTCGATTCCGGCAATGTCATCCAGCTCGTGCCGAACATGACCGGAGCGAAATACACTCTGGCTGTGCCGAGCTACGTGGCTGCGGGCGGCCTCAAAGATTTCAAGGATATCGCCAAGTACGGCGACAAGCTGGAGTGGAAGATCTACGGCATCGAGGAAGGAAACGACGGCAACGACATCATCGAAGCCATGATCAACTCAAACATGTTCGGCCTGGGGAAATTCGAGCTGGTCGCTTCCAGCGAATCTGGCATGCTCGCTCAGGTGCAGTCCTTCATGCGTGAGCAGAAGTGGATCGTCTTTCTGGGCTGGTCCCCGCACAGCATGAACGAAAAGATCGACATGACGTACCTCACAGGGAGCACGGACGAAACCTTCGGCCCCAATGACGGCACGGCCACGGTCTACACCAACGTGCGCAAAGGACTTCCCGAAGACATGCCGAACGTAACCCGCTTTCTGAAGAACTACGTCGTACCCGTAACCATGATGAACTCCATCATGGTCACCATGCATGAAAAGCCTGATATGAGGGCCGGCGACGCGGCCCTGGACTGGGTGGCCGCGCATCCGGACTTGGCCAGCACATGGCTTGAAGGTGTGGCCACAAAAGACGGCAAGCCAGGCCTGCCCGCTTTCCTAAAGCTGCTTGAATCCCGCAAATAAACGCAAACGCAGCGGGTCGCGCATGTACGGCCCGCCCCACAAATACTCATCTGCGCCCTCTTTGAGGGAGTCATTTTTCCATTCAGAATTCAGCGCATCAAAAGCAGACTGAGCGCCATGACCGCCATGCCGCTCACCAGGCCGAAGAGGCTGTCGTGGCCTTCCCCGTAAGCTTGGCTGGTAGGCAGGAGCTCGTCCAGGCTGATGTAGACCATGATCCCGGCCACTCCCGAAAAAAGGATGCCTATGAGTTGTGGCGGCAGCACTCCGTCCGGCCCTCCGGCAAAAAAGAGGATGCCCATGTAGGCGATGATCGCGCCGACGGGCTCTGCCAGACCGCTCAAAAAGGAGTAGAAAAAGGCCGTACTGCGCTTGCCTGTCGCGTAATAGATGGGCACGGAGACGCTTATCCCCTCGGGAATGTTGTGCAGGGCGATGGCGATGGCGATGGCGATGCCGAGGCTCGGATCCTCCAGGGCGGCCAGGAAGGTGGCCAGCCCCTCGGGCAGATTGTGGATGCCGATGGCCAGAGCGGTGAAGAGCCCCATGCGCATGAGCTTTTTGTCATGCCCGGGCTGCGGCTTCTTCGGACCCGAGGATGCGTTGCGGCTCTTGGCAATATTCCAGATGGACCCCTTGCCGTGCAATTGATCGACCTCGGATTCGGCAGGGATCTCGTGGGGGTTGGTTTCCTGGGGAATGAGGTTGTCGATGAGGCCGATAATGAGCATGCCCCCGAAAAACGCGCCCACGTTGACCCAGTATCCCACAGGGTCTCCGTAATGCGCCACCAGGGATTCCTGCCCCTTGAAGAAGATCTCCACAAAGGAAACGTACAGCATCACCCCGGCGGAAAAACCCGTGGCCACGGACAGGAAGCGGTAGCTCGAAAGCTTGGCCGAGAAGGCGATGATGCTGCCGATCCCCGTAGCCAATCCGGCAAAGGTGGTCAGACCCAGGGCAAACCAGACATCATTCATAGGCGTACACTCCTTGATGTGTCACAAAGCGTCACGAGGCGATTTGCTCTCCCGGAGATCCTTCCTTGCCGTTTGATGAATCAATAATGCCGAGCGACCGGGCCCGTTTTTCCCATTGCTGCCGGGCCAGGGCCTGCATATCGGCCACGCTGTCCATTTCATCCATGATTTCCATCCCAAACAAGGTCTCCACCACATCCTCAAGGGTGACCAGGCCCCTGGTGCCTCCGTATTCATCCAGCACGATGGCCAGATGCTGGCGCTTATCGAGAAAAAATTCCAGCAGGTCCGAAAGGGACAAGCTGTCGGGCACGGACAGGATCTGCCGCTTGATCGATTCCAGCGTGCCTTCGCAACGACCACGAGACATGCAGATGAGCACCTCATCCTTGAGCACCACCCCGGTGATGTCATCCAGGTCCATGCCGTAAACGGGCAGCCGGGAAAAAGGGGTCTTGACCACAAAAGGCAGGGATTCGGAGATGGTCATGTCCTGTTGCAGGGCCGACAGGACCGTGCGCGGCGTCATCACGGCGGTGATGGTTACGGATCCGAAGCGGAATATGTTGCGGATGATCCGGGATTCATGCTCTTCCAGATAGCCTGACCGCTCTCCTATCCCGGCCATGGCGATGAATTCGTCGCGGCAGAAGGTGTGCTGCTTTTTTCCGCGGGAAATAAGGCGCGTCAGCCCGTTCGACACCCAGACCAAGGGATAGAGAAGCTTGATCAGCACGTTGACGAAGAGCGCAGTCACGCCCGTGAAAGCCTGCCAGTAAACGGCTCCGATGGTTTTGGGCACAATCTCCGAGAGAAAGAGGATGAGCGCCGTCATCACCGCCGAAAAAAGACCTATCCATGCGCTGCCGAACACGATCAGCGCCTGGGCTCCGGCAACTATGGCCCCCACGGTGTGAGCGATGGTGTTCAGCGTCAGAATTGCGGCCAGAGATTGGTCCACTTTCTCTAGGCGCAACTTTCTGAGCACGTCCGCCCGCCGGGGATTCTTTTCACGCAGGCTTTCAATATAGGATGGAGTGATGCTCAGGAGCACTGCCTCGGCCACGGAACACAGGAAAGAAAGCCCCAAAGCCAGAAACACAATAATGAGAAGCACCAGAAGATCGGCGTTCATGATACGGGCTCCCTCAACTCCTGGAAAATTGGCTGCGGCAACAGTGGATACGCAAGAAACGCCCATCCCATGGACAAAGTCACTAATCGCCAAACACGGCAGGGAAACAAGCACTCCTCCTTATGTAAATTATCGAAAAAAAAACTTTAACCGCCACATCACGCTACCGAAAATTCGGAACTCCGTCCCCGTAAGTCTGAATTACGCATCAATCCATCGCGCATTCCTCTACTCCGGGACATCCGAGAGACACAAGATTTTTTGCAGCCTTGACACATCCGCCAAAGCAGATATGTTCTGGCCATGGAAAAAATCGCTGAAACACTCAAAGCCCTGTCCGACCCCACCCGCCTGCGCATCGTCAACCTGCTCCGCCTCGGCGAACTCTGTGTGTGCGACCTGACCGAAGCCCTGCAAACCCCGCAATCCAAGGTCTCCCGGCATCTGGCATTCCTGAAGAATGCCGGTTGGGTTCGGGCCCGCCGCAGCGGCAAGTGGGTTCATTATCTGCTCCTTGACTCGGAGCCGTCCTTACAGGCCTCGGTCGTCGAGGCGCTGACAAAACACGTTTCAAAGCATCCTGTCTGCATCGAGGATGAGAGGAGATATTTCGACTATCTTGCCACCAAACCGTCACACTCCTGTGACTGACCCGGCATAGTCGTCATAATGCGCAAAGCGCAGGAGATCACTTGCGGACCGTTTTGGGGCTCCGACTATCGGATCCATCAAGAGCCCGGGCATCGGGCCGAAGCAGTGATTTTCCACAATCACCAATCATCCGAAGGTCACACATGCACAAAGTACTCTTTGTCTGTATCCACAACAGCGCCCGCAGCCAGATGGCCGAAGCCTACCTGAACACATTCGGCCGCGGAGAATTCGTGGCCGAAAGCGCAGGCTTTGAACCGACCAGCATCAATCCCCTGGTGGTGGAGGTCATGGGAGAGGAAGGCATCGATCTTTCCTCCAAGGGCACGCAGTCCGTTTTCGAGCTTTTCAAGACAGGCCGGGTCTTCACGCATGTGGTCACCGTCTGCGACGACACACAGGAAAGCAAGTGCCCCATCTATCCCGGCATGACCCACCGCCTGCACCTGCCATTCCCCGACCCGGGTCAATTGACTGGCAGCCGCGAAGCGAGGCTGGAACAAACCCGGGAAATCCGCAACACCATCAGGGACGCGGTCCAGGAATTCATCGCCTGGGCCCGCAACGACACGCCTCTTGGCGAGACATGGACAATCAAGACGCCTTGAGCCGACCATAAGCGTTCTCTTTTGTGCACGGGCAATTCCTGTCGCAGCCGGATGGCCGAAGGGAGCCAGGCCAAACGGATGCGCCGGGGCGTCGACGATGCGCCGAAAAACCCAACCTATGAGGGATTCCCGGAGACATCGGCGACTCGGTCAGGATTTCTGGGCAGGGTCAGAAAAAACACCGCGCCCTGCCCGGGGCTGGTTTCCAGCATGATCGACCCTTTGAGGGTCTGGGTGACCAGATTGTAGACAATGTTCATGCCAAGACCCGTGCCCCCGGAACCGCGCGTCGTGGTATAGAAAGGATCGTAGATCCGCTCCTTCTGTTCGCGATCCATGCCGATGCCTGTGTCGCGGTAGATCAGCACGACATTTTCCCCGGCCGCTTCCACCGTGACGGAGATCTCCCCGGGACGGCCGTCCGAGAACCCGTGGATCAGGGAATTCATGATCAGGTTGGTCATGATCTGCATGATGGCCCCGGGATAGGAATCAAGGGTCAGATCGTCCGGGCAGTCCATGCGCACCTGATGGGGGGTGCGTTTGAACTGCGGTCGCAGGCTAAGAAGAATCTGCTCCAGATAATTCTTCATCTCAAAGATGCGTTTTTCCTCGGAGCTCTGATCCGCCGCGACTTTTTTGAAGCTCTGCACCAGCTCCGCGGCCCGTTCCAGATTGGAGAGTACAGAGCCGGAAGACTCCTCCGCCAGGGACAGGTATTTTTCCAGGTCCGAGCGTTTCATCTCCCCATTCTCGTACAATTCCCGCAACTGCCGCGTCCGCTCGGACAGAAATGAGGCCGCCGTGACGCTGACCCCGATGGGCGTGTTGACCTCATGGGCCACCCCCGCCACAAGATCCCCCAACGCCGCCATCTTGGCAGACTGGATCATCTCCTTCTGGGTACGGTGCAACTTGTCGAGGGATTCTTCGAGACTTTGCTGGTACTCGCGATTCTGCCGCTGCAAGCGGGCCCGTTCCAGGCACGTCTCCACCGAATGCAGCAAGATGTTCATGTCCTGAATGGGCTTGACCAGATAATCCCAGGCGCCCCGGCGCAGGGCCTCCACCACGTCCCGAATGTCGCCCGCACCGGAAATCACCATGATGGGTGTCTGCGGAGAAATTTCCCGAACTTTGGCCAGCACCTGCAGCCCGTCCATACGCGGCATGCGCAGATCGACCAGAATCAGGTCGGGGTTGCCCGCCGCAAACACCTCCAGCCCCTGCTCTCCGTCTCCGGCTTGCAGCACAGAGTATCCGAAATCCTCCAGAAAATTGGCCAGACTTTCGCGCACGGCCTGATCGTCGTCTATGGTCAGGACCACGGGAAGCTTGCCATGACTCATGTGCGGTCCTCCGCCGTTTTTTCTCGAATAAGGGTCTCGAAAATGCCCATGTCCAGGACCGGTTTGTAAAGCACTTCGCGGTCCGTCAGGCCGATATCCCGAAGTTCCCTGTCCAGTTGAAAATCCGTGGAACCGGTGTGGATCAGGCAGTACACAGCCGGATGGAGCGCGTGCAGTCGTTTGATGAACTCCAGCCCGTCGATGCCCCCCAGACGGATATCCACAACGGCCACCGCGATCTCGCCCAGCCCTGGCAAGGCCAGGGCATCCTCGGCGCTCTCGGCCGTCAGGGTGGTGAAACCGCAGTCCATCAGATATTCGGCCAGGCTGTCCCGAATGTTCGGTTCGTCGTCCAGGACGAGCACCTGTGTCTCGTTTCCCGCCATCGCATGCTGAGCCATTATTCTGCTCCGCCGACGCTTTGTACCGCCGGGATGAGTGGCAGATGGATAATGAAAACCGAACCCTTGCCGGGGGTGGATTCCACTTCGATCCTGCCGCCGTGATTTTCAACTACCAGAAAATATGACACCGAAAGGCCGAGTCCGGTGCCCTCGCCCACGCGTTTGGTGGTGAAGAAGGGTTCGAAAACCCGTTTACGCAACTCCTCGGTCATACCCGGACCGTTGTCCTCGATCTCGATCCGCACCTCGCCGTCGCCGCCCATGACCCTGAGGGTGAAACAGGGCGGAAGGTCCTGGCTCGCCATGGCCTGAGCCCCGTTGCGGATCAGGTTGAAGAAAACCTGCTGGATCTTGCTCTCCTCGCAAAGCACAAGAGGCAGGCCCGGTTCGTATTCACGCACGATTCTGATCTTACGGAAATCATACTTCTTCTTGAGATCGTAATCATTGGCCGCCAGTTCGAGAGTACGATCAAGCAGGGCGGGGATATCCACCTCGCCCAGAGAGAGGCTGTTCTTGCGGCTGAAGGAAAGCATGTTTTCCACGATTCTGGCGGCCCGGATCCCCGATTCCATGATGGAGTCCATCATGCGCAAAAGGCCACGCCGCTCGAAGTAGGCGTGCACCAGATTCATATCAACTCCAAGTTCTTCCGCCAACTTTCTGTTGGCAGGCAAATCCGGGGAAATCCTGTTGCGGATGACCTGCCCGTTCTGAAGGATCCCGGCCAGAGGGTTGTTGATTTCGTGGGCCATTCCCGCCGCCAGGCCGCCTACGGAGGCCATCTTTTCGGACTGGATGAGCACCTCTTCGATGCGCACCCTCTCTGTCGCATCATCTATGCGGATCACCGCCCCTTGCACGACATCGTTGGTCGTCAGGGGGTAGACTGTCACGTCGGAATATTCGAGCAGATCCCCTCGCGCCCTGGGGGCTTTGGCGATCTTGACCGGAAGGTTGGAGTCGATGGCGGCCCATATCTGATCCATGCTGACCGGAGCCTGTGGAAATACTTCCGCGAGCGGACGTCCTTGAACCATTTCGGGGGGCATCCCGGTCTTGAGCACCGCCTGCTGATTCCACTGGGTGATGCGCCCATCCACATCGACGGAGACCAGGATCGAGGGCATGGAGTCAAGGATGTTACGGATATACCCCTCGGCATCCTTGAGCTTTTTCTCGGCGGCCTCCCGCTGCTTGATGTCCCGGAGCAGGTTTTCGCGCATGTCGTTGAAGGCGCGCACCACGATGTCGATCTCGTCCGGCTTGGACGAGGATTTGTCCAGAGTCAGCGTCTCCTGCAGCCTGTCGATGGTCAACCCGGAGGTATAAAGCGCCATGCGACGCAGATGGCGGGTGACCAGCATGTAAAAAATAAAAACGATCAGCACGGCCACCAGGAAAATCTGCACGCCCTGAGTGATGACGATGATCAGAATCTTGTCCAGCAGCCGGCGCTGCAACGCCCCTTCATCGGCGCCTACGATCAGGGTGCCGATATGATCGATGCGGTCGAGGGTCCTGTACTGGAGCGGGAATTTCCGCACCATCAAGGTCGCCTCATCAGCCCGCTCACCCCTGAAAAATCGTATTCCCTCCGGAGTGATCACCTCGGCGAACCGCATGTCGCGCAACTCCAGGACCCCCTCAAGCTGCACCAGGATCTGCACCTCATCGAGGTGCCACAAGGCGCTGGTCAGACTGGACACGCGCGAGGTGCGAATCTGCTCCAGCTGGGACAGCATCTCGTCCTTGTCTTTGCGGTAGTCGATGGTGAGCTGAACCATTGTTCCAAGCACCGTGAACAGGGTGCTGCCAAGCAGGACCCAGAGCAGCAGTTTACGCCCAAGGCGTCCACTGACGTCGGTTCTGAGAATTCTGGAGGAGGTCGTCATCTGTCCACCGCTAAGGATTTGACTCCGCACATGCCGGGCGAAAAGTCCAGGCTATGTCCCCTGAACTTTATACACAACGGCAAGGCTTTGAAAAGCAAAACTCTTCTGCGCCACTCCAGTTTGAACGTTTCTAGGGGAAGAGCAGAGACAGGATGACGATAATGATCAGGGACGGCAACAGGCTTGAAAGGCGGATGACCGCAAGGCCCAGGAGATTGATGCCGATGCCCAGGATCAGGGTCCCGCCAGTGGCCGTAAGCTGGGCAATGAGGTACTCCGAAAAATAGGACTGAAATGCCCCGGCGAAAATGGTCAGCAGTCCCTGGTAAAGAAGGACCGGCAAAGCGGAAAAAAGCACTCCCGAACCGTAGGTTGAAGCCAGGGCAATGGATGCGAATCCATCGAGCAAGGCCTTGGTGAACAGAATGGAATGATCACCGCGGATGCCTTCATCGAAAGAGCCAAGAATCGCCATGGCGCCGATGCAGTAGATCAGGGACGCATTGACCATGCCGTCCACGAAGCGGGTGTTGGACGAGCGCACCAGGCCCTTGAGTTTTCCGGCCAGACCCGCGAAACGGTCTTCGAGTCTCAAGGCCTCGCCCAGCACTCCGCCGATAAGCACGCTTAAGACCACGAGCAGTCCGTTCTGGCCCTGCATGGCCATCTGCATGCCGATAACCAGAACGCAGAGTCCCAGACCCTGAAAAACGACCTGGCGCATTTTTTCCGGCAACCGCCCATGCAGAAGCAAACCCAAGGCGCCTCCAGCCAGAATGGCCAGGGCGTTGATCACCGATCCGAGGGGAAAGACCATGAAGCTTGACTCCGTCTCGAAATGTTAAAAAAAGACCGCCCAGCTCCTTGCTCGGAGCATGGCGGTACAAGGCTGCCGAAACCTCTGGTCAGGAGTTGCCGGATTCGTTCAGGGCAAACCGCTCAAGTTTCTTTTTGTAGGCCAGCACGCCCCGGGTCAACCCCTGGGCCATGGTCGTGAGATAGGCGTCCGTATTGAGCCTCTTGGCCTCCGCCGGATTGGTGAGGTAACCCAGTTCAACCAGAATCGACGGCATGCGCGCCCCGGTCAGAACATAGAAAAACGCGCCCTTGGAGCCGTGGCTGGCGAGGGCGTATTTCGGGCGCATGACCCGCAGAGTCTCTTCCTCCACCATCGAGGCCATCTGCCTTGACTCGTTGATCTTCGAGTTGAGCATCAGGTCCGAGAGAATAAACTGCATATCGCTGATCTTCTTGGCAGACACGCCGTTCTCACGGGCGGCGACGCGCACGGCCTGGGCATCGGTGGCGAGGTTGAGGTAATAGACCTCGAAACCTTTGGCGCTCGTATCTTTATATGCATTGCAGTGCACGGAGATGAAGAGGTCCGCATTCCTGGCGTTGGCCATGGCGGTGCGTTCTTCCAGGGGAATGAATTTGTCGGTGGTGCGGGTATAGTGCACCTCGAACCCCTGCTCCTTGAGCATCGTGCCAAGTATCCTGGCCATGCGCAAATTGATGTCTTTTTCCCGCAGTCCGTTGGCCACTGCGCCGGGATCCTTGCCGCCGTGCCCGGGGTCGATCATGACCGTTCGCACCTTGAGGCCCAGCTGCTCGACCAGGGAACCGGTATATTTCTTCTGTGTGGAGCTGACTTTGATTTCCGGAGTCTTGGCCTCGGAAGGCTTGGATCCCTTGGCCGCGGTCTGCGCCGGAGGCTTGGGCTGCACGGCCGGGGTCTTGGCCGCCGGGGCCTGGGCGGCCTGTTTGACCGCCACCTCTTTTTTCGGTTCGGCAGCCTGCTTGGCCTGCAACTCGGCCAGCGCCGCCTGCACATGGTCCAGCTCCCCACCGGACGGCGGGGTCGGCGCAGGAGCCGAGGCCGCCGCGCCCGTGTCAGGCTGCAGAGACTTCCCTCCGCCCGCGCCGTATATGTCGATGACCACGCGGTAGGGATCGGGCAAGGTAAAGACCCGATAATTATCCATCGATATCAGATCGAGGGTGACTCGCGCCCCCCCGACAGGATCGCGACCGACCTCGATATGGGACAAGATCCCGTCCTGGATCGTGCGCGAAGGCATGACATCGGCGTGGATTCCGGCCTGCTGCAAGGTGATCTGCAACTGCTTGTTGCCACCAGCGGTCTTCTCCACAAGGGTGCGCTCGTAATGCACATTCTGGGTCACGTCCATGACCACGCGGGTGTAGTCGGGGCTTGACCAGTGGCGAATGCCGAGCAGGGTCAGCCCTTCCTTGAGCTTTGCCGATTCCGGCGCGGCCTTTTTCGGATCCGCAGCCGCAGTCGACTGCGCAGGCTTCACTGCAGTTGGCTGCGCTTTTGCGGCCGTTTCGGTCTTCACCGACCCGGGACCCTGGATCTTCGCCAATCGCTCTAGGGCCTCGGGCACCTTGTCACCCTTTGGATAGGTGTCGACAAGGGTTTTGAACATCTGCGCGGCTTTTGCGGGGTCATTGAACTGTTCCTGCCAGATAAGACCCATGCGATACAGCGCGTCATCAGACCACCCGTGCTTGGGGTAGGTGGCCAGCATGCGGTCGTACGCTTCCAGGGCTTTGAGTCGGTCGGCCCGGGAAAAGGAACGCCGGGCCAGTTCCTCGTAGCACCGGCCAAGAAAAAACATGCTCCGGGGCGCATACTCGCTTTTGGGGTCAGCGCCCAGGGAGCGCAGGAACGGCTTCATGACCGATTCCCATTCCGCCCGCAGCCCAGCCCTTTTCTCGTTGGCAAGCAGGGAATTGAAGGCGCTCACGCCTCGTGCGTACTCGTTCTTGGCCGAAGCGAAGGCAACAGCGGAAAAGCCCAGCACCAGGGCCAGCACAAGAACGATTTTCAGCAAAGCTCGTACGTTCATCCTCATTCCACGGTCACGGATTTAGCCAGATTCCTGGGTTGATCCACGTCCTTGCCCAGGTATACGGCCATTTCATAGGCGAAAAGCTGCACTGCGGGCAGCACCAGAAAACTCTTCAGCGGCCCCCATGCGTCCGGCAGAATCCAGGGATCCTCCACCACAGGCGCAGCGCCGGGATTGACCAGGGCGATGATCCGCCCGCCTCGGGCCTGGACTTCCTGCAGGTTCGAGGCGACCTTTTGCAAGAGCTCGTCCCCAAGGGCCATGGCAAAGGTCGGGAAATGCTGATCAATGAGCGCGATGGGTCCGTGCTTCATCTCGCCAGCGGCGTAGCCCTCGGCGTGGATGTAGGAGATCTCCTTGAGCTTTAGCGCCCCTTCGAGAGCTAGGGGAAAATTCTGTCCGCGTCCCAGGAAAAAGAAGCTCTTGGCATCGGCGTATTCCTGACTCAGGGCCTTGGCCTTGTCGCGGATGGTGGGCAGCTCCGCCTCCAACTGGTCGGGGAGCAGGGGCAGGTCGCGCAGGCAATTCTTCAGAATTTCGGCAGGCAGCACGCCTTTGCGCCCCCCCCAGGACAGGGTCATAAGCAGCAGGAGAACCATCTGACTGCACATGGCCTTGGTCGAGGCCACGCTGATCTCGGGTCCGGCCTGGGTGTAGACGACCTGATCGGACTCGCGGGCAATGGACGACCCGACCACGTTGCACAGGCCGAGAATGGGCACTCCGGCCTCGCGGGCGATGCGGATGGCGGCCAGGGTGTCGGCGGTCTCGCCGGACTGGCTGATGGTCAGCACCAGGTCGCCGGGCAGGAAGACGCTGTCGCGGTAGCGGAACTCCGAGGCAATCTCGACCTGCACGGGAATGCGCGCCCAGGACTCAAGCAGATACTTGGCCCACAGCCCGGCATGAAAAGACGTGCCGCAGGCCACAACCGTCAGGCGCTGCGGTATGTCCAGGGCGTCGAGCTCCGGCAGCACGACGCGCCCCTTCTGGATGCGACCGGTCAGACAGTCGCGGATGACTTTAGGCTGCTCGAAGATCTCTTTGAGCATGAAATGCTTGAACCCGTCTTTCTGGGCGGCCTGCACATCCCAGGAGATGTGCTTCACTTCCTTGGCCTTGGGCATAAGGGTCAGGGAATCAAAAACCTGCCAGGAGCCCGCGTCCATCTCCACCAGGTCGCCGTTGTCGAGAAAAACCACTTCGCGCGTGTAGGGCAGGAAGGCCGGGATGTCTGATGCCAGAAAATTCTCTCCCGTGCCGATGCCCATGAGGAGCGGGCTGGCCTTGCGGCTGGCCCAGATCTTTCCGGGATGATCACGGGAAAGCAGGGCAAATGCGTAGGCCCCGTCAACCTGTGACAGAGCCCAGGAGATGCCCTTGCGCACATCGCCTGTCAGCTGCACGCCCTTGGCGATGACGTGGACCAGCACCTCTGTGTCCGTCTCGGACAGAAAGACGTGTCCTTCGGCCATGAGCTCGGCCTTGAGCTCGGCGTAGTTCTCGATGATCCCGTTGTGCACCAGGGCGAACTTCCCGTCCCCGTCCATGTGCGGATGGGCGTTGCGTTCCACGGGCAGACCGTGGGTGGCCCAGCGGGTGTGTCCGACGCCGCAGACGGAGGATACCGTGTCCAGGCCCGCGATTTTCTGATCCAAAGCCCCGAGCTTGCCCTCGGCGCGAATGACGCGAAGCCCCTGCGCCTCTTCATAGGCCACGCCAGCCGAATCGTAGCCCCGATATTCCAGACGCCGCAAACCCTCGACAATGGCCGGTATGGCCGGTCGGTGCCCCGTGTATCCGATGATTCCGCACATGCTTATTTCTCCAGTTCCATCCGGGCTTGTTTCAGGAATTCGGGCCAGCCGCGCAGCATATCCCGCAGGGCCAGACCGCGATGACTGCGGCCGTTCTTGATCTGCGCATCCATCTGCGCGGCGGTCAGGGACAATTCTTCGTCGAAGAAAACGGGATCATATCCGAACCCCCCGTCGCCTTGCGGGGCATGGATCACCCGGCCATGCCAGGCACCGCGACCGATCAGCTCGCGCCCCCCGGGGGTGGCCGCCAGCATAACGCAGGCGAAATGGCAACCGCGCCATGGGTCCACGACGTCCTTCATGGCGTCCAGGAGCTTGGCTACATTTTTCTCATCCGTGGCGTCATCACCGCTGTAGCGGGCCGAATAGACGCCCGGAGCTCCGTTCAGAGCGTCCACGGCCAGACCCGAATCGTCGGCCACGGCCACCAGCCCCGTGGCCCGGGCCACGGCCAGGGCCTTGATGCGGGCGTTGTCCTCGAAGGTCGCGCCGGTCTCGGGGATTTCGCCGATGTGCGGAAAGTCTTTGAGGCCGAGCACCCGGACGTCCGGATTCAATTCGGCCAGCATGGCCGAAAGTTCACGTATCTTGCCGGCATTGCCGGTGGCGAGCACAATGGTGTCCATCTGTATCCGTCACAAAAGGTCATAGATTTCAAAACGAAATTCGGACAGGTCCGCGTGCAGCATGCGCCCGGCCAGACGCAGGGAGCCTGTGGCCAGGTACTGCACTGTCTCGGCGGCCTGCAGCGAAGCCGCCAGGCATGCGGCCGGTGCCAGACTGCCCAGAACATGCTCGGCGTCCTTGTCCTCAGGGTCGGTCCACATACGCGAAATGCCCACCTGTCCGGGCAGTTCGCTGCCGACCAGGGCCGTCCATCCGGCCACAGCCGCGCTCACCACCGCGATGCCGGCGCGGCTTGCGGCTTCGTGCAGGGCCAGACGCGGCGCGATGCCGCCCAGAGCATCGACGACAACGTCCACACCGGACAGCACGCCGCCCAGATTGGAGGCATCCAGAAAATATTCAAGAGGCTCGACAGTCACCAGCGGACAAGTCTCCCGCGCCCGCTCGGCACCTGCGCGAGCCTTGTTGAGCCCAAGATTCCCGGCGGAGGAGAGCAGCTGACGATTGAGGTTGCTGTCCTCGAATCCGTCCCCATCCGCGACCATGATCCGGCCAACTCCAAAACGGGCCAGCAGCTCAAGGACGTAGCCCCCAAGGCCTCCCGCCCCGGCCAGCAGGACCGTGGCGTTCATCAGCCGGGCCTGCTCGGGGATGGAGAAGGAGTGCAGGTTCTTCAGAAACGGCAAGGGCACTATTTCCTGCTCAAGAGCGCCCCGGGCGCCCTGCGGAAGGGTCAGGCCATGGTCACCGCACAGCCGCCGAAGCTCGCCCAGACCGACGGTGCGGACCCGGCGTTCGACATTTTCCGAAGCCAGGGAGTTCAGCGCGGCGCGAAAATCCGTCATCCGCCGCCCACCGCCGGGAAAATGCCCACCTGGTCCCCGTCAGCAAGCACCGTCTCCAGGCCGCTGTTCCTGCTGTTCACGAAAACAAGCTTGATGTCCGCAACTTCAAGGCCGAGAATTGGAAGCATGGCCTCCACTGCAGCCCCGTCTTCAAGGTCGAGAAAACCTTGCGACGGGGTATGGTCGGCAAGGGTGGCAAAACATTTCACGCGCACACGCATAGTCATCCCTCTGGCAGACGGTCTTAAACACGGAATCCGGCCCCTCTTCAGTCAGCATCCTTTATGACGCAAGCCCCCGGAGTCAACATATTTACACCCATGAAAGGCCAAAAAGACGTTCCTCACTCAAGGACGATCTCGACCTTCTGCCCCGGAACGTTGCCCTTGAGTTCCGTCAGCAGGCCACGAATGGTCCCTGTGACCAGGCGATCCACAAACGGATTGAGGGCCAAACGCCGACCATCGACCCGCACCACGAGCTTGGCGTTCATGGCCGTGCAGGCCTCTGGCTCCGCCACGCCAGCCACGACCTCGCGGGCCAGTGCAAGACAGGAGTCGCGCCCGCACGCGCCGCAATCAAGACCGGGCAGGGAAAAAGCCCGACTTTCGGCCAACGTGGCAAGCTCCGCCACGGACCCGGCCTTGCGCACCCCGTCCAGCTCTCCTGCTCCCCACGTTGCCAGGGCCAGCCCGTTTGCCAGCGTGGTCTCGTCCTCACCGGAGCCAAGGACCACGAACCGAGGCAGCCAGGTCAGGGACTTGCCCCCTTCGACGAGAACTATGTCCGCGCCCAGGAGAGGCAGGATGTCTTGCAGCTGGCGGGCCGAATTCCAGAGCAGGGTCGTGGTTCTGGGGCCGATGCCGGCCACGCTGACGCACTCCTGTGCGAAACGGGCGGTATCCGTGCCATCCAGATCCAGCCCATGGTGCGTAAACTTGACCGCCGCCACTTTCCGGCCCCTGGCGGTCAATTCCCTGGCGAGTTCGAGCACCAGCGTCGTCTTGCCCGATTTTTTAAACCCCACAACCGACACTGCCTTGAACATTGGACCTCCATCTTTGACAATCATGAACTCATCAATTAACCAATTCAGTTTCCCCATGCACAGTGCCGCAAGTCCCGCCCCGTCGCAAACGGAGCCTGACCAAAGGCGCGCACCATCCATCCCATTCGTCAAGGACGCTTATTTTCTATGTCTAAAATTCAGAAAATTAAAGGCTTTTCTGACCTCTTCAGCCCGGAGAGCACGGTTCACACTCTGATGGAAAACCTGGCCCGCCAGGTTTTCGGCGCGTACGGATGCCAGGAGGTCCGCGTGCCCATCCTGGAAAAAACAGAGCTCTTCGCCCGTTCCATCGGCGAAGAAACCGATGTCGTACAAAAAGAAATGTACACTTTCGCCGACCGCAAAGGCCGCTCGCTGACCATGCGCCCCGAAGCAACAGCCGGGGTGCTGCGCGCCTTCATCGAGTCGGGCCAGGGCAGCGCTGAGGGCACTACCAAGCTTTTCGCCTGCGGCCCCATGTTCCGCTACGAACGGCCGCAGAAAGGCCGGTTACGCCAGTTTCATCAGCTCGATGTAGAGGTCCTGGGCACAGACGCGCCCCAGGCCGACGCCGAGGTCGTGCTCATGCTCTGGACCTTTTTAAACAAGCTGGGCCTCAAAAACCTGTCCCTGGAGCTGAACTCCCTGGGCTGCCCCGAGTGCCGGCCGGTCTTTCACCAGCGACTGCGCGACTTCCTCTCAACCATCGACCACACCGAGCTCTGCGAGGACTGCAAGCGCAGATCGGAAACCAACCCCCTGCGCGTGCTTGACTGCAAGGTTCCGGCCTGCAAGGCGCTGGTTGAGAACGCGCCGAGCATCGCCGGATCCCTGTGTACGGGGTGTGCCGAGCATTTCGTCCAGGTGCGCGACATCCTGGACAGCGCGGGCCTGCCGTACCGCCTCAACGACCGCCTCGTGCGAGGCTTGGACTATTACCAGCGCACCACCTTCGAAGTCGTTTCCGGTGAGATCGGTGCCCAGACCGCCGTGGCCGGCGGAGGGCGCTACGACGGGCTCATCAAGCAGCTCGGCGGACCGGATCTACCGGGCATCGGATTCGCCTGTGGCATGGAACGCCTGGCCCTCCTGTACGGAGAAGCCCATGTTCCGGCTCCGGACTTCTATCTGGCCGTGCTCGACTCCCGTGCCCTGAACACGGCCCTGCTCCTGGCCCAGCGCCTGCGCGAGCGGGGCTTTGCCGGAGAGGTCTCCTTCGAAGCCCGCAGCATCAAGGCGCAGATGCGCCAGGCCAACAAGCTCGGCGTCAAGACCTGCCTGATCCTGGGCCAGGACGAAATGGAGAAGGGCCAGATCGTGGTCAAGGACATGGCCACGGGTGTGCAGAAGAATATCGGCCAGGATGACCTGGAACAGGCCCTGGGCTTTCGCAAGCCGTAAGTCTTTACACCGCGAATTTGCAGCTTATCGTACCCAAGCGAGGAACATATATGGATGACAGAAACACGGAACTCGGGATGGACTCCCTCGACGGATGGCGCAGAACCCACACCTGCGCAGGCCTCGGACCACAGCAACTGGGACAGGAAGCCTGCCTCATGGGCTGGGTGCAGTACCGCCGCGACCACGGCGGACTGATTTTCATCGACCTGCGCGACCGCCACGGCCTGACCCAGGTCGTCTTCTCCCCCGAGGTCGCTCCCGAGGCCCACGCCCGCGCCCACGTGTTGCGTACGGAATTCGTGCTGGCCATCAAGGGCATGGTCCGCGCGCGCCCCGATGACATGGTCAACACCAAACTGGCCACGGGTGCCATCGAAGTCTACGTGACCGAGTTCAAGCTTCTGAACACGGCCAAGACCCCGCCCTTCCCCATCGAGGACAGGGTCGACGTGTCCGAGAACCTGCGCCTCAAATACCGTTTTCTGGACCTGCGCCGCAAGGCCATGGCCGACAACCTGATCTTAAGGAGCCGCGTCTCCCAGTCCGTGCGCCGCTACCTCGACGAGCTTGGGTTCCTGGAGATCGAGACCCCGGTGCTGACCAAGTCCACCCCCGAAGGCGCACGCGACTTCCTGGTGCCAAGCCGCGTCAACCAGGGCCAGTTCTATGCCCTGCCGCAGTCGCCCCAGCTCTTCAAGCAGCTCCTTATGTGCGGCGGCATGGACCGCTATTTTCAGATCGTCAAATGCTTCCGCGACGAGGACCTGCGCGCCGACCGCCAGCCCGAATTCACCCAGATCGACATCGAGATGTCCTTCGTGGACGAAGAGCAGGTCATGGACATGGCCGAGGGCATGATTGCCCGCGTGCTGCACGAATCCCTGGGCCAGGAGCTCTCCCTGCCCATCCCGCGCATGGGATACGCGCAGGCCATGGCCGAATACGGCGTGGACAAGCCGGACATCCGCTTTGACTTGAAACTCACGGAAGTGACCGAGATCGTGCGCGGCTCCGAGTTCAAGCTCTTCGCCACGGCCGCCCTGGTCAAGGCCCTGCCCGTGCCCGGTGGGGCGGAGCTCTCGCGCAAGGAGATCGACGACTACACCGAGTTCGTCAAAATCTACGGTGCCCAGGGCCTGGCCTGGATCAAGATCAAGGAGGACGGCTGGCAGTCCCCCATCGCCAAATTCCTGAGCGACGCCGAACGCGCTGGACTGACCGATGCCTTGAACTTAAAGCCCGGCGACATCGTCTTTTTCCAGGCCGGAGCGCCGGAAATGGTCAACAGCGCGCTCGGCAACCTGCGCCTGAGGCTCGGCGAACGCTTCGGTCTGATCCCCGAAGGCACCTTCGCGCCCCTGTGGGTCACGGACTTCCCGCTCCTGGAATGGGATCCCGAGGCCAAGCGCTGGGTGGCCATGCACCACCCCTTCACCGCGCCCAAGGATCTGGCCTCCCTGACGGCCGATCCGGGCAAGGCCGTGGCCCGCGCCTATGACCTCGTGCTGAACGGCACCGAAGTCGGCGGCGGGTCCATCCGCATCCACAATCCCGAAACGCAGCAGCAGATGTTTTCCGCCCTGGGGATCAATGAAGAAGAAGCGCAGGCCAAGTTCGGATTCCTGCTCGATGCCCTGGTATTTGGCGCACCGCCCCACGGCGGCATCGCCTTCGGCCTGGACCGTCTGATCATGCTTTTGACCGGAGCCCGCTCCATCCGCGACGTCATCGCCTTCCCCAAGACCCAGAAAGCGACCTGCCTCATGACCGAGGCCCCGTCGGCGGTGGAAAACACGCAGCTGCGCGATCTGGGCCTGCGCCTGCGGGAAAAGCCCAAAGAGTAATATTATGTCGAGAACGATCATCACCTATCCCAACCCGGTACTGGCCAAAAAGGCCGCGCCGGTGCTAGAGATCTCGGACGAAATACGAGCCCTGGCCGCCGAGATGCTCGAGCTCATGTACAAGGACAAGGGCATTGGCCTTGCCGCACCGCAAGTGTCGGAGAGCATCCGCCTCATCACCGTGGACCTTAGCGGCCCGGACAAGCGCGAAGACCCGCACGTCTTCGTCAATCCCGTGCTGTCGGACCTTGAGGGCGAAGTGGACTCCGAGGAAGGCTGCCTGTCCGTCGTCGGCTACCGCACCACGGTGAAACGCGCCGAGCGGTTGCGCCTTTCCGCCCTTGATCTGGACGGGAATCCTGTGGAAATGGATGCGGACGACCTTATGGCCATCTGTCTGCAGCACGAGGTTGATCACCTTGACGGCGTGCTGTTCATCGACAAGATCAGCAAATTGAAGCGCACCCTGTATGAAAGAAAGCTCAAAAAATGGCTGAAAGAGAAAAACGAAGATTAAAAGTCGTGTTCATGGGCACGCCGGATTTTGCGGCCGCGTCCTTGAGACACCTGCTGGACTGGGGCGAATGCGATATCGTCGGCGTCTACAGCCAGCCCGACCGCCCCTGCGGCCGGGGGCAGGTCTGCACCCCGCCGCCGGTCAAGCTGCTGGCCATGGAATCGCGACTGCCCGTGTTCCAGCCCTTGAACTTCAAGGACCAGGCCGATGTGGACCAACTGGCAGCGCTCTCGCCCGACCTGCTCCTCGTCGCGGCGTATGGGCTCATCCTGCCCAAATCGGTGCTGGCCATCCCCAGGCTTGGCTCCATCAACGTCCACGCCTCGCTTTTGCCCGAATACCGGGGCGCGGCCCCCATCCAGCGCGCCATCATGGACGGGCGACCCGTGACCGGCATCACCATCATGCAGATGGAGGCGGGCCTGGACACCGGCGACATCCTGCTGCAGCGCAGCCGGGCCATCGGCATAAACGACACCGCCCAGACCCTGCACGACGAACTGGCCGAGATGGGCGGCAAACTGCTGGTGGAAGCCCTGGAAAAGATGGATCAGGGCCGCCTGGTGCGCATCCCCCAGGACCATGCCCGGGCCACCTATGCGGCCAAGCTGTCCAAGGAAGAGGGGCGCATCGACTGGAACCAGCCTGCCCTGGTCGTGCACAACCGCATCCGGGGCCTTTTCCCCTGGCCCGGTTCCTGGTTCGACTGGAACGGAATGCCGGACAAAACCCTGCGTCTGACCGTGCACCCCGGAGCCATTGCAGGGCTGCTGCCTGCGGGCGTGGAGCCCGGCGAAATCCATGGTGTGTCCGATGACAACGTGCTTATCGCCTGCAGCGACCGTCTCTACGCGGTGCCGGTCATCAAACCCGCAAACAGCAAGCCCCTGCGCGGGCGGGAATTCTATTGCGGATACTTGAGCCGCTGCTCCGGCGATCATCTGCTCAAACCCGAACCGTCCTGCCCCGGCGAATAACCTTATGCCCAGCACCAGGAGCACCAAGACCAAAAGCCCCCTGGAACAGGAAATCCGGGACTCCTTTCAGACCCGCAAACGGGTCTTCATCGGGCTCATCACCGGATCGTCGGTCTTCCTCTGCGCTTTCATCGCCCTGTTGTGGATCGTCCCCTTCGTCGGTCTGACGACCATCCACCCCCTGGCCCCCTGGATTCTGGGTTTCATCACCGCAGGGCTCATCCTGGCCATCGGCTGGGCGGCCCTGGCCCTGGTCCTCAATATCCTGCTCGGTCGCCCGGTGCTCTTCGCCAAGCGTCTGCGCGGCGTCACGGTCAAGCTTTTCCTGCCGCTCATGACCCTGCTCGGCCGCTTCGTCGGTATCCCGAAACAGACGGTCCGGGCCTCCTTCATCAAGGTCAACAATGAACTGGTCCGTGGCGAGGGACACCGCTACCCGGCGGAAAAGATCCTGCTGCTCATGCCGCACTGCATCCAGAACAGCCGCTGCAAATTCCGGCTGACCTACGACATCGACAATTGCAAGCGTTGCGGGGACTGCGCCCTGGCGGGCCTTTTGCACTTGCGCGACAAGTACGGCATCAAGCTGGCCGTGGCCACGGGCGGGACCATCGCCCGGCGCATCGTGGTCCAGCACAGGCCGGGGCTTATCATCGCCGTGGCCTGCGAACGCGACCTGGCCAGCGGCATCCAGGACACCCATCCCCTGCCCGTGTACGGCATCCTCAATGCCCGGCCCTTCGGGCCCTGCCTGGACACTGACGTGGCCCTGGACAAGGTCGAATGGGCCATCAAAGAGTTCCTGACATGAGCACGCCAACAGCCCGCCGCCTGGCCCTCGACATCCTGCGCCGCACCCTGGACAACAAACAGGACCTGCAGGCCGCCGTGGATGATGCGCTCAGCCCCGTGCCTGCCGGACCGGACAAGGGTCTGGCCACGGAACTGGCCTACGGGTATCTGCGCATGCGCGGACGCATCAACTTTCTTCTTTCCCAGCTGCTCAAAAACCCTCACCAGACCTCGCCGATCCTGAAGCGGATCCTTGGCGTGGCCATGTACGAGCTCCTGTTTTTGACCCGCATTCCGGACTACGCCACCCTCGACTGGGCGGTGAGCCTGGTGCGCGAACGCCTGGATGCGACCATGGGCCGGGTGGCCAACGGCGTGCTACGCAGCCTGCTGCGCCTGGGTCTGGCGCCACGCTTTCCGGATTATTACCAGACCAAGACCATCGGCCACGATCAATACCTGGCAGCCTGGTATTCCTGCCCGCAGTGGCTGGTCCGCTTGTGGCTGGACGGCTACGGCAAGGAGCGGACCGACGCCTTTCTGCAGGCGAGCATCACCACGCCGCCGCTCGGGGTGCGGGTCAACCGCGCCCATACCCGCGCCGAAGAGGTGCGGGACAGTTTAAGGCCTTTGGCCCAGAATTCGTCGGAGTGGGGATTTGCGCTGCCGCAGTGGCCGGATTTTCTGGCGCAGGCCGTGGCCGAAGGGTCGGCGACCCGCCAGAGCCTGGCCGCCCAGAAGATCATGGACGCCATTGGCATGGCTTATTGGCCCTCCCCTGTGCTCGACGCCTGCGCCGGTCGCGGCGGGAAGACGTACCTGCTGTCGGAGGCGGGCAAGAGCGTGTGGGCCTCGGACATCAATGTCTTCCGCCTCAGGCAACTCAAAGCTGAAGGCGCGAGGCTGGGTTTCGATGTGCCGGCTTTCCGGGCCCAGGGCCAGGGCCCCTGGTCCCTGCGGCAAACACCGCACACCGTGTTTCTCGATGTGCCCTGCTCGGGCCTTGGAGTCCTGTCCCGGCGGCCGGACATCAAATGGAAGCGCACGGCAGGAGACTGTGCAGGGCTGGTCAACCTGCAGGAGCAGATTCTCGAAGCCACTGCCGCCCTGCTATCGTCAGGAGGTTGTCTGGCCTACGTGACATGCACCCTCAATCCCGAGGAAAACGAAAGGCAGATCGAGCGCTTCACGCTCAGGCACCCCGAATTCACCAGCTTGCGACAAGCGCAAAGCGATCCGGCGGAAGCGCTGGGGGAATTCTTCTACGGCGCGGTGCTGCGCAAAAACTGAATCATTCGGCCGCTTCGTCTTGGCGAAATTTGCCTGAGCAGCCTCAACACCGGAGGATGCAAACCGCTTCCACCGATCCTATTCCTTTGACGCCGCCCGGCGATGGAATTCCTTGATCAGAATTTTTTCCAGGCATTCACGGCAGATGTCGGTATTGTTGCTGTTCTGGAGCTTCATCTCGATGACCGGATTCATCTTGCCCAGCTGCCCGCCCAGACGGGTCAGGTTGGCCGGGTCCTCGATGACCAGCGTATAGCGCTCCTCGTAGATCCCGTCCTTAAGGCCCTGGATCTCCACCCCGCAGATGTCGCAGAATCTTTTGATCATCCTTCCCCTCCTTGGGAGTGCTTCGATAGTGGGCAACGCGTTCTGAAAGGACATGGATCCCCGCCTTTTCCACTCCCCGGATATCCGCGTCGCGCCCTACACCTTGAGCGTCCCCCGGTAGTCGTCCCATGACTCTATGCCCAGAGACTCGGCCAGCACCTGCACCTCTTCCACCAAGCGGAAGGCGTTGTCGGGGCGCATGAAATTGTAGGTGCCTATCTGCACCGCGTGCGCCCCCACCAGAATAAATTCCAACACATCCTCAGCGCTGACGATGCCGCCCATGCCGATGACCGGCACGTTCACGGCCTGCACGACCTGATGAACCATGCGCAGGGCCACGGGCTTGATGGCCGGGCCCGAGAGCCCGCCAACCACGTTGGCCAGGCGGCTATTGCGCTTGCGGATATCCACGGCCATGCCCGCGAGCGTGTTGATGAGGGACAGCATGTCCGCACCCGCATCCACGGCCGCCTTGGCGATGACGCGCACGTCGGTCACGTTGGGGCTGAGCTTGACCATGACCGGCTTGGTCCCGGCCCGCTTCTTGACCGCGCTGACAACCTGCGCGGCCATGTGCGGGTCCTGCCCGAACTGCACCCCGCCCTCGCGCACGTTGGGGCAGGAGATGTTGACCTCCAGGGCCGCGATCTTGTCCTGCCCGGAAAAAATGGCCGCCAGTTCCCCGAAATCCTCTGCAGTCTGCGCGTAGAGGTTGGCGATGAGCGTCGCGCCTGCCGGGATGTAGGGCAGCTTCTCTTTGAGAAACTTCTCGACGCCCACGTTCTGCAGTCCGATGGCATTGAGCATGCCGCAGGGAGTCTCGGCGATGCGTGGCATGGGGTTGCCTGCACGCGGGGCCAGGGAAATGCCTTTGAGGCAGATTCCGCCCAATGCGGACAGGTCGCCGTAGCGCATGAACTCCAGTCCGTAGCCAAACGTGCCTGAAGCGGTGATGATCGGATTTTTAAGTGTCAGGGGTCCAAGATGTACTGTTTGATCCATGACTATTCCCCCAACTCGATGTCGCGCACGTCAAAGACGGGGCCGTGCACGCAACTTTGCACATAGTCCCCCGCCACGGTTTTGCAGACACAGCCAAGGCACGCGCCCACTCCGCAACCCATTCGATTTTCGAGGGAAACCTGCCCATCCGTGCCATGGAGAAGACAGTATTTGCGCACTACCTTGAGCATGGGCTCCGGTCCGCAGGCCAGCACCTGGCCTACTCCGGCCAGAGCCTTGATGCGCTCGGACAGCACCGTTTCGAAGACCGCGATGTCGGCCACGGCCTTCTGCTGCATGGCCTCGCTTTTGATGCGGGCCGCAATCTCGGCGTAGGGGTAATGCTCAAGATCCAGCCGATGCCCGAAGAGCATGGACAGGTTGTCCGTTTTCTCGCGCCTGGCCAGCATGACAAAGGGGGCGATGCCGACGCCTCCGGCCAGAATCAGGTTGGGGCGGGTCTCGTCGATGCGGAACCAGCGCCCCAGCGGCCCCCAGACCGTGACTTTCTGCCCAGGCGCAAGCTCGGCCAGCTTGCGCGTGCCGCGCCCGACGGTCTGAAAAATGATGCGCAAGCCCTCATCGGACACGTCGCAGACGGAAAAAGGTCGTGGCCAGATCAGTTCCGCGCCCCAGTGCGCGGGGCGCAGCATGACAAACTGGCCGGGCTTGCAGGTCCAACCCGGCGCGGACAGGACAAGGTTGATAAGCGAAGGTTCGCTTCCGGGCTGACAGGAGATGACCTCCAGATCCCGGCATGGTGTTTGACTGTCGATCATATCAGATTCCCGGACATGCGTCCTGGCTCAGGGATGGATGGTGAGGCCTCTCCCACCATGCGCGCCAGTTCGGTCTGGCGCTCGGGCTTGGAAAGGCTTGCGCACAAGGTGTAGGTCACGCCGTCGTGGACCTCCTTGCGGATGGCGAAATGTTCGTCGGCCATGCGGGCCAATTGCGGCCAGTGGGTAATGAGGATGACCTGCTGGCGCTCGGAGAGGTGGCGGATGCGTTCGGCAACCTTGATCAGAGTCTGGCCGCCGATACCTGAATCGACCTCGTCGAAAAGCAGGGCCGGTAGCTGTTCCCGGGTACGCAGGCTGACCACGGCCAGCAGGAAACGCGACAGCTCGCCGCCGGAGGCGATGCGGTCCAGGGGCTGGGCGTCCAGGCCGGGGTTTGGCACCCACAAAAAGCGGGGCCGGAGCTCGTCAATGCCCGGGTGTATGGTCTGGGCCCGAAAATCTACCAGCACCCGCAAATGCTCGGAAAAACCCAGATTGACCAGTTCGCTTTCAAGGCCGCGGGTCAGATCCGACGCCGCTGCTTGCCGGGCCGAGTTGAGGGCGTCCGTGGTCTGGGACAGGACGCCCGCAGCCAGGGCCTCGTCCTTTTCCAAGCGCTTGAGCGCGAGTCCGCTTTCGTCCAGAAAAGAGAGATTTTCCTCGATCTCCTCACCAAGCGCCACTATGGAATCCAGGGAGCGCTTCAATTTGCGCTGCAACTGTTGCAGCTCCCACAGACGTTTCTCCACCTTTTCGACGTCAAAATCCTCGCCACGGCGGGAATCAAGGGCTCGCAGGTCGCGCGCCATGTCGGACAGGCCGTCGCGGAAGCGCCCGACCTCCCTGGCATGCTCGCCAAAACTTTCGTCCGCCTCGCCAAGCCCGGCCAGAGCCCGCTCCAGAGACGTTAGCGTGTCCTGCAGACCGTTCTCGCCCAGGAGCAACCCCTGCGCCTCGTCCGCCAGTTCGCGCGTCTTTCCAACCAGACGCGCCGCATCGCGCTGACGCAGGAGTTCTTCCTCCTCGCCGGGCCGGGGGTCGACCTTGCGGATCTCGGCCAGCTGAAATTCCAGAAATTCCCTCCGCTCCTGCAACCCGGCCATGCGCCGCCGCACCTCGGCCGTGCGTGCCAGGATATCGTGCAGGGCATCGCGGGCCTCCCGCTGGGCGGTGAGCACGATGGGATCGCTCAGAAACGCGTCCAGAATCTCGACATGGTGCTCGGGCGAGAGCAGGCGCTGCTGTCCGTGCTGGCTGGTGTGCATCAGAAGCCGGGGACGGAGTTCGGCCAGGCGCTCCTGGGAGCCCAGGTCGTCGTTGATGAAGAGACGGCTGCGGCCGGTCTTGGCCGACAGCTCGCGCCGCAGGAAGAGTTCTTCGCCGTCCAGACGGAATACGGCCTCGACCAGGGCCTTGTCGCGACCAGGTCGGACCAGGTCGGCGGCGATGCGTTCGCCCAGAATGAAATCCAGGGCGCGCAGGATAAAGGACTTGCCCGCCCCGGATTCGCCCGTGAGCACGTTCAGTCCTGGGCAGAATTCAAGCTCCACATCGTCGATGAGGGCCAGATTGCGAATGCGCAATGTTTCGAGCATATCCCTCTCTTATGGTGCGTGCGTTGCCGAAGCCAGCGCACAGAGCATGTCCGTGATCCGTCCGGAGCGGTCATGGGCTTCCAGCCTGCGCCAGAACCGCGCCTCCTGCCCCTGGAGCAGGGCTTCGCCCTGGGCAAAGAGCAGCTCTTCCAGACCCTGCCGCACTCGAAAAGCGCGGCAATCGGCCGCTCCCAGCTCCTGCGTCAGCCGCCAGTTCGTGCGCTCGCGCAGGGACAGGTAGGACATGGCCTTGAGCCGCAGGCCGTCCCAACCACTGTGGCGGGCGAGAAGCCTGGCCATCTCGCGGTACACGTCGGCATTGTCCGGGGCGAATTCGCTGGCCTGCACCAGGCACTCCAGGCTCGATGCCGGCAGATGCTTTTTGGGATTGAAAACAAACCCCGGCCTGAAATCCTGCCCCAAGCGTTGTAGCTCCCTGGCCCAGGCAAGGCAAATGGAAAGCGGCGTGGTTCCCGGATCCGGAGTTGAAGGAGCGCAATAGCGCTTGTGACGCAGGAAAAAATGGCGCGACAGCCGCACTTCCCCAAATAAAAGCGCCCCCATGGCGCCAGCCAGATTGACACCCAAAAAGGCCGCGTACTGCTCTTTTTCCGCCACGGGCACAGCCAGACGCATGAACTCCTCCTGCCCCTGACTGGCCCGCAGACGCAACAGCACGGCCAGGATCTCGTCGGTCAGAGGCAGCGCACCCAACCCCCGCAGCACTGCCTCCCGGTCCATGTCCAGGCGGCCAGCCTCCCACAGATGGTACAGGGTCAGCCACCACGCCGTTTCCGCATCAGCGCCCCGCACGGACAGTGCGCCGGAGGCCTGAGCCGCGTCCAGCAGGGCTCCAGCGCGATGCTCCGGCAGATGCTCGCGCGAGATCCGCGCCCTGGCCCTCAGCCCCATGCTGCGCGCCAGGAGGTCGTCACGCTGCAGACGTCCGACCCAGTAACCCAGCTCCGCCCCATCCCTGTACACAGCCACTTCCTCGCCCAGGACGAACAGGTCTTCGAGCCCCGGTACCGCCGGGTTGACCACCGCGCAGCCGCAGGACGCCGCCTCGAACAGACGGAAGTTCACCTCATTGTAAATGGATTCGTTGGGCACGATGCGGCTGTGGTCGTAAAAATCGAGCATGGGCGCAAAGCCGAGATCCCCGCGCCGCTCCACGGTCCCAAGCTCCCCGAGCCAGTCGAGGAACCAGCCCCGCACAGGCCGCTCCGGGGTGACCCGTCCAACGAAACCCATGCCCTTGCGCCGCTGATCCCAGGGGGTAAGGCCACGCTGCGAACCGTACCAGGGCAGCCATTGGACGCCGGGGATGCCCCGCTCCCGGAACCAGATCTGCCAATGCTTCTGGGTCGTGCAGAAAAGATCGAAGAGACGGGCATAATAGAGATGCCAGAAGCTGTTCAGATGCGTGTCGATGGACCAGAACACCTTGTGGCAGGACATCGCGGGCAGGTCGATTATGAGCGTCCGGGGCCCAAGGGACTCCTGCTGAATGAGCAGGTCAGGGACAAATTCGCCCAGAAGCGGAGCAAGACGCACGATGCCCGGTCCCGGACGCAGCTCCAGCACGTCATGTCCGAGGTCGGACAGAGCTTTGCCAAGGCTTGAGTGCACGCAGACGATTTTCATGATCCGTCTCGCAGCTGTCCCGGTGCTTCAAAAAGGGAGGCAAAGGCTGGATGGTGCGGCAACGCGGGCCATTGCGCCGCTGCAACGCACTGCCCCTGCTGAAGGACGAGCCCGTGGGTCAGCAGACCGTCCATGTGCTCCGGAGAATGGGTGGCCAGCACCAGAGTCCGGCCCTTGGCGGTCCAGTGCTGCAGCAACTCGACCATGCGCACCTGCCAGGACGCGTCGAGGCCGGAAAAAGGTTCGTCCAGAACCAGCAGTTCCGGTGCATGCGCCACAGCCCGGGCCAGCATGACCTGACGCGCCTGGCCGTAGGACAGGGAACCGAGGGGGCGCTCCAGCCATTCTTCCATGCCCCAGGCCCGGGCCATCTCTTCGACCTGCCGTATCTGCGCCGCGGAAAGTCCGCGATGCACACCGAGGCCGTCGCAAAGACCCGAAAGCAGCACATCGCGACAAGCGGTGGACGGTTCGATGCGTTCCCCGATCCAGGGCGCAAGGACGCCGATGCGGCTGCGGATCTGCCTCATGCGCGTAAGCCCCGAGCGGCCGAACCACCGCGTCTCGCCTCCCGGCCAGGGGCGGCGGTATCCGGTGATGAGCTGCAGGAGCGTCGATTTTCCTGAGCCGTTGTGCCCGAAGACGCCCCAGCATTCCCCGGCCCGCACGGTCCAGCTTAACGTATCCACGGCGGCCTGGCCGTCCATGACCACGGAGCAGGACTCAAGCTCCATCACGGTGTCCGACCGGGATAGCGGAGTGTGCTGGTCCGGCAAGTCCAGCTGGCCGGGACGAACCCGGGACGGCCTTTCAACCTGACGTCCATGCTCAAGATATATCCGCCCCCGGACCTCTTCGGGCACGGGCAGCAGGCCGTGGCCGCTGACCAGAAGACGGGTGCGGCCCGCGGCTGCGATGCGATCCAGGGCCTCAAGCAGGCGCAACTGACCCTGACGATCAAGTCCTTGAGTCAGTTCGTCAACGGCAAGAAGCAAAGGCTCGGCGATCAGCGCCCGGGCCAGAAGGGCGCGCTTGGCCTGGCCTGTGGACACGGAGCGCATGGGGCGGTCCAGCACGAGGCCCAGCCCCATTTCGAGCCCCAGGGTCCGGGCTTTTTCGCGCTCGGCCTCGGATGCTTCATGGTAGAGAAAAGGTGTGTTGCGCAGACCAGCGCAGATGACTTCCCAGATCGGCACACGCAGGTCGTGGCGCTGGTACCAGTCCGCCATGGACGGCGTGACCAGGCGTACATGGGGACGCACGCCGATGGGCGAGGATGAGTCCTCCCCGAAAAACCTGTAAATGCGCTGGCCGCTGCTTCGCTGCGAGGGCCACAGCTCGCCGACCAGCAGGCGCAGCAAGGTGGTCTTGCCCGCCCCGTTGTCACCAAGCACGGCGAAATGCTCGCGCCCGGCAATGCTCAGGTTCAGGTCGTGCAGAATGCGGGCTGTTCCCAGATCCACGTCGACGTGATGGAGATGAATCTCAAGACTGTCCATGCTTCCTCTGGCTGCGCACAGGATGGCCGGGACAACCCGGACCGGACAATCCTAACGTTGCAGCAGTTCCATGTCGATAGTCAGGTCGATTGTTTCGCCCATGATCCCCATGCGGGTCCACTCTTCCGAGCCGACGTGGAAATCCAGGCGATTGATGGAAAACGAGGCATGCAGGCCGAGCACCCTGACTCCGGGCATCTTGTCCGCGAAGGGATGATCAGCGATGCCCAGGATTTGAAGAGAAACTAGGACCTCGGCGGTGACGTCGCGGATGGTCAGATCGCCGACCACCACAAGGCTGCCTCCGTCCTCGCGCAGGACTTTCCTGGAAGAAAAGATCATCTTGGGCGAGCGTTCCACGTCCAGAAAATCCGGGCTGCGCAGATGCTCGTCGCGGGCTGGCACGCCGGTATGCACGCTTGAGCTGTCTATGAGCAGATAAAACTGGCTGTTCTCGGGCCGGACCGGATCGTACTCCACCTGCCCGGAAAAACGGCTGAACACGCCGGGCACATAGCCCACGATATGGCGGATGCGGAACCCGACGGTGGAATGCTCCATGTCGATCTCCCACTGTCCGGGTTCTTTTTCCGCAGCCGAAAGCGATCCCGGTGCACAGACGCAAAAAAATGTAAACACAAGCATTCTCAAAAACATGCGCATCAAATATTTCTCCGCTGAGGTTGCGACGGCTTCGGCGCACAGAGCACCATAAAAGCCCGCCCCGGCCGCATGTCCCGCCCTTCGATGCCGTTTCGGCAAAGACCGGGAGAACCGGATTCGTCAAGCCCCCCTATCAGGGACGCACCCTTAGCGCCATACTTCAGCGTATGACAATTTTTCCTGTTGACAGCCACTGACGTTTATATCAAAAGGCAGCTTCGCGTTGTGGGGCTGTAGCTCAGCTGGGAGAGCGCTTGAATGGCATTCAAGAGGTCCGCGGTTCGATCCCGCGTAGCTCCACCACTTAAACGCTTGAAAAAACTAAAAGTTTACTTGAATGCCGAAACAACGAAGCCGTCAGAAATGACGGCTTTTTTGTTTGATGTCCGCTATATGTCTGGCGCTTAATCTTCTCCAGCGTTGATGTGCCGCAAGCTTGCGTTGAACCGTTTGCTCTCTCATGCTCTCAATTAGAGCGACGACACCAACCAGGATGCTCAAAACCATTGAGAGAATTAAGCAGACCTCGCGTACACGCCGGAATTCAGTTCTGGGTAACTCTCATATACATGCTCAAACACTGCTGAACACTTATGCTTGTACAGCGCAACATTGTATGCCCGTGGCAGGCCTACATCGAGAGCGTCTTCGATGGTCATCTTTAGTTGAGCACGAGCCGATGACTTCTGCCGCCAGTTAAGCACAAGGACTTCTTTGAATAACTGGATACGGACCATCACGCTGTTCACTCTTGGTGATGTCAAATCCACGCTGAAACGTCAGGGCCTTTCCAAGCGGCATGGATTGCCAAGCACCCATCCTCACTCCTCCCCCGCCAACGCGCCGGAATTTTTGAGCGACTTCTTTTCCTCGGACGCCAACCGTCGTTCCACCTTCTTCACGTCTTCAGCAGGCGGCAGGGACTCTGGCCGGATACCGCGTTCCAGCAGCGTGTTGCGCACAGCCTGGTTGTTGGTGACGTGCTCCCGCGAAATGGCGGATTCGCTGGCCATGCCGTGTTCGCGGGCATTGAAAATGGTGATCTCTGCGGCAAAGTCCTTGGCCTTCAGGACAATCGTCGGCGCAAAATCGGCCAGTGGACGGTTGTCGGGCACCTTCCATTGCGCTTTCATGGCCTGCGTATTCTTGCTGAACAGGGCTTGGTCACCCTTGCTGCGAATGAGCGCAAAATTTTGATTTCCGCCGGTCTGCTCGAAAATGACGTCGGAGAGTTCCTTCTCGGTCGCACTGAGCTTCTTGCGTGCGCTGACGCGCTCGGATTCCAGCAGACGCTGTTCGATCAATTCGGCGCGGCGGGTCTGAAGAGCGAAGTAGGTTTGGGCGAAGGCGATTTGCTGTTTTCGAGTGTCACCATTCTGTGCGACGAGGTAACAGGCATAGCGGGTCAGCATGAGGTCTTCTATTTCGCGCTGACTGCCGGAGCCAAGATCGACCATTTTGCTGACGTCAACAAAATGGTCACCCACTGGGTGGCCGGAAACCTCGCACGCAGTTTTTGCCTTGGTGATCGTCGTCTTGAAGTTTCGCCACTCTCCATAGCCCAGCAGATGCTGGAGGTCGCGGGCCAGCCAGTATTCAACGCCGCTCTCTGTTTGCTGGGCGTGCGCTTCAAAATTTTCGGTAAGGCTCTGCACAAGTTCGGTTTTCATGCTTCCAGTATCTCCGCAATATTCTTGGCGATGATGCTTTCCAATTCCCGCGCTTGGACGTTCAGGCTTTCCAATTCCTCGTTCAAGGCTTCAAGCTGTTCCTTGAAATCCTCGTCGCTGACCTCCTCGCCCGGCGCGACGCCGACGTACCGACCGGGGTTGAGGGACCAGCCCTGGGCCTCGATCTCTTGAATCGTCGCCGCCTTGCACAGGCCGGGCACGTCGGCATAGGCGGACGTGTCGCCAAACACTTGCTTGAGCTTGGCCGCCGTTTCGTCACCGCCGACGGTCAGATCCAGCGCCTCGCCTCGATAAAGGCGCACGAGGTTTGCTATGAAACCGATCTGCGCCGACGTCCATTCGCGATGGGCGCGGTCGATCTGACGGTAGATGTGGCGGGCGTCGATGAAGAGTACTGTATTCGCACGAGGGGCATCTGCCTTGCCCTTGTCGAAAAACCACAGAGTGCAAGGCAGCGTGACGGTGTAGAACATGTTGGGGCCAACGGCGACCATGACATCCACGGCCCGCGCCTCGATCAGCTTTTGCCGCAGCTCCTGCTCGGAAGAGCGGGCATCGGAAGCCGAGTTGGCCATGACGAAGCCGGCGCGGCCTGTAGTGTTAAGGGCAGAGTAGAAAAGCTGAATCCAAAGGTAGTTAGCGTTATCGGAGCGCGGCAAGCCAACTGGAAAGCGGCGGCCGGGGCCGACCATGTCTTTGAGCCTATCCTTATCAACCGCGTTGACGTTGAACGGCGGATTGGCGAGCACGAAGTCGAACTGCCCGGTAGCGGTATGCGGATCATCGTAATAGCTGTTGACGTTGCCGCCGTGGCGGATGTCACCTTCAAGTCCATGCACGGCAAGGTTGAGACGGCAAAGGCGGCCAGTTTCATCGGTTTTTTCGACACCGCAGATGGCCAGTTCGGCGGCAGGGTTTTTCTTGTGTTCGGCGACAAAGCGGGCCGACTGTACAAACATGCCGCCGGAGCCGCACGCGGGATCAAGAATTCGTCCATGAAAAGGCTCGATGATCTCGACCAGCAGTTTGACGATGCTGGAGGGAGTGTAGAACTCGCCGCCCTTTTGGCCTTCAGTGCGAGCGAACTCGCCAAGAAAATATTCGTAGATGCGCCCAAAGGCGTCGAAATCAACGCTGGCTGGAATCTCGGACACCTTCTTCAGCAGTTCCTTGAGCAAGGTGCTGGTGAAGAGATTGTAGGTTTTGGGTAGCACGCCAGCAAGCTGCGGGTTGTGCTTTTCGATCTCACGCATGGCCTCATTGACCTTGGCCCCGATATCGGCGCCTTCAGGTAGTGTCAGCAGATAATCGAAGCGGGCTTCAAGAGCGAAATAGAGGATACCTTCAGCATGGTAAGCGGCGGGTTCTTCGACGCGGCTGCCACGTCGAGATGAGGCGTTTACACCCTCAAGCTTACTGCGTTGCGCGGCAAAGCGCACCTCGACAAAGCGCAGAAAAATGAGGCCAAGAATAGGACCCGAATATTCCTGTGCCTTTAGGCCAGAATTTGCGCGAAACTGATCGGCTGCCCCCCAGAGGTTCTTTTCCAGTGTGGCGTTACCGTTGTCTTTTTCGGGAGGGGCGATCCAGAGCATGAGATCAGAACTCTCTTATTCGTTTGTTATTGATGCGTTGGGTAAAAGCTGAACGTTTCGATATGCTGATTGAGGAAGAATGTCACGCCGGACAGAATGTAAGACAATACATGCCAGCACGTTAGTCGTGATTTTTTGGGAAGGTTCCAGATGAACGCTGAGGACACCATCGCGTAGGATTGCGTTTCAGCGACAACGGGAGAGCGTCCGATTCCGATCCGGACGCAGTAGGTGAATGGGAACAGAGCCATTTCCTTAGTAGCGATGGACGGTGACGCACTCATCCCACCGCGTCCTCCACGGCCGCGGGATTCCATTGTCATATAATTTGCAAAAACATAATAAATATTAAGCGTATATGAAAAACAATTACGAAAACCGAATTAGGAAATTTCAATCCAATTATTAATAAAACTATTAAGGCAAATAAAATAAGCAAATTACATGCGATATAAATCAATGAACTGTACTAGATCAGCCCCGCAACTTCTCTTTTAAATCTATATTCATTAAAATATAACATTCGGAAACGCTCAGGCAGGCGGTCTGGACAAGCAGATTAGAAAAGTCGATGTTCGATGCTTCATGCACCAGTTCGATCTCGAACTCGCAGGGCCGGTGCATCTTCTCGGTGCCGGAGAAGGCGTAGACACGGAACGCTGCGTTGGACGGGGTCTTGAACTTGAAGGCGGTGCGGGCATTGTACGACATGGTTCCTCTTTTCGCTGAGGGATATTTTAGGACGCCGGGCGCGCATGTCCCGGCTGGACCACGGGCAAAAGTTCGTGGACCAGTTTATCGCTTGCCGCGGAAAGAATATATTGGGAGAGATCAGGGGGAGTTTGTGTGTGATGCGTACTCATCATAGAGGGGCATGTACGTGGCGGATGACTTGAAAAATCACAATCCATCGCAGGGAGAATCAATGTCGAACAAACCGAAAGTTGCTGTCGTTACTGGCGGCGCGCAAGGCATCGGCAAGGCGATCTGTGACGCCTTTGCCGCACAGGGGGTTTGCGTGCGCACCATCGACGTGCGGCCGAACAACGATTTTGTGGGGGACATTGCCGACGACCGCGCGCTGCGTGCTTTTGCGAATCAGGTCATCGCGGATCACGGCGCTGTCGACTATCTGATCAACAACGCCTGCCTGTCACGGGGTGGCCTCAGGACCTGCACCTGGGACGATTTCAATTACGTGCTGCGCGTCGGCGTGACAGCGCCCTTTCTGCTGACCCAGCTGTTTCTCGATCATTTCACCGAGCAGGCCAGCATCGTGAACATTTCTTCCACCCGCCACCTGATGAGCCAGGCCGACACGGAGAGCTACACCGCGGCCAAGGGCGCCATCACGGCTCTGACCCACGCCATGGCCGTCACGCTGGCCGGAAAGGTGCGGGTCAACTGCATCTCCCCGGGCTGGATCGACACCACCGGCGCCCAGTTTGGCGGTCCCGATGCCGACCAGCACCCTGCAGGCCGTGTCGGCACTCCCGCAGACATCGTCAACATGTTGATGTTCCTGTGCGATCCCAAAAGCAGCTTCATCACAGGACAGAATTTCACCGTGGACGGCGGCATGACCAAACTGATGGTCTATCACAACGACCATGGATGGACGTATGCCCCGCAGGAAACGGGCTCCAAGTAGAATGGGTTCAGAAGGCAGAGGCCAGAGACGCGTTTCTAAAGTCAAACTCCCGCTGGTCTTGGCGTGGCCGTAAAAAGGAAAGCCACCACGGTGTTCATAAACATCCCGTCTGAACTTATCCCAAAAAATGATAATCGCTTCACTGCCATACACAAAAAAATCCCCTGGATCGTAATTAATCCAGGGGATCATTGTCATGTCAAAGCAACAAATGCTATTTCTTACGCTCCAGGCACAGGGCATGTGTCGTGCATGCTGTCACGCACGCCGGCTCCAGACCTGCATCAAGCCGATCCATGCAATAGTCACACTTGCCGATTATATTGTCCTCTTCGTGCAGCACGGGAATGTTCCACGGGCATGCAGCGACACAAGACTCGCAGCCGATGCACAGCTCCTTGATAACGTAGACAAGCCCATCGGATTCGCGCCGCACCATGGCCTCGGTAGGACAAGCCTCCACGCAGGCCGGTTCGTCGCAGTGGTAGCAACTGCGAAAAGACGCCTTCATCACGACCTTGCCATCTTTAAGCTCCGGCTTGCCGGAAGTGTGCACGGCGTACTTGATGCCAACAGGATTATTGTTCTTGACCTTGCAGTGCACTTCACAGGCCTTGCAGTGAATGCACCGCTTCTTGTCCAGCTTCATTTTGTAATTGCTCATCACTGCCCCCTAGATTTTGCGCACGCCGACAAAATGTTCCTGCATGGATATGCCTCCGCCCCCCTTGTCCCAGCACTCAAGGCCGCCGGACATGAGTTCCTGATCGGCAGCGCCCTTGCCTATGGCGCGCGATTCCACGGGCAGCTTGTGCCCAAAGCCGTGCACCATGAACAGGGCTTCGGGATGCACGCAGTCGGTCACGAAAGCCCGGATCTTGCCGCTGGCCCCCTTGGAGGAAAAGACCTCAAGCATGTCGCCGTCGGCAATGCCAAGTTCCGCGGCCCTGCTGGTATGGATCCAGGCCACGTTCTCTGACATCTGCTCGGCGAGCAGGGGATTGTTGACCGTGTGCCCCTGGGTGTGCACGCCGACCCGGCCAAAAGCGATGCGAAACATCCCCTGCGGCGGACGGGCCGGAGAGATGTACGCAGGCAGGGTGTCATGCCCGACCTTGGCCCACTTACCGCTGACCATCTCGATCTTGCCCGAAGGAGTCGGCAGCTTGATCTCGGACATGGGGCGGTACAGAGGTTTTTCGGCCAGTTCCACAAAGCCCTTGGCGTGAAAGTCATCAATGCTCACGCCGGTATCCTGCAGCTGGTAGTTCCAGAGGTCTTCGATGGTGTCGAAAGCCAGCGGGTCAACGCCCAGGCGCTTGGCCAGGCCGCAGAGGATCTCCCAGTCGGCCTTGGAATCAAATGTCGGCTGCTGCACGCGGTGACGGACAAAGAACTGGGGTTTGAGGCCCGCTTTACCGGCGATGATGCTTTCACGGGCCAGATAGGTCGACAGGGGCAAGACCACGTCCGAATGCCAGGCCGTGTCGGACCAGGAGAAGGTGACGCTGACCAAAAGGTCCAGCTTTTCCCACTTCTTCTTCAGGGCTTCGGGATCGGGCATGGCCATGAGCGGATCGTGGCGAAAGCAGAGATAGGCCCGGACGGGATAGGGATCGTCCGTGACAATGGCGTCATAGGCCAGATTGACCAGGCCCGGTCCGCCGTCGAACTGCGGGTATTTCCAGCCCACACCGTCGGCCCGCTTCTCTTCCGGCTTGGGGAAGAGGTCGACGAGTTTCTTCAGACCCTTGCGTCCCACTTCCTTGGCCGTGTTGACGAAGGGCAGGCCGCCCTTGGCCCCGATGGAGCCGAGCAGGGCGTTTATGATGTAGGCCGTGCGACAGACCTGGAAGGAATCGTTGTAGCGGGCGACCATCCAGCCGGGGTGCCAGACCACACTCGGCGCGGCAGCGGACAGCTGGCGGGCCAGATCCTGAATGCCTTCGGCCGTGGCACCGGTTTCAGCGGCGGCCCACTCGGGGGTGTAAGGCTTGACGAATTCCTTGAGCTGCTCAAAGCCGTCCACGAACTGCTCAACGTACTCCTTGTTGTAGAGATCGTCGTAAATGAGCGCATGGATGACGCCGAGGTTGAAGGCATAGTCGGTGCCGGGGCGGATGAGGAAGAAATTGTCAGCCTTGCTCGCACTGACGGTAGCGCGGATGTCGATGACGGTCAGCTTGGCCCCACCCTCAATGCCGTCCAGGGCCGCGTTGACCTCGGCCACGTTGATGGCTTCCATGATGTTGCGGGTCTGCAGAATGATATGCTTGGCGTTGCGCAGGTCGTAGGCCACCATCTTGCGGCCCATGCCGATGACGGACTGCGCCCCGTGCTGCACGTTGCGGGCGCAGGAAGCATCATGATTACAGTAGTTGGGAGAACCGATGCCGCGCATGAAGGCCTGGTAAAGATCCGGGAACGGACCGCCACGGTCACTCCAGAGCACCGACCTGGGGCCGTGCTCGGCCATGACGCTTTTGAGCTTTTCCGCCACGTAATCCAGTGCCTCGTCCCAGGATACGGCCCGCCACTTGCCCTCTCCTCGCTCGCCCACACGAATGAGCGGAGTCTGGGGTTTTTCCGGATCCTGCTCCAGGGCAATGCCCGCCGCTCCGCGGGCGCACAGGCCCTTTTTGAGCGGAGAAAATTCGTTGCCTTGAATGCGAACAGCCTTGCCGTCCTGCACATCCACCTGAATTGGGCAGCGCACTGTGCACATGCCGCAGACACTGAACACTGATTTTTTTGCCGTCATGGCCATCTCCCGCTGATAAAGCGCGAAGCCCGAGGCTCGGTCTCCGCTGATGGTGAGTACATTGATTGTTTGTCAGTACCTACTGATGAACGCCATGGAAAACACACCTCTGGGATGATCTTTTTTTCACAATCAGAGACTGGCTCCACACATTTTTCACGCATATTTTTTTCGAGCTTGTATCAATTTAGCGTAACCAGCGCTCTTGATCCATGCACGCCATCCCTCATGCGTCACAGAAGCCCTCCCTTCAGAATGCTCCGCCTTATTTCGCTGGCGCAGCCGGACTGCGGCCCACAAGCGTCAGGCCGGTCAACCTGTCCAGGAACCCGTCCCGGCGCACATCTTTGCGATCCTCGCCCGGCCGCAAGGTGGAGATGACCAGACGCCCGGCCACGGCTCTTCCCTCGCCACCGCCCGGCAACATGGTGCGCACCCCCCAGATGTTGTGCAGGAGGAGCGGTTCCCCTCGGCCGTCCACGCCAAGGTAGAGCCCGATATGTCCAGGCAGCCAGATGAGCGAAGCAAAAGGCACCCCCTGGGTGCGGATGAGATGCAGCTTGGCGGACACGTCGAGCCCGTCCAGGGACACAAATTCCCCACCGCTGCGGGCCTGCTGTGCGGAGTTGCGCGGCAACCAGATGCCAAAAGGCAGAAACAGGTCGCGCATGGTGGAAGAACAGTCGCGATTCTCGAACATGCCCCCCCACCCGTACACCTGCCCGGCCATGGCGTCGGCCAGCTCCGCCACAGCGCGGGACGTCAGGGGCATGGGCATGAGCGAGGCCAGGTGATAGCCAAGATCGGCCAGGGCCATGATCGCCTGCCCCGTGGCTCCCCGAGCCGGCACCTTGACGGTGAAGCCCTGGCTGCTTTGGGAATGCAGGGGAAAAATTGCTCCGACATGGGTCTGGCCCAGAAACCGCCCGGCTTTGACCAGGGAGGTCTCATCCTTGCGCAGGGCCACCAAGGTTCTCGACTGGTACTGAGCCAAAAAGCCCGCGTCCGCCAGGGCCACGTCCTCACTGCGCACCCACCCGCTGGCCAGGGCCGTTTCGGCGAAATACCATGCCCGGTCCAGGGAGGTGTGGGTAATGAGGACGGGCGAGCCCAGCCACAGGGCGGTGTTCTGGAAATAGTCAAAGGGAAAGCCCTCGCCGGGTCTGGCCGGATCCAGAAAAAACGGGCGGCTCGACGGCAGCACCCGCAGGGCGGTGTTACGCACGGTGATGGCCGGAGCGCTCATAGACGGATAGTTCGTCAGGTCCTGCAGGGCCACGACATGCACCCAGCGGTCCTGCGGGTAGGGCTGCAGATTCTCGGCATACCCCTGCTTGGAGCCGAGGCTTCTCACCCCCCAGGTGATGTCGTGCGCGGACAGAGACGCCCCCGCCTGATTCCACGGCGCGAAAAAGCGTTCCACGAGGCGTTCATGCAGGGCCGCCTGCTCTGCCACGGGGATGAGCAGATGATCCGAAACAGGCACGGCCTGTCCGACCCGCTGCGGCACATCAAGAAAAATCTCTGAAAAGAGACCAGGCCCGCGAGGCTCTTCCGTAGTCTGGGTCGGCGGCGATTCGGGCTGACCGGAGGGGTCCGGCCCGGGCTTTCCCGCACAGGCGCAAACAATCAGACTCACCATCAGCACACACAGCCAGAAACCAATTCCGCGCAAAATTCTTTTCATGCCCCACCCATGGGTTGAGATGTCTGTAATGCTCAGCAACCTTCAATACACCTTGCGCCGGGAAAAACCCTTGCCGATGACATTGAACGTGTTCTCGAAAATGACGAACGCCTCGGGATCGAGGGTGAAGATCATCTCTTCGAGCTTTTTCTGCTGCACGTTGTTGACCACGGTCATGACCACCTGCTTGGGCTGACCCGTATAGCCCCCGCGTCCCTCCAGGAGTGTGACACCCCGGTTGGCCTCTTTCATGATCGCGTCCGCGATGGTCTGGGCATGATCGGAAATGACGAACACCAGCTTGCGCTGATTGAACATGCTGAGAACATAATCCATGATCTGGGCCGTCACGAAAACCATGATCAGGGAATAGAGCACCAGGTCCGTTTCCAGCAGGGCGAAGCTGACCGCGAAGAGGGCCGCGTTGAACAGAAAACTGATCTGTCCGATGCGGAACCCGAAGCGCTGGTGCAGAATGATGCCGATGATGTCCAGGCCTCCGGAAGAACCCAGGGAACGCATGCTGATCCCGGCACCGGCGCCGAGCAGCGCCCCGCCGAAGATGGAGGCCAGCAGGATGTCGTCGATGGGCAGAGTGAAGGCGATAAGCTCCATCCAGAGGGTGATGGAGGCCATGCCGTAGGCCGTATAGAGCACGAACCGACGGCTGACCATGACCCAGCCGAGCACGGCGATGGGAATGTTGAGCAGAAAAAGCCACAACCCCGGGGTCAGGGCGCTGGTGAAGTAGTAGATCAGCAGAGCTATTCCCGAGACGCCGCCGGACACGAGGCCATGCGGCACAGCCACGGACTTTATGGCCATGGCCACGAAAAAACTGCCGACGGTCAAAAGGAAAATGTTCCACGGGACGGAGAAGGCGTAAAGACGAAACTTGGAGTTCATGGCTGGCAACATGCCGCGTTTAAGGAAAATGTCCAGCCTTTTACACCCACTGCGCCTTCACGTCCCTTGCAGGTGCATGACTGCTTCAAGACACGCTGGCCCATCCGAACGGAGCATCCTCTTCTTGTCCTGCCACCCTTCCCTGCGCTACGCTTTCGTCAAATCAACCCCCGGAGCATCCCATGAGCGCCACCGTCGCCACGCATATCGATTTCAAGGCCATGACCAGGATCTTTGAACAGGCCGCCCGCAAAGAGCGCGACATCCTCTACGAGCATGAGGTCTACAATCTGTTGCGAAATCTCGGTTCCGAGACGCCGCCCCGCACCCTGCTGCTCCTGGCCGGCACAAGGCCGACGGACGAGGAACTCATGGCCCTTCCCGGGGACAGGGTCGTGCTCAAGATCGTCTCGCCATGCATCGTGCATAAAAGCGATGTGGGCGGTGTACGCATCATCCCCAAGCACCCGGACAAAATCCGCTCCACCTGGCGGCGCATGATGTACGAGGTCGCCGAAAATTACGCCGACCGCATCGAGCGTCGCCCTGGCCACGCTCCGGTCCGCTACCAGGGCCTGACCGGCGACGCCCTGGTCTCGGCCATATCGCAGGACATCCAGGGCGTGCTTCTGGTCCAGTTCATCCCGCCGGACGCCACCACCTTCGGCAACGAACTCATTGTCGGTTTACGCGCGACCCGCGAGTTTGGCATGATTCTCACCGCCGGAGTGGGAGGGACGGACACGGAGCTTTTGGCCGACAACTTCCGCAAGAACCGCAGCATCGTCTCGGCGTCCACTGAGCTAAACGATGGCGAGTCCTTTTTCGAGCTTTTCAGGCGCACCGTGGCCTACAAGGTTCTGGCCGGAAAAACGCGCGGCCAGAAACGCGTTGTCGCCGACGAGCAGCTCATTGAATGTTTCTCCGCCTTCATCAAGGTCGGCAATCACTTCTCGCCCACATCCGCCAAGGCCCCGTTCATCATCGAGGAACTCGAAATCAACCCCTTCGCCTTTTCGGATTTCATGATGGTGCCCCTTGACGGGATGTGCCGGTTCTCCTCTCCCAAGAAAAAACATACGGCCCCGCGCCCCGTGGAAAAAATCCACACCCTGTTGCACCCGGCGCGTATCGGCCTGATCGGGGTCTCCACATCGCGTCAGAATTTCGGGCGCGTCATTCTGCAAAACATCCTGGCCCATGGTTTCCCGGCCGACCGGGTAACCGTCATCCATCCTGCTGCGGCGGAGGTCGACGGCGTGGCCTGCGTGCGGAGCCTGTCCCTCCTGGACGAGCCGGTGGATCTCTTTGTGGTCGCGGTTGCGGCCGAAAATCTGCCGCAGCTCATCGAAGAAATCATGGAATGCAAAATGGCGACCTCTGTGCTTCTCATCCCCGGCGGACTGGGCGAAACCCCGGACAGCAAGGCCATGGCCGACACGATCATGGGCTGGATCGACGCGGGGCATTTGCACGGGGACGGTCCCATCTTCCTGGGCGGTAATTCCATGGGCGTCATTTCCCATCCGGGCAACTACGACACCTGGTTCATCCCCGAAAACAAACTGCCCAAAGGCCGCGGGCAACAGCATCGCAACTCCGCCTTCATCAGCCAGTCCGGAGCCTTCATGGCCACGCGCATGAGCCGCGCTCCGGAACTGGACCCGGCCTATCTCATCTCCATCGGCAACCAGAACGATCTGACCCTCGGCGACTTCATGGCTTATTTCAAGAGCCATGCGGACACGGACGTGGTCGGCGTCTACTGCGAGGGTTTCAACGACCTCGACGGGGTGCACTTCACCCGCGCCGCACGGCAGGCGGTCCTGGCCGGAAAGGAAATCATCTTCTACAAGGCCGGGCGCACTCCCGAGGGCAAGACCGCCACGTCGAGCCACACGGCCTCCCTCGCCGGGGATTACACCGTGTGCGAGTCCTGCCTGACCCAGGCTGGGGCCATAGTTGTCAGATCGTTTAACCAGTTCACGGAACTCTACATGCTGGCCAAGGGGCTGCACGGCAAAACCATTGCCGGAAACCGTCTGGCCGCCGTTTCCACGGCCGGTTATGAAGCGGTTGGCATGGCCGACAACATTGCGGGCGACGACTTCGAGCTGCGCATGGCCAGCTTTCGGCCCACGACCCGGCAGCGCATTTTTCAGGCCCTGAGCGCCTGTGGGCTGGCCAAACTGGTGGAAGTCAAGAACCCCCTGGACATGAACCCTGCGGCCACGGATGGACTTTTCACGGAGGTCGTGGAGGCCCTGGCCGAGGATCCTGATGTGGATCTGGCCGTTATCGGCATGATTCCACTGACTCCGTCCCTGTCTTCCCTGGACATGAACACCAGCCAGAACCTCGCCGAACGGATCGGCGCCATTGCAAGGCAGAGCCCCAAACCCATCGTTGCCGTGGTCGATGGCGGCGAGATGTACAACCCCTTCGCGGCCATGCTGCGCGCCAAGGGCATGCCTGTGTTCAGGGATGCGGACAGGGCCGTTCGAGCCCTCGGGCTTTATGTCCGGGGCCGGCTGAATGCGGAAAATCTGCGGTGCAGAAGAGGCGGGAAAATCGAAGAGAAAGCGGTTAGTCCCCAGTCCCCTGGCGCAGACTCTTAAGGCGCGACTGCCTCGCCTTGGAGGCCAGCCGCCGTTCCTTGGAAGCGCGGGTGGGCTTTGTCGCTCGGCGGGCTTTGGGACGCACGGCGGCCTGCGCGACCATGTGCGCAAATCGCTCCAGGGCGGCTCTGCGATTGGCTTCCTGGGTGCGGTGCGCCTCGGCGCGGATGATCAGTTCGCCGTCCACGGTGAGGCGCTTGCCCGCGAGGGCTTCAAGGCGGGCCATGCCGTCCTCGTCCAGGCCGCGAATGGCGTCCAGGCGCACGCGCAGGCGTACGGCCGTCGCCACCTTGTTCACATTCTGGCCGCCTGGGCCCGAAGCGCGGATGAACTCGAGGCGGATGTCCTCATCGTCTATATGTACTCGGGGTGTGATGAACATGGGGAAGCAATAGCGAAAACCCTTCCGTCATGAAAGTGAAAAGGGCGGCTTGAGCCACCCTTTTCACGCGCCTTACCGGCTCCTCAGCCGCAGCTTCCGCCGCAGCCGCATGAAGTGCAGCCCCCTTCGCTTTCGGGGAAGACCATGCTCGACTCCACGGTGAAGCCCGTATTCTGGTCGAAAACCACGGTCACGGGCTTGGCCTGCTCGAACAGCTCCCCTTCCACCAGAAAGGAATATCCGTCCACGTCGAAGATCTGATCGTTATCCTTCTTCTCGTCCAGGGCCAAACCAAGACGGGCCCCGCCGCAGCCAGAAGCCAGATATATGCGAATCGGTTCCTTGTCCTTACCGCCAAAATGCTCATCCAGCTGCGCCTTGGCAGCCGACTGGAGAGTAAACATAGATTCCTCCTATAGTTTGAATAGGGTTTTTTTAATCCTTAATATTTTGATGTCAACATGCGCGCGGCCATAAGAAATCCTTCCCATCCCATGTCGATACACCGGAAACATCGCGCCTGGCCAAAAAAAAGCGGGCGCAAGGCCCGCTTGGAACAAACATGTCTACTCTTCAGCGCATCAGATAGAAGCCAAGGTCACTGTCGTAGCTTTTCTGATCTGCGAACTGGCACCCGACATAGCGATCGCTCAGGTATTTGACGCGGGTCAGGCGGGTCACTTCCGTGCGCCGAGCGTCATCGAGTCGGAAGCGGACCTTGACCAACATCCCCCGGCTCAGGCGATGGCCAAGCAGGGTCGTGAAGCCGATTCCGTTGAGGGAAAGATTTTCGAGCAAAAAATCCCCGGCCTCGCCCGTATCCGGATTTTCGAAATTTCCGGCTAGCTGCACATTCTTGCGGTAATATTGACGCCTCTCCATGGCCTGCCGCTCCTCGTTGAGCAAGAGCACCAGATTGGCGGCTACATTCCTAAACTTGCGGAAGCCCTGGATTGCGGTTCTGCTTGTGTCGCAAATCCCGAGCAGCGGCGTTATATCATCCTGAACACCGGATACCACGTCCATGGTCACTGAAAAATAGGGCATGTGCCTGGTCGCGCTTTGCTGGGCGATCTTGGCATTGATGCGCTGGCTGACATCGAGGGCGGCGGGTTTGGCCGTGTTGGGCATGATCACCGCGAACTTGTCCGATGCGATCCGGCACGGCATGTCGACCTTGCGCACTTCCTCGCCCAGGACCGACGCCAGCATCTGGATGATCTTGTCCACGCTGGACGGCCCATATTCCTCGTTGAGCCGCCGCAGATTGTCGATCTTGGCGGTCACCACGCTTGAAGGCGTGCCGTAACGCTTGCATACCTCGATCTCACGCTCCATGTATCGGTCGAATGAGCGCTTGTTCGGCACGCCGGTGAGTTGATCGGTTTCGGCCATGCGCTTCATGGCCTGAAAATAGTACGCCCGCTCCAGCGCCACGGAAGTCACCTCGGCGATGGCCGCGAAATCCGCAAGGTCGCTCGTGGTGTAACGCTCGCCGTGCCGCGTATCTATGACCTCCATCACTCCATAGACAAGATCGCCGCTTTTGATGGGAACAACCATGACCGTGGAGCACCCCTTGGTCTTGGCGGTCAGAAACTGCGTGGCGAAGCGCGGATCCTGCGCAGTGTCCTCGATCAGGAGCGGCTCGCCTGTTTCAGCGACCCATCCAGCCAGCCCCGTGCCTTTGCGGAGCTTCTTACCACTGACAAGTTCGGTCTTCTCCCCCACAACATGATTGAATGTCAGGTCGCCTGTGTCCGGCTCCACAAGCAAAAAAGCCAGATGTTTGGGAGAAAAAAAACTCTCCACATGGACACAGATTTCCTCCAGTGTTTTCTGGATACTGGTTCGATGCGAAAGTCCCCGGGAAATACCCAAGAGAACGTTTATGCATGAGGAAGGGGTAAGTGGCTCCATGTCCGGCTCCTGCTGCTGCGTAGAAATACGTATCTATGTTCAGGTTTCATTACTTGGAGAAAAAGAGGCATTTTGTCAAATATCTTGTATCTTGCAGATGACAACGCTCATGTCGCGGTTTTTTGCCCATGACTCCAGCGCCGAGAGCGTCGCCGGATAAGGATGCCCGATAGCGACAGCCAGCCCGGTGCGCCTGGCCAGGGACTCGGCCTTCTTGAGCTGCAACAGAATCGCGTGCTCCTTGGCGGTGTTGTCGAGAAAGATATGCCGCCTGTAATAACGCATGCCCACGGATCTGCTCACTTCGCGCACGCAACTTTTGGGCGTGGTCAGGCTGTCCAGAAAGAACTTCCCCCGCCCGTGCAGGTGCCCCAGAATGACGGTCATGGCCGTTTTATCCTGGGTCAGACGCGAACCCATGTGATTGTTGACCCCGTCCACATCCGGCAGTCGCGCCAGATTCTCCGCCAGGGTCTGCTCCAGAACGGCCGGACTCATGTTCACACGCAGGGTGCCCGGTCCGGAATTGGCCGATGCGGGATAGCCTTCCGGTTCGCTGGGAAGATGCAGCAGCAGTTCGAGATTCTTTTGCCGCGCAAGTTCGGCCACCTGCCGCGCTTTGGTGTTGTACGGCAGGACCGAAAAACTGACCGGAAAGGGAAGGGCTGCCAGACGATTGGCCACGGCCATGCTCTCGCCCATGTCGTCAATGATGATCACAAGCCGGGGTGCAGCCACGGTCGGGGCTTCCGGCTCGGGTACGATGGACAGCGGCAGGAAGAGGTGGTGGGTGGGCTCGCCGAGAATGGATATTTCCAGGTCGCGCGGGTTGCTGTTCACGGTCTTCAGACTAAAATCCGGTCCCAGCTGGTCCAGATTCTTTTTCAATTCCGCGAGAAAAGGGAATACATCATGTCCCAGGTTGATGGTCATGTTTTGATAATAAAATTCCTGCCCCCGGTGACGGCGAAATTCCACTGCCCGGTGACGCATGACATTTTGAGTCTCTCCCTGAGCGGCCAGCCCCATGAGTATGGCCAGATCCACACTGCGGACCTTGGTGTCAAAATCGTCGATCGGGGCCTCATAAACCGGCTCCTGTTTCTTCTGAACCAGCACCTCGCCCTCTGAAGCTTGGGGCGCAACCGGTTCCCGTTGGACACGGACTGCCTTTTTTTCAGGAGCCTTCTGCGCGGCCGGCGGATGGACGGTACCTGTTTTGCGCAGATCGTCCTTGAGCGGCAGATGCATGGCCACGAAAAGGGTCAGGCCGGTGAACAAAACCACACAAACCCAGAGCAGGGATTTGAACAGCGGAAAACGCGGCAATTTTGCCGCAGACTTCTTCTTTTTGCTTTTTTTGGGAGGCATGAAGGTATGACGGGCGGGGCGGAAGGTTCCGCCCCGCAATATGGGAATTAGTTGGTGAGCTGCATGAAGCGCGGCAGGGATTTGACCATGCTCAGACCGATGCGCAATTGGTTGTCCTTGGCCAGAGCCTCACGGGCCTCAAGTTCTTCCGTGCTCAGCTCCGCATCGCCGTTGGGATTATCCAGGTGCTTGGACAGATTGGCCTCCCGGAAATCTCTGTCCGGCTCCTCAGTCTCGTCCACAGTCACAAAGGGGAGTTCCACGTCGGGATCGATGCCTTCAACCTGAATCGACCTGCCGTTTGGCGTGTAATAAAGGGCGATGGTCAGCTTGACCGCTGAACCGTCGGACAGGGGCATGATGCTCTGCACCGAGCCTTTGCCGAAAGTCCGCTCCCCGATCAGGATGGCCCGCTTGCGATCCTGCAGCGCGCCAGCCACGATCTCCGAGGCCGAGGCGGATCCGGAGTTGATGAGCACCACCACCGGACAGGTCACGTCCGTGGCCTGCCGGCTGGCCATCTCGTCCTTCCTGCTTTTGGGATCCCGGCCTTGGGTATAGACGATGAGCCCGTCGCGCAAAAACGTGTCAGTCACGGAAATGGCCTGATTGAGGAGGCCCCCGGGATTGTTGCGCAAATCAAGGACAATGCCTTTAAGCTCCTGCTTGGCCGAGTATTCCCGCAATTTCTGGTGCATGTCGTCGGTGGTGTTGGCCTTGAAGTCGGTCAGACGCAGATGCACGTAGCCGGGTTCGAGTTCCTTGACCTTGACGCTGACCAGCGGGATGGTCCCGCGCACGATGCTGACCTTCTCCGGCGCCTGAGATTCCTTGTGCAGGATGATCAGCTCCACAGCCTTGCCCTTCGGCCCGCGAATCTTGGAGACCGCTTCCTCCAGGGAAATGTCGAGGGCCGAAACGCCGTCAATTTCAAGAATGATGTCTCCGGCCCGCAGCCCCGCCTTGTCGGCGGGCGTGTCCTCGATGGGGGCGATGACGGTCAGGCGCTTGTCACGCACTCCGATCTGGATACCGATGCCTCCGAATTCTCCCTGGAATTCCTCCTGCATCATCTTGAACTTATCAAGATCGATATATGTGGAATGCGGGTCGATGGAATTGAGCATTCCCTCGATGGCCCCGTGGATCAGATCCGTGCGGTCGACCTCTTGAACGTAATTTTTTTCGATCAGATCCAGAACCTGGCTGAACTGCTTCAATGCCTGATAATGGTCCGTATCCCGAGCCTGGCTGGACGAGGCGGTACCGCACAGGCCGGCCAGAAGAATCATCGTGCCAAGGAGATGGCTGAGACGCATGATGTCCTCCCTGAGGGAATGGCGAGAAATTGTTGGAATCACTTAAAAGCGGATACCGTGGCGCGGCACAGTCGAAAAAACGCTAACCCGCTCTTCATCCTGACTGTAACCACTTTAAAGGATTAACGACTTTTTGCTTGTGACGCAATTCAAAATACAAGCCCTCGCCCTTGGCCGCAGGGTAGAATCCGCACACGCCGATCTGCTCTCCGCGCTCCACTTCCCGGCCCACCGGGAGGGGCGCCTCGGACAAAAAGGCGTACAGAGAATAATAGTCTTCGCCGTGAAAAACAATGACAACCTGCCCGAAGCCGCGCAGCTGATCGTTATGCACGACCTTGCCCCAGGACATGCTGCGCACGGGGGTGCCCGCCGACAGAGAAAGGCCGACCCCGTTGCTGGAAGGATTCCCATTCGGGGAGAAGGACACGACCCGCTTGCCTTTGGCCGGCCAGGTCAATTGCCCTTGCAGTTTTGAAATCTGCTTGGAGGACTGCAAGCTGATCTTGTGACGAAGGCTGGCGATGGAGCCCATCAGGTTCTGGACCTGCTTTTCGCTTTCCTTCTTCTTGACCCGCACATCGGCCAGCTGACGCTCGTACTGGGTCTTCTTCTTTTCAAGATCGGTCCGGGAATCCTTTATCTTGTTCAGCTTGTTCTCGGCCTGGGCCGTCTTCTGGTCCAGAACCGACTGCTGGTCGGCCACGATCTGGCTCTGCCGCTCGATTTCCACCCTCAGGGCCTGGGCCTCGCGATACAGGGAGGTCAGCCACTCTTCCCGGCGATTGGCCTCGGCCCACTGCTCGGCCGATGCAAAACCCTCTTCCTTGGCGGTCAGGTAAATGGGCCACAAGGTCTGCATCATCTCCTGCAGGCGAGCCGTGGTCTTTTCCCGCTCCGCCAGCAAGGTGTCGAGACGCCCCGCGACTTCAGCCTGTTCTTTCTTGTGCGCGGCCAGCTCATCTTCCAATTTGTCCAGTGACGTGACGGCCTGCTTGACCGAGCCTTCGAGTTTGGCCAGATCCTTGTGCAGGGTGCGCTCCTTCGCGGTCAGGCTCTCGATGGCTTTCTTTTGCGCGGCCAGCTGTTTATTCTTGGCGGCCATCTCCTTTTCCAGGGAGGCAAAACAGAATGAAGCCGTCAGGACGAGGCAGCTTAAGAGCATCAAGGCAGTCGCACAAAGGCGCGACGCGAGGCGGGGCGACGGTCGATTCATGGGTCTGGGATGATGCTTTTTCCCACGCAGGTCAAGGGGCATGGCTCTTTCAGAAAAGACGCCAGGGGACAGAGAGGACATTTTCCCTCCCGTTTGGCGCACCAGCCCTTGCCCGTGCGCACGATGAGGGCGTGGTACTCGTTGTAAAGGGATGCATCCTGCGGCAGCGCGTCCATAAAAAACTCCCGCAGCTGCCCGTAGCCGATGTCTGCGGGAACCAGACCGTGCCGGCTGAAAATCCGCCGCGTGTAAGCATCGACCACGAAGGACGGCAGCCCCAAGGCATACAGCAGGATGGAATCCGCCGTTTCCGGTCCGATGCCTGAGACTTCGAGCAACGCCGGGCGCAATTGTTCCACGGTCCGGTCCTGGAGGGTTTCCAAATCCAGACCGCAGGCCCTGTCCAGGAATTGAAGAAAATTGCGCACCCGCACCGCCTTGATCCGAAAGAATCCGGACGGAAGGATCAGCGCCGCCAGTTCCTCCTCCCGCACCCGGAAAAGGGCTTGCGGCTCGAGCAGCCCTGCTGTGCGCAGATTGTTCAGGGCCTTCTCAACGTTGGCCCAGGCCGTGTTCTGGGTCAAAATGGCGCCGAGCGCTATTTCGAACGGCGTTTGCCCCGGCCACCAGCCGCTCGGCCCCAGTCCGGCGCGCATGGCATGGTAGTATTCAAGGAGCAGCGCCTGCCGCTTCATGCGCGAAAGACGAGCAGAGCCCACTCCCCGGAATGCGAGATCTGCGGGGCGGACAATCCTTGCGAAACGTAGGCATTCACCACCCGCTGGGCCTGCTCGCGCAGGATGCCGGACAGGATCAGCACGCCCGGACGGGCCAGCCGGGCGCAGATGTCCTCGGCCATATCCACAAGCGGGTTGGCCAGGATGTTGGCCAGGATGCAGTCGAAACGCCGGTCCCCGGGAATGTCCGCGATGCTCCCCGTGGCCGGTTCAAAGCAGTTCGCCACGGCGTTCAAGGCCACGTTTTCATGCGCGTTGTCGATGGCCACGGGATCGATATCGAGCCCCTGGCCGCACATCCCCAGCTTCGCGGCGGCGATGCCCAGAATCCCCGAACCCGTGCCCAGGTCGAGAAAGGACTGCCCCGGCTTCAGAACACCTTCCGCCGCCAGACGGTCCAGGGCCTCCAGGCACAGGGCCGTGGTCTGGTGGTGCCCGGTGCCAAAAGCCATCTTGGGTTCGATGAGAATGGGCTGTGCCGCGCAGGGCTCGTCCTTGAGCCATGCCGGCAGAACCACGAAGCGCGACCCGATGGGAATGGGCGTGAAATATTTCTTCCAGGCGCTGGTCCAGTCCGCGTTGTCCACGCTGGCGCGCTCAAGCCGCAGCTCCGGACAGGCGGACAGGAGCGCGGCCTCGGTCTCGGCCGACTGCTCCGGACGGTCGAAATGTACGGTCAGGCGGCGCAAGCCGTCCTTTAAGCCCTCGTCCTCCCAGCCCCACGGGGTATGCAGATACAAAAGGCCGGTGACGAGATCATCGTTTTCCGGGGCAAAGGAAAGGGACAGACGGGCTAATTTGTTTGACATTATAAGTACCTGATGGCGGCATGCGCCGTATGAATGTGATGCTTGGGGGGCAAGACCCGCGATCCGGCTGGAACGCGGGCCCGCATGACGCAAACGGATGCTAGCTTTCAGCCAGGATGGACTCCAGGGCCAGACAAAATGCCGCCAATTCCTCTTCGCTGATGACCAGGGGGGGCAGAAGACGCAGCACCGTGTCCTGGGTCAGATTGAGGATAAATCCTTTTTCCAGCAGCGCCTTCCACACATCCGCCCCGGGGTGGGTCAGCTCGATGCCGACCATCAGGCCGTGCACCCGCACCTCGGCGATTTTTTCCGGAAATCTGGACTTCATCGCGTTCAGCCGCTCGCACAGCAAGTCGCCCAGGCGCGCCGCATGGCCGCAGAGGTCATCGCGCTCAATGATCTCGATGACCTTGTCCGCCACGGCGCTGATGAGCGCGTTGCCCCCGAAGGTCGTGCCGTGACTTCCCGGAGGAAACCCTTTGGAAACCTCTTCAGTACACATGACCGCGCCCATGGGCAGACCTCCGGCCAGACCCTTGGCCACGGTGACGATGTCGGGGGTCAGGCCAAGGTGCTGGTATGCCCAGAACTTGCCGGTCCGGCCCACGCCGGTCTGGATCTCGTCGATCATCAAAAGCACCCCCTTCTCGGCACAGAGCGCGGCCAGGCCCCGGGCGTAGTCGTCGGGCAGCGGTTTGACCCCGCCCTCGCCCTGGATCATCTCAACCAGTACTGCGGCCGTACGGTCGGACATGGCGTTCTTCATGGCGTCCAGATCACCAAAAGGCACGGTGATGAATCCCTCGGGCAGGGGGCCGAATCCGGTCTTGATCTTGTCCTGACCCGTGGCCGTCAGGGTGGCCAGGGTCCGGCCATGGAAGGAACCGCTGAGGGTGATGATCTCATAGCGCTCTTCCCCGCGCCCTTCGCGCATGTAGCGCCGGGCCAGCTTGATGGCACCCTCGTTGGCCTCGGCCCCGGAGTTGCAGAAAAAGACCCGCTCCAGATGTGAGGTGCCGAGCAATCGCCTGGCCAGGGAGACCTGCTCTTCCTGATAAAAAAGGTTGGAGACATGGATAAGTTTTTTCGCCTGAGCGCAAATGACCTCCACCAGTTCGGGGTGGGAATGGCCCAGGTTGCAGACCGCGATGCCAGCCAACAGGTCGGTGTAGGCGCGGCCTTCGGGAGTAAAAAGCCTGGTCCCCTCGCCCCGGCTGACGGCCAGGGGATAGCGGGCATATGTACGGCACAGGGCCGAAGCTTCGCCCTGCTTTATATCTTCGCTGTTCATGAAATTCTCCTCCAGGGTAATTGGATCAGATCGCACCGGTGTGCCCGAATCCCCCGGCTCCGCGGGCGGTGTCCGAGAGTGCGTCCTGCGGTACGATCGTCGCGCGCACGACGGGCTGAAAAACAAGCTGGGCGATGCGTTGCCCCCGCGTCACGGTGCGGGGCTGGTCCGAAGTGTTCAGCAGGCTGACCAGGATCTCGCCGCGATAGTCCGGGTCGATGACGCCCACGCCCTGACTGACCACCAGTCCGTCCTTGGTTCCGAGGCCGCTTCGGGAATAGACAAAACCGGCCACTCCCGGCATCGTGCATTCCACGGCAATGCCAGTGGGGAATCGGTGCCGTCCTCCAGGCGGGATGACGACTTCCTCTTCCGCCGTGCAGGCCCGTAGATCAATGCCCGCCGACCCCGCAGTGGCGTAGTTGAATTTCTCCGGCGGGCACGTTTCCGATAAAAAACGGACTTTGACCGGGACGGTGACAATTCCGGGACAGGGATTCATTTCTTCTCCTGGGCATGCTAGTTCGGTACTCAAAAGCGCATGCAGGGATGCGTTACACATTATATGACAGGGAGATTTATATGCAGCCATTGCATGTCTATACAGTTGTGCCCAAACTTCCGGAAAAACTCCTGCCGCTCAAGACTCTGGCGAGCAATCTCTATTTTTCATGGCAGCACGAAATCGAAGAGTTTTTTGCCCAGATAGACCGTGAACTGTGGGAAAAAAGCGAACACAATCCGATCTGGTTCCTGAATCATCTCCCGCAGAACACGCTGGAAGAACTGGCGGAGGATGAATTCTTTCTGGACCGTCTGTCAACCATTGCGGCGGGTTTCGAGAAATACATCTCCAAACGTGGCCCCATGACCGGACTCGACGCCATGGAAAGCGGCCCCGTGGTCGCTTATTTCAGCGCCGAATACGGCATCGCCCAGTGCCTGCCCGTGTATTCAGGAGGCCTTGGCGTCCTGGCCGGGGACCATCTGAAATCCGCCAGCGACCTGAACATCCCCCTGGTCGGCATCGGGCTGTGCTACCAGCGCGGTTTTTTCCGCCAGTACCTGACCCATGACGGCTGGCAACAGGAGCGCTACCAGCCCAACGACTTCGAGCAAATGCCTCTGTTCCCGGTACTGGACGAGGACGGGCATCCCCTCAAGGTGCGTTTTCAGATGCAGAACAAGCCTCTGTATTTCCGCATCTGGCGGGCCGACGTGGGCCGGGTGCCGCTGTTTCTCATGGACACCAATATCGCCGAGAATACGCCGGAACGCCGGGAACTGACCTCCCAACTCTACGGCGGGGACCTGGAAATGCGGCTCATGCAGGAATACCTGCTCGGCATCGGCGGCATCAAGGCCCTGGAGGCCATGGGCCTCTCCCCCCGGGTCATCCACATGAACGAAGGGCACTCCGCCTTTGCCGGGCTGGAACGCATCCGCGTGCTCATGCAGGACCGGCAACTGTCCTTTGAGGCGGCCCTGGAACTGGTCGCCCAGAGCTCGGTCTTCACCACGCACACCCCTGTTCCGGCGGGCAACGACCGCTTCTCCCCGGACCTGATGGCCAGATACTTCCAGGAATACTCCGCAGACCTTGGCCTGTCCTGGAAGGTGTTTCTGGCCCTGGGCCGCGAGAACACCCGCAATGAGGCCGAACATTTCTGCATGACCGTCCTGGCCCTGCGCCTGTCCCGCTTCAACAACGGCGTCAGCCGGCTGCACGGCAAGGTCTCGCGCAAGATGTGGTCCAATGTCTGGCCCCAGTACCCCGAAGAGGACGTGCCCATCACCTGGATCACCAACGGTATTCATTTCCCGACCTGGGTCGCGCCTGAAATGTCGGTCCTTTTTGACCGCTTCCTGGGCCAGTCCTGGCGGGAAGACCCGGACTGCGAGCGGGTCGGGGAAAAATTCGGCTCCATCCCCGACATCGAACTGTGGCGCACCCACGAGCGCCTGCGCGAACGGCTGGTCGATTTCGTGCGGCGCAGGCTGCAGCAGCAGATCATGTCCAGAGGCGGGCGCAGCTGGGAACTCGAAGTGGCGGACAATGTTTTAAACCCCGAGGCCCTGACCATCGGCTTCGCCCGCCGCTTCGCCTCATACAAGCGCGCCTACCTGCTGCTCAAAGACGACGACCGCCTCAAACGCCTGGTCACGGACCCGGCCAGGCCGGTGCAGTTCGTCTTCGCCGGCAAGGCGCACCCCAGAGACAACGAAGGCAAAAAGATCATCCAGGAGCTTATAAGCCTCTGCCAGTCCTCGGAAAGCCGTGCCTCCATGGTCTTTCTGGAAGATTACGACATGCAGGTCGGCCGCTATCTGGTCCAGGGCTGCGACATCTGGTTGAACAACCCCCGCCGCCCTCTGGAGGCCTGCGGCACCAGCGGCATGAAGGCCATGGCCAACGGCGTGCTCAACCTCAGCACTCTGGACGGGTGGTGGGATGAGGCCTGGAGTCCGGACAACTCCGTGGGTTGGGCCATTGGCAACGCCGAGGAATACGATGACGTGGAATACCAGGATTTCGTGGAGAGCCAGACCCTCTACAACATCCTTGAGAAAGACGTCATCCCGCTGTTCTACGACCGGGCCCAGGGCTCCTTTCCCCGGCGCTGGGTGCAGAAAATGAAGCAGGCGCTCAAATCCCTGGGGCCGGTTTTCAATGGGCACCGCATGGTCGAGGAATATTCCAAGAAAGCCTATCTCCCCGCCAACATCAGCTACGGCAAGCTCACCGCGGGCGACTACCGCCCCGTCATGGAGCTGGCAGAGTGGCGCATAGGTCTGCTCACTCACTGGGGCGGCCTTGATATCCGCAACGTGCAGTGCGTCACGGCGCATGAAATGTTCGTGGGAGAGAATTTGGAGGTCACCGCCGAAGTCCGCATCGAAGGGCTTGGCATCCAGGATATCCGCGTGGAGATCTACACCGGCCCCCTGGACCATACCGGCGGGTTCGCCAGCCGCGCCACGTTCCTCATGAACCCCGACGAGCGCACCGCTGACGGCTGGTACGTGTATCGCGGAAAGGCCATGCCCATGGCCACGGGCAAGTTCGGCTTCACCGTGCGCATCCTGCCCCACCATCCCCTGCTGCGCGACTCGCACAGCCTGGGGCTCATCTTCTGGGCCGACAGTCCCGCACAGGATGCGCTGGGGTAGGAGGCATGGCCAAGAAAATGGAACGCGCGGACGTGGTCCTGGCCGAACAGGGGCTGGTCGAGAGTCGCGAGAAGGCCAAACGGCTGATCATGGCCGGAGAGGTCTTCCTGCTCCAGGGCGACAGCAAAACCCCGGTGGCCAAGCCGGGACAGCAGATCCCACGCGACGCCCTCCTGCGGATCAAGGAGCCGGAGCGGTTTGTCTCCCGCGGCGGCTACAAGCTGCTCACGGCCCTCGAACAGTTTGGCCTGGACGTGAACGGACTCATCGCCCTGGATGCCGGGGCATCCACCGGCGGCTTCACGGACTGCCTGCTGCAGTTCGGGGCCGCGCGGGTCTACGCCGTGGACGTGGGACACGGGCAGTTGCACTGGAAGCTTGTCCGGGACCCGCGCGTGGTCAATCTGGAGCGGGTCAATCTGCGTCACGCCACGCCGGATCTGCTGCCCGAAAAAGTGGACCTGATCGTGGCCGACTGCTCCTTTATCTCCCTGAGGCTGATCCTGCCCCCCTGCCTGCAGTTCCTGAAGGAAGGGGGGCAGATCCTGGCCCTGGTCAAGCCTCAGTTCGAACTGAGCCCCGAACATGCGGTCAAGGGCGTGGTCCGCTCCGAGGAGTTGCAGCTTAAGGCCGTGGCGCAGGTGCAGACCTTTGCCGAGGAGGAGATGGGCCTTAACGCCCTGGGGTTTGTGGCGGCGGGGATCAAAGGCCCCAAGGGAAACCAGGAATACCTGCTCCATTTGCGGCGCTGAGAGTCACTTTGCCAAGAAAAGCGCGTCAGGATACAGACCGCCTTCATCGACCCAACCTCAACCAGATTTGGACCCATGCCCGACAAATTTCTCACCGAAGCCCGCAAAATAAAGCTCAGATCCGTGCTGGCCAACCGTCAGCCAGATCTGACCCTGGTCCTGAACAATATCCACGACCCGCACAACGTGTCCGCCATCCTGCGCAGCTGCGACGCCTTCGGGGTGTTCGGCGTGCACCTTTACTACACCAAGGAAAAATTTCCGTCCCTGGCCAACAGCTCTTCGGGCTCGGCCAAGAAGTGGATCGACCTGACCCGGCACCGCGACGCCGGGACCATGATCGCCGGTCTGCGCGAGCAGGGCATGCAGATCGTGGGCACGGGATTCAGCCCCACCGCGAAACCGATCATGGACATAGATTTCACCAGGCCCACAGCCATCATTCTCGGCAACGAACATCGTGGCATGGACCCCGACGTAAAAGTCCACGTACCCGACGAAATCTACATCCCCATGTTCGGCATGGTTCAGAGCCTGAACGTGTCCGTGGCCGCGGCGACCATCCTCTACGAGGCCATGCGTCAGCGCCTGGCCGCCGGGATGTACGGAAAGAGCCCGCTGGACGCGGACAGATTCGAGGAAGTATACGCCGACTGGTGCAAGCGCGGCAAAGACTACTAGCCGACTGCTCAAAAAATTCAAAATCGCAGGTCGTTCAAAAATGGTGAGATGCAAGGAAGCGAAAAAATCCAGGACGCGCAGTGTATTCAGCATACATAAGCGTTCTGGATTTTTTTGCTGACGTAGCAGATCGCCATTTTTCAACGGCCTGCTAGCCGGGGCCAGGCCCCTGGAGAACCGATGTCCGGAAACACTTTTGGCAGCATCTTCAAACTGACGACCTTTGGCGAATCCCACGGCCCGGCCCTGGGCGGAGTGGTAGACGGGTGTCCCGCCGGGGTTGTTCTCGACGAGGCAAGCATCCAGGCTGAACTGGACAAGCGCAGGCCGGGCCAGGGCGGACCGGCCGCAACGGCCCGCAAGGAGCCTGACCGCATCCGTCTGCTCTCCGGAGTCTTCGAGGGGCGGACCACAGGCACATCCATCGGCTTCACGATCGAGAACACGGACCAGCGCTCCCACGATTATGGCGAGATCAAGGACGTGTTCAGGCCCGGGCACGGCGACCTGACCTATCAGGCCAAATACGGCCTGCGGGACTACCGCGGCGGCGGCCGCTCATCGGGCCGGGAGACTGTGTCCCGCGTGGCGGGCGGGGCTGTGGCAGCGGCCTTCCTGCGGACAATGGGCATCGTCGTGCAGGCCGGAACGGTGGAGCTTGGCGGCATTGCCGCAGACCGCATCGACCTGCAAGGCGCAGGCAAGCGCCCCTTCTTCGCTGTCGATGACGACGCGGCCCTGCGCTGGGAGGAACGGGTCCGTGAGGTCGCGGCCCGGGGCGACACCCTGGGCGGCATCGTCGAGATTCGCGCCAGCGGAGTTTTGGCGGGCCTTGGCGAACCAGTCTTCGACAAGCTCGACGCCCGCCTGTCGGCGGCGCTGATGAGCGTAGGCGCGGTCAAGGGCGTCGAGATCGGGGCCGGATTCGCCTCCAGCCGCATGCTCGGCAGCGAAAACAACGACGCCATGGGCGCAGGTGGATTTGTGTCCAACAACGCGGGCGGAATTCTGGCCGGGATCTCCAGCGGTCAGGAAATCGTGCTGCGCGCCGCCGTGAAGCCCATCCCCTCCATCGCCCTTGAGCAGCACACCCTGGACCGTTTCGGACACGAGCGCACCATCCGCGTGGGCGGTCGGCACGACATCTGCGCCATCCCCCGGGTGGTTCCGGTGCTCGCCGCCATGGTCTGTCTGGTGCTGGCCGACATGGTCCTCTTGCAACGGCGCATGGAGAGCGGCGCATGAGCGCAGGCGCGGGCTTCATTATCAAGAAAGCCCTGGGCACGCTCGTCATGCCCCTGTCGATCTGCCTGCTTCTTTTCGCCCTCGGCATGATCTACGTGCTGCTGCGCCGCTCCAAGGACGCCATCGCGCCATTTGTTCTGGCCGGTCTCCTGCTGTACGCCTTTTCCCTGAACACCGTTTCCGGGTATCTGATCCGGCCCCTTGAACGGGCTTATCCCCCGCTCAACCTTACCAGCGCGGAAATGACCAAGACACGCGTCAAATGGGTTGTCGTGCTCGGCTCCGGACACTGGACGGACAAGAGCCTGCCGCCCGGAGCCATGCTTGAAGAGGCGGCCCTGTACCGCCTGACAGAAGGCATCCGGATCGCAAATCGTTTTCCCGGTGCCATCCTGGTTCTTTCCGGCGGCAAATTCAGGGACGAACAGTCCAGCGCCCAGGTCATGGCCGCCGCCGCAGTGGGCCTCGGCTTCGATCCGGGCCGCATCATGCTCTCGGACAAAGCCCTCGACACCCATGACGAGGCGGTGCACGTCAAGACTCTGGCCGGATCCGACGCGTTCGTCCTGGTGACCTCCGCATCGCACATGCTGCGCGCCGTCAAGCTGTTTGAAAACCAGGGACTAAGGCCCATCCCCGCTCCGGCCTACTATCGCAGCAAGGGGGAGCCCGAGTACTTCATCCCCGGCGCAACCAACATCAAAACCTGCCACATGGCCGTGCACGAGTATCTGGGCCTCGCTTGGTCCTTTGTGCGCGGACAGATATCCATCGCCCAGTGATCGACATCCTGCCCACCCTGGCCCTGGCCACATCCAAACACGACCCCGACAAGGCCACCATCCGCACCTGGTCTCTGGTCCTGTCCAGCCGCAGGTTCCTGAACCGCTTTGAAAACGGCAGGCTGCTGGTCGCTCCGGCCCTGGCCAAGCTCGCCGTGCAGGAGATCGTGTCCTATGAACTGGAAAACCGCCCCCGGCCGCGCCCGGTTCCCCTGCCGGACAATTCCTGGGTCAGCCTGCTGGTTATCGCCTCTTTTTTGGCTTTGACCGTCTGGTTCGACGGCCAGGACCCGGCCCAGCGCGTCTCCTGGCATCTCGCCGGACGCGTTGATGCCGGACGGATCCTCAACGGAGAGTGGTGGCGCTGCGTGACCGCACTTTTCCTGCACGCCGATGCCGGACACCTGCTGGCCAATGCCGGGGCCCTGGCCGTACTGGCCTCGCTCCTCGCACGGCGCATCGGCTCGGGACTGACCTGGGGGCTCTTCGTGGTTTCCGGGAGCCTCGGCAACGCCTTGAACGCCTGGGCCCAGGCTCCTCATCACTTGAGCGTTGGCGCGTCCACGGGCGTTTTCGGGCTCATCGGCGTCCTGGCCGCCGGAGCGGGACGGGCCGAGCCCGGCTCACGGGGAAAGATGCTTCTGCTGGCGCTTGGCTTCGGCTTCAGCCTGCTGGCCATGCTCGGCGCGGGCGAGGACCGGGTGGACCTTGGCGCACATCTTTTCGGCTTATGCTGCGGCCTGCCCTTCGGCTTCCTGATCGGAGGCTGGCACGGGATCACGGGATGGAGGCGATGGATTGGAGGCATGAGCGGGGCTGCGGGGCTGGGCCTGGCAATCTTCGCCTGGGCCCTGGCTCTGGGACACGCCCGGCCGGGGGGCTGAAGGATCGGGGAGCGAGGCGGCTCCCCGAACAGGGGGCTAGAATTGTCCGGTGCGCAGCATGACCAGGGTGCAGGCGTGCTGCCAGGGGATGCCGGCTTTTGTCAGGGCCTGTTCCAGGGCGGCAGATTCGGTACCGGGGTTCAGGATGACCCGTCCGGGCCGCAGCGCCAGAATGGCGTCGTGCATCTGGGCGCTGCGTTCGGGCCCGACATAGAGGGTCAGAGTGTCCACCTGCTGTTCGATACCGCCCAGGCTTGGAGTCACGGGCAAGTCTTCGATCACGGCCCGACCCGGCGTTACCGGGATGACCTGGTGTCCGTATTCCTTGAGCATGCGCACGGCCTGGTTGGAATAGCGCTCGGGCTTATGACTCGCGCCAAGCACGGCGACAGTCTGGGACATGGCTACGCCCCCGCCTTGCGGCTGACCATGACCTTGGCCGGACGCAACAGGCGGTCTTTGAGCATGTACCCCTTCTGCAGCATCTGACAGACCGTGTTCTCTTCAAGGTCGTCGCGCTCGATCTGGCTCAGGGCCTCGTGGAGAGCCGGGTCGAAGGGCACGTCCACCGCAGCTATCTGCTCCAGTCCGTGCTTCTTCATGGTATCAAGGAAAATGTTCATGGTCATCTCCACTCCGGTGACCAGATCCTTGCAGGCCTCGGTCTGGCGACCGTGCGCGAGGGCCAGGTCAAGATTGTCGATGACCGGAATGGTCTCCTCCAGGATGGCGGAGGTGGCGAACTTGAAAAACTCTTCCTTTTCGCGCAGCAGGCGTTTCTTGAAATTCTCGCCGTCGGCCAGGACACGCAGATTGTCCTTTCTCAACTCTTCCACCGCTGCCAGGGCCTGGCTATATTTTTCCTCCAGAGTCAGCTCCGCGGCTTCTTCCACCGGCATATCGGTCTGCACGTCGTCCGGGGCCTGGACCTCTTTTTCCTTATTGGACATGAAAAACTCCTCATCCTTGAAATATTTGAAAAATCTCCTCACGATGATCCCTAGAAGCGGGATTTGAGGCACTGACTAAGTATTTGAGCGGCGAAGTCAACCAAGGGAACGATACGCGCATAGTTCATTCGCACCGGCCCCAGCACGGCCAGGGTCCCGTGATTGCTGGCAAAAGCGCTGTACGGGGAGGCCACCAGAGAGCACCCCGCCAGACCCGGGACATCCTGGGTCAGGCTGACGGACACGGATTGGCCGGCGGAGGTCTTGTCCAGCAGCTCAAGCAGCCGGGACCGCTCCTCGATGAGTCGCAGAAACTCCTGGATGGTCTCCAGTTCCATGAATTCGGGCTGATCGGTCAGGTGGCTCGCGCCACCGACGAAAACTTCGGGCTGCTCCTCCTCCGCCAAAGCCTGAGCGGCCAGTTCCCATGCCTTGCGGTAGGCGTCCAGGGTCTTGCGCACACTTGCGAGCTGACGCTCGATCTCGCCGCGCACCTCCTGGGTGGTGCGTCCCTCGAACAGGCTGTTCAGATAGTTGCCGTATCGCACCAGGTCGTCGGCGCTCAAGCGCTCGTCCATCTGCAACAGACGGTTGCTGATCAGCCCGCCCTGCATGACCAGCACGGCCATGATCATGCCCGGTCGCAGCAGCACGAAATCGATCTGCCGCCAGCGCGCCAGCTCCTGGCGCGGGGCCATGACCACGCAGACCTGACGGGTCAGGGACGAAATGGAACGGACAGCGCGGCGCAGAACCTGGGTCAGATCGCCTTCGCCGGGCAAAATATGCTCGTGCAGCCGGGATTGCTCCCGACGCGACAGGGGGCCGAGGGTGAGGACCTGATCGAGATAATAGCGGAAAGCCGCGACCGTGGGGATGCGCCCGGCCGACGTGTGCGGCTGCAGCAGATATTCCTTTTCCGTCAGGGCGGCCATGGTCGCCCGCAAGGACGCGGGGCTCAGTCCCAGAGCAACGGCCAGTGACCCGGAGGATACGGGCTGCGCGGTTTCCACATAGGTCTCGACCACGGCGGTGAGGACGGCGGTTTCCCGCTTGCTCAGGATCATGACAGGCAATCTTCCCGGGAAAAAAGAAACTCGCGCAGGGCCTGCAGCCACGGACGCGGGACAACTCCCGTGGCGGCCGTGAACGCGGACAGATCGAGGACCGAATATGCCGGACGGCAGGCCTTCTGGGGATACTCGACGGAAGGGATGGGCTTGATGCGACAGGGCAGATCCGCGCCGCGCACGGCCTCGGTGGCCAGTTCGCACCAGCTGGCCTGGCCCGCGTTGGCCAGATGGAAGATGCCCGTACCCCCCCTTTCCAGCAGCGCCAGGGAATTTGTGGCCAGGTCCGGGGTGTAGGAGGGGCTGCCGATCTGGTCATGGACCACGGACAGCTCCGGCCGGGTCGCGGCCAACTCGAGAATGCGGGCTACGAAATTGGTCTTGCACGGACCGAAAAGCCAGGAAGTGCGGATGATGAGCAGCCCAGGCAGGCCAAGAGCCATAAGCTCCCGTTCGCCCTGCAGCTTGGTTTGACCGTAGACCGAACCGGGCGCAGGCTGATCGCATGGCGCATAGGGCGTCGTCTTTTTACCGCTGAAAACAAAGTCCGTGCTGTAGTGCACCAGTGGCACCCCGACGGTCCCTGCGGCCTTGCCCAGGACGAGCGGCAGCTGGCGGTTCAGGCGCGACGCTTCGGCCGGTTCATCCTCGGCCTGATCGACCTTGGTGTAGGCCACGGTGTTGAACAGAACCTCCGCCCCGGTCCTGGCAAGGTACGCCTCCACCGCCGGACGGTCGAAGAGGTCCAGCTCCTCGCGCCCCGGAGCATGCACGACCCATCCCTTGCGGGTCATGGCCATGCACAGCGACTGCCCCAGCAAGCCGGTCTTTCCGCCAAGCACTACGGCATTTTTCATGCCTGCCTCGTCCGATACCATTTATCCATGAACTGGCGATAGGCACCGCTCTGTACTTCGTCAAGCCAGGCTCCGTTAGACGTGTACCAGGCCAGGGTGCTGGCCATGCCGTCCTCGAAGGACTGGCGTGGGGTCCAGCCAAGGTCCGCCGTCGAGCGTGCATAAGCCATGGCATAGCGGCGGTCGTGCCCCGGCCTGTCGGCAACGAAGGAGATGAGGTCCTCGCTTTTTCCCGACAGTTTGAGGATGGTCCGCACCACTTCCAGGTTGGTCCGCTCGGCGTCCCCCCCAAAATTGTAGACGGCACCGGGCGTGCCCTTAAGGAGCGCGGCCTCCACTCCCCGGCAATGGTCCATGACATGGATCCAGTCCCGGACGTTCTGCCCGTCGCCGTAGACCGGGATGGCTTCGTTCCGGGAGGCTTTGAGGTAAACCAGCGGAACGAGCTTTTCCGGAAACTGGTAGGGCCCGTAGTTGTTGGAGCAGCGGGTGACAATGACCGGCATCGCGTAGGTGTGGAAATAGGCCCGGGCCAGAAGATCCGAGGACGCCTTGGAGGCCGAGTACGGCGAATTGGGTGCCAGGGGTGTGTCCTCGGTGAACTGCCCCGTCGGGCCCAGGGAGCCGTAGACTTCGTCGGTGGAGATGTGCACGAAACGCGGGATTTCTGCCTGCCTGGCGGCTTCGAGAAGATTCTGCGTGCCCAGCACGTTGGTCGTGACAAAGGGAAATGGGTCGCTTATGGAGCGGTCCACATGGGATTCGGCCGCGAAATTGAGCACCGCGTCAAAGGGAAAACGGCCGAGCAGTTCGGGCACCAGCGTCTGGTCACAGATGTCGCCGTGCACGAAATGGTAGCGGCGGCCAAGGAACAGGCTCTCCACCTCGGCCAGGTTGCGGCGGTTGCCGGCATAGGTCAGCTTGTCCAGGTTGACGATGACCGCGTCCTGATGGGCGGCCAGCATGTGCTGGATAAAATTGGAGCCGATAAAGCCGCAGCCTCCGGTGACGAGCAGATGCATGATTTCTCCTGGCTTCGCGGTTCTTGACGGAAGCGAGTTTGAAAGCCAAATGTGGAGCGGGCCGCCAGGGCCTGACCCTGGACCGCGCCATAAAAAATACGCAAAGAGAACCCAAGATGCAAATCGCCCTTTACGAGCCGGAAATTCCGCCCAACACCGGGACCATCGCCCGGCTCTGCGCCGCCGCCACGACCCGCCTGAACCTGATCGAACCCCTGGGCTTCAGCCTGGAAGACAAATACCTGAAACGGGCCGGACTCGACTACTGGCCCCATGTGGACAAACGCATCTGGCCGTCCTGGGCCGCGTTTCTGGAAGGCCGCGACCCCGGCCGCCTGGTTTTCACCAGTGCGCGCCAGGGCGTAGCCCACCACCGCTTCGCCTTCAGGCCTGACGACATCCTTGTGCTCGGTCCCGAAACCCGGGGGCTGCCGCCTGAAGTCCTGCAGGACGCGCGGGATCTGGTGCGCATCCCCATCTGGGGCCAGGTCAGAAGCGTCAACCTGGCCAATGCCGCAGCCGTGCTGCTCTACGAGGCCTATCGCCAGACCGGTGAACTGGACCTGCGCGAGGACCACCCGGACGCACCCTAACCAACGGAGACGCGCATGCCCGACACGCTCTACAGCCTGCCGCTGAACCTGTCACTCTTCGTCTTTCTGCTGGGCTGCACGGCCCTGGACCTGCTCTTTGGCGATCCCCGGGACTGGCCGCACCCGGTACGCCTCATCGGCAAGGCCCTGGAACGTCTCGAAGGCTGGGCAAAAGGCTTTTTCCTGGGTCCGCGCATGGGCGGGGCCCTGAGCGTCGTCGCCGTGGCCGGGGGCTGCGCACTCGTGGTTCATCTGCTGACCGGCCTGCCGCTGGTGGGCGAGATCCTGGCCCTGTACCTCGGCTACGCGGGTCTGGCCCTGGGCTGCCTCCTGCGCGAGACAAACGCCGTGCTGAACCTCCTTGAATCCGGACGGCTCGCGGCGGCCCGCGCGCACCTCTCCGGGCTGGTCAGCCGCGACACGGAAGACATGACCGAGGACGAGGTCTGCCGCGCCCTGGGCGAAACCCTGTCCGAAAACTTCAACGACGGCTTCGTGGCCCCCCTCTTCTGGCTCTGCCTGCTGGGACCCGCCGCGCTGTGGGCCTACAAGGCCGTGAGCACCGTGGATTCCATGTGGGGCTACCGCACAGAGCGCTTCGAGGAACTGGGCAAGGCCGGGGCGCGCGCCGACGATATCCTGGCCTGGATGCCCGCCCGACTGGCCGCCATCTCCATCTGGGCCAGTGGCTGGCTACTGCTTCGCCCTGCCGCCTGGGAACGCATCGCGCGCGATGCCCGGACCATGGACAGTCCCAACGCGGGCTGGCCCATGAGCGCCGCCGCCCATGTGGCCGGGGTCAGCATGGGCGGCCCGACCCGCTATTTCGGCCAGATCAAGGACAAACCCTTTATCGGCCCCCAGGGCGTACCCTGGTCCACGGAACGGATTCGCGGCATGGTGCGGGCGCTCCTCTTAGCCGCCCTGCTCTGCGCAATAAGCCTGACCGTGACCGGCAGCTATCTGAACTGGTGGAGCCTCGGCTGAAACGCATCAAACGCCTGATCCTTGGCTCTTGAATTTCAAATCTCAAATTTGAAACCCCGGATCACCGCGCCTCCCATCTGCCCCATGTGCCGCTGGGCAGATCCAGAACGCCCTCTGCCCCGTGCAGGAGCATCTCCCCGCAGGCCAGAGTTCCTGTCCCGAAAGTCTGCTCCAGCAGATTCCTGAGCACGATGGGCGAAAAGCCCGGGGTGTGCGAGGTCAGGATGACGAAAAGCGGCGTGTCGCTCAAAACCTGACGAACCAGATCCAGGGTTTCCTGCACGTTCTTCTCGACCTTGTAGAGTTCTCCGCGCTTGCCCCGGCCAAAGGACGGAGGATCGAGCAGCACGCAGTCGTACTTGCGCCCTCGCCGCACCTCGCGCCTCAGAAACGCACTCACATCGTCGACAATGAAGCGGGTTCCCGCATCCTGCAGATCATTCAGCGCCGCGTTGGCCCGGGCCCATTCGACCATGCCTTTGGACGCGTCGAGGTGGCAGCACTGCGCCCCGGCCAGGGCAGCAGCCAGGGTCGCGCCGCCGGAATAGGCGAAGAGGTTCAGAAAGTGCGGGGCCTCGCCGCGCTCCTCGCTCTCCCGGCGCACGGTTCCGGCAATCCACTCCCACAGGTCGAGGGTCTCAGGAAAAATACCGAGATGGCCGAAATCCGTGGTTGAAAGCCGCATGCGCACCCCGCGCACGGTCACGACCCATTCCTCGGGCAGACGTTCCCGGCCGCGCCAATTGAGGCCGTCCTTGCGGTCGAAGGTGGCGCTGGCCGACTCCCAGAGCTCGGGGCGCGAGGGCTCCCACACGGCCTGAGCGCAGGGGCGGGCCAGGATGACCGAACCGAAGCGTTCCAGTTTTTGTCCGTTGCCACTGTCGAGAAGTTCGTAATCGTCCTGTATCTGCATGGGATGCTCCATAAGCGAAAAAACCCTTCCGGGCGGCTGCCTGAAAGGGTTTGTGCGGTCGGTGGTGGGCGATACAGGATTTGAACCTGTGACTTCCACCGTGTGAAGGTGGCACTCTCACCGCTGAGTTAATCGCCCGAGGAGTTGCGTTTAGCTCCGCCCGCCGTGTCATGTCAAGAAATTACCCGTCCCTGACCAGAACCCGATCACAGATTTTTCTGCAGCTCCAGAAATGCGTGCCTGCCGGGGCCAAAAGACCGGTCCCCGCTCATGCCCGTGACCTGCGAGAACCCGAGCCTGATCCAGAAACGCATGGCGTTCCAGTTCCTGAGCCCCACCCCCACCCTCACACGGGACATGGGACCAGGGCGCAGCATGGCCTCAAGGCTCAGGTACGCCTCACGGCCAAGTCCCACGCCCTGGAACTCCCGGCACAGGAAGAGTTCACCGACATAGAGGATGTCGGCCTTGGGGTAACCCCTGTAGAGACCGAAGAGCCCCATGACGTCCCCCGACCCGGCTTCGCGCAGCACAAGGTTGTGCAGGCAGGACGGACAGCCCCGCGGAGGCATATTGCGGCCCTCGACAAAGCGGCGCGCAAGAACCAGAGGATCGTTTTCGCGGTCCAGCAGGAGCAGAAGCGCCCTGTTGCCGGTGTAGACAGCCTCTATGTCCAAAGTGTCGGCTTCGGCCACGGGCTGGGCGAGGATGCGTGCGCTGCGAAATGAATAGGACATGAAAAAGGCGGCCCCCGGCCGCCCTAGTCTGCAAGTTCCCGGCTGCGTCTGGCGGCCGCCATGACTGCCTGGGAGAGCGCGAATTTGAAACGGTGTTCATCCAAGGCATTGAGTCCGGCGATGGTCGTTCCTCCGGGCGAGGTGACCATTTCCTTGAGCAGCGTCGGGTGAACGCCTTCGGCCTCGGCCATCAGCGCTGAACCGGAGACCAGCCCCGCGACCATGCTGGTGGCCTGGGCCCGGGTCAGCCCGAGGGTCACGCCTGCGTCGATGAGCCCTTCCATGAATGCATAGACATAGGCCGGTCCGGAACCGATGAGGCCGGTGTAGGCGTCGAAGAGTTTTTCCGGCAGCACATGGGCCTGGCCGATGGAGGCAAAAGTCTCCTCGATGGTCCGGCGACAGGTCGCGTCCACAAGCTGATGATCGAAGCACAGGGCGTAGACGCCTTTGCCGACCATGGCCGGAGTGTTGGGCATGACGCGAACCACGGGGCAGCCCCCGCCGGACCAGTTCACGAGTTGGGCCAGGGTCACGCCTGCGGCGATGGAGAGAAGACAGGTATCGGGTCCAAGGGCCGGGACAAGGTCGGCCAGCACCGGATGCATGACCTGCGGCTTGACGGCCAGCAGGACATAGTCCGAATTCCCGGCCAGTTCACGGGCGCTCTGATGGATGGTCATGATGTCCGCACTTTTACGGCACATGCCCTCATTGGGGTCAAACCCGTGCAGGTCGAATCCTCCGCCCGAGGCCAGCCCCCTGGCTATGGCCCCGCCCATGTTTCCAAGCCCGATGAACCCGAATCGTTTCATTATCCCACCAACTCCAGTGCGTTGAAGAAGTACGCGATCTCCACGGCCGCGGTATCCTGACCGTCGGAACCGTGGCAGGAGTTCTTTTCGATGTCCAGCGCGTATTTCCTGCGGATGGTGCCTTCGGCAGCGTTGTCCTTGTTGGTCGCGCCCATCAGATCGCGGTATTTCTGCACCGCGTTGTCGCCTTCCAGACACATGACCACGCAGGGACCGGAACACATGTAGTCCACGAGGCTGCCAAAAAAGGGACGTTCCTTGTGAACGGCGTAGAAGCCTTCAGCCTGGCCCCTGGTCAGCTGGATCATTTTCATGCCTTTGATGCGCAGACCCGCGTTCTGAACCATGGCCATGATCTCGCCCTGCAGGTTGCGGGCGACGGCGTCGGGTTTGATGATGGAAAAAGTGCGTTCCATAAATACTCCTGTAAAAGATTTTGGGGCCTCGTATCCTCTGCATGGGGAAAACTCAAGAAGCTCAGGGAAAAAGACATATTGTTTGATCATTCAATTTACAATTTTTGTTCAGAAGCGAAAATGTATTGGTCTCCGGCCTTGTTGTCGTATATGGTTGCCTGCAAGTCTTTTGACATGAACGGAGGAAATCATGAGCAAGAAGCGCCTCTATGAAATTATTTACGAAGTCAGCCGAACCGTGAATTCGAGTCTCGACCCGAGCGAGGTTTTAAGCCGCATCGCTGAACAGGTTACCAGAGCCATGGGCGTCAAGGGATGCTTCATCCGGCTCCTGGACCGCACCGGCAAAGTCTTGAAACCGGCGGCCTATTTTGGCCTCAGCGAGCGCTACGCCCAAAAGGGCGTGGTCGAAGTGGCCAAGAGCGGCCTGGACCGCGAAGCCTTCACCGGCAAAGTCGTCCAGATCGCCGACGCGGGTTCGGACCCCCGCTTTCAGTACGGCGGCGAAGCGGCCAGGGAAGGGCTGATTTCCGTGCTTGTCGCACCCCTTTTCGTGGAAGGCAGCCGCCCCATCGGGGTGCTGCGGGTCTACACCGGCGAACGCCGGGAATTTGACGACGAGGAGATCGGCTTTCTGCAGGCCATCGCCAACATTTCGGCCATTGCCATCGAAAACGCGCGCATGCACCAGACCCTGAAGCGCCAGATGGAACTGATCAACGCCTACGACTACCAGGTCTTCGAGGACTAGGGGGGAATATGGGAAAGACACGCATCGGCATCAACGGCTTTGGCCGCATCGGCCGCCAGGTCCTGAAGACGATCTGGCAGCGTCACCGCGACACCCTGGAAGTTGTGGCCATCAACGACCTCTTCGACACGCGGACCAACGCCCACCTGCTGCGCCACGACACGTCCTACGGGCATTTCGCCCCATTGGTTGAGGACGACGCCGAAACCATCCGGATCGGCGGCGAGTGGGAAGTTAAGAGTTTCGCCCAACGCGACCCGAGGCTCATCCCCTGGAAGGCTTGCGGGGTGGACATCGTCATCGAATCCACAGGCATCTTCCGCACCGGACCGACAGCCGGGCAGCACCTGGAGAGCGGGGCCAAGAAGGTCATCATCACCGCGCCATCCAAAGACGAAGACCTGACCGTGGTCATCGGCGTGAATGAAGACAAGTACGACCCGGCCATCCACCACATCGTCTCCAACGCCTCCTGCACCACCAACTGCCTGGCCCCGGCGGTCAAGATCATGCACGCCAAATTCGGCGTGGCCAAGGGCGTGCTGACCACTATCCACGCATACACCAACGACCAGCGCATCCTCGACCTGCCGCACAAGGATCTGCGCCGGGCCCGGGCCGCGGCCTGCAACATGATCCCGACGTCCACGGGCGCGGCCAAGGCCGTGGCCAAGGTCATCCCCGAGATGGCCGGACGCTTTGACGGATATTCGGTGCGCGTGCCCGTGCCTGCGGTGTCCCTGGTGGATTTCGTGGCCGTGCTCGAACGCGACACCACGGCTGAAGAGCTCAAAGCCGCATTCAAGGAAGCCGCGGCCGGCGAACTGAAAGGGATTCTGGGCTACGCCGAAGAGGCGCTGGTGTCCTCGGACTTCATCGCCGATCCGCACTCGGGTGTGGTGGATGCGGATTTCACCACGGTCCAGGCCGGAAATCTGGCCAAAGTGCTGATCTGGTACGACAACGAATGGGGCTACTCCTGCCGTGTGGCCGACCTGGCCCACCTCATGGCCCAAAAAGGTCTCTGATCCCTCCCGGAATCGAAGCCCTAGGCCCCTGCCGACATGCGCGGCAGGGGCTTTTTTGTGCCGGACTAATCGGGCCTGGACCGTCCCGGAGACCGTCTCGCGGACTCGCCGCGTCCCGCCCGTACGACATTTTACGCAAAAAAATGAACCTCCCGCCCTTTACAAGCATTTTTTAGGCGTTAATTTGTGCCCGATTTTTACATAAAATATTTCTCATATCGAGGAGACCACAATGGGCAAGATTATCGGAATAGATTTGGGTACGACCAACAGCTGCGTCTATGTCATGGAAGGCAAGGAAGCCAAGTGCATCACCAACCCCGAAGGCGGCCGCACCACGCCGTCCATCGTCGCCTTCACCGACCAGGACCGCCTCGTGGGCGAAATCGCCAAACGTCAGGCGGTGACCAACTCCGACAAGACCGTTTTCGCGGTCAAGCGTCTCATGGGCCGTCAGTTCGACGACCCTAAGCTCAAGGACTGGATCGCCAAGAGCCCGTACAAGATCGTGTCCGGCGCCAACAATGACGCCTACGTACAGATCGGCGACAAGAAGTTCAGCCCGGCCGAGATCTCCGCGCTCATCCTGCAGCGCCTCAAAAAGGACGCCGAGACCTACCTGGGCGAGACCGTGACCGAAGCCGTCATCACCGTGCCGGCCTACTTCAACGACTCCCAGCGCCAGGCCACCAAGGACGCCGGCCGCATCGCGGGCCTTGAAGTCAAGCGCATCATCAACGAGCCCACCGCCGCGTCCCTGGCCTACGGGTCCGACAAGAAGGCCAACGAAAAGATCGCCGTGTTCGACCTCGGCGGCGGCACCTTTGACATCTCCATCCTTGAAGTTGGCGACAACGTGGTCGAAGTGCGTGCCACCAACGGCGACACGTTCCTGGGCGGCGAGGATTTCGATCACGAGATCATCAACTACCTGGTGGCGGAGTTCAAGAAAGAGAACGGCATTGACCTGTCCAAGGACAAGATGGCCCTGCAGCGCCTGAAAGAAGCCTCCGAGAAGGCCAAGAAGGACCTGTCCTCCTCCACGGAGACGGACATCAACCTGCCCTTCATCACCGCCGATCAGAACGGCCCCAAGCACATGACCATGAAGCTGTCCCGCGCCAAGCTGGAATCCTTGTGCGAAGCGCTGGTGAACCGCACCATCGAGCCCTGTCGCAAAGCCCTGGCCGACGCGGGTCTGAAGACCGGCGACATCAACGAGGTCATCCTGGTCGGCGGCATGACCCGCATGCCGCTCGTGCAGAAAAAGGTCGGTGAATTCTTCGGCAAGGAGCCCAACCGCACCGTGAACCCGGATGAAGTCGTGGCCATGGGCGCGGCCATCCAGGGCGGCATCCTGGCCGGCGACGTGAAGGACGTGCTGCTCCTTGACGTGACCCCGCTGTCCCTTGGCATCGAAACCCTGGGCGGCGTGTTCACCAAGCTCATCGACCGCAACACGACCATCCCGACGCGCAAGAGCAACACGTTCACCACGGCCGCCGACAACCAGCCGTCCGTGTCCATCCACGTGCTGCAGGGCGAGCGGCCCATGTGCTCCGACAACATGACCCTGGGCCGCTTCGAGCTGACCGGCATCCCCGCCGCACCGCGCGGCGTGCCGCAGGTCGAGGTCACCTTCGACATCGACGCCAACGGCATCGTCAACGTTTCGGCCAAGGATCTGGGCACGGGCAAGGAACAGTCCATCCGCATCACGGCCTCAAGCGGCCTGAGCGACGCGGACATCGAGCGCCTGGTCAAGGAAGCCGAAGCCAACGCCGAAGAGGACAAGAAGAAGCAGAAGCTCATCGAAGTCCGCAACAGCGCCGACACGCTCATCTACACCACGGAAAAATCCATCCGTGATCTGGGCGAGAACATCGACCCCGCCATGAAGGCCGATATCGAAGGCAAGGGCGAAGCCTTGAAGGGCGTGCTGCAGAGCGACGACACCGAAGCCATCCAGAAGTCCATGGACGAACTGGCCCAGGCCTCGCACAAGCTGGCCGAGAAGCTCTACGCCCAGAAGACCGAAGCCGGAGCCCAGCCCGGACCGCAGGATGCGGGACAGGGCGGTGCCGCAAAGGACGACGATGATGTGGTCGACGCCGACTACACCGAAGTGAAGAAGTAAGAGCCGACAACAAGCATTGGCTTGACACGACAATTTGCCGGTCCCTATACTTCGCGCCTGGCCCTTTGGAGGGCCAGGCTTTTTTTTTATTCAACCGGGACCCTCCCACGTCAGACCTTCGTCAGGCTTCGCATCATATGAAAATCAGACCGCTGTACCTCTGCATCATCATACTGGCCCTGGCCCTTGGCGCATCCTCCTGCGCCAAAAAGGTCGTGTACTCAACACCCACGACGACGCCCAAAACGGCCCTCCCCGGCCACAAGGCCGAAGATCCGCAAAAGGCCCTGCAGAAATACACCAAATACCTGGAGACGACCCGCGCCGGAGACCCCGGCCGCAGCGAGGCCTGGCGCAACACCGTCGGCAGCGCAGTTCAGCTCGGAGAGTACGAGCTGGCGGAAAAAAACCTGCAATCGTGGCAGGCCGAGAACAAGACAGCCGTATCATCCTGGGACTGGAACCAGGCCAACGCGCAACTCCTCCTGGCCCGCAAGGGCAAAGACGCCTACGCGAGCTTTCTCATTGATCTCGCCGGACGCGCTGACCTGGACTGGACCACGCGCATGGCGGCCGGGATGGAGCTTACCGACCATTTCTGGGCCATCCCGGAATACGGCCTGGCCTTCGAAGCCATGGGCCTTGTCTACAAGACCGTGCCGGATGACGGCACGCGGGGAGCGATGGAAGTCAATGCCCTGAACCGGGCGGAATCCCTGCCTGCCGAAGAATTGGACAGGATTCTGGACAGCGCCCTCGGAGCCGACCCAAACGCCTATCCCTGGTCCATGGTGGTCTGGGCGCGGAACATGAAGCTTTTGGCCAAGGACAAGGCCAATTGGACCGCCGTCTGGCCCAGCCTGTCCGCCATCGTGCGCACCGGCAATCTGGCCAACAAGGATTTCTTCGCCGGCAACCTGCGCGCCCTGGAGCAAGACATGGGCGTGGTCAAGCAGAACCTGGTCCTGCTGCTGCCCCTGTCCGGACCCTACGCGGAGGTCGGCTGGAAGATCGCCAAAGGCGCGGACGTGGCCTGGCGGGAGGGTCGGGCTCAGACCGAGGCCCCGGCTATAAAACTCATCAATACCGAATCCCCGACCTTTCTGGATGAACTGCGCGCGGTGAGCGGCGTGCCCATCATCGGCGGCCCCCTGCGCAAGGAGATCTGGGGACAGATCAGGCTGGCGGGACTGCACCGCACCTCACGATTCCTGACCTTCATGCCCAGCGTCGAAGACGAGGGCATGGAGGCATGGCGTTTCTTCAGTGCTCCGGCGGATCAGGCCCAAGCCATAATCCGGGGCTGCGAGCAGCTCGGGGTCAACTCTTTGGCCGTGCTCTATCCTCAGGACCGCTTCGGCACGGCCATGTCCGATGTCTTCCAGGAGCAGGCGCGGATCATGGGCGCACGCATCTCCACGACCAGGGGCTATGACGCCCAGAATCCGCCGACCTGGGGCAAGGCCTTGGCATCCCTCCTGGGTGCCAGCGGCGCCAAGGACGTCATGAACCCGGAACCGCCCTTCCAGGCGGTTTTCCTGCCCGACTCGCTTTTCCGGGTGCAGCAGCTGGCCCCTCTTTTCCATTATTACGAAGAAACCCGGCTCCTTCTTTTCGGGCCGCAACTCTGGGGACAGAGCCTGCCCGAGCCCAATCTGGAGATGCAATACTTCGACCTTGCCGTCTTCCCCGGTGTGTGGAGCAACGACCTCTCCTCGCAAAGCGCCCAGAACCTCAAGCGCGGCATGCTGGAAAGCGGCGAAGAGGAAGCGGACATGTGGGCAGCCCTGGGCTACGACTTCGTCCGTTTCACCGCCCTGGTCGGCGGAGGCCAAAGCTCGCCCACGGCTTTCAACCAGGCTCTGGCCGAAGCAGCCAGGCGTATGCCCTGGGCTCTGGCGCCCATGCACTGGGACGCGGGCAAGGCTTCCCAGGACATGTTCCTGTTCCAGCCGACCCAGTCGGGCATGGTCCAGGCGGATCTGGGAAAAATCCGCCAGGCCCGGGAACAGCGGCAAATCCGCCGCGACGAACGCCGGATCCAACTCCAAAACAAGAAGCAGTAAGGATGACCATGAAGATAAGCCCCGAAAAAGCACTGGCCATCGCCACCCTGGCCAGACTTGAGATCAGCCCGCAGCAGGCCGTCGGCATCGGTGCCCAGATGGATGACATCCTCGGCTACATGGACAAGCTCAACGAACTCGACACCGCAAACGTCGAGCCCATGTACACCCCCGTAGAGCAGCCCGGTTTCCTGCGCGCCGACGAAGTCGCCAAGGAATTCGATCGCCCGGACATCCTGCGCAACGCGCCGGAAAGCGACGGTGAATACTTCATCGTGCCGCGCATCGTCTGATCCGCTTCGTCCAGCAGAACCGCTCCAAGAGGAAATTTTCATGTCACAGCTTTTTTCCCATTCCCTGACCCGGATTCGAGATCTCCTGCGCAGCGGCGAGATCAGCGCCCAGGACGCTACGAGTTCCTGCCTGGAACGCATCGCCGCCACCGAACCGCGGCTTGACGCCCTGCTGCATGTCGCAGGAGATGAAGCCCTGGCCCAGGCCAAGGATATGGACGCGCACGGTCCCGATGCCACAAAACCCCTGTGGGGCGTGCCCGTCATCATCAAGGACGTCCTGGCCACGGTCGGCATGCCCACCACCTGCGGCTCCAAAATTCTCGAGAACTTCGTTCCGGTCTATGATGCCCACTGCGTAACTAGGCTCAAGGACGCCGGGGCCATCATCCTGGCCAAGTCCAATATGGACGAATTCGCCATGGGCTCGTCCACGGAAAACTCAGCCTTCAAGGTCACCAAAAATCCCTGGAACACCGCGCGCGTCCCCGGCGGCTCCAGCGGCGGCTCAGCGGCCAGCGTGGCGGCGGGCCAGTGCTTCGCCTCCATCGGCACGGACACGGGCGGCTCCATCCGCCAGCCCGCGAGCTTCTGCGGGATCGTTGGCGTCAAGCCCAGCTACGGCAGGGTTTCGCGCCGCGGGCTCATTGCCTACGGCTCGTCCCTGGACCAGGCCGGACCCATGACCCGCACCGTGGCCGACGCAGCCCAGATCCTGCAGGTCATCGCCGGTCACGATCCCAAGGATTCCACCAGCGTGAACACCCCGGTGCCGGACTACCTGCAGGCGCTGAAAAACGCCAAATCCCTGAAAGGCCTGCGCCTTGGACTGCCTGAGCAGTACTGGGGCGAGGGGCTTTCGGCCGAAGTCGACCTGGCCTGCCGCAGCGCCATCACGCTGGCCGAATCACTGGGCGCCGAAATCGTGCCCGTGTCCCTGCCGCACACCGAATACGCCATCGCCACCTACTACATCCTGGCCATGGCCGAAGCCAGCTCCAACCTGGCCCGCTTCGACGGCGTCCGGTACGGGCTGCGCAGCAGCCAGACCCAGGATCTGGCCACCATGTATACCCGCTCCCGCTCGGAAGGCTTCGGGGAAGAGGTCATGCGCCGCATCATGCTTGGCACCTACGTGCTCTCGGCCGGATACTACGACGCCTATTACAGGAAGGCTGCCCAGGTCCGCCGCCTGATCCGCCAGGATTTTTTAAATGTCCTGGACAAATGCGACCTGATCTGCGGCCCGGCCTGCCCGACCACAGCCTTTGCCATCGGCGAAAACACGGCCGATCCGCTGCAGATGTACCTGACCGACATCTTTACCATTTCCCTGAACTTAAGCGGCTTGCCGGGACTCTCCCTGCCCGTTGGCCTGGGCGGTGACACCGGCATGCCGGTGGGCCTGCAGCTCTTCGCGGGCAACATGGAAGAGGAAACACTCCTGTGCGCGGCCCAGACCCTGGAAACGCACCTTCCGAAATTGCCCGAAACGCCGCTTGTTTAACCCGGGCCGGATATTCCGGCCTTTTTTACATGCATAACACCGCCATCGCACTGAGCGGAGGGGCCGATTCCCTCATGAGCCTGCTCCTACTCCGGGAAACCGGAGCCAGGGTCCTGGGCGTGCACGCCCGCTTCATGGACACGGACGATGCGGAACAGCGTGAACGCCTGCGCAGCCTGTGCGGGGATCTGGGCGTTCCCTTGCACCTGGTCGACCTGCGCGCCGAATTCGAGGAACTGGTCATCGCGCCCTTTGTGCGCGCCTATCAGGCCGGGCTGACCCCCAACCCCTGCGCGGCCTGCAACCCGGCCATAAAATTCGGGCTGCTGCTGGACCGTGCCAGGGCGCTGGGGGCAGACCGCCTGGCCACGGGACATTACGCCCGCCTGCAGAAAAACCATTACGGCCCGGCCCTGTTCCGGGGAGCCGATGCGACCAAGGACCAGAGCTATTTCCTGTCCAGAGTGCCAAGGGAACGATTTCAGCATGTTCTTTTTCCCCTGGCCGAATGGACCAAGGCGGCCGTGCGCCAGGGGTTGGTCGAACGCGGACTGACCCCGCCGGCTGGCCGCGAAAGCCAGGAGGTCTGTTTTATCCCCGGCGATTACAGAGAATTCCTGCGGGAAAGAAAAGTCCGGCTCGGCGGTCCCGGCCCCATCACCCTGGCCGACGGCGCAGTCCTTGGACGCCATCAGGGACTGTGGAACCACACCCTGGGGCAACGCAAGGGCCTGGGCATCGCATACAGCGAGCCGCTCTACGTAACGGGCAAGGACTTCCGAGATAACCGGCTCCTTGTCGGTCTCAAATCCGAAACCCTGGCAGCCGGATGCCGCACGGGCAAGCCCAACCTGCTCTGTCCGCCAGAATTCTGGCCCGACGAGGTGCTCGCGCAGACGATCTACCGCCAACCTCCTGAACCTGCGCATGTCAGCGTGGACGACTCCGGCATGACCGTCGTCTTTGTCCGGCCCCGGACCATCCCCACGCCCGGCCAAGTGGCCGCCGTGTATTCCGCCCAGGGGCAGGTCCTGGCCGGAGCGGTCATCGAGGAGGCCATCCATGCGGCGTGACCCCGGACAGCTTTTTTTCATCGCCACCCAGGGGTGCAAGGTCAACCAGTACGAATCCCAGGCCATCCGTGAATCACTTGTCGCCGACGGGCTGATGGAAACCGCTGACCAAGCCCTGGCCGACATCGTGCTCATCAACAGTTGCGCAGTGACCGAACGGGCGGTGCTCGATCTGGCCAAACTGGTCCGAAGCTTCGCAACGATGGCTCCAAAACCGTGGATCGTCGTGGCCGGTTGCGCCGTGGAAGCGGACCGGGAGCGCATACTGGGCATGGGCCTTGTGGACGAAGTCATCACGCAAAAGGAGAAGGCCGGACTCGGCCGGAAGAGAGCCGGCCCCGCCGTGTCCATCTCCGGCTACAACCGCGCCCGGGGCGTGATCAAGGTTCAGGACGGCTGCTCCCACGGCTGCACCTACTGCATCATCCCCTCCACCCGCGGAAAATCCGTCAGCCGCCCCCCGGAGGACGTCATCGCCGAGGCCTCGCGCCTGCTTGAGTCCGGCATTCGCGAAATCTCGCTCTGCGGGATCAACCTGCGCCACTACGGCCGCGATCTGTCCCCGGCAAAGGATTTCTGGGATCTTCTCGCCCAGGTGGACCGGGCCCTGGCTCCCCGCTGGGAGGGCCGGGCGCGCCTGCGGCTGGGTTCTCTGGAACCGGGCGACCTTTCCGCCAAGGCGCTCTCCACCCTGGCCGAAAGCCGGCTCATGACCCCGCATCTGCACATCTCATTGCAGAGCGGCAGCCCGGAAGTGCTGCGGCGCATGGGCCGGGGCCACTACGGACCGGAAGAGATATTCACCTTTCTGGACGGTCTGGAAAGCATCTGGCCGGTTTTCGGTCTGGGCGCGGATCTTATCGCGGGTTTTCCGGGAGAAACGCAGCGCCATGCGGACGAAACCCTGGCGGTCGTAAAACGCCTGCCCCTCTCCTACGCCCACGTCTTTCCCTATTCCGAACGCCCAGGCACCCCGGCGGCACGCTTCAAGGACGTCGTGCCGGGACATGTCCGCCGCGAGCGGGCCAAGGCCCTGCGCGGGGAGGTGGCCCGCAAGCGTTCGGATTTCCTGGACAGGCTGCTCGAATTTCCGGCCATGAGCGTGGCGCTGGAGGATGGGGGCACGGGCATGAACGAATTTTATGTCGAGTGCACGGTCAGCGACGCCCCGCCCAAGGCCCGCGAACTGCTGCGCGTCGCGCCGTCAGGGTTGACCTCCGCGGGTCTCAGGGTCAGAATTGCCGAGGAAAGGCGTCTGACGGAGGAGACATGAGTATCCCCAAGCTGCCCCTGCCCGGCCGGGCATTCCTGTCTGTGCTGGGCGCGCGCTGGGGGGATTTCTGGCCTGCGCTGCGACCGGGACTTGAAGAAATCCTGGGCCCTGTCGACTACGAGTCCGAGCCTATCGCCTTTTACCGGACCGGCTATTACGATGCGGAACTGGGCACGCCCATCCTGCGGCGCGTCCTGTCCTTTGAGCGCCCCCTGCCCCTGGATGGTCTGGCCGAAGTCAAGCTGGCCACCAACGTATTGGAGGAACTGTGGGCGCGGGACGGCAGGAGGCTTTTCAACCTCGACCCCGGCTACGTGACCCAGGAGCGCCTGGTCCTGGCCACAGGCAAGAATTTCACGCACCGGGTGTACCTGTCGCGGGGCATCTGGGCCGACCTGACCCTCATTTTTCAAGGGGGAGACTGGTGTGACCTCCCCTGGACCTTCCCGGACTACGCCGCGCCCGAGGTCAAGAAGCACCTGACCCGCCTCCGGGACATGTACAGGGAATCCCTCAAGCATTTAACATCATCAGAGGATACGCCATGCCCAAAAGTATGACCGGCTACGGCCGCACCAGCGCCCAGGAGGAAGGTTGGACCCTGTCCTGGGAAATCCGCAGCCTCAACAACCGCCACCTCGATCTGAAATGGAAAATCCCGCCCACCCTCTATGCCCACCAGAAGGAATGGGAGAACGAGGTCCGCGGGGTGGCAAACCGGGGAGGGGTGGAACTTTTCCTGGGGCTCAAGATTCACAACCCCGAGCTGCAGTCCCTGACCCTGGACAGGACCATGGCCGCCTCCATGCTACAGGAGCTCGAACTGCTGGCCTCATCGACGGGAATTGCCTATTCCCCGGACCTGAGCCGGCTGCTGAACATCCCCTCCCTGTGGAAGGACTCGGGCAGCATCGACAACCCGCAGCTGGTCGCAAGCCTGACCGAGGCCCTGCAACGCGCCTTGAAGGACTGGGACGAATCGCGGACCAGGGAAGGACTGGCCCTTGAAGAGGATCTGCGCGTGCGCTTTGCACGCCTGACCGAACTGGTGGAGGAGATCCGCGTTCTGGCCGCCCAGACCGCGCCGGAACGGTTCGCCCTCTTGCAGGAGCGGGTCGGCAAGCTGCTGGCCGACAGCGGCGTACAGGTGGACCCTGACCGCATGCTGCAGGAGTTGGCCGTCATCTCCGATCGCATCGACGTGTCCGAGGAACTGACGCGCCTTGAGATACACCTCAAGGGGATCGACGGGTACTTCAATCAGACCGAACCCGTGGGACGCAAGCTCGATTTCATGGTCCAGGAATGCTTCCGCGAGATCAACACCTGCGGCAACAAGAGCCAGAACACGAACATCAGCCAGCTGGTGGTGGCCTTCAAGTCAGACCTTGAGAAATGCCGGGAACAGATCCAGAACCTGGAGTAGGCAGTGGAAAAGAAGAAACTCCTCAACATCGGTTTCGGCAACTCTGTGGTCATAGGCAGGGTGGTGGCAATCGTGGGCCCGACCTCCTCACCCATGCGCCGCCTGCGGGAGGAAGCCAAGCAGGCCGGACGCCTCATCGACGCGACCCAGGGCCGCAAGACCCGCTCGCTCATCATCACCGATTCCAACCACTGCATCCTGTCCGCCATCCAGCCCGAAACCATCAGCCAACGCTTTACCGCCGGAGGCAGCGATGAATAGCCAGCATTCCCTCGGAGCCGATGCGGGCCTCATGCTTGTCATCAGTGCCCCTTCGGGCACGGGCAAAAGCACCCTCATCCGGCGACTGACCGGCGAGTTCAGTGCCTTCGCCTTTTCCGTGTCCTGCACCACCCGTGCACCCAGACCAGGTGAGGAGGACGGGCGGGAATACCATTTCCTGACCCGCGAGGACTTCGAGCGTCGCCGCAGCGAAGGCTTCTTCGCCGAATGGGCCGAGGTCTACGGCAATTTTTACGGCACCCCGAGACAGGCCACCATAGACCTTTTGGCCGAAGGGCGGGACGTCATCTTCGACATCGACGTGCAGGGCGCACGCCAGCTTAAAGAGAGCATGAAACAGGGCTGCTACGTCTTCATCTTCCCGCCCTCCCCCGAAGACCTGGAGAAGCGTCTGACCGGCCGGGGCACGGACAGCGCAGAAACCATCAGCCGCCGCCTGGCCGCGGCCAGATGCGAAATCGCGGACAGCCGGTGGTTTGATCACTGGATCGTAAACAAGGACCTGAACCTCGCTTACGAACAACTGCGTGTCATCTATCTGGCCGAAAAAACCAGGCCCGCGCACCAGGCGTCCTGGCTCGCCGGCCTGACCCGGCAATGGGAGCAGTCATGAGCACTTCCCCCGCCCTGGTCGTGGCCCTGGACTTGCCCGAAAAGGGACCGGCTTTGGCCCTGGCGACCCGCCTGCAGGGCGTGGCGCCATGGGTCAAGGTTGGCCTGGAGCTGTACCTGAGCGCCGGGCAGGAAATCCTGTCCTGTCTCAAGGATATGGGGTTCAAGGTTTTTCTCGACCTGAAGTTCATGGACATCCCGAACACCGTGCAGGCGGCGGTGGCGCAGTCCACACGCATGGGCGCGGACATGCTGACCGTCCACGCCCTCGGCGGGCGCACCATGTGCGAAGCGGCAGCGGCGGGCCGTGATCAGGCTCTTGCGTCTGGGCAAACGCCGCCATGCATCCTCGGGGTCACGCTGCTGACCAGCCTCGGACCCGGCGATCTGGCCTGGAACGCGCAGGCCTGCGGCGACGATATCCGCGACCTGACCGTTCATCTGGCCCGGAGCGCCCAAAACTGGAAACTGGATGGCGTGGTCTGTTCAGGCAGGGAAGTTCGTGATATACGTCAGGCATGTGGAGCATCTTTCCGGCTCCTCACTCCCGGCATACGACTGCCCGACGCCGATTCCGAAGACCAGTCGAGGGTCTGCACCCCGGCCCAGGCAGCTCGAGACGGAAGCGATTATCTGGTCGTCGGCCGGCCCATAACCAGGTCTGCCGATCCCGCGCAGGCAGCTCGGAAGTACCTGGAGGCAATCACATAATTTTCTGCAGGGGACGCTCATGTCGGAAACCGAGAATCAACGTGCACGCATCAAGGGGGTTTTTTCCTCCGAAAAGATCGCAAAAGTCGGAGCGGGAGCGACAGTCCGCAAGACCACGCAGACCATGTACTGGTTTGCCGAGGAGGATGAGCAGGGAGCCATCACCATCCAGCCCCTCAATCCGAACTACGTGCCTTCTGGACCCAAGCAGGAAATTCCCAAGGAAGAATTTCTGGAGAATTACGCGCCCGAACCCGAGTTTTATTCCAGCAAGGTCTATCCGAGCATCCGCAAGCTGAACCAGACCATTGCCAAGGCAGAGCGGCACCGGAGCAACGGCGACACGTACAGCGCGGAATACGAATTCGGCAATGCCCTGAGCGTGGATGAGGAAAACATCCGGGCCAACTTCGGGCTGGGGCTGACGTATCTTGAGCGGGGCGAATCAGGCAAGGCGGACAACATCTTCCAGCGTCTGATCAAGATGGAGGCGACCTTTGACGCCGAACACAAGCACCTGTTCAACGACTTCGGGATCAACCTGCGCAAGAACGAAATGTACGACCAGGCCGCGGATTATTACGCCAAGGCCCTGGAACTCTCTCCGGCCGACGAGAATCTGCACTACAACATGGCCCGGGCCTGTTTCGCCAAATCCGACATCGAGAAAACAGTAGAGCATCTGCGCCTGGCCCTGAGCCTGAACAAGGACCTGGAAATCGCCCAGAAATTTTTAGACTACCTGAAGAAAAACAACCTGCTGCCGCACAACCTCTCCACCGCGGACCCGAAGGTATCGGACTAACACAATGCACATCCGCCACGGAGGTAGCATGAACAGCAGTGCGGCGTCCAAAAAGGACAATCGACGCAGAATCGAACGTTTTTCCATGAGCATTCCTTCGAAAGTGAGCTCGATCATGCACGACTACTCGGACCAGGAACTGACCACGACAAACATCTCCGCCGGTGGGGTCTTTTTCGAAACGGGGCAGACATATCCCGTCGGCACCGAGGTGACGCTGAACATTTCCCTGGATTTTAGCGGCATGAAGGCTGGCCAGTCGCAGTCACGATTTCGGGTCGAGGGGACCGTGGTGCGAACTGAGACAAACGGCATGGCCATCTCCTTCGACCCCGGCAAGGTCACCGCCATCCGGGTCGCCACGGGCAGAAAACCGGGCCAGACCGGTCCGGCCATGCTCGGAATCGTGGGGGACGACCCTCTTTTAAACGACCTGTTGGCCGCCAGACTCAGCCAGGAGACCGGGGTAAGTTGCAGCCATTCCCCTTCGCTGCCCAGGATTCTTGAAACCGCGGCGCCCGACCTGACTCTGCTGGACTGCACCGGTCTGTCCCTGGAAGAGTTGCTGCAGGAAGCGGGCGGCGAGGATTCACCGTTCATGTCCACTTCCGTGGCCCTCTTCAACGTCCCGGATGACCGGACGCTGGAGCTTGAAGCCATCACCTCCGGCATTCGCGGCATCTTCTACCGCAACTCCCCGTTCAAGCTCATGGTCAAGGGTGTGAGCGCCATGCTGAGCAACGAACTCTGGTTCTCACGCGAGGCCATGTCCGCTTTTCTGCTCGGCAAACAGAACCGGCCTGCCGAACTGGCCCTGACCGAGGACGGACAAAACGAACTCAGTCACCGCGAAAAGGAGATCCTGCTCATGCTTGCGGCAGGCGCCACAAACAAGGATATCGCCCAGAAACTTTTTTTGAGCCTGAACACGATCAAATCGCACATCTACAATATCTACAAAAAAATCGACGTACCCAATCGGCTGCAAGCCTCCCTGTGGGCGGCCAGGAACCTGGGGGACAGAGAAAATTCTTGAGTTTCCCTCCTAAGTATATCAAGGACCAACCCACGCCAGCACCGCTATCGGCATCCCAGACACATTCGACCACAGGTTTGCGCATTCATGAAGACACTGTCCATCACGCAACTCCCGATTCAGCCGGAGTTCGATTTTGCAACGTTCCTTTTCCTGTCCCAGATCGATGAACTCGGGCCACGCGACATGATCGACGTACTCGACGTCTGGGACAGATGGCTGCCGCACCTCAAGGTCTACAAGCTCGGCGACCGCAAGGAACATGTGGTTGTTTTTCTTGAACAGTCCGTGGAGGACCAGATTGACGAGATATGGGGGCAGTCCCCGTCCGAAGGGTTCAAACATGAGGCCATCGCCCAGACCATGATCATGGGCACCCTGAAGACGCTCATGCCCGAACTCGGGGAAACACAGTGCGCGCCGGTCCCCGAACCGACCAAACCGCTCTGCCGGACGCTGGAGAAAATCGGGCTGGATCTGCAGGATTCGGGGGCGATGAATCGCAAGTACGCAACCCTCACGCCCTACCCGCACCGTTACGGATGCGACCGTTGCCACCTCAAGGACAGCTGCATCAAAAACATGAACCTGGACCTCGGCGGGATCATGAAATCACATCCCAAGGCGGAGTGACCCTTCAGCGCGGCCCCCTCTTTCCGTAAACACAGCGCCCCATCAGCACCTCAAGGCCCGCTGTCGGCATGGCCTTGAGGCTCGTCGGCTGTCTGACTGAACCAGGCATCGTTTGCCTACTCGTTGCCGCACGTCCTACCCAAATTTTTCGCCCCGCACACACCGATTCAATTCCACGAGACCCGTAAAGGAGTTCCGGCATGGCTCAAGGCCCGCTGTCGGCATGGCCTTGAGGCTCGTCGGCTGTCTGACTGAGCCAGGCATCGTTTGTTGAATCGTTGCCGGTCGTCCAGCCCAGCTTTTCCGCCCGTCACGCAACGATTCAACTCTACGAGGCCGGTGAAGGAGTTCCGGCGGGCCTCAAGGCCATGCCGACAGCGGGCCGCCCCCCGCCAATCGCCCTCTGGCCCTCTAGCCCTCTTCCCCAAAAGCCTGCGCCATGAGGTGCCTGTAGAGCCCGCCCAGGTCTGCAGGAGTGCGTCCAAGCACTGCCTGCCAGACTTCGTCCGACTCCATGCACAGATAGAGCTGCCGATCCACCCCGCCCCGGCGCAGCGCATCGGCCAAGAATCGGAACTGCTCGACCCGAAGCGGCCGCAACAGGCGCTGCTTGCCGTCGAGTCCCGTCACGAACTCCCCATAGATATATTTTGATCCCGGAAAATTCTCGCTGATGCAGCGTTTCAAATCCGGCATGTGCCGAAACGACCCCATGCTGACGTAGGCGATCTGCTCCGGCTGAAGGTGATCGAAAATCATCTCCACCGTCCGGGCATAGCCTTCCCTCCAGCCAGGGAAATGAATCATGGGGTCAAAATGCAGGCAGACCCGAAAGCCCGCCTGGGCGCAGGTCCGGGCCGCGGACAGGCGTTCCTCCAAACTTGCGCAGTCCCCCTGCTCCTCGCCATCGACAATGTCCGGCGCGTTCATGGACCAGGCGGGCAGGACCCTGGACGGATCACGCACCGCATCCATCCACGACAGGTCCACGACTTTGGACTTGAGTTCCAGGCAGACCTGCGGATAATTTCCAAGAAATTCAATAAGATCTCTACTGTAGCCGGTCAACGCCTCAAGCACCAGGGAATCGGTGAACTCCCCGGTCCCGACTCGGTAACGACGACCGGGACTGGCGTGAAAAGCCTGGTCCAGCTCCAGCCTCAAATCGTCCTGATTGGCCCAGACCTTGAGCACGCGGTCCTGAAAATAGGCCTGCAGGATGCAGTAGGAACAACGCAGGGGACAATTCTCTCCGATATGAACGATCTGATACCCGCAGCAGCGGTAGTGACTGGTGCCCGGGCAGTGACGCAGAAAACGCCCCCGGTACCGCTTCAGATACAGGATGTCCTCCCGCGCCAACCCCGCAGCCAGGGTTTCTCCCTCCTGAAGTGTTTCCTGCTTCAGGTGCGGCAGGCGCTCCCGCACACGCGCCGCGATGGTCGAACCGGCCACGGCCGCATCGACCACCACCCGGCTGATGCCTTGCAGATGCGTGGGCAGGACGGTCATTTACGCACCACCGGAAAGAGATCGTCCAGATCCTCGCGCGCCGCCATGCGGACAAGTTCTGCTCCGGCCGCACGCAATTCACCGGCGCTGGTCACGCGGACGCTCACTTCCACCGCGTCGCTCTCGAAAAGGTCCGGCTGCGTCACTCGCCAGCGTGTTCCGGCGGACACCTTGCGAGCGGTTTCGGCAAAATCCCGCTCCATGCCCGCAAGCATGGGGTAGCGCAGCCGCCGCACCTCCTGGGTGATCCTGCTCATGGTGTCCTTGGGCGAGAGTCCGGCCGCCAGGGTTTCCCCCAGGCCCTCCAGCACCGCTGCGGCTTTGACGCCGTCTCTGGCGCAGACCTCGCGGATCCAGGTCAGCACGTTGACCGCATTTCCGCGCGACCAGGACAAGGTGGCGAAAAGGGATTCCAGGACACTGAGATCTTCAGGCGCAAACGTTTCGAGCAGGTCCGCACAGGCCAGGGGGACGGCCCCCGAGCAAAGGAGCCCATCCCAACGCCGGGGCAGACGCAGCCAGGAGCGAATCAGCCGCAGCCGCTTGGACCGCGCATCAAGACCCAATGCTTCGAGCACGGATTCCATGTCGCATCCCGGCAGGGACAGAAAATAGCGCATGGCCAGGACCAGATGCCCATCGGTCAGCTCGCGGTCCGCATTGGACTGCACGTAGGCCAGTCCCCTGGCCTCATCGCTCAGCGCGCCAATATCCAGGCACAGCACCTCGCGCCCCAGTTCCGCCAGGATGGCCGCCCGGGCTGCCCCGGCGACGAGCACCGGCCGCGCCCCGCCCGCATCGACCAGTATGGGCACAAGCTGTCCGTGACGCTCCAGACTGCCGCGCAGGGCCGGGGATGGCGGAGCGGACCAGAAAAGCCAGGGTCCCTTGACGTCGATATCCGATGCGGCGCAGCGCAGAATTGTGGCGCATGCATGGCCCCAGCGCGGAGCGTCAACCTTGTTCATGATTTTCTCTCAACGATTTTGAAGAAGTATGCGGCGCTTAAAATCCTATTACTCTTGACAACTTCCAAGCCCCCTCCCTATAGGGGTATTTCTTGAAAAAGTTCAGGATAGCAGACGGGTTACAATCGCCCGAAGACCGCCCAGAGGCTATAGAGCGGGGGACTTTCATCCAATTTCTTCTCTTTTGCAAGCAAATTCCGGCCCTTCATTTTGAAGGGCGGGAACGATCTTATACCCTGTAGCCGTAAATGGTTGCGTAATACTTTGCATAAGGGGGCTGTATGCAGGATCAACTTCAAAAACAGAGGACTTTCGCCCTGATAGGGCATGGAGGAACCGGTAAGACGTCAGTAGCCGAAATGCTGCTCTACACCGCCGGTTCCATCACCAGGCTTGGCAAAATAGACGAAGGCTCCACGGTTCTGGACTACGAACCCGAAGAAATCAAACGCAGGGGCAGCATCCAGCCCAGTTTCGCCCAGTTCGCCTGGAAGAAAAATCCAAATTTCCTCATCGATACGCCCGGTGACAACAATTTCATCGGCGATCTGCCCTACCTCCTGCAGGGCGCGGACAATGTCGTCCTGGTCCTCGACGCCATTGACGGGGTCAAGCCCCTGACCAAGAAAATATGGTCCGAAGCCGTCAAGGCGAATCTCCCGGCCCTGGTCTTCATCAACAAGATGGACCGCGAACGCGCCAATTTTCAGATGGCCTACCAGGGTCTGTCCGAAACCCTGGGCATCAAACCGGTCATGCTCTTCCTGCCCATCGGCAGCGAAGCCGATTTCCGCGGACTCGTCGATATTCTGGCCGAAAAAGCCTATGCCTTTGACGAAACTGGCGGCCTGACCCCCATCGACATGCCCGAAGACCTCGCCGACGAAGTGACCATGACGCGTGAGATCGCCATCGAGAACATCGCCGAGAGCAGCGAAGAGCTGATGGAAAAATATCTGGAAGAAGGCTCGCTGACCCCGGAGGAGATGATCTCCGGCCTGCGCGAGGGCGTGGCCAGCCGCACATTGGTCCCGGTCTGCGCGGGTTCGGCCATGCAGAACAAGGGCGCGGCCTCGCTCCTTGACACCATCCAAAGCGTCATGACCTCGCCTCTTGAGCACAAATCCTGGCTCGACGCCGACGGGGGCGAGCGCCCGTCGAGCCCCGATGCGCCCCTGGCCGCCTTTGTCTTCAAGACCATCGCCGACCCCTTTGCCGGTCAGCTCTCCGTCCTCAGAGTGCTGTCCGGAGTGCTGTCCCCCGACGCGGCCGTCCTCAACGCAACCAAGGACGAAAAAGAAAAGATCGGCCAGATCCTGTATCTGGAAGGCAAAAAACAGACGCCCTGCAAGCAGGAAGTCGGTCCCGGCGCCGTGGTGGCCGTGGCCAAACTCAAGAACACGGCCACCGGCGACACCCTGTGCGCCGAAAAGTCCCCCTTTATCCTGCCCAAACCGGCCTTAAGTCCCTCCATCATTTCCTATGCCCTGGCCGCCGAGGAAAAGGGCGAGGAAGACAAGGTCTTTGCGGCGGTTCAGAAGCTCCTGGAAGAAGACATCAACCTGCACCTGGTGCGCAATGACGAAACCGGGGACATGCTGCTTACCGGCATGGGCCAGTTGCACATCGAATTGGCCGTTGAAAAGGTCAGACGCCGCTATAAGACCAATATCGTCCTCAAGACGCCCAAAATTCCCTACCGCGAAACCATCAAGGGCAAGGCCCAGGTCCAGGGGAGGCACAAGAAGCAGTCCGGCGGCCGCGGCCAGTTCGGTGACTGCTGGATCCGCATGGAACCCAACAAGCGCAGCGCGGGGTACGAGTTCCTGGATGAGATCGTCGGCGGCTCCATCCCGCGTAACTACATACCGGCGGTGGACAAGGGCGTTCAGGAAGCGGCGGTGCGCGGATTCCTGGCTGGCTACCCCATGGTCGACTACAAGGTGGCCGTGTACGACGGCTCCTATCACAACGTCGACTCCTCGGAAATGGCCTTCAAAATCGCCGGTTCCCTGGCGTTCAAAAAGGCCATCGAGATGTGCAGCCCGATCCTGCTCGAACCCATCATGCTCGCCTCGGTCTTCATCCCCGACGAGTTCATGGGCGACGTCATCGGCGACCTGTCCAGCAGACGCGGCCGGGTCCTGGGTTCCGATTCCATTGGCGGAGTGACCGAGGTCAAGGCCCACGTGCCCATGGCCGAGATGATGAAGTACGCCCCGGACCTGCGCTCCATGACCGGCGGCCAGGGCACGTTCACCATGGAGTTCGCCCACTACGAGGAATGCCCGCCCAACGTGGCCGAGCAGGTCATCGCCGACAGCAAGAAGGACGCGGAATAATCCCGCCCCATCCCCGTTTCACCAAAGGCCGCCCCTGCGCGGCCTTTTTTTTGCCTTGTCCTTGGGCCGCTCTTCCCTTAAATTCCGAAGGGGTGAACATACGTCGCCCCGCACTTCAACACACCGGAGCCCATGAGATGTCCGATTCGCACGTGACCCTGACCCCGCTTGGCGGGCTCGGAGAAATAGGCATGAACTGCATGGCCCTGGAGACCGAGCAGAGCATGATCCTGGTGGACTGCGGGCTCATGTTTCCGGACGTCATTCTTTACGGCGTGGACGTGGTCATCCCCCGCATGGACTTCATCGTCAGCCGCAAGCACAAACTAAAAGGCATCATCCTGACCCACGGCCACGAAGACCATATCGGGGCCCTGGCCTGGCTGGTCCCCTATCTGCAGCAGGTACCCCTCTACGGTTCGGAATTCACCCTGCGCCTGGCCATGAAACGCCTGCAGGAACGCAACCTGGAGTCGCATGTGGACCTGCGCCCCGTACGGGCGCGCGAGCGCGTGGACCTGGGCGAATTCGCCGTAACGTTCATGCCTGTCTGCCACAGCATCATCGAAGGCTATGGCCTGGGCATCGAGACGCCAGCCGGGCGCATCGTGCATACGGGCGATTTCAAGATCGACCGCAATCCGCAGGGAGGGCACGCCACCGATCTTGACGCCTTTGCCAATTTTTCACGCGAAGGCGTGTTGCTCATGCTCTCCGATTCAACCAACGTCGAACGCGAAGGCTTTTCGCTGACGGAACAGGAAATCCAGGACTCCCTGGACGAAGTCTTCACCGGGGCCAAGGGACGCATCCTGGTCACCCTCTTTGCCACGCACATTCAGCGCATGCAGGAAATTTTCGACCTCGCCGCCAAGCACGGCCGGCGGGTGGCTTTCACGGGCCGCAGCCTGGTCACCAACATCGAGGTCGCCAAGGACCTCGGACATCTGCGCTTCAACCGTGAAAACTCGTGCAACATGGAAGAACTGGCCTATCTGGACGACGACAAAATCGTCATCCTGCTGACCGGATCCCAGGGCGAACCCCTCTCAGCCTTAAGCCGCGTGGCCAGGAGCGAACACCGCCAGATCAACATCCACAAGGGCGACACGGTGATCATGTCCTCGCGCTTCATCCCGGGCAATACCAAGGCCATCACCAGGGTCATCAACGACCTCTACCGCCATGGGGCCACGGTCCTGTACGAAAAGGTGCAGGCCATCCACGCCTCCGGCCACGCCCATCAGGAAGAACTGGCGATCATGCTCGACACGGTGCGCCCCAAATTCTTCGTGCCCGTGCACGGCGAATACCGCCATCTCTTCAAACACGCCGAGCTGGCCGTGTCCCGGGGCATCGCCCCGGAGCGGGCGCTGATCCTGGAGAACGGCCACCCGGTGACCCTCTTTCCCACCGGCATCCGCCTGGAGGAGCACGTTTTCGCCGAGTCGATCCTGGTCGACGGCAAGGGCGTGGGCGACGTGGGGCAAAGCGTGCTCAAGGAACGTCAGATCCTTGGCGGGGAAGGCCTTGTCATCGTGCTGCTGGTGCAGGACGAACTTGGCACCATCGTCTTTGGTCCGAGCATCCAGTCTAAGGGTTTCATCTTCGAGCAGCATTTCGCCCACATTTTGGAAGACGCCAAATGCATCATCCTTGATATCATCGAAGGCAACCCCGGCAGTGAAGCCTACAAGCTGGAGGAAAAAATCCGCTCCTCCCTGCGCCGCTTCTTCCGCAAGGTCCTGGAGCGCGACCCCATTGTCATTCCGCTTGTCGCCAGAGTCTGATTTTTTTCTTGCCAAGCAAAAATCTCTCGCGTACGCACTGCAGTTCCCAATCACTCCACACGCCCGCGCTGTTGGTTTGGCCCATACGGGCTCCCGCGGTCGGAGGAAAAAAACCAAGGAGATTTGACATGCCTTATGTAACCATGAAGCAGATGCTGGAGACCGGAGTCCATTTCGGCCACCAGACCCGCCGCTGGAATCCCAAGATGCGCCCTTTCATTTTCGGCGCTCGCAAGGGAATTCACATCATCGACCTGCAGCAGACCGTGAAGCTGTATCGCAAGGCCCATGACTTCATCGCCGACACAGTTGCCCGTGGCGGAAAGATCATTTTCGTCGGCACCAAGCGCCAGGCCCAGGACGTGATCAAGACCGAAGCCGAACGCTGCGGCATGTACCACGTGACCAACCGCTGGCTCGGCGGCACCCTGACCAACTACCAGACCATCCGCACCAGCATCACCCGCCTGAAGAAACTCGAAACCATGTTCGAGGACGGCTCCGTGAACCGCTTCCTGAAAAAGGAAATCGTGCGCATGGAACGCGAAGTCACCAAGCTGAACCTGACCCTCGGCGGCATCAAGGACATGGAAGAACCGCCTGCGGCGGCCTTTATCATCGATCCCCACCGCGAAGAAATCGCGGTCAAGGAATGCCGCAAACTCGGCATCCCGATCGTGGCCGTGGTCGACACCAACTGCGACCCCGACCTGATCGACTATATCATCCCGGGCAATGATGACGCTATCCGCGCCATCAAGCTCTTTGCCGGTGCCATGGCTGACGCATGCGCCGAAGGTGCCGCCAGCTCCAAGGACGTCGCCCCCGAACCCCAGACCAACAAGGTTCCCGAAGTGGAGCTTCCGGCCGGTTCCGCCGAGCCTGAATCCGTAGATACAGACGAAGAGGTATAATACGATGAGCATCTCTGCAGCAATGGTTAAAGACCTGCGCGAACGCACTGGCGTTGGCATGATGGATTGCAAGAAGGCGCTGACCGAATGTGACGGCGATGAAGAAAAGGCCATTGCCTGGCTGCGCGAAAAGGGGCTGTCCAAGGCCGCCAAAAAGGCAGGCCGGGCCACTTCCGAAGGTCTGGTCACCGTCTTTGTCGCCGCTGACGGCAAGTCCGCAGCCATGAGCGAAGTCCGGTGCGAGACCGACTTTGTGTCCAAGAACGAAGAATTCATCGCCCTGGCCGAAGGTCTGGCCGCAGTCGCCCTGGAAAAGAAGACCGACAACGTGGAAGCGCTTCCTGCGGAAGCCTCCGACCTGACCGGGCTTATCGGCAAGATCGGCGAGAACATGCAGGTCGGCCGCCTAGCCTATGTGTCCCTGTCCGGGGAAGGCGCCATCGGCACCTATGTCCACTCCACCAAGAAGCTGGGCGTCCTGGTTGAACTGACCGGCGCCGCGACCCCCGAACTTGCCAAAGACATCGCCATGCAGATCGCAGCCGCCAACCCCCTGTGCGTGGGCCCGGACCAGATTCCGGCCGAAACGCTGGCCCAGGAAAAGGAAATCTACCTGAACCAGGCCAAGGAAGAGGGCAAGCCGGCCCAGATCGCCGAAAAGGTCGTCGAAGGCCGCATCCGCAAGTTCTATCAGGAAGTCTGCCTGCGCGAGCAGGTCTTCATCAAGGACGACAAGAAGACCATCAAGGATCTTCTTGGGAAAAACGCTGACATAGCCCGGTTCTTCCGGTTCTCCATCGGCGCATAAGCAAAGGGCCGCAAGGCCCTTTTTTTTGGCCCAAAGATCGCCGGAGTTCGCATCGGCACCGCGAAACGCACCCTGTTGCAGCGGATGCGCGAAATGGATATAGGATCATCCGAGAAGGAGGTCAGGGCATCCCGGCCTCCTTTTCGTTCACCGCTTACCCAGAGGTACCCAATGGAAAAACTCCGATACGGCAGAGTGATGCTCAAGCTGAGCGGAGAGGCCCTGGCCGGAGAGCAGGGCTTCGGCATCGAGCCCCAGACCATCCAGTCCATCTGTCGCGAACTGGCCGAAGCGGCTTCCATGGGCGTGCAGCTCAGCATGGTCATCGGCGGCGGCAACATTTTTCGCGGCATTTCCGTCTCTTCCAAAGGCATGGACCGCGCCTCGGCCGACTACATGGGCATGCTTGCCACGGTCATGAACGCCCTGGCCGTGCAGGACGCCCTGGAGAAACTTGGCATCACGACCCGCGTCATGACCGCCATCGACATGAAGGAAGTCGCCGAACCCTACATCCGCCGCCGCGCCATCCGGCACCTGGAAAAGGGCCGCGTAGTCATCTGCGCCGCCGGCACGGGCATCCCCTATTTCACCACGGACACGGCGGCGGCGCTGCGGGCCATGGAACTCAAGTGCGAGGCCATCCTCAAGGCTACCAGGGTCAACGGCGTCTACGACAAGGATCCCGAAAAGCACCCCGACGCGGTCATGTTCACCAAGTTGACCTATCTGGACGTGCTGCAGCGGCGCCTGCGGGTCATGGACTCGGCGGCCATATCCCTGTGCATGGACAACAAACTCCCCATCGGGGTCTTCAATCTCTTTGTGCCCGGCAACATCCAGCGGATGGTCAGGGGCGAGGAAATCGGAACAATCGTTCAAGGAGAATGACATGGAAAAGCAAACTCAGGATTGCACGAACAGGATGCAGAAAAGCATCGACAGTCTGGAAAAGGATTTCTCTAAGCTGCGCACCGGACGGGCCTCCACAGCCCTGGTGGACAGCATCCGGGTCGAGTACTACGGCACCCCGACCCCGCTCAATCAGGTCGCGTCCGTTTCCATCCCCGACAGCCGCACCATCTCCATCGCTCCGTGGGATCGCAACGCTTTCAACAGCATTGAAAAAGCCATCATGAAGTCGGACCTGGGCCTGACCCCCATCAACGACGGTCGCGCCATCCGCATCAACATTCCGGTCCTGACCGAAGAGCGCCGCAAAGACTTGGTCAAAATGGCCAAAAAATACACTGAAGAGGCCAAGGTCGCCATCCGCAACGTGCGCCGGGACGTCAACGACGTCCTGAAGAAGATGCACACCGCCAAGGAGATCAGCGAGGACGATCTGCACAAATCCCAGGACGAGGTGCAGAAGACCACCGACCTGTTCGTGAAAAAGGCCGACGCCGCCCTGGTCGAGAAAGAAAAGGAAATCATGGAGATCTAGATTCAATCCATGCCACCACTCAAACACCTCGCCATCATCATGGACGGCAATGGTCGCTGGGCCCGCGCCCGGGGCCTTGACCGCAGCGCCGGACACAGGGCCGGCACCGAAACCGCCCGCGAAATTGTCAGGGAGTGCCGAAAGATCGGCATTCCCTATCTGACTTTCTACACCTTCTCCAAGGAAAACTGGTCACGTCCCAAGCAGGAGGTCGGCTTTCTGTTCACCCTGCTCAAGGATTTCCTGGGACAGGAGCTACCCTCGCTGCTGGAGCAGTCCATCCGTCTGAACGTGCTCGGGGATATCGGCGAGCTGCCCCTGGCCACCCGGCAGGTGCTGCGTCACGCCATGGACAAGACCTCCGGCTGCTCGGCCATGAACCTGAACCTGGCCCTCAACTACTCGGGCAGGCATGAGATCCTGCGCGCCTGCCAGGCCCTGCTGCGCAAGCAGGTCAAACCGGAAAGCCTGACCGAAGAGATGTTCGCGGACCAGCTCTACACTGCGGGCATGCCCGATCCGGACCTGATTCTGCGTACCAGCGGCGAGCTCAGGCTGAGCAATTACCTGCTCTTCCAGAGCGCCTACAGCGAGTTCTATTTCACCGATGTGGCCTGGCCGGACTTTCATGTTCCCGAGCTGCACGCGGCCCTTGAAGACTATGCGTCCCGCCAGCGCCGCTTCGGGACCACCGGAGAGAAGCCCGCATGATGAGCCCCCATGTTCAGCGCGTCCTGACCTCCCTGCTGCTCCTGCCCTTGCTGGGCTGGGCCATCTACAGCGGCGACCCGGTCCTGAGTTTGGCCATCACGGCCGTGGCGGGCCTGGGGCTCATGGAATTCTACGCCATGTTCTGGCCCGGCCGCGACAAGCCCGTATGGAAAACCATGGGTCTGCTCCTGGCCCTGGGCATGATCTGGGCACCGCTCAGCTGGTCTGGAACGGCCCTTGTCTGTCTGGCCATGCTGGTTGCGGCCCTTGCCTTTCTCATCGCCCATGACCGAGGCAAATCCCCCGATGCGTTCAAGGACTGCCAGATCCTTCTCTTCGGCCTGCTCTACCTGCCCTTCATCCTGCGCCTGTTCCGAACCATGTCCGCACCGGAGATCGGGCTCGTCCTCTTGACCACCTTCGCTGCCGACACCGGGGCCTATTACGCGGGAAGCCATATCGGCGGCCCCAAGATATGGCCGTCGGTGAGCCCCAAGAAAACATGGGCCGGCAGCCTGGGCGGCCTGTGCCTGAGTGTCATTGTCTGCACCGCCATAGGCGTTGCTTTTGGCGCCGCGCACTGGACAAGCTTCGCTCTGCTCGGAGCGGGCCTGAACATCGCCGCGCAGTTCGGGGATTTTTTTGAATCCGCCCTGAAACGCTGGCGCGGAGTCAAGGATTCGGGCAAGATTCTTCCCGGACATGGAGGCATTCTGGACCGCATCGACAGCCTGCTTTTCACCCTTCCCCTTTACTGCGGGCTCGCGGCCCTGTTCTCCTTTTTCGTCTAAGACCCAGCAATGAAATACATCTCAGGACTCTCATCCCCGGTTTTCGACCGCCCCGGCCCACGCTCCCTCGCCATCCTGGGCAGCACCGGCTCCATCGGCGTGAGCGCCCTCAAGGTGGTGGCCAAGAACAGGGGAGACCTTGAGGTCGTGGCCCTGGCCGGAGCCAGGAACATGACACTTCTGGCCAGGCAGGCCGAACAATTGCGACCGGCCTATCTGGGAGTCCTGGACGAGGAAAGGGCCCGTGAACTGCGCGGCCTGTTGCCGCCGGGATATTCCCCACGGATCCTGGTCGGTCAGGAAGGATACACGGCCATGGCCACCCTGCCCGAGGCGGACCTCATTCTGGCCGCCCAGGTCGGCGCGGCCGGGCTGGTCCCGGCCCTGGCCGCAGCACGCGCCGGCAAGGTGCTCTGTCTGGCCAACAAGGAAGCCCTCGTCCTGGCCGGAGACCTTTTCCGCCAGGCGTGCCGCGAGAGCGGCGCCGTCATCCTGCCCGTGGACTCGGAGCACAACGCCCTGTTCCAGGCCTTTGCCGGTCACGATGGCAGGCAGGCCTGCCGCCTGATTCTGACCGCCTCGGGCGGGCCGTTTCGCACCAAAAGCCTGCGCGAAATAGAGACCGTCACCCCGGCCCAGGCCTTGAAGCATCCCAACTGGTCCATGGGCGCGAAAATTTCCATCGACTCCGCGACCATGATGAACAAGGGTCTCGAAATCATCGAGGCCGTGCACCTCTATGGCGCGTCGCTGAACGAGGTGGACGTGGTGGTTCACCCCCAGTCCATCGTCCACTCTCTGGTCGAATACACGGACGGCTCGCAGCTGGCCCACCTGGGCATGCCGGACATGGAGATCCCCATCGGCTACTGCCTGGGCTACCCCAAGCGGTTGCGCATCGACCTTGAACGCCTGGATCTGGCCAAAATCGGCACTCTGACCTTCGAGAATCCGGACCCCGTTCGCTTTCCCTGCCTGGATCTGGCAAGGCAGGCTCTGGCCGCAAGCCCCAGCCATCCGGTGGTGCTCAACGCCGCCAACGAGGTCGCAGTGCAGGCCTTTCTTGACGATCGCATCAACTTTCCAGGCATCGCACGGCTCATAGAAGGGATGCTCGCCAAACATTCCTTGACCTCCATGCACGATCTGGGGGACATACTGGAACTCGACAGGCAAACACGAACCCGGTCCCAAGAGGCCATAGGAAGAGGCGAATGCTGACCAGTATTGTGGCGGTGGTTGTAGTCCTGGGTGGGCTGATCTTTTTTCATGAGCTGGGTCACTTCGTGGTCGCGCGCGGAATGGGTATGGGCGTGAGCGTCTTTTCCCTGGGGTTCGGGACCAGGCTCTTCGGCTTCAAGCGGGGCAAAACCGATTACCGCGTCTGCGCCTTCCCCCTGGGCGGATACGTGCAACTCGTCGGCGAATCCCCTGACGCCGAGATGCCAGAAGGCTTCACCCCGGAGGAATCCTTCTCCCGGCGGCCGCCCTGGCAGCGCATGCTCGTCGTGCTGGCCGGTCCGGTGTTCAACTTCCTGCTGGCCTGGCTCATCTTCTGGGGCCTGGCCTACACTCAGGGCGCACAGGATCTGCTGCCGGTCATCGGCCAGGTGACCAACTCCAGCGCCGCCGAGGAAGCTGGCATCCAGACTGGAGACCGGATCATCGAAATCGACGGCGTGCAGATCGCGGTCTGGGATGACCTGGTCAATCGCATCGAGACCAATCAGGGCAGCCCCATGTTTCTGACCGTGCAGCGTGGTTCGGAGCTCTTTTCCCTTTCGGTCACCCCGCGGCTGCAGGAAAAACGCAACCTGTTCGGCGAAGTCAAGACCATGCCCATGCTCGGTATCGCGCCCAAGGGCGAGCTCCTGAGCCGCGAACTCGGCTTTTTCGCCGCAGCGGTCCAGGGTGGCCACCAGATCTGGGAAATCAGCGGGCTCATGGTTATGGGTATCGTCAAGCTCATCGAACGGGTCATCCCCTGGACGGACATGGGCGGGGTCATCCTCATCACCGAGTTGATCCACAAGGAGGCGCAGAACGGCATCGTCAACCTGCTGGCCTTGACCGCGCTGATCAGCATCAACCTGGGCATTTTGAACCTCTTGCCCATTCCGGTCCTGGACGGCGGGCACATCCTCTTCTACTTTCTGGAAACCGTCACCGGCCGCCCCTTGAGCCAGCAAGTGCAGCAGGCGGCCCTGAAGATCGGCATGCTGCTCCTGCTCATGCTCATGATCGTGGCCACATTCAATGACATCCTCCGCCACTTCAAGTAGCCCCTACCTCGCGCTGAACTGCGCCGAGGAGCGCATCCAGGTCGTGCTCGGCGCCTCCGGGCAAGTCATGTTCAGCGAGGAGATTCTCTGTCCGGGCCAGTCCATCCGTCATCTGCCCACGGCCATTGACCGCGCCCTGCGCGTACGGGCCCTGGACGTTAAGGACCTGGCGGGCATCGCCTGCGTGCGCGGACCAGGATCGTTCACGGGCCTGCGCATCGCCCACGCGGCCATGCACGGCCTGTCGCGCCCCCACGCCATCCCCATGGCCGGACTGGAGTACCTGGAAATACTCGCGGCGCAGGCAACGCCTTTCGTGCAGGACAGGGAGCTCTGGGCTCTGACCTACGCCCGCAAAGGCCAGGTCTACATCCAGGGTTTCGCGGCTGGCGCCGCCCTTGGCCCCGTGCGCCCGCTGCCCGTGGCCGCAGCGCGGGCCGTGCTCGAGAACAGGCCCGCCGGCATCTTCGTGCTGGGCAGCGGGCTGCACAAAAACCCGGATCTGCTTACCCTGCCGGGCAGCACTGCTCTGCCGCAGACTCTCGACACCCCCACGCCCGCCGCCCTGCTCGCCGCCGCATGCGCGGCCGCATACTCGGGCCTTCCGCCCCAGCCCCTTTATCTGCGCAAGTCCGACGCCGAAGACAACCTTGAGGCCATCGCCACCTCGCGCGGCATCGATGCCAACGAAGCGCGCAGACACATTCCCGACTTTGAATAATCCCGTCTGACATTTCACGTCGGACAAAATTCTCCTAAAGAAAATCCTCTTCCTGCCGATTCACTCATCAAGAACAATGAGCAGGGCGCACCCTGTTCAGTCCAAAGGCAAGGAAGCCGCCAATCTTTCAAGGAGGAATTTTTATGTCTCTCGTTATCAACAACAACCTCATGGCCATGACCGCGACCCGCAACCTTTCAAACGCGTATGGCAACCTGGCCACGTCCGTAAACCGCCTGTCTTCGGGCCTGCGCATCACCACCGCTGCCGACGACGCAGCGGGTCTGGCCATTCGCGAGCTCATGCGTGCGGACATCGCATCCCTGAACCAGGGCGTCAGAAACGCCAATGACGCCATCTCCATGATCCAGACCGCAGACGGAGCGCTGGGCGTCATCGACGAAAAGCTGATCCGCATGAAGGAACTGGCCACCCAGGCAGCCACCGGCACCTATGCTTCCGATCAGCGCCTGATCATCGACTCGGAGTACCAGCAGATGGCCTCGGAAATCACCCGAATCGCCAATGCCACGGACTTCAACGGCATTTACCTGTTGAATGGCAACCTGTCTTCGTCGTCCACCGGCGTATCCACTTGGGCGAGTAGTCACAGTGGCAGCGGCTTGGCCTCGACGGGCCCGCTCAAGATCCACTTCGGAACGGGCAACGATTCCGCGGAAGACTACTACTACATCGCCATCGGCAACTCCACGGCATCGGCCCTGGGTGTCGGCAACCAGTCCGACCGGACCGTGGCGAACGGCACGCACGGCGTGAAATCCGGCGGTTACAGCATCTCCACCCAGCAGGGCGCCCAGGAAGCTCTGGCGGCCCTCAATGCAGCCATCACCTCCAAGGACAACATCCGGGCCAGCCTCGGTGCCTTGCAGAACAGGCTCGAGAACACCATCACCAACCTGCAGATCCAGGCTGAAAACCTGCAGGCCGCTGAATCCCGGATCTCCGATGCGGACATCGCCATTGAAATGACCAAGTTCGTGCGCAACCAGATTCTGACCCAGTCTGCTGTGGCCATGCTGTCCCAGGCCAACACCCTGCCGCAGATGGCATTGCAGCTCATGCAGGGATAGTGATCACCAACTAAAACCTTTCTCCCGGCCGGGTCGCGGAAGCGGCCCGGCTTTTTTGACCGGAGAATATTGATTCTGGCACCAGGCTTGCTCGAAGCATGAAGAGATTCGTACAATCCAAAGCTCCAGAGGAATACCATGGCTGATGAACTGACCAGTTCGCTTGTTTCCGGCTCCATCCGTTTCACGGGCCTCGGCTCCGGCACGGACTTCGACTCCATGATCTCCAAGCTTGTCGAAGTGGAACAGATCCGGACCAAGCGCTTGCAGATCTGGCGTTCAAGCTGGGAGGCAAAGAGCGAGGCCTTCGACACGCTCACCGCGTCCATGCTGTCCCTCAAAGGCACCCTGGACACAATGAACACCACGGACGAATTTCTGGTCAAGAATTCGATCTCGTCCAACCCTACCGCATTGACCAGCAAAGCAGGCAGCAGCGCGGAAGAAAGTACCCACAAGGTCGATGTGCTCGCCCTGGCGACCAACGACATGCACATGGGGGCGGTAATATTTTCCTCCCAGGACGATGTCATAAGCGGTGGCACGGCTGGGACTTTCGCCTTTTCCATCGGAGAACGCCAAGTCTCCGTCAGCGTCACCAGCACCACGACCCTGTCGCAGTTCGCGAGCCTGATCAACTCCGACGCGGACAACCGCAACTACGTCCGCGCCAGCGTGGTCAACGACGGCAGCGGCTACCGCCTGCAGATCCGGGGCATGGATCTCGGGGCGGGCAATGATTTCATCGTTGACGACAGCGCAACCTCGGCCAACCTGCTGCCCAATTTTGGGAAAGCCCAGTTTATCGAGACCCAGAACGCCGGCAATGCGCAGCTGCGGGTCGATGGATTTCCCCTTGATCCCCCCGTCGCGACCGAGAATATCCTCAAGGCGACCATAAGCGGCAAGACAATAACGGACACAGTCTCCACCGTCGACGGCACCTTCAAATTCGCCTACGATGGCAGCCTGTATTCCGTTGCCATAGCGCCGACGGACACGTGGGAAGACCTGGCTGGCAAGATCAATGCCCTCGGAGTCATCACCGCCTCGGCGGCAGAGGTGTCCGGAAACATGGAATTGACCCTGACGGGGGGCACGGGATCCCACAAACAGATTTCCGTCATCCACTCCCCCGGAACCACGGTCACGGCCCTGCAGCCAGGCCGGTTCACGCAACTGCAAGGGGCCACCGACGGCTATTTCGAGCGCAAAACCAACTCCATTTCCGACATCATTCCCGGTGTGACCATGAACCTGGCCAGCATCGGCAGCACCACCATCACCACCAGCCTGGACCCGCAGGCGGTCACGGACAAGGTGCAGACCTTTGTCGATGCGGTGAACTCCGTGCTGCAGGAAATAAAGAATCAGACCCAGGTCACCACCGTCGGATCCAGCGTTTCCGGATCCCTGCTGACCGGCAACTACGGCCTGCAGATGATTCAGCAGAAACTCAAAAATATCCTGGCATCAAAGGGTGTCGGTTTCGACTACGATCTGGACCCCATTGTGTCTCTGGGCAGCGTAGGCATCACCACGGACTCGAGCCAGGGCTCGCCGACCTTCGGCCTGCTGGTTTTCGACAAGAGAGCGTTTTCTGCGGCCCTGAACACCGACCCAGACGCCGTGGCGCGCCTGTTCAGCGCCGACTACTTTCCCTCGACCAAGGAAATCGTGGATGGAGTCGCGGTGGAGTCCTCGAACTTCAAGTTCGACTCCGCCATCAAGGGCATCACCGGATCAGGGGAATACGCTGTCAAGTACACGGTAGGCGCGGGCGGAAACATCACCTCAGCCAGCATCAACGGATACCCGGCCAGCATCGACGGCACCAAGATCATCGCCACCGGGGACGGAAACCCCGCGCGCGGTCTCGCCCTTGAAGTCATCAACTTCACGGAGGGAACCTATACCGGAGCGGCCCAGATCAAAGCCGGCAAAACCGAGGAACTGATCCAGGAGCTCACAATATTGACCGCCCGCCAAACCGGCACCCTGGAGATCCTGAAGGACAACTATCAGGACATCATGGATTCCATCGACGACAAGATCGCCTACGAAAAACGACGCTTAGAGCTGCTTGAACGAAACCTTCGCCTGCGCTTCGCCAATCTGGAAGCGGTTCTCGGCACTTACGACAACATCGCCAACCAACTCAGCTCACAAATACAGAGCCTGTCCGGCTCTTCAAAGTAAGGAGTTCGCAACCGTGCACAAAGCCGCCAACGCCTACATGCAGACCCAGGTCACCACCACGACCCCCGGACACCTGGTGGTCATGCTCTACGACGGGGCCATCACCTTTCTGGAGCAGGCCAAAGAGGAAATCCAGGCCAAGAATTACGCCAAGAAAGGAATTCTCATCTCCCAGGCCCTCGACATCATCGCGGAACTTGACGGGTCCCTGAATACGGAAAAAGGCGGCGAGATCGCCAGGAACCTGCACAAGCTCTACATGTACTGCAACACGCGCCTGCTGCAGGCCAATCTCAAGATGGACACCGGACTGGTGGACGAGGTGATCGGGATACTGTCCTCCTTCAGGTCCGCCTTTTCCGAAATATCAAAGCAGCCTCATCCCTCTGCGCCCAAGGCAGCCGCCTATTACGCTCGATAAGGGAGCCTTTCCGAATCTTCCCTCTTTTGCGCAGGACTTAAGGGCACGCATTCTGCAAACGCTTTCCCAGACCACACTTCAACAGGGAAAGCGCACATGTGCGGCATAGCCGGATTTTTCAACCCCAGCGGAATCTCACCTCACGCCAACGTCCTGACAGCCATGGCCCAGGCCCTGGCCCATCGCGGGCCGGACCATCAGGGCCTGTACCAGGACCATTGCTGCGCCCTGGCCTCCAGGCGCCTGTCCGTCATTGATTTGGCGGGGGGCAATCAGCCTGTGCGCCATGAACCTTCCGGCGCGGTCATGGTCTTCAATGGCGAGATTTACAATTACCGCTTGCTTCGGGCCGAACTCGCAAGCCTCGGCCACGTTTTTCGCACCCATTCCGACTCCGAGGTCCTGCTTGCCGCCTACCTGCAGTGGGGGGAAAAATGCCTGCGCCGCCTGGTCGGCATGTTCGCCTTTGCGGTCTGGGAGCCTAGGCGGCGATCCCTGTTCCTGGCCCGGGACCGCATGGGCAAGAAGCCTCTTTTTTACACGCGCCTGCCCGACAAAACCCTGATCTTCGCTTCGGAAATCAAGGCCATCCTGCAGTACCCCGGCGTGCCGCGCCGCATGAACCTCCTGGCCATGGACCGGTTGCTGGACTACGGCTTCAACCTGGCCCCGGACACCTTTCTGCAAGGAATCCACCAGGTATTGCCCGCGCACACCCTGCGCGCGGACGAAAACGGTGAGCGCACCGCCCCTTACTGGGACATCCCCATGGACGTTCCTGTCTCGAATTTATCCGCAGACGAAGCAGCCGAAGGCCTGCGCCACCATCTGGCGGAGGCCGTGCGCGACCGGCTGGTGGCCGACGTGCCCGTGGCCTCTTATTTAAGCGGCGGCATCGACTCCAGCAGCGTGACCGGCCTGTATGCGCATCTCTCAGGTGCCCCCGTGCACACCCTGTCCATCGCTTTTGAGGATGCGGGCTACGACGAACGCCATTTCGCGCGGCTGGTGTCAGACTCCTTCGGCACCAACCATCACGAATTTCTGTGCTCCATCGCGGCGGAGGAAATCGAAAAGCTGGTCTGGCATCTTGAAAGCCCCCTGGTCACCCTTTTAAACCTCCCGCTGTACCTTTTGTCGAAACAAATCAGAGAGATGGGATTCAAAGTGGTCCTCTCCGGAGACGGGGCCGACGAAATCCTGGGCGGGTACGACTATTTCAAGCTCCTGAAACTCATGGATTTCATCGGCAGAAATGAAACCATCGGACGCGCCAACCTGCTGCGCCGGGTCTTTCCCGGCATCACCTCGCCGCAACAGGCGTGGATGCAGTATGCCGCCCTGAAGACCTATCCCGTCACGCACCCGGCTCTGCCCTACCGCTTCCAGGCCTTTCAGTTCAAAGGGCAGCTCATGAGCGACGCCTTCGTCGACCGCCTTCTCCCCATCATCGGGGAGCGGGACCATGAGTTGCCCGTTGTGCCGGGGAACAGGCCCCTGATGGACCAGGCCCTGTACCTGGAAAGCAAGATGCGCCTGCCCAACCTGACCCTGGCCCTGGCCGACACCATGAGCATGGCCAACTCCGTTGAGCTCAGATCCCCCTTTATGGACCACCGACTGGTGGAATACGTGTTCTCGCTGCCCTGTCGTTACAAAATGCGCGGCCTCAATGAAAAATTCCTGCTCAAGAAAAGCTTCCGCACCTTTCTGCCTCCGGCCATCTGCCAGCGCCGCAAGCAGCCGCTGGCCCCACCGAGCAAATGGTTCGTGCGCATGTTCAGGGATCTGATCGGCGATGCACTTTCCGCCACCGCCGTACGCGACAAGGGGTATTTCAGACCCGAATTCATCGACCACATGCTGCGCGAGTCCGATGCGGACAGCCCCATGGACTACAGCGGCGTGATCATTGTCGCCCTCTTTGTGCATATTTTCGATGACCTCTTCCTGAACGGCAAAACCACTCGCGGTTGCTAATCGGGCCGAGAGCGGGTATCTGCCTTCTCGCAAGAGGAGTACGCATTTACCATGAACATCACCTGTCCCAAGTGCGGCTTTGGCCGCACTGTCAACGCAGCAAAACTGCCTCCCAAAGCGGTCATGGCCACCTGCCCGAAATGTGAGCATCGCTTCAAGTTCCGGGAAATGCCGGCTGAACATATTGAACCCGAAACCGATTCCACGGCTCAGGCCCCTCCGGTCGCGCCCGCAGTCACACCAGATGCTCCGCCCGCACCCGTCCAGGCAGCCGCGCCCGGTCCGGAGGCCGAATCATCCGCCGCACCGCCGACAACTCCCCCCGCGCCGCCACAAGATGAAGACCTGTGGAACGAACTGGCCGCGCTGAAAGAAGAGGATGACGACGAGCCCGGTACCGAGGCTCGCCCCGAACCGTCCCTGCCCATCTGGGAGCAGGTCCGCTCGGACTACCCCCGCGCCTTTGTCCATACCTTTCTGGAGGTGGTTGCCACCCCGAAGGCCTTTTTCTCGGCCATGCCCGTAGGTCATGGAATGCTGAGGCCGCTGTTCTTTTTCCTGATCATCATTCAGGCCGTAGCGCTGTCCCAATCCGTCTGGCAGCTCCTTGGAATCATCCCGCCGAGCGTGTTCACGGAAAACCTGGACCGCACGCTGCAGGTGGCGTTGGTGCTTGTGCTGTACCCCCTGGAGGTCTGCCTCTTCCTGTTCCTCGACACCGCCATCAACCATTTCTTCCTGCGTCTCTTCAAGGCGGACACCAAGGGCTTCGAAGGCACCTTCCGGGCCGTGGTCTATAGCTCAGCACCCATGCTGCTCATGGTCATCCCCTATATCGGCCTGCCCCTGGCCATGATCGGCGTGGTCGTGTACAAATTCCTGGGCCTGCGCCATGTGCATGGAGCCACGACCAAGCAGGTGCTGGCCGTCCTCGTTCTGCCCATGCTCCTGGCCATGACCGTCGCCATCATCCTGACCCTCGTGGTTGGAGGGGTCTGATGCGCAGCTTCAAGGCACTGTGGCGACTGGCCATCAACCGGCGCGAAGACCGCCCCGCCTCCCGCGCTGACGACAATACCTCATCAGCGGGACAAGAGCTTCCCGCCAGGGACCGCAACGACAAAACGGCCGCGCTATTGAGCCTGGAACCGCCCACCCGCACCCTGCAATAGACGTTTTCGGCCTTGACTTGACAAGGGCAGCTATTAGGACAAGCCTTCGGCTTTTGCATTTTTAACGGACCTTGCCGCCAAACAAAGCGACAAAGTCCGCATCACCCCGACGAACCCCTGCGTTCACATGAGGCAACAATGATCGGTATTTCAAAATTATACTGCGGCACCGTAGAACCTTCCGACGCACTGCGCTACGGACGCGATTCCGCCCAACTCCCCTCTCACCTGCTGCAGTTCGCAAAGGACAAAAAACCCGTTGTGGTCTGGAACATGACCCAGCGTTGCAACCTCAAATGCGTGCACTGTTACGCCCACGCCGTGGAACCCAGCGCCCACAAGGACCCCATCTCCACGGATCAGGCCAAGGCCATGATCGACGATCTGGCCAAGTTCGGCGCGCCGGTCATCCTGTTCTCCGGCGGCGAGCCCCTGGTACGCGAGGATTTGGTGGACCTGGCCAAGTACGCCACCTCCACGGGCATGCGCGCGGTCATCTCCACCAACGGAACGCTGATCACCAAGGCCAAGGCCCGGGAACTCAAAGAAGTGGGTCTGTCTTACGTCGGCATCTCCCTGGACGGCGCCGAGGCCGTGCACGACAAGTTCCGAGGGGTGACCGGCTCCTACAAGCAGGCGCTCAAGGGCGTCGAGAACTGTCAGGCCGAGGGCCTGAAAGTCGGCCTCAGATTCACCATCAACAAGCGCAATGCCTCGGAAATCCCGCACCTCTTCGACCTCATCGAGGCCCTGGAAGTGCCGCGCATCTGTTTTTACCACCTGGTCTATTCCGGCCGCGGCTCTGAACTCATAAAGGAAGACCTGGACCACGCCGAGACGCGTGCCGTGGTCGACCTGATCATGGACCGCACCCGGGATCTGCACGATCGCGGGATGCCCAAGGAAGTGCTGACCGTGGACAACCACGCCGACGGCCCCTACGTCTATTTTCGCATGCTCAAGGAAGACCCCAAGCGTGCGGCCGAAGTGATGGAGCTGCTCAAAATGAACGAAGGCAATTCCACGGGACGCGGCATCGGCTGTATATCCTGGGACGGTTCCGTGCACGCGGATCAATTCATGCGCCACCACACCTTCGGCAATGTTCTTGAACGCCCGTTCTCCGAGATATGGGTGGACGAGAAGATCGAGCTCCTGCACAAACTCAAAGACAAGCGCCCCCACGTGAAGGGCCGTTGCGCGACCTGCCGCTTCCTGAACATCTGCGGCGGAAACTTCCGGGCACGCGCCGAGGCATTTTATGATGACTTCTGGGCTCATGACCCGGCATGTTATCTGACCGACGAGGAAATCAGCGGCGAGAAGGTCTAGGGAGGGGCATCATGAACACGTTTCATCGCGGCCGCCGGCTGCGCTCTTCCCGTGCCATGCGGGACTTGGTCCGCGAAAGCAGGCTTTCCCGGGACGACCTGATCCAGCCTTACTTCGTGGTCGAGTCCGACCCGGACTTCCGCAAACCCATCTCCTCCATGCCGGGACAGTTCCAGCTGGGACTGAACCAACTCATGGACGAGGTCGCGGGGGCAGTGGACGCGGGCCTGAAAAGTCTGATCCTGTTCGGCATTCCCGTGGACAAAGACCCGGCCGGCTCCCAGGCCTACGCCGAGACTGGCATCGTGCAGCAGGCCATTCGCCGCATCAAAAACCGCTGGCCGGAGCTTATCGTGGTCGCGGACACCTGCCTGTGCGAGTACACCTCGCACGGGCACTGCGGTCTGGTCACGCCGGAAGGGCTGGTCCAGAATGACCCGACCCTGACGCTATTGGCCCGCGCGGCCGTGGCCCAGGCCAAGGCCGGTGCGGACATCGTCGCCCCCTCGGACATGATGGACGGCCGCGTGGCCGCCATCCGCCAGGCCCTGGACAAAGAGGGGTTCCTCAGCACGCCCATCATGTCCTACGCAGTCAAGTACTCCTCGGCCTTTTACGGCCCCTTCCGCGACGCGGCCGAGAGCGCGCCAAAATTCGGGGACCGCAAGTCCTATCAGATGGACCCGGCCAACTGGCGCGAAGCCTTGCGCGAAGCGGCCGCCGATGTGGAGGAGGGCGCGGACATCCTCATGGTCAAGCCGGGCCTGCCCTACCTCGACGTCATCCGCCTGGTGCGTGACAACTTCGACCTGCCCGTGGCCGCCTACCAGGTCAGCGGCGAATACAGCCAGATCAAGGCCGCCGGACAGCTCGGCTGGATCGATGAAACCGCCGTGGCGCTCGAAAGCCTCGTCGCCTTCAAACGCGCGGGCGCGGACCTGATCCTCTCCTACTTTACCCAAGACCTGCTCAAGGCGGGACACGTCTAATGCATAAACATCCTCATCACGGCGCAGGACACGGCAACCTCGACGGCCCTCCGGCCGGACATCCGGGCGGGCACCCCGGCGGACATCCCGGCGGCATGGTCATGACGCTCCCCGACGGCACTCCGGCCTGCAAGCTCATCGCCTGGGAAGTGACGCGCTCCTGCAACCTGGCCTGCAAGCACTGCCGGGCCGAGGCGCACCTGGAGCCCTACGAGGGAGAACTGGACACGAGCGAGGCCAAGGCCCTCATCGACACCTTCCACCAGGTCGGCAACCCCATCATCATCTTCACCGGCGGCGATCCCATGATGCGCGCCGACGTGTACGAACTGATCCGCTACGCCACGGACAAGGGCCTGCGCTGCGTCATGTCTCCCAACGGGACCCTCATCACCCCCGAGACCGCGCAGCAGATGCGCGAGGCCGGGGTTCAGCGCTGCTCCATCTCCATCGACGGTCCCGATGCGGCAAGCCACGACGAGTTTCGCGGCGTGCAGGGCGCGTTCGACGCATCCCTGCGCGGCATCGAGTACCTGAAAGGCGCGGGAATAGAATTTCAGGTCAACACCACCGTGACCCGGGCGAACCTTGGCAGTTTCAAGAAGATTTTTGACCTGTGCGAACGCATCGGCGCCGTGGCCTGGCACATCTTCCTGCTCGTGCCCACGGGCCGGGCCGCCCAGCTCGGGGCCGAGGTCATCACGGGTCAGGATTACGAAGAAGTGCTCAACTGGTTCTACGATTTCCGCAAGACCACGAAGATGCACTTGAAAGCCACCTGCGCGCCCCACTATTACCGCATCATGCGCCAACGGGCCAAGGCCGAGGGAGTGCCGGTCACTCCGGAAAACTTCGGACTCGACGCCATGACTCGTGGCTGCCTGGGCGGAACGGGCTTCTGTTTCATCTCGCACGTGGGACAGGTTCAGCCCTGCGGCTACCTGGAACTGGATTGCGGCAACATCCGCACCACCCCGTTCCCGGAGATCTGGCGCTCTTCAAAGCAGTTCAAGCAGTTTCGGACTCAGGAAGAATACGAAGGCAAGTGCGGAATCTGCGAATACCACAAGGTCTGCGGCGGGTGCCGGGCCCGGGCCCAATCTATGGACAACAACTATATGGGCGAAGAACCGCTGTGCACGTATACGCCCAAACTCGCCGACCGACGTAAAGCCTGATGCGGGGGACACATGGACGATTTTGACAAGAAGATCCTGGACATGATCCAGACCGGATTCCCGCTCGAACCCCGGCCCTACGAAGAGATCGGCCGTCAGGTCGGCCTGACCGAGGCCGAGGCCCTGGCCCGGGTGCGGGCGCTGACCGAAAAAGGCGTGATCCGACGCATCGGAGCCAATTTCCAGTCCAAGAAACTGGGCTGGCATTCCACCCTGTGCTCCGCCGCCGTGCCCGAGGACAAGCTCGCCGAGTTCGTCGCCGAGGTAAACAAGCTGCCCGGCGTGACCCACAACTACCTGCGTCAGCACCGTCAGAACATCTGGTTCACCTTCATCGGCCCTTCCTGGGAAGACGTGCAGGAGACCCTGGCGGGGATCACGCGCAAGACCGGCATCTCCATCCTGAACCTGCCAGCCACCAAGATGTACAAGATCCAGGTCGACTTCAAGATGGGCGAACGGGAGGACTGATGCGCGAATTCATACTCTCCCCCTCCCTGCTGTCCTCGGATTTCGGAGCCCTGCGAGCCGAACTTACGGCGCTTGAAGAGGCGGGTCTCAAATGGGTGCACTGGGATGTCATGGACGGCAATTTCGTGCCCAACATCACCTTCGGCCCGCCGATCATCGGGCGTCTGCGCAAGACGTCCAAGCTCTTCTTCGACGTGCACCTGATGATCGAGCGCCCGGAGCGCTACATCCGGGAATTCGCCGACGCGGGCGCGGACCTGCTGTGCATCCACGCCGAGAGCACATTGCACCTGGAGCGCACGATCAGCGCCATCCGCGAGGCAGGCATGAAGACCGGGTTGTCGTTGAATCCGGCCACACCACTGAACATCGTCGAATACCTGCTGCCCCAGCTGGACATGGTGCTGATCATGAGCGTCAACCCCGGCTTCGGCGGGCAGTCCTTCATCCCCTTCTGCAAAGACAAGATCGCGGCCCTGTCGGGCATGATCCGCTCACGCGGTCTTTCCACCCTCATCCAGGTCGATGGCGGCGTGACACTGGACAATGCCGGTGAACTTTTCAACCTCGGTGCCGACGTGTTGGTCTCGGGTTCGGCCTTTTTTGGGTTCCCCCCATACGCCGAGCGTCACATGGCCTTTCAGGAAGCCGTGCACACGAAGTAGAAACGCCGGCTTCCACGCCCCATGATGGAACGCTGCTCCCCGTGTAAGTGAGCGCGACGGAATGCCCCGGAGTCATCGGGTGAACTGAATACGATCAAGATTACAAAAAGGAGGCCTCGGCCTCCTTTTTGCGTGTCATTAGTCTCTGATCTGGAAAGGATCCACCCGGGGCTACGCATACCTGGGCGAACGCCCTCGTCGTCTTGATCTGTCCTGTCTCAACGGCAATCAACCATTCCGATGATTATTATCTCTTCTTGAACGGAAATTTCATATTTTCCAATTTATTGACATCAATTAGTTAAATAATATAACAAATAGAATTGCATCAGTTTTTTTATTGATCCGCTTGTCACACATCTCGACAAAATCATTGTACAATCATCGTAAAGATAAAATGAAAACGGGTGGTTCATAGCGAGAAATAAATTTATTTGGCTCGACACATATCCGACATGAAATGGTTCATGAATAAGGAAATATTCATTTAAAATATTCACATACTTAAATATTATCACAAGATAGACACATGATAAACTCAGAACAAACCACTCCAGGGCGTACGGAACAGCCAGAGGCAGCCACGCCTGCCACGCTCCTCTTCGGGGAAATGCTGGCCGATGTCTTCCCGGACCGCGCCGTGCCCGGCGGCGCGCCGTTCAACGTCGCCAGGCACCTGTCAGCTTTCGGGCAAAATCCGCTTCTTGCCTCCCGGCTCGGCGATGATGCACTTGGGGCCCGGATGCTTGAGGGCATGAACGCGTGGGGCATGGACACCGCAGCCGTACAGATCGATAAAAAGCATCCAACCGGACGCGTGCTGGTGCATATTGAAGACACGGGGCACCGCTTCGAAATCCTGCCACATCAGGCCTACGACTTCATTGACCCGGCCCGCGCGGCCGCCGCGGCTTCGGCTGCAACGCCAAGGCTGGTCTATTTCGGCACCTTGAGCCAGCGCCATCCTGACTCCCGGCAGGCGCTGGCGGAAATACTTCGCAAGACCCCGGCCCCGCGCTTTCTGGACATCAACCTGCGCGAACCCTGGTATGATGAGCACGCGGTGCGCTTTTCCCTGGAACAGGCCGACATCGTGAAGCTGAATGACGATGAGTTGCGGGCCCTGGGCACCATGTTCGCAGTGCACGAGTCTTCCCCGCAAGGGCAGGCCGCAGCCCTGAAGGACAGGTTCGAGATCAAGCGCCTGATCGTCACCTGCGGGGGCGAAGGCTCCTGGCAGCTCGACCAGGGCGGCGACTTCTCGAGCGCAGCGCCTGAAAGCCGGGCCTTGCATATTCTGGACACGGTGGGCGCGGGCGACGCCTTTGCCGCCGCGTGCATTCTCGGGATGGCCTTGTCCTGGTCCGTGGACATCGCCCTGGAACGAGCAAGCGCCTTTGCCGCTGCCATTTGCGAAATTCGCGGAGCTGTCCCGGAGAACCGGGATTTCTACCAGCCTTTTTTCAAGGAGTGGAGACTGTGAAGACTGGCAAACGAACCAAAAAAAAGCCCTTGTTCATCGTGCTGCTGAGCATTCACGGCCTTGTGCGCGGACACGACCTGGAACTGGGCCGCGACGCGGACACCGGAGGGCAGGTCAAATATGTAGTCGAACTGGCCCGCGCCCTGGGCGTGAAGCCGGACGTCGAGAAGGTGATTCTGCTGACCCGCAGGGTCATCGATGACTCGGTCAGCCCGGATTACGCACAGGTGATCGAGCCCCTCTCGGACAAGGCAAGCATCGTGCGCATCGAGTGCGGCGAAGAAAAGTATCTGCGCAAGGAGCTGCTGTGGGACAGCCTGGACAATTTTTCCGACAATGTTTTCACGTTTCTCAAAAGCCAGGACCGCATCCCCGACATTCTGCACAGTCATTACGCTGACGCCGGATACGTCGGAGCCCGCCTCTCGCACCAGCTCGGCATCCCACTGATACACACGGGCCATTCCCTGGGGCACAGCAAGCGCCTGCGCCTGCTGGCCAGCGGCATCTCCCGCGGCCAGATCGAGGACACCTACAGGATGTCGCGGCGCATCGAAGCGGAGGAGATCACACTCGGCGCGGCCGAGCGCATCATCACCAGCACGGATCAGGAGATTGAGGAGCAATACGGACTCTACGATTTCTACCAGCCCGACTGCATGCGCGTAATTCCGCCGGGCACGGATTTGAGCCATTTCCATCCGTCCCGCGAAAGTGAAAAAGGGAGCCCCATCGCGCGGGAACTCAAGCGTTTCCTGCATCGGCCCACCAAGCCCATGGTGCTGGCCCTCTCGCGTCCGGACCCGAAAAAAAACATCGTGACCCTCATCGACGCCTACGGGGAATCCCCGGAACTGCAGCAGGCCGCCAACCTGGTCATCGTCGCCGGCAACCGTGACGACATCCAGGACATGGACGACGGCGCCAGAAACGTGCTCAGCGACATCCTCCTGGCCGTCGATCGCCACGATCTCTACGGCAAGGTCGCTTACCCCAAGCATCACAAGCCCGAGGAAGTGGCCACGCTCTTCCGCCTCGCCGCCGCTTCGCGCGGCGTCTTCGTCAACCCGGCCCTGACCGAGCCCTTCGGCCTGACCCTGCTCGAAGCCGCCGCCTGCGGGCTGCCCATTGTGGCCACGGAGGACGGAGGGCCCATCGACATCATCAGGAACTGCCGCAACGGCGTCCTGGTCGATCCCCTGGACAAAGAAGCCATGGCCGAGGCGATCCTGCAGACCCTGACCGACCGGAAACAGTGGCGCACCTTGGCCAAAAACGGACTCGCCGGTGTACGTCGCCATTATTCCTGGCCAGCGCACGTGGAAAAATATCTCGCAGTCGTGCGCCCGCTGGTCGATAAAACCGAGCCGCTGGTCCGTATGGCGCCCATCCGGCGTCGGGGCATCTCCCGCAAACAGGCGCTCGTCGCCGAGTTGGACTTAAGCCTCATTGGCGAAGAACAGTCCCTGGCCACGCTCATGCAGACCTTGCACGCCCACCGCAAGACCGTCCTCTTTGGCATCGCCACCGGACGCCGCCTGGACAACGCCCTGGCCACTCTGCGCAAGCACAGGATTCCGCAACCAGACGTACTGATCTCAGGCCAGGGCACGGAGATCCACTACGCTCCGAGCCTGACCCAGGACTCCATCTGGGAACGCCACATCAACCACCTCTGGGACCCGCGCGCCGTGCGCGAGACCTTGCGCGAAATCCCGGGCCTGGCCCTACAACCCAAAATTCACCAGAGCCCTTTCAAGATCAGCTACTACATCGACGCCTCCATGATCACCGGGCAGCAGGTCCGCCAGCTGCTCCAGCACAACGAACAGGCCGTGAACGTACTCGTCTCCTTCGGCCAATACCTGGACGTGCTGCCGCTCAGGGCTTCCAAGGGCCTGGCGCTGCGCTGGTGCTCGGAACAGCTCGACTTCCCGCTGGAGAACACCCTGGTCGCCGGAGTGACCGGGGCCGACGCCGACATGCTGCGCGGCAACACCCTGGGCACGGTGGTGGACAACCGGCACATCTCGGAATTGTCCGATCTGGCGAACATCGAGGGTATCCATTTTTCCGAGGCGTCTTTTGCGGCGGGCATTCTCGACGCCATGGCCCATTACGGGTTTCTCGCCCAAGAGGACGAGGCCTCGTGAGCCGATACCTGCTCTGCACCGACCTCGACAGAACCCTCATCCCCAACGGCCCAAGCCCACTCTGCCCTCCAGCCGCCAGCCTCTTCCGACAATTGGCGGCGCGGGAGGAGCTCTCGCTGGCCTACGTGACCGGCCGTCATCGCGCCCTGATCGAGGACGCCATCGCCGAATTTGAACTGCCCTGCCCCGATTTCGCCATCGCCGACGTCGGCGCAAGCATCTATGAGGTTTCCGCCCAAGGCTGGCGTCCCTGGAGAATGTGGGAAGAGCATATCGCGACGGACTGGCGCGGCATGAACTCCGAGGGTCTCAGGAAACTGCTGCGCGGCCTCCCGGAACTGCAGCTGCAGGAAAAGGAAAAACAGGCGCCCTTCAAACTCAGCTTTTACGTTCGTCTGAACGCGGACTCCGACACGCTGACAGCCATGATACGCCAGCGCCTCCTGTACGAAGGCATCCGTGCCAACCTGATCTCAAGCGTCGACGAACTGGCAGGCATCGGTCTGCTCGATGTGCTGCCACAAAGCGCCGGCAAGCTGCACGCCATCCGATTTCTGATGAAGCGGCACAGCTTCTGCCTACAAAACACGATCTTCGCGGGTGACAGCGGCAACGACCTGGACGTCCTCTTGAGCGAAATCCCGGCGGTGCTGGTGGCCAACGCCGCCCCTGAAATCAAGACGCAAACGGCAAAAACAAAACCCGAAGCACTGTACATCGCCAAGGGCGGGTATCTCGGCATGAACGGGAACTACAGCGCCGGAATTCTGGAAGGAGTCGCGCATTTCTGGCCCGAGGCGGATGCGTGGCTACGTGAATATAAAATACATAAGGACGAGTGAATGTACGAACAAGTTTCCCATGCCCTGTTAAACGAAATCCTGGCAGGTTTAAAACCGGAAATCGGCAAATACCGACTGCGCCATTTCTACACCCGCCTGGGCGCCAACTTTTACGCCATCTATTCCCTCTTCAAACTGCTCTACGGAGACCGGCCAGACTTCAAGCAGCAGATGGTCCGTCTGGTTGAAACCCTCGCCCTGCGATACATGGAAAGGGCCCCGGTATTGCGCAAATCCGACTTGGCGCGCGAAGTCCACTACAATTGGTTTTTAAACCAGAAATGGGTGGCCATGGCCCTGTACTGCGACCGCTTTGCGGGCAACCTGCAAGGTCTGCGCGAAAAACTCCCCTATCTCCAGGAATTGGGCATCAACATGCTGCACGTCATGCCCATCCTCGACTGCCCGCCGGACAACAACGACGGCGGCTATGCCGTGCGCGACTTTCGCAAGATCGACTCCAGATACGGCACCATACCGGACGTGGAGGAACTCGCAACCACGCTCAGGAGCAGGGAGATGCTCCTGGTCCTCGACGTCGTCGTCAACCACACATCCGATGAACACGACTGGGCGACACGGGCGCGCCGTGGCGAGAAAACATATCAGGATTATTACTATCTTTTCGACGACCGGGACATCCCCGATGCCTACGAGGAAAGCATGCCCGAGATCTTCCCCGTCAACGCCCCCGGCAACTTCACCTGGGACGAGGCCATGGGCAAATGGGTCATGACTGTCTTCAACAATTACCAGTGGGATCTGAACTACCGCAATCCGGCGGTGCTCATCGAGATGCTCGACATCATCCTCTTCTGGGCCAACAAGGGGGCGGACATCCTGCGTCTCGACGCTGTGGCCTTCCTGTGGAAAAAAATCGGAAGCTCGTGCCAGAACGAACGCGAAGCCCATCTGCTGCTGCGACTCATGAAGGATTGCTGCCAGGTCACCGCGCCTGGTGTGCTGTTCATCGCCGAGGCCATTGTCGCGCCCAGCGAGATCGCCAAATATTTTGGGGAGGACGCCATCGATTCCAAAGAGTGCGAGATCGCCTACAACGCCGCGCTCATGGCCCTGCTCTGGGACGCCGTGGCTACCAAGAACGCGACCCTGCTCAATCTGGGCGTGAAGAACATGCCGGAAAAACTGCAGCGAGCGACCTGGCTGAACTATGTGCGCTGCCACGACGACATCGGACTCGGCTTCGATGACCGGGACGTGGAACTGGCCGGGTACGAACCAACCCTGCACCGGGCCTTTCTGGTGGATTATTTCACGGGCCAGTTTCCGGCTTCTCCGGCCAGGGGCATGCCGTTTGGCACGAATGTGAAGACCGGCGACGCACGCATCTCGGGATCGCTGGCTTCCCTGGTCGGCTTGGAATCGGCGCTGGAAGCCCAGGACGAGGAGGCTATCGATGCCGCCATCCAAAGCATCCTCCTGCTCCACAGCGTCATCCTTTCCTTCGGCGGCCTGCCGCTCATGTATTACGGCGACGCCATTGGCACGCTCAACAATCTGGAATTCCTCGCCGACCCGGCCACACAGCATGACTCGCGCTGGGTGCACCGCTCACGCTTCGATTGGGACAAGGCCGAAAAACGGCACCAAAACGGCACCGTTGAACAACGGATCTTCTCCGCGCTCAAAAAATTGATCGCTCTGCGCAAGGAGCTTCCGGCTTTTGCGGACTTCGACAACCGCAATCTGCTGCAGGTCGAAAACCCGAACCTACTGGTCTTCTACCGCACGGACCCGGAAAACTGCCGTAGCCGGGTGCTCGTCATCAACAACTTCAACGTCGAAGCGCAAACGCTTCCCGTCGATACGCTCACGCCGCACGGGTTCTTCAACCACGGGGGCATGACGGACCTTTGCACCGGCGAACGCGTGCCGGTGGTAGAAGAACAGATCTCTATACCGGCTCTGTCCTTCTACTGGCTCAGGGATTGACTGGGGGACGGGAAGGCTCAGAGCTTGCCGTTGAAGAACGACACGCCGGTCACGACGAGGCCGTAATAGAGGTAGAAGCGGGGGATGCGGAACAGGCAGGCCGCAAGCACCGGCCAGAAGCCAAGACCGAGGACGCCCGCGCTCCAGCATGTCACGGAGAATGGCATGGGCGTCACGGCCCCGGCCAATACCGCCCACGGGCCGTACTTTTTGACCATGTCTTCGTGTTCACACTTGAACTCGCCGAACAGACGGCGAAACAGGGGTCGGTGCCCAAGCCAGCGACCGATGGCCCAGCCCTGCATCCCCGCCCAGGCGGAAACGATTCCAAGAATGCCAACGTAGAAGGGCCAGTCCTGCGCAAAGGCGCTTTTGGCGATGACAATGAGCAGTACGTCTGGTGGAAACGGGGTGACCAGGGTGTCCGTAACCAGCAAAATAGCGCACAGCCCTGTAAAACCAAGCCGATCGGCGATCCATTGGGCGAACAGCTCGAGCTCATGTTCGAAAACGAATCCGAGAACGGAGAGGAGCACAAGGACCACGACGAGAGCGAAAAAGGTCTTTACAAGAACGGCGCGCATGTCGTCGACTCTTCGGTGTTGCTGCGTTTACGAGTGATGATTCAAGGACTGACAATCCGTATTCGAAAAAACGATCCATCCGTTCGGTGAGGTGTCAAAACCACTCAGATGCAGCCTGCATCCCTGAAGGACATGGCCCGAAGAAAAGATTTCAAGGCGAAATAGCCGAGGTTTTATGGCCTTGCAACAATAATCGGAGGACCGGAACCGGCCCGCAACACGTACTGCGGTTCGCTGTAGACATGCTCCCACGGTGAAACCGAGAAGGACGGATTCGAGGCGAGGCCGTGGCCGAACCACAGCCCTGAAGGGTCAGGAAAAAAGCAACAGGACGGTCAGGGCGATCATGGGCGCAAGGCAAAAGGTCACCTGGGCCGCCACGAAATAAAGCATTCCGCGCTCCCCCGGTCGAGCCCCGGCCAGGCGCAGGCAGATCAGCCAAAGCCCGGCGCACGCCAGGGCCAGCAAGGCCCGCGAAGAAAAGGCCGTGCCCGGAAGCGGCGCAAGCACGAGCCAGACCAGGGCCAGGGCGTTCAGCCGCAGGATGAATCGCTGGCTGGCCGCAACGCCGAACCGCACGGCATGGGTGCGCTTGCCATCGGCCCGGTCGGACGGTTCATCGGGCAGGGCCGTGGCCATGGCGCAGGACAGGGACAGAACGAGCATGAGCGGCATGAGCGTCAAGGGCAGCCCGGCAAGGGTTCCGGCGTGGGCGCTGAAGCCGATCATGGGCAGCACGAGACCCACACCCACCATCTGCAGATACTCCCCGCCGCCGCGATAAGACAGGCGCAGGGGCGGGTAGCTGTAGGCCCACAAAAGCCCCAGCCCGAAAAGAATAAGCGGCAGGGGCAACCAATTGTGATGCCTGATCCCCAGGAACACTCCGGCCAGAGCCGAGAGAACTGCGCAAAGAACGGCCGCCCGGGCCAGTTGCCGTCTTGATAAAAGCCCTTCCACGAGAACTCTTGAGCCTCCCGAGAACAGGGTAAAGCTAAAATTCCTGCGGTCCGTGACGATATCGGCCACGTCATTGGCGAAGACGATATAGAGCTGGCTGGCCAGGCCGTAGAAGTGGCAGACGAGGACGATCTCCCAGGAAAAACCCTCGCCCATGGCCAGGGCCTGTCCCAAAAGCAGGGGCCAGAAGATGTACATCTGCGATGGCAGGCGAGCAGCCTGCACCCACGCCCGCCAGGCTGGGCGTAGTCGGTCCCCCGCAGTGCAGGCGGCGCCGCCCTTATCCGCTTGCTCCATGCGTTCAGAAGTTGTCATTCATGCACTCCCGCGACTTAAGGACGACAAAGCCTGCGCCGCTATCTTCCGGACATCTTCATCCGTATATTCACATCCCGCCACCGACCTGCCCCAGACCACCCCCGGCCAGTAAGGATCGTTCTTCCATCGCCCAATGACGTGAAAATGGAATTGTGGCACCAGGTTCCCGATGGCTGCGATGTTGACCTTGTCGCAGCCGTCGTCGTTCTTGAGCATGACGCCCAAGACCGACGATGCGGTCAGGAGCTGGTCGCGCAGGGACGCAGGCAGTTCGTGCCATTCGGCAGAATCGGTTTCAGGAACCACGATGAACCAGCGTACATGGGCGTCCTTGTGCAGCAAAAGGCGGACATCCCGCCATTGCCCCAGGGCATGGCAGTCCGCAGCCAGGGTGGGATGCAGGGTGAAGGTGTTCATGGTGAAACGCTACGGCAGGCCGCACGGCGCGGCAAGAATTTCTGTCTCCTTCAAATGCCGGGCTCCGGCAAAGATACGCCAAAAGGCAGGCGACTCCACTTCCATCCTGTCCTTACGTTTCACCCCCGCTCGCGCCCAGCCCCAAAGGCTCCTCCTCCTGATAACCAAGCTTGCGCAGACCCTCGGGCAGGCTGAGGCAGCCCGACGCCGCCCCTTGCCCCGGGTCAGCGCTATCGAACCAGGGCGAAGCGGGTGTAGAGTCGCTGTTTGGCGGCCAGGATGCGCTCATGGGATGCTTCGATCCGCTCGCGGGAAAGTCGGCCCTCCTGCACGGCCTTGGCCAGAATGTTCACGGCTTTGGGCACAATATCAGGATCGTAATCCAGGTTGTTGCCGAAAACCAGCATATCCACCCCGGCCTCGACAGCCAGAAGAATCGCTTCGGCCTGACCATAGTGGTCGGCGATGGCGCGCATCTGCATGTCATCGGAGACTATCACACCGCCAAACCCCAGGCGCTGTCTCAAAAGTCCCGTCAGCACGGCCCTGGAAAGGGTGCTCGGATGAACATCGTCAAACTGGCGCAGGAAGAGATGCCCGGTCATGATCAGCGGACTGGCCCCGAGCGGAATCAGCATTTCATAGGGGCGCAATTCCGCCGGGGTCCATGTTTTGGAGACATCGGTCAGGCCGAGGTGCGAATCCACTGCCGCGCTGCCATGCCCCGGAAAATGTTTGAGACAGGGCAACACGCCCTGGCTGAGCAAACCCTGGCAAAATGCCCCGGCATGAAGAGCGACGAGATCCGGATCGGAGGAAAAGCTGCGTTCCAGCTTCCCGATGGCTGGGCTGGCCGGGTTCACATCCACATCCACCACAGGCGCGAAGTTGAGGTTCACGCCCAGATCCGCCAGGAGTTTCCCGGTCCGTTCGCCCTCAAGCCGAGTCTGCGCCGGAGCGCCCAGGCCCATGCTTTTGGCCGAAGGACTGAACGCAAAGCCCCGGTCCTCCCGGAAACGCCGCACCTTTCCGCCTTCCTGGTCCACGGCGATAAAGAGCGGGGTCCGGGCGTTTGCCTGCAGACTCGCGGTCAGGGCCTTGACCTGTTCCGGGCTCTGGATGTTGCGCTCCGAACTTTGCAACTGCACGTCACGGTCAAAGAGGATCACGCCCCCGAGATTGTGCTCCCGGATGTCCCGCAGGATCGGCGCATCGCTGCCGACTGAAGTCCCGCGAAAGCCGACCAGCAGCATTTGGCCGATCATCTCGCGCACGGGCGCTTGGTCCGCGGCGAGCACCGGAGCCGGCAACAGGACAAGGAATACCAGCCCCGACAAAATCAAATTACCAAAACCAAATGGCGTCATATCGCTCCCCTATTGCTTGCAAGCCGGGAGATGATCCTCCCGGCAGCTGTTCCCACTACTTGGGAAAGTACAGACCCGGCAAGTAGAGGACAACCGGCAAAGGATCCGGGCCAGGATCATCCTCCCGCCCGATCCGAGCCCTCTTCTGACCCGGACGTTTTCACACCTGAACCACGGCAGAGAGGTCTGGCTGGCTTTTCATTTTCGTGCAATCTCTTGCCAATATTGTCACATAATTCCACCCAAACCGCTTCGCAGTAACACTTGCGCGATCAGTCACGCCTCCAGCCGACACTGTGGCTGCTCCTTTTTTATGGACAAAATTGGTCTGATTGGGCATCAGCCGTATGACACAAAGCCCGGTCTTGAGTCCGGGCGGGTCGCAGTTTCCGCGCGCCGTGACTGCCAGCACCGACTGGCACGCATGGTGCTTCACCGTGTCCGGCTCATTTCCACCCAACTTTGAAACATGAGGACATCATGAAACGTACCCTGTTCCTGGCCGTGCTCGGCCTGGCCCTTTTCCTGGGCACCACGGCCATGGCCGAGAAAATCAAGGTCGCAGGCATCTACACCCAGCCCATCCAGCAGAAATGGGACGCCACCCTGCACAAGGCCCTTTTGAAGGCCGAGGCCGCCGGAGAGATCGAGTATGTGTGGAGCGAAAAAGTCTCCAACACCGACTACATCCGCGTCCTGCGCGAATACTCCGAAGCCGGCGTGCAGCTGGTCGTCGGCGAAGCCTTCGGCATCTCCCGTGACGTGCGCAAGGTGGCTGCGGACTATCCGCAGATCGCCTATCTCATGGGCGACACCTTCGGCCCCGACGGAGGCAACCTCTCCGTGTTCGACAATTACATCCACGAGCCCTGCTACCTCATGGGCATGATCGCCGGGAGCATGACCAAGACCAACAAGATCGGCATGGTCGGCGGCTACCCCATCGGCGAAGTCAACCGCCTCTTCCACGCCTTCATGGCCGGCGCCAAGGCTACCAACCCGGCCGTGGAGTTCAAGGTCTCCTTCATCGGCTCCTGGTATGACCCGCCGAAAGCCAAGGAATTCGCCTACGCCCAGGTCGAGGCCGGCGTGGATGTCCTTTATGCCGAACGCTCCGGCGTGGTCGACGCGGCCCGCGAGAAGGGCATCGTCGCTTTCGGCAACGTCAACGACATGAACAAGGAAGAGAACGGTCAGGATGTGGTCGTGACCTCCGCCCTGTGGCACATGGAAGAGGCCCTGAACCACGCCATTGCGCGGGTCAAGGCCGGAACCTTCGCCGCCGAGGACTATCGCGAGTGGACCATGATGGCCAAGGGCGGCGCGTCCCTTGCCCCGTACTACGAGTTCGAGGACAAGATCGCGGCCGACGTGAAAGCCAAAGTTGCCGAGACCGAGGCCGCCATCCTGGCCGGGACCGTGGTCATCGAGATCAACGACGACGAACCCAAATCCACCTTCTGATCCTTTAGGGGCCGGAACCCTCCGGCCCCTTTTTTCTGGTCAACCATGCCCAATACACCCGTGCTGCGACTTTGCGGCATCACCAAATATTTCGGCCCCCTTGCGGCCAACGACGACATCTCCCTGACCTTGAACGCCGGTGAGATGCTGGCTCTTCTGGGCGAGAACGGCGCAGGCAAGACCACGCTCATGTCCATCCTCTTCGGGCATTATGTGGCTGACAGCGGGACCGTGGAAGTGCAGGGCGAGGCCCTGCCACCAGGATCGCCCCGCGCCGCCCTCACCGCTGGCGTGGGCATGGTCCACCAGCACTTCACCCTGGCCGGGAACATGACCGTGCTCGAAAACATCATGCTCGGCACCGAGCCCCTGTGGGGTTTCCGCCGCAACTCGGCCCGCGCCCGAGCCAAGCTGGGCGCGCTCATGGAACGCTTTCAGCTCCGCGTGGACCCCTTTGCTATGGTACGTGGACTGTCCGTGGGCGAACGGCAACGGGTCGAGATCCTGAAGGTGCTGTATCGCGACGCGCGCATCCTCATTCTCGACGAACCCACAGCCGTGCTCACCCCCCAGGAGAGCGACCACCTCTTCGCCACCCTGCGCGAACTGGTGAACCAGGGCGTGTCCGTCATCTTCATCACCCACAAGTTGCGCGAGGTCATGGCCGCCAGCGACCGCTGCGTGGTCCTGCGCCACGGCCGCGTGGTCCTCGAAACTTCGACGAAAGCGACGTCCGCCGAAGAATTGGCCAAGGCCATGGTCGGCGCGAGCATCCCCCAGGCCACGCGCACTCCGCACCCGCACGGCGAAGAAGTCCTCTTTCTGGACCGCGTAAACGCCAGCGCTCCGGATCGCGGAGCAAGCCTAAACGAACTGACCCTCTCGGTGCGCGCCCACGAGATCCTCGGCATCGCGGGCGTCTCCGGCAACGGCCAGGCCCTGCTGGCGGACCTGTTGTCCGGCCTCGTCGCGCCTGCAGGCGGCAACATCGTCCTGCGCGGCCAGACCGTGAACCACCTCACCCCGGCAGCCATGATCCGCGCAGGCGTGGGCCGCGTGCCCGATGACCGCACCGGCACGGGGCTGGTGGCGGACATGACGGTCATGGAAAACCTGTCCACAGAGATATATCGCCTGCCCGGTTTTTCCAAACGCGGCATGCTCAATTTCAAGGCCCTGGCGTCCCGTGCCGCGCAGCTCATGGACGTCTTCGACATCCGCTGCGCAGGCCCGGACGCGCCGGTGCGCAAACTCTCGGGCGGCAACATGCAAAAGCTCATCCTGGGCCGCGTCCTGTCTCAGGGCCCGCACCTGATCCTGGCCAACCAGCCGACCTGGGGCCTCGATGTCGGGGCCACCGCCGCCGTGCACCAGCACCTCCTCGACGCGGCCCGGCGCGGGGCCGGGGTGATCCTCATCTCCGAAGACCTGGACGAGCTCTTTCAGCTCTCAGACCGCATCCAGGTCATGTACCAGGGCCGCCTGTCCGCGCCGCAAGACACCTCCGTGGATCGGGCCCGGCTCGGGCTCATGATGAGCGGTCAGACTTTCGACCACCGGGGCGCCGCATGAGACTCGAACCCCGCGAATCCGTGGCCCTCGGCTGGCAGGTCGGCGCACCGCTCCTCGCCGTCATCATCGCCATGGCGCTCTGCTCCGGGCTCATCCTCTGGGCCGGGGCCTCGCCGCTTTCCGCCTGGGGGCTGCTCCTCAAAGGGGCCCTGGGCTCAACCTTCGCCCTGACCGAAACCCTGACCCGCGCCACCCCGCTCATCTTCACCGGTCTGGCCGTTGCCGTGGCCTTCAGGGCCAAGCTCTGGAACATCGGCGGCGAAGGCCAGTTCTACGTCGGAGCCTGCATGGCCACCTGGCTCGGCACGGGCCTCATCACCCTGCCCGCATGGCTCATGATCCCCTTTCTCTTTCTGACCGGAGCATTGGCCGGAGGGCTGTTTCTGCTGATTCCGACCTGGCTCAAGACACAGCTCAAGGCCGACGAGGTGGTCACCACTCTGCTGCTCAACTTCGTGGTCCTGCTGGTCGTCAACTGGCTGGTCTTCGGCCCCTGGAAAGATCCCATGGCCATGGGCTGGCCTCAGGCCGCGCCCGTCATCGACCAGGCCATGCTGCCCATCCTTGTCCCCAAATCGAGCCTGCACCTGGGCTTTATCCTGGCCCTGGCCTGCGCCCTCCTTATGTGGTGGATGATGCGTTTCACCATTTGGGGCTTTGAAATCCGCGCAGTCGGCGCGAGCCTCAAAGCCAGCACATTCGCCGGGATGCCGGTGCGGGCCACCATCATCCGCACCGCGCTCCTGAGCGGCGGCCTCGCGGCCATGGCCGGGGTCAGCGAACTTTGCGGCGTCAAGGGCTACCTGACCCTCGATCTGTCCCCCGGCTTCGGCTATTCCGGCATCGTCGTGGCCATGCTGGCCGCCCTGCACCCCTTGGGCGTGGTCCTCTCGGCCATATTCATCGCCGTCATCTACATCGGAGCCGACTCCATGAGCCGCGCCATCAATATCTCCAACTATATCGCTGACGTGACCACGGCCGTGTGCCTGCTCATGGTGCTCCTGGCCATGTTTCTGACCCGCTACCGCATCCGCTGGAAATAACATGGACATCCTCTCCCTTTTTCTCGAAACCGGATTCTGGCTGGCGATGGTGCGCATGGCCACCCCGCTCATCTTCGGCACCATGGGCGAACTGATCTGCGAGCGGGCCGGAGTACTGAACCTTGGCATCGAGGGCATCATGGCCGCAGGGTGCATGTCCGGCTGGACCTGGGTCTTCCTCGGCGGCACCCTGTGGGGCGGAGTCCTCTTCGCCGCCTGCGTCGGCGCGGCCCTCGGCCTCCTGCATGCCGTCTTCACCGTCCATCTGGGCCTGTCCCAGCACGTCACTGGCCTTGGCATCACCATGCTCGGCGTAAGCCTGAGCTCTTTTGTCTTCCGCATGGTCCTGCCGCAGGTCACCACCCCGCCCAAGATCGTCCCCTTTGCGCCGCTCGACATCCCCGTGCTCTCCACCCTGCCCTTCATCGGCCCGGTCCTCTTCAGCCAGACCGCGCTCACACTCCTGGCCTTCATCCTGGTCGGCGTCACCGCCTACGTACTGCTGCGCACCCCCCTTGGCCTGGCCCTGCGCATGGTCGGCGAAAACCCGCTGGCCGCCGAAGCCCAAGGCCTCTCGGTCCTGGGCCTGCGCACCGGCGCTGTCATGGTCGGCTCCGCCTTCATGGCCGTGGGCGGCGCCTTCCTGACGCTCGCCGCCTTCGACGCCTTCTACATCGGCATGGTCAACGGACGCGGCTGGATCTGCATCGCGCTCGTCGTCTTCTCCTCCTGGAAACCCGGCAAGGCGCTCCTCGGCGCGCTCCTCTTCGCCGCCTTCGACGCCATCCAGATGCGCGTACAGCAACAATCCATCTCCGCCATCCCATACCAGTTCTACCTGATGCTCCCCTACCTCTGCTCCATCCTCGCCCTCATCACCATGTCCCGCAAAGCCGCCTACCCCAAGGCCTTGCTGGTTCCCTTCCGCAAGGGTGAGAGGTAGAGAGGGAAGAAATGCGGGGCGCTGCCCCGCACCCCGCAAGGGGCGCGCCCCTTGACCCGATTAGGGGGTGCAGGGGATCATCCCCGGGGGACGAGTCCTGCCCGCCGGAGGCTTTCTTAAATAGGTACTCTGGGGTAAAAGAAGCGGGGCTCCGCCCCACACCCCGCAAGGGACTCGTCCCTTGACCCGACTATGGGGTGCAGGGGGTCACCCCCTGCCCGCCGGAGGCACTCTTAAAACGAGGTGATCGATATGCTGGATCTGCTTATCATCAACGCCGCCCTGCCTGGGGAGGAGGCGCTGACCGAGATTGGCTGCAAGGATGGCCGGATTGTTGCGGTTGAGCCGAATATCAAGGCCAAGGCTGCGCAGGTCATTGACGCCAAGGGATATCTTGTGACCCCGCCGTTTGTGGACAGCCATTTTCATATGGACGCGACCCTGTCGGCGGGGCTGCCGCGCCGGAACGAGACGGGCACGTTGCTGGAGGGGATTCGTATTTGGGGCGAGCTCAAACCGAACCTCACGCCCCAGGCTATCAAGGATCGAGCTTTGAAGTTGCTGCGCTGGAGTGTGGCCAAGGGCAATCTGGCCATCCGCACGCATGTGGACACGACGGACCCGAGTCTCATGGCCGTGGACGTGCTGCTCGAAGTGCGCGAAGAGATGAAGGATTTCGTGGACATCCAGCTGGTGGCCTTTCCCCAGGACGGGGTACTGCGCGCCCCGCGCGGGGTGGAACTGCTGGAGCGGGCCCTGGACAAGGGCGTGGACGTGGTCGGCGGCATCCCGCATTTTGAGCGTACCATGGACCAGGGCCGTGAGTCGGTGCGGGTGCTGTGCGAGATCGCAGCCAGGCGCGGACTCATGGTCGACATGCACTGCGACGAGTCCGATGATCCGCTTTCCCGACATGTGGAGAGCCTGGCGTTTGAGACGCAGCGGCTGGGGCTGCAGGGCCGGGTCACGGGCTCACACCTGACCAGCATGCACTCCATGGACAATTATTATGTGTCGAAGCTGTTGCCGCTCATGGCCGAAGCGGGAATGCACTGCGTGTGCAACCCGCTGGTGAACATGAATTTGCAGGGACGTCACGACACGTATCCCAAGCGGCGAGGGCTCATGCGCGTGCCGGAGCTGATGAACTTAGGGATCAACGTGGCCTTCGGCCACGACGACATCATGGACCCCTGGTATCCCATGGGCAGCCACGACATGCTGGAAGTGGCACACATGGGCGCGCATGCCCTGCACATGACCGGCGTGGACGGCTTGAAGAAGATGTTCGCGGCCGTGACCGTGAACGGCGCCAAGACCATGGGACTGGAAGGTTACGGACTTGAACCCGGCTGCAACGCGGACATGGTCATCCTGCAGGCTGCAAGCGAACTCGAAGCCCTGCGCCTGCGCCCGGCTCGGCTGTGGGTCATCCGCCGAGGCAAGGTTATCAGCAAGACCCCGGAGGTTATGGCGAGTGTGGATCTGGGAGAGGGCGAGGAGTTGGTGGATTTTACGTAAACAGGACCAGGCCCAATCATCGAATGTGAAAACCCCAGGTCCGAGGACCCGGGGTTTTCGCGTTTTTCACTCTCCGTACTTGGCCAATTTGGCGTGCATGGTCTTTCTGGTGATGCCCAGGCGGCGGGCGGCCTCGCTCTTGTTCCCTCCGGCCGCGTCCAGGGCGTCCAGAATGGCCAGACGCTCCAATTCCTCCAGGGTCAGATTGGCGAATCCGCCCTCCGATCTGCCCTCCCCCGTCCCACCGGACAATGCGGGCGGCAACTCGCGCTCGCTGACGTAGTCGCCCCGCGCCAGGACCACGGCCCGCTCCACTGCGTTCTCGAGTTCCCGCACGTTGCCTGGCCAATGGTGCTTGAGCAGGCGATCCATGGCCTCTGGGGTAAAGCCCTTGATGCGCTTGCCGTTCTTGGAGGCAAACTTGCCCAGAAAATGCGAAGCCAAAAGCGGAATATCCTCCTCGCGTTCGCGCAGAGAGGGCAGGGCCAGGGCGACCACATTCAGACGGTAGTAGAGGTCCTGACGAAAGCGCCCCGCCTCCACCTCGGCCAGAAGGTCGCGGTTGGTAGCGGTCACAATGCGCACATCGACTTTAATAGTCTGGTCCCCGCCCACGCGCTGGATTTCGCGTTCCTGAATGACACGCAAGAGCTTGACCTGCATGGACAGGGGCATCTCACCTATCTCGTCCAGAAAGATGGTCCCCTTGTCGGCAGCCAGAAAGCGCCCCTCCCGCCGCCGATCGGCTCCGGTGAAGGCACCCTTTTCATGACCGAAGAGCTCGGATTCGAGCAGAGTCTCGGTCAGAGCCGCGCAGTTCACGGCAACGTAGGGCCCCTTGCGACGCGGGCTGTTAACGTGGACGGCCCGGGCAATGAGCTCCTTGCCCGTACCTGACTCACCGGTAACCATGATCGTGGCCTCGGATGGGGCTATGGTGGCCAGCATCTCCATGAGCCGGTGCATGGCCGGACTTTGGCCGATGATCCCGCCGGGATCGAAGGACGCGGACAAGGTCTGGCGCAGGGCCTTGTTCTCGTCGCGCAGGGCCGCATGATCCAGGGCCCGGTCCAGGGTCAGGCGCAGGTCGTCGAAGTCCAAGGGCTTGGTCAGATAGTCGTAGGCCCCGGCCTTGATGGCCTCCACCGCTGTTTCCACATTGGAATAGGCGGTCATGATCAGGATGGGGATGGCGGGATTGTAGGCCTTGATCTCCTTTAATGCCTCGATGCCGGTAATTCCGGCCATGCGCACATCCATGAGGATAAGGTCAAAGGCTCGCTCCCGGCACAGCGACACGGCAGCCTCCCCGCTCTCGATTTCATGCGGGACGTAGCCCCAATCGGCCAGCAGGGTGCGCAGCATGCCCCGATGGCCGGAATCGTCGTCAACTATGAGGATGGTGATCTTGGATGGTTTCATGACCGCCTCCCGGTCGAGGGCAGCAGGAGGGTGAAAACCGTGCCCTGGCCCACAACGCTGTCCACCTTGATCTCGCCGCCGTGGGCTTCAATGATGCGGTGCACGATGGCCAGGCCCAGGCCCGTGCCCGAACTTTTGGTCGTGAAGTAGGGGTTGAAAATGTCCGGTACAAGCTCCGCGGCCATGCCATGGCCCGTGTCCGCGATGCGCAGGACCACGCCCCCGGCTTCATTCTCCGGGGCCGCCGTGATCCGCAACGTCCCGCCCTGGTCCATGGCCTGCACGGCATTGAGGAACAGGTTGAGGAGCGCCTGGGTTAAACGCTCAGGGTCCAGCGGGACTCGCGGCAAGGTCCCTTCCTGCTCGAAACGCACCGCAACGCCCTTGGCCGTCACGTCGGCGCGGACCAGACGCAAGGCCCGCTCAACGACCTGCGCCAGATCCTCGTCGCGCAGGTTCATCTCGCCGGGCCGGGCGAACTCCAGCAACTCCGAAACCACGCGGTTCAGGCGGTCCGTTTCCTGGATCATGGCCCGCGCCGCGTCCTTGTCCTGCCCCTGCACCTTGCCGGCAAGGTAGGTGGCAAAGCCCTTGATGGAGCTAAGCGGATTTCTGATCTCATGGGCCACCCCGGCAGCCAGGTTGCCCAGGGCAGTCAGGCGCTCGTTGCGTCGGACCTGCTCCTGCAGGCGGCGGATTTCACCCAGATCGCGCAGCAAAAAGAGATAGCCCAGGAAGTCGTCGTCGCTCGTGACGATGCGGGACGCACCCAGATTGACCGGAACCCGTTTACCCGGTCCTGCGACGAGGGTCACTTCACGTTCGAGCACCGTGCCCTTGTCTGCCAGCCCGGCCATGATCCCGTTCCAATCCACGCCTCCGAGGCCCTCCAGAAGCATGCCCGGCATGGCATCCTTATCCAGCCCGAGGAGGGCCGACGCGGCACCGTTGGACAGGACCACGCGCCCATCGGGATCGGTGCTGAGCAGACCCAGGGGCAGACACCTCACCACCTCCGAGGCGAAGGCCTGGGTGTCCCGCAACTGGCGCCGGGAGAGGCGGTAATGCTGGGCCCAGAAAAGCGAAGCAAAACCGCCCAGCCCCATGAGCAGCACGAGCACTGCGATCAACACGCTGGTGCGCAGTTCGCCGGCCACGGCCTCCTCCAGGGGGCTCACATCCAAACCGAGAAAGATGACGGACGGATCATGGTTGTCCTCGCCTTGCACCCGGGACTGCATCATACCCATTACGGCCATGCCCCCGTTGCGGGGCGGGCACCACATGGAGTGATGAACCCCCGGCAACGGCGCAAATTTTTTATACACCTCAAAAACCCGCCTGTCTTCCGTATCCTGAAAATGCCCCTGCCGCTCTTCGCTCAGAGACCGAGCGGACATGGCCTCCGGGGGATGAAGAACCGACCCGACCCGGGCAGCGTCGCTGTGAGCCAAGACGAGCCCCTTGGCATCGGTCACGGCCAGATAGACGATGCCATGCTGCTTGGCCGTTTCCTCCACCAGAGACTGAAAATAGCCCGCACTGCCGTGCATGCCCATGCCGATGCGGGTTCCGGCCTCCAGCGCCCAGAACAGGGCCTCGGCGTGCTCCAGATAGTTCTGGACCATGTGCTCTTTCTCGCGCTGGACGTTGCGCACCGCGAAAACTGACACCGCAAGCCCAAGAATGACTGTCAGCCCCGCCACCAGCCACGGATTGATCCTCGTCCTCTTCGTTTTATCTGCATGCATGTTCATAAGTGACCTCTCGGCCCAACCTGTAACCGTTTTACCCATATTGTCCAGAACACTGTCACATCTTTACCCGCACCAAAGGCATCCACTCCGCACAATCTCAGTGAAATTAAATAAAAACGTTGTATTTCAGCAAGATAAAAAGAAAGTGTGTTCTGGCACGGCCCTTGCTTTAGTCTAGCTGAACGATGACAAAACAAATGTGGAGGAAACATCATGTGGATATGCGGAACGCACCCATGGCTCGGAGGGTGGATGATGGGACACTCCTTCTGGGGCCTTCTGATTCTGGTGATCCTGGCCACGCTGGTCTGGAAGGGTCTCAGGAATCGCCGCGACGGGAACTCCGCCGCCGACAGGTCCGACTCCCTGGAAATTTTGAAATTGCGGCTTGCCAGGGGCGAGATCACCATCGAGGAATACACAAACCTAAAATCCATACTCTAACAGGCAGTTATTCAGACATCTCAACCGACCAAATCGCTGACGATTCATTGCTAATTTGAACTCAATGCTTACTTTTCAAAACCACATAACCAACAAACTGGAGATTTATCATGAAAACCTACCGTAACGCCATCGCCGCCATACTTACCTTGGCCCTGTTCGTCGCTTTTGCCGGAGCAGCTTCCGCCCAGGGGCACGGTAAGAAAATGGGGGCCATGAGCCCAGAAAAATTGGCAGTCGTGGAAAAAGCCCACGAAGAATTCGCCTCCGCCACTGCGGACCTGAAGAAACAGATCTTCGCCAAGGAATCCGCCTTGAATGCCGAGTTTTATGGCGAAAAGACCGACGAGAAGAACGTTGAGGCGCTGGTGCTTGAAATCAATGCTTTGAACGCCAAGATCTATGCCGAGCAGGTCAAACTGAACAGGACAATGGCCCAGGAAGGCATCGTGCCCGAGCCTGGCCATGGCAAGAAGTCCGGCATGGGTTGCCCCATGATGAGCGGGGGCGGCATGAAGCACGGCATGATGGGTAAAATGGGCCAGGACAAGCCTGCCGACGGTGAAACCGCCGATCAGGCACCTGCCGCCGCCGGCGCACATGACGGCCACTAGAAGTACTGCCGCGCCGTGAGCAGGCGCACGGAAACCCTCGACAATTCCCCCAAGTTCGCAGAAGCTTGGGGGAATTATTTTTTGCCTATCCTTTTTCCCCAAACTCATGAAAGATTCCGCATCCTCAAAATCCCTGCAGGGAATCCTTTTCGCCTTGGGCGCGACAGTCATCTGGTCCGGCAACTTCATCGTTGCGCGCGGCCTGAATCAGAGCATCGAACCGGCCACTCTGTCCTTCTTGCGCTGGGGCACGGCATTTCTGGGTTTGCTGCCCTTCGCCTGTCACTCCGCGTGGACGCAGCGCGCCGAAATCCGCAAGGCCATGCCGGCCATCATCCCCATGGCGATTCTCGGCGTCACGGCCTTCAATACCCTGCTCTACAAGGCCGCGCACAGCTCCTCGGCGCTGAACCTGTCGCTCATTGCCACATCGACTCCGGTGTTCATCATCCTCCTGGCTCGCTTTTTTCTGAACGAAAAGCTGACCGTCCGGAAATTGAGCGGCCTGAGCATTGCCCTGGCCGGAGTGCTGCTGCTCATTTCCGGCGGGGATCCCGGGCGCCTGACCAGTATGGATTTTTCCATCGGGGATCTTTGGATGAGTCTGGCCGCCGTCATTTTCGCCGCCTACAGCATCCTGGTGCGCCGCTTCAGGGGCGAGTTGAGCCAGTCTGTCTTTCTGCTGACGCTCTTTGGCACGGGCATCGTCTTTCTGATTCCCTGGGCGGGATGGGAACTGCTCGCTAGCGGGCCTCCGGAAATCACGCCCGGTGCGGCCGGGGCTATCCTCTACGTCGGCCTCGGAGCGTCCCTGGCCTCCTACGCCATGTGGAACAGCGCCGTGAAATCCATCGGTCCTTCCCTGGCCGGGCTCATCTATTACAGCCTCCCCCTGTTCAGCGGCGTCGCCGCCTTCGTGCTGCTGGACGAACCCATGGGCCTCATCCACCTGGCGAGCGCGGCCTGCATTCTGGGTGGCATTCTACTGGCCACGCGGGAATAAAGAATTTAAAGGATTGAGCAAGTTCTTGCCTTTCCCTGGCCACGGTCCTAAGGACGGCTCGGACCGGCATTGGGCCGGTCCCGACATCAAGCGGCGGGAGGTATGGCCCGCGTGGACACGACTATGACAACCCTCTTCATTAGCCTGAGCATCAAGCTCTTTTTTCTGCTCACACCGTTCTTCGTGCTGAGCGTGTTTTTGTCCATGACCGAACACATGACCAAGACCGAACAGCGCCGGGTCGCCATCCGCACGACCCTGTCCGTGACGGTGATAAGCCTGGTCCTGTATTTCGCGGGCAACCCCATCTTCTCCACCCTTGGGATCACCCTGGACGGTTTCCGCATCGGCGCGGGAAGCCTGCTCTTCCTCTCGGCGGTCTCGCTGGTCTCGGGCAAACGAACCAGCCAAGAGGTGGCTCCGGACGTGGATTTCGCCGTGGTGCCCCTGGCCATCCCCATCACCGTGGGACCGGCCACCATCGGCACCCTGCTCATCCTCGGCGCGGAACTGGGCGGGCCCAAGGAGCGCATGATCGGCGCCGCAGCCCTGATCTGTTCCTGCTTGTCCGTAGGCATCCTGCTGCGATCGGCTCGTCCACTGAAAAGAATCCTCGGGTCCGTGGGCCTGTCCATCATGACCAAGATCACTGGGCTGGTGCTTTCGGCCATGGCGGCCCAGATCGTCTTCACCGGGATCAGGAATTTTCTCGGACAGGGTTCATGAAACCTCCGGGACTGCCACCGCAACTGGTATCCCTGGCCCGATCCATCTTTGAGGACTGCACGCAGTGCCGGGCCTGCCAGGTGCGTTGCGCTTTTCTGCGGGAACACGGTACGCCCAAGGACCTGGCAGGCCAGTTGCTTGGTGGCAGCACCGGTATCGCCCGCGCGTTTGAATGCAGCCTGTGCGGGCTGTGCCATGCCACCTGCCCCATGAGTTTTCCCCTGCCGGAATTTTTCCTGGCCATGCGCAGGGCTGCTCTTGAAAACCAAGTGGCCAGCCTGGCCCCCTACCGCTCCCTGCTGAACTACGAAGCCGTGGGGGCCTCCGCCCTCTTTCGCCTTGTCGCGCTGCCCCCAGGGGGCGACACGGTGCTTTTCCCCGGCTGCACCTTTCCCGGCGCACACCCCCGCACGGCCCTTGCTCTCTACCGCCATCTGCGCGGAGCGGACCCGGCCATTGGTTTGGTGCTGGGCTGCTGCTTCAAGCCATCCCACGATCTGGGCCGCCGCAATTTTTTTGAAAGCCGATTCGGAACCCTGCGCGCCACCCTTTTGGCGCGCGGAGTTCGCACTGTCATCACCGCCTGCCCCAACTGTTTCAAGGTCTTCAACCTGTATGGCGACGGCCTCGCCGTGCGCAGTGTACTCGCCGTCCTGGAAGAAACTCCGCTACAAGGGCGAACGCCGGTGCGCGGAGCGGCCATCATGCACACGCCGTGTCCGCTCAGATTTGAAAAAGAGGAACGGGAAATCGCTTTAAGATTAGCCTGCGAATCAGGCCTGGAAGTGGAAAGGACCCGGCAAGGCGGAACTCTGGCCCCGTGCTGCGGGGAAGGCGGGACTGTGGGCGCGCTGCGGCCGGATTACGCCGACGCATGGACCAAAGATGTGGAGAAAAGTGCCAAAGGACGGGTGATCATCGCCGTCTGCGCGGGATGCGTGAAGTTCATCTCACGCCGCACCCCAGTCGTCCACCTGCTGGACCTGATTTTTTTCCCACAGGCGGCCCTGGACGGCACGCTGCCAAAACCGAAGGGAATCGCCGCCTACGTGCATCGCCTGCGCCTCAAGTGGCGGGTGTGGCTAGAGAACCGCCCGCGTCCAACTCGCGGATAAGGCCGGTCAGGATTCTGGCCACACGCCGGGGCGAAAACCGCTCGGCCACTGTACGGGCCCGTGCGCACATGGCCGGATCAGGGCCGCGCCGGATCAGCCGCAGCATCTCCCGCAGCAAATGCTCCTCGTCAACCCGGGCCCACAGCATCTCGGGCCGAAAATGCGGCAGCATCCTGGCCATGCGCTCCCCCACCGGCTCCAATTCAAAGCGCAAGGGAATGGAGTTGCGCTGGTCCATGAATTCCATGTTCCCGGACCAGCCCGTGGCCAGCACCGGCACCCCGTGACTCATGGCCTCGCTCAGGCCGAGCCCCCAGGCCTCGCCACGGTGCGGGCTGGCGTAGGCCAGCGCTCCTGCATGCAGGGCGGCAAGCCGGCTGTCTGTGACACTCTCCCCGATGCTCAACACCTGCGCCGCGTTCCCGAAGGATACATTCATCCGGTATTGCTTCACGACAAGAAAAACCGTCGGGTTGCCATGCGCCACCCGTGCAAAAACCCGCAACAGCGCGTCCAGATTCTTGCGCGGATTGATCGCGTCGACGATACTGAAAAAATAGCGGCTTTCCGGGCTCAAGCTCAGGCGCTTGCGCGCCCATTCCAGATCACCGGCCGCGCAACCAGCCACTTCGACCACGTGCGGGAGGATTCGGACCCTCGCGTGCCCTTGACCCAAAGCGGCGGCGGAAAAAGCCGACGAAGTCCAGACCTCGTCCACCAGCGCAAATCCCGCTCGGTACACCTCGGGCAATTCAAGCCCCTCCCAAACCGCAAATCCCACCTTGGGCTTTGTTCGCATAGCCGGAAACCGCTCCAAAATATCAGACCAGTTCATCGGATCGTCATGCAGCACGACCAGATCCGCCTCCTCGGGCCGGTCCGCGACCTCGAATCCGGCCAGAGCCAGACACCGCCGGTAGGCCGCGCCTGCCCGGCGATGGCTGATGTAGTCCGAAAGATGCCACCAGACGCGCCGTATCACCCCGTCCTCCTGCGGCGCGGCCACGGAAAGAACATGGGCGTGCGCTGCTGATAATCGCGGTAGACCTGCCCATGGACGTGCACAAGCTTGCGCTCCTCGAGCCGCGCGCCGACCAGCACGTACAGGCTCAAAACCAGGCTGGTGATCAACTCCGCCGCATCGAAAGCCCCTGTGCGGGTCCACAGCAAAATGAGCACGCCCCCGTACCATGGATGGCGCACGCGGCCCAGGATGCCCGAAGTACGCAGGTCCTCGGCATAGGGACTGCCCGCAAAGGTGCACCCGGAGCGCAGTTGCGCCAGACCGCCGACCACCTTCAGGTCGTAGGCTCTGGCCCCGGCCCAGAAAAGCCACAGCGCCACCCCCAAAAGAAGGAAGCGCGGAATAAAGAGGGGCCCGCTCCAGCCGAGGAGCATCTCTCCGGCCAGGGCATTCTTGAAATAGAGCAGAGGGAGGATGGTCAGCACGGCCAGGCCGTTGTAGCCCAGCCGGTACCAGGGGCAAAGACGGGGAAAGCGGACCGAGATCAGCCGCATCCAGGAGGGGCTGATGAGCAGACTGTGCATGGCCCCCCACGCGGCCCAGCCAAGGCCCAGGAGCGCAAGGCCGCTCACCCCGCGCGGCTCCCGTCTTCCAGGTGCGCCGATATCGCGTCATTCTTCCTGTCTGCGGCATGGTCGCGGGCGACCAGAACATAGATGGACGGAATCACGAACAGGGTGAAGAGGGTGCCTGTGGTCATGCCGCCCACCAGCACAAGGCCGATGGAGTTGCGCGCCGCGGCCCCGGCCCCGGAGATCAGCACCAGGGGGAAGAAGCCGGCAATGGTCGACCCGGCGGTCATGAGGATGGGCCGCAGGCGGGTCATGGCCGCCTGATGCGCGGCGTCGAGCTTGGACAGGCCGCGCAGCTGCAGCTGGTTGGCGAACTCGACGATGAGGATGCCGTTCTTGGCCACCAGTCCGACCAGCGTGACCAACCCGACCTGAGAATAAATATTCAGCGTCGTGGTCCAGCCTTCGGTCCAAAAGGCGACGTTGGGGTCGGGCATCTTCAGGAAGGTGAAAATGAGAGCCCCGAACATGCCCAGGGGTACGGACCCGGCCAGGATGATGAATGGGTCGCGGAAACTGTTGAACTGCGCCGCCAGGGTCAGGAAGATGAGCGCCACGGCCAAGCCGAAGGAATAAAGGAACGTGTTGCCCTCGGTGCGCAGCTGGCGCGAGTCGCCCGTGTAGTCGAGTACATAACCCTGGGGCAGAATCTTCACGGCCTCGTCCTCCAGAAAGCGCAGGGCCTCGTCCAGGGGGCGCACGGCCACGCCGCTGATCTTCACGGCGTTGAGCTGCTGGAAGCGGTTCAGGGAACGGGCGACGGTGGTGTTAGTGACCGTGGCCACCGAGGACAGAGGCACTAGCTCCCCGTTCGGACCGGTCACATACATATTTCCGAGCTGTTCGGGGTTTAATCTGTCCACCCGCTGGATCTGGGGGATGACCTTGTAGCTGCGGCCATCGATATTGAAACGGTTGACATAGCCCCCGCCCATCATGGCGCTGACGTCGCCGCCCACGGAAGCCAGGCTCAGGCCCATGGCCGCGACCTTGTCGCGGTCGATGACCAATTCGGCCTGAGGCTGGTCGATCTTCACGTCAATGAGGGGCGGGAAGGCAAACATGCCGCTCTGCGCAGCCTTGCGCTGGATCTGCTCGGCAAAGGCCAGGATCTGCTCCGGGTCCGCCGTGGAGGCGATGATGAATTCCACGGGAAAATCGCCGCCGCCGGGCAGGGCCGCCGGGGTGACCGGAAACATCCGGATGCCCGGAATGGCGGCCAGCCCCGCCTGTACCTCCGGCAGGATCTGCGCCACGGTACGGTCGCGCTGATCCCACGGCTTGACCACCAGCCCGCCGAAGCCGCTGGAGGGAAACGTGATCTGAAAGGTGAATTCGGCCTCGGGCGTGCTCATGAAAACATCGTTGGCCGCAGCGGCAAAGGCCCGCGTCTGGTCGAGGGAGGCATCGGCCGGAGCATCGAGGATGCCAAAGATGACGCCCTGGTCCTCGGACGGCGCAAGTTCTTTGGAAGACATCATGAACATGGGTACGGTCAGCGCGCAGATCAGAATCCAGACCAGATACACGGCGGGGCGGGAGTTGAGCGTCCCGGCCAGCATGCGGCCGTAGACATCCTTGAGGCTGTTGAATCCTCGGGAAATGCGCCCGGCAAGGCCCCGCTCCTCTATGCCCGCGACGAGAATGCGCGAGGCCATGAGGGGCGAAAGGGTCAGGGCCACCACCCCGGACATGGCCACGGTGCCGGCCAGGGTGAAGGCGAACTCCCGGAACAGCGATCCAGTCAGCCCACCTTGCAGGCCGATGGGCGCGTACACGGCGATGAGCACCACGTTCATGGCCACGATGGGCCGCACCAGCTCACGCGCCCCGATAAGGGAGGCTTCCATGGGCGTCTTGCCCTCGCTCAGGTGTCTGGACACGTTCTCGACGATGACGATGACATCATCCACGAGCACGCCCACGGAGAGAACAAAGGCCAGCAGGGTCAAGAGGTTCACGGTGAACCCGAAGATCTGCATGAGAAACACCCCGCCCACCAGGGAGATGGGGATGGCGACCATGGGAATGAGCACGGAGCGTACCGAGCCCAGGAAAAGAAAGATGATGACCACGACAATGGCCAGGGTCTGGACCAGGGTGCTGCGCACTTCCTGCAGGGCGTTGTTGATGTACTCCGTGGCGTCGTACCCGACCCGGCCTTCCATGCCCGAGGGCAGGGATTTCTGGATCTCCTGCATCTCGGCCTGCACCAGCTTCAAGACGTCGATGGCGTTGGCGTTGGGCAGGGGCCAGACGCCGATGAACACGGCGGTCTGTCCGGTGAAGCGCACTTCAGCGCCGTAGTCTTCGGCCCCGAGCACCACGTCGGCGATGTCTCCCAGCCTGATCACCGCCCCGTTCTCCGTGCGGATGGCCAGACGGCGGAACTCGTCGGCCGAGCGCAGGTCCGTATCTGCGGTGAGGTTGATCTGGATCAGCTGGCCCTTGGTCCGGCCCAGGGCCGAGAGGTAGTTACCCGCGGCCAGGGCCTGGCGCACGGCAGCGGGGCTGACGTTCAGGGCAGCCATGCGGTCGGGCTTGAGCCAGATGCGCATGGCAAAGGTGCGCGCCCCCAGGATGTCGGCTCGCTGCACCCCGTCCAGCGCCGAGAGGCGCGGCTGGACCACGCGCAGGAGGTAGTCGGTGATCTTGTTCTGATCCAGGTCGAGGGAAGTGAAACTCAGATAGGCCGAAGCGAACTGGCTGTCCGCCGACTCCACGCTGAGCACGGGCACCTCGGCCTCGGGGGGAAGGTCGCCGCGCACCTGGTCGACCTTGGAACTGATCTCGGACAGGGCCTTGATGGGATCGTAATTGAGCTTCAGGCGGACGTTTATGGTCGAGAGATTCTGGGCACTCTCGGACTGGATGTAATCGATACCGTCGGCCGCAGCGATGACCCGTTCCAGGGGCGTGGTGATGAACCCGCGCACCAGTTCGGCGCTGGCACCGACATAGGTCGTGCTCACCGTGACCATGGCGTTGTCGCTGCGTGGATACTGCCGCACCGTGAGGGAGAAGACCGCCTGCAGCCCGGCGATGATGATGAGCAGGCTGACGACGATGGCCAGGACCGGGCGGTGAATGAAAATGTCGGTGAATGTCATGGGACTCTTGTGCTCGGGAGCGTTTCGGCCTCCCGCATCAGGAATTTTCCGGAGTGGGCGAAATCTCGAATTCCGGGGCCAGGGTGTTGTCTACGACCACGGACTGACCGTTGCGGTACTTGAAGACCCCGGTGCTGACAACGACCCGGCCGGGCTCAAGGCCTCGCTCCACGGCCACGAAATCGCCGCGACGCTCGCCCAGGGTCACGAACTGCTGCCTGAGCGTGAGTCCTTCGGCAGCGCCCGCCTCGGCCTGCTCGGCCGGTTCGACCACAAAGACCGAATCGCTGTAGGCAGCGTACAGCACGGCCGTCGCCGGAATGAGGGTCACCTCGCGCTTTTCCGGCAGGACCACGCTTACGTTGACGAACATGCCGGGCCGCAGCACTTCGCCGGGATTGTCCAGCTCGGCCTGCATGCGCACCGTGCGGGTGGCGCTGTCGGCCAGGGGCTCCACGGCCGAAAGACGGCCCTCCCGCGCCTGGCCGGGCAGGGCGTCAGTGGTCACGCGCACCGTGGCGCCGGGAAGCACAGGTGCCACTTGCTGCTGCGGCAGCGAAAATTCGACATGCACCTGGTCCAGACGCGTGAGGGTGACGATAACGTCCGAATCACCGAGATTCTGCCCCAGGTTGATGCGGCGGATGCCCAGGATCCCGCTGAAGGGCGCGCGGATGGTCTTCTTGGCGATAAAGGCCTTGAGCGCGTCCATCTGGGCCAGGATCTGGCGATGCTCGGCCAGCGCCGCATCGTATTCGGCCTTGGCCGTGGAGCGCTGGGCGACCAGGGATTCGATGCGCCGCAGATTGACCCGGGCCAGATTCTCGCCTGCTTCGAGAGCCCGCAGACGGGCCGTCTCTTCGGAGATGTCCAACTGGGCAAGCACCGTTCCGGCCTCAACGCGGTCACCGGAGTCGAAATCGATGCGCACGACCTTGCCCGGGGCCTCGGCGGTCATGGTCACGCCCTGTACGGCAGTGACGGACCCCACGGCGGAAAAAACCGTTTCCCAGGAGGCGGAGACCGCGCCCACAGTGGAGACCACGGCCGCAGGCATGGAAAAGGACTCGGACTGCTCGATCATGGCTCTGATCTGCATGGCCTTGATCCCTGCAAGGACACCGGCCACGACAGCCACTAGAAGAACGGCGAGGAATATTTTTCTGATCATGTCGGTCCAAGGCTTGGGTTTATGCTGTTCGGCCAGTGCGGCCAATCCGGGTACTTACATTCAAAGCGCTTCATCGTAAAGAACCCCCTGGCAATGGCGCAGCATCACCAGCGAAAAGAGGACGCCATTGCTTCCGCCAAACCGTGAAAATGACCCCGGCAGTCCGCAGTTGACATTGCATCTCCCGCAGAGGAGACAATGAGCATCAGGACTACATTCCCAGGAGGAAACATGAAAAAAATCGTCGCGCTCCTTGCCCTGCTGCTGGGCGGCTGCGTGGGCATGCCCGACACCGTGCGCCCTGTTGAAGGCTTCCAGCTCGAAAGGTACCTCGGCACCTGGTACGAAATCGCCAGACTCGATCACCCCTTCGAGCGGGGCCTGACCCGCGTGCGCGCAGAGTACAGCCTGCGCGAGGACGGAGACGTCCGCGTTGTCAACCACGGCTACAACGCAGAGGAAGGGCGCTGGAAAAAGGCCGAAGGCAGGGCCCGCTTTGTCCAGGATCCGCAGACCGGCTATCTCAAGGTTTCCTTTTTCGGGCCGTTTTACGGCTCCTACGTGATTTTCGAACTGGACCACGAAAACTACCAATACGCAGTGGTCAGCGGCCCGGACACTTCCTATCTCTGGATTCTCGCCCGAACGCCGGAAATTGACGCAGAGCTGAAAGCGGAGCTCACGGTCAGGGCCGCCGCACGGGGCTTTGACACAAACGCGCTGATATTCGTCAAACACGACTGAGCCTCCTGACCCGAACATTTGATGAAATCCGGGTAGTCCCGGCGGCAGTCAAAAAATTGCTGGCCCTGGCCGGGCCAAAATGAGTATCATGGCGGGAATGACGGGCGCGGAAGCGGAATATGATGAGCCTGTCGGGAACCAGGAGCACGGTACATGAATGGAACCTGTTTCGACGAAGCAAACCTGCTGAACGTTTGCCAAGAAAGCATCGATTACCAGGGCATCGTCAAACACATCAACGACGGCGTCTTCATCCTGCGTGAAGGCAACATCATCTTTACCAACGACGCGTTCTGCGAAATCGTCGGCCGGGAGATGACCAACCTGCGAGGCAGGCCATTCGCCGACCTCGTCATCCCCGAGGACCGGGATCGGGTGACGCGGCACTGTGTGGACAAGCTCTACACTTCCGATCTTGCGGACCGCATCGAGTTCTCCATCGCAAGGCCAGGCGAAGACGCCATAGTCGAGATGAAACTGACCGTGGTCGATTGCGGCGGCGCCCCCGCCATTCTCGCCGCCATCACCGACATCACCGAGCGCCGCAAGACGCGCATCGAGCTTCAGCGCGTCAAGGACCGCCTGGAAAGCATCCTGCACGCCATGAACGACGTAGTCGTGTCCCTGTCCCCTACGGATCAGTCCATCCTGGCCATCAACCCCGCGGCCGAAGCTCTCTACGGCATCCCAAGGCGAGCCTTCAACGCAGGAGAAATGCAGCTCATGCATTTCGTGCACCCCGAAGATCGGGAGGAGGTAGGCAGGTTCTATCGCTCCCTGGAAGATGATGAATTCGGGGAAATGCAGTACCGCATCATCAGCAGCAACGGCCGCATCAAGTGGGTCCACGACGAGGGCCAACTGGTCTATTGCACCATCAGATCCATCCGTCGCCTGGACCATGTCATCCGCGACATCACCGATCAGAAGGAAGCACTGGATGCCCTGACCCGCAGCGAAGAAAAATACCGGGACTTTTTCCAGAGCACCAAGGACATGGCCTATTCCGTGACCTCGGACGGAACCTTCATCGATATCAACGAGGCGGGCATCCAGATGCTCGGTTTCGCGTCCCGCGAGGAGGCCCTGGCCAGCAACCTTAAAGACTTCTACGAAAATCTGTCCGAACGCGCCGACCTCCTGGCACAGATCAACGAGGAAGGCTACGTTACGGACAAGCACGTGCGTTTCCGTTTGAAAGACGGAAAATCCATCGAGGTGGCCATCACCGCCCGGGCCAAGACCGATGACGCCGGCTACCTGCTTTATTACGAAGGCATCGCGCACAACATCACCCAGGCCATGGAGGACCAGCGCAACCGCGTACTCAGAAACGCCGCTGGAGGCATGTGCCATTATCTCAACACGCACCTCATGCACATCCTGAACGCCAAGGACGGCATCGAGGAAGATCTCGAGAGCCTGGGCGGAGTCGCTCGGGACCTGCCCGTTGAGGCCAGAGCGGCCTGGACGAATGCAGCCTCTTCCTTAAAGTCCTATTGCGAAGATCTCGATCTTGCCTACCGCAAGATCACCGCCGTGACCAAGGCATTTAATTCCGCCTTTTTGACGTACAAGGAGGAATCCTATCTGGACAAGGCCATCCTCGACATCTTCAACTCCTGCCTGGGAGATCCGCGGAAATGCTCAACGCTGCCAAGCCCCCTTGGGCGAAAAGACGAGAAATAATGACCGACGCGGCTGCGCGCCCCTCCAGCCGAAGGTGAACAGAACATGCACGTGCTGAACTGGCTTGGCCTGGTTCTCCTGGCTGTTCTGGCGCTGGGCGCGGCCGGGCACGCCCTGCTGCGCAAAAGCGATTCCCGCTCGGCCTTGGGATGGGTCGCCGTCTGCCTGACATTTCCCCTGGCTGGCCCCATTCTCTACATTCTCTTTGGTGTGAACCGGGTCCGGCGCAGCGCGTCGCGCATGCGCAAGGAAGTGGACGCCCTGTCCGAAAACCGCCCCCCGGCCTCCGCTTCATACCCCAGCGCCGCCGTCAACCCCACGGTTCTGCACCACGCGTTCCAGCGCCTTGAACGCGTGGGGCGCAACATTCTTGGCGCGGAACTGGTCGGCGGCAACTGCGTCGAGCCCCTGTTCAACGGAGACGAGGCCTACCCCGCCATGCTGCGGGCCATGGACGAGGCCAGGCACAGCATCTACCTGGCCACCTACATTCTCGACACCGACACCCAGGGACTCAGATTCATCGACGCCCTGGCCCGGGCGGTGCAGCGCGGCGTGGAAGTGCGCGTCCTTATCGATGGCGTGGGCGAGAAGTATTCATGGCCACACGCCTCGCGCCTGCTCAAAAAAAAGGGGGTGCCCACCAGGCTCTTCATCCCCCCCCACCTCTTCCCGCCCAACCTGCATCTGAACCTGCGCAATCATCGCAAGATCCTCGTCGTCGACGGCAGACTCGGCTTCACCGGTGGCATGAACATCAGCCAGAAGCACGTGCTCGGCGCAAGGCCGCTGTGGCCGGTCACCGACCTGCACTTCATCGTGCGCGGACCGGTGGCGAACCTGCTTCAGGACACCTTTGTCGATGACTGGTTCTTCGCCACCAAGGAGCGCCTCGAGCCCCCAGTGCTCTTCACCGAACCCACGGGCGACTGCCTGTGTCGGACCGTTGTCGACGGCCCCAATTTCGCCGAGGATTACCTGATGACACTGCTCACCGGAATCATCTCCGCTTCCACGTCGAGCATCAAGATCATGACCCCGTATTTCCTGCCCCCGCGCACTCTCCTGAGCGCCCTGACGTCCGCAAGGTACCGCGGGGTCAACGTCGAAATCCTCCTGCCCGGGCGCAACAACCTGCCCTTCGTGCACTGGGCCACCAGACACATCCTTGAGGACCTGCTGCGCGCCGGGATCAAAATTTCCTTTCAGCCCGCTCCCTTCTGCCACACCAAGCTCATGCTCGTGGACGGATGCTACGTCCATCTCGGCTCGGCCAACCTGGACAGCCGCAGCCTGCGGCTCAATTTCGAGTTGACCCTGGAAGTTCTGGACCAACACCTGGCCATCCAACTGACGCGGCATTTCAACTCCATCATGGCCAAAAGCCGCCCGGTAACCCGGCAGGAATTGCAGGGACGCTCCCTGCCCGCACGGCTGCGGGACGCGTTCTTCTGGCTTTTCTCGCCTTACCTCTAACTGCAAAGGACCAGCTCCGGCAGACAGATCATGCTCCGGACACGGAATTTGACTTTGACGCGCGGGCCCCGAGTACTTAGTATACATTTCCATTATAGACCAGCAGCACGAGGAGGAACTCCGTGACCAAGGAATTCACCGTTTCCGCCACCTGTCCCGAATGCGGCCATCGTACCGAGGCCAGCCACTCTGAGCAGGCCATGAAAGAAGCATTCGGCAACGACGCAACCATCAAAATACTGTGTGCTCATTGCCAGGCCAGCTACGAACAACCCATCGGCCTGGCCTGCGCGGAGTGGGACGACTACTGCCAGGAAATCCCCCTTCCCGCCGACGTCTAGGGCCTAAACCCTCATCCACTACGGAAAACACATGATCTTTGTCGTAACCAAATGCGCGGATTGTCCGCTGATGAGCATGGAAGAGGGACGACGCGTCTGCAACGTCGGACCGCCCAGTCGCCGTCCCATCCCCGAGGAAGACGAACGCCCCACCTGGTGCAGAATGCGCAAGGAGCAGATAATTATCCGGGATTTCAAGTAACAGGAATCCAGACCGACTTCCGTCTTTCCAGTTGAAGTGTAGCCCCCTATCTGCTAGACAGCCCGGTAGTGTTGACTTGGTGGGGAAGGATGGCGCGTTGGATTGACAAAAACAATCCTTCCCCATAGGGGAAAGTCTTTGCAAACTCTTTTTCCGGAAGGAAAAATTTTGAGGAACAACATCTAAGGAGGAATTTAGCATGGCAATTATCGAATTCAAGGGCAGAAATTTCGAAATCGACGAAGACGGTTTCCTGCTGAAGTTTGAAGACTGGGGTCCGGAATGGGCCGAGTATGTCAAGGAAAGCGAAGGCATCTCCGAAATCACCGAAGCTCACCAGCAGATCCTGGACTTCCTGCAGGACTACTACAAGAAGAACGGCATCGCCCCCATGGTGCGTATTCTCTCCAAGTCCACCGGCTACAAGCTGAAGCAGATCTACGAACTTTTCCCCTCCGGCCCCGGCAAAGGCGCCTGCAAGATGGCCGGCCTGCCCAAGCCCACCGGCTGCGTTTAATTCAGCCGTTTTTCCAAAAAAAAACCCTGCAATGCAGGGTTTTTTTTTGCCCGAGTCCCGTAGCAAATTGAACGGTCAGGGCATGCGCCCGTAGATTTCGGCCAGAAAACGCATCCTGGAGGCCAGATCTTCCTTGGCCATCTCCGGGCCCATGCGCCAACCCCAATTGCCTCCGGCAATACCCGGCATGTTCATGCGCGCCTCGGCGCCAAGATTCAGGTAATCCTGCATCGGGATGACGCACAGCCCGGCCACGCTGCCCAGCGCCATCCGGATCATGGCGTCAGCCGCACCGTGCGCCGGCACGTCCCAGCCCGCATACGCGCAAAACCGCTTCCTGCCGTCGCCGCCCAATTCATCAGAGAACCAGCCACGGATAGTGTTGTTGTCGTGGGTCCCGGTATACACCGCACTGTGTTCCGGGATGTTGTGAGGAATGTAGGAATTTTTTCCCATGTCCGGTGAAAAGGCGAATTGCAGGATCTTCATGCCTGGAAACCCGAACTCGTCCATGAGCGCGACCACATCCTCGGTAATGACCCCCAGATCCTCGGCCAGGATGGACAGTCCCGGTACGCTTTCATGCATCGCCGCGAAGAACTTCGCTCCCGGCCCGGGAACCCAGACCCCGTTTTCCGCCGTCGGCTCACAGGCCGGTACCTGCCAGAAACCGCAAAACCCGCGAAAATGATCCAGCCTGAGCATGTCAAAACGGGAGCTCTCGTGCCGCAGGCGCTCCCTCCACCAGGAGTACCCGTCCTTCTCCTGACGAGCCCAGTCATAGACCGGATTGCCCCACATCTGTCCAGTCTCGGAGAAATAGTCCGGCGGTGCCCCGGCGCAGTAAATGGGCAAGCCTTCGTCGTCGAGTTCGAAGAGTTCCCGGTGCGCCCAGACATCGCTGCTGTCCAGGCTCACATAGATGGGCACGTCGCCAAGCAGGGCCACCCCGCGCATGGTGGCATAATCGCGCAGGCCTTCCCAATGCAGGCTGAAGAGGTACTGGCAGTAACGCTCACGCAGGATGTCGTAACCCAGACGTTCCCGGGCCAGGTCCAGGGCCGCGCTCTCACGCAGGCGAATCCCGCGCGGCCAACTCAGCCATGAGGCCCCGCCCTGCTCGCGCTTCAGGGCCTTGAACAGACAGTAGTCGTCGAGCCAGAAGGCCTGGCTACTGCAGAAGGCATGGAAACCGCTATCCGATCTCAATCCCGGGAAGACATTGTCGAAGGCCTGCTCCAGAAGCTTCTCCCGCCAGGCCGCAGCCGAACCGTAATCCACCCGCTCCTCGGGAAAAGGGGGTGGATGCGACACATCCCGGGATCGCAGTACACCTTGTCGCACCAAGAGTTCCGGGCTGACAAAGAGGGTGTTCCCGGCAAAGGCCGAGTAGCTGCTGTAGGGGGAGTTGCCCGCTCCGGCGTTTATCGGCGCCAGGGGGAGCATTTGCCACAGCCCCTGCCCCCCGGCAGCCAGGAAATCGATGAATTCATGGGCCGATGGTCCGAAATCGCCGATCCCGTGCCGCCCCGGCAAGGAGGAAACATGCAGCAGGACCCCGCATCGCCGCTCACGACTCATTCCTGCCCCTCCTGTGGTTCGAAATAGAGCACGCCAAGGGGCGGGAGGGTCAGATTAAGGGAATAGGGATGATTATGCGCGGGGATGGCCTCGGCCCGGACCTGACCCATGTTTCCGACCCCGCTGCCCCCGTAGAGTTGACTGTCGGAGTTCAGCAATTCACGCCAGGTGCCGCCCATATCAACGCCGATAATGTAATTCTCGCGCTGCACGGGCGTAAAGTTGCAGACTATCAGAACGCGTCGGCCCGCTTTGTCCCTGCGGAAGAAACTCAGCACACTCTGATCGGAATCATGACAGTTTTCCCAGGCAAACCCCGCCGGGTCGAAATCAAGCTCATGCAGGGCTGGGCGCTGCCTGTAAATCCGGTTCAAATCCCGGACCCAGGCCCGGATTCCGTCGTGGGCGGGAAAGCTGAGCAGATCCCAGTCCAGGGAAAGGTCGTGATTCCACTCCCTCCATTGACCGAACTCCGCGCCCATGAAGAGGAGCTTCTTCCCCGGCAGACCGAACATGTAGCCGAAAAGGACCCTCAGACCCGCCATTTTCTGCCAATAATCCCCCGGCATCTTTGAAATCAGGGACTTTTTCCCGTAAACCACCTCATCGTGGGACAGGGGCAGCACGAAATTTTCGGCATATGCGTACCACAGGGCAAAAGTGAGCAGATTGTGGTGGAATTTTCGGAAGATGGGATCGAGCTCCATGTATGTCAGGGAATCGTTCATCCACCCCATGTTCCATTTGAGGCCGAATCCCAGACCGCCCAGATAGACGGGCTTGGAGACCATGGGCCAGGAGGTGGATTCCTCGGCGATGGTTTGCACATCGGGGAATTCCTCGTAGATGGATTTGTTAAGCTCCTGCAGGAGTTCGATGGCGGCCAGATTCTCGCGCCCGCCGAAACGGTTCGGCACCCAGTCGTCATGCGGGCGCGAATAGTCCAAGTAGAGCATGGACGCCACACCGTCCACGCGCAGCCCGTCGAGGTGGAACTCCCGTATCCAGTACATGGCATTGCAGATCAGAAATCCGGCCACTTCGTATCGGCCGTAGTTGAAAATCGCGCTCTTCCATTCGGGGTGAAACCCCTGGCGCGGATCGGCGTGCTCGAACAGGGCCGTGCCGTCGAAATTGGCGAGCCCGTGGGCGTCGGTGGGGAAATGCCCGGGCACCCAATCCAGAATGACGCCGAGACCTTGCCTGTGCAGGTAGTCGACGAAATAGCGGAAATCCTGCGGAGACCCGTACCGGCTGGAAGGGGCAAAATAGCCGGTGCTCTGGTAGCCCCAGGAGCCGTAAAAGGGATGCTCGGCCACGGGCATGATCTCCACGTGGGTAAATCCGGCGTCCCTGGCGTAATCGGCCAGTTCATGGGCGATGCGGCGGTAGTTCATGAACTCGCCATGCTCGTCGCGACGCCAGGATCCCAGATGCACCTCGTACACCGACCACGGGCTTTCAAGCGCGTTGCGTCCGGCGCGATCCGCCATCCAGTCTCCATCCTCCCAGTCATAATGCAGGTCCCAGATGATGGATGCCGTGGCAGGAGGGCCTTCACTGAAAAGCGCAAAAGGATCGGCGCGTTCGCCCTCTCCGCCGGACCAACTCAAAAAATACTTGTAGCGCTGACCGTGACACGCGCCCGGCACGAAACACTCCCATACCCCGGAACTGTCCGCGCGCATGGTCATGGGCGAGGCGGCAGGATCCCAGTCGTTGAAATCCCCGACGACCGAAACATATGCTGCGTTGGGTGCCCAGACCACAAAACGCGTGCCTGCGGAGTCGGGCCCAAGGGCTTCGGGGTGGGCCCCGAAATGTTCGTACAGGCGGGTATGCCGCCCTTGCTTGAAGAGATAAATGTCGAGATCGCCGAGACTGTGCCTTGCGTCCATGAATAACCTCCGGGAATTAAAATTACGATAGGGAAGAGTGAGGAACATTGGCAAGGACAGAAGGGCTCTTGTAGCAAAAAAAAAGCGCGGACAATGCCGCGCTTAAGAATTCCGCAAGGAAGCCTTTCTAGTGATGGCCTTCCTTCATTCCTTCCTTAATGCGGTAAACGGCAGCGATGACGATGGCTGCGAGATACGTGAAAATTCCGACGACCCCGATGAAACCTTCCACCGTGCTGTGCATCATGTTCCCAAAAAGCTCACCCAACATGACTCCCTCCTCGTAACGTGTCCCAGAAATTCATATGTGGAACTTTTCACAACCATATCTTGACCAAAAAAGTCAAGGAAAAAGGACTCCGCCGCCTCCCGCTTCGGACAGCGGAACGCGTCTCGGGCTACAATTCTTGAAAAAACGTATCTCGCTGCACCGGAGTGAACCCCGTGGCGGCGATGGTCTCCACGAGTTCGGCGATGGTCAGCCCTTTGGGCGAATCCGCACCTGCGGCATGTCCGATCTTCTCCTCCACGATGGTGCCGTCGAAGTCGTCGGCACCGGCCCACAGGGCCATCTGCGCGGCCTTGATCCCGGCAAAAGCCCAATAGGCCTTGATGTGCGGGATGTTGTCCAGGAAAAGCCGGGAAACGGCGATCATACGCAGATATTCCTCGCCCGTGGGACCATCGACGCCCAGGGCGTTGTTGTGCGGCTGGTAGGCCAGCGGGATGAAGCAGACAAAACCAGGCTTGTCGTCTTCAAGGACGCGCAGACGATCAAGATGATGGATACGGTCTTCCCAGGATTCGATGTGTCCAAAAAGCATGGTGCAGTTGGTCTTCATGCCCATGTCGTGAGCCAGTCCGTGAATGTGCAGCCAACGGTCGGCGCTGATTTTTTCAGGGCAAAGCTTTTCCCGCATGGCCGGGGCGAACACTTCCGCTCCGCCGCCGGGCAGGACATCCAGGCCCGCCTCGCGCATTTCGCGCAGCACCGTGGTCTCGTCCCGCTCGCAAGTGTCCGCGAAATAGGCCACTTCGACGGCGGTGAAGGCCTTGACCACCGCGTCGGGCCGCAGCTTCTTGCACAGCGCGAGCATATCCAGATAATATTGGTAGGGCAGATCAGGATTGAGCCCGCCGACAATGTGGATCTCCCGGATGGGATGGTCCATGCGGTCCGTCAGCAGCTTACGCACCTGCTCCAGGGAATAGGTGTAGCCGCCCTCTTCCCCGATGCGCTTGGAATAAGCGCAAAAACGGCACTGGTTGCGACAGATGTTGGTATAATTGAGGTGCTGGTTGTAGACGTAATAGGCCCGATCACCGTGCCGGGCACGGCGCTGCCTCAGGGCGGCCTCGCCCAGCTCGTGCGCCGAAGCCTTGCGGGCGATCTCAAGGGCAAACTCCGCCTCAATGCGTTCCCCCGGCCTGAGGGTGGCCAGCCGCTTTTTGCTGGCGCTGTCGAGCGCGCTTTCAATCATAAGTTCTTGTCCTTGAAAAAAAACGAGGCCGCACCCTCTCGGATGCAGCCTCGCGTCATGCTTGGGTAACGGGCACGAAGCTGCGCTATTCTTCTTCGGTCTCGGCTTCGATTCCGGCTTCGGTGCCGCCTTCGGTACCGTTCTCTGCGCTCTCTTCCATCTTCTGACGGATCATGTCGCCCAGGTTGCTGCCGGTCATGGTGCCGCTCTGGGTGGACCGGAATTCACCGGCTCCTCCGCCAGTGCGCTTGCGCTCGGGCTCCTGCGCCTTGAGGGAGAGACCCAGACGGCGCTCGTCGGCGCTGACATGAATGACCTTGGCCTCGATGGCGTCACCTTCGTTGAAGACTTCCTTGGGGCTCTTGATCTTCTTCTTGCTCATCTCGCTGACGTGAACCAGACCTTCGATGCCTTCCTCCACCTCAACGAACAAGCCGAAATCGGTGATGTTGGTGATGGTGCCGGTCAGCATGGTGCCCACGGGGTAGCGGTTGGGCACGTCCAGCCACGGGTCGTCAGCCAGCTGCTTGATGCCCAGGGTGAACTTTTCGTTCTCCTTGTCCACGGTCAAAACCTTGGCGCGGACAACGTCGCCCACCTTGTAGAGCTCATTGGGGTGACGAATCTTTTTGGTCCAGGACAGGTCGGACACGTGAATCAGGCCGTCGATGCCGTCTTCGATGCCGATGAACAGACCGAATTCGGTGATGTTCTTGACGCTGGCTTCAAGGATGGTGCCCTCGGGGTACTTCTCGGCCACCAGATCCCACGGATTCGGGGCGACCTGCTTCATGCCAAGGGAGATGCGCTTGCGGTCCACGTCCACGCCGAGGATGATGACATCCACTTCGTCGCCGGGGCGAACCATCTGGGAGGGGTGACGCAGCTTGCGGGTCCAGGACATCTCGGAGATGTGCACCAGGCCCTCGACGCCGGCTTCCAGTTCCACGAACGCGCCGTAGTCAACCAGGTTTGTGACCTTGCCGGAAAGCTTGAACCCTTCAGGGTACTTTTCGGAGATGTTGGCCCAGGGATCCATGACCAGCTGCTTGAGGCCGAGCGAAACCTTCTTCTCGTCCTTGTCGAAGGACAGGACTTTGAGGGTCAGTTCGTCGCCCAGCTGAACCATTTCCTTGGGATGCTTGATACGCTTCCAGGACATATCGGTGATGTGCAGCAGGCCGTCGAGGCCGCCGAGGTCGATGAACACACCGTATTCGGTGATGTTCTTGACCACGCCGGTGACGGACTGGCCCTCTTCGAGGGTGGTCAGCAGCTCGCCGCGTTTGCGGTCGCGTTCTTCTTCAAGCAGCACGCGGCGGGAAACGATGACGTTGCTGCGGCGGCGGTTGATCTTCAGCACGCGAAATTCGAAATCCTGGTTGACCAGGGCGTCCATGTCCGGAACCGGACGCAGATCGACATGGGAACCGGGCAGGAAAGCCTCGATGCCCTTGATCTCGACAACATAGCCGCCCTTGATGCGGCGCACGATGCGGCCGATAACGACATCGCCGGAGTCGAGCAGTTTTTCCAGTTCGTCCAGGACCTGCATGCGCTTGGCCTTTTCTCTGGACAGGACGATGGAGCCTTCGCGCTCATTCTTGCGGACAACATATACGTCGACTGTGTCGCCAACTTTGACAGCCACCTGACCGTTTTCCATGAATTCATCCAATGGAATCTGGCCTTCGGACTTGAAATTGACATCCACGAGTATGTAGGTGTCATCGATCTTCACGACCTCGCCCGAAACGATCACTCCCTCTTCGATGTCACCGAAATCGGAGTTGAGATAGTTCTCGAGTTCAGCCTCAAAATCCATCTCCATGTCGAAATCGTTCATGGACTCTGGCGTGGTTTGAGTGTTGTTCATACGTTTACCCCCTAACAAAATAAATTTGGGCAGTCCTAGCAGAGTGAATCTACCTTGACAACCAGAATAATCTCCGGGAAAATATCCAATTCCTGCACATAATACTTTGTTTTCAAAAATTATTTTTCCCGCGCGTACATTCTGCCCCTGCAGACCCTCAGGCCAGGGCCACCAGGTCGTAGGTCTTGACCTCCTCGATCACGGCCCGGACCATCCGCCCAGGGCCGACATCCTCCCCGCTGACATAGGTGATCCCGTCCACCTCCGGGGCCTGAAACCAGGCGCGGCCTTCGTACAATCCCGGCCATTCCTCGTGGGGGCGGTCCACCAGCACGTCAAGCTCCTGGCCCTCGAAACCGGCCAGCAGTTCCTCGCTGATTTCGGCCTGCAGCTCCATAATGCGATCCCGGCGCTCCTCCTTGACCTCGTCGGGCAACTGATTCGGCAGGACCGCAGCCTCTGAACCGTCCTCTGGATAATAGGGAAAGACGCCCAGATGCATGAACCGCGTCTGGCGCACAAAGGATTCCAGGGCCGCGAAGTGTTCCTCGGTCTCGCCGGGATAGCCGACGATAAAAGTCGTGCGCAGGGCCGCCTCGGGGAAAAATTCTCGCACCTGCTCGACCACGGCCCGGGGATCGCGCCGGAAGGGCCGACCCATGGAGGCCAGGATGTCCGGGTGGGCGTGCTGCAGCGGGATGTCGAAATAGGGAATGAAGGGCTTGCCCAGTTCGGACAAAAAGCCCAGCAGGTCGCGGTCAAGCCCCCCAGGATAGAGATACATGAGGCGCATCCATTCAAGGCCGTTCAAGGGCGCAAGCTTCTCGAGCAGGCCCCGCAGGGCCTTCTGCCCCCGGTCCCGGCCGTACGCGGTGACGTCCTGGGCGATGAGCACCAGCTCCTTGCGGCCCTGATCCAGGCAGCGTCTCGCGTCGTCGATGATCTCGGCCTCGCCCCGGCTGACCAGCGGGCCGCGGATGGACGGGATGGTGCAGAAACGGCACCGGTTGTCACACCCCTCGGCGATCTTCAGGTAGGCGTAGCTTGGCGGCGTGGTCAGCAGCCGCGACGGGGCATACCCGTCAAGGGCCGTCACCAGCTCCGGACGCGCTTCACGGCGCTGTGCCGCCAGCTCCCGCAGACGCTGCCCGAGTTCTCCCTGGCGGCCGATCTCCAGAAAAAGGTCCACTTCTGGCAATTCCGCGCCAAGCTCCTGCCCGTAACGTGAAACCAGGCAGCCCGTGACCACGAGGTGGGGTCTGGGGCTCAGTTCGGCCAGGGTCCGGGCCATGTCGAGGATGACCTGCAGAGATTCGCTGACCGCCGGCTCAATGAAGCCGCAGGTGTTGATCAGCACCACGTCCGCCCCTTCGGCCGTCGCCTCGTTGACGAAAAACGAGCCGAACCCGCCCAGCATCCATTCCGTGTCCACCTGATTCTTGGGGCAACCCAGGCTGATGGTATGCACCCGCACTTGTATCATATATCCTCCAGTTCCACGACGATGTCCGACTCGGACCAGAAATTCACGTTTTCCCTGACAATACCGAGCCGGGCCAAAGCCGGGGCATTGGCCCGGCCATGTCCCCACAGCTCTCCGGCAAGGCGCCGGGGCAGAAAAATCCGGCTCGCCCGCCCGGCCGAGATCTTCTCTTCCAGAAACAGCCGCAGGGCCATGGAGCGCGCCATGTTGCCAAAGGCCGGGTGCCACGGACCCGCTATGATGCGCTCAAGCAGGCCCGCCTCTCCAGCCAGACCCAGACGGATGACCCGCACCCCCCGCTTCCAGAATGCAAGCACGGCCCGTCCGCACTCCTCCACCGCCGCGTCCAAAGGCCAAGGGACATATTCCCCCCCCTCGAACATGTCCGAAAGGACCGTGCCCCGCACCACCACGCACGGATAGATGCGCACCACGTCCGGGTTCAGGGCCAGTGTCCGCAGCACATCCTCCCGCCACAGCCCGAAGTCATGACCGGGGAGCCCGGGAAGCAGCTGAATTCCGAGTTCAAGGCCGGCGTCCCGGACCATGGCGCAGGACTTCTCCGCCAGGGATCCGTCATAGCCACGCCCGCTGGCCGCCAGCACGGCAGAGGAAAAGCTCTGCACCCCGAGCTCGACCATGGACACGCCCTTGGCGCGCAATCGGTCAAGCGTCTGCCTGTCCACACGGTCCGGCCGGGTGGACAGACGCAAATGGACCAGCCCCTCCGGACCCATGAAGCGGGCGACAAGATCCAGAAAACGGTCCTGCCAGGCAAGGCTCAGTCCCGTGAACGTGCCTCCGAAAAAACCCAGCCCGTAGGGCCCTTTCTCCCTTGAAAGGCGAACGGCAAGATCAGCCAGGGCAGCTTCAAGCCCAATCTCACCGAGCCCGGTCTGCACGTGCTGGTCGCAGAACACGCAACGCCTCGGACATCCGGCGAACGGGAGAAAAACCGGAAGCAGCCTGAGCGCGGTTCGCAGGGGTTCCGGATGGAAAAAATGCAGGCCCGGTTTTTTCATCATATTCGTCAAAAAGAAAAAAAAACAAGCTGTTAGGCTTGAAAAAAAATCTCACGTTGGATATTGCACATTCAAGAACACCTATCATAAACGGCGACTTACGACCATTTTTCCATAAATCGCATTTATTTCAGAAAGATAGACATATCGCCAGCCGGGATCTTTCCCGGACCAGGAGGACCGATGAGCAACAGTACCCTGACAAAAGCAGAAATTGTCGACAACATTTACGAAAAATCAGAGCGCAATCGGGCCGAGGTCAAGGCGCAGGTCGAAACCATGCTCGACATCATGAAGGAAGCGGTCAAGAAAGACCACTCCCTGCTGATCAGCGGATTCGGCAAGTTCGAAGCCTACGAAAAAGACGCGCGCAAGGGCCGCAACCCCCAGACCAGCGAATCCATCATCCTGTCCGAGCGCAAGGTCGTGGTTTTCCGCATTTCACGCAAACTGCGGGCCGAACTCAATCCGCAATAATAAAGCTTCCAGGGCTTTCTTTGGCCAGGCGGATCCGCATGGATTCGGCTTCGCCCAGGCTGGAGAAGGCCCCGACCTGTACCCGCCAGAACGTTGTCCCGCCCAGTTCACCCCTGGTGATCCTGGTACCCGGGAAACCCCGCGCCACAAGACGCGATCTGAGCCTTTTGGCGTTCTCCTCGACCACGAAGGCCCCGTACTGCACGTAAAAAGGCCCCACGTACTGAATGCGCTGTCCCGGGATGGTCTGCAGGCTGACCCGCGCCGTGCCCGGCCCGACAACCCCCAGTATGTTCGCCGCCGCATATGACAGGTCGATGACGCGGTTGCCCACGAACGGGCCGCGATCGTTGATCCGCACCTCGGTCGTACGCCCGTTTTCGAGGTTCCTGACCACCAGACGCGTGTGCATGGGCAGGATACGATGCGCGGCCGTCATCTGGTACATGTCGTAGCGCTCGCCGTTGGCTGTCTTCTTGCCGTGAAAATTCGGCCCGTACCAGGAGGCAAGCCCGGTTTCGGAATACCCCTCCGCCGATCCCAGCGGGTAGTAGGTCTGCCCGAACACGGTGTAGGGCTTGTATGTCCCGCCCTTGCCCGTTGGCGCAGGTGCCGGTGATTTCTTCTGCGGCGCGGGCGGAACGCTTATTCCGGGCACGTATCTGGAACCGCATCCGCTTATGGCCGCGCACAAGAGCGCCAGAACCAGCACCGTGGCCAGCCAACCCCTACCGCCAAACAGCTGCGATATCGCCCTGCTCATCCGGCGTTCATCCTTACGAACAGCTTGATTTCCTCGCAGACACCGGCGAGGATCTCGCGCACCTCGGAAGGGCTTGCCGGGGAGCCGTTCCATTCACATCCGCATTCCTGCAGGCTGATCTCCTGGTCGTCCACGTATTCCAGCACTGCCGAAGGGGAAACGACCACTCCGCGCTTGAGCACCGGCTTGAAACAGTCCAGGGCCACGAAATTGAACATCTTGACCGTGGCCACCCCGCCTCTGCGGGCATCTTCGTCATGCCGGCTGACCAGGTCGGGACGAAAGGCTTTGATGGGGCTGGAGCGCCGCAGCGCGATGCCGCACAGGCCAGGCATGGTGCCGCTCATGCCCAGTTCATCGCCGTCGCCGACAAGCTCCTCGCGCCAATCATCCACAGGTGCGTTATTGAGGAAGAGTCCGGGCACGCTGTTGGTCGCATAGTCTAAATCCATGCCCAGGATTTCGGTCATGAAATCCCGCACACTCAACGCCTGCTCGATGAAAACCCCCACCCCGCGGCGCAACAGGCCGTGCCATACCTTGGCGGAATTTTCCGGGATTGTCAGAACGAGTTGATTCGAAGCCGCGCAAGTTATGCCTACCATGACACAAACCCCCTTTTCTCTTGACTTTTCCAGAAGACTGTCTGCTAACATGTCCTTAAAAGCAAGTTCAACACGCGCCTGCGCGCCCAAACCTTCAAGGAGCATTCATGAAAATTCTACGCATTAATACCCGGACCAAGAGCTTCAAATTCGAAGAGCTCGGCAACCTGGCGGGTCTTGGCGGTCGCGCCCTGACCTCCAGAGTGGTCAATAAGGAAGTCCCGGCCAACTGTCACCCGCTTTCCGCCGACAACAAGCTCATTTTTGCCGCAGGCGTGCTGGCTCCGACCAATGCCGCCAACTCCGGCCGCGTCTCCGTGGGCTCCAAGTCCCCCCTGACCGGTGGCATCAAGGAGAGCAACTCCGGTGGACAGTTTGCCCACACCCTGCCCAAACTCGGCCTGCAGGCCATCATTCTCGAAGACAAGCCCGAGGCAGGCAGCCCCATGCAGGAGCTCTTCATCACCGAGGGCAAGGTCGTGTTCAAGGATTCCGCCGTGGCCGGCATGCGCACCTACGCCGCGCAGGAGAAGCTCCTGGCTGCCTACGGTGACAAGTCCGTGACCGCCCTGGTCGGCCCCGCCGGCGAGCAGTGTCTGGCCGCCGCCACCATCCAGTTCTCCGATCCTGAAGGCCTGCCTTCCCGCTCCGCCGGCCGCGGCGGCATGGGCGCGGTCATGGGTTCCAAGGGCGTCAAGGCCATCATCCTCGACGGCGCAGCGAACGTGAAGACCGTTTACGGAAACGAAGAGATGTTCAAGGAAGCCCGCAAGGAATGGGTCGATGTCCTGCGCACGCACCCCGTCACCAGCCAGGGCCTGCCCGGATTCGGCACGGCGGTGCTGGTCAACGTCATCAACGAGGCCGGCGCGCTGCCGACCAAGAACTTCCGCAGCGGCAAGTTCGACGGCGCGGAGAAGATCTCCGGCGAGACCCTGGCCGCCAATATCGAAAAACGC
>JAHIQM010000019.1 GCA_018902545.1 Pseudomonadota bacterium | reverse complement strand
CACCGGACTACGGTCAGCTTCACGCAGAATGCCGACCATCTGCTCTTCGGAAAATCGTCCCTTTTTCATCAGTTCCCTCGTGGTTGAGGGAGAAACCTATCTCAAGTTTCGACTGGTCTGAAAAGAGCCGAGCAGGTCAAATGAACGAAACGAGTGTGAACGGCGCTAGGAAAGGTGAATTCAGACACTCCTAATTGGCGTATCCTGCGGAGGCGCTGAAATTCACGCGTTCCAATCAGGTCCCATGCGAGTTTTTCGACCTTTTTGGACTGATCAAAGACAATGAGGCCATGAACAGCATCGCGGACTCGTTTGCTAGTTCTCGTCAGAGTGGGCATGTATTCTTCTATATAATAATTTATTGCTGAAGCCAACTGGTTGACAAGCAGGGTTTTTCTACTTTCGCTATCACATGATGGTCAAGAATTCTTGAGCAAGGGATACGAGGTTCATTCACGGTTCTTGACGTGAAAATGAGGTCGAAATCTTTATGGTGGGGTTCCTCGTCCTCAAATTCACTCTGTGAATAGGTCTTTCGTTTTTACGCCTAAGCCAGATGCTATAATTCCCAGTGTTTCCAAGGTGCATTTTTTTATTTGTTCTGTTCTGGCGCGTTTGATCAGGCGATCTGACAGTTTTGTTCTCTCAGCCAGGGCAAGAATCGTTACGCCCTGCTCTTCCATTATTTGTCTAACATTGCTCTTTGGAGCACGATGTTCAAGACGAATTTCCTTAATCGTCTTCATCAAGACCTCCTCTGCCTCTAAAAGGTAATTTTTTACCAAATCCACTTGACAAGTCCAGGGTAATTTGTTACCTATTCTCTACCGCTGCCGAAAGGTGCGGATTTTTAATCCCTATTTTAGGGTAACATATTACCTAGGAGAAATGATGCCAGAAAAGTTCAGTACTGAAACGAAACAACGCGCAGTTGCCGAAGTTGTATTAGGCGTTGCCAGTATGACAAAAGTTGCGGAGCGCTATTCAATGAGCACAGCGTACTTGTCAATTTTGTGTTCAAGGTTCCGTAGTTCGTTTGTCGTGGGCGACGATAAGAGGACTGTCAAAGTGTGCAGCCAAGGCATAAGACCAAAACATTTGCGAATAGAAAGTATAGAGTCACGTGTGGCACGGCTTGAAAGTGAATTATGCGTTCTTTATAAATTAATTAATAATAAATAGTAAGGAGTTATCAATGCCAGTTATAAAAACAAAAGGAGTTATGTGTTTCGAATTTGTCGTACGGTTAGATATGGATGGTTCAGATCCTATAGAAAAAATAGAACTCCTTTGCGAAGAAGTTTTTCAGAAGCATAAAGAGGATATAATTTCAAAAGTTCTGGACGATGACAAGCGACCCGTTGGAGAATTTTTTGACCTGACGATTGCTTATGATGGTGGAATAAAATTTTTCATTCCCAGATCCTCATTGAGAAGGGCTCTAGAAATATTCGAAGAATAATCTGAAGATACATCTATAGGACGCTGAGTAATTGGAAGTAGTTTAAACGTGATGGTGACATATTTCTCTAGGCCCAAGGGGGTCTAGAGAAATAAACATAAAAACAACAATAAGTAATAGAGAGGTTTAACATGGATAGATATGAGATTTTTGTAAACAAGGTTCTAGATTATGCTGAGAATGGAAACAAAAAAATATCACATTCTGAATTGATAATGGTAGCGTTTGCTCTAAATATATGGATGCGTAAAAATTTTTTACCAGAATATGTAATGCGAGATCCATATGGGTCTTGGGATCGTCTCGATGACGTTCAAAAAAAAGTTGTAGAAGATTTTAGAAGTGAAAAACACGGAGTTTTTTGCGCTACCAATGTATTTCAGGACAAATTTTTATAAAATAAAGCTGAGTATATACATATTCTATAATAGATAAATCTTGTTAATAATTTTATACTAACATTGCAGGAGTTTTTAAATGCCTACGCTTAAAAATTGGCGCATTATTTGTATTTCTGAAAAGCAATTTTTAGTAGCTCATGATGTTTCAGGTCATCCATTAATAGAGAAAGGTCCTATTCTTACTAGTGAAGTAGTTAAGGGTGACTTAAAAGAAGGTGGAAGTGCTGTGACAAAATCGGGCACTATATACGATCTTCATGAGTCTCTTCCTGAAAAGGAAGATTGTGAGTTCGCGCGAGATTTGCTTATGATAAGAGTTTTTAGGGCGTTTAATATGCAAAACAGGTCATTAACGCTCGACGATTTAAAGAAATTAGATTCAATTATAGATAAGATTATTTGTCCTTGATTTTGGATTAAATACATTGATTCAAATAAATATAAAAATATGTTTGATAATGCTCAATGATACTTGCATTATTCTTACATGTTAATTTTGTGATCAGTATGTTGGTCATGCTTATCAATGTATATTTTTGGATTATGTAAGCCAACCTTTGTCAGGGGCATTGCCCGGAGGGATGGCGGGATTTAAGAGCCGTCTGTTTTGTTAGAAAACAGACGGCTCTGAATGGACGCAACTCGAATACCCACTAGCCCGCCCTAGGCGCTAGAATTCGAAATTTCAGAACACTCTGAATCCATCAATTTGAGAACAAATTGACTGACTGACAAGCAATTCCTCCTCGTTCAAAATATTGTCCAATACTGCTTGTCCATCAATACCCTCTTCAACGGCCAGTGAACTGGCTGATTATATATAAGCTCTTTACGTTCACATTTCTCTTTAAGAGACGCTGTCTAAGACAGTGTTGTGAAGCAACGCATTTACCAAATTTTAGAGGCATTTTGCCTCAAAGAGCAATACTGCATATGATATGAGGGAATTAGGATGGCAAAAAATGACAGTTTAAAAGAGGGGGCAACAAAAGCGTATAACAACAATGCTGGGTCAGCGAAGACACAATACAATCATCTTCGTGAATCAATGCGATTTGTCGATGAATTGAGATCCTGCGGAGCTGGAGTCCAAAAATGGTCGAACATCAGCAACAAGCATGTGTCTCAAGTTGTAGAATCTTGGCAAGCCCGTGGTCTTGCGACAAGCACCATCAAAGAAAATCTGGCTGGTGTCCGAGCGACCGCTGCTTTTTTTGGAAATGACCGAATATCAGAAAAAAACAGCGATTTCGGCATAGAAAATCGCGTATACATCACGAATCAAGACAAAAGCGTGCCCCAAGACGTATATGAGCGTGTTGTCGGCGAATTGAGGGAAAGTCCCGAATTGAATGATCAGCGGGTAGCAGCTCAACTCGAACTGATGCGGGAATTCGGTCTCAGGAAAGAGGAAGCTTTTAAGATGAACCCCGAGCGATCATTATTAAAGGATGGACGTCTATTTGTTAGTGACGGAACCAAAGGCGGATTGCACCGTGTGGTCGGCGATCTCTCGGGTTCTCAGAAAGGAGCGCTTGCCCACGCTTCACAATTAGCTGGTAGGAATGGCAACACTATGCCAGACAATTTGAAAGAGCGGGCCTGGGAGAAGGTCTTTTACAGAACCCTGGCCAAGTATGGGCTATCCAAGAAGGATTGCGGGGCATCTAGCCACGGTCTACGTCATGCGTACGCCCAGCAAAGGTACGAGCAACTCACAGGGTTCAAGGCTCCGTGCAAGTTTTCAACAAAAGATGATTTTCGGAAAGCGGCATATCAAATAGCAGGTGATGATTGGAAAAAGTTGGATCAAGACGCGAGACTTTTTCTTAAGTCCGAACTGGGACATGGCCCAGATCGGGACGATGTCATTTCGCAATATCTCGGAAGCAAATAATCACTACCAATCCCGGCCAATTCTGGCCGGGAATTTTTTTTTAAAAACTTTGTAAAAAGTGTGTAAAAATAGTTTTCCCAGAACTCACAGTATAAACTAAATATTGTGAGGTACTATTTTTATGGAAAATTGTTTTACAAATCGACTAGGGTATGGTATTTTAACTGTTAAGGAGGCCGCTGATTTTCTACGAGTTCATCGCACGACACTAGCGCGTATGATGAATGGGGGTCAGGTTAAGTTTTTTGAGGTTGGTGCTCGAAAGTTGATACGGGATATTGACCTCTACGAGTTCGTTGACAATCAAATAGTTGATAGTTCGAAGAGCTTTGCTCGTATTGAGGGTTAGTATTATGCCAACTGTGACAATAAGAAGAAAAGAGTTGAAAAGTGGAAAGATGAGCTATGTGATTCAGTATGTTGATCCAATTAGTGGAGACAAGAAGCATTATGGAGTTGCGAGAAAATCAGCAGACGCCAATGCGATAAAGGCTGATTTGAATTCAAGAATCATGCTTGGGTTACCAATTATTCCGTTCAGCAGGAGAAACAAGGGCAACTACTTTGGTGTATATGCTGGATTACTGATGGATAAATTGAAGTTCAAGCTTGATAATGGAAAAATGAGTAAGGCGACTTACGATGGATATGTATACTTCTTGGCTCCGTTAGTGGCGCTTTATGGCAAGAGGTCTGTACAGAGCATAACAGTGGATGAGGTTGAAAATTACAGGGATTCTGTCGCAAGTGAGAATTCGGCATGTCTTGCAAATCGAAGACTGTTTATATTAAAGCAGGTTATGAAACTTGCACTCAAGGACGGCATAAAGTCATGTGAGGCGGTCATAGCTGTAAAAGCGCTCAGCGAGAAGGCGCATGAGAGAAATCGATTTCTTCTCCCAAGTGAACTTGACAGGTTGATTGCTGCTGCGCGTCAGACTCGGGCAAAATATTACCTACCGTTGGCCATCTTGCTTGGAGCAGAGCACGGCACTTCCCTCCAAGAGGTGACTAGCTTAACGTGGTCGGATATCCACTTCTGGCAAGAAGGAAAAGTTATGATGGAGTTGTATAGGTCAAAAAATCGGAATGACAGGACGCATTATCTGATGCCCCGGACATGTGAGGAATTGCAACGCTGGCAGCAGCATGTTGAGGACAGAAGGCGGAAGCGGTCAATCAAGAAGGTTGGAGATTTTGTGATTTCTCGTTTGGATGGTCGGCAGATGAACGATTTTGATAAGTCGTTTCGGAAGGCTTGTGAAATTGCAGGTATCGAAGATTTCACATATCACGACTTAAGACACTGTTATTGCACGAATATTCTTCTTGCCGGAGGGACTTTGAAAGATGCGCAAAGCATGATTGGGCATAAGACACTGCGAATGACTGATCGCTATGCCCATGTGGTGGGTCTTCGCGACACAGGCATTCAGGAAAGATTAGCCGCGCATTATGCGGAGAGCGAATAAGCTTAGGACATATGCCGGACATCTAACGAAAAAGCCGTCATTTCTGACGGCTTTTTCGTTTCGGCATTCAATAGGAATTTTAGGTATTTAAGTGGTGGAGCTACGCGGGATCGAACCGCGGACCTCTTGAATGCCATTCAAGCGCTCTCCCAGCTGAGCTACAGCCCCACAACGCGAAAACGGTTACTGCCCAAACACTTTTGAAAAAGCAAGCATTTTTTCCAGCTAGTTAAGTTCATCCAATATTTTAACAAGTTGCGCATCAGAGTCTGTTCCGAGGAGTACGGGCATGGACTCAACTCTGGCCGGAGCGCCGGGAGCGGTCATGTTCAGGCGGAGCAATCCTAGGCCCAAGCCTTTCGGCACCGCCGGAACATACGCCGGGCTGGTCATCGAGGCTGCATTGCGGTCTCCGAGGATCACGTCGACCATGTTGCTCTCCCCAAGCAGATCGGCAGCTTCTTCGCTTCCAAGCTGCGTCAGGAGCACGACAAAATCCACCGTGCTCCGCAGTTTCGGCAAGAGCGCCCCCAGCGCCTTTTCCGGAGCGACGAACCGCGCGCCCGTGATGACCGCGCCGGACGGTGCAGGCAGAACGCTCAAGACCGCGATCCGGCGTCCGTTGCGCTCGAAGATCACATAAGGCTTGATCCAAGGGGCAACGCCCTGCTGGAATTCAAGGTTGGAACAAACCATGGGAAACTTCGCCATGGCGGCAAGCTCACGCAGGGGCACCTCCCCCATGGCAAAGTCGAGCCCGCCGAGACCCATGACGTCGTAGCGAAGGTGGTTCATGGCTCGGACCAGAACCTTGTTTATCTTTTCCGCCCGCTCAAACCCCGAAGTGAATGCATCGCCGGCATCGAGCAACACGACTCCGGGATCTTCCATGCGAAAATGCGCAACGGTCGATGTGCGCCGGGCCAACCCGCCCACGCTCCCGAACGGACCGGGCTGCGGAAAGACAACACCCTGGGTGTCGCCGCTGAAAAGAATCGAAACTTCAGACGCAAGAGCAGGAGCGGATGAAGCGACAGGCCCCCGTACCGCCTTTTGCTCTGCGGATTCCTGCACCGCAGATTCCTGTTTCACGGACTCTTGCTCCACAGGCACCTGTTCCACAGACCCCTGCACCTCAGGCTCCTGCTCCACGGACTCCTGCACCTCAGGCTCCTGTTCCACGGGCTCCTGTTCCACGAACTCCTGTTCCACAGGGGCGCGCACGGACTGATCGAAACGCATTTCAAACTGCCGGTAAACCTCGCTCTTGGCCCCGTGTATGCGTGCGGCCACGGCCAGTCCGGCCAGCAGGCGGGCAGATTCGGTCATGGTCGGGTTGTGTTCGAACTCACGGACCCGCTGCAGCCAGTCGGCATAGGGCGAATTGAACGTGAAACCATAGCGCAGAAAAATGTCATCGTCCCGAAAAGTCAGGAACCGAGCGTGCATCTCGGTCAGCGGCGCAAACTCCTGCAAAACCGGAGGCTGCGTCGGCACGGGCTCCGGCGGCGCCGGGTTCCGGACACAGGCGGACAGCAGCACAAACAACAACAAGGCGATAATCTTCATATCTTTCCCAGAAGTCCCGCTTGATGGAAACAGCCGTCAAACGCGGCCGACTCTGCCCTTTCTTCCCATCCGCGGATTTTAGATCATGCACCGCGCAAAAGAAAGGGGCTCAATTTCATGCGCGGAGCAAAGGCGGCAGGCCCCCCCCGCCGAAGTTCACACGACGCATACCGCTGACCTTGGACACAAGGCGGTTCACGGCCATCCCGAGTCCGTTCCCCGCCGCAACAGGCTTCCTGTCCGTCATTAAATTGCATGTAGTCAGTCAAGCCATTCCCTCATTACCCCTACCCATCATACGCAAACGAACGGCATTCGCACCCCGGTCAACGGCGAGAAATCCCCGCTCACCTGAAGGGAAAAATATCCATCCGCCAATAACCTGTTTCTTCCTCCATTCACCGGAAAGAGGGTGCAAAGCACTGCGAACCATGTCAGGAAGCAACCAAGCTCATTTGCGTGAAGCCCGAATTTCATCAACACTTTTCCTAAAAGGGGGACAACATGGAAAAGTCAATGCAGAGTTACTGGAAAAGAAACAAGTCGTACATGCTCGTACTCTTGGCCATCTGGGCGCTGGTATCCTACGTGTTCGGCATTTTTTTCGTCGAACAGTTGAACGCCTTTTACCTGGGCGGATTTCCTCTAGGCTTCTGGTTTGCCCAGCAGGGCTCCATCTATGTTTTCGTTCTCCTCATCCTCGCCTACTTCCTGCTCATGGAACGGCTGGATAAAAAGTACGACGTGCACGAATAAGCAAGCGGAGGAAACATGTCACTGCAAATCTGGACGTATCTCATAGTCGGCGCGACCTTCGCGCTTTATATCGGCATTGCTTGGACTTCCCGCGTCAAGGACACCAAGGGCTTCTACGTTGCGGGCGGCGGAGTTCCGCCTCTGGCCAACGGCATGGCCACCGCCGCGGACTGGATGAGCGCGGCCTCGTTCATTTCCATGGCCGGCATGATCTCGTTCATGGGCTACGCGGGCTGCATGTACCTCATGGGATGGACCGGCGGCTACGTGCTCCTGGCCCTGCTCCTGGCCCCATATCTGCGCAAGTTTGGTAAATTCACGGTCCCGGACTTCGTCGGCGACCGCTACTATTCCTCGGCGGCCCGCCTAGTGGCCCTGATCTGCGCCATTTTCATTTCCCTGACCTACGTAGCCGGGCAGATGCGCGGCGTGGGCATCGTTTTCAGCCGCTTCCTGGAAGTCGACGTCAATACCGGCGTCATGATCGGCATGGTCCTGGTCTTCTTCTACGCGGCCATCGGCGGCATGAAAGGCATCACCTGGACTCAGGTCGCCCAGTACTGTGTCCTGATCACGGCCTTCATCATTCCGGCCGTGGCCATTTCATTTAACCTGACCGGCAACCCCATCCCGCAGCTGGGATTTGGCGGAACCCTCATCGACGGGCCTGATTCGGGCAAATACCTGCTCGAAACCCTGAACCAGATCGGCACGGACTTGGGCTTCGCGGAATACACCAGTGCCTTCGGCCCCGGCTCCAAGCCCATGATCGACGTCTTCGCCATCACCATGTGTCTCATGGTCGGCACGGCGGGCCTGCCACACGTCATCATCCGCTTCTACACCGTGCCGAGCGTGCGCGCCGCACGTCTCTCGGCCTTTTACGCCATCCTTTTCATCGCCATCCTGTACACCACGGCCCCGGCCCTGGGTGCCTTTGCCCGCTACACCCTGACCAACGCCCTGAGCGAAACGCCTTACTCCTCCGTTCCGGCCTGGTTCGGCAACTGGGAGAAGACCGGACTTCTGGCCTGGGTGGACAAGAACAACGACGGCATCATCACCTACCGCGCCGGTGCGGCCTTCGCGGGCAAGCCCGCCTACAGCGGGGAAACGGGTGAACACGGCCAGCGACTGGTCACCAACCCGCCCCTCGACAACGCCAACGAACTTTACATAGACAACGACATCATGGTCCTGGCCACACCCGAAATCTCGCAACTTCCGCCCTGGGTCATCGCTCTGGTCGCGGCGGGCGGCCTGGCCGCGGCCCTGTCCACGGCGGCCGGGCTCTTGCTGGTCATCGCCTCGTCCATCTCGCACGACCTCTACTATCGCATCATCGATCGGGGCGCCTCGGAAAAGATGCGCCTGCTGGTGGGCCGGATCATGATCGGCGTGGGCGTGATCATCGCCGGGTACTTCGGCATCAACCCGCCCGGCTTCGTGGCCCAGGTGGTGGCGCTGGCCTTCGGCCTGGCCTCGTCATCCTTCTTCCCCGTCATCGTGCTCGGCATCTTCTGGAAGCGCGCGACCAAGGAAGGAGCGATAAGCGGCATGATCAGCGGCATCGGCTTCACCATGCTCTACATCGTGCAGACCAAGTTCATGGGCGTCTCGCCCTGGTTCTTCGGCATCAGCCCCGAAGGCATCGGCACCGTGGGCATGGTCATCAACTTCGCGGTGACCATCGGCGTGTCCCTGATCACCAAGGCCCCGCCGGCCGCAGTGCAGGAGATGGTCGAGAGCGTGCGCATCCCGCGCGGTGCGGGCGCGGCCATTGACCACTAACAACCAAAAAAATGGGGCCGGCCTTCCGGCCCCGCAACCAAAGGACAATCTATGAACGCGGGAATCCAGCCTGCGGGATACGACAGCATCGTCACCTTTCTTGAAACCACCCTGCCCTTCTCCGAACTGGAGCGGCAGAGCCTGGTCCGCCTGGCACGCAGTTGCCTGGTGGACTTCTTCCCGGCAGGGACAAGGCTGTTTCGCCGGGGGGTGAGCGAGGTCGATGGTCTGTATCTGGTGCAGAAGGGGGCCATCCGCCTCTTTATCGAAGACGAGGGTATCCTCATGGACATCCGCACCGAGGGCGCCTCACTGGGCGCCCTGTCCCTGTTCAATGGGGAAAAGGCGGCCATGGACGCCGAAACCGTGGAAGACACCTTCGTCATCAAGATCCCGCGTGACCGCTTTTTCGAAGCCGTGCACCTCAATCCCGCCATCCCGCGCTTCTACCTCAAATCCTTCGCCGATACCTTTCTCTCCAAGGCCTTCGAGGAAATGCGCTGCAAGACCCAGCCCGCTCACGAAGACCACAGCCTGCACCTTTTCAGTAATCCCGTGGGCGACCTCGTTTCCCGCGAACCGGTCAGCGTGCCCTTTGGCCTGAGCATCCAGGCCGCCGCCAAGGAGATGATCCGGCACAATACGGGCTCACTCCTGTTCCGTGAACCCTCTGGGGATATCTGCGGCATCATCACCGACACTGACCTGCGCAAGGCCATGGCCCTGGGCCTGGACCTGCAGGCTCCGGCCGAAACCATCATGACCACGCCCGTGGAATGCATCGACGCCGGCGCGGTATGCTTCGACGCCCTCCTGGCCATGATGTCAAAGAACATCCACCATCTCGTGGTCAAGTCAGGCAACAGGCTGCAGGGCGTCGTCAGTTCCCATGACATCATGCTCCTGCAGGGCCGCTCGCCCATGTCCGTGTTCCGGGAAATAGCATCGCGCACGACCATCCCCGGGCTCTATCCCCTGCACGACAGCATCACCCCGGTCATCCGCACCCTGGTCCAGCAGGGGGCCAAGGCGGGCAACATCACGCGCATGATTTCCATTTTGAACGACCAGATCATTTCCAAGCTCCTGGAACTGATGCTGCGCGAACTGGGGCCCCCTCCGGCCAAGTTCTGCCTGCTGCTCATGGGCAGCGAGGGCCGCCGCGAACAGACCTTCGCCACGGACCAGGACAATGCCCTGGTCATCGAGAACTGCGGGGTGGATTTTCTGGAGCGGGCCGCCGAGACGTATTTCTCGGCCTTCACTGAACGCATGGTCGGCCATCTCATAAATTGCGGCTTCCCGCGCTGTCCGGGCAACATGATGGCCTCGAACCCACAGTGGCGAGGCTCGCTGGATGTCTGGAAAAACCGGATCAACACCTGGACCGCTGCACCCGAGCCCGAGCGCGTCCTGGCCAGTTCCGTGTTCTTTGACTTCCGGGGCGTGCACGGACACAAGGATCTGGCTGAGAACCTGCGCCAGCATGTGACCAAGGCCTGTGCAGGGAAGGACCTCTTCCTGCGCTATCTGGCTGCCGACTGCCTGAACGCCAAGCCACCGCTGACCTTCTTCAAAAATTTCATGGTCGAGAAAGACGGGGCTCACAAAAACACCCTGGACATCAAGACCAGGGGGCTGCTGCCCTTCATGGATTTTGCGCGGGTCATGGCCCTGTACCACGGAATCCGGGAGACCAGCACCCTCGGCAGACTCGACCTGCTGCACCAGGAAGGCCACCTCTCCCGCGACCTGTACCACGAGGCGCGGGAATCCTTCGAATTCCTGCTGCACTCGCGGCTCATGCACCAGCTCGAACAGATGGAGCAGGGCGTCACCCCGGACAACCGCATTGATCCGGGCACCCTCTCGTCCCTGGAAAAACGAACCCTGCGTGAAGCCTTCGGCGTGACCACGGCCCTGCACGGGGAGCTGCGCGAAGTCTTCAGGCTGAACATGGCGTGAGCATGAACCTCTCCACCCTGAAAAATCTGCTGGGCCTTGGGGCCCAAGCGTCGAACCTGGCAGCGCTGGACGAAAACAACAATCTGTGCCGCGAAATCGCCCAGACGCGCCTCCTCGACGACTATGTCTATACAGTGCTGGATACAGAGCTGACCGGCCTCTCCGCACGCAGGGAGGAAATTGTATCCATCGGAGCGGTACGGGTGCGCGGGCTGGCCATTGTGCCAGGCGAGAGCTTCAGCGCCCTGGTGCGTCCGAGCATCCCCCTGCCCAAAACGAGCACCCTCATCCACCGCATCACCCCGGAAGCCATTGCCAAGTCCCCGCCCCTGGCCGAGGTGCTTCCCGGACTGATCGAGTTCTGCAAGGGCACCCTCATCGTCGGCCACCATGTGGGCCTGGACATGAGTTTCATCAACCGGGCCTGCAAGAAGAACCATGGCCAACCGATGACCAACCCCTGCCTGGACACCATGCGCATGGCCATGCTGTGGCGCGAGAAACGCACGCCCTCGCACTATGAGCAGTATAATCTCAGCATTTCCTACGTCCTGACCGACCTGGCCCGCGAATTCGACCTGCCCCGCTTCACGGCCCACGAGGCCCTGGGCGACGCCTTGCAGACGGCCTACCTCTTCATCTACCTGGCCAAAAAGATCGCCGGGAACAGACCCCTCACCCTGCGCGAACTGTTCAGGGCCGGACAAAGCTGGCGCTGGTACATGTAAAGCACCGGCGAGCGCCTAACCCCGGCATCCTTGTGCAGATTCAGACTCGTGCGTATTGAGACGCTCGTGAAGCAAATACAAAGGAATACTCAAAAACTCATGACCCATATGATACGAGCGGTGCTGCTGCTCTTCACCATGATCTCCAGCGCCCATGCCCTGACCCTGGCTGTGGAGGACGCCTGGGAGCCTTACGCCAATCCCGACGAAACGGGCATGTCCGTCGACATCGTCAAGGCGGCGTTCAGCGCCGTGGGCATTAAGGTGACCTTCGAGGCCATCCCCTACGCGCGCCTGCTGCAGGAAGTTCAAGCCGGAAATTATGTCGGCGGGTTCAACGTGGCCAGGGAGCCGTCACGCGAGGATGCTTTTCTCTGGGGCCGGGAGATGCTCTTCTTGGCCCAGGCCCACTATTACCATTACCGCTCGCGCTTGCTGGAAGCGCCAAGCTCAACAGGACTGCAAAGCGGCGAAAAGGTGGGAGTGATACTGGGGTATGAATACGGCGAGCTTTTCCACGCAAACAACCGGATATTTAAGGTCTGGGGCAAGAGACATGACCAGATCATCCGGATGCTGCAGGTCGGCCGCGTGGACACGGTCATTCTTTTTGAAAAGACCGCCAACCTGTTACTCAATGACATGAATCTGCAGAACGAAGTCGTTGCCGCGTTCCCCAGTGAACCCAGCAGGAGCTACGTGGCCTTTTCCAGGCAGCATCCCGAGGCAAGGCATTATATGGAAATGCTTGACGAGGGACTGGCACGCATCAAGGCAAACGGCGAGTACCAAGCCATCCTGAAAAAATACTGATCCTTCCGGGCCACCCAAAGCCGACTCGGCCACATTCACGCGGCAAATTTCCTCACAGCACTTCCTTCACAGCCCCTTCTGCGACATCCATATCCACCGCCAGCCAGACCAGTTCCGCGTCCCTGGCGAAAAAATAATGGGCCTGACCCTGGCCCAAGGCCATGTAGAACTCCCGATCGGCCGCAGTGCGCTTCATCAAATGCGAAAAACCATGTCCACCCCCGGACATGACCGCAGCCATATCCTCCATGGCTTGCACGGCCTGCTTGGGATTGTCATAGAGGGAGACGTAATAGGTAGCGGATCTCCCGCCGCCCGCATACTCGCCGATGGCATTGGCCCGCGTGGCTACGGTGCCATGATGCAGGCGGTCGATGATCGCGGCGGCTTCGGCGCCTTCGATGGTCTGGACCAACTCCATACCAGCGATGGATTGCGGCAGGCTGACCGCGCCTGGCAGCTCTGCCGCCACACGGACAGGTGCGGCCACGATGAAAAACAGGCAGACCGCCACAAAAAAATGCATCACCGCAAACCGCCGAAGAGGCGTGGACATGCATGCTGAACAGAGAGTTCCCATCTTCGTCTCCTTGCTTTTTGACGTCATGGACAAGTAGGTTTCAAGGTCGAAATCCGCGTCCACTGTCCTACCAAAATGAGTGATCATGCGCAAAATATTCGTTGTGCAATTGACCTGCATTGCCCGGCGCAGGAGGATTGGCTGCGCGCGGGGCAGACCTGCCGCCGATAAAGAAAGGCCTGGCTTTGTTTTCCAAAGTCAGAACGGCCAAGCTGTCAGAAAAGGGAAATGAGCATCTTCGTGCCCACCAGAAAGAGGATGAGCGCGAACACGCGCTTCAATTTGTCCACGGGCAGGCTGTGGGCCAGGCGTACGCCCAGCGGGGCGGTGATGACGCTCATGACCGCAATGGCGACAAGCGCGGTCAGGGACACGTAGCCCAGGGAAAACGGCGGCAGATTCTCCGAGCCCAAGCCGTTGAGGATGTAGCCCACGGTTCCTGCCACGGCGATGGGAAAGCCGATGGCGGCGGAAGTGCCAATGGCCCGATGGATGGGAATGTTGTGCCAGACCATGAACGGAACGGACAAGGTTCCCCCGCCGATGCCCACCAGGCTCGAGACCACCCCGATGACATTGCCCGCCCCGAACATGCCCGCCGCTCCCGGCATCACGCGCGACGGCTTGGGCTTCTTGCCGGAGAGCATCTGGTAACAGACGTAGTAAAGGAAAATGACGAAGAATATCTTGAGCGCGCCGGTGCTCAACTGCGCGGCCACCCAGGCACCGAGAAACGTCCCGACCAGGATGCCGGCCGCGATGCGCCTGACCACGTCCCACTCCACCGCGCCACGGCGATGATGGGCCATGAAGCTTGAAACCGAGGTGAACATGATACTGGCCATGGAGGTGCCCAGGGCCAGGTGCATGACCAGTTCGTGCGGCAGGTTCTGTAATTCCATGCAGAACACCAGCATGGGCACAATGACCAGCCCCCCGCCGATGCCCAGCAGACCGGCCAGCACCCCCGCCACCGCACCCACGACCAGATACAAGGCAAGTACTTCAATCATGATATCCCCCTGAAGCCCCGCGGGCCAAGCCGCCCAGGACCCGAAAAAAAAAAATTGGTAGGACCAATTCCTGAACCAGTTCGGGACTCTTGTCAACGCAGCGCGACGCGACGGAAGAAAAGATTGAAGAAAACGAGACTTGCAATTCCGGATAAGCCGAGGGAATAGCGGTCGTTGACCGCACAAAAAGGATCATCATGGGACACATCGCCAGCAAGGACATCTACCGCAAACTCGGACACCGCCTCGACCAGGCCCCGGTGCGCACGCCGTGGACAGCGGTTTTCCGGCAATTGGTGGAAGAACTCTATTCCAGGCCGGAGGCCGAACTGGTCGCCCGCCTGCCCTACCGCCCCTCGACCTTGAAACGCATTGCAGCCATGCTGGGCGAATCGGAACATGTCCTGCGGCCCATGCTCGAAGGACTGTGCGCCAAAGGGCTGGTCATCGATATCTGGGACGGCGCGCAATACCAGTACATGGTCAGCCCCATCGTCATCGGCTTTTTTGAATTCACCATGATGCGCGCTGGCCCGAATCTTCCGCAAGCGCGTTGGGCGGAGCTTTTTCAGGCCTACATGTTCGGGGAAAAGGATTTTCTGCACGCCAATTTCGGGGACGGGCAACGCACTTCGGTCATGCGCGCCCTGCCCCACGAAGAAGCCCTGGGCGAACACGTGGAGATCCTGGGCTACGAAAAGGCTTCGGTCCTCATCGAGGAAAACACGGAATTCTCCCTTGGCCTGTGCTCCTGCCGTCATGAAAAGCACCACCTTGGACACGAACCCTGCCGCACGCCCATGGACACCTGCACGTCCATGGGCACGGGAGCACGCTTTCTCATCCGCAACGGCTTCGCCAAACCCATCGACAAGGCGCAGATGCGTGACATCCTGGCCCGCTCCCGCGACCAGGGCCTGACCCTGTCCGCCGACAACGTGCGACGCGATGCGGGCTTCATCTGCCATTGCTGCGGGTGCTGCTGCAACCTGCTTCGCGGCGTGCGCGAAACCGGCTACACGGGCATTCTGGTCACGGCCAGCGTCGTGGCCGTGGCCGACGAGGCCCTGTGCACGGGCTGCGGCCTGTGCGCCAAGGCCTGCCCGGTGAACGCCGTGAGCGTGGAGAAAATTCCCGGTCAGGAAGACCGCAAGCCGAAAAAACTGGCGGATATAAAGGAACATTGCCTGGGCTGCGGGGTCTGCGCCCTGAAATGCCCCACAGGGGCGATCACGCTCAAAACCCGGCCACAAAAGGTGTATCACCCCGAAGACAGCTTCGAGCGAGTCATGCTCCAGGCCCTGGAGCGCGATACCTTCCAGACCTTCATCTTCGACAACCCCCAAAGCCGCACCCAGGAGTTCATGCGCGCTCTCGTCGGCGGGTTCCTCAAACTCCCGCCGGTCAAACGCGCGCTCCTTGGCGAAAAACTGCGCTCACGCTTCCTGTCGGCCCTGCGCAAGGCGGCGGGTTAAGCGGCGACCTCCACCTCCCTCACTCCATTGCCCAATTCTCCATTCGCAACTGCGGAACACGCGCAAACTCTTTCACGTTATTGGTCACCAGAACACAATTAAGCGCCAGGGCGTGGGCGGCGATGAGCATGTCCAGAGAGCCGATAGGCGTGCCCTGGCGCTCCAAGCAGGCCCGAAGATCCCCGTAGCGCTGTGCCGCCATGTCGTCATAGGGCACAACCTCAAGTGGCGCCACGAACTGCGTCAGAGCGATCCGATTCTGCTCTGGGCGCAAGCTTTTGGCCGATCCGTACATCAGTTCGCTGAACGTGATAGATGAAATGCCGATACTTGAAACAGCCGCCTGCCGGAAACGCTCCAGCACCTGCGGCGGTCTGCGTTTGATGACGTAAATGCAGATGTTCGTGTCCAGCAGATAGATGATCACAGCTCTTCCCGCGCATCAAGCGGCGGCTGCTCCCTTGTGCTCATAAAATCGGCGGAGAACTGATCAAGGCTGTTCATCAGCGGCGACCACGGGTCGTCCTTGGGCAATAAAATGACCATGTTGCCGATCTTCCTGATGTAGACGTCTTCGCCGGAAAAACGCAGTTCCTTGGGTAGCCTGACTGCCTGGCTGCGGCCATTGTTGAAAAGTTTGGCGGTCTGCATGTGTACCTCTGTTTTTGGTATATACTGAAGTATATACCAGCACGAACATTTTGGCAATTCCGAGAACTACCCAATCGGTGGCGAATTCGAAATTTTCAAATTTCAGCAAAGCATGCAGAACAAACTCCTGCTACATGCTGGTTTTGGACAACACCGGATCGAAAAGCGCTGCCAAAATACTTCAGGCGTCTCCATCGCAAAACAAAAACTGGCAGGCAGCATGGACTTGCAAATTATATAAAAACTTATATAATACATCCATGAGCACAAAGGCCATGAAATTCGTCGGGTCGAGTCTCGACGATCTCCGCAATTTTCCCGAGGAAGCCCGAAGAGTCGCGGGTTTCGAACTGCGCGCGATCCAGAACGGACTGGAACCTCGGGATTGGAAGGCGATGTTGTCGATAGGCTCCGGCGTGAAGGAAATTCGGGTTCACGTGCTGGGTGAGTGGCGAGTAATTTACGTTGCGAAACTGTCGGACGCTGTCTACGTGCTGCACGCTTTTCAAAAGAAAGGGCAAAGAACAAATAAAAACGATATTGAACTGGCCCGTAAACGGTTTCAACAAATCGGAGGTGACCAATGACTGAGCCCATCGTCGATTCATCCGAAAACGTCTTCAGCGATCTTGGCTATGCTCCCGAAGAAGCGGCCATTCTTCAAATGCGCGCGGACCTTATGGCCGATCTGCGCAAATTCATCAAAAAACAGAAGCTTACGCAGGTCAAAGCGGCTGAAATACTTGGCGTCAGCCAGTCCAGAGTTTCCGATCTGATCAGAGGCAAGTGGGAGAAGTTCAGTCTTGAAATGTTGATCATTCTGGCGACGAAAGCCGGAATGCAGGTCACTCTCAAGACGGCGGCGTAAAGGCGTGGCAACCATAATCGCTTTGAATAAAGAATCCCGGCCTCAATGCACAGGTGAACCCGGCCCCTATCGGGTGGCCGGGCCCCGCTTTCATTCCTCCGGTTCCGTGCTGTAGGTGCGGATGGAGGCGATCTCCTCCCATCCGTAATAGGTGTTGACGGACATGCCGTCCTCCTTTTCGGTCACGCGCAAAAAATCCGAACCCAGGAACAAGACGGCCTTTTCGTAGACCCGGCCTTCATTGATCTGAACCTTGAGTCCTTTTCTGAGCTTGCGCGAGAGCGTCCCATGCAAGGGCATGGACGCGTACTCCACCACTTTTTCCAGACAACTGACGTTCACAACTCCTCCTTTAAGGTTTGATTCAAAGAGCCTACCACTGCCCCGCGCCCATGGAGCACATGGGAGACAGCGCCGGCAGGGGCGGGAAAAATCGGGACGCCGTGACCCCTTCGGCCTTGACCACGATGCGCGGGGAATCGGCGAATGTGAAACTGACGAACCCCGGACGGAATTCAAGGTTAATGGGCCCAGCCTCCATGCGTTCGCCATCACAGGGATGACGGCGCAAGGGCGGCGTGAGGAACTTCTTGCGGCCGTTCTCCAATTCCACTTCAAAAGCGTGCGCCGCCGTGGTCAGCCCGAGCAGGGCCCCGTTTTCGCAAAAGCGCAGCGAGTTTTGGTCTCCGCTGATGCCGATGGCGTCCTGATCATAGGCCAGAAGCTCGCCCAGGGGCGTGGGCACGGACACGGGCCGAACCGGTTCCACGGAGCGCAGCACCCCGCTGTCGTAGTACGCAACCCCCGAACGCACAGGGATGCTGCCCAGCGGAGTGGGCACATCGAGCACCATTCCGGGCCACAAGGTCAGGCTGCGCAGATTGCCCTCCGGGCCGAAGTACATGCAGACCGGCGTGACCTCGACCAGCCCCATGGGGGTATCCAGGGTCACAGGAGTTGCCAGGGAGGCTTCGTCCTCCTGGGTCCAATACCCGCTCAAGGTTCCGTTCAAGGGGAAGACGCGCTTTACGGCCCCATTGTCGTAAAAAGTGACCTGTTCGGCGGGCATGAGACCCAAAGGTGTGGGCACTGTGACCTGATCCTCCAGGGGAAGATTGCGGATCATGCCGTTTTGATGAAAGGAAATGGCGGGCAACTGCCGCTTGCGCAGGCTGGCCGCGTTGAACTGGGGCACAAGGGTGCCAAGGGGTGTGGTCAGAGGACAGGCCCGGGCGGCGATGCAGGAACTGACGACGCCGCCTGGAAAAAATTCGATGCCTGGAAGGGTTTCAAGAACTCCGAAGGGCGTGCTGATAACGGGCATGGCTGCCTCCTGTTGAGGAGGCTGAAGCATCTCTTGTGCCAGTCATAACCGACTGTTTTTCATATCATCAGGGGAAAAGAAGACGACATTTTCGTAGCAAGCTACGGTACAAAAACGTGGGATGCGTCGGCGGCCTATTCCTGCAGGAGCGCCTGCCCAAAGCTGGCCGCACCGTGCAGCCCAGTGTCCGGGGCGGTGACCAGCCGGATGGGCACTTCGGCCAGGTGACGACCATAGGCCGGGCAATCGGTGAATTCGCGCAGGAATTCGGGGTGGGTGACCAGAAAGGGATTTTTGGCCGCGATCCCGCCGCACAGGAACAGGCCACCCCAGGCCAGCACAGAGAGGGTGTAGGCGCGGCAGGCGCGGGCCAGGAAGCGTGCGAACCACGCGGTGGTTTCGCTGTCCGGACCGATTTCGCCCGCCACCTCGGCAGGGGACAGGGTCCGGCCGGTAAGGAACTGGTGCATGGCGGTCAGCCCCCGCCCCGAGACGACGATGTCTCCGAAGGCATGGGAGTGGCCGGTGCGCTCCTGCAGAAAACGCAGGAACTCGAACTCGCGCGGGGTGACAAAGGCCAGCGGCGCGTGGCCGCCTTCGGAAGGCAGGGGCAGGCAGCCCGAAGTCTTGCCAGGCAAGGGGACCAGGGCGCACAGGCCAAGCCCGGTTCCCGGGCCCACCGCCGCCACGACCGCCGGGATGGGAACTCCCGGCTGGATCACAATGGAGGACCCGGCCGCGTATCCCGTCCGGCAGCCCAGAGCCTGGGCCACGAAATCGTTGATCAGCACGGTGCGCTCACGCGGCAATCCGGCCTTTGGATCGCGCAGGTCGATGCTCCAGGCGGCATTGGTCAAATCGCAACGCACCCCGTCCCGCACGGGTCCGGCCACGGCCAGCACGATGCGGTCCGCCGCTGCGGGCACAAAGTCCAGACCCGCATCCACGAGCCGGGCCAGTAGCTCCGCCAGGGAGCGCACCGAGGCGGTGGGAATGCTGCGGGACTCCAGAAGCTCCGGCTCCCGGCCGGGCAGATGCTCAAACAGCCCGAACCGGCTGCTCGTCCCGCCGATGTCGGCGGCCAGGATACGCCTCATGTGCAGCTCCCCGAAAATGTCTGCGCCCGGCCGATGGTCAGGGCCCGGCGACAGGGTTACTTCGCCGCGTTCGCTCCCGCCTCGCGGATGCGCTCGGCCACGTAGGCCACGAGATCCTCGTCAGCCTCGTCAACGTTGAAGCAGCGGGCATTCTCACCCATCAGCCCGCCGGGGACCCTGTCGCCCTGCTCCTGCGTATCGGTGACCATCTCGTCGTAAAAGCAGACCGAGAGCCAGCGCTGCTCGGGATCGTCGTCGATGACGTCGATCAGGACGAACAGCTCCCGTCCCTGTTGGGCAGGATGCGCGCCGCGCAGGGAAAAGGTGATTCCAGGGCGGACCTTGAAATCAAGGCGCACGCCCTCCACGGCCTCAAGAGTCTGCCGGAAAACCAGAAACGCGTCCCTGGCGTCGCACACATCCCACTGGGAAATGAACTCTTCCAGTTCCGCCATTGCGTTATCCATCCGTACTTCCTTCTTTTGATAAGTAAACGCCCCGTCGCAAGAGGCAAAAAACGACACGCTTGGCAGCGTCGGTGACTACTCTTTGATTTCGCTCATCTTGGGGAGAAGATCCTTGGGCGCTTCGGATTCGTAGCTATAGGAGTGGCTGAACGGGGTCATGACGTCCAGAGCCTGCTCCAGGGTCGCGCCCTCTTCCACAAGCTTTTCGATCTTGGCGCGCTCCTTCCACATGTCGCCCAGGGGGTCGTGCTCCTTGTTTTTCACCGGGGCCACGACCTTGTCCCAATCATAGGGATCGGCCTTGTCCTTGGTCACTATCTCCCAGTATTCATCGGGTTTGCGAGCCTTGGACGGACGCGACGCGGTAGCCTCGTCCAGGATTTCGGAGAAACGGGGCAGATCCTCGTCCCACAGGGCGATGACGGCCTCGGGCTTCTTGAGCACTTCTCCTTTCTTGCAGCGGTAGACCAGATATGAGCGGGACATATTTTCCTCTTTGGCAAATGGTTAAAAAATCAAAGGCCCATGCGCACCAGGGCCATCGATACCGCAGGACGGCTGTAATCCATGCGCGTCACACGACCGCCGCTCAGGACGCCGATGATGCCCTGGGCGTAGCCGATGCGTTCGTTGTCCGTAAGCCCGGCCTGGCGCACGGCAGGGTCCAGCTCCAGGCCCTCCTCCACCACCAGGCGGGTCACCTCGGAGGGCAACTCGAAGGCGGGGCCCAGCCCGAGATACATTTCCCGGCCGTCAAAAATGGCGCAGGCCGTCAGGTTCATGTAGCCGGTAGTGGTCTGCGGCACGGGGATGAGCCCCGACTCCAGGGCCACGGACAGGTCGCAGTTCGCAAAGGCAGCCTGGGCCCGGTTTCTGGCCCCGCGCAAGGTTTCGTCCAGGCCGATGGGCTGGACCGAGACCCCGGAATCCACACCCACGGGCTGGAAACCGGCCTGCGGAAAACGGACGGTCATGACCGCGCGGATGGCCTCAAGCTTGACCGGATTGAGTGATCCGACTCGAATGATCACCGTGCCTCCGGCATAAGTAGAGCTTCCCGGCGCACCAAGTTCAAAACGTGATGACCTGCCACCCGGCATCCATATATGACCGCATGGACGGATGCCCGTGCATCTCTCCGATAAGCGCGACGCCCGCCGCCTCGACCTCGGCGGCCACGCCGAGCTTCACGGAACAGGCTTTGCAAGCGCCGTCGAGCAGCCCCGCCGCGCGGACCTTCGTGAACAGGTTGGCCAGGGGATGCTCCGGTTTTACCAGGGCCGGGACCAGCGCCACGGACGCCCCCTCCATGACGATACAGGTCTGGTGACCGGCCGCGTGCATATCGAGGGCGTTCAGGAGCACATGGATGAAGCACATCGGGTCGCCATTGAATACGAACAGAACTGTTTTCATGTGACGCTCCTTAAAATTTGCGGATCATTACCACCCCGGCGAAAAGCAGGATCGCGCCCAGAATCCGGCCCAGCGAGATGGGCTGGGCCGGGATGCCGAGCCAGCCAAAATGGTCCATGACCATGGACATGCCCATCTGACCCGCGACAAGCAGGGCCATGACGCTCATGGCACCCAGATGCGGTACCGCCACGATGGTCATGGTCACGAAAAAGGCGCCCATGGTTCCGGCGCTCCAGACCCACCACGGCAGGGCGGTCAGAATTTTCCCGTCAGGCCAGGGCAGCCGAAGTGCCAGGCACAAAAGACCCAGCACCAGCGTGCCGGTCAGGAAGGAAAAAAACGAGGCCAGATACGGACTGCCCATCAGCTGTGCCGCGACCGCGTTCACGGCTGGCTGCACGGGCATGAGACACCCGGCCAGTGCTGTCAAGACGAGAATCAGTCCATCCATTGTCGCTCCTTGAAAGTACGGTGATTAGGCGATTGCCGCCCAATGAGGGCTTTGATACGGTATGCGTCCGCGCTGATCAAGGAGCGCGAAAGACTGTCAGAGCCGCTTGTTTCCGGAAGCGGCAAGGGAGAATTGAACAATGCTCGATATTTTGCGTAGGCGCCGCAGCATCCGCCATTACACATCGCAGGCCATTGCGCCCGAAATACTGGACCAGCTCAAGGAAGCAGTGCTGCGTTCACCCTCGTCTCGGGGCCTCGACCCCTGGGAATTCGTCTTTGTCACGGACAAGGACCTTCTTCAAGCCCTGTCCACGGCCAAGCCCCACGGCGCGCACTTCCTGCGCGACGCGGCCCTGGGCGTGGTCGTGCTTGGCAACGAGGACAAGGCCGACACCTGGATCGAAGACTGCGCCATCGCCTCCATCATCCTGCAGCTGGCCTGCGAGAGCCTGGGACTTGGGAGCTGCTGGGTGCAGATCCGCCTGCGTGCCCACGACCAGGACAGGTCCGCCGAGGACCGCGTGCGGCAGATTCTGGGCATCCCCCCCCATTTGCGGGTTGAATCCATCATCAGCATCGGGTATCCGGCCAAATCCCTCGCCGGGCACTCCCGCGAAACCCTCAAGGATCACACGATCAGGACCAACACCTACTCATGACCACCACCGCCGGTCCCATCCGTCACGACCGCTACCGCTTCTGTCCCGCCTGCGGCGCGTCCCTGGAGTTGCAACGCCTGCGCCCGGACGAGCCCGAACGCCTGATCTGCTCAAAATGCTCGGGCGTTGTCTATCTGGACCCCAAGGTCGTGACCTGTGTCATCCTTGAGATCGGCGGCAAGATCCTGCTCATGCGCCGCAAACGCGAGGGCGACTCGGACAAGTGGCTCCTGCCCGGCGGCTACGTGGACGAGGGCGAACCTGTCGAGCAGGCCGCCATCCGCGAGATTCGGGAGGAAGTGAGCCTCGACATCACCCTGGACGGACTGGTCGGCGTCTTTTCCTACGCCGGGTGGCCGCCGGTCATCATCGTCTACAGCGCCCACCTGGACAGTGCCGAACCGAAGGCGGGAGAGGAAACCGAAGACCTGGACCTCTTCACCCGCGACGAAATACCCTGGAACAACCTGGCCTTTCCAAGCACCCGCGACGCTCTCTTGGCCTATGTGCAGGGCCGGACTTGCCAACCCCTGCCCCTGTCCGTAAGCACTTTGACCCATAACCCGTAGACATCCCCCAGCATTCAAGGATTATCATGGACACGCCATCCGCACCCTCGAATTTTTTGCGCGCCATCATCGAAGAAGATCTAAAAAACGGCAAAAACGACGGCCGCGTCTTCACCCGCTTTCCCCCGGAGCCCAACGGGTTCCTGCACATCGGCCACGCCAAGTCCATCTGCCTGAACTTCGGTCTGGCCCGCGACTACGGCGGACGCTGCCATCTGCGCTTCGATGACACCAACCCCGGCAAGGAAGACCCGGTCTACGTGGCGTCCATTAAAGAAGACGTGCGCTGGCTCGGCTTTGACTGGGGGAAACACCTCTACCACGCCTCCGACTATTTCGAGCGGCTCTACGCATTCGCGGTGGAACTGATCAGCAAAGGCAAGGCTTATGTCTGCTCCCTGTCCGCCGAAGACATGCGCCTGTATCGAGGCACGCTGACCGAGCCCGGCAAGAACAGCCCGTACCGCGACCGCTCCGTGGAAGAGAACCTGGATCTCTTCGGGCGTATGCGCGCCGGGGAATTTCCCGAGGGCACGCACATCCTGCGCGCGAGGATCGACATGGCCTCGCCGAATATGAACATGCGCGACCCGGCCCTGTACCGCATCCTGCATCAGGAGCATCAGAACACGGGCAATGCGTGGTGCATCTACCCGATGTACGATTTCGCCCACGGCCTGTCGGACTCGCTCGAACACATCACCCACTCCATCTGCACCCTGGAGTTCGCGGACCACAAGCCCCTCTACGACTGGATCCTTGACCAGCTCGACGTGCCCAGCCGGCCCGTGCAGTACGAATTCAACCGTCTGAACATCAACTTCACGGTGACCAGCAAGCGCAAACTCAAGACCCTGGTTGAGAATTCGGTGGTCACGAGTTGGAACGACCCGCGCATGCCCACCATCTCGGGCCTGCGCCGCCGGGGTTTCCCGCCTGCGGCCATCCGCGACTTCTGCGAACGCATCGGGATCAGTCGCTCGGACAGTTGCGTAGACATGGGCGTGCTCGAAAACTGCGTCCGCGAAAGTCTGGACGCGGACGCGCCCAGGGCCATGGCCGTGCTGCGGCCGGTGAAGCTGATCATCGAGAACTACCCGGCGGACCAGGAAGAATTCTTCGAACTGGCCAACCACCCCAAGAACCCTGGCATGGGCACCAGGAAAGTGGGCTTTTCCCGCGAAGTGTTCATTGAAGAGAGCGACTTCATGGAAAACCCCTGCTCCAAATTCTTCCGCCTGGCTCCCGGCCAGGAGGTGCGCCTGCGCGGGGCCTATCTGGTGACCTGCCAGGATGTGCTCAAAAAATCCGACGGGACCATCAAGGCCGTGATCTGCAGCTACGATCCCGAAAGCCGGGGCGGCGATGCCCCCGACGGCCGCAAGGTCAAGGGCACCCTGCACTGGGTCAGCGCAAGGCACTGCGCCCAGGCCGAAGTGCGCCTCTACGAGCGCCTCTTCACCGTGGAGTCTCCGGGCAAGGACGCTGATTTCCTGACCCAGGTCAACCCGGCGTCCCTGGAGATCCTGACCGGCTGCAAGGTGGAAGAATCCCTGACCCAGGCCAAGCCCGAGGCGCGCTACCAGTTCGAGCGACAGGGCTTTTTCTGCGCGGACCGCTTCGATCACGCCCCCGGGCGGGCGGTCTTCAACAGAACGGTCACACTGCGGGATTCCTGGGCCAAGGCGGCAAAGTAGGGCATGAACCGGATGGACGAAGCGGACCAAGCGGCCGTCCATCCGGGCAAGGAGCTTCGGGGCGGATCATGATTCTCTACTCTCATCCTGAGCTTTCGGACCCCGCGCCCTGTCCCTACCTGCCGGACAGAACCCTGGTGTATTCCTTTTTTTTCGCGGGCAATCTGACGAGCATCGAATTGTCATGGTTCCTGTCCCGAGGCTGGCGCAAGTTCGGCCATTACTTCTTTCGCCCGTCCTGCCCGGGATGTAGGGCCTGCACCCCGCTGCGCGTTCCCGTGCTGCGCTTTTCGCCCAGCCGGGGGCAGAAACGCGTCCTGCGCCGCTGCGGACACGTGCGCGTCGATTTCGGGCCGGTGCGCTACGAAAAGGAACTTTTTGACCTGTATCATACACATTCGCAGGTCCGTTTCGGACAAGAGAGTTCCTTTGACGAATTCATCGCCAACCTGCACTCCCCTTCCTGCCCGACCCTGCTCGCCCGCTACGTGGACGGCGGACGCTTGATGGGGGCCGGATATCTGGACCAGGGCAGCGAAGGCCTCAGTTCCGTGTACTTCATCTTCGATCCTGCCGCCTCGCACTTAAGTCCCGGAATTTTCAGTGTGTTGCGCGAGATCGAGGAAGCGAAAATGATGGGTTTGTCCCACTACTACCTGGGCTATGTCGTGCCCGGGTGCGAGCGCATGGCCTACAAGGCCGGATTCCATCCGCACCAGCTCTTCGACTGGCAGGATGAACTGTGGCACGAAACAGACAAAGAGCCTGAGCCGCCCTCTCCTGGCCTGATTCGCCCTTTCTCGGGGTGGACAGGACCTAATTAGGGATTAAAGTTTCATCGTAATTTTACGAAATCAGGAGCCGTAATGGAACACAGAACCGTTTATTTCGACAACAATGCCACCACACCCCTGCATCCGGGCGTCAAAGAAGCCCTGATCGAAGGGCTTGAAATATTTGGGAACCCTTCCAGCATGCACGGTTTTGGCCGCGAGGCGAGGGAAAAAATCGAGGAAGCGCGGGAAAAGGTGGCCTCCTTTATCGGCGCCGAGGCGGACGAGATCCTGTTCGTCGGCAGTGGGTCCGAGGCCAACAACACCGTTTTGTCCCTGCTGCATTGCGACAGCACGCGCTGCTTCTGCGCTTTGAGCGGACGAAGCGGCCTGGTGACCACGGTTATTGAACACCCCTGCGTGCTGAACACGGCCCGCGACCTGGGACGCAAGAACCACGCGGTGACCTACCTTTCCGTGGACAAGTACGGCCGCATCGACTTGGAAGAATTGCGGCGTGCCGTGACCGACAAGGTCGGGATGGTCTCGATCATGATGGCCAACAACGAGATCGGCACCATCCAGGACATCAAGGCCGCAGCCCGCATTGCGCATGAAGGCGGAGCCCTCTTCCACACCGACGCGGTGCAGGCCGTGGGCAAGATTCCCGTGGACGTGCGCGATCTGGACGTGGACTTTCTGACCATCTCAGCCCATAAATTATACGGCCCCAAAGGCATCGGTGCCCTGTACGTCAAGAAGGGGTCGCCCTACTGCCCGCTCATCCTCGGCGGGCACCAGGAAAACGGCCGCCGCGCGGGCACGGAAAACTCCCTGGGCATCATCGGGCTGGGCAAGGCGGTGGAACTGCGCGCCCTTGAAATGGAAGAAGAGGAAAAGCGCCTGCTTGAACTGAAAAACATTTTAAAGGACGGCATCGCCAAAGCCATTCCCGACACGCTGTTCATGGGCCACCCCGAGCACTGCCTGCCGGGCACCCTGAGCGTCTCATTCGTCGGGGCCGAAGGGGAGGCCATCCTGCTCTATCTCGACCTGGCTGGCATCGCCGTGTCCACGGGTTCGGCCTGCGCCTCGGGCTCCCTGGATCCGTCGCACGTCATCATGGCCACCGGAGTGCCCGTGGAGAACGCCCACGGCTCGGTGCGCATCAGCCTGGGCCGGGAAAACACCCTTGATGACGTGCAGTACATGCTGCATCATCTCCCCCCCATCATCGACCGCATCCGGACCATGTCCACTGCGTACAGGAGAAGATAAGATGGCAAAATGGACCTATTCGGACAAGGTGAAGGACCACTTCATGAACCCGCGCAACATCCTGCGCGAGGACAACGAAGCTGATTTCCACGGCATCGGCCTGACGGGCAACATCAAGTGCGGCGACGAGATGATGGTCTACATCAAGGTCAACCCCGACAAGCTGACCATCACCGACTGCAAGTGGCGCACGTACGGCTGCGCCAGCGCCATCGCCAGCACCTCCATCCTTTCGGAGATGGTCATCGGCATGACCCTGGACCAGGCTTACGCCATCACCGCCAAGGACATCTTAAAAGAGCTCGACGGCCTGCCGGACAACAAGGTGCATTGCTCGGTCCTTGGCGACAAAGCCCTGCGCGCCGCCATAGACGACTATTACGGCAAGAACGGCATGGAGGACCGCATCAGGACCAAGGGCGCGAAAATAGTCTGCGAGTGCATGCAGGTCACCGACGAAGACATCGAGCACGCGGTGCTTGACGGAGTGCGCAGCTTTTCCGAACTGCAGGACATGACCAAGATCGGCACCGGCTGCGGGGAATGTCACGAAAACGCGCAATCGGTCATGTCGGAATACATCCAGAAACACTTCGGCCTGTAGAGGCGGGAGGAAGTCATGAAGATCCTGGCTTTCGGAGCGACCGGATTCGTAGGCGGGCATCTGGTGCCCCATCTTCTTGAACGCGGACACGAGGTCACCGTGGCCGCCAGGTCCGGGAAGGCGAAGGTCTCCCCCGGGGCAGCGGTCATCAAGGCCGACCCGACCGTGCCCGGCCCCTGGCAGGAACTGATCGCCAAGCACGACGCGGTGGTCAACCTGGCCGGGAGCCCGGTCATGACCCGCTGGACCCAGGCCGGGAAGGACGGCATTATGCGCTCCCGGACCATGAGCACGCGGCACATCGTCGACGCTCTGTCCGCCACCACGGGCAAGACCCTGCTCTGCGCCAACGCCATCGGCTATTACGGTGACACCGGGGACGCCATCTGCACGGAAGACACGCCGCGCGGCAACGGTTTCCTGGCCAAAGTGACCAAAGCCTGGCAGGAAGAGGCCCTGCATGCCCAGAGTTTCGGGCATCGGGTGGTCATCCCGCGCGTGTCCGTGGTCCTGGGACAAGGCGGCGCGCTGGCCAAGATGATCACGCCCTTCTCCCTGGGCCTTGGAGGCAGGATCGGGCACGGGCGGCAATGGTTCTCCTGGATTCACATCAATGATCTGGTGCGGATCATGAGCTTTCTGCTGGAGACCCCGGCCGCCTCCGGCCCCTTCAACGCCTGCGCCCCGGAGCCCGTGACCAACGCCGACTTCACCAAAGCTCTGGCGGCCGCGCTGAAACGGCCAGCCTTTCTGCCCGTGCCCGCGTTCGCGCTCAGCCTGATCCTGGGCGAAGCGGCCAGCATGCTCCTGACCGGGCAGCGCTGCCAGCCCGCGGCCCTGGAGCGCCTGGATTTCAAGTTCGACTTCCCGCGTATCGAAGGGGCCCTGGCCGACATCATCCCCGCATTCAAGGCCGCGCGCTCCGCCTGACATATTCCAATCTGCAAGCTTCTTGTTTTTTGAGCCTCCCTGGCTTACCAAACAGGAAGCTATTTTCATTTCAGCCCCTTTTTCCACGACTGCAACCCATGGAGAAGTAATGGGCAACGCGCCACTCTTCGATACTTCCGTTCCGACCCTTGGCCCCTGCAGGGTCGACAACCCCCTGCCCTATTGTCATCACATCGACGACGCGACGAAGATGCCCCTCTATATTTCCGGCGACATCATCGATGACGCGGCCGCCAACACCGTCTGCGAGTTCGAGGAAGCCGGACCCAGGAAGAATATCTACTTCGACCCGCCCAAGACCAAATGCGCCATCGTGACCTGCGGCGGGTTGTGCCCGGGCATCAACGACGTCATCCGGGCCATCGTCATGAGCGCCCACCACAACTACCATGTCTCCGGCACCTACGGCATCCGCTACGGGTTGCAGGGCTTCATTCCCAAGTACAAGCACGACGTCATGGAACTCACCCCGGACAATGTCCGCGACATCCACGAATTCGGGGGCACGATCCTGTCCTCTTCGCGCGGGCCACAGGCCCCGGAGGATATCGTGGACGCCCTGGAGCGCATGAACATCTCCGTATTGTTCATGATCGGCGGCGACGGAACCATGAAGGCGGCCAGCTCCGTGACCCAGGAGGTGCTGCGCAGGGGGCTCAAGATCTCGATCATCGGCGTCCCCAAGACCATCGACAACGACATCAACTTCGTGACCCGCTCCTTTGGCTTCGACACGGCTGTGGAAAAGGCCACGGAAGCCATCCGTTGCGCCCACATTGAAGCCCTGGGCGCGCCGGCGGGCATCGGCATGGTCAAGCTCATGGGCCGGGAGTCGGGTTTCATCGCGGCCCAGGCCAGCCTGGCCCTCAAGGAAGTCAATTTCGTCCTGGTCCCCGAGGCACCCTTCGAACTGCATGGCCCCGAAGGCTTTCTGGTCAAGCTCAAGGAGCGCCTGGAGCAGCGCCAGCATGCCGTGATCGTGGTGGCCGAAGGCGCGGGACAGGACCTCTGCCACATCAACAATCAGGTCGACCTTTCGGGCAACCCCATCCTGGGCGACATCTGCGACGTGCTGCGATCGGAGATCAAAAAATTCTTTGCGGCCACTGATTTTTCCTACACCCTCAAATACATCGATCCCAGCTACATCATCCGTTCCATCCCGGCCAACTCCAACGACCGCATCTACTGCGGCTTTCTTGGCCAGCACGCCGTGCATGCCGCCATGGCGGGCAAGACCGGGATGGTGGTCTCCAAACTACAGGAGCGCTACCTCTACCTGCCCCTGGACCTGGTCACCGCCAAACGGCGCAAGCTGAACATCTTCTCCAACTATTGGAGATCGGTCATGGAATCCACCGGACAACCCCAATCCATGTTTAACTGCGCCAAGCAGGCATAGACTACCATGAAACGCATCCTCGCCATCGCATTCATTCTGGCCCTGGCCGGCGGCTACTGGTTCATGCAAAACCGTGACAGCTTTTCCCCCGAACCCGTGGCCACGGAAGTGGCCCCCCAGCGCTGGCAGGTCAGCACGGTTCAGCAGTCACCTTCGGATCCCCTGATGCCGATTAACGCCACGGCAGCCGTCAACGGCACGGACGACAACGCCACCGAAACAGGCAACGCCACCAGGCCGGTCTATCCGGCCGACGAAATCGTGCGCCATGATTTCGTGGAAGACGCAAGCGCCTATCTGGTGTCCCGTTACCTCCCCGCCAAGACCAAGGACAACCCCGGAGCACAGGGACGATTCGACCTCAACGTCAAGTCCCTGAACATCCGCTACGGCGTCGATTTCAACGGCCTGGGCGTCGATCCTGCGGACACCCTGGCCGCGCGCAAGATCGTCTTCACCCATGTGCTGCAAGGGCCGATGCTCGATTTCCTGCATGCGGCCTATACGCCGCTCTTCCTGGACAGCCTGGAGCAGGCCCTGCAATCCGTCACCCATACCCTGCCCTCCGGTCAGATGGCTGTCGTCAGCGAAGAGCAGCGCAAGGAGATGCTCACTCTTCTCGCCGCACGGCTCAAAGCCATCGGCAAGACCGTCGCCGCCGTGGCAAAGTCGGACTCCATTCGGCCTCTGGTGACGAAATATCTCGATGACATGGAGAGCGTAAGCCAGGCGCACTTGGCCTTCTGGAACATACCGGAGGATGCCTCGATCTCGGTCAGAAACGAGGCCAGCGCCCGCATCAAGACCACCATTCAGACCCGTGAGATCTCGCGCCAGCGCCTGCTGCAGGCCATTGTCAGCACTGCCAACCCACAGGACATGGACGCGACGGAGCTAATCTATCTGGCGCAGTGGGTGTACCGCCGAGGACAGGAAGATCCGGGACTTGCAAACGTGGCCAGGGCCGGGGAGTTGTTGGTCAGGACGGCGGACGCCGTTGCGCAGCGCTCCAGCGAGCCGCAGCCCGAGGTGGAGCAGGTCGTCGGGGACGACACCCAAAATATCGGGCAGTAATCAGGACAGGTAATTCTTGTTCAAGCGGCAGGTCTGAACCACATCGCCTCCCGCTTCGCGCAGCACGAACTCAATGTCTCCCTTGTCGCCCAGCCGGGGCAGGCATTTTTCATTGTTCCACAAGGTCAGCCAGCCCGGCCCCCATTCGGAATAGGGAAAGGTCAGGGTGCCGATGCGGTACAGTTCGGCCACGCTCCAGCCGGCAGCCTCAATCGCGGCCCTGTTTTCCTGAAACCAGGCCAGGGACTTGACGTATGCCCGCGCCTGGTCCTTGGCTATCTTCCCGTTCTTCAGCAGTTCTGCGGTGGCCTCAAGCTCCTGTTCAAATGCGGACATGTTCTTTCCTGGTTACCGTTCATCAGTGACAGACCGGGTGCGTATACTCCACCCCGATCCCAAAGCGGGTCTGGTCCGTGCAGCCCAGATCCCTGGTCCAGCGTACGCGCCCGTGGGAACTCCTGTGCGCGGCCAGCCCGGAAACCTCTGCGTTTACGTTGAGCAGCTGGACGTAGATCATGGTTCCGGTCTTGAGCGGCCTGCTGACTTCCATGCACAACCCGCCCTCGCCCACGTCCACAAGCGTCGCGTCGTGGTATTCCTCGCTGCCCAGCATGCTGTAACGGATTCTGTTCTCCCTGTGCAGACGCGGATATGCGCGCCTATTTGCCGTCTTTGCCATCGCACCCTCCCTTCATCAGGCTTAATCATCTTATTAGATAATCCATCCCTGGAAAAAGAAAAGAGCCGAATCAGCCGAGATCGTCGGGTACGAGTACGAGCATGCCCTCGTCGGCCAGAGCCTGGGCCAGCACCCCATTGCCCGGCACGCGCGTCCCGGAAAAAGTGCCGTCGTAGATCACCCCCCGGCCGCAGCTGGGTGAACGCGGCTGCAGCACGGCCGCCCGGGCTTTGTTCAGGCGGGCCACACGCAGCGCTTGTTCGACCCCGCGTGCGAAGGCCTCGGTCAGATCATTGCCGTCTTTGGTCACAGCGCGGCCGTCAAGTAATTCCACGGCCTGACGCGGCGTGGGCAGCCCGCCCAGCTGCTCAGGGCAGACCGGAATCAGGACGTGCTCATCGGCCAGCCCCATGACCCTTTCGTCCGTCTCGCAGCGCCCATCGTAGCGGCAATAAATCCCCAGCAGGCAAGCGCTGACCAGGATCGGCCCACAATCATTCAAATCCCTTGTCATCGTTTTCACCATCCTGTAGCCCTTTGGCGGCATCCATGCGCCAATAAAATAACGTGAAATTCCGGAGTCTTCATAGCCATGCTTCAATCCACCATCGCCCGGATTCGACCCCTTGAGCCGACCCTTTTCGCCACGGCCCAGGCCCACCAGGATTTGCAGACCAAACCCAGAGGCAGCCTCGGCGTGCTGGAGCAGGTGGCCTGCAGGCTGGTGGCCATCGGCGGCGGCAACCCGCCACGGGTGGACCCGGCCCGCATCTACACCTGCGCCGGGGACCACGGGGTCGCCCGCCAGGGCGTGAGTCTCTTCCCCCAGGAAGTGACCCGACAGATGGTCACCAATTTCGTCATGAACGGCGCGGCCATCAACGTGCTGACCCGTACCGCCGGGGTGGATCTGAAGGTCGTGGACGCGGGCTGCCTGGGCGGCAAGTTTCCCGATCATCCCGCCCTTGTCCAGCGAAAGGTCGCGCCCGGAACCAGGGACCTGAGCACAGAGGCGGCCATGAGCCGCGAGGAGTGCGTGCGCGCCCTTGAAAATGGAATCGCCCTGGCCGAAGAGGCCCACGCGGAGGGCATCATCACCCTGGGCACCGGAGAAATGGGCATTGCCAACACAACCCCGGCCACGGCCCTTTTCTGCTCCTATCTGGGTCTGGCACCGCAGGACATCACCGGACCCGGCACGGGGCTTGGAGCCGACGGGGTGCGCCACAAGGCAGGGGTCATCGAAAAAGCCCTGGCCCTGCACGGGCCGACCATCGCCAAGGGTGACCCCATAAATATCCTGGCCGCCCTCGGGGGCTTTGAAATCGCCACCCTGGCCGGGATGATCCTGGGCGGGGCGAGCCTTGGCAAGCCGGTGGTGGTGGACGGATTCATCTCCACCAGCGCCTATGTTGCAGCCAGAGCCATCTGCCCGCTGGTGTCCGAATACGCATTCTTCTCCCACGCATCGGCCGAGCCGGGCTTCCCAGCCGTTATGGAGCGCCTGGACGCAAGCCCCCTCCTGCACCTGGGCATGCGCCTGGGTGAAGGCACCGGAGCGGCCATGGCGATCTTCATCCTGCGCAGCGCGGCCAACCTCTACAACGAGATGGCCACCTTCTCGGCGGCAGGCGTGAGCAGCGGGGAATAGATGTGTCGAGGCCAGAGCGTTAAAAAAGGGCGGGCGGGATAACCGCCTGCCCTTTCGCATTCAGGCCGGAACAAAAAACGGGTCAGAGGGCCGCACCGCTCCGGTAAACCTCGTCCAGAATTTCCTGGCCACCGTCGGCCAACACGGCCCTGGCCACGTCGGCCCCCAGCTCCACGGCCGCATATGACGGGGCCGAGGCCTGGCGGCGGATGACCCGCTCGCCGCAGAGGTCGGCCACCAGGCCGGTCAGGGTGATCTCGTCGCCGGAAAGGGTCGCGTACCCGGCGATGGGTACCTGGCAGCCGCCATCCAGGCCAAACAGGAAGGAGCGCTCCGCCTGTACGCAGATCCGCGAGGAGGCGTGATCCAGAAAGGCCAGCATCTCGTCCAGCTCCGGGCGGTCGACGCGGTACTCGATGCCCAGGGCGCCCTGGGCCACGGCCGGGTAAAACACGGGCGGGGCCAGTTCCTGCATCTGCGGGGCGGTCAGGCCAAGGCGGTTCATGCCCGCGGTGGCCACGATGATGGCGTCGAACTCACCAGCCATGAGCTTGCCCACCCGCGTGTCCAGATTGCCGCGCAGGGAGAGGATGCACAGGTCTCGGCGCATACCCATGAGCTGGGTCTGACGACGCAGGCTGCTGGTCCCGACGCGGGCTCCGGCGGGCAGGGAGGCCACGTCGGCATAGGCGACGCTCAGAAAGGAATCGGTGGGCTGCTCGCGTTCCGGGATGATACCGAGCTTCAGGCCTTCGGGCAGTTCGGCTGGCACGTCCTTCATGGAATGCACGGCAATGTCGGCCTCGCCCGCCAGGAGAGCCTCTTCGATCTCCTTCACGAACAGGCCTTTGCCGCCGATCTTGGCCAGGGGCACGTCCAGGATCTTGTCACCCTTGGTCTTGATAATGTTGAGCTCGACGGTCAGGCCCGGATACTGGGCGCGGAGCAGGCCGGAGATGTGGTGCGCCTGCCAGAGGGCCAGCTTGCTGCCCCGGGTGGCGATACGGATGGTGTTCATCAAAAATACGTCCTTACATTTTAGCCGCAGCTGGAACAATTGCCGCCGGTGCAGGGGCCGCAACCGCTCTTGCCTCTGGTGGTGATGGCGCTCGCACTGGGGGAGCCCATGACGATGGGACCTCCGGTCCGGAACACGCCGCGCGAAATAAGCTTGGTCGTGTCGGCGGTGCCGCAGGCCGGACAGACGGGCTGCTCCCCGCCAAGCACAATTTCCTCGAATTCCTTGTGGCAGGAATTGCAGACATATTCAAAGATGGGCATTTTTCCTCCTAAGGTTGCTCCGAGCCCAGAAAGGGTTCGAGCTCGGCAACCGCTTCAAACAGATAATAGTCCACCAGGCCGCACAAAAGGTGACCGATGGCCCCGTGAATTTCCTGAATCAGGGGCGTGCGTGAGTCCGCCACGATCAGGGCATGATGACAATGGGCGAGCATCGGCCCCCCGTTTCCTCCACCAAGCCCCACAGTGACCAGCCCGTTTTCCAGGCCCACGCGCAAGGCCTCGTTGACGTTGGCGCTCTTGCCCGACGTGGAAATCCCGATCAGCACGTCCCCGGGGCGACCCAGCGCCTGGACCTGCTTGCTGAAAATCCGATCGAACGAATAGTCGTTGCCGATAGCGGTCAGGGCCGAAGTGTCCGTAGTCAGGGCGATGGCTGGCAAGGGCGGACGCTCCATCATGAAGCGGTTGACCAGCTCGGCCGCAAAATGCTGGGCGTCGGCAGCGCTGCCACCATTGCCGCAAAAAAGGATCTTTCCCCCGGCAGTAAGGCAAAGGGCCATGGCCCGGGCCACTTCGGCCACCTGCGCGGCATGGTCCGCGAAAAAGGTCTTGCGCAGCTCGGCGCCGTCATGGGCATGATCAGTGATGATCTTGTGCACTCGCTCCGTCATGGCCACCTCCACGTACTCGTTGAACAGGACCATGGTTTCTAAGTCCCCCCCTGGCCTTTGGCAAGGGTTTCTTCCCTGCACCATGCAAGGCGATTTTTGCAAATTTGTTAAATAATTCCCATTCGCCCAGATTCGGTTTGACAATTTCGACATCAGCCTGCCCACCGAAAAGCAGACTTTTAGAACTGGAAAATACCGATTATCAGGTATTGCCATACGCCATGCCACCAATTATCGGCAGCGTCCGCCCGTGACCGGAAAAAGGCATGATGATTGCACAATCAACCCGGACCTAAAGGTGCGCAATCACGGCGATCTTTGGCGAGGCGCACAATTTTGTCATATTGCGCGCACGCCCCTAAAATAACTTTCTTTTTTTGGTTTTTTACATTAGAAAAACCATCACTTTGTAACACTTACTTTATGGAGGTTGTTTGTGAAGAAATCCGCCCGTGTTTTACTTGCCATGGTATGCGTGCTGCTCTTTGCCGCGGCCGCTGGGGCAGAGACCATCAAAATCGGTTTCAACATCCCGCTGACCGGCGACATCCCCAAAGTGGGTGAAATGGCGAAGCAGTCCGCCGAAATGCTCAAGGAGCAGATCAACGCCGCAGGTGGCGTTGATGTCGGCGGCAAGAAGTACATGCTTGAGTTCGTCTACGTGGACAACGAGACCAAGCCCGAATCCGCCGTCAACGCCGCCCTGAAGCTGATCGAAGGCGAAAAGGTTCTGGCCATGGTCGGCCCCATGGGTTCCGGTCGCGCCGTGCCCGCCGGTGAAGTGGCCAACAATCTGAAAACTGTCATGGTCGCCCCCTGGTCCACCAACCCCAAGACCACCCTGGACCGCCCCTACGTCTTCCGGGCCTGCTTCCTGGACGATTTCCAGGGCCCCGTGGCCGCCAAATTCGCCACCGAGCAGTTGAGCGCCAAGACCGCCGCCGTCCTTTTCGACGTGGCGCAGGACTATTCCAAGGGCCTGTCCGAATTCTTCAAGAAAAGCTTCGAAGAGCTGCACGGCGCTGGCTCCGTCGTGGCCTACGAAACCTTCACCACCAAGGACGTGGACTTCTCCGCCCAGCTGACCAAGATCATCAGAACCAAACCCGATGTCCTCTTCACTCCCCAGTACTACAACGAAGTGCCGCTGATCGTCCGCCAGGCCCGCGAACTGGGCTTCAAGGGCCCGATCCTGGGTTCCGACTCCTGGGGCTCCGCCGAACTCATGGGCCTGTGCGGCGATGACTGCAAGGGCCAGTACTTCGTGACCCACTACGCCGCCGCCGGTGCCAAGGGCGCGACCAAGGAATTCATCGACACCTTCAACGCCAAGTACGGCCAGATTCCCGATGACGTCGGCGCCCTGACCTGGGACGCCACCAACATGGCCCTGGCCGCCATTAAGAACATGGGCGCCCTGTCCGGCGATCTGTCCAAGGACCGCGACTCCCTGCGTGAGGCCATGGCCTCCATGCGCGGCTTCGAAGGCATCACCGGCACCATGAGCTTCGACGGCACGATCGGCGACCCTGCCAAGTGCGCCGTCATCGTCAAGATCGACGATGCGGGTGAATTCACCTACCACGAGACCGTCTGCCCGTAAGTTCTGGTTGATTCCCGGAGGGCGGCCCATGCGGACCGCCCTCCGACATTTCGCCATTCCCAACCGACAGGGATCTGATCATGCTTGAGACCATCATCCAACAGGGAGTCAACGCCCTGCAGCTCGGCAGCTATTACTCCCTCATCGCCCTGGGCTATTGCCTGGTTTACGGGGTCCTGCTGCTCATCAACTTTGCCCATGGCGACATTTTCATGGTCGGGGCCTACATCGCCTTCTTCTGCGCCACGGCTTTTCTTGGGCACTACGGACTCATCGACGCCGGGATGCCCGGCTGGATCGTGTTGGCCCTGACCGTACCGCTGACCATGCTCCTGACATCCGGGGTGGGCATCTTCATAGAACGCGTGGCCTACCGCCCCCTGCGTCTCAAGGGTGCGAACCGGCTGTACGTGGTCATCACGGCGCTGATGATGGGCATCATCCTGCAGTACGGCAATCTGTCCATGCTCGGAGCCTCACGCAAAGCGTTCCCCAATCTGGTGCCGCGAGTTCTGTTCGAAATCGGCGGAGCGACGGTCACAAGCCTCAAGCTGGCCTCCATCGTGACCTGTTTTCTGGTCTTCGGGCTACTGCAGTGGATCGTGACCCGGACCAAGATCGGCATGGCCATGCGCGCAGTGTCCTACGACAAGTTCGCCGTGCCCTTGATGGGCATTCCGCTCGACATCGTCATTGTCTTCACATTTTTCCTCGGCTCATCCATGGCCGGACTGGCCGGACTGCTCTATGCCATGAATTTCCCGGTCCTTGATCCGTTCATGGGCGCCCTGGTCGGCTGGAAAGCCTTCATCGCAGCAGTTGTCGGCGGCATCGGGGACATTCGCGGAGCCTTTATCGGCGGCTTCCTGCTGGCCTTTCTGGAAGTCTTCGTGGCCGCGACCTTCAGTTCGGAACTGCGCGACCTGATCTCGTTCACCATCCTGCTGGGCATTCTTTCCTGGAAACCAACCGGGCTTTTCGGCAAGCCCAGAACCACGAAGATTTAAATCATGAGTCCACGCCTCACCACTCCCGCAGCGCTCTTCGCCCTGCTCCTTGGCCTCATGGCCCTGACCCAGACCGGAATCCTGGGTCAGTATGAACAAACCATCCTGAGCACCATGGGCATCTACATGATCCTGGCTGCCAGCCTCAACCTGGTCAACGGCTACATGGGCGAGTTCAGCGTCGGCCATGCCGGCTTCATGGCCGTGGGGGCATACACCTCGTCCGTGGTTGGGGTGTATCTTTTCGTCCCGGACCCCTTTTTCGGCCAGCCCTTGCTGCCCATGGACCTGGCGTATCTCGCCTTTCCTCTGATCCTGGCCGCAGGGTTCGTCGCCGCGGCCCTGGTCGGTCTCCTGGTCGCCATCCCCTCCTTCAAGACGCGCGGCGATTATCTGGCGGTCATCACCCTGGCCGCTGGCTATATCGTCAAAAGTGCCCTGGAGAACATTGACGTCGTGGGCGGGCCCAGAGGATTCATGGGCATGAAGAAGGTGGTCATGGGCATGGAGGAAATGATCTCAATACCTTGGATGCTGATCTGGATCTTCATCGGCGTTGTCTTCACCGTCTGGATCCTGCGCCGGTTCGTCTACTCCACCTACGGCAAAGGCGTCATGGCCATCCACCAGGACGAAGTGGCCGCCGAGATCATGAGCGTCAACACCAACAAGATGAAGCTCGTGGCCTTCATGCTCTCCTCCGGCCTGGCCGGTCTGGCGGGCGGCCTCTACGCCTACCTGATCGGTTTTGTGAACCCGGCCTCCTTCACCATCCTGCGCTCCACCGAGTGCCTGGTCATGGTCTACCTGGGCGGCATGGGCTCTCTGACCGGCTCCATTCTGGCGGCAGCCATCTTCACCCTGATGCTGGAATTTCTGAAGCCACTGGAGCAGCTCAAGTGGGTGGCCATCCCCATGCTGCTCATCGTCCTCATGCAGTTCCGCCCCGAAGGGCTGATGGGCAACCGCGAACTCTCGGACATCTTCCCCAAACTCAAGCGCTTCTACAGGTTCAAATAACATGGCCCTGCTCGAAATCACCAATCTGACCCAACGTTTCGGCGGGCTGCTGGCCGTCAACGACCTGTCCGTGCACCTCGAAGGGCGCGAACTCTGCGCCCTCATCGGGCCCAACGGAGCCGGCAAGACCACCGTCTTCAACCTCGTCAGCGGCTTCTACCAGCCTTCTGACGGGTCGATCAAAATCGGAGGAGTGGACACGCGCGGCATGAAGCCGCATCAGGTCACGGCCCTTGGCGTGGCTCGCACCTTCCAGAACATCCGACTGTGGAACGACATGACCGTGCTCGACAACATCAAGGTCTCCCAGCACTACCGCCTAGGCTATTCCCTGATGGACTCGCTCATGCGCACCCGCCGCTATATCGACCGCGAGGCCGCCATCGACCGCACGGCCATGGAGCTTCTGGAATTTCTGGGCATGCGTGAACTGGCGAATGAATTCCCTCCCAACCTGGCGTACGGCACCCAACGCAAGGTGGAGATAGCCCGCGCCCTGTCCATCAAGCCCAAGCTGCTGCTTCTGGATGAACCCGCTGCCGGACTGCCCTCTTCCGACGTGGTGGAGCTGATCAAACTCATCGAGTGGATTCACAAGGAATTCGACCTGGCCATCTGGATGATCGAACATCAGATGACGGTGGTCATGAGCCTGTGCCAGTGGATCAAGGTCATCGATTTCGGCGCGACCATCGCCGAAGGCACGCCCGAGGACATCCGCAACAACCCCGTGGTCATCAGGGCCTACCTGGGAGACGAGAACATCTAAGATGCTGTCCATAACAAATCTGAAAGTACGATACGGCAATACAGAGGCCCTGCACGGCATATCCTTCACCGTGAAACCGGGGGAGATCGTGACCCTCATCGGCGCCAACGGCGCGGGCAAAACCACGACCCTCCTGTCCATCGCCCGCCTGGGCCCTCCCGAAGGTCCCAAGATCGTGGAAGGCGACATCACCTACAACGGTCAAAGCCTGCTCTCTGTCCCTCCGCACGAGATAGTGACCAAGATGCGCATGGCCCTGGCTCCCGAAGGACGCCACATTTTCGGCAACCTCACCGTGGAGGAAAACCTGAAACTGGCAACCTACGCCCGCAAGGACCACGACGCTATCAAAAAGGATTACGACCGGGTCTACAAGCTGTTTCCAAGGCTGGTCGAACGCCGCAAGCAGCGCAGCGAATCCCTGTCTGGCGGCGAGCAGCAGATGCTGGCCGTGGGCCGGGCGCTGATGACCGGAGCCAACTTCATCATGCTCGACGAGCCCTCCATGGGCCTGGCGCCGCTCCTTATGTACGACATGTTCCGGGCCCTCAAGGAACTCAATTCCCAGGGCATGACGCTGCTTCTCATCGAGCAGAACGCGCGCATCGCTCTGCAGTTCGCGCACCGGGGCTATGTGCTCGACACCGGAGCCATCGTCGCCCAGGGAAACGCCAAGGATCTGATGGACAACCCCGACGTGAAGAAAGCCTACCTCGGGGGTTGACGGCAAAAGCCCCTCCGTGTTCCAGCAAGCCCGGGCGTTATGCTTGGGCTTCATTTTTTACCGGATCAGACCATGAATTACGACAACATCATCCTCATCGGCATGGCTGCCGCAGGCAAATCCACCCTGGGCAGGCGATTGGCCCGGCGGCTCGACTGGGCCTTCGTGGACACGGATTTGCTTCTGGAGTCCTGGTGGGGTGCGCCCCTGCAGAACATCAAGGACCATCTGGGCCTGCACGCCTTCATGCAGGCCGAGGCCGAGCAGATCCTGCGTCTGCACCTCAAGCGCAGCGTCATCGCCACGGGCGGCAGCGTGGTCTATTCCGAGGCCGCCATGGCGCACCTTAAGGGCCTTGGCTGCATCGTGTACACCGAGGCATCCTACGACACCATCGCCGGCAGGCTGACCAACCCTCTCTCCCGGGGTCTGGCCATCGGCCCCGGCCAGACAGTCAAAGACCTTTACGACGAGCGAGTGCCCCTGTATGCACGGTTCGCCCAGATGACGGTAAGCACCGACCAGACATCCCCCGACCAGTCCTGCTCCGCCATCATCGATGGCCTCTCTCAAATCGCACAGGACCAGCCGTGATCAAGAAACTTCTTCCCGCCCAGGCCTTCCGCAAACTCGCCGTTCTCTATGCCGACATGCAGAGTCGTTACGCCGAGCATGCCCAGGCCCTGGATCTCTCCTGCGACGGGTGCCCCCAGAATTGCTGCACCAGCTTTTTCCAGCACCACACCCGCATCGAGTGGGCCTACCTGCTGCACGGGCTCTCCGAGTTGCCGGCGGAGCGCCGGGCCGAATACGAAGAGCGGGCGCGCCTCTATGTGCGCGACGCCACCGCGGCCCTGACCCGGGGAGAAAGGCCGGCCATCATGTGCCCTCTGAACGACGAGGGGCGCTGCGGGGCCTACGCCCACAGACTGATGATCTGCCGATTGCACGGGGTGCCCAACCGGCTGCGCTACCCCGACGGCCGCGCCGTGGACTTTCCGGGCTGTTTCCGCAGCCAGGAACTGTGCGCTGCCGCGGATTCCTTCCCCGTGCTGGACCGCACGGCGCTGTACACCCGGCTCATGGAACTCGAAGTGCAGTTCGTGGGCCCCAGGCAGATTCGCACCCTGCCCCGGGTTGATCTGACCCTGGCCGAAATGATAGTGCAGGGAAATCCCAAATTGTGATGCGAATCAAGGAGGCGAACATGCGTCCACGGCTTATACTTTCCCTTGTCCTGACAGGGCTTTTCATCGTCGGTTGCGCGCACCTGAGTGTCGTACACTTGGACAAGAAACCCTGGACCCTCGGCCAGCAGGAAACTCTGGCCATGCGTTACTGGGAATTCTCCTATACCAGCCGCCTGGAGGACAACCGGCTCATTGTTTCCGGCACGGCCCGGCCGGTGGAGGGCGCGATCCCACAGTGGGCAACCTGGATCCAGGACTTGTGGATGCAGATCTACTTAAGCGATGACAACAGCCGCGTCCTGGCCAAGGATCTGCGCCTGTATCTGCCCACCAGCCTGGACCAGGAAAACGGGGTACCCTTCGAGTTCCACCTGACTCCCCAGTCACTCGGCACTTCCGGTCCCCTCTACATCTCTTTTGGCTACCGCATGGAGCTGACGGCCGAGCGGAACACGCTGGGAGCCAGCGGGACTTCCCAGGTCTTCTTCGCCAGCCAGGGAGCGCTCTTCCAATAGCCCATCCCTTTTTCGTTCACACCATACAAAGAAGCCCCCGCAGGCATCACAACCTGCGCGGGCTTCTTTCGTTTTTACTCTCCCTTCACCCCTCGTAGACGCAGCCATCTACCTGACAAATCACCTCAAGGGCCGCTGTCGGCATGGTCTTGAGGCTCGTCGGCTGTCTGACTGAGCCAGGCATCGTTTGTTGAATCGTTGCCTGACGTGCTGCCTCTATTTTCCGCCCGGCACGCAACGATTCAACTCTACGAGGTCGGCGAAGGAGTTCCGGCGGGTCTCAAGGCCATGCCGACAGCGGGCCGCTTGCCTCAACGGGAGCTATTGAAAAACTGGACGGATGGCTTCAGAACCATCAATTCACAGAGCCGTGCTCACCCTGCATCTGAAGTTTGAGGGAGTGGGTCAATTGCTGTGCCTTTTCCGTAGTCTTCCACTCGTCGTAGATGAGCATCCAGTAGTCGAAGCCGAAGATCTTTTGCATGAGTTGTTCCTCATGCAGGTCCAGCCACGTATTGAACAGATACATTTCAACTGAGAATTCCTTGCTGTCCAGAACCTGGAGCACAGTATTGGCCGGGAATTTCTTGCCTTCGAGATGGACCTGGAGAAACTCCACCACCGACTGCTGGGACAGTTCTGGGGAAAGAGGTCGGCCTTGGACGCTGTCCGCCAGTTCCCAAAAGTCGGGGAACTGAGTCTGCATTTGCTTGGCCTGATCAGCGCTTAATTCAATATAAAGACCTTCGTCCTTTTCCTTGATGAAATAATACCGAAGCCAAAATTCGAAATGAAAAACCCGGGCCATGTCATTCAAGGCATTGTGCGGAATTGTCATTTTTTTCTCCCTGTAGAGTAATTATCAATTATCATTCTTAAATTGAAATAATTCCCACACACGACCGTGGATGCAGAGGCATAAACTTACGCCGTGTGTTGACAAAATTGCGGAACAGAACTAGCACTGCACAGTACAAATACGCGATAGTTGGAGGTTGAACATGGAAGATTATGTAAAGCAAGCGCTCGAAATCGTCAAAGCACAAGCCAGTGTGCGCAACATGACCGAGGAAGAGCTGACGTCCATGATTCGTTCCCTTACCGAAGGAATCAAGAATGTCGCCGAAGGAAACCAGCCCGAACCTGAAGCAGTCATGTCCCTTGATGACGCGAAAAAAGCCATTCGCGAAAAAAGCATCATCTGCATGGAATGCGGCAAGTCGTTCAAAGTGCTGACCAAACGCCACCTAGCCACTCATGGCCTCACTCCCGAAGAATACCGGGTTAAGTGGGGCTACAAGAAGGGCACGTCTCTGGTGGCCAAATCCCTGGCTCGTGACCGCCGCAAGAAGATGCAAGACATGAAGCTCTGGGAAAAACGGATCAAGAAGTAGCCCTGCCCTCTTGCACCAGATTGAAAGGCGAAGCCCATGCTTCGCCTTTTTTTTGCGCCGCTAAAAGAACTGCGCCGTCTTGATCAGCCTACCCTGCAGCAGCGTGAATTCCGGATCAACAGCCTGCAGCGCGAAGATCGGGCTGACATAGAGAGTCTCCCAGTCGAAATCAATAACAAAACCGTCCTCCCCGGCAGCGATGGACTGCACCATGGGGCGAACGTCCACCTCTCCGAGTTCGCCTTTTTTGGTCAGTTTGGGCACTGGCCACTGCGCGGCCTCCAGGAAGCCCGGCAACCGATTCGCGAAACGCACGGCATCTTCCGCACGCGCAAAACTTAGCGAAAAACGCTCCCGGTTGGCGATGGGGGACCGGCGCTGGCACGGCAACTCCTCCACCTTCACCACGCGCATACCCTGGGGCAGTTCGGGCCCAAGGAGTGCGGACAAATCCGAAACATCGAGATGTTCGCGCACAAAAAAATCCATCCACTCGCACACGCTGCCCACACCCACGGGCAGGGCCCGGGCAAAGGACAGCAGCGGCGCGGGATGAAAACCGCTGCTGAAAGCCAAGGGCAACCGCGCGCGGCGAAAGGCGCGCTCGAAGATCCGCTGCAGTTCGAGCTGGCTCAAGTACATGGCCGGCCCGGTCTTGGAATACCACAGGCGGAAGCGCTGCTCCTTGTGATGCAGGTCGGAGGTTGACCCTGCGGGCTGCTCCTGCGGCTCATGCACTGCGTCTTGCTGATCGCGCGTGGCGCGGTTGATGACCGGGATGATCTCATGCTCCGCAGCCTGCCGCGTCAACTCGGACTCTCGCCCGTCCAGGGTGCAGACGCCGCAGGACCGGCACGCCTCGTAGCGGCAGTCCGGGGTCGCGGCCCCTTCAAGGGCGCGGCGGCGCTCGGCGAGCAGAAATTTGCGGGTCACCCCGGAGGCGAGGTGCTCCCAGGGCAAGGGCTGGCCCGGGTCACGCTCGCGCAGGTAACTTTCAGCATCGACGCCGGTCTCAGCGAAAGCTTCCAGCCACGGTTCAAGGCGCAGGTGGTCGGTCCAACTGCTGAAGAGCGCTCCTTTGGCGTAAGCCGCCTCCAGGGCCGGGGCCAGACGCCGGTCACCGCGCGAAAAAACCCCTTCGAGCCAAGTCATGTGCGAATGATGCCATTTGAGCTTGAGCTTTTTGTAGGGGCGAAAGATGTTTCTCAGGTAGCCGATCTTCTCCTCGATCTCCGCCATGGAGATCTGGCGCTCCCACTGGAACGGGGTGTGCGGCTTGGGCACGAAGGGCGATACCGCAGCCGTGACCTGCAATCGCCGGACGTTCTTTCCGGCGCTGGCCGCGACCTTCAGGCAAAGGTCCAGGATGCCGTGCAGATCCTCGCGGGTTTCCGTGGGCAGCCCGATCATGAAATACAGTTTAACCTGCTGCCAGCCATGGCGAAAGGCCTTGGAGGTGTGGTCGAGCAATTCGTCCTCGGTCACGCCCTTGTTGATGACGTCCCGCAGGCGCTGGGTGCCGGCCTCCGGGGCCAGGGTCATGCCTGTATGCCGGATTCTGCCCATCTGCCGCATGAGGTCTTCGGAGACCGAGCCCACGCGCAGGGACGGCAGGGAGATGGAGACCTGCTCCTGGCGGCAATGGCTGTAGGACGAAAGAAAAAGGGCCTCCAGGGCGCTGAAATCCCCGGTGCTCAGCGACAGAAAAGACAGCTCCTCGCTGCCCGTATCAGCCAGGCCGCGGCTGATGATGGACCCGAGCACGTCAACCTCGCGCTCACGCACAGGACGGTAGATCATGCCCGCCTGGCAGAAGCGGCAACCCCGGGTGCAGCCACGCGCTATCTCCACGGAGTAGCGGTCGTGCACGGGCTTGCCGAAGGGCACAATCTGGCGCGTGGGAAAGGAGACCTCATTCATGTCCAGCACGATGCGCTTCTCGACCTGCGGCTGCCCCGCATCCACCGGAACCATGGCCCCGCTGCCGTCGTCCGCAAAGAACGAGGGTACGTACACGCCAGGAACTTCGGCCAGGCGGCGGATCAGTTCGACGCGTCCCCAGCCCTCGTCCTTGCCCCGCACCATGAGGGAGAGCATCTCGGGAACAATCTCCTCCCCGTCGCCCAGCACCATGACATCGACAAAGGAAGCCAGAGGCTCGGCGTTGAAGGTGCACCCGCCCCCGGCGATGACCAGCGGGTGCCCGTCAACGCGCTGCGTCGCACGGAGGGGAATCCCGCCCAAGTCGAGCATATAGAGCACGTTGGTGTAGCACAGCTCGTGGGTGATGCTGAACATCACCGCGTCAAGGCTTTTAAGGGGAGTGTCACTTTCCAGGGTGGCCAGCAGCGTGTCGTGGGCGCGCAGCACCCCGGCCACGTCTTCTGTGGGCGCGAAGACCCGCTCGGCGTAGAACTCTTCCGTGGCGTTGACGGTATCGTAAAGGATCTTCTGCCCCAGATAGGACATGGCCACTTCGTAGAGGTCCGGGAAGGCCAGGGCCACGTGAACGCGAACAGAGCCCAAGTCCTTGTGGACGCTGTTGATCTCGGTGCCGAGATAATGGCTGGGGCGGGAAAATAGGGGGAGCAGAGCCTTCATGGGTCCTTGTCGGTGCGCCGGGCCGGGCGGAAAAAAAAAGGGTGGAAGGCCACCCTTGTCCCGGCAGCGCGTGCTGCGTTATTTTTTCAAGAATTTGCTGAAATCGGACACCCCACCGCCCATGCCGCCCAGGTTGCGCATGCCGCCGGGCGCGGACAGGGTCAGGTTGGTGGTCGCCTCAAGATACTTGGTCTTGAGCTCCTCGGGTACGGTCTTGTACTGATAAATGACGTGCCGAAGCTCGATCTCCCCGTTCATTTCCTGATCAAAGGGATAGCCGAAGGGGAGCAGGAGCATCTGCATGCCGCCCTGCTGCGTGGGGATGGTCTGCAGGATGGCGGGGTCCACGATGACGCCCTTCTCCTCGTTCCATTTGCCGAGCACCATGTCGCCGTTCACCAGCTTCACCAATCTGATATCGTACATTGTCACCTCGTCGTGTTTCTTGGCCACCGGACGAAAAGCCCGGACGGGCCGAGGGTTCGTGTCTACGAGGTGCGTGGGGCACTGTCAAGGTCGCGCCCATCCCGGTCTTTCCGCCCGCCGTGCTTTGTGATAGCCGACCCTCACAACAACGACGGAGGTTTGGCATGAACACTCTGGATATCGTCTTCTGCGTGATTCTGGGCTTTCTGGGCCTGCGCGGCATCTTTCGAGGGATGGTCAAGGAAGTGGCCTCCATCCTGGGCCTGCTGCTCGGCTTTGTGCTGGCAAACACCTACCACGCCCAGCTCTCCCCCATGCTCGAAGACCTGCTGGGCGGGCCCGGCATGGCCAACCTCGTGGCTTACCTTGGCATCTTCCTGGGCGTGGTGGCCGCAGTGTTCCTGCTCGCCTCCCTGATCCGCAAGATCCTGAAGATGATCATGCTCGGCTGGGTGGACAGCATCGGAGGCGGCGCGCTCGGCCTTTTCAAGGGAGCGCTGTTGTGCAGCATCATCGTCCTGGCCCTGACCGCATTTCTGCCGTCGAAGTCGGCCCTGCTGACCGAATCCAGCATCGTACCCTACGTCAACACCTTCAACACCATGCTTTCAAACGCCCTGCCCAAGGAAATGCGCGACCAGTTCCTGATCCGAAGCAAAGAACTGCAGCAGGAGTGGGAGAAGCGGGTTGTGGAAAAACTTAACGAAATGAAAGGAACCACTGGTGGAAAAGAATAATTTCGAACAGATCCTGGACGTCATCGACACCCTGACCGGCCCGAACGGCTGCCCCTGGGACAAGGAGCAGACCCCGCAGACCATGTGCGACTATCTTATCGAGGAATGTTTCGAACTGGTGGAGGCCATCCGCCAGGACGACGTGTCCGAGATCGCCGAGGAGCTTGGCGATGTGCTCTTTCTGCTCCTCTTCATCGGCCGCTGCCATGACCGCGAGATCCCGGACTTCCTGCAGACCGCAATGGCCGGCAACGTTGCCAAGATGATCCGCCGCCACCCCCACGTCTACGGGGAAAAGGCCGCCGACGTGGCCGAAGTGGTCCGCAACTGGGAGAGAATCAAAAAAGCGGAGAAAGCCGAGAAGGACAAGGATCCCGGCGTGTTCGCATCTCTGCCCGCAAGCCTGCCCCCGCTCCTGCGCGCTTACCGCATCAACTCCAAGGCCGCCCGCGCGGGCTTCACCTGGTCCTCCGACCTGGACCAGGAAGCCAAGCTGACCGAAGAATGGAACGAGCTGCAGGCCGCCTTGGCCGGGGATGACGCGGCGGCCAAGGAAGAGGAGTTCGGGGATTATCTCTTTTCGCTGGTGGAGTACGGCAGAAGGCGCGGGATCAAGGCCAACTCGGCCCTGGCCGTGGCCAACGCCAAGTTTTTGCGGCGCTTTGCGGCCATGGAGAAACTGGCCCGGGAACGCGATCTGGAACTCGATAAACTCTCGCTGACCGAGATGGACGAGCTCTGGGACGAAATCAAAAGAGACCGCTGAAAATCCATTCCGGTAAGACTCACCGATTTTGAAGAGTGGCGTGTAGCCGACTGCATAAGCCCTTCAAAATCGGGGAGCAACCCATCCCGGAAATGAATTTTCAGTCGTCCAGGAGACCTTTCTGCCGAATATGCTCCACGATCTTTTCCAGCACCCGATCCGCGTCCAGCGCGCTGGTGTCGATGATCACGGCGTCCTGGGCAGGTTTTAACGGGGCGACCACGCGGTTGCGGTCCTGGTCGTCGCGGATGCGGATCTGGGCATGGATGCGTTCCAGGCCCTCTTCCATGCCCATGGCCTTGAGCTGAGCGTGGCGCCGCTTGGCGCGCACGTCGATGGAGGCGTCCATGAAGAACTTGTGCCTGGCGGTGGGGAAGACGACGCTGCCCATGTCGCGACCTTCGGCCACCAGAGAGATGATGCGGCCGATGGCCTGCTGGTTGCGGCGCAAAAAGTCGCGCACCACCGGAATGCGGCCCAAGTGCGACGCCCACAGTCCCACCTCCTCGCTGCGAATGTCCGGCGACAGGGGATAGCCGTTCAGGAGCAGTTCGGAATGCCTCCCCTCCCCCTCCAGGTCAAAATCAAGGCGGTTGAGCTCGGGCACCAGCTGGTCCACGGGCTTTTCCCAGCTTCCTTCTCCGAAATAGAGCGCCACGGAGCGGAACATGGCCCCAGTGTCGAGATAGGCGATGCCTAGGCGATCCGCCAGTTGCCGGGCGATGGTGGTCTTGCCCACCCCAGCCGGGCCATCAAGAGTAACGATGGTTATCACGCAGCACCTCCGCTGTTTTGGCCAGAAATTCCAGATTCTCGTCCTCGTTGCCGATGCTGACCCGAAGCTTCTCGGGCATGCCGTAGCTGGTCAGGGGCCGAATGATCACCCCGCGCTCAAGTAATGCCTCAAAAAGGGTGCGCGCGTCCATGGGCGGCGCGAACATCAGAAAATTGGCTTGCGACGGCCAGACCTTGCAGCCCAGGGCGGAAAGCTCCCGTTCCAGCATCGCACGGCCCTCGCTGACCACCCGCAGGGTCTCGGACACGAAGATGTCATCTTCCAGAGCGGCAAGCCCGGCCTGTTCGGCCAGGATGTTTACGCTGAAAGGCAGCTTGACCCTCAGCAAGAGATCGGCCAGCCATTCGGGCATGACCCCGTAGCCCAGGCGCAGTCCGGCCAGGCCGTACATTTTGGAAAAGGTGCGCAGGATCACCAGGTTAGGAATGCTGCCGAGATGCGGGAGCATGGAGTACACGTCCAGAGGGGCGGCGAAATCCACGTAAGCCTCATCGACCACCAGCAGCGTGCGCTCGGGCAGCAAGGCCGCAAGCTCCGCCAGGTCGGACGCCGGACAGGCATGGCCCGAGGGGTTGTCCGGATTGGTCACGAAGACCAGGGCGGTGTTTTCATCGACCAGGGACAAAAGCCGGTCAAAGGGAAAGGAAAAATCAGGGTTCAGCGGAGCCTGTCTGAACTCCACCCCGCACAGTCGCGACTGCACGTCGTAGATGCTGAAACAGGGCTTGAAGGCCACCACATTGTCCACGCCGGGCCGGGCCACCACGCGCAGGAGCAGGTCGATGATCTCGTCGGAACCATTGCCTGCCACCACGCAGGACGCGGGGACGCCCAGATGCCTGCCGAGCCTCTCGCTCAGGGCCGGGGAACCGGCCTGGGCATAGCGGAAGGCCAGGGGGCTGGCATTTTTGAGCCGTTCCAAGACCACCGGGGACGTGCCCAGCGGGTTTTCGTTACTGGCCATCTTGATGACCCGGGCCAGCCCGTAACGCTTCTTTATCTCGTCGATGGAAAGGCCGGGGGAATAGGGCTTGAACCCCGCCATCTCCGGCCGCACCAGAACCTTGGTCATATATTCTCCTTGATGCGCCCTGTGCTGTTCTGCGGAGCGCGTGTGATCGATCGGCGGCCAGGAGTCATTCCCGCGCACGTCTGGCCTGCAGGTGTAGGCGGGAATCCAATCCGAGCATCCGAAAAAAAGCGTCCCGGCAATTATGCCGCCCTCACTTCGCCCCACCTGCCAAAACCGCCCGTAAGGCCCCGGCCACCAGCGCGAACTCCTCGTTCATGAGGGTGCGCGGATCAAGGCAGAACGCTCCGTCCTCCACCCGCCCCGCTACCGGGATGTCCTCCGCCAAGAGGCCCTGGCGCAGGGTCTCCACGTCCGTGGACAGAGGTCTGACAGCGACCAGCGCGGTAGGCAGGTCCTGCTCCGGGAAGGAACCGCCTCCGACGCGCGAAAATCCGGGCTTGACCCGCACCTCGGCCAGCCCCGTCAGCTCTTTGGAGAGCCTGCGCCCAAGCCGCCGGGCCCTGGCCGTCAACTCCTCGCGGCCAGCCGTGATCATGGCCAGGGTCGGCACCTTGCGTCGGGCCAATTCCGGGTCGAGGTACAGGCGCAGGGTCGCCTCCAGGGCGGCCAGGGTCATCTTGTCGATGCGCAGGGCGCGGTTGAGCTGATTCTTCTTGATGAGATCGATGTACGCCTTACGGCCGACGATGATCCCGGCCTGGGGCCCGCCGAGCAGTTTGTCGCCACTGAAAGAGAGCACATCCACTCCGCTTTTCAAAACCTGCTGCACAGTGGGCTCGGGCATGAACCCATACGGGGAAAAATCAAACAGATTGCCGCTGCCCAGGTCCTCGAAGACCGGCAGGCCCCGTTCGCGGCCCAAGGCGACCAGTTCCGGCAATTCGACCTCCTTGTGGAACCCGATGATACGGTAGTTGGAGGTGTGCACTTTCATGAGCATGGCCGTGTCCGCGCCGATGGCCCCTTCGTAGTCGCGCAGGTGGGTGCGGTTGGTGGCCCCGACCTCGCGCAGCACGGCCCCGCTCTTCTTCATGACCTCGGGGATGCGAAAAGACCCGCCGATCTCCACCAACTGCCCGCGCGAGACCACGACCTCGCGGCCTCTGGCCAGAGTGTCGAGGACCAGCAGCACGGCCGCGGCGTTGTTGTTGACCACCAGCCCCGCCTCGGCCCCGGTCAGGCGGCACAAGAGCTTCTCCACATGGGAATAGCGGCTGCCGCGCTGGCCCGTGTCCAGGTCCATCTCCAGGTTGGAGTAATGGCGGCACCCCTCGGCCACGGCGGCCACGGCCTCTGCGGCCAGGATGGAGCGGCCCAGGTTGGTGTGGATGACCACGCCGGTGGCGTTGACCACCCGCCGGAAATGCGGCCGGGAGCGAGCCCGTACGTAGGCCCCGGCTCTTGCCGCCAAGGTCGCAAAAGACAGGGCGCTCTCGTCGGTGACGATTCCGGCGCGAATCTCCTCGCGGCACAGGTCCAGAAACTCGGCCACCAGATCCTTGAGCAACTGGCGCGGCAGGCCGGCCAGGGCCTGATCCCCCTCCAGTTCCAGCAGAAAACGATCCACGGACGGAATATGTCTGAAAAGAGAAGACACCGGACCTCCCTACAAAAGCTGTTCCGGAAAAAGTTCGTAGTACGCGCCCGCCAGGTACAGGGAACCGCACAGCAGCACCGTGCCGTCCTCCTGCAAGGCGGTTGGGAGATCCCGGACCGCCCTGGCCCCAGGGCCGAAGCGTGCGGCCAGCTCCACTGCGTCACAGGCGCGGTCGAGCGCCAGCCCGGGCACAACGACCTGTGTAGCCAAGGCCCGCAGGCGTTTGACGATGGACGGCTCCAGGGTCTTGTCGCGCATGGACTGGAAAACCAGCAGATCGAAATGCTCCCCCGCACTTTCCAGCGCCTCGCACAGGGCGGCCAGGCCCATGGGGTTGTGGGCCCCGTCCACCAGCACCCGGCCATGGCGGCAAAAGCGGCCAGAAAATCTCGTCTCGCCAAGCACTTGCGTACACAGATCGGCGTCAAATTGCCAGCCCCGAGCCTCAGCCAGACGGCTCCAGGCCAGGGCGGCCAGAGCGGCGTTGTGCAGCTGATACGGAGGCTGGGCGGGCAGGGTCGCGGGGGTCAGGAGCACGGACGATGCACCTGCCTGAATGCGAAAACCGTCCCCCGCCCGGCAGTCCGCCAGGCTCCAAAGCGGCCGCCCCGCCCCGGCCTGCCGGAAAATTTCGAGCACGCAGGGCTCCTGCAAGCCTGTCACGGCCGGACAGCGTCCCAGGGCACCGGCCTTGTCGCGGGCGATGCTCTCCAGGGTCGGACCGAGAACCTGCTCGTGATCCATCCCTACCGGGGTCAGCACCGCAAGGTCCGCCGGGACGGCGCAGGTGGCGTCGTGGGTCCCGCCCAGTCCCGCCTCCAGCACGACCAGGTCGAGCTCTTCACGTTCGAAGATCCACAGCGCCATGACGGTGAGCAGCTCGAAATAGGTCAGCCCCACCCCCGCGCACCTGTCCATGACCGCGTTCGCAGCTGCAAGCCAGTCTACCTCGGGGAGCATGCCTCCGCGCACGCGGATGCGCTCGCGCACGCAGGTCAGGTGCGGCGAAACATACAGCCCCGTTGCCAGGCCGTGGGAGCGCGCCAGGGCGTCCAGAAACCCGGACGTGGAGCCCTTGCCGTTGGTGCCCACCACGTGCGCCACCACTGCAGGCAGACGCGCAAGACCCATGAGCCCCATGGCCTCGTGCATGCGCTCAAGGCCAAGCTGCATGGAAAAAAGCCCGAGCCCGTCCAGATGGGTTTTAAATTCGGCAAAGGTGGCGAAGGTCATGGGTTCTCGGCGAAAAAATTAAAAAACGTCGCCATGGCACGCACCGCCTTAAAGCGGGGGCATAGGCCAGGGGCCATAATCCGGAGAAAATTCATAGAAGGTTCCGGGGCGGGGAGCAACAGAAAAACCCCCAAAAGCAGCTAGCCGAAAAATCGGAATGCCGCATCACGCGGGCCTGCGACGATTCCGACCAAAACGAGAGGGCACCCCGGCCACAGCCCGCAAGACAAAGCCCACAAAACACTTGACGCTTTGAGAACCCTTGAATAACAAGGCTTTCCTCATACGCGCGCCAGTAGCTCAGGCGGATAGAGCAATTGCCTTCTAAGCAATCGGTCGGGGGTTCGAGTCCTCCCTGGCGCGCCACATAAAAACAAGGGGTTAGATGTAAAAGTCTGACCCCTTTTGTCATATCCCAAATTAGCGCCCCACCATCTGCCCCACCGACCACTCATAAAACGCCTCTCAGGCACTCAATTTCCGCCGTAGCTACATCGACCTACCGAGCCACTTTTTCATGCCTCTGCGACATCATCTATTATTACCGCATTGCATATTCAACAGAGAATCATCGTCTAACACCTGCAGGCACTACCAATTTGAAAAACTTGTCGGCGTATGACAACTTTAATTGCTGACCACCCCGCAAAATCCTGCTACGGGGTATCAAAGGGGGTTACCATGAAAGCAACACTGATTGGGATCGTCACAACTGCCATTCTCTTCTGGTATGGCGCTGCACATGCGTATTCTGCTTTCTTTAGATATGAAGAGGGCAAGAGGATTGACTATTCTACCGGCAACCTAAACGGGGAAGAGACAACCGACAAAATGCCCCAAAACACCCTGCTTCACATATCAACTAATCCAGACGGGAAAACCGCCAAAATCAGCATCACATACGGGAAGAATGAAAACGCATTCCAGCAAGATCTTGAATGGACGGCCTATATTATCAAATATTCTGAAGATATGATTTCACTAATGGCCATTTTCGGGGATGAAAGCAATAAAATTGATCAATATGTCATTTACCCCAAGCAAGGGAATGGATTCATTCTAACGCACTCCGCATATTTAGGAGACCCACTCGCAAAAGTTTTAAATGCGAACAATAGCGAATTCCCGTATGGAACGGCCATGATATTTAGAATCAAACAGTTTAAAGAATAAATACATAGAACAAATAATACTTTCTGTTCAAGAGGTAACGTTATGTTTCGACTGGTAGCGTTGACAATACTTATTTTTTCTTTTTCTTCAAATGCTCTGGCAGAACGCACAGGAAACGAATTGCTTCGTGGATGCAATGCAATAATTGCTGACATTGAAAAAAAAGATATGTCTGTGGATGAAGTGACTATTTCAATATTTTGGACTGGATATATTGCTGGGTACCTTGATAGTAGCGTATTATATGAGACACTTACAAAAACAGGAGCATATTGTATTCCAGAAAAAGGGGTTGAAGGCGGGCAAGCTGCAATGATTATCGCCAATTTTTTAAAAAATAACCCCAACCAACTACATGAAAGCGCAAGATTTTGCATATTCATGGCGCTTGCAGACGCATTTAAGTGCAAGTAAATTTGAGCAATGAATATTTATAAAACCGTCATAATAATCTGCCTTGTCGCCACCACTTCCTGCACGTGGCGGGACTGTGCGCGAAATACCGCCTACGCCATCGGTTCCACCGCCATTCTTATCACTGGCAACTCCGACGCCTATGGATTCAATGAGAACTATGGCGGACAACTTGCTGAGGGGCTAGTGGATACGCTCTTCGATGCCGCCAACGCCACGGACTAGGGCATAATTTCTCACCTATGCGACAAACAATCTATAAAAGGAAAGAAACATGCACAAATCTCTTATCATTGTTCTCTTGTCGTTATTCCTATTTTCCGGATGCGTAACAACTCAGACCCCGCAAGGCATAGACAACTCTATTTTCTCTCAAACAAAAAAAAGATCAGCCAAAGCTGTATTTGACGATAGCACAAAAAACCAATCATTCGTTGAAGGTCCAGCAATGTTGATAGATGAAAACCCATACAACAGATATTCTTTGATTAAATTTAAGAGCATAGATGGAGAAACAGGATATAGACTTATTTATCAGTACGCTGGGATATGGGTAGGAAGCGCCGTTGAACAAAATACAGACACACAGCTTAACACAGATCTACTATCACAAGATGACGTAAATGGCTTTGTTCTCGAATCTGGGGCACTCGACATTGACAGATACTTACTCGATGAATGCCTAGCCACTGGAATGAAAATAGTTTTGAATAGCAAGGGAAGCGGGACGGTGATGACGCCAACCCCAGAAATGAAAAAAGCCATGTCGCGCAATGACTGGGATGCAGTTGATAAGCTAATGGAAAACGGCCACGGCAATCAGTCAAAATACGATAACCGATCAGCCACAATAAACATTCCACCCGCATACCTAAAAGCGTTCTTAGCAAAGTCTGACTTGATTGAACTGTGAGAAAAAGGCCGGGATGATGCCCCGGCCCATTGTTTAGTCCCGCGTTGATAACCCCCTAGCTAGCTGCCTAGTTCTTGCGAAATAAGGGCATCCTAGTGCAGGGAGTCCACCCCGCTTATCAGTCCAAGAGCTTCAGCGCTTCCTCGTGAGTCATGCGCCCGTCAAAGAGCACAATCGTGCCGTCCTCGTCCTCCCACTCAATCCATCGCCCTGGTTCCGCTTGCTGTTGTTCTAACTTCTCAACGCGTCCGATCGTCGATCTGTTCATGCTTCCCCCTTCGCTGCACCCTTCCACGAGAAGGACATAACGTTGTCAGGATTGTATTTGTTCGGGTATGCCTTGAAAATATCGTCAATGCTAGCCCACCTCTGCCCGTCATACGAATAGCTCCCGTCCATGTCCTTCCATAAAACGAGCTGAGGCAATCCGGATGATGCCGCGTTGACCTTCTCCAATTTCTGCAACCGTTCACTGATCTTACTCATGCCGCACCCCCTGCGTATGATACAAGCCGTACAACCGTATCGAGCGCCCCGGCCTGATCCTTGGTCCACGGTTCGCCGTCGAGAGTTGTTAGGTTGCCGTGCGGATCTTCCAGAACGACGATAAGCCGACCAACTCCACCGCCAACGCCTGCACGTATTTCAAGCCTATCCAGCCGTGTCTTGTGAGTCTGTGCCATTATGCACCCCCTGCTGATTGTTCCAGGGCCGTAAGCCTGGCCTCAATCTCTGCCAGTTCGGTTGCCTTCCTGTAGCCGTCGAGCATGGCAACGATCTGTTGACCCTGACCGGGGGGAAGTGAACCTTCCGCCACCGCGTGCACAATCGCCGCCACCGCGTCCGGCACGCTAGCCCCTGAGAGTTCCGGCAACGTCACCGCACCAGGTTCAATTGGCGCTTCCTTCGCCTGCGGGATGAGCTTATCGAAAACAATTTTCGTGGCCGTCATATCGCCAGCCAGGGCCGCGTTGATAACGACCTGAGTCAGTTCTTCAAGCTGCCCTTCCATGAGCGCCAGGGCCGCGCGTGTCGCCTTGTGTAGTGCCCCCTTGGGCTTGCCTGTAGGGTTCCCAGACTGCCCCTTGATGAACTTCCCGGCCTGATCTCTGCCAGTATTTTCTGGAATTGAATTACAGTCCACTTACACCTCCACGACCATCTCCGAAGCCGCCGCCTGTTCCGGTAGAGTCGCCACGGCCAAGGCCACCGACACCACCACCGCGCCCACTGCTGCCACCGCTAGAGCCTCCGCCATAGGATGAAGGGTTTCCTATGCCTAGCCCTGCGAAGCCGCCCATGGAAGGACCATAGCCCCGATCTACGCCACGCGCTCCACCATCAGGGCCACCGATGCCGCCCCACCCGCCGTAGGACGTACCCATGGGATTACGGCCACCCATTGCGGCGGTTGCGTCTTTGTTGCTCATGCCCCGCGCCATATCTGCGGGTCCGTACCCATGAGCCGCGCCCATGCTTTCGAGACTACCGAAGCCGCCCACCTGGGCCATTGCCCCGAAGTCCCGCGCTGCTGCCCGACCTCCGAAGGTTCCATGAGCGTCTTCCATGGCGTCCTTGTGCTTTTCGTCCTTGCGGCTGTTCGTCATATCTCCCAGGGCATCCATGGCGAAGGGAGACAACGCCGCATAGCCAAGCCCAAGCGCCGGACTCATCAGCCCCAGGCCCATTGTCAGGGCCGGATTGATAGCCTTTGCAACGCGCCCCACCATGCCCGTGGGATTCGTGAAGCCTGCTGCCCGTGCTGTCAGGTTCCCGGCAAGCCCCGCCATGGTCCCAGGGTTAGCAATGTTTCCCGCAAGGTTGCCGATTACGTCACCAAAGGACGGAGCGAAGCCCGCCGCTATCGCCGCGCCTGTACCCAGGGCTGTTTTGCCCAAGGCACTCTTTCCCACCGATCCAAACATACCCGCCAACTCTCGCGCCTGGATCTGTCCGGTTGCGGTAGTGGGGGCTTTGTTCGGTTCGTTGATCGGGGAGGCGTACCGACCTTCACCCATTCCATAGCCTGTTTTCATCCACCCCGGCATGGGGGGGCCACTTGGGACGGTCGGGGTCTGCGGTCCAGAAGGTGCAGCGCCTAACCAGGGGCTTTGCTGCCATGCGTTTTGATATGGATGTGTCATTTCATTTTCTCCTGTGCATGGGGCTTGGTCTGCCCCTTCAATCTGTTCTCTAGTTCAGCAAGCGCCGCCTCAAACTTCCGCGCCTGGGTATCAATCATGGACCCCATCAACGCCAATTCATCTTCGAGCACTTGGACGCGCTCTTGAAGGTCGGACTGCCTCATGCTGCACCGCCTGGCCGCTTGCCCATGCGATAGGGCCACAGGGCGCAATCTGTCAGTTCGCAGGACTTGACCTCGGCACGACTTCCACCTGCACAATCCACGCACTTGGCCCGGATACTTGCAATGGGCGTGCGTATGGTTTTTTTGCGGGAAACGGGGGGCTTGCTAGGGGTTTTAGAGGCGGGGGACTGTTTTTCGATGTTAGATGCGCTCATGCTGCACCGCCCGAAAATGTGCCGAATCTGAACGGCCACAGATGACAGCTTTCTGCGAAACAATCACAGACGCCACCATGCTCATCGACTGAGCACGCCCCGCAGTGTGCTTCTATCGCCTCCAATGGCGTGATGACGGGTTTCTTGCCCGAACTGATAGGCGTTGAACTAGCTTTGTGGTTTGACATTGTTTGTCCTTCGGCATTGCGCCGACGTTGAGGGGGAAGGGATGGACCAGGTGGAAACGGTGAATGGTTTCCGGCCACGGTCCAGGTTCGATCATTGTGGTGAAGTGAAGTATTGACGGGTAGGAATGGTTGCTTGCTGTCTTAATCCCAAAGAAAAATAGACATGCGCAGAGAGTTCATCTCTATGCGCTATATTAATTTTTTTATTAATCTTAAGATTAAGAAAGGATTAATGGTGGCGGTTGGTTGCACATTTAAAGACGGTTGATTGCACGTTAAAGGCGGTTGGTTGCACATTAATGGCGGTTGGTTGCCAAACATATACCGTATCGATACCGTACGCACACCCCCTTGCAGATAATACTGTCAGGCAACTTTCAATGTTTTTAAATAGCTCATCTTGTATCCTTGGTCCGACCACAGTTTGACGGAGTAGCCACTTCGTCTTTCAAGGGGGTAAACTAGGTGGGCGTTCATGAGAGCATCCAAGGCGGTTGGGAATGAACGGCGGGATATTCTGGCGTAATCAAGTATTTCATGCTGCCGTACCAAACAAAAATCTTCAGTACGTTCCATCAAGTATTCTCTGAATTCACCATCATCTCTAGGCCAAGCATCATAATTATCGTCAAGGTCTGCCCTAGGCTTGGCAAGAAAACGCATTGCCAGATAGAGCGCCTGTGCTGTTGGGCATCGCCTTCCTAGCACCGCCCAAACACCAGAATAAATATCATCTCTGTAAAATGGAATTTTGCGCGGAGCATCAATATTTTCAAATGTGTATGATTTTACATGCCTCCTTGAACTTTCTCGATTGACTATAATCAATCCACGCTCTTCTAAAGAGTCAGTTGCATTACAAGCAGAAGACCTTCTTTTAAGTCCAGATAGACCTGCTAACCGCTCTTCTCCAATTTTAACTGTATGTGTGTAATGTTTATGTGAAAGCAAAACTGGGTATACAGCTTTTTCTGCTCGTGAAAACTTCGCCCACAATCCTGGAATTCGCTCACCATCACGTTCAATGCCAATTATCGTTGAAGGAATTAAAAAGTAACTATTCGTACTCCGATATTCAGGCCATTCAAATGACATATTTCCACCGTCTCTTGTGGCGTCTCTAAAAGTGTGCACTGGCAGGCGGGTGAGACAGTCCCGCTCTTCGCCCCGCGAAGGCTAGCCAGTGCGAAAATTGGCCATCAGGCTAAGCTATGAAAAGGCATGTGTTGACTGAGGGATTTACTTATTCGACACCCTCCATCTGCTGTTCGACGAAACGCGCAATTTCTTGCGGACTCCAGACATGACACCGGGAAGATAACTTGATTGGTGGGGGGAATTGGCCAGCACGCACCCAGTTTCCTATGGTATTCGGATGAACACCAAGGCGGGAGGCAACAGCCGGTAGACGAAGAAAGGCGGGACTTGTGGACGTGGCCGACAAGTGCATGAAAATGCTCCTTGCCGCCGACAATGAAGATTTCAATTTTCGAATAAATAATATTGACGAAAATCGACCATGTGGGTTAGTAGCTTACATCTTCTGTCGGCGGTCTTGGTTAGAATTGCGTCACAATACGAGCACAGCCTAAGATGGGAGAGACAGACACGGCGATTCGCCACACGAGCCGGGAAGTGTACCAGACTTCTCGGTTTTGTGTCGCCCTCTAACTTCCAGGATCTCAAAATCGAGCACAAAAGTCAACAAGTTTCTACAATTCGACACAAATAAGTTCCCGACTGCATGCACTGCTGATCGGGACTTTCTTTTTTCTGATCTTCGCATACCTCCATCACTCCGCAATAGGGTCAACACGACCAGCCTCTAACCACCCTTGCACGTCGCTAGGATAGTAACGCACGGCTCGACCGACCTTGTAAAACACAGGCGGCTTACCTTGGTTACGGCGAGAGCGAAGCGCTGTTACCTTCAAACCCACTATTTCTGCCACCTGGAACTCATTCAACGGTTTTTCATTCAGCATCATATTTCGTTGAGACCTCTGCACTTCGGCGGTTAAATGTTACTCACCATGATTTGTTTCTGATCTTAGTGCGCAAGGAGGGACAGATCAAGGCTGTCTTTCGCGTTTATACGCACGTTGCCGTCCACTGCTGCCTTCATATGTGATGTTGCCCCGTCTTGACCATCCCTAAAAGAAAAACGTGATCGCGAACCCCGTCTTGGTTGGGCGTTGAGCGCCCCCCCCATGATAGGCACGTCATTCCTGCATTGCGCACCAAGTCGGCCACATGCACAACTAATGGCCGCTATACACCGTTTTCTATACTTCAGACAAGTTTTTGCAATTGTTCGACTTTTCGACAGCTGTAGAGGACCGTGGAATGGTCTCTCTCACGAAATTTCAGCAAAAAAAGAGCCGCCCATCTGGACAGCCCTTCTTATTCACTTCGCCGCCGACGATCAGCCGGAGGTTAGACTACTGTTTAGCCAGCACCCCGATCACTTGGTCCACAAGCGTGTCGAGTTCCTTTGTGATGCCGTTGAGAATTTCGCCCGCAGGATTGTCTTCATTCTCCAGCGCGTTGGCTACGAATTCAAGCTTAAAACAAATCTTGGACAGTTCAACGTCAAACTTCCGGCCTTCCGTGATTTGAATTGCTGCTTCCATGGCTACACCTCCTCGGGCATGGCGTTTTCCACGGCTTCGGCAATCTTCGCCGCGCCGGGCTCGTTGGCAATCACCAACCTTGCGCCTTTGAATAAAATATCTACAGCCTTGTCCTTGCGGGCCGCTTCTGTCCGCTCCTCTTCTGTCGGGTGTAAATGGCTCTTGAAGTCTTCCGCTTCAACATACGCCCGGAGCGTTTCTACCTGGGCCACGGTGCGGGTCATGAGCCGATGCCAGGCGTCAACGTCAAATTCGTATTCATTCCACGTCAAAGCCTTCCATGCCTGGGTCAGCACGTCCAGTTCGCCATGGATTCGCCCAAGTTCGTTTTCCGTCTCCCTGACAAGCCCTTGCATCGCCTCGTATGCTTCGCGTGGGTCGGTCAGTTCAGGGTTGATTGCCGCTGCGTCGTTCTGTAATGCTTGTGAAGCCATGGTGTCCTCCTTGCTATAGGACGTTGTGGTTAGGGCCTTGTGGGGAAGTGCCAGCTTCCCCTTGGCCCGTTCTCCATCCGACACCGCGCCGGACGGATGAAAGTTATCTCTTGCCGTTGATCTCTACGACATTTTCACCCTGACCCGAATCCATGATGCTATCCGCCACAGCCACCGCCCGCTTTAAGGCGTCATCCGCCAGATGCGCATATCGTTGCGTCATGGCGCTGCTGCCGTGCGTGAGAAGGCGTTGCAGAGTGTAGAGGTCAACCTGACCACTTGAGGCCAGCCAGGACGCGAAACAATGCCGCAATCCGTGGCAGGGTCGGAAATTCTTCGGTAGTCCGGCCTTGTCCCTGAGCCGCCGCCCCGTGCGTTGAAAGTCTGCTCTCTGCGCACCATCTTTGCCGGGCCATATGAAAGGGCTATCCGTGCGAGTAATGCCCTTCAACACCTCCACCGCACCGGGAGACAAGGGGATGGATTGCGTCTTGCCACTCTTGGCGGCTTGGCCACGCAGGACAAGGAAAGCTCGGTCAAGGTCAACGTCTTCCCACCGCAGGGCTAGAAGCGCACTCTTGCGGATGCCCGTCAACAGCATGAAACGGAAGTATGCGGCGGCGTCTTGGTCTGCTTCCCGATCCAGGGCTTGGAAATATGCGCTGGCTTGCTCCGGGGTCATGCTCTCGGTTGATTCATTGTCCACAGACGGCATCTTGAATTTCAGATGGACGGGACTTTGAATATGGTTCGCGTCTGCCGCCCACCGCAAGATCCGCTTGAGAAGGGACAGCACGTGCTTGACGGTCTGATCGCTAAGGGGCTTGCCTGTGCGCTTGTGCTTGGACTTGGCCACGTCGCGACGTAGGCGCTCAATATCCAGGGTCACAAGTTCATCGGGAGTTTTGCCGGAAACGGCGGACGGGAGGATATGTGTATTGAAGATGCTGACCCAAGCCTTCATACTAGCTTGATCAGGGTGCGCGTCTTGGTACTCCTTAAAGATGCGCCCAACGGTCCAGCGCCCCTCCTTGGCTTCTTTTGCCGCCAACTTCTCAGCACGCAGTTGAGCGTTTGTTGCCGCCTTTCTCTGCATCCGATTAGCGCGAACGAGGGAGGCAAGAGAGGGACTCCAGAACTTTTTATGGTCCGGCTTCGGCGCTTTCTCAGAAGTACGCCCCACCTTTTCCTCGTAGAGCTTGCCGTCGAGCTTGTAGCGGATGTAAATTATCTGGTCCGGCTCACCACTGGCAGGGGATACGCTATCGACAAGGAAGACCCCGTTATAGCCTTCAGCCTTAATCCTTTTTCTACCTACTGGCATACTGCCTCCGTATCGATCCGCCCCACCTATGCCCCACCATCTGCCCCACCGACAGGACCATAAAGAGCATAAAAAGACCGATACGGTCAAGCCTAATTTTACGACTTAACCACTTGAAAAACTGACTACAAAGCGCAATCCACAACACAAGGCATAAAATGGCGTAAATACTACTTTCTGTTGCCTTCTAAGCAATCGGTCGGGGGTTCGAGTCCTCCCTGGCGCGCCACATAAAAACAAGGGGCTAGATGTAAAAATCTAACCCCTTTTCCATTCCAAAAAAAGTTTCCACGAATATCATTTTTTAGAAATTAGTAAAAACCTGCTCACTTATTTCTTTATTTCTTGGTAAGAAAATATGTGGTGTGTTCGGTGCCGTGTGAACTGTCTTCGCCCGTCGTCACCTCTTGCGCAGGCAATACACTCCACCGCTGTAGAGCATGAGCACCCCGCCCAAGGCCAGGCAGGCCGGGCTCCCGGTCAGGCAAACCGGCCAGGTCCACGGTGCCGACAAAAAGAGAAAATGCCTTGTAGATGCAACGGGGGGAAGCCATACTCGCAGGCTAAATCTCTTTCACTGCGCGAGACATTTCATGGATCGAAAATTCTGCAAAAGCCGGACTCGGGCCCTTCCAGCGCATGCGCTCTTTGCGACCAGTCGCCCCTGCTCGTGCCACCGGCATGCGCACAGCATTCAGGGGCAGCCAAAAGCGATGCACGATTTCGTATTGCGCCGCATCACTCTTCGGGTCTGAACTTGTTCATCCCGTAATTCCTGGACGGGTTAGGGTACTTGCTGGTCAGCAGCAGTTCGTTTTCCTCCAGGAAGGCCAGGACACTGTCCACCTTGGGCGCGACTGTGTTTCGCTCTATCTCGTAGAGCTTTGAAATGAGTTGCACGCATTTGTCCCTGGAGATCCTGTTGTACATGAACAGCAGGACCGCGGTTCCCGCAGTGCCCTTGAACTCGGTAGGCTTGAAATGCCCCTTCTTGCTGCCTATAACAACGCCGTTACCGGATATGTCATCGATGAAGATATAATTCCTGGCCACGATGATGATTTCCTCGTCGGCCTGCCCGCTGCTGGCGCACGCGGCAAAAGTCCCGGTCAGAAGGGTCGCAGCCATCGCCAGGGCCACAACGACGCACGCATACTTCTTTATTGCCAGTCGAATATTCATGGTCCCCCCTTGCAAAAAACGCTGTATCTGATGCCAAAAAGCCGCATGCGCGACAATGTCGAAGTGCTTCGCACCAATACAGCTTTTACGAAATTTCAATATCGCGATAAACGTATTACAATCCTCGTGCCAGACCGACATAGACCGCAACCCCTTGCCGGATCTACGCGCTGGGCGGAAGGCAAATTTTTCCTGGCATCGAGGCAGGACGGAACTGTCCACAAAAACTGGAATCAGCTCCTGAAAACTGCGCACCGGCGAGTCTCTCGGCCAGGGGGCTGCACAAGAAGTGCGCTCTCTTCAAACCCAACGCAACCTACCCGCGCGGCTATCAAAGGTTGTGCATGTCCATGAGTCTCAATCCGAGCGGTTTGCAGCAATATGCGACCACCTTGACAATTATACGTAACTAATAAACAAAATCAAAGTTGGAGAAACGTATCCCGAATTGCGCCTTGCTTACCGGTACGTCTTAATCCTAATATCAATTCATGGGCAGCCACCACCACATGAAACGTCTAATGTTGCTCCTTGCACCCTTTTTTACCATCCTCTCCTGTTTCGGAATTTCCGATCCCAGGGACATGGACCGGGTCGCAACTCCCTCGACCGAAAACGCGAGGCTGCGCCGCGCTCTGCTGGTAACAGCTACGCTGCTGTACCTCGCGCTGCCAGCCTGCGACGGGTCCCGGGAAACCGACACCGCATCGCAGATGCGCCAGCCGGACGAATTCATATTCTTCAATTTTCCCGAGGACACACCGCAGCCCATCCTTGAGGCATTTGAAGATGAATTTGGCGCAAAGGTGGTCTACGAGTCGTTCCAGTCCCCGGAAGAAGCGGCGGAAAGGCTGCGCGGGGGCATGGTCTGCGACGTCATCCTCATCGAGAACCAGATGATCCGGCCTCTGGCGGAAGAAGGTCTGCTCCTGCCGCTTAACCTCTCCAACATCCCCAACTTCAGAAACGTGTCCTCCAACTTTCGCGACCTTGCCTTCGACCCCAGAAATCGGCACTCAGTCCCGGCCGACTACGGCACCGCCGGGATGCTGGTGCGCACGGACCTGGTTGGAGACGGCCTGACTAAGTGGGCCGATCTCTGGGACGCCGACTTTCCTGGCAAGATCGCCTTCCGCAACCAGCCTCGGGAAATCATCGGCATGACCCTGCTGTCTCTGAACTTTCCCCTCAACTCCGAAGATCCACAGGAACACGCCTTGGCGCTGAAGCGGTTGCTGGACCTGCGTCCCTCCATCGTCATGACCGAACTCGAGGCCAGCAAGTCGCTGCCCAGGCTTCTCGATGGCGAGGTCGTGGTGCTCCACGGCTATTCCAGCGACTACCAGATCGCGCGCGAGATCAATCCGGCCGTGCGCTACATTTTGCCGCGCGAAGGCTCCGCCCTGTGGGGAGACAGCTACGTAATCTCCTCCAAGACTGCCAACCCGCGCATGGCCGAAAACTTCATCAACTTCATGATGCGGCCCGAAATCGCCGCGGCCATCGTCAACAAAAAAGGATACGCGTCGGCCAACGAACCGGCCGCACAGTTCATCAAGCCCGAAATACTTGGCGACCCTGCCGTCTACCCCCCGGAGGAGGTGCTACGGCAGGTCAACATCATCCAATCCCTGACCCCCCAGGGCGAAGCCCTGTTCGCCGCGACCTGGAATAAATTCCTGAACGCGATGGATACGGAAAAATGAGGTGTACTCCATGGACGCAATGATTCGCCTGCTTTTCGCGCTCCTGTGCCTGAGCCTGGCCGGCTGCGCCGAAGAGAACCCCAAGGACGCACCTGGCTCCGCAGAATCAGGACCAAGAGTACTGACTATTTACAACTGGGCCGAGTACATCCCCCAGTCGGTCATGAACCGGTTCACCAGCGAATATGGAATCGCCATCGACTACATCGTCTACGAATCCCTGGAAGAGGCCGTGCAGAACATCCGGACCGGCAAGGTCTACGACATCGTCCTGCTCTACCCCGAGATGATCCCGCAGCTGATCCGCGAGGGACGGCTCGCGCCCATCGATTACCGGAATGTGCCGAACTTCAGGCATGTCTCGTCAAACTTCCGGGATCTCTCCTTCGACCCGGGCAATCATTACGCCATCCCGTACAGATGGGGCACCACCGGCCTCCTGGTGCGCACAGACCTCGTCACTCGGCCCGTCTCCCGCTGGAGCGACCTCTGGGACCCGGAATTCGCCGGCAACATCGCCCTGTGGTCCATCCCGAGCAACCTGCTCTCCATCGCCCTCAAGGCCCTGGGCTACTCGGTCAACACCCCGGTCAGGGAGCATTGGGAAGAAGCCCTGCAGCATCTGCTCGCACTCAAGCCCCACGTGACCTTCATCGACAACAAAATCCCCTCCGTGGTCCCCACTCTGGCGGCCGGCGAGGTGGCCATCGCTTACGGCTGGGCCTTCGACGCCATGACAGCCCAGGAAGAAGGCCTGACCAACATCGAATACATTCTGCCCGAGGAAGGCACCTTCCTGTGGATGGAATTTTTCGTCATCCCCGCCAACAGCCCCCACCGGCGCGAGGCGGAGCTGTTCCTGGACTTTCTGCTGCGCCCGGAAATCTCGGGGCAGCTCGTCAACGAAAGCTACTACGCCTCACCCAACGAGGCCGCCGTCCCGTTCATCAAGCCAGAAATCTACAACAACCCGCTGGTGTACCCTTCGACCGAAGCTTTGAAGCACGCCGAACCCAGCCTGCCACTCGGCATGGATGGCGAAGCCATGTTCGAGTCCATGATCAAGCGTGTTTTTCCCGTAAAGTGATCCTTGCATGAACATAAACGCCGTCCGCCTGAACCCCGGCAAAAGCCTGCAAAGGCAGATCCTGCTGATCTTCAGCGCCACCCTGGGCTTGGCCATGCTTGGCAGCGTTCTCGGGGTCGGCCGCATCGTCGAGCACGTCGAGAAGCACGCCTGGCAGGACCGTCAGCAGGAAGCGGCCTTGCGCGCCGCAGAGACCGTGGACAATTTCATCAAACGCCAGATACACGTCCTGCGCCTCATCGACCTGTTCGGACTGGACGAACTCAACCAGCTCGATGCCGGGGAAATGACGGACCTCGTCACCTACTCACCGGACCTTTTGGAGATCATCCTTCTTGACTCCCAGGGCCAGGTCGTGACCCACGGCCCAAGGGACAATGCGCAGCTGGCCAATCTCTTCACCATCCCGCAGTCCAACTGGTTCATCCAGGCCCGGCTGGGACGGGTCTATATCGGAGACGTGCAGCGGGCATCGGACGGCAGTTCCTACATCGTCATCTCCATCCCGGTCAGGCACAGCGGGGTCCTGGCGGCGCGACTCAGAATGGAGGTCATCCAGCAGGTCGTAGAGAACTTGCATTTCGGCCTGGCGGGCTCGTCCTTCATCGCCGACCGCGAAGGGGCCATCATCGCCCACTCGGACCATTCCATCACGGACCGGGGCATGCGCCTCAACGACCACCCCGAACTCTTCGCCCTCCTGCGCACCTCATCGGCCAGTTGGGCTGGAGAATACGTCAATCTCCAGGGGGTCAGAGTCGTGGGCACGACCATCCCGGTGCCCGACAGTAACTGGATGATCATCACCGAGGCGCCCCAATCCGAAGCCTACGCCGCGAGCCACAGAAGCTGGCAGACCCTCGTGGCCGGCGCCGTTTTCGTCGCTTTCGCCCTCGCCGTGACCCTCTCCGTGTTCATGAACCGCAACTTCCTCTCGCCCGTCAAATTTCTGTTGGCGGGCGTCCGGCACATCAAGGAAGGCAATCTCGACCACCGCATCGCCATGCGGCAAAGCAACGAAATCGGCCAGGTAGCCGTGGCCTTCAATGAGATGACCGAACGCCTGCAGGACAGGGAACGCCACGTCCGGGAACAGACGGCCGCCCTGCTCGAAGCCAAGTCCATGCTCGAAGAACGGGTCCGCGAGCGAACCCGGGAATTGGAAGAACAGGTCCTGGCCAAGGAGAAGGCCCTGGCGGAACTGGCCGAAGCCCAGAGCTCGCTCCTGGAAATGTCCCGCGCCTCGGGCATGGCGGAGGTGGCCACCGGCGTGCTGCACAATGTCGGCAACGTCCTCAACAGCGTCAACGTATCCTGCAACATGATCCTCGACCAGCTGCGGGAGTCCCGCGTGTCGAACGTGGCCAGGGTGGCCGCAATGCTCACCGAGGCTGAAGGGGAGATATGCCGCTTCATGAGCGAAGATCCGCGCGGCCTCCAGATTCCGGCCTACCTCCGCGCCCTGGCGCAGGCCCTGCAGGAGGAACATGAAAATCTGCGCGCTGAGACCGGATCGCTGCACGGCAGGATCGACCACATCAAGGAGATCGTGACCATGCAGCAGACCTACGGCCGGGTCATGGGCGTCACCGAAACCCTGTCGCCCGAACAACTCATGGAAGACGCCCTCAAACTCAACATCGAGGCCTTGAACAGGCATCACATATCTATCGTGCGCGATTACGCCCCGGTGCCGGATGTCACCGTGGACAGGCACAAGGTGCTGCAGATCCTGCTCAACCTGATCAACAACGCCAAGTACGCCTGCACGCAGGGCAGTCTGGAACAGAAGGCCGTCACCCTGCGGATCTTCAGCCCCGGCCCGGGGCGGGTTCGTATGGAGGTCTCCGACAAAGGCATGGGGATCAAGCCGGACAACCTGACCCGCATTTTTCAGCACGGATTCACCACGCGCAGGGACGGACACGGTTTCGGCCTGCACAGCGGGGCCCTGGCGGCCAGGGACCTCGGCGGCAGTCTCGGCGCCCACAGTGACGGACCGGAACATGGCGCAACCTTCACCCTCGAATTGCCATGCACGCCAGGAGGTGTCGCATGAACCCGCGTATACTGATCATAGACGACAATCTGGCCATCCATGAAGATTTCCGCAAGATCCTGTGCCGGCACAGGGAAACCCGGGATGATCTCGCGCAGATGGAGGCCTCGCTGTTCGGCCTGGCTCCGAATGCGGAGTACTGCGGTCATTTCGAGCTGGACTGCGCCTCCCAGGGAGAGGAAGGGCTCACCCTGCTGCGCCAGGCCATGGCCGAAGGTCGCCCGTACGCCCTGGCCTTCGTCGACGGGCGGATGCCGCCCGGATGGGACGGGGTGGAGACCATCCGGCACCTGCGGCAGGAAAGTCCGGACCTGCAGATGGTCCTGTGCACCGCCTATGCCGACTATTCCTGGCAGGAAATCCAGAGGGAGCTCGGACAAACCGACAGTCTGCTCATCCTCAAGAAGCCCTTCGATAATATCGAGGTGCTCCAACTGACGCACACGCTGACTAAGAAATGGCAGCTCATCCGCGAGGTCCGCAAACAGATCACCGACCTCGACGCGCTGCTCGCCAGAACCAGGGGCACGGAAGAAGCCCTGCGCAAGAGCGAGAAACGCTTCAGGCGGATGTTCGAGCAGGCGGCGGAGGGAATCCTGATTTGCGACGAGCAAAGCTTGATACAGGACGCCAACCCCCGCGCCCTGTCCATCCTGGGGTTTTCGCGGGACGAACTGCTTGAGATCCCCTTGAGAGAACTCGTCCACCCCGACGACCTGGCCGTCCATTCCCTGGACCGGTCCTGGGAGTTTCTTCTTGCTGGCGAGGTGGTCAACATCGAGCGGCGCTACCGCCGCCAGGACGGTTCATGGCTGCCCGTGCAGATCTCGGCCATCCTCTTCCAGGACCACGGCGTCAACCTGGCGCACATGATGTTTCAGGACATTACCGTGCGCAAACATTTCGAGGCCGAGTCGCGCGTGCTCAGGCAGGCCGTGGAGAACGCCCCGGTCTCGGTGGTCATCACAGACACTGAGGGGACCATGATCTACGTGAACCCTTACTTCACCAAGATCACCGGCTACTCCGCGCAGGAAGCCATCGGGCAGAACCCGCGGATGCTCAAATCCGGCCAGCATGACGAGGTCTTCTACCGCAATCTCTGGGGAGTCATTTCAAGCGGGCAGACTTGGCGCGGGGAGATGCTCAACAAAAACAGGGACGGGACACTTTTCTGGGAGTCGGCGTCCATTTCCCCCATTTTTGATGACCGCGGGCGCATAACCCATTTCATCGGTGTAAAAGAGGACATCGGAGGCAAGAAAGACCTGGAAAGACTCAAGGAAGACGTGGACCGCATCATGCGGCACGACCTCAAGACCCCTCTCAACGCCATCATCGGGTTTCCACAGTTCATCTTGCAGAGTCCGAACCTGAGTGCTGATCAGCGGGACATGATCCTGGCCATCGAGGATTCGGGCCGCAGGCTGCTGGCCATGATAAACCTGTCCCTTGATCTCTTGAAGATGGAAAAAGGGAATTACGAATACAGGCCCGAGGCGGTCGACCTCATCGCCATACTGTTCAAGCTCAGCAGCCAGAACAGAACCATTCTGATATCGAAGAACATTGAGTTTACCATTACCGTGAACGGAAGTACCGCCACGCAGCAAGACAGCTTCTTCATCTATTCCGAGGAGAGTCTGCTTTACTCGCTGTTTGCGAACCTGCTGAAGAACGCCACTGAGGCCTCCCCCCTGGGCGAGGCTATTCAATGCGAAATACGTCATAACGGCGAAACGCGACTGACTCTGACGAACAAAGGCGCCGTCCCGGAACAGATCAGGGGGCATTTTTTCGAGAAGTACAAAACGTTTGGAAAATCATCTGGCACGGGGCTGGGCACATATTCCGCACAGCTCATGGCCACGAGCATGGGATACCGTCTCGACATGGAGACCTCCGACACAGACAACTGCACGCGGCTCACCCTGAGAGTCCCAGGCAGCCAGACCCTCCAAGTGAGCGATATGCCATGAGCGCTGGTAAAAAAATACTCATCGTGGACGACGAGCCACACAACCTCCTGCTGCTCAAGACCTTCCTCGTGCACATGGGGCACGAAGTGGCGGAAGCGTCCAACGGAATCGACGCCCTGAAGAACCTGGGCGCCGACATCGACCTGGTCCTGAGTGACGTCATGATGCCCGGAATGAACGGGTTCGAACTGTTGCGCAGGATGCGCGAGATTCCAGATTTCGATGACGTGCCCGTCATCATTGTCACGACCCTGGGCGACAAAAGCTCGCGGCTCAAGGCCGTGCAAGCCGGGGCCATGGATTACATCAGCAAGCCCCTGGACCCATTGGAACTGCGCGTACGGGTCGATGCCGGGCTGCGAATGAAGCAGAAATCGGACAAGATCAGAAAATTCCAGTCGGAACTGGCCGACATGGTCGAGGAAAGGACCTTGGCCTTGAACAGGGCCCTGGCCGAACTGCGTGAATCCAATCTCGATATGGTCTACCGACTGGCCGCGGCGGCTGAATCCAAGGATCCAGAAACCGCGGCTCATTTGCTACGCATGAGCAACTACTGCGCCATGCTGGCTCAAAAACTGGGTCTACCAAGCGACGAAGTGGACATCATCCTGCACGCCAGTCCCCTCCACGACATCGGAAAAATTGCTATCCCCGACGCCATCCTCATGAAGCCCGGCCCCCTCGACGAGAGCGAATGGCAGATAATGCGCACGCATACCCTCCACGGCGCGCGCATCCTGGACAAGTCCCCGAACCGCATCCTGCAGGTGGCGGAAGAGATCGCTCGCACGCACCACGAGTGGTTCGACGGCTCGGGCTACCCGGGCGGTCTCAAGGGTACGGGCATCCCGCTCCTCGGACGCTTAAGCGCCGTGGCCGACGTGTTTGACGCTCTGACCTCGCCACGCCCCTACAAGGCGCCACTTTTCGCATCCGAGGCCGCAGACATTCTACGGGAAGGCAGGGGCACCCACTTTGACCCGGAACTTCTCGATTTATTTTTGGAAAGCTTCGACGAAGTGCTCACCATCAAGCAAAAATTCGGCGATTCCGCCCCACACGACCTCACCTTCCATAGCAACCAGACGTCCACTGACCACAGACCGGGGTGAATGACCGAGAGCCAAAAAGTCGATTTCCGTGCCATCGGCCCTGGCATACGTCGCCCGTGATGGAAAAAGCGACCTCGGCATGCATCGCATGGCAATGGAGAAACATGTGAACTGGTTCGAGGCGAACCGGTATCGGGATATGACTTTGCGTTAGGAGATAAAGAGAAGAAAGCTTTGATTGAACTGGTGCCTGATAGCCCTCAGATCCCGCCCAAGCCTCTATGACCCAGCATTTTATGTGCTAAAGATTAATTACGACGTAATCGTCTTATTCCTGCCAACGCGATAATGCTAAATCCAAGCAATATTGACGTATTTTGCTCAGGGACAAGTACGTTATCATATATAATATTTGTTATGTATGCATCTCCGTACCCACGAAATCCTTCAATATATTCTGATGATTGACTATATCTAGCATAACTATAATCAATATTCAAAGGTATTGATTTTAATATTAGATATTTAAAATATTGATCAAGCATATCTCCGTATAATGGATAATCAGAAGTTCCATCTCCTTTTCGAGGTTGTAAATAAATATGATTATTGATTACTGTATGCGCTGTAAAATAGTCTTCAAAATCAAGTTTTCCATCCCAAGAACTTTCAGCTTCGAATTTTAACTCAAATGAATTATAGTAATCATAAACTATAGAGTATGCTATTGATCCAAGATCTTCTTTATCGTTAGTATACATATTCAATATTGCAGGAGTTGGCATGTATATATACGGAAACACTGAAGTTGTAATATTGCCATCATCATCTATGCCAACATAATCTTTTATTTCTATAGAAATAAATCCACCTTTCTCTGCGCCATATAGAACTGAAGGTTCTCCTATTGGCTGATTTGTAATATAGTCAAAATAAGATAAATCACCAAATGTAAATCCAACTTGAATCCATTCAGCTTGCACAGTAGATGAGGGAAGCATGAAAATACACATTATCAGAATAATACGCCTCATACCCCCTCCATCCCACATTCGGGCAAGTTAAGTGTTTCTAATAGAACGCAAGAAGATATTGCTCCCAATGATATTCAAATACTGTGCCACCAGTGCATGACGATATGTCACAGATAAATACCTCAAATATTAAGCGTGTAGAACGTAAGTCATTTAGCATTTGCGACTTACGAACCTTTTTTACTTTATCATTTGTAACAATAACCGACATATGCTTCATCAATTCTTACAAATTTTAATTCTGACAAAGCTACTCAAAATACAAATCATACTTGGCGCTCTATGCGTCGTCACCTTCATCTTTGTCCTATCACAAGACCGTCATCGTCACACGGTGGAGCTGCATTGCAAGACTAAGACAGTTTTGACTTTAACGTATAAGAACCAGAATCTACAAAACACAAGTAACGCTGCGGAAAATATTTAAGTCAAAACGTGAGTCAGACTCGCAAGACGCAAAAAAGGACCTAGATTTTACATCTAAGTCCTTATTTTAACTGGAGCCAGGAAAGAGAATTGAACTCTCGACCTACTGATTACGAATCAGTTGCTCTACCAACTGAGCTATCCTGGCAAAAACAGCGAAGTCGTAGCTATCCAAGGCGTGGGCCAGCGTCAAGGGGAAATTGACGAAAGTCTGGCCGCGCCAACTTGGACGCTCGTGCCTTTAATCTATCTGCATCACCACAGGTACGACCAGAACCGTCCCGCCGCGCTGGAACTCCCCCCAGCCTTTGTATACGCCGGGACCGGGAAAATGAACTTCAAAGACGACCTCACTGGCCTCTCCCCCGTCCATAGGATGGGAGTGGACGTACTGGCGGCCGTCGGCGCTGACCACTACGAAGTGCCCCATGGCCCCGAGATAGGGCTGAAGGTCTGTGACAGGGGCTTCACTCAGGTCCATCAGGGCGAAGCTGACCCGGTGCATGCCCTGTCCGGCCTCGATGCCTACATTTGCCAGCAGCTCGTCGGTCTGCACCATTCCGGGCACGTACGGGTCCAAAGGCGGAGCGGGGGAAGACTCGCCCTCGACACGCAGTTCAGCCATGAGTGTCTGGCCTTTCCCGTCTCTGGGCGTGAAGTCGGCATAAAAATAATAGGTTCCCCCTTCCGGAAAGGTCATCCCGGTGACCATCGTCCCGTCCGGTCCTGGTTCGGGGTGCGTGTGCGTGAACTTGTCGAGGCCCTCGCGGATGATGATCAGGTGCAGCTTCTTCTCATGCACGATCTCGAACTCGGAAACGGGTGCGCCGTGGGCATCGGTCAGTCGCAGCGTGATGGTCACCTGCTCGCCCGCCTGAACCGCTTCTGGTTCGGGGGTGACAGTCAGATAAAACGCGTTCGGGTCAACGCCGTGACCGGAATGGTCCGTTGCCGCGAAAAGCTGGGCGGACCAGCCGCAGGTCAAGAGAAGCGCAAAAAGGGCAAAAATAAATGATGTACGCATGGCGACCTCCGGGATGTAAATATGTTCAACTTTTCTTGTTAAACACCCGCAAGGTTTTCGCAAGGAGAATCGGCCGACTGGCGCAAGGTTTCGCGTTGTGCACGGCCTTGGCCAGCCTGGGCGCAAGGCCAAAAAAAACCCGCTTTGAAGGCGGGCTTGGTCGGCATGTGGTGGAGGGGGGAGGATTTGAACCTCCGAAGTCGTACGACGACAGATTTACAGTCTGTTCCCTTTGGCCACTCGGGAACCCCTCCGGACAGAGGCGGTTGATAGATGAGCCGGGGGCGGCGGTCAAGGATTTTTTTCGACTTCGGCCATTTTAAGATCCTGACTCTGCTGGATAATCTCCTCCCGCAGGGACAGAAATTCGTCCCTGTGCCGCAAGAGCGTGTCCACAAGCGTGGGATCAAGCATGCGTCCGCGCTGCTCCTCAAGATGCGCCAGCGCCTCGGACACACTCCAGGGCTCCTTGTAGACTCGGCGACTGAGCAGGCTGTCGAGCACATCCACGACCCGCGCGATGCGACCGAAAACGTGGATTGCCTCTCCTCTGAGGCCTGCCGGATAGCCGCTGCCGTCCCATGACTCCTGGTGTTCCAGGGCGATGCGCGCCGCAGCCTGCATGATGTGGTTGCCGGAGCGGTTCAGAATATCGAAGCCCAGGCGCGGGTGCTGCTCGATGATGCGGCGCTCGGCCTCGTCCAATGGACCGCTCTTGAGCAGCACGCTGTCGGGGATGGCCACCTTGCCCACGTCGTGCATGGGCATGGCCAGGCGCAGCAGGTCGCAATCCTCCACAGGCAAGCCTGCGTGACGCCCCAACAGCCAGGCCATCTCCGCCACGCGGTGCACATGCATGCCCCCTACCAGGGCGCGGTTTTCCACCACCTCGCCCAAGGTGAAAATGACCTCGCGGTGGGTCCGGGCGATCTCCTGATTGAGCTGCAGATTTTCGAAGGCCACGGTCACGTTGGCCGCGAACACCTGGACCAGATCCCGCTCCAGAACAGACAGTTCACGCCGCAGACGCAAAAAGAGCACATGCCGCCCCCCGCTGGCCATGCCGAAGCACCCTGCGTAGCTGGAATGGCTGAAAAAACACTGGTCCTCATGCGAGGCCCGGCGGATGAGAGCCATCTCCTGGGCGTCGAGCACCTCGCTGGCCAAGCGGGCCTCCTGGTTGGCGAAATCGCCAGTGCCCGCGACAATGATGAAATCGTCGTATCTGTCCCGGGCCGCGAGCCCTGAAGCATCACCCATGTACATGGAGCTGTCTTCCAGATGCAAGAGCGAGGTCATCTGGGTCAGCACTCCGCGCGCGAACAACTCCAGGCTGTCGGCCTGGAACAGATCCGCCGAGGCGGCGATGATGTCTTCGAGGCCCTGCCGGCTGGAATCGATGGCCCGCAGGTCGCGGTAGGAACGGATGCCCGTGGTCACGGCGGTGAAAAGCTTCTGCGCCGTAAGTTCGGATTTACTCTTGTAGTCGTTGATGTCGTAATTGATGATGACCTGCCGCTCCGGAGCCTGGCCGGGCTGACCCGTACGCAGGATGATGCGCACCAGCCTGTTGCCCAACTCCTCGCGCACCTGTCTGGCCAGATCGAGGCCCGCATGACCGGTCTCCATGACCACGTCGAGAAGCATGACCGCCACGTCAGGATTGGCGGCCAGGACCCGCCTGCCCTCCTCCGCGCTGAAGGCGCTCAAAAACTCCAACCGTCCGCCCTCGAACTCGAAGCCCTCCAGAACCATGCGCGTGATGCTGTGCACGTCCTCCTCGTCATCGACGATCAGCAGCTTCCAGGCCTTGCGTTCGCGGAATGATGCCTCGGCGGCATCCTCGGCGGCAAAGACAATGTCTTCGCGCAACTCGTTACCGGTCATGAACCCTCCGTCCGAGCGTTTCAGTCCGGATACATGGCGCGGATGGCCAGTATCTCGTCCAGATTCTCCAGAAAAATGTCGACCAGGACCGGATCGAACTGCCTGCCTCTCTTCTCCCGAAGATATTCCACGACCTCGCTCAAGGGCCACGCCTTCTTGTAGACCCGATCGCAGGACAGGGCGTCGAAGACATCGGCCAGGGCCGTGATGCGTCCGAAGATGTGCGTTTCGTCCTCCACCAGGCCGTGAGGATAGCCGCCGCCGTCCCAGTGCTCGTGGTGCTGCAGGGCGATAGTCGCTGCGGTGCGCATGATGCGGCGATGCGACGCCTTGAGGATGGAGTGGCCAATGACGGTATGGGTTTTGATGATCGAGAACTCTTCGTCGGTGAGCTTGGCGGGCTTGAAGAGTATGGAGTCGGGGATGCCGATCTTGCCCACATCGTGCATGGGCGAGGCCATACGCAACAGGTGCGACCGCTCGTCGGACAGCCCGGCCTTGACCGCCAGCAGATAGGAATATTCGGCCACGCGTTTGACGTGATGGGCCGTCTCCTTGGAACGGGTCTCCACCACCTCGCCCAGGGTCAACACAACCTCCCGCTGCGTGGCCACGATCTCCTCGGTCAGGAAGAGGTTGCTCAAAGCCACGGCGATGTTGCCGCCGAGGATGTGCAGAAGACCCTGCTCCGTCTCGCTCAAGGGACGACCGAAAAAGACATGAAAGAAATAGTTCTGGTCCGTGTGCGTATTGAAAAACCTGGCCGCGAACTCCTGCTCCAGCACCAGTACCGAGCCCTCCCTGATCGCACGCTGATTGAGTTCATGCATCCGACTCGTGAGCGCTTCTACAGGACTTGCAGCCAAACCGCGGGACTCCAGCACCTCGAACCCGCCCTCGACGCACAGGGCCACCAGCGCGTGCTCCCGGAAGCAGGAGCCCGTGCATCGCCCGGTGCGCAGAATGTGCTCCAGGGCCAGGACAAAGAAATCCTGGACCGAGCAGGCCGCGAACAGGGCCGAGGAGGCGCTGATGATCTCTTGCAGCCCCAACCGGCCAAGCTCAATGGTGCGCAGATCGCGGTAGGAGCGGATGGCCGCAGTGATGGAGGTGAACAGGCGCTGCTCGCTGAGCTCCGCCTTGTGCTTGTAATCGTTGATGTCGTATTCGGTGATGACCTTGCGTTCCGGGGCCTGTCCGGGCTGGCCCGTGCGCAGGATGATGCGCACAAAAGCGTTACCCGCTTCCTGGCGCACGTGTCGCGCGAACTCCAGGCCCGCGTTCTCCGTCTCCATGACCACATCGAGCAGGATCACCGCAGTGTCCGGATGATCCCGCAAAAGGGCGCGGGCTTCGGCTGCGGAATAGGCGTGCAGGTACTGAACGGGTGCGTTCTGGTAATGATAGTCCCCAAGAGTCAGCTCCGTGACCTTGTGCACGAAGTCATCGTCATCCACGATCATGACCTTCCAACGCTCGCGGCTCTCGGATTGCGGGGCCGGAGTCTCGTCGGCGAAATGGACTTCTTCCATCATTTGATCGGGTTTCATCAGCTGGGCTCCATTCAGACGGAATCAATCGGGAAATTCTTGACGGATAGCCACATAAGCATCCTGCTCCACGAGCATCGCATCAACCATGCGCGGGTCAAACATCTCCCCGCGCTGGGACAGGATGAACTCGCGCACCTGCTCCAGAGGCCAGGGCTCTTTGTAGACCCTGCGCGACAAGAGCGAATCGAACACATCCACCAGGCAGACGATGCGCCCGTACGGGTGGATATCCTCTCCGGCCAGGCCACGGGGATAACCGCTCCCGTTCCAGCGTTCGTGATGCTCGTGGGCGATGACCGCCGCGGCCTGCATGATGGGGCGGCTTGAACCCTTCAAAATCTGGTAGCCAAGCAGGGTGTGCGTCTTCATGATCTCGAACTCTTCCGCGCTCAGCTTGCCGGGCTTGAGCAGAATGGAGTCGGGAATGCCGATCTTGCCCACATCATGCATGGGCGAGGCCAGGCGCACCAGATCCACCTCCTGCTCCTCGAAACCGAGCTGCGCAGCCAGAAGCCTGCAGCACTCCGACACGCGGCGCACATGTCCCGCCGTCTCCTTGGAGCGCGACTCCACGCATTCTCCAAGGGTCAGGATGATCTCCTTCTGGGCGTGCATGAGCTCCGTGTTCAGGAGCATGTTGTCCAGGGCCACGGCCACGTTTCTGGAAAAAACTTCTACAAGCCTGCGCTCAAAGGGATTGAGGGAGCGGTCGAGACGGAAATAGAGAAGGTTCTCGGACCCGCGCCGGGAGCGAAAATACTGCACAAAGAAGTCTTCGCCAAAGACACCGCCTCTTTGCCGCAGGGCCTTCTGCAGGAGCTGCGTCACGGAGTCTTCCAGCGCACAGCTCACATCTTCCACCCCGCAATGGCCAAATTCGCCCGTGCCCGCAAGAACGGCGATATCCCCGTCCCGAACCGTGGCCGCAAATCCCGAAGGTGAGTGCAGAAAAAGGCTGTCTTCGTTGATGCGCAACAGCGTATTCATCTGGTCGAGCACCCCGCGCGCGAAAAGGATCAAGTTACGCGGCTCGAAAAGCCCTCTGGTGGAATCGATAATCAAATTCAGGCCCTGTCTGCTCTTTTCGATAACGTTCAAGTCCCGGTAGGAGCGGATGGCCGTGGTCACGGTGGAAAAGAGCTTCTGAGCGGTGAGCTCTGTTTTGTGCTTGTAGTCGTTGATGTCGTAGCGGGTGATGACCTCCCGCTCCGGGGCCTGCCCGGGCTGCCCGGTGCGCAGGATAATCCGCACGGAGCGGTTGCCGAGTTCCGAGCGGATGAATTCGATCAGTTCAAGGCCCGCCTGCCCCGTCTCCATGACCACGTCGAGGAGGATGACGGCGATGTCGCGATGCTCGCGCAGGATTTCGCGGGCCTGGGCTGCGGAATAGGCGCTCAGGAACGTCAGGCCCCTGCCGGAAAAACTGAGCCCTTCGAGCACCATCTTCGTGATGACGTGCACTTCCTCCTCGTCGTCGACGATGAGCAGCTTCCAGCCCGGCAGGGTCCGGGACAGCCCGGTTTCCTGCTCGTCGGCAAAGAAAAGCTCGTCGGAAGTGGGTGGAAAAATGCTTGGGGCCATGTCATTCATCAAAGGTCTCCGCATGCTTGAAGTCAGTCCGGCCAAGAAATTGCGCAAGCCGGTCCAGCTTGTTCCAGATTCATGCCACGAGCTCCATAATTTATCAAAACCTTTTTAAAATCAAAGCAGAGGCCGAAAAAAAACCGCACGCGGCAAGACTGCGACGTGCGGCCATGGACAGATTACGACAAGAAGTCCGATTAAAGCAGACGAATCGTCTGATCCAGTTTCAGGCCCTGAACTCCGGCCTTGGTCAGGGCGTCTTCGCCGCCGAGCACGCAGACCAGACCCGAGGACGCGACCTCACGCAGCAGGGTCCCAAATTCCCGGAAATGCACCTCGTCAGTGGCCAGCACCTCATCGCGGATGCGCTGGCGGGTTTCGGTGGTCACCCCGGCCAGATGCTGGCTCATGGCCGTGAAGCCCTTGGAGTCGGGCAACTGGTACGGGTCGAGATCCCCTGAGGTGCCGATGATGGCCTTTAACAGCTCGCCCCGGTCCAGGCCCACCGTCTCCAGAAACTTTCCGCTGCCGTCGAAGGCGGCCAGAGTGGAGGTCACGTTGGGGTCGCGGTAGGAGCCAAAACTCATCAGCCCCGAGAGGCGGCCGTAATTGCAAAAGCCGCCGTAAGCCCCGCCGAGCACCCGGACCTGCTCCCACAGCCAGGTCGTACGCAGGTACTTGACCGCCACCAGGCTCGATCCGTGAAAACGGTAGCCGGCCTGATGCAGATCACAGGCCTTGCCTACGTAGTTGACCTGGGCGGGGATGACGAGCCCTTCGTTTCCGGTCTCACCCGGTGCGGACCAGGATGCGGCGGGAGTCGTAACGCCCGGCAAACCGGCCATGAATGCGCGGAACCCGTCCCCATGCCTGGCGATCATGGCCTCGTCCATGGTCAGGTTCAGCACCGCGCCGTTCCTGCGCACCAGGGCCCGGCGCAGCTCCTCCAGGTCGGACAGCACGCCGTTCCAGTCATTGTCCATGCGTACGGCCAACTCGCGCAGGAAGAAAAGGTTCGTGATGCCGCCCATGCGCTCCTGCAGGCTGTCGGCCACGTTGAAACGCGACCGCAGGCGCAGGCCCACGAAATGATGCCCCGAGGGCACCAGGGCGTGTTCGAGGCCCGCCTTCTCCTCCAGCACCATCTGGCGGAAGCGCTCGCGGTCGTCGAAGCGGGCCAGGGTCAGGGCGTCGCGCACGATGCCCAGCATGTCGTCCACGCGCCCGCTCACGGCCTTGGCGCGCACCACCAGCCGGACCACAGGCGCTGGCCCGTCCTCGCGCTGGGACAAAAGGCTCCGGGCATAGACCCCGCCGGTCTTGCTGTTGATACGCTTGGAAAAGGACACGTAGTCCTCCTGCGTGGTGCCCATCTCGGTCAGGGCGCGGCCGAACAGCGGAACCAGAGGGATGAGGCGGTCTGGCACAGCGCTCATGTCCAGGGCCAGATCCATGTAGCAGATATCGTTGGTGGGCAGGTCGTGCAGCAGCGCCGTGACCTCGTCCCACTCCCGCACCTCTGTCGGAGTGAGGCGCACCTGTGGGTCGATGTCTTCACGTGACAGACACGGCAGCGTGGCCAGGGCTTCGGGAGAATCCGGGGCCTCCTGCATGCGCCGCAGCTCTTCCGTGCGCCGCGCCAGTTCCTCGTCGGACAGGTCTGTGTGCGCCCCGCGCAGCCTCTGGATAAGCTCCTGCTCTTCCCGCTCCACCGTGTCCCCATGACCGTCCTCGGGTTCGAGCATTACCACGCTGGCATGCGGATTTTTCAGGATGTTCCGCTCAACGAGGTCCTCGAAGACTCTCTCTTTCTTCGCCAGTCGCGCTTTGAGGTCAGCCAGCGGCTTCTCGAAAGCGACCAGCTCCAGCGGATCGCGGTCGTAGAGCCAGGAACCCAGAGCGCGGAGCATGACGATGAGTCCGCGCGGGTAGGAACCGGTGTTGTTCTCGCGCAGATCGAACTCGGCGGAATTGATCCCGGCCTCGATGAGGTCGTCCTCGAAGCCCCGAGCCACGATGCCCTCAAGGGTCTGGACGATGAGGTCGCGCACGGCCTGAAAATTTTCCGGCAGCACGCCCTTCATGCCCACCGAATAGTACATCTGAGCCATCTCATGCTCAACGCCCGCCCCAGTCAGGTCCTCGCCCAGGCCCGACTCGATGAGCGCCTTGCGCAGGGGCGAGGCGTTCATGCCGGTCAGGAGACCGTCGAGGATCTTGCTGGCCAGCACGGTTTCGGCGTCCTCCTTGCCGGGCAGCAGCCAGTTCATGGTCAGCATGCCCAGGGCCTCCTCCTCGCCCATGGCCTCGAAGCCACGGCGCACCTCGCGCGGGGCGCCAAAGGGCTTTTGCAGCGCCACGGCCGACTGCACGTCCAGGGCGTCGAACTGATCCAGGTATTCGCGCAGCAGTTCGAGCCGGGACTCCTGATCGTCATCGCCGTAGAAAAATATCCAGGCGTTGGACGGGTGGTAGAAACTGCGGTGGAAATCCAGAAATTGTTCGTAGGTCAGACTGGTGATGGCGGAAGGGTTGCCACCGGAGTCCAGGCCGTAGGTCGTGTCCGGGAAAAGGGACTGCTGGGAGAGCTCGGAGAGTTGCGAATCCGGGGAGGAGTATACCCCTTTCATTTCATTATATACGACGCCTTTGATGGCCAGTTCGCTTCCCGCCGCAGGCAGGTCGAGGTGCCAGCCCTCCTGCTCGAAGATATCGGGGGTGATGCGCGGGAAGAAGACCGCGTCGAGGTAGACGTCGACCAGATTGTAGAAATCCTTCAGGTTCTGGCTGGCCACGGGATAGCAGGTCTTGTCCGGATAGGTCATGGCGTTCAGGAAGGTCTGCAGCGAGCCTTTGAGCAGATCCACGAAGGGCTCCTTGACCGGGTACTTGCGCGACCCGCACAGCACCGAATGCTCCAGGATGTGCGCCACGCCGGTCGAGTCCGACGGCGGGGTACGAAAGCTGATGCCGAAGACCTTGTTCTCGTCGTCACTTTTCACGGACAGGATGCGCGCCCCGGTCCTGTCGTGCACGAAGATATCGGCATGCGATGAAATTTCCTGGACATACGTGGTTGAAACGCGGGTGAATCCGGTGGTCATGGGCGGTTGATCTCCTTGGAAGCGGTTTTTGTGCCTGTCGCGCAGGATTGGACTGAGCACTTTCGCAAACCAGTCCCTTTGCAAGTACGAAGGACTTCTGTAAAGAGTGGAAGTTCGAAGTCAATGCTCAAAGAGGAGAATTCCATGTCCAAGATTCTTGTCACCGGCGGTGCCGGGTATATTGGTTCCCACACAACGCTGGCCCTGGGTGAGGCCGGTTACGAGGTTGTGGTCTACGACAACCTGTCCACGGGCAAAGCCGAAGCCGTGCTGCCCCCGGCCCGTCTCGTGGTCGGCGATCTGGCGCAGACCGATGTGCTGGACCGCCTCATGGCCGAAGAAAAATTTTCAGCGGTGCTGCATTTCGCGGGCTCCATCGTCGTGCCCGAGTCGGTGGAGAATCCGCTCAAGTATTATATGAATAACACCAACAACACCACCGAACTGATCCGTCTGGCGGTGAAAAACGCCATCCCGCGCTTCGTCTTCTCCTCCACCGCCGCAGTCTACGGCATGCCGGACACCGCCGCAGTAACCGAGGAAAGCCCCACCAGACCAATCAACCCCTACGGCCGCACCAAGCTCATGAGTGAATGGGTCATAGAGGACACAGCCGCCGCGCATCCGGGTTTCTCGTTCGTCATCCTGCGCTACTTCAACGTGGCCGGGGCCGACCCCGAGGGGCGCATCGGCCAGTCCACGCCCGACGCCACGCACCTGATCAAGGTCGCCTCCCAGGCCGCGCTCGGCCGCAGGGATGCCCTGCAGATCTTCGGCACAGACTACGACACCCCGGACGGAACCTGCATCCGCGACTACATCCACGTAACCGACCTGGCCGGTGCCCATGTGCTCGCGCTTGGCCATCTGGAGGCCGGCAACCCGGCAGGCATCTTCAACTGCGGCTACGGTCACGGCTATTCGGTGCGCGAGATCGCGGCCGCCGTGAAAAAAGCCAGCGGTGTTGATTTCCCCGTCATCGAAAGCCCCCGCCGGGCAGGGGATCCGCCCGCGCTCATCTCCGATCCGACGCGTATCCGCGCAACCATGAATTGGAAACCCGCCCACGACGACATCCACGCCATCGCCCTCTCAGCCTACAGGTGGGAAAAGGGGCTCTAACTGCCTGCTACTACATACAAATATCCAGGCTGCTTAAAAAATGGTGGAATGCGAGAAACAAAGATAATCCAGGCCCGAAGCGTACGTGTGCCCGCAAGGGTGCTCGTTTATACGTGAGGGTCTGGCTTTGCTGCCGTGACAAAGCAGATCGCCGTTTTGGAGCAGCCTTTAAACCGCGTCAAACTTGACTTCGGGTGCGGGATATTCCACTGTTCTGCCCTTCATTGCAACGCAAATAACGAAAATTTGTGCTCGCCACGCCCGCCCGTGGCCCGTCGGCACAGCAGATAACCCGGAGGAACGTCGTCCCATGAGCGATTACAAGAAAACCCTGAACCTTCCCGCCACCACCTTCCCCATGAAGGGCAGCCTGACCCAGAACGAGCCCAAGGTCCTGGAAGGCTGGAACGCCACGGACGCCTACGGTGCCATGATCGCCGCCAATGAGGGCCGGGAAACCTACGTCCTGCACGACGGCCCGCCCTATGCCAACGGGCACATCCATATCGGCCACGCCATGAACAAGATCTTGAAAGACGTCATCGTCAAGCACCGCAACCTGACCGGCCGCCAGGCCCAGTACGTGCCGGGCTGGGACTGTCACGGCCTGCCCATCGAGCTTAAAGTCGAGCAGGAACTGGGCGGGAAGAACAAGTTCTCCAACCTTGAAATCCGCAAAAAATGTCGCGAGTACGCACTCAAATACCTCGATATCCAGCGCGAAGAATTCAAGCGCCTGGGCGTGCTCGGCACCTGGGACAAGCCTTACCTGACCATGACCCCGGACTACGAGACGGCCACAGCGCGTGAGTTGGCCAATTTCTACAAAAAGGGCTCCGTGCAGCGCAACAAGAAGCCCATCTACTGGTGCGGCTCCTGCGAGACGGCCCTGGCCGAGGCGGAGGTCGAGTACGACGACCACTCCTCGCCGTCCATCTACGTGCGCTTTCCCCTTGAGGCGGAAAAACTGACGGAGGTTTTCCCCCAGGCGGCACCGGGAAAAAGTTTCATCGTCATCTGGACGACTACTCCCTGGACCATCCCGGACAACCTGGCCGTGGCCGTACACCCGGACTTCGAGTACGACCTGATCCAGGCTGACGGCTCTTTCTACATCCTGGCCAGGGAACTGGCCGAGGTCTGCGCTGCAAAATTCGGCTGGACCGAATGGAAGGCACTGGCCACCGTGACGGGCAGCCGCCTCGAAGGCCTCGTCGCCCGCCATCCTTTTTACGACCGCCCCTCTCCCGTGGTCACCGCCGACTACGTGACCCTCGAAGCGGGCACCGGCTGCGTGCACACCGCCCCGGGCCACGGCCGCGAGGACTACGAGACCGGCCTGCGCCACGGCCTTGAGATTCTCTCTCCCCTGGACGACCAGGCCCGCTTCCTGCCCGGCGTGGAATTCTTCGGCGGCAAGAACGTGTTCGAGGCCAACCCGCTGGTCGTGGCCAAGCTGACCGAGGTCGGGCACCTCCTTGGCAGCGAGAAGATCCGGCACTCCTACCCGCACTGCTGGCGTTGCAAGAAGCCCGTCATCTTCCGCGCCACGACCCAGTGGTTCATCGCCATGGAACACGCCGACCTGCGGAGCAGGACCCTCGACGCCATCGACAACAAGGTGCGCTGGATTCCGGCCTGGGGCAAGGAGCGCATCCACAGCATGATCAAGTTCCGCCCCGACTGGTGCATCTCGCGCCAGCGCATGTGGGGCGTGCCGATCATCGCCCTGTTGTGCACGGACTGCGGGGACGCCTATTTCGACGGCGACTGGGCCCACTCCATCGTGGACCGCTTCGCCACGCATCCCACGGGCGCGGACTACTGGTTCGAGGCTCCTCTGGGCGAAGTCGTGCCCAAGGGCCTGGCCTGCCCCAAATGCGGCGGCAGCCACTGGGAAAAAGAGGACGACATCCTTGATGTGTGGTTCGACTCCGGCACCAGCTTCGCCGCAGTGGTCGAGGGGCGGGAGGAATGCTCCTTTCCGGCGGATCTGTACCTCGAAGGCACGGACCAGCATCGCGGCTGGTTCCACTCCTCGCTTTTGGCCTCCATGGGCACGCGCGGCGTGCCGCCATACAGGACCGTGCTCACGCACGGCTTCGTCCTCGACGGCAAGGGCCGCAAGATGTCCAAATCCATCGGCAATGTGGTCGCCCCGCAGGAGATCATCGAAAAGCACGGTGCGGAGGTACTGCGCCTGTGGGTGGCCTCTGAAAACTACCAGGAGGATCTGCGCATCTCCGATGAGATCATCGGCCGCCTGGTGGACGCCTACCGCAAGATCCGCAACACCTGCCGCTTCATCCTCGGCAATTTGAGCGACTTTAACCCGGCCACGGACCTGGTGCCCACGGCCGACATGCTGCCCCTGGATCGCTACGCCCTGAACATGGTCCGCGCCAGACACCAGACCATCCAGGCCGCATACGAGAGTTTCGAGTTCCACAAGGTCTACCACACCCTGCACAACCTGTGCACCACGGACCTTAGCTCCTATTACCTCGACATCATCAAGGACCGCGTCTACGTCAACGGCGCGACCAGCCTTAAGCGCCGCTCGGCCCAGACCGCCCTGTACCACATGCTGCTCATGATCATGGGCGACATGGCCCCGATTTTGAGCTTCACGGCAGAGGAAATCTTCCAGCACCTGCCCCAGGCCATGCGCCCGGCAGGCAGCACGGTGTTCGCCATGCGCGTGCCCGAAATCGAAGGAGATCTTCTGACCGAAGAGGAAGAGGCCGTCTGGAACCTGGTCTTTGCCGTACGCGGCGACGTGACCCGGGCCATCGAACCCCTGCGCCAGTCCAAGGCACTGGGGCACTCCCTGGACGCGCGGGTGACGATCCACGCCACGGGCGAGACCTTTGCGGCACTGTCCGGCGTGGCCGCCGATCTGCGCGACGTGTTCATCGTCAGCCAGGCCCTGGTCACGGACGAGCCCGCTTTGGACGAAGCCGTCCGGGGTGAGGTCGAAGGCGTGGCCGTGGTCATCGCCAGGGCTTTGGGCGAGAAATGCGCCCGCTGCTGGATCTATGACGAGAACCTGGACACGGACCCCGCACACCCCACAGCCTGCCCGCGCTGCACGCAGGTGCTCAAGGAATACCATGGCTAAGCCTATCCGCGTACCCTGCACTCCGGATATGGGGCGGCGCTATCGGACCATTGGTGTGATAGCCGCCGTCGTCTTTGTCCTGGACCAACTGACCAAGCTCTGGATCCAGCAGGCCATCCCGGTCTGGGAAAAGGGCTTCACGGTCATCCCCGGTTTCTTCGACATCGTGCACATCCTGAACCGGGGTGCAGCCTTCGGCTTTCTGAACCGCGACGACATCGACTGGCAGCGGCCTTTCTTCATCGCCGTGTCCATCGTGGCCGTGGGACTCATTGGCGTGCTGGCCAAAAGCAAAGAGGACGACGGTCCTTTCTATGTCTACGGATTGGGGCTGATCCTGGGCGGGGCCCTCGGCAACCTCCTGGACCGCGTGCGTCTCGGGGTGGTGGTCGATTTCCTGGATTTTTACGTGGCCGACATGCACTGGCCCGCCTTCAACGTGGCGGATATGGGCATCTGCATAGGCGCCGGGGCGCTGCTCGTATCCTTTTACCAGCAGAGGCGGCGCTGTGTTCCCGACAATACTTGAAATAGGCCCCTTCGCGCTGCACACCTACGGCCTGTTCGTGGCGGCGGGTTTTCTGCTGGGCATCGCCTGGTCCATGCGCGAGGCGCGGGGCCGGGGCCTGAACCCCGACACCGTCTCGGACCTGGGCTTTTACATCATCCTGGGGGCCATCCTCGGGGCTCGCCTCCTGTATGTGCTCATCAATCCGACCTATTTCTGGCACAACCCTCTGGAAATATTAATGTTCTGGAAAGGCGGGCTGGTCTTTTCCGGCGGGGCCATCCTGGCCACGATCTTTGCGCTGGCCTTTCTGCGCGTTAAAAAAGAGAATCCCTGGCTGTGGATGGACACCCTGGCACCGGGCATCGGACTGGGTGAAGCCGTGGGGCGTATTGGCTGCCTGGCTGCAGGATGCTGCTACGGCGCGTCCTGCGATCTACCCTGGGCGGTGACCTTTTTTCACCCCGAGTCCCTGGCTCCGCTGCACGTGCCGCTGCACCCCACCCAGCTCTACCACAGCCTGGCCGGACTGTTCTGCTTTGCCGTGGCCCTTGCGATCAAACCGAAAATCAAACACGCAGGCCAACTCATGGGCATCTTCCTGGCCCTTTTCGGGACATTTCGTTTTGTCATCGAAATCTTCCGGGCCGACTATCGGGGAGACTTCGGGCCCATCAGCGTGACCCAGATCATCGCCCTCGGCGCCGTCGCCCTCGGGCTCTTCATCATCCAGCACAGGAGATCCCATGCTCGCTAGCATTCCCGCGGAAAACCTCTACTACGCAATTCCGCTCCTGATTTTACCCATCCTGCCAAATTTATGGGCCATCTGGCATCTGCACACGCGCGAGTTTGCCACGCCCCAGGAAAAGATGGCCTGGATTGTGGCCCAGATCGTCTTGCCGGTGGTCGGTGGTGTGGGCTATATCCTTTTCGGCAGGAAACGCTCCCTCAAGAAACAGTAACGACCGGACCTTTTCTTTTTTAAAAGCGGCCGGAATGAATGAAAACAGCACCCAGTGAGGTTCGCATGTCCTCTTTATCCATCGGCAGAAAAATCCTGATCGCAGGAACTCTGGCGGCTCTGCTCGGCACAGTTCCGGGTTGCGTCACCACTTCGGATTTCGACCGCCTGCGCAGTCAGGTCTATTCCCAGGAACAGGAACGCATCAAGCAGCAGGAACGCATTACCCAGCTTGAGGCCGAACTGGCCCGAAGCCAGCCAGCCCAGGCCAACAACTGGGCCGAAGTGAACACCCTGCGCAGCCAGGTGGCTGGCCTGACCGGCCAGGTCGACGACCTGCGCAGAAGCCAGGAAATGCAGCAGCAGGCCACCGGCGGGCTCGTTACCGTAGACACGCTCAATACACGGGTTGTGGAGTTGGAACGCAAGAATCTGTTCATGGCCACCCAACTGGGCATCGTCTTCGCCGAGATGCCGCCGCTTCCCGCAGCCCAGCCCACGGACTCTTTCCCCGGATTCACGACGCCCCAGGCTCCGGAAATGCCGGAACCTCCCGCTGTGGTCCAGCCTGCAATCCCGGACGAGCCCCAACCCGTCGCACCGCCGGAAAGCCAGGCCCCGACCGGACTACCCGGACAGGAGTTATACCAGCAGGCCCTGGAAAATTTCTACGCCATGAAATACCAGCAGGCCCAGACCATGTGGGCGGAGTTCGTCAAAGGTTTCCCAAGCGACCCCCTCGTGCCCAACGCCATCTTCTGGCAGGGCGAATGCTTCTTCCAGATGCAGGACTACGCCAACGCCGTCCTGACCTATCAGAATGTCATCGAGGACCACAGCAAATCCAACAAATACACGGCCGCCCTCCTCAAGCAGGGCATCTCCTTCTTCAAGCTGAAGAAGGACCAGGCCGGCAAACTGGTGCTTGAAGACCTGATCAAAAAACACCCCCAGTCCGCCGAAGCCAAGCGCGCCCAGGCATATCTGAAGGACGGCAATTAGCCGCCCGCAAGGATCACGCATGTCCACCCACGAATACAGCCGCATCGTCAGCCTGCGCTTTCCCCCCGAATCGTCGGGCCAGCCCATGATGTACCATCTGGCCAGGCACTTCGACCTGACCTTCAACATCCTGCAGGCAAACATCAACCCGCGCCGCGAGGGGCACATGATCCTGGAGCTTTCGGGCACCCGGGAACACTACCGCCAAGGCGTGACCTACCTGCAGGAACAGGGTATCAAGGTCACACCCGTGGCCCACGAGATCTCGCGCAACGAGGAGTCGTGCATGCACTGCGGCCTGTGCACGGCCCTGTGCCCCTCCAAGGCACTGCATCTCAACCTTCAGACCAGGCTGGTCGATTTCGACCAGGAGAAATGTACGGCATGCAACATGTGCGTCACCGTGTGTCCGGTCCGGGCCATGATCATGGAGGTCGACCCGAACACGTGGTGAAGGAGGAGTCATGACTGCTGTGGAAAGATCTTTCGCCCGGGTTGACGCAGCCCTGAAGGGATACCTGCGCGTGCTGCCGACGGGCCGGTTCATCTCCCTTTTTCCCTGCCCGCAGACGGGAGGCTCGCTCCAGCTCACTGAAACCACGCAGTCCAGCCTGCCTGACGGTCTGGGCCACTACCTGCGCGCCATGAACGACAAACTCAGCGCCATCCTCTCCATCCTGACCCAGCAGACCCTGCACGAGGACTTTCCCGTGCCCGTGCTCATCCATGACATCAGCGGGGCCGGGATCAGGTTCAGCGCGAACCAGAAGTTCGAACTGGGCCAGGGCGTGGAGGTTGTCATTGCGCTCAGTAACCAGCCCCAAAGCCTGGCTGGTGCCATGGGCGTCGTCCTCCGTGCCGAGGAGCACCAGGGCGAAGCGCTCTGGGCTCTGGAATTCAAAGATATGAACGACTGCGAACGCGAAAAGATCATCCAGTTCGTCGTGGCCAGACAGCGCGAAAAAATCCGGGAGCGCCACCTCGCCCCGCCATGATGTCCAAGAGTATATCCCCTCGAAGAAGGGGATTAATGTATTTTAAGCATCTGCAAAGAAAGGATTACCGCCTTTGCAAAAATAGCTTGCGGGGTCTCTTTAGACCTTTTTGCAATGACCTCCTTCATCATAACCTTGGATAACGTCATGCACAAAGAACAGATCAGCCAGGAGCTTTTGACCCGGATCACGAACAAGGCCGAAAGCACCATCCGTGAAGTCATCTCGGCGGCCCTGACGGAAGAAATCAACCGCGCCCTGACTCAGGCCCTGACCGAAGGCGAATTCTACCGCGCCATCAGCACGGATCTTCAGGAAGGGCTCAAGTCCATCTACAGGGAGATCAACACCGCCGCGACGAGCACCGGTTCCGAACCGCAGGTGGCGGCTCCTCCCGTTGCCGACGAAATGTTCTCCGAGGCATCGACCCAGCTCGGGGCCATCCTGCAGACCACGGAAAAGGCCACCGAGAGCATCATGGAGCTGGTCGAAAAGCACCTGGATTCAAGCGAGCGCGCCATGACCCTCCTCGACTCCCTGGACAACGGCGCAGCTCGCCCGGAAATCGCGGAACTGCGTGCAGGCAATCAGGCCCTAAGCGAAGATCTGATGGAAATCATGACTGCCTTGAGTTTCCAGGACCTGACCGGACAGCGCATCAAGCGCATCGTTGCGGCCCTGCAACAGATCGAGAAGGTGGTTTTCGAACTCTACATGGCCACGGGCCTGTCCATGAAAGCCCTGGAGCTCAATCCCGAGCAGTCCGTGGAAGAAATCCGCCAGACCTCCAAGGCCCGGGCCACGAGCCTCAAAGGCCCGCAGGACGCAAGCTCCCAGACGGACGTGGACGATCTTTTGAGCCAACTCGGTTTGTAATTTTTCTCATTCACCATAACACAAGCCGGTTACGGAATTCTCCGCAACCGGCTCTTTTCATGGAGACAGATCATGCCTCAGCTTTCCGACATCACCCTCTTCTCCTTGACCCGGACCATGAGCGTCCTCGACCAGCTCTTTCAGGAAGAGCCCGACCTGTACGAAGATTTCGTGCGCGAGATCTGCGCCGATTTCACCCTGGCCAGGGAATACATGCTGGCCATCCAGGAGATGGCTGGCCGCGAAGCGGACAGGCAGGCCCTCGCCCAGGCCGACCTGACCCTGCGCCACATGCTGGCACTGTGGGTCCTGACCAACGACCTGACCGTGCCCGTGACCGGACTCGACCAAATGCAGTAGCCTTAGCCTTGCAGGCCGTTCAAAAATGGTGAGATGCAAGGAAGCGCAGTGTATTGCGCATACATAAGCGGTCTGGCTTTTTTCGCTGACGCAGCAGATCGCCGTTTTGGAGCGGCCTGCAACAGTCAGCTAGTCTTCCTTGTCCCCGCCCCCGGCCAGGGGGTGGGAGGCGTCGTAGACGCGCATGACCTGCGCCAGGTCCAGGTGGGTGTAGCGCTGGGTGGTGGAGATGCGGGAATGTCCGAGCAGTTCCTGCACGCTTCTGAGGTCCGCCCCGGCCTGGAGCATGTGCGTGGCGAAGCTGTGGCGCAGGGTGTGGGGGCTTATGGAGCACGGCGCTCCGCTGCGCAGGGCTATTTCCTTGACGATGCGGTCGGCCTGCTTGCGCGTCAGCCGCCCGCCCCGCCTGCCCAGAAAGATGGCCTGTTCCCGCGCCGCCGGACCGAAGGCCCCGCGCTGTTCCAGATAGCGCCGCAGACGTTCCGCAGCCGGACCCGTGAGGGGAACCACCCGCTCCTTGCGGCCCTTGCCGAGCACGCGCACCAGCTTCTGATCCAGATCCACGTGGGCGAAATCAAGCCCCAGGGCCTCGCTGACGCGCAGCCCCGAGCCGTAAAGCACCTCCAGCAGGGCCAGATTGCGCAACCCTTCGGGGTCGGGGGCGACGTCGGTCTCGACCAAGTGGATGGCCTGGTCGACATTGAGCACCTTGGGGTGAACCTTGGGCAGCTTGGGGTTGCTTAAGGATGCGCAGGGATCTTCCACGGCCATCTTGCGTTGACGCAGGAAGCGGTAAAAGGCGCGCAGGGCGGAGAGCTTGCGGCAGACGCTCGATTTGGCCAGGCCACGCCGGTGCAGATCGGCCAGGTAGGCGGTAATGTCGGCCTTGGTCACCGCGGACGGCGCGTCAAAGCCCTTGTTTCTGCGCCCAAGGAACAGGTGCGCGCCCGCGAGGTCGGTCTCGTAGGCGGCCACGGTGGCCGGGGAATAGCCGCGCTGGGCGTCCAGATAGAGCAGGAAAAGGGCGACAGGCTCAGGCGCCGAGGCGTTTGTCCATGACATAGCAACTCTGTGGGTTCTTTTTGGCTTCCTTTTTCAGGTTCATGGCGATTTGGGAAGCCTCGCCAAAATGCTTGAGTTTGCCGTCCCGGTTAAGGACCACGGCGATGGAGATAGCCATGAGCGGATAAACCTGCTCCTTGCCCCGGCGATCAATGGAACGGATGGCCCCGCGCGCGCGGTCCTCCTGATCGTAGAAGTGCGGCACGATGGAGTCGAAATTGTCGATGACCTGCCGACAGGCGCTTTCGGCCTTGTCCGGCGGCACGATGAACACGAAGTCATCCCCGCCCACGTGGCCCACGAAAGTGCTGCTCCCCATGAACCCCCGGATGGAATTGACGATGACCCGCGCGGTCATGAGCAGAACCTCGTCCCCACGTGAAAAACCGTATTTGTCGTTGAACGACTTGAAGTGATCCAGGTCGATGTATGCCAGGGCGAAATCTTCCCGGCGATCGATGAGGTCCTGAATCCTGTTGGTGATGGAGGTGTTGCCGGGCAGCTTGGTCAGGGGGCTGGCGTCGAGCTCGCGGGTGGAGCGGTGATAGGCCAGGACCAGACGGCCCTTGGCGATGGACGGCGAGATGGGCCTGACCAGGAAGTCGTCGATCTCCAGGGTGCTGAAATCGAGGGTTTCGGCCACACCCTCGTCGGCCAGGCAGAGTACCACCGGCACCTGGCGGTAGACATTCTCGCCCTTGATCAGCCGGACAAGCTCCACCCCGGCCAGGTCCGGCAACTTTTCGTCCACGACGAGCAGATCCGGGGGCTCGGTAAAAAGAAACTCCAGCGCCGAGGTGCCCCGCCCGAAGCAGGTCCATTTGACCTCGTCCTCGGGCCACAGTGCGCGCAGCCCCCCTTCGAGCTTGGGGTCCGCGGTGACCAGAAAAAAATGTTTGGCGTCCTTCATGGCGGTTTTACATCAGGTCCACGAATTCTCGTTCCAGACCATCCATGATCTTGTAAAGGACATCCGGGGTGATCTCCAGAGCTTCCAGCACTCCCTCGTCCAGAGGGCTGACCTGATCGTCGCCGCCGTTGCCCACACCGAACAGGCGGGCCAGAAAGTTGCCCACGTGCACGACCTGCGCGATCTTCGGGTACAGGGTGGCCGACATGGGCCGGTGATGGTACGTTAGCCCCTCCTTGAGATTGGCGGGCAGGTTCCAGTAGTTGCACAACCACATGTTGATGCGGTCATGGGAAAACCCGAGGACCGCGCTCTCGGCCTGCCGGTAGGCGATGTCTTTTTCGCGCACCAGGGTGTCGATGGCCACGCGGCTGTCGGGGAGCTGCACCGCCGCCACGACCTTGCCAATGTCATGCAGCAGGCCCGCCACGGCGTACTCTTCGGGATCCTTGCAGCCGATGGCGCGGGCGATGGCGGAACTGGCCAGGGCGCAGCCGAGGCTATGCTCCCAGAGGCCCTTCATGTTCTCGTTCATAACATCAAAGACCGACGTGGAGATGATGATGCCCTTGACCACGTTGAAGCCCAGCAGCACCAGGGCGTGCTGAATGGAGCCGATGCGCCCCGGAAAACCGTAGATGGGCGAATTGACCATCTTCAGAACCTTGGCCGAGAGAACCTGATCTTTTGAGATAGCCTTGCTGATCTGATCTGTCGAGGAGTTGGGATTCTCCACCAGAATCGCGACCTCCTGCAGGACGCCCGGCAGGGTGGGCAGATCCTTGACCGCCAGGATCTGACCCTTTTGCTTGGTGCGCAGATCTTCTTCCATCACTCGCCTCCTTCCCGCGCCGCCTGGGCCGCGGCAGCCAGCGCGCATTGCCGGACATAATATTCGGAAACGAGCTGCTTGACCCGCTGCATGTACCTGTCATCCCCGAAATTCCGGAAAAGCCGGTCGAGTCGCTCCCGCTTTTTGACCAGCACTTCCTCGCTGCAGCCGCCGCCCATCTCCAGAGTTTCGCCCTCGACCACGAGCAATTCCACGCCCATGTTGTCCAGCTTGGTGATGAGCCCCGCGGTCAGGACCGTGCCGGCGGCAATGAGCACCATGCCGTTTTCGCGGGTCACGGGCTTGGCCAGCACCATTTCCGGTTTGGCCAATTGCAGGGGTATCTTTTGCATATATTGTGTCTCCGGATAGTCTTTCGGTCACGTTGCCAAGGCATAGTACATGCCCGGGAGCTGCTTCACAATGCCCTTAAGTTCCATGAAAAGAAGCGTGGAACTGACCTTGTTTGCCGCCCAACCCGTCCGTCGGCCGAGGGTGTCGATATGCACGGGCTCGCCGCCTGCAAGCAGACGGTGCAAGACCTGCTGCTCCGGGTCATCCGGTTCGCGGGGACAAGCCGGAGCAGTGGGCGGGTCCGTCGCAAGGTGCGCCCCCAAGCGTGGGTGCAATTCTCGCAGGATGTCTTCAGCGCTTTGCACCAGACACGCTCCCTGGCGGATAAGTTGGTGACAGCCCTGGTAGGTCTTCATGTTGGCCGGACCGGGCAGAGCGAAAACGTCGCGGTTCTGGGCCAGGGCAAGCTTGGCGGTGATCAGGCTGCCGCTGCCCAGCGCCCCTTCGACCACCAGTACACCCAGAGAAAGGCCGCTGACAATGCGGTTACGGTGCGGAAAATTCATGCTTTCGGGTCTGGTGCCCGGAGAAAACTCGCTGACAATGAGCCCGTGTGCGGAGATCTGTTTCCAGAGAGAAGCGTTGGAGGCCGGATACACCAGATCAAGGCCCGTGCCCAGTACGGCCACGGTTCCGCCCACACCGCGCAGAGCGCCGTGATGAGCGGCACGATCGATGCCCTGGGCGAATCCGGAAACCACGCAGACTCCGGCCAAGCTGAGGGATGCGGCAATGCTCTCCGCCATGCCCGCTCCGTAGCGCGAGGCGTCCCGGGACCCTACCACGGCCACGCACGGCCGGGCCAGAAGGCTTGGATCTCCGAGATAATACAGATAAAGGGGCGGATCCGGAATCTCGCGCAACATGTCGGGGTATGCGGGGTCGGCCCAGTGAACGACGCCAAAGCCGCAGGCCTCAACCCTGCGTTGCTCTTTTTCAGCCTTTTCCCGCCCTGTTCCGCTCATGAACTCGGCCTGCACCCGCGCCGAGACAAGGCCGCGTGCGGTCCAGGCCGAACAGTTCGCCACAGCGGTCCGAGCGTTGCCATAACACGTAAGCAGTCGCTTCCAGGTGCGCGGCCCCAAACCTCGGGTGTGGCGCAGGGCCAGGCTGGCGCTAAGTTCATCCACGGGCCAGCACCGCCCCGTTGGAGCTATTTTGTCCCTGCAGACGGCCTTGCGCCTGACGTCCGAGCCTGGAAGCCGGGCTGTCCGGATAGCGGGTCTCCAGCTGCCGCAGGTAGACCCGGGCCTGATCGAGCAGACCCTGGCGCATGGCCGAGTAGCCCAGCTTGAGGAGTGCGTCCGGGCTTTTGGCATGGCGGGGATGATCCTGCACGACCTGCGCAAAGTACTTGGTAGCGTGGTCGTAATGGGCCTGGGCATACCATGTCTCCCCGCTCCAGTAGAGGGCGTTGGGCACAAGCGAATGCCCAGGAAACGCCTGCAGGAATGCGGCAAACTGCTCGCGAGCCAAGGCGTGTCGCCCGCTCTGGTAGCTCTTGAGCGCCCGGGCGTAATCCCCTTCCGGCGTCACCGCGTGTACCTTGTTTTTCGAGCCCTTTTTTGCACCGGAGCTTGCCGGTGAGGCCGACACGGAAACCGGTTCGGCAAGAGAAGCAGGGCCCGACAAGGCGTCCGATGCATTTTCCGCCAAGGCCTCGGCTTTGACCGACCCGGTCAGGGATGGGCGGGAAGCTATGGGCGCGTTGTCGGCGTGTGTTTGCGCGGCCTCGGGAACGGCAGCGACAGGGGCCGTCGCGTTGGTCGCGATGAAGGATGGTAGAGCCAGGATCAGGTTTGATCTGGTCATGCGCACGGAGCGGGTCACCGGTCTGCGCAGAATCGCAGCCGAGGGAAGCTTTTCAGGCGGTCCGATAATGGGGGACAATTTGCCTTGCAGGGACTCCAAACCGATGCGCATCGGGCCAGGCACCTCTGTCCGCAGCAATGCCGACCAATCGCTGACACGTTGCGTGATCGCGGGCCCGCTTGCCCAGGCAAGCAGGAAACCCACGATGATTCCGGCCGCGAAGGCCAGCGTTGATCTCATGTGTCAGCCACCATTGTCTCCCCCATCAACGCCAAGGCATAGGAGAGAACCCTTTATTTTTCAAGGGTAGCGCTACCTTGCCTCTTGCGCGCTTTTGGGGCAGAAAGCCCCCATTCGGCCACTCCGGCCTGCCCGTAGTCGTACCCACCCAGCAATGCTCACCTGGACTCATGGAGCCGATCCTTCAGCCTTAAGCATTCGGCTGGACTGGATGGAACGACCGCAAATTCGACTGTAACGACACCCGTGCGCGAGGTTCCCATGGAACTCATTCTTCCCCATTGGGCATTTGCCCTGCTGCCCCTGCCCCTGCTCGTCGCTTCCATTTTCTGGGGCGCGCCGGCCATTGCCCTGGTCAGCGAACTCATCGGCATCATCTCAGGAAAACCATTTCCCGCCCGCACTGCCCGGCAGATGTCCCGGCTGGCTCTTGGCGGACATGTCCTTTTCTGGCTGCTCGTCATAGTTTGTGCCGCTGCGTTGGCTTCCCGCCCATTCTGGCAATCAGCCTTTGTCGCCGACAACCGCCTGCTGCTCATCGCCTCGGCGGCCTTGCCCTTGTTCGGCAGTCTGACTCTGGCGGGGTATGATCTGGGATGGAAAATGGCCCGGGAACGAAGGATCGTCCACCTGTTGCTCGGATGCGTGGCCAACCTGCCCATCAAGTACGGATACTGGGCGCTGGCCGGGCTGGGACTGCTCCTCTTCCGCAATGTCGGCATCGACTCCCCGGCCTTTCTGCCGCCGTGGGGTTCGGCATTGTGGCCGCTCATGGCGCTCTGGCTGCCCCTGTCCCTGTACCTGGCAGCGGGCGCGGGCTTGTGCTACCTGCTGCTGCGACGCAACGCCGATGACTGGGGGCGGGACTATTACCGCTTCGCCGCCCCCTTTCTGGCCAAATGGCATCTTGTCTGCGGCCTGATTGTCCTTGTGGTGCTGATATGGCTCTATGCGAGTTTGAAAGGCGTCTTCAACCTGCACCTGCCCCAGATCTATTACGCCGGCATCGCCGCTACCGCCTGCCTGGGCCTGTCCATGACCCTCGCCCTTCTGGTAGGCACCAGCGAAAACCCCATGCGCCTGAAGGTCTCCATGGTCGGTGTAGCCGCACTCTCGCTGGTGCACGCAAGCCTGCTGCTGGTCGCGATTCTGGAAACTTTCAATCGCTATCTTGGCTGGTCCGTGCCTACCTTCATGCCGGACCTGCTGCGTCTTTTAAGATAGATGCCGCGGTCACGAAGACCGCATCATTCCGCGTCGGCAAGCGCGTTCTGCTCCACCTTGACCAGAACGCTGATCGGCTCCCTGATGCCCAGGATCGCTCCAAAGTTGCTGAAACGCGCCAAGGCGGCGCTGGTGATGACCTGGCCTTTTTGCATCAGCACCGCGCCCTTGCCGCTCACCACGGGATCGATCAGGACCATGCCTTCGCGCAATTCACTGATGGCCAGACACTGCATCTCGCTCCTGTTTCTCCTGCCCAGCGCCTCGCACAGCGCATTGACAACCCTGGCATCATAGACTTTCGGCTGTTCGCGCATGCGCGTTAAGGCCTCATCTTCGGATATTCCGGCCGACGTCATGTCCGTGAAATCCAATGCGGCCTTGAGGATCATCGCGCCCGGAGTGGGTCCGTCTGCCAGGGGCAGTTCCTGGCCGGAGACCATCTCGGCCACGCTCTCCAATCTGGGAATATTGCGGAGCAGGTTCCCCGCGATTCCGGGATGCATCAGGAAAATCTGCTCCTCCTCGGCGGATAGTTTTTTTCCGGAAATCCTTTGCTCCAGAATTTTCGGCGGCAGGGTGATGCACCCGATCTGGCTGAGCATGGCCGCCAGCTCATACTTCCACGACCCTTCGAGCTTCAGAATCTGCACGATCTCAGAGACCAACGCCTTGCCCTGCTCTCCCCGGCCAAAGGCCTTGGGGCTGACCAGGGCCAAAAGCTCCGACAAGACCTGAATGCAGCCGCGCAGAGTGCCTTGCAGCAGTTGCCTCTCGGCCATTACCAAGCGGTGCTGGCCCAGGCCGTCGTTTACGGCGCTCAGCAGCGCTTCCGGGGAACAGGGCTTGGTCAGAAAACGAAAGATCGCGCCCTGATTCACGGCCGCCATGGCCGCGTCCAGATCCCCCTGGCCGGTGAGCATGATGCGGATCGTATCAGGATACTGGCTCTTGACCAGGCTCAGGAGTTCCACCCCGTTCATCTTCGGCATTTTCAGATCGGAGACGATCACTGCAAAGGGTCCGTTGGTCTCCAATTGCTGCAGCGCCGCCATGGGCCCTTCGGCCGTCTCAATCTTGAAATGCCTGTGCAGATTGCGCCTAAATGTTGCGAGCACAAATTTCTCATCATCCACAAAAAGAATTTTTTCGCTCACACACCCTCCATGGCGACCAGCGTGCTTGTTTTCGTCACAGGGTGACCCGGTCGCGCCCCTGCTCCTTGGCACGCTGCAAGGCCTGATCCACGCGGCCAAGCACCTGATCGGGGCTGCCTCCGTGATGATGGCAGGCCACACCTATGCTGACCGTGACCGGCGCACCCTGCTCCAGGACATCAAGCAAGCGCATGGAGGCGCAAATCCGAACGGCCATGCGCAAGGCATCCTCCTCGTTTGTCATGGGCAGCAGCACGAGGAATTCCTCGCCACCTCCGCGGGCCGCAAGATCCTCTTTGCGGCATGAGCGGCTCAATATCGCCGAAAAGGCCTGCAAGACCCTGTCCCCCGCGTCATGGCCATGCGTGTCGTTGACCCGCTTGAAGTGGTCAAGATCGGCCATGAGCAGACAAAGCTCCTGCTTATGCCGATCGGCCAGGGAAATGGACTCTTGAAGGCGCTCCATGAAAAAGCCTCTGTTGGCAAGGCCGGTCAGAGAGTCCGTGCGGCTGATGGCTTCGATCCGACTTTTGGTTTCCCGGAGCTCCCGATTCTTGCGCGACAGCTCGCGGCCGATGCCGACCAGCTCGTTGGTCAGTGAGGACATGGTCTGCATGACCACGTTGTTGGAACAACCTATGCGCTCGGCCAGGACAAGCATCTCCGAGTCCTGAACGGAGCAGGTCACCTTGAACACATCGTCGCTGCCGCGCAGCCTCAGGATCTGGGGCAGGGGCGGATTGTCGGGGCCGAACGCGCAAAAATCCGGAATCGTGCCATCCGTAGACCGAAATATCTCACCCAGAAGCCTGCCCAGGGGGCGCGCGTCTTTATGCAGAAAGCGCATCAAGGCCAGATTGCACTCCACGATGCGGCCCTCTGCATCGGCCAGGATCACCACAAGACTGTCTGCGCGCTCCAAGAATTCCGCCAGGACCCGCGTCCAGGAAATGCGTGTGCAAAAATCCATCATTCCTCCCGTCTACAAAAGCTTCTGGCCGCTTCGATGGCGTCCTTGCAATCCCCGGCAAACGCATCGGCGCCCAAATCATGCGCCAACGAAGGGTCGTTCAGCAGGGCCTGTCCGCCAACAAGAACCTTTGTCTGAGCCAGGGACGTTTCAGCCCGCACGCCAGAGATGATCCTTTTGACCGAAGCAAGGTTGAAGGCCATGGTCACGGACAGGCAGAGCAGATCGGGCTTTTCGGCGCGCACAAAGGCCAAAAGATCCTCGCCGGGGAGGTTCGCCCCAAGATATCGAACGTCCCATCCGTCACTCTCCAGACAATAGGCGACCATCCAGGCCCCTACCTCATGAAATTCGTTGGCAGCGCTGACCACGGCATTGCCTCGCGACGTGACTTCGGCGAATTCCGCCACCGGGATGGACGCCAGAATGCGGGACACAACGGCCGAAGCCAGATGCTCCTGGGCCACGCGTATCACTCCGTTCTCCCAGCGCGCGCCGATAGTGTACAGCGCCGGTTGCAGGACATGAACGAAGAATTCGACCATCTCCGATGCGTTCCGAACCATGCGCCTGGTCAAGCCCTGACACGTCGTTACATCACCGGCCAAAAGCGCGGCAGTGAGTTCTTCAGAGGCCGACCGCCACTTTTCATCCGCAAGCGCCATATCTTCGGCCGGTAGCAAAGAGAGCGTGACCACATCCTTGTGCCGTGCGAGCATCCACTCGTAGACAAAAAGTATTTCCGTGCCGTCTTCCGGCATGGCCTCGCGGATGGCATCCCGCCAGGCCTCAAGCTCCAGAAGGAAATAGGCATGGGCAAAGCCCTGGTTATGGTAGGTCCGGTAAACCCAGGGCAGAGTTTTGGCCAAAAGGCCGTAGCTCCCGAAATGAAACACGGTGGTCATGAAGGAGGCATGGTAGCGATGGTTGGTCAGCATGACTTCCACGGGATTGCCGCCGATGAGATCAGCCAGACCGGTCAGCGCCGTCATGCGCGCGTTGACCGCGTCCAGGAGTACGTCTTCCAGCTCCGCATAGTGTCGCGCCGCTTCGGTAGAAACCTTTGGCAGCCTCTCGGCTTGGGCCATCAGTTCAGCCATAAGCCCTCCTTGAATGATCGAGAAAATACCCACTGCGCTCCACGAAAAATCCTGGGATTCAGGGTTAAGCAGACGTGCAAACCCTGTTCTTTCCGCTTCTTTTGGCTTCATACAGCGCATCGTCGGCACGCTTCAGAAGAGCATCCACGTCCTCGCCGTGCGCATGCTCGGCCAGGCCGATGCTGACAGTAAGCCGCAGCTTGAGATCCCCATGTTCCAAAACCGAATCGGCAAGAACCTTGACCACGCGCTCCGCCGCGACGGTTCCGGCATCCATCCCCGTTTCCGGAAAAAGGATGCAGAATTCTTCGCCGCCAAGTCGCCCGACGACGTCAATGGCCCTTTGCCCGTGCGTCATGGTCCTGGCAACATGCTGCAGGGCCAGATCGCCCACCCCGTGACCATGAACATCATTGACCTTCTTGAAATTGTCGATGTCGACCATGCCCACGCTCAAGGATTTGCCGAAACGTCTGGACCGGACGATCTCCTTGCGAACCGTCTCCAGAAAATGCCGCCGATTGGGCAACCCTGTCAGCTCATCGGTGTTTGCCAGCCGCTCCAGACGCAACTCGGCCAGGCGGCGCGAAGTCACGTCGGCCATGGCTCCGTGCAGGCGGAAATACGTTCCGTCCTCCTGCAGGTCGAAGCCGCAGGTCAGGCTGACGTGCTTCTCCTCGCCCTGCACGGTGAGGATGCGCAGTTCGGTGGAAAAATCCTCTCCGCTGAACTGGGCCGCCTCGAAATTTTTCTGGAAATCGGGCTCATCTTCGCGGTGGATATGGTGCATGAACAGATTAAAATCCGGATCGACCTCATCCGGGTCATACCCGAGGATGCGGCAGAATTCCTCGGACCAGCTCTTGGTGCCGTGCACGTAGTCCTTCTCGAAGCTGCCGACCTGCGCCAGCCGCTGGGCCTCGGCCAGCCGACGGGCGCTCCCGGCGAGTTCATCCCGCAGGAGCTTGGCTTCGGTGATGTCCGTGGCCGTGACCACGGCCCCGGAGATGGAGTCGTCGCGCTCGCGGTAGGGGTAATAGGTCACCGCATAGCAGCACCTGCCCGCACCCGTGGTATCGACCCAGGCCTCGAACTGCACTGTTTCCCCGGCAAAACATCGTTCAAGGTTCGGCTGCACAAACTTATCGAAAACATCCTGACCCATGATTTCGACGACCTTATGCCCCTCGATTTCCTCGCGTTTTCTGCGGTGCACCTTGAGATAGCTGTCGTTGACCAGTTGATAGACAAAATCGAGATCGATGATGCTGACCAGGGAGGAAGACGAGGCAATGGCGCGCTCGTAGCGGACCAGGGCCGCCTCTGCCAGCTTGCGTGACGTGATCTGGATGTGGGCGACTACCGTGCCGTCAATGACACCGTGCGAGACAAGAGGAGTGGCCGTCATCATAAACCAGCGTTTCTCGCCAGGAGAATGACAGGGATATTCCAACCGGAAGAAAGGGATCTCTCCTGCGAGCACGGCCCGGATTCCGGCGGCTGCGGCGCGGGCTTCCTCGGAGAAGACTCCTCTGGAGTTTTCACAGACCCCGATGTAATTTTCGCCTTCTATCCGGCACGACTTTCCCCCCGAATTCTCCGACACGAACCGCCGCCAGCTCGCATTGGCGTCGACGATGTGCCCATCCAGATCCAGCACCGCGATATGTTCGCTCAAGCTGTCGAAAATATCGCGCATAATCTCAAAGCGCCGCTGCGGCTCGAAGCAGCTGTTCAGTGAAAGCTCAAATTCAGATTCTCTTTCAGATTCTATCATCATTCAATCTGCCTGTGATTTATCGTTATCCAGCTCATGTCGACAATCTCTCGCCATTGTTCCAGAGATTATGCATGCTCCCCGTCCCGTCCCTTGCCCGCCAAAGGCAACCGGATGATAAAGGTTGTGCCTTCGGCCCCGGTTTCAAAGCTGATAGTCCCGCCGTGATTCTTGACCACCGCGCGATGAGCGATAAAGAGCCCCTGGCCTGTGCCCATGCCCACCGGCTTGGTCGTAAAAAAAGGTTCGAAGATATGCCCCTGCGCATGCTCGGGGATACCGGTTCCCGTGTCCTGCACCCGAATCTCTGCCCACTCGCCCTGCAGGCGCGTGCTGATGCTGATGTTACCCGTGGCCCCGGTTTTTTCGCCCCCGACATCGACAATGGCGTGCGCGGCATTGATGACGAGATTCAGGAGCACCTGCCCTATCTCCTGCATCTGGCAGGACACGACAGGAAGTTCCGGGTCCAGGTCCGTGGTCATCTGCGCCACGTATTTCCATTCGTTGCGGGACAGGTTGACGGTGCTTTCCACCAGCGTGTTGAGATTGACATCCTGCTGCATTTCGTGACCGGGGTGGGCGAACTGCTTGACCGAGCCGACAATGGCGGTGATCCGCTCCAGTCCCTGCAGAGTTTCGGAGATTGCTGTCGGCAACTCCTCAAGATAAAAGGAGATCTGACGGTCGACATCAAAGGTGCGCAGCGCCGCGACCTCACCAAGCAGAGCCGGCTCGGCCGCGATCCGATCAAAGAACTCATCGTGATGGACAAGGGCGTCGTGGAGATGCTCGATGGATTCCTTGATGAACCACATGTTGTTGAGCACATACTGGGTCGGGGTATTGATCTCGTGAGCAATGCCCGCCGCGAGCTGACCGATGGCCTCCAATTTCTGGGTCTGCAGCAACTGGCCTTCCAGAAGCTTGCGCTGGGTGACATCCATGACCAGCAGCCAAAACCCCCGCTCGTCCTCCTGCTGGGGTAAAAAGCGCACCGGAGTTACAATCGTGAACGCGTGGGAATCCCTCCTCTTGAAGCGGATATCAAGATGCACTCCGGGTGTCGGGTCAAGGCCATAACTGAGGAGCCCCCCGAAGACTTCCGTGTCGTCGGGATGAATCAGCGAGGCCAGGGGTTCTCCCAGCATATCCTCCCGGGAAACCTCCACCAACTCGCAGAAGTGGTCGTTGCAGTAGATGAGTACACCCTGGTCATCAATCTGCACGAGCCCCTGACTCATTGTCTCCACCAGGCTTCGGAAGCGTTTTTCGCTCTGCGCCAGCTCTTCGATAAACCGGTGCCGCTCGGACACATCCGACAAAAACCCTTCAAAATAGTCCACCTGGCCTTGGTCATCAAACACTACCCGTCCATTCAATTCAGCCCAGAAGACCGAGCCGTCCTTGCACCGCATCTGCACATCCCTGTTTGCCATCTCTCCGGTGGCCAGTCCTTCTTCGAGTAAGCGCCTTCGGTCTTCGGGAAAGACGTACATCTGATTGCCGATATCCGTAAAGCTTGCCCGCATTTCCTGGGGCGAATCAAAACCGAAGATGCGGGCCATGGATGGATTGAGGCTCAGGAACTGCCCTTCGGGCGTGCTCTGGAAAATGCCTTCCCGAGCATTTTCAAAAATATTCTTGTACTTTTTTTCGATATTCAGAAGCGTCCCTTGAATGCGCTCCATGACGGTCACGTCGCGGGCCACGAAAACACTGCCAAAGGAATTTCCCTCTCCATCGCGAAGGACATTGCGATTGACATGAAATTTGCCCGGCATCTTCTGGAATGAAACGGGAACGCCATCGGGGATACAGCCTTCGTCCGGATCCAGACAAAAGGTGCATCCCAACACGTCCCGGCAGAATCGCCCGATGAGATCCCTGGGCAACACCCCGAGCTGATCCGCCAGGGCCTTGTTGGCCCGCAGGATGGTGCAGCTGTTGTCGACCAGAAAAACAAGATCCGAGATGGTGTCGAAGGTGCGCTCCAATTCTTCCTTGGCCCTGATGACAAGCTCTCTGGCTTGGCGCTCTTCGGTCTCCTCGTACAAGATAAGGGAAAAAACAATGGCCGTCGCCGACACACCAGGCTGCGTGCTGAAAACCGCCCTGAAATGCCTCTCTGCGAGCGGACCGGATAAAGACACTTCACGCTCCGTGGGCGAATCGTCCACGCTCAGACCGATACGCACCAACTCCGCCAGCCAGGGAAAAACGTCCTCGACTTGTTTTTGAGTCAGCCTTTCGGACATGTTTCCGGACTCAGTGGTGTAGTATTCCTGCCCGGGCCTCGCGTCCGCGTTGACGAGCCTGGCCGCGGCGGAATTGAGATCTACAATGGCGCCGGAACTGTCTACGAAAATGACCGGAGCCGTAACGCTTTCAAAAAAAGCAAGGTAGCGATTCTTCTCATTCGTCATGGATCGCAGCATGGAGGACATGCCCGCCATGACGGTTTCATCCTTGGATTGCGCCCACTGGACGCAAAAGGCCGCGCCCATGCGGTCAAAAAGGCGCACCACCAGATGCTCCAAACGGTCCCGCTCCGCTCCCGGGGGAAGAAACTCGCGCAGGCAGTCCTGATAGGTCTGGCGGTAATAGATAAACAGACCCAGAAACATGCCCAGCGATACGCCGCGCTCGCGATGCTTGCGGGACTCCTCGATGCTGAAACGGGTGACTGGGTCGTGACTCCAGTCCGTATCAACGGTGATATTTGCAAAGTCTTCGCCAGTGCTTGAAAGCGCCGTGTCCAGGGCCTCCGTCAGGCCTGCTATGGAGTGTCGCCATGCTTCCAGCAGAGTCGATGTGTGGCGGGCATAGCCATGTTCCGTGGCGTATCCGAGAATCCTCTCCATGAGCCAGGATTGCTTCTCGCGAAACAGGCTGATGACTTTATCCATGGGCATCACCTTCCTTGGACGAGTGAAATTGGCCCAAGGCAGGTGCATGCGACACGCAGAATTTGATTTTTCGTATCTTTTTTCACTGATTTACCAATATTTGTATGATCGTATAATTTTTACATTGATCATTCGCCAAAAGCAAGTAAAAGAAAAATAGGCTTTGCTTTGCGCTTGGCAGTGATGGTCTGGAAGCAAATACTTGTCGCCCCGGCCTGAATTCCCAAAAGCAGAAGAAACATGAAAAAGAACCAATCACAGAATTTGAGCATTCCGAAACGTGCCGCTTCGGCCAGGAGACACCATGATACAGAGTGTGAATGACCGCGAGCAATGCGTTCTTTTCATCGATGACGAACCCGCTGTTTTGGACGGTCTGCGCCGCGCCCTCCACAAGGCGCCCTTTCGCAAGCTTTTCGCCCAATCCGCTTTCCAGGCTCTGGAGTTGATCGACTCGACACCGGTCGATATCGTCGTCGCCGACGAACAGATGCCGGGCATGAGTGGCTCGGAATTTCTTTCCATTGTGCGCACGCGCCATCCGGAAACCATACGCATCATCCTCTCCGGTCACGCCAGCATCGATCGGGTCATCGAGGCCATCAATTCCGGCCAGATTCATCGCTTTCTGATCAAACCCATGGACAGTGACGTGCTCGTGGAGATCCTGCAACAGTACCTCGGCTCCCTGCGCCTGCAAGCCACCAAACAGGCGCTTCTCAACCGCACGGACACACTGGGCCGTTGGGAATGGGACATCCTGGGCGGTACGTGCCAGTGGAGCCAGGGCTTTGAACGGCTCATGCATTTCGTCCCGCCCGCTGTCGAAGGAGACTTCACCGGGCTCTTCGGATCGGTGCACCCGAAAGACCGGGCAGCCCTGGTGAGAACCATCCACGACTGCAAGGACAGCGGCCAGACCCGCGAGGCTGAGCATCGCATCCTCCTGCACGACGGAACGGTGCGCTGGATCGCCCAGTACATGGATGTATTTCGCGATGCGGATACGACGTGGCGCCTGATCGGCATATTGCGCGATATTACAGACCAGAAGGAAAAGGAACTGTTGCAGACGGAGAGACTGGTCATTCTCCAGAAAACCCTGGACAAAACCGTGGAGGCCCTGGCCCGCATGACGGAGATCCGCGATCCCTACACGGCGGGGCACCAGGCCAGAGTGGCCAGGCTGGCCGGGCTCATCGGCACCGCTCTGGATCTTGATTCACAGCGACTGCTGGGGCTGAAGACAGCGGCCAAGCTCCACGACATCGGCAAAATCTACATACCGGCCGAATTTCTGGCCAAGCCCGGCATACTGCGCGAAGCGGAAATGAATCTTATGAAGTGCCACCCGGAGATCGGGTACCAGATTGTAAAGGATATCCCCTTTGTCATGCCCGTGGCCGATATTATGCTGCAGCACCATGAGCGGCTGGACGGCAGCGGATATCCGTTTGGCCTCGAAGAGGATGAGATCGTGCTCGAAGCCCGCATCCTCGGTGTGGCCGACGCATTCGAAGCCATGTCCTCGCACCGGCCCTACCGGCCCAGCCTTGGACAGCAAAAATCCATGAACGAACTGCTCAGCAAAAAGGGAACCGCTTTCGACACCCAGGCTGTCGAGGCCCTGCAGGACATTCTGGAGAATCAGCCAAGCCTGCTGGAAGAACTCCATCGCGACTTTCCCTGAGGCGTCCACGGCCGCAAGCAACTCAAAAAAGCAGGACTATTCAGGACCGCGGCCAAGGCCTTCTGCTGGGAGCTGGTGGGCGTGATTCTTCCAGAGATTCCAAAGGGTACCCTTGGACCACTGTCCTTGGCCGGACAGGGTCGGTACGCCCTCGGCCTGGAAGATTTCTGTAATGCTGGCAAAAGAAAGGTCCTGGGTGCGCAGGTCCCTGATGCGCTCCAGGGCAGCGCGTTTTCGAGCGGAGAGAGGACGAGGGGACGAAGGGGAGACGGCCGGGAGATCATGGGAAATATGCCGGGAGGTCAAATCGACGATCAGGGAGGTCAGCCGGGCAAGCTGTTCCTGCTGACCGGCGAGCAAGGCCCGCACCTCGGCAAGCTCCGCATGCAGGGCCGTCAGTGAAGCCCTGTCTCGTTCGGCGTGCCTTGCCAAGGCCTCGTCACGGATATGGCGGGCCCGGTTTCGGGCTTCCTCGGCGGCCCCGCTCATCGCCTCGTTCCAGCGGTCACAAAGGCATCCCGGCGCTTCCCGTCAAGACGAGAAAACCGTGTATGCAGGAGGACCGTTACGATCGTTATGCCCGTCATGCTTCCCCCGTTGAAGGGTGCGGACCGATCAGCGCGCGGAACGCCTCAGGGCTGAGGCGTCCAGTGCTGGTCGGCCTTGGCGACCCGGATCACGCTGTCCCGGCCGAGTTGCTCTTTCAGGTATTCTTTAAGCAGGACCTTGACCATCTCCTGCTGGCTCATGCTCTGCAGATACTCCCCGGAAGCGAGCAGCTTCTTGAATGGCGAAGACAGCGCTCCGGATTCGCCGAGGGCCTCCAGATAGGGGGCCACCATCTGGCGCAGCGTCTCCTCACTACCGGACTTGAGCTCCTGGTACATGGCGGCCAGTTCCCGCGCTTCGGGCAGGCGGGATGATTCAAGCACGGCCTTGAAGTCCGCCGTGAACCGCTTGATCCCGTTGATGATATGACTCTGCTTGACCATGTTGACCTTGGCCCAGCCGGCGTTGAGCCATTTGAAGGAGCCGACGCGGATGGTCCCGCTGGCGGAATCGGTCACGAAGACGATGATGGAGTGGGCGTTGTACATGTAGGAATCGACCCAGCCCAGCCCGGTCTTGTTCAGCCCCTTCTCTTCGGAATACAGGTAATTCCAGTCGGTATCCTCGCCGACAACGCAGCCCTTGCGGCCGATGTCTGAAGGTTCGCTCTGGATGCCCACGGAAACCAGTACCGGTCCCGTGGGGCCCTGAAAGACCCCCACCGCGCGATCCTGATTATAGGAATAGTATCCCCCGGTGTTGGCGTCAGGAGTGATGATCTCGCGCTCGGAGCCGCGCACCAGCAGCGTCTTGCCCTGTTCCAGGGCCGCGGGGAGCAGCTTCAATGCATCCCGGGTGGCCGGTTCCAGCCATTCCTGTTCGCGAATCGATGAAGGCATGGTCACGTAAACGGGAACGTCGGGATTGTAGACGTAGTTCACCACGCGCCCCAGGTCGCCGCGCAGGGTGAAGGCGTAAAAGGCGCCGGAGGCCTTTTCGCGGTCCTGCAGGGCCATGCTGCTCTCGGCGGTGCTGGAAGCCACAAAGGCAATGATTTCGGAAAGCCTCTCGGGCGCGATGTCCGTGTTCGAGGTGGGCATGCTCAGCAGATATTCAAGTTCCGGATACAGGGCTTCCGGGATGGACTTCGAGGCGTCGGCGTGGACCGGAACAGCGGTTCCGAAAACAAAAAAACCAAGCAGACAGATAAAACGCATTAACATGTACAACTTCCGGTTATATGTTCACCGCACGAGGCGGCACGATCGTCAATGAGGGCCTTCATAATACCGCATGACCCGCTTGTGAAGCCCTTTGTCATACACCGGTCATCAGTTCAAGACCCGATTTTCCGATGCGCCGCGCCGGATCGCCCATGCCGCCCGCGGTAGACGCGCCCCCGGCCGTGGGCTAAGAGGTACTGATGTCGGACTCCGCCAGCATGACAACCACGCCACCAATCACCATAGAACACACGCCGGGCCAGCTGAGTCTGACCCTGAGCGGCGTTCTGGACCTGCGCACGACCCCCGAGGTCCTGGACCAGCTCGCGCATATCCACAAGCCCCTGCCCAAGTTGATCCGCGCCGACTTGAGCGCGATCACGGGCATGGACGATTGCGGCGCGCTGGTCATATTCCAGTTGCGGCGCATGGCTGAAAAACACGGCTGCGAACTGGAGTTGGCGGGGACGCCAGCCCATGTGCGCGATCTGCTGGCCTTCCTGCGCGTGGACGACCCGCCGCGCTCGGCCGGAGCCAAACGGCCCAGGCCCGGCATCATGACGCGTTTCGGCATGAAGACGATCCAGGTCTGGGATCAGTCGGGGAGGCACGTATCCTTTGTGGGCGAGGTCACCGTGACCCTCCTGTCCCTGCTGCGCCATCCGGGCAGGTTGCGTCTGGGCGACACGGTCCTTTACATGCAGCGGGTCGGTGTTGACGCATTGCCCATCGTCGGGCTGATCAGTTTTCTCCTGGGCCTGATCATGGCCTTCATGTCTGCAGTGCAGTTGCAGCAGTTCGGGGCCAACATCTATGTTGCCTCCCTGGTGGCGCTGGCCATGGTCCGCGAACTGGGGCCCATCATGACCGCCATCCTCGTCGCCGGACGTTCAGGCTCGGCCTTTGCCGCCGAGATCGGGACCATGAAGGTATCCGAGGAAGTGGACGCTCTGGTCACCATGGGTTTTAGGCCAGCCATGTTCCTGGTGGCTCCCAAGATCATCGCCTCCGTGCTGGTGGTGCCGCTGCTGGCCATGTATTCCAACATCTTCGCCATTGCAGGAGGGCTGCTCATCGGCGTGACCACCCTCGATCTGACCGTCAACGCCTACATGGCCCAGACCATGAGCACCCTGACCATCTTCGACATCAACTGGGGCCTCTTCAAGAGCGCCATCTTCGCCGTGCTCATTTCCACGGTGGGCTGCTTCAAGGGCTACCAGGTGCGCGGCGGCGCCGCCAGCGTGGGCAAAGCCACCACTTCCGCCGTGGTCACGGGCATCTTTCTCGTCATCCTGGTGGATTCGATCCTGGCCGTAATCCTGAGGTACTGGCGGCCATGAGCCAGGAAGCAGTCATTTCCGCACGCGGCCTGACCATGGGCTTCGGGGACCTGATCCTCATGGAGAGCCTAAACTTCGACATCCACTCCGGTGAAATTTTTGTCATTCTGGGCGGGAGCGGATGCGGCAAGTCCACCCTGCTCAAGCATCTGGTCGGCCTCTACAAGCCCATGGCCGGAAAAATCACCATCGCCGGGATGGTCCTTGATCCCGACAACGATGACAGCTTCAAGCGGATCCTGAGCCGCATCGGGGTCATGTACCAGGGCGGCGCGCTCTTCTCTTCCATGACACTGGGCGAAAACGTGGCTCTGCCCATCACGGAATATTCAAATCTCAAGGGAGCAGCCGTGGAGGAACTCGTCAGCCTCAAGCTGCGGCAGGTCGGCCTCGAAGGCTTCGAGCACCATCTGCCGGAGGAGCTGTCCGGAGGCATGAAAAAACGGGCGGCCATCGCCCGGGCCCTGGCGCTGAATCCGGAGATTCTTTTTCTGGACGAACCTTCGGCAGGCCTGGACCCCATCAGCTCGGCCGAACTCGACACCCTCATCCTGCGCCTCAACCGCACCCTCGGCACGACCTTTGTCGTCGTGACCCATGAACTTTCATCCATCTTCACCATTGCGGAAAGGGTCATCATGCTCGACAAGGAGACCAAATCCATCATCGCCGACGGCGATCCGCACGAACTGAAAAATGCAAGCGATCACCCCTACGTGCGCCAATTCTTCAACAGACAGCCGGAAATGGAGAGATAATGGCTTCCGCTCGCGTCAATTTTTCCGTGGGACTGTTCATGACCGCAGGCCTGGCCCTGGCCACCCTGGCGGTCATCTGGCTGGGCATGACCTCCTTTCTGCGCAAGGGAGAGGTCTTTGTGACCTATTTCGACGAGTCCGTGCAGGGCCTTGGGATAGACTCTCCGGTCAAGTACCGGGGCGTGCCCGTGGGGCGGGTCCAGGCCATCCGCATCGCCCCGGATTATCACCTCATCGAGGTTGTCATCCTCATCGATGACGAGCACGCAGATGACGAAAACCGTTTCGTGGACAGCGTGGCGGCCATCTCCAACGTCGGGATCACCGGGGCCATGTTCGTGGAAATAGACAAGCGAGGACCCGAAGCGCACGATTTTTCCCCCAGGCTCAACTTCACACCGGAATATCCGGTCATCGCCTCCAGGCCCTCGGACATCAAAAAGCTGTTCCGCGAAATCGACCAGATCGCCATGAAGATCCAATCCATCGACTTCAAGGGCATCTCGGACCAAGCCATAATGGCCTTCGCCACAATCAACACGGTCATGACCGAGGCGCAGTTCGGGGCCATCTCCGCCGACATCCGCACCCTGCTGGCCAGCATCAACGCGGCGGCCAACCCGCAGCGGCTGGAGTCCATGGCCAAAAACATGGAGCAGACGGTCATCGCTTCGCGCAAACTGATGGACAAGGCCGCCGAGGAATTGGTCCGGCTTGATGACATTCTGATGCAGGTTCAGGCCATGGTCGAAACCAACCGGCCGCATGTGGACACGACCATGGGTGCCATGGCGTCGACGGCCCTCAAAGCCGAGGCGGTCATGACCCAGAGTCATGCCACGGTGTTTCAGATGCAAGCCGTCATCAAGGATCTGGAGGCGCGTATGGCCGCCACCGCCGAGAACCTTGAGCAGACCTCAAATAACCTGAACGCCTTGATCGGCAACGTCAAAGACCAGCCAGCCCAGCTCATTTTCGGACAACCCAAGGCCCCCCGCAAGGTGGAGGAGTAGGCAATGCCCATCCGTTCTCTTTTTTTGTTATTACTGGGAGCACTGCTCCTGACGCTGACCGGCTGCGCCACGCCCCGCGCCAAGGCCCCGGACGTGCGCTACTACACCCTGGAGTACGAAAGCCCGGTCGTTACCGGTCAACCGAGCCAGGCCGTCATCGCGCTCAGCCGCTTCGGGGTGGCCCCGGAGTTCAACACCGCCAAGATCGTCTACCGGGATCTGTCTTTTGGCCGCCAGGAATACGCCTACCATCAATGGCGCTCCACGCCGCAGGCCCTCGTGCCCGACTATCTGCGCCGCGACCTGCAGCAAAGTGGCCTCTTCCTGGCCGTAAACAGGTCCGGATCGAGCCTGGCCGCCACGCACCAGCTTGAAGGCATGATCGAGGAATGGATGGAAGTGGACGAGGAGGACCGCTGGCTGGCCACGGCCGGGCTGACCATCACCCTACTCGACCTGCGCGCCCGCGACCTTCCCGACCAGGTCATCTTCCAGCGCACCTACCGCGAGTCCGAGCCCGCCGCCAAAAAAAATCCCGGCTCAGTGGTCGAAGCCATGAGCCGGGCCATGCAGAGGCTGTCAGGGAGAATCATCGCCGACATACACGAAAGCATCGCGAAATCCGCACCCTGAATCATAAAAACCAAAATCAAAAAGCCATCACGCATTACAAATTACGGTTTACGCATCACGCATCACGCATCACGCTTAACCCTAAAACCCTAAAACTTAAAACCAAGCGCATCGCCAACGCATCACGCATCACGCATCACGCTTAACGCTTAACGCCTCAAGGCTTCCCCGCCGTGGTCAACCCATTAAATGAGGCGATGACCTCCCAGGCCTCTTCCGCCGTGCTGACATACTGGAAAATGTTCAGATCTTCGGGACTGATCGTGCCTTCCTCGACCAGGGCCTCGAAGTTGACGACCTTGCGCCAGAACCTGCGGCCGAAGAGCAGGACCGGGATGGGTTTGACCTTGCATGTCTGGATCAGGGTCAAGGCCTCGAAGAGCTCGTCCATGGTCCCAAAGCCGCCGGGAAAGGCCACCAGGGCCTTGGCGCGCATCAAAAGATGCATCTTGCGGATGGCGAAATAGTGGAACTGGAAGCTCAGTTCCGGGGTGATGTAAGGGTTGGGCTCCTGCTCGAAGGGCAGCACGATGTTCATGCCGATGCTCTTGGCCCCCACGTCGTGCGCTCCCTGGTTGGCCGCGCCCATGATGCCGAAGCCGCCGCCGGTGATGACCACGTGCTTGTACTTCTCCACATTCTCGGAGATGATCCGCCCGAGCTTGCGAGCTTCCTCATAATAGCGGCTGCTGGCCACGGCGGCCCGGGCCTTGCTCAGTTCCTGGTTGAGCAGATAGTCATCGGGATTTTTCTTGAGCCCTTCAAGCACCTTCTCCAGCCGCGTGGCGGCCGTCTCGGGGTCCACGATCCGGGCGCTGCCATAGATGACTATGGTCGATTCGATCTGCTGCTCCTGCAAGGCCAGTTCAGGCTTCAAAAGTTCCAGCTGCAGGCGCACGGGCCGCAGCTCCTCGCGCAGCAGAAAATTCTGATCCTGAAAAGCCAGGCGGTAGGATTCGGACTGACACTGAGGGGTGTCCACATGGCGCTTGGCGGCCTGGGCATCTTCGTTGGCCGTGGGAAAAACGCCGAAACGGCGGGTACGTCTGTTGGTCATCGGTATTCCTTATGAGCGTGCCAGGGCCACGCATTTGATTTCCACCACCCCGCCAAGGGGCAGGGCCGAGACTTGCACAGCGGCGCGGGCGGGCCGGTGTCCGGCCATGAAATCGTCGTAAATGGCGTTAAAGAGTTTGAAATTGGCCAGATCGGTCATAAACACGTCTACGCTGACGATGTCCGTGATCGCGCATTCGGCCTCGGCCAGGATGGCTCCCAGATTGGCCAGGACCTGCCGGGCCTGGGCCTCGAACTCCTCGCCCGCGAGCTGGCCGGTGGCGGGAACGAGCCCGAGCTGGCCGCTGACGTACAAAAAGCCTCCGGCACGCACGGCCTGGGAATAGGGACCCACGGCGGCCGGGGCCTTGTCCGTGGCGATAAATTCCAGTTCCTGCATACATCCTCCATAAAAGAACGGCCCTCGCGGGCCGCTCCGTCAAACCGCATTGTAGTCAAACCGTTTCAATCCAGGACCTTTTCCAGCCAGTCCAAGGCAGCCGCGACCGTAGGAAATCCGATGGTGCTGGTCAAGAGAATGACGGCGTGCCGAATTTCCTCTGCCGTAGCTCCGGCCTCCAGCGCCCGCCGAGCGTGGCTGCGCACCGCGCCTTCGGAGCGCAGGGCCGCGGAAGCGCCGAGCTGCACAAGGTGCATCTCCTTTTGGCTCAAAGGACCGGCCTCCTGCGCCTTCTTGCCCAGGGCCTCGGCCGCCGCAATGAGATCCGGATACATGTCCTGCAATTTCTGATAGTGTTTGGGTTTGCCCGTACTCATGGTTCTCCTCCTTGGATGGGAATGGGCCGGATCCCGTGTTGACGCGGCCCTGATTCGATCATAGGGGCAGGTGGACTCGAAAAACAAGGAGTTTTCCCATGAAAGTCGCCATTCCCACTGTCAAAACCCGCGTCGACGAACATTTCGGCCACGCCCGGACCTTCACAATTTTCACTTTGAACGACGTGAATGAAGTCATCGAGGAGGAAACCTTTTTCCCGCCCTCGGGCTGTGGCTGCCAGTCCACCGTTGGCGTGACCATGCAGGCCAAGGGCGTGTCCACCCTGCTTGTCGGCAACATCGGCCAGGGTGCCATAAACAAGATGGCCGAGCACGGCATCAAGGTGGTCCGGGGCTGCGAGGGAGAAATCAAGGACGTGCTCGAACGCTGGGTAAGCGGTGAAATCAAGGACCAGAACATCCTCTGCAACCACGAAGGCTGCAACCATTAGGAGATGACCATGGAATGCCCCTGCCGTTCCGGACGGGAGTTTGAGGCTTGCTGCGGCCCCATCATCGCCGGAGAAATCATCGCACCCGATCCCGAAGCCCTGATGCGCTCACGCTACACGGCCTTTTGCCGCGACGAGATGGACTATCTGCAAGGCACCATGGTCGAGGAGCACCGTCCGGAATTCAACGTTCCGGATGTGCGCCGCTGGAACAGGGATATCACCTGGCAGAACCTTGAAATCCTTGAAACATCCGCGGACGGGGACTCCGGCACGGTGCGGTTTCGCGCCAGCTTCCGGCACAAAGGCGGCACGCAGACCCTGACCGAGAACAGCCGTTTTTTACGCCGTGACGGACGCTGGTTCTACCTGGACGGGGAGCACGAAACCGAGACGGTCCGCAACGAGGGGCCCAAGATCGGACGCAACGACCCCTGCCCGTGCGGGAGCGGCAAGAAATTCAAGAAGTGCTGCGGCTAACCGCCGATGAGCGCAATCCTCTCCATCATCCTCGTTTTCGCCGTCATGCTGGCGGGAATCCGGCTCAAGCTGGGGCTGGGCCTGTCCATCCTGGCGGGCAGCCTTTTGCTCGCGCTCCTTTTCGGTCTCTCCCCACTGGCCTGGATCTACGCCATACCGGCCGCGCTGCTGACCGAGGAAGCCTTTGTGCTCTGCGCCATCGTCACCGTCATCCTGGCCTTCAGCGCGGTGTATTCGGCTTCCGGACAGTCGCGCAGGTTCATGCAGGCCATCCGCGGCCAGGTCCGCTCGCGCTCCCTGCTGCTGGTCTTCTTTCCTGCGCTGATCGGCCTTCTGCCCATGCCCGGAGGTGCAATCTTTTCCGCACCCATGGTCGAGAAGGCGGCCTCGGAGCTGTCCATCGAGCCCAGGGACCAGACCCTCATCAACTACTGGTTCCGGCACATCTGGGAACTGGCCTGGCCGCTCTACCCCGGCCTGATCCTGGCATCCTCCCTGGCGGCCATCCCGGTGACCGGACTGATCAGCTTCATGTGGCCCGGCCCGCTGGTCTGCTTCGCCATCGGCTGGCTCTTCATCCTGCGCCCGGCCCTGAAAAACGCCCCGCGCCTGCCCCTGGTCGCACCGGAGTCCCGCAACGGCAGCGACTGGCTCGGCGGAATTCCCCTGCTCGCAGCGATTGCCGGGTCCATCGGCGGCGAGTGGCTCTGCGCCACCCTCTGGCCCGACCGGCCCATGGAATACGGAGTGGTGGCGGCCCTGATCCTGGCCTCCGGGGTGAGCCTGGTCATGGCCCGGGCCAGGTGGACGGAGGTGCTCCGCGAAGCGCGCAAGGACAACACCCTGTCTCTCTTGGCCGTCATCGGGGCCATCTTCGTCTTCAAGGAGATCCTGCATCAGGGACATGTCGTCGATGCCCTGGCCCAGACCCTGGGCGGCGGAAGCGCCGTGTTCATCATGGCCGCGACTCTGCCCTTCCTGGTGGGATTTGTGTCCGGCATCACCATCGCCTTTGTCGGCGCGACCTTCCCCCTGCTGTTTGGCCTGGCGCAGTCCACCGGACAGGCGCACCTCATCCCGGCTATTCTGAGCCTTGGCTTCTATTCAGGCCTGGCGGGCATCATGGCCTCGCCCATGCACATCTGCTACCTGATGACCTGCAAATACTTCCACCAGGACCCGGCGAGGCTCCTGCCACGCATCCTCGTCCCCGGCCTGATGCTCATCCCGGCCGGAGCGCTGGTGACCTTTTTCATGGCAACGTTCTAGACGCACCGGTCCGGCCAAAAATTCTCCGAAAATTTTCTGTCTTAACCAAAATATCCTATCCATCTTGGGCACCGAGCACCGGAGGGCGAGCCCAGGAAATCGGCCAATTTTTGCCTTCAAAATATTATCCTGAGCATTTTTATCATTAAATTCAGAAATATAACGTATTTAATTTAGGCTAAAAGATCGGCCAATTTGGCAAAGAAATAATCGGCCAAAATTTAGGATTTAATCGTCGTCAAAAATAAGTTTATCTTTTCTTGATAGAATGTTATACTAGCGAATAAACCGGCCAAAAGATCGGCCAAGTGGAGCCATAATGGGATACGATTGGAGCCGCCCTCCATTGACGCCAATTCTTCCGGGCCGAAAGCTGATCGGTCCGCTCAAGGATATGGCTACCGAGGTCGCCACAACGTCTGCCGGACTTGAACGGAGCATTGCCCTTGAGACGGCCCGCACCCTGGGTGAGCGTCTGAGACTGGTCAACAGCTATTATTCCAACCTGATCGAAGGGCACAAGACCACCATCCCCGAGATCGAAGCGGCTCTGTCCAGAAAATTCGTCGAAAAGCCGGATCGCCGCTACGCCCAGGAACTTTGTGCCGCCCATGTGCTCACCGAACGCCAATTCATGGAAGATCTGGGCAACCATCCCGCGACAGATGTCTGCACCATCGAATTTATCCGGCGACTCCATGAACACTTTTACAGCCATCTCCCCGAAGAGCATCTGAGCACCCATCACGCCGACGGTTTTACCGGCATACCCGTCATGCCCGGTCAACTGCGTGACAGCGAAGTCTCTGTGGATGGTGCAACCAGGCATGGCCCCAGCGCCCTGGATCTGCCCGGACTCATGACCATCTTCCATGATACTTTCGCACCCGATGCTTTCCACGGTGACGAGAAGCTCATCGCAGCAGCGATCAGCCACCATCGCCTGACCTGGCTGCATCCTTTTCGCGACGGCAATGGCCGCATTTCACGCCTTCATTCCGGCCTCTACCTGGCGCGGATCAATGTGAACCGATCCAACCTGTGGTCACTGTCACGCGGATTCTCACGCAACAAGAGCGGCTACATGCTCAACCTCCGGGCAACAGACAGTCCGGATCGCACAAATGGCGGGATGTTTTTCGATGAGGAACTTACGGCGGACTTCTGCCGCTTCTTCTTCGAAATCTGTCTGGACCAGATCAGCTTCATGAAAAACCTTCTTCGTCTGGAAGAGATCGACCGACGCATTGAGTGGCTGGTGCAGACCCTGATCAGGACAGGTCAAAGTGACCTGGCTCCGGAAGCGGAAAGGCTTCTTCGCGCGGTTTTCAGGGAAGGCCTGGTGCCTCGGGGGCGGGTTCATGAAATTGTGGGCATGCCGGAACGCACCGCCAGGCGGAAGGTGACGGTACCATTGGAAAGACTTGATCTTCTGAAATCGGAGTCGCCGAAAAAACCCCTCTCCATGGGAATGCCGATCAGCGCTCTACCCTTCCTCTTTCCTTCCCTCTTCGACCCTTCGATCATCGGACAGGAGTATCGCGAACAGAGCATTGTCTGAAAAGACAGCCATGACCCGCCGCGCTCTTTTCCGGCAGCCGCAACCCGAAAGATTGCTCGCGCTGGGTCACGTGCACGTCCCCTGGCCGCACTCAGTCATATCCGGGCGTTCGTAACCTTCCTTTTGGAAAATCACGTCAGCCCCCAGAAACTTCTCATAGTCCACGCCCCAGGCCCGCATCTGCAGGAGCAGCGGGATGAGGCTACGGCCCATTTCCGTCAGGGAGTACTCGACGCGGGGCGGCACCTCGCGGTATACTTCACGATGAACAAGCCCATCTGCCTCCAGCTCCCGCAGCTGCCGGGTCAGCATGCGTTCGGTCACGTCGGGCATGCCGCGCCTGAGCTCTCCAAAGCGAACCGCGCTCGCCAAAGAGAGATGATAAAGAATGATGGGCTTCCATTTTCCGCCGATTACCGCCAAGGTAAGCTCAAAATAGCAGCGATAGCGCTTGCCGGAGATTTCCTTGACGCGGCAGGGCAGGACTTCGGTTTTATCCATTACTATACTCCATGTATGTACCGAACATTTTTGACAGTACTTTTCTTAATCGCTGACATGTGCTCTAGCTGGGCCTACTGCACGCAGTCAATCCAAACCAAGGAGAAAAATATGTACGCAATCGCAGTCAACGGCAGCCCACGCAAGGGCGGCAACACTGAAATCCTTTTGAATCACGCCCTCGAACCCCTGAAAAAGGCGGGCTGGGAAACGGAACTGGTCCAGGTCGGCGGACAGAACATCCGGGGCTGTCAGGCCTGCTACAAATGCTTTGTGCGCAAGGACGGACAGTGCTCCATGAAAAAGGACGTCTTCAACGGGGTCATGGAAAAACTTCTTCGCGCCGACGCCCTGATCTTCGGCTCCCCGACCTATTTCACCGACGTCTCGGCCGAGATGAAGGCCCTGCTTGACCGCGCGGGCCTTGTCGCCTTGGCCAACGGCCGCGTCTTCAAGGGCAAGATCGGAGCGGCCGTGGTGGCCGTGCGCCGAGGCGGGGCCACGCACGTCTACGACACCATCAACCACATGTTCCTCATGAACCAGATGATCATCCCCGGCTCCGTGTACTGGAACATGGGCTACGGCCGCGACAAAGGCGAGGTTGAGGGAGACGCCGAAGGCCTTGGCAACATGAAGAATCTGGGGCAGACCATCGCCTGGCTGGGGGCGGCGATCAAGCCGCATCTGGACAGCTTTCCGGTTCTTGAAACCGTGAGCGAATAAGAGGGACTACAATGATCGACTTTCACATCGACAAGGACAAGTGCATCCAGTGCGGCGAATGCGCAGCCGACTGCCCGGCGGGCATCATCGCCATGGCGGATTTCCCCGAGATCACCGACGAAGGGCGCTGCTATCGCTGCCAGCACTGCTACACCGTCTGTCCGACGGGGGCAGTGTCCATTCTGGGACTGACGCCCGAGGACGGCGCGGTGGAAAAGGAACTGCCCTCTCCTCAGCAGATGTCGGACCTGATCAAATGGCGTCGCTCCGTGCGGCGCTACAAGGATGACAATGTTCCCAAGGACATCATCGACGAACTCGTCGAAACGACGTGCCACGCCCCTACCGGGGTCAACGCCCAGGGCGTCGTGTTCACGGTGGTCCGGGACAAGGCGTTCATGGACGCGCTACGCCGCGAGACACTGGACCGCCTCGGAGCGCTGGCCGACGCCGGAAAGCTGCCGGGAGGGATTATCTCCCAGTACCTGGGCTTCGCCGTCCAGGCGTGGCGGACGGACGGACGAGACGTCATCTTCCGGGGCGCGCCGCACATGCTGCTGACGAGCACTCCTCCCGGCGTGCCCTGTGCAGTGCAGGACGCACACATCGCCCTGACCACCTTCGAACTCCTGGCCAGCACCCATGGCCTCGGCACTCTGTGGGACGGCATGTTCATGATGGCCCTGGCCGTCTGTCCGGAACTGCGTGAAACCCTGCGCATCCCGGCCGACCACACCATCGGCTACGCGCTGCTCTTCGGCACGCCGGACGTCCAGTACCACCGCCCCGTCAAAAGGGGCCCGGCCAAGGTCAATATCCTCGAATAAAAAAAGGGCCGGGACGCTTGATACGCGTTCCGGCCCATCCCGTTTCGCCCCGGAGAAATTTTCCCCATGGACTCGACCGGCATCACTCTGGCCATCCTCTCGGCCCTGTTCATGGGCACCATCGGCGTCTTCTCCAGAATCACCGGACTGCCCGCCGAAACGATCACCTTTTTCCGCCTCCTGCTCGGAGCCGGATTCCTGGCCATTTTTCTCCTGGGCACACGTCAGGCCGTAGCGCTCAGACGCTGGCCGACCTGGCCCGTGATCGTAAACGGCGTGCTCCTGGCCGGGTTCATCATTTTCTACGTACAGGCCATGAACCTGACCTCCATGGCCAACGCCATCATGCTCGTCTATCTGGCCCCGGTGGCAGCCTCGATCTTCGCGCATTTTTTCATGGGAGAGCGGCTGAATTTCGCGGGCTGGGCCCTCATCGGTTTGGCTATGCTCGGCTTCGCGGCCATGATGGAATTTAGGCTCGATTTCGCAGACGGCTCGAACCATGCGGCGGGCCTCGGCCTGGCAGCCCTGGCCATGCTCTGTTACGCGGGCTTCATCCTCATGAATCGCCGCATCCGGCCCCACGTTCCAGTCATGACCCGCGCCTTTTACCAACTCCTGGTCGGGGCCCTGGTCATGCTGCCCTTCTTCCTGCACTCCCGGCCCGAAATCACCCCCGTGAACGGGCTCTGGCTCGTGGCCACGGGCCTGATCCCCGGCTTCCTGGCCATCACCTTCGCCGTGGCGGCCCTCAGCCGCCTGCCCGCCGCAACCTTCGGAACCCTGGCCTATTTCGAACCCCTGGCCGTGGTCTTCTTCGGCTGGTCCCTGTTCGGGGAAAACCTGTCCGGCCTGCAACTGGCAGGCTGCGCCACCATCATGACCAGCGGCTGCGCCAAAGCCCTGCTCGCATCCCGAACAGCATCGACCTGACCACTCCCCCTACACTTCCGCTGCACGTCACGTCACGCAGGCAAAACGCCCGAAGTTTGCCGACAAGCCATTCCTACGCAATTACAGGAATCCATACAGTTAACTATGTATAACAAAAGAAGAACTTGCTGTTTGTAAAACTTTTCTTGTAGCGGATGTGCGAAAAAGAATACGTGCTCGGAGGCAGAAAGGATTCGGGTATAAGCCAAGCCGGTCATACCCTCCCCTGCCAAGCTTCATGGAAAATGAGAAATTCAGGATTCAAGATTTGATCCGCGACTTTTGTGTTAGGGCGATTTAACCGTTTTTAACAGCAGAATTATTTAAATGAACACCAATCAAAGCGAAGAAATCAAGCTGTGGCGATATATTGATTGGGGTAAGCTCAAATCGCTTTTGCAAGACCGTGCTATATTCTTTCCTCGTGCCAGCAAATTTATTGATGAAGGGGCAACACCAAAAGCCAACAGAAAAGAGAGGTTTTTTGCCGAATTAGAGAGGGAAAATTTTAGAAGATGTTTGGCAGATTACACATATATAAGCTGTTGGCATATGAATGAACACGAATCAAATGCTATGTGGCAGATATATGCTGATAACAAAAAAGGGTTTGCCATAAAAACCACAGATAGTAGACTAAAAAGGTCATTGGATTACCATAAGTTCATTGTCATGGGACCCATCAAATACATTGATTTTGAAAGAGATGAAAATCCAGGCCATCAAGGAAGCTCTATTACTCCATTTTTTTATAAGGATTTAATGTACAAGAGTGAGGACGAATTTCGAGCTGTCATTTATGATGGCCCGTCGCAAGAAGTGCTGGACGGGGCTGCTCCTTCAAATCCTTTCGTAGGGATGTCCATTCCGGTCGACCTTAATGTTTTGGTCGAAAGAATCGTTGTCGGACCTAGTTATACAAATGAGACGTTTGACGATGTTTTAATGCTAGTAAAGGATACATTCAAAGGTGATTCCTCAAAAGTCGAAATCTCAAAAATGTGTAAAAAACCGAAATATTAATGACGTAATGCTTTTGTCTTTTTTGTCATGCTGATTTCTTCCTGCATTCCCGGCCCGAAATCACCCCCGTGAACGCACTCTGGCTCCTGGGCACGGGCCTGATCCCGGGCTTTCTGGCCATCACCTTCGCCGTGGCGGCCCTCAGCCGTCTACCCGCCGCAACCTTCGGCACCCTGGCCTATTTCGAACCCCTGGCCGTGGTCTTCTTCGGCTGGTCCCTGTTCGGTGAAAACCTGTCCAGTCTGCAACTGGCAGGCTGCGCTACAATCATGGCCAGCGGCTGCGCCAAAGCCCTGCTCGCATCCCGCACAGCCTCATCCTGACCACTCCCCCGCACTTACGCTGCACGTCACGCAGACAAAACACCTGAAGTTTGCCGACAGTCCATACCTACGCAATCAAGGGCAACCATACACTTAACTACGTATAACAAAAGAAGAACTTGCCGTTACCGCAATTTTTCTTGTAGCGGAAGTGAGAAAAGAAATCGCGGGATCGGAGCAAACAGACGGCCACTGGCGAAAGCATTGCCCAGAAAGGCCAAAGCAAGACTTGGTAACCATTATCACTTCCAAGGGGCCCATCAATGGACAAACCATCAATGCTGATTACTTTTCTACCTCTTGTGATATTCATCGTAATATCATGTGCTATTGCACGCAGTATAAAGAAAACTGCAAAAAAATACCCTCCTGCTGCGCCAGAACAAAGTTATGTTTTCGGGGTTGGTGGCTGGTTATTGCTGCTAGTCATGGGCCTCATGTTTTTAGGCCCACTAATTGGTGCGGGTCGCATAAATGCAGACTTTATGTCCGTTGAAGACAAATACCCAAATCTTCAATCAGTCGCACAGTGGGGAACATACAAATCCGCAACCTGGTGGACATTCTTACTCGCTTGTTGCCTGAGTTTTTATGCCGGCCTCGGTCTCGTTAAGGAACGCAGCATATCAGCAGTAAAACGCGCCAAAATTATCCTTTGGATAATTGGGCCACTCGCCAGCATCATACTGGGGTTATTTCTCCCAATTCTGATCTTTGGAAAGTTTGAACCTAGCTCACAGTTCGTCGAGAGCATGATCGCTACAATTATTGCCGCAGCAACCTGGACGGCTTACCTGTCTAAATCAAAAAGGGTTAAGGCTACATATGGCCTCACTACACCAAGCACTTATTACTCCGAGCTCTAAACAGTTATTAATCCGACGAGGAAATAGTTAGCGTCGTTTTCCCGCTAACGCTTGCGTGTCGGAAGCTTTGCAGCAAAATATTAAATAATATGGTTCGGAGTAATAATATGTCCTCACAGAGGGTACTTAAAATTTTCTGTGCCAAGTTAATTTTCATTATTACATTATAATCAAATGAATATGTCAAACAATAGTGATAAAAATATATAAATTACAAATATTCAAATTTTTGTCATATTGTTTAAATTAAATAATTTTGTAACATAAAATGCTCTCATCTTAATCATGAAAAGCATAACTATTTTTATAATTTTTTTTTTGATAGTCAGTACTAATTTAAGTTCATCGAAAATTTTGAACCAAGAAAATATAGATGAAATTGGAAAAGCATATGGATTTTATGCGGGACAAAAATTTTTTCTATCGAGAATAGCTGATGATTATCCAGAGTTAAAAACATACGCTTTGAAAGTTGATGTAGAGTTTGATAGTCATTTTTTTGAGTCAGTACAAAATATGGAAAAAATCGCTGTAACTATTTTAGGGAAAGAAGGATGGCAGACAATAAAAAATAAAGTGGACGATCAAATAAAAAATATAGATCTATCAAGGATTAACAAAGAAAGTTCTATCAATTTTATTGAGACTGTGGAGAGACGTATCCAGGGGAAGGCGGATATTCCGATGATTTCGACTTTCATATCGTTTCATCCACAATATTCCTCTAATCCACTGTATGAAGTTTTAGATAGTCTTGTGAAAGAATTTAAGACAGAAGGACTTGAAAAAACTTTAGGCTTAAAGCTTGGGTATATAGTGCCAATTACGTGGATTGAAAAAGAGGCACGTGCCCCTCATATAGTTAAAAAATTTGTTGGAAGAAGGGTTGACCAAGGGCTTATACAGTTCTTTCCTTTGATAAAGGAAATTCCTATCGAAGTTAAGTTGGCGTCAAGACTTCTTGGCCAAGAAGAACTACTTGAAATGATCTCTAGCAATGACGTTTGGGAAGAGGCAATTCCTGGAACAAAAGTCATTGACCGAGGCAATACCACTATTGCCGGAGAGAAAGCATCATGGACAAAAATTTCTATCGCCTCAGAGTCGACATTCGGAACTGTATACGGTTGTGGAATTGTTTATACATTTATATATGACAACAAAATTGTTCAATCTTATTATACCGTTTCAAATATAGCCGAAAATACAGAACATGGTAATATGAAGCTTTTTGAATTATATGAAGATGTTTTTAAATTGTTGGCATCAAAAATATATATTTATAATAAATTTGAATAATTCCGAATGTGCGAGATATAATGCGGTAGAAGCGGGGTCGGAGCAAATCTAGGGTCAGATCTTGATTCTTGAATCATTTCGGAGTAACCCCTCTCCATGGCCCGACCACTCCGCATAGAATTTCCGGGAGCCATCTATCATGTGACATCCCGGGGCAACGCCCAGGCTTCCATTTTTCTGGACGGCATCGACAGGAGTACCTTCCTCTCAGTCCTCGGACTGACGATGCGCCGCTTCAACGTGACCTGTCATGCGTATTGTCTGATGACCAACCACTTCCATCTGCTGCTTGAGACTCCAGACGCTAATCTGTCAAAGGCCATACGCCAGTTCAACAGCGTCTACACGCAGGCGTTCAACCGGCGGCATGGCCGGGTTGGTCACGTGCTGCAAGGGCGGTTCAAATCAATTGTCGTTGACCGGGACGCCTATCTTCTCGAACTGTGCAGGTACATCGTCCTGAACCCGGTCAGAGCCGGTATGGTCAAAGAGCCTGGCAAGTACCCGTGGTCCAGTTACCGGGCTACGGCAGGAATCGGAAAGAAGCCGGATTTTCTGACAGTGGACTGGATTCTGGAGCAGTTCGGCGCTGATCGCGTCCAGGCCCGGAAAGAGTACCGCCTCTTTGTCAAGGCAGGCCTTGATGCGGAATCGCCCTGGAATGACCTCAAAGGACAGTGCCTGCTCGGAGACGATCCGTTTCTGGAGAAACTCTTTCCCTTGCTCAAGGACAAAAGCGCCCTGAAGGAAATTCCTCGTGTGCAACGCTTTGCCGACCGACCGGCCCTGGAAGATATTTTACTTGGCATAGAAGACCGGACTCAGCGTGACGCAGCCATCTTCAAGGCTTGCCAGGAGTATGGATATACCCAAGCACAAATTGCCGCCGCCACAGGATTGCACTATTCAACGGTGAGCAAAATCATCAATAAATTTAGGTAATTCAAGATTCAAGATCTGAATCCTTTCTTGCTGCACCCCATGTATGTCGATTTCCCTCGACCAACACAGGCACAAGCGTTCCGTTGCGGTGCGGGCAAGGGCTGTCGACTGTCTGACTGAGCCAGGCATCGTTTGCTTCCCGGCCGTGTGACGGAAAACGCTCGCCCCGATGAATAAGGCAAAAGGCTGGGAAGCATTACGAGGCCAGCGAAGGAGTTTCGACAGTCCTTGCCCGCACCGCAACTGAACGCGTTTCCCAACAAAAAAACATGCGGTGGCGGGCAGGGGACGCGTCCCTGCACCCCAATCACATATTTCTTTCCTCACCCCTCATTGATCAAGCGTTCCGTCGCGGGCCGGGCAGGGTTGTGCTGTTTGACCGAGCCAGGCATCGTTTGCTTCCCGGCCGTCTGGCGGACAATGCTCTCTCCCCTGCCCAAAACACAAGGCCGGGAGCATTACGAGGACCGCGACGGAGTTCCGGCAGGCCTTGCCCGGCCCGCGACGGAATGCGTTTCCCGTCAAAAGCATGCCTGCGGCGGGCAACGTTCAATTGAACTTCACCGCGTCGAAAAACTCGAAGCCCCCGTGGATATCGATCTCCGTGGGGGCTCCGAACTGGTCACCGACGATCCCATTGTCCCTACTACCTACGGACTCCCCGCCGCCCAACAGGCAGCGCAAGACCGATTCGAGGATATCAGTATAGCCCCAAAAATTGAAAAACAACTCCACACTTTACTAGAACTATCTACGTATAAAATCTCATAGTGAAATACAGACGCATTAAGTTATATGCAAAAATATATGTATTGATATTATGCAAAAAGTACACATAGATATCTATAAATAATAAATTGTTGCGCTTATGTGAATAAATTGTTTAAGAATTAATAAATTTTGCCAACAGCATGTGAAAATAATGGCACCGCAAAATCAGCAAGTCATCACCACGATCCCCGATGGCAAGCTCTGAGATTTCATTGACTGAACCATTCGCAATGACACGCTGGAAGAGTATGTGCGCAGAATATTGAGCGCCGTCTTGTGAAAGAACTCGGTTAAAAAACCGAACGGATCGTTGTGGAGTTTCCACAATGGAGAAAATATGTTATTTACACTCGAATTGGAAGGCATTGGAGTCTGTTATAGATTGCAAAAAGATGAATCATGGAGAAACACGGCAGAAAATCAAGAACTTATGACAAACGACTTTACTACTAAGCGTGCATATGAAATCACTTCACGAAGTTATTGTAAAAAAACAATTAAACTTGAAGGAATTACTTATGATATTGATCCGCGCATGTGGCCAACAAATCATGAACAGCTCAATTTTTCATCAAGGGTATTTCGGCGACTATATCCGTCAGAACCTACATTTGAACAGCTAAGAGAAACAATAACATTAGGTAATGACTCAGTAAGTAACGTTCTCATCCTGAATGTTAATGGAAATTTTGAATTACGCCAAAAACCACCTTTCAACCATCTCACCAATGATCCAACGATTGTTATTCGACACGAAACATATGTCGCAGGTAATGGATATGTTGGGATAGATGCAGGCAAAGACAAAAAATTCATTGAAGATGTATTAACTATGTCTATCGATTATTGGGTTGTTCATTTGAAAAATCATATCACACAGAATTACTCTGACCTACACTCAACTAAGTCGCTTGAAGAGATTCGCAATGATTTGAGACAGAATTGGAAGCCAGACTATTAAGGGGGTGACCTGCCCGACTCTTTTCAACGCAGTCAAAACTTGAGATACGGTTCTCACTCAATCTTGAAAGCGCGCATGAAAATCAGTCGTCAAAAACCATGACACCGAGATACCCGACCATGATCATCGGCATTGTCCTCGCGCTGCTCGCCGCCGCGGGCATCGGCTGGCTCCTCCTGGCCCAGCCCATGCTGGGGGGCGCCTCCCCCTCTTCCGTCGAGACCTGGCAGCTTCGGCTGCGCGAGGATGTGGAGACGCTGACCACTCGCTTCCACCCGCGCGACTGGCTGCATACCGAAAACCTGGACAGGTGCGCGGACTTCATCGCCCTGCGCTTCAGGCAAGCCGGGGCAGAGGTGGAAGTTCAGGAGTTCGCCGTTCAGGGGCGGGAATACCGGAACGTCATCGGTCGGTTTGGGATCGGCGGCGCTCCCCGCATCGTGGTCGGGGCGCACTACGACACCTTCGGGAAGTTGCCCGGGGCCGACGACAACGCCAGCGGCGTGGCCGTGCTCCTGGCGCTGGCGGAACTCATCGGCGCCCATGCCCCGGGCCTGGCCGTCGACCTCGTGGCCTACAGCCTGGAGGAACCGCCCTTCTTCGGCACGCCGCTGATGGGCAGCGCCGTGCACGCGGCCAGCGTCGCGAAGGGCGGAACAGCCTGTCTGGGTGTCATCGTGCTCGAGATGGTCGGCTTCTTCAGCGACGCACCGGGCTCCCAAGGCTACCCGTCGCCGCTCTTGCGCCTGATGTACCCTGGCCGGGGAGACTTCATCGCCGTGGTCAGCCGCTGGGATCAGAGCGACTGGATCAGGGCGGTCAAGGCCGCCATGAAGGGGACCACCGAAATGCCCATCCATTCCCTGCGCTCCCCGTCCTTCGTTCCGGGCATCGACCTGTCTGACCACATGAACTACTGGCCCCACGGCATCCCGTCCCTCATGGTCACCGACACGGCCTTCTACCGCAACCCCTACTACCATACCCCCGAAGACACCCCCGAGAAACTGGACTACCGGCGCATGGCTCAGGTCGCTGTGGCCGTGTTCGAGGCCGTCCGAACCTTGGGGACACGGGTCATGTAGAAGCCGGAAGGGTCGGTTTGGCATCTCAATAGAAGGACGGTGGACAGCAAGAAATCAGGCCTTCCATCAAAAAAGCGAGAAGCGGGGTCGCATCTTGAATCTTGAATTGCCACCCTCTGCGCACATGATAATGGCCGCAAACAAAAGGATGCGGCCATTTTTCATTCACCCCCCCGAGTCATGGAGGCGTCAGTCGAGTTGTCAGGGCCTCACTGCCCAGACCGCATGCACCGGATCCGAATGCTGGATCAGGGGATAATAGCGATCCCGCGCGTCCATAGGTCTGGGCCAGCCGCGCTCCGAGAGAGTGGTCAAATCCTTGAAGAGTCCACTGTCTCGAAAATACTCCGTGACCAGCCCGGTCCGCTCGAACTCGTGCAGCTCGGTCCAAATCCGTACGGCCTGATCCGGAAACCAGCGATGCGAAAAGACCATGACGCACAGCCCGCCTGGTTCCAGCACGCGCGCGATCTCGCGGAAGACCTCCAGGGGCCGGGTCAGGTATTCCACGGACAGGCTGCAGATCACGGCGTCAAAAGCTGAGTCTGCGAAAGGCAGGGCCTGGTCGGCGTTCAGGTCATGAACCACGTGGGACGACAGGGCCGGATTCTCGTTCATCTCCTCCTCGTTCATGCCCAGGCCCGTGGCCGTGACACCATCCGGAAGATGAGACTGCCAGCCGGCCATGAGGTCCAGAACCCTTTTCCTGCCGGGTAAAAGGTGCGAATAGACTTTGGCGATATTCTTTTCCGCCTGGCTATCCACATGGGCCACCTTGCGCGGCGTAGAGTAAAATGCTGCGTCATTTTCCCCCAACGGCTTGTCCAAGGGCGCACCCAGCCCGAAATCAGTGCCATTCCTCGCCCTGCGCTTCAGGCCTAGCCCGTCGGTAATGGCGCAGATCCAGTCCTGACACTGACCGCCGAACTCCGCCGACTTGGGCCAGACATCAAGGGCGGTGATCTCCAGTTTCAGTTCCGCGTCGGCCATGGGGTGATTGAGATCAACGGTCAACGTGTTCTGGTCCATGGTGATGATGCGAAAGGGCTGGACGTTTTGCTGATAAATGCCCGGCACTCCGCGCAGCACACCTTGGGGATAAAAGCGGCCCTGGAGCGGGACGATATCCGGCAGGGAGGGCGCGACCTTGAACTCCTTGCGCGGCACGGTCAGGACTTTGCGCATGTCGCGCACCGCCACATGCGCTCCGGGACACAGATCGACATGACGGGACTCTCCCACCTTCATTCCCAGAATCTCCCTTTCAAGCCCGGCAGGAAAAACGTCCCGCCACAGGTTCACGTTCTGGGCATAGAAACTGTCTTCGTGGCGCACCCCATGCTCTTCCCAGTGCAGGCGGAACAGGATGTTGGCCAGAGTATCGGTCGAAATGGCGGTCATGACTGCCTCCGAAATTTTCAGATTAAATAACAAAAAGTCTTGATAAGGAGGCAAGACGTGCAGTCAAGCTTGGACCGATCGCGACGGACCATATGAGAAAGGGGCGCTCCGATTCGGCGCGCCCCTTTCGATTTTCCATAAAGGCCAACACTTATTCGATGATCTCGATGCAGTCGTCCGGACAGTAGGACACGGTCTTGCGGGCCAGGTCCTCTTCGCAGGGGTTTTGCAGGATCACGGCGACGTGGGCGTCTTCGTCGTAGGCGAAAATCTCCGGCGCCAGCTCCACGCAGGCCAGACATCCGGAACAGCAGGGCCGGTTCAGGGCCACTTCGACCATGTTCATTTCAATCCTCCCAGATATTTTTCAAGACGGCGCATGCCCTCTTCGATGGTCTCGATGGAGTTGGCGTAGGAAAAGCGGATGTAGCCTTCGCCTCCCGGCCCAAAATCCACGCCCGGCGCCACGCCGACTCCGGCCCTCTCCAGCAGATCGAAGGTGAACTGCATGGAATCATTCGTGTATTTCTTGGCGTTGGCAAACACGTAGAAGGCCCCCGTGGGCTCGACCTTGATGCCAAATCCCAGTTCCCGAAGACGGTCGATCATGTACCGGCGGCGCTGGTCGTAGACGGCCTTCATGCGCGCCACGTCGTCCCCGGCCTGGGTCAGGGCGGCCAGCCCGGCCCACTGGGCGATGGAGCTGGTGCACAGGAAAAAATTCTGCTGCATGGTCTGCAGCCGCTTCATATAAATCCGGGGCGCGATGACATAGCCGAGCCGCCAGCCGGTCATGGCGTAGAGTTTGGAGAAGCCGTTGAAGACAAAGCAGTTGTCCGTGAACTCAAGGGCCGTGCGCTCCTGCCCCTCGTAGACCAGGCCGTGATAGATCTCATCGGAGAAAAGCGGCACGCCGAGCTCCGCCAGGCCGCAGTATACTTCGGGACTGACCAGCGTTCCCGTGGGGTTGGAGGGCGAATTGACCAGGATGCCCCGCACGTCCTCGCCCATGCGTTCCTTGACCTTGTCCACGCGGAACTGGAAACCGTCTTCCTCGCGCACGGGCACGAAATCGGGCACCGCGCCGGTGAAGCGGATGAAATTGGGATAGCAGGCATAGCTTGGGTCCGAGAGCAGCACCCGATCGCCTGGCTGGAGCAGGAGCGAAAAGACCATCAGCATGGACGGCGAGGTGCCCGCAGTGACAAGCACCTGATCGGGATGGACCTCAACGCCGTATTTGGAGTGATAGTGCGCACAGATGGCCTCGCGCAGCTCGATGATGCCCAGGGAATGGGTATATTGGCAGCGCCCGTCGCGGATGGCCTTGCAGGCGGCGTCCTTGACGCACTCGGGCGTGTCGAAGTCGGGCTCGCCGATCTGCAGGTGCACGATGTCCCGTCCCTGTTTCTCCAGCGCACAGGCCCGCTCCAGTACGTCCATGACCTTGAAGGAACTCAGGTCCTGGCAGCATGGGTTGATGCGGCATTCGTTCATAAATTTCCCCCTCGCGATTCGTGTTACGGGCGGCTTATACTCCTTCGCGGGAAAGCTCAAATCCTTCCATCTGGGCCAGGGCGGCAATCCCTCGGAAGTGGTAACGATTTTTTCCACTTTGCCTCGAAACCGGCCACAATCATTTCCACTTATCCGGTGTATCCCGCCTGCAAACCCCAACCAGGCCAGCCTGCGCCCCGCAATTGTCCCGCCATATCTCGTCTTGCGTCATGGGGACGATCATATTATGGGTTCGCCACCTTGCGGCCGGGAGACGGTCGCGGGGCAATTCGCACGCAAACCATTCCCACCATACAGACGCCAGCCGGCATAAGAGTCCACTGCGCAAGAGCGACGCGCCTTGCGCCTGACGGGACCTCGCTTGCGACCCTGCTGACAGGACGGGAATGAAGGAGATATCATGGGACTGAGCATAGGCATCGTGGGTCTGCCCAACGTGGGCAAATCCACTCTTTTTAACGCGCTGACCAAGGCCCAGAATGCCGAAAGCGCCAACTACCCATTCTGCACCATCGAGCCCAACAAGGCCGTGGTCCCGGTGCCGGACCCGCGCCTGGCAAAGCTCGTCGAGCTGGTGAATTCGCAGAAGCTCATCCAGGCCACGGTGGACTTCATCGACATCGCCGGGCTGGTCAAAGGCGCGAGCCAGGGCGAGGGGCTCGGCAACCAGTTCCTGGCCAACATCCGCGAATGTGACGCCATCCTGCATGTGGTGCGCTGCTTCGAGAATGACGACGTCATCCATGTGGACGGGTCCGTGGACCCCATCCGCGACATCGAGGTCATCGACACGGAGCTTATCCTGGCCGACCTGCAGGCTGTGGAGCGCAAGGCTGAACGCCTGTCCAAGCAGCTCAGGGCCGACAAGCGCCTCGCTCCGCAGCTGGACCTGTTGCAGAGGCTCACGGCCCACCTGAACACGGGCAAGCCCGCCTCGGAAATGGAAGAGCTCAAGAGCGATCTGGGTGCGGAACTGCGCAAGGACCTGCTGCTGATCACCTTCAAGCCGGTCATCTTCGGCATGAACGTGGATGAAGTCGCGCTGGCCGAAGACAACCATTTCGTGACCAAGGTCCGTGAACTGGCCACTGCCCGGGGCGCCTGCGCCGTGAAGATTTCGGCCCGCATCGAGGAAGAGCTGGTTGGCCTGACCCCAGAGGAAGCGCAGGAATTCCTGGCCTCGTACGGAGTCAGCGAGTCGGGCCTGGATATGGTCATCCGCACTGGCTACGAAATGCTCGGCCTGTGCTCCTACTTCACGGCCGGACCCAAGGAAGTGCGTGCCTGGACCATCCGCCAGGGCTGCAAGGCTCCCCAGGGCGCGGGCGTGATCCACACGGACTTCGAGCGCGGCTTCATCCGAGCCGAGGTCATCGCCTATGACGACTACGTCAAGCACAGCACGGAAGCCAAGTGCCGCGCCGCCGGGGTGCTGCGGGTCGAGGGCAAGGAATACGTCTTAAAAGACGGCGATGTGGTGCATTTCCTCTTCAACGTCTAGGAGGTCGCCCAAAACCCGTTCTGGACTGCGTTGCTCCCCGATTTTGAAGAGCTCATGGAGTCGGCTTCACTTCACCCTTCAAAATCGACTCGCGCCTTGCCGCAACGGGTTTTGAACGGCCTCAACCTTTGGATTTGATGAACATGCTTGAGAACATCGACGTCATCCTCTGCAGACCCAAGTATCCGGAGAATATCGGCTCGGTGGCCCGGGCCTGCTTGAACATGGGCTGCGGCCAGATCGTGCTGGTGGAACCATTGAACTGGGATCTGGACAAAGCCCTGCCCCTGGCCACCCATCACGCCGGGCATCTGCTGAAAAGCGTCCGCATTCACCCGACCCTGGCCGAGGCGCTGGCTCCCTATTCCTTTTCCTATGGCACAACGGCCAGGACCGGCGGATGGCGCCAGGCCATCCAGACGCCGGAGGAGGCCGCCCCGCGCATCATCGAACAACGCAACGCAGGGGGCAGGGTAGCCATCGTCTTCGGCCCCGAAGACAAGGGCATGACCAACGAGGAAACCGACCTCTGCAACCAGCTCCTGACCATCCCCACCACCGAGAACCTGACCTCGCTCAATCTGAGCCAGGCGGTCATGGTCGTGCTCTACGAGTGCTTCAAGAAATCCCTGACCAGACCATTCGGGGTGGCGGGGCAGCCCAAGGAGCGCCACATCAACAACGAAGAGCGGGAAGTCCTCTTCAACCAGCTGCGCGAGACCCTGATCGAGATCGACTTCCTCAACAAGGATAACCCCGAATATTTCATGCTGCCCCTGAAACGCTTTTTCAACCGCATCAACCCGCGCGTAAACGAATACAACCTGCTCATGGGCCTGTGCCGCCAGATGAAACGGATCGTCGGCATCGCCAAGGACAGGGGGGCGTAGGGGCGAACCTGCGTGTTCGCCCTTCTTCGAATCTGCGTGTTCGCCCTTCTTCGAATCTGCGTGTTCGCCCTTCTTCGAATCTGCGTGTTCGCCCTTCTTCGAACCTGCGTGTTCGCCCAATTCCGACCGACACGCAGCAGGGCGGACACATAGGTCCGCCCCTACGGATTATGTCCCGCTGAACATGGCCGGTTTTTCACGCACCGCT
>JAHIQM010000018.1 GCA_018902545.1 Pseudomonadota bacterium | reverse complement strand
CGGTAGGACAGCGGACTCTGACTCCGTCAATCTTAGTTCGAATCTAAGTCACCCAGCCACCTGTCCCCATCGTCTAGCTCGGTCCAGGACACCGGCCTTTCACGCCGATAACAGGGGTTCAAATCCCCTTGGGGACGCCAAGAAAATCAAGGCCTTGCATCATAAATGCAAGGCCTTTTTCTTTATTTCACACGCTAGCCATATTTTTTCCAAAGCAAAGTTAGCAAGCGGAAGGATAAACGCCCCCAAGAGCGAGGCGGCACCTGTCATTTCTGCACAGAAGATCCTCCATGGCCATCAGTAGTAACTTTCATAGACCGGGAGGGAGAGGGGATGAGGTGTGTTCCCGATTGTTTATTCCAGGTTTCAAGGCTGACCTGATATTTGTATTTATTCAAAAATGGTGTAGTTTTCTTCCATTTCATACTGCAAGTCGTTACCTTCTTGCAACAAGTCAGACATCTTTTCCAGTTTTCCATCGAATTCTGTAAACTCATCATCTCTCATTATTCCCCACTGCTCTTCAATTTCGCCTGTGAATCCCTTATTTTTTCCTTTCCAAATATTTACATCCATAGGGTTTCTCCTTTCAGCCAGCTCTCACTGGCAGCTATATGGTCATACTCTCCTCATCCCCACTTCCAATCAGAAAATTTCATACAGCCTCGGAAAACATAGCAATTGGAACTCTGCGCCATTTTGTTGAAACTGAACACTTGAGCGGCCAAAAGCACACAGCCTAGCTGACCGAGCTTTTTGGCAACATCCGTGCCGAAAGAAGATCGCACGCATTTTTGATCACAACGTATTTATTATAAGAGACTAAACGAAAAAGGCAGCGCGGCACGAACAGCGGGAGCCTTCCACTCAACTCGCCAGATCCAGCATATACGCCATATATGACGAGGCAGGTCAGGCCAGAGGCCATTGCAGGCCAACTCCACTTGTGATTGACATCTAACTCCGATATATAAATGAACTGAATACATACTCGCAGGGGGGGAGGCACATGACGAACTATCGAGCCATCATACTTGTCTTTGCTCTCCTCACCACGCCCTTCATTTCTCATGCCGCCGACCCTTCCAAACCATCCCAGAGTATCTTGATCGTCCACTCCTACCACCAGGGCTTCCGCTGGACAGACAGCATCATGGAAGGAATGCTGGACGTGCTTCAAAAAGAGGCCCCGGACGCGGGAATCCATGTCGAGTACCTGGATTCCAAGCGCCTCCCCCAAGAGACCTTCAACCCTCTCTTTGACGAAATCCTGAGGCGCAAGTTCTCAACGACCACGCCCACGGTTATCCTTGTCTCCGATGACGCGGCCTTCGATCTCATGCTTGCCTTGCGTGACAAGCACTACCCTGGCGTTCCGCTTGTTTTTTGCGGTGTGAACAATTTCAATGATGAGCGCCTGGCCGGGCATATGGCCGTGACAGGTGTGACGGAAGATTTCGACATCAAGGGGACCGTGGAGATTGCGCTGAAGCTCCATCCAAATGCCAAACACATGGCTGTGATCAGTGACTCCACCGAAACAGGCGAGATCAACCGCCAGCGGTTTCTCCAAGCTGCCCCAGAATTCTCAGACCGCGTAGATATTTTTGAGCTCTTTGATCTGTCGACAGAGGAACTTTCTTCGCAACTCAAGTCGATTCCCGAGGATTCCTTCATCCTGAATCTGTCCTTTTTTCGTGATCGGTTGGGGCAAAGCTATTCCACCCGTGAGGGCAACCACATCGTTGCCTCGCTTTCTGATTTGCCGATCTATTCCTGCTGGGATTACTTTTTGGACGGAGACGCTGTCGGCGGATTGGTAGTGAGTGGACGCCAGCAGGGTGAAGCGTCTGCCCTCATGGCCGCAAAAGTTCTCAAGGGACTGGAGGCCGAGGATATCCCCATCTTACGGGAAAGCCCCAACGTTTACATGTTCGACTATGGCGTCATGGAGCGCTTCGGGATCAGGGAAGCAGCCCTTCCCAAGGGGAGCGTTGTCATCAACAAGTCACAGACGCTGTTTTCACAATATGGGATTTGGGTGATTGGCTTTCTCTTGATCGGCGGCATTCAGACGTTCTTGATCTTGGCTTTACTTCACCACAGGAATCGCTCGAAAGCGGCAAATGACGCGTTGCGCGAAAGCGAGGAACGTTTCCGGGCGCTGTTCGCCGCCGTGAGCGACCCGGTGCTGGTGGCCGAAAGGGACACGGGCATCCTGGTGGAGTGCAACGAGGCTGCGGAGCGCTATTTTGGACGCAGCAGGGAGCAAATTATCGGTTTAGCGCAACACGAACTGCACTCGCCGGAGACTCTCCGCATCGAGGGCGTAACCGAGGACTTCAAGCGCCAGGTGACTGCTCCAGGGCTCGTAAATAACGTAAGATTCATGGCCGCTGGAGGAATAGTTCGGTTGGCGGATGTTTCTGCCAGTGCGTTTGAGATCGGGGATAACCGGCTCATCCTGGGAGTGTTCCGAGATGTGACCGAGCAACGCCAAGCTGATGAGGCGCTGCGCGGAAGCGAGGATCTTTTGAATGCTAGTCAGCGCCTGAGTAAAGTTGGCGGCTGGGAGTGGAACCTTGAAACACAAACTATGTATTGGACGGAAGAAACGTATAGAATCCACGAGTTTGAACCGGACAAGCTGGGGCCGGGATCTGAGGGGCACATCAACCGGAGCCTGGAATGCTATGAACCAGAGGCCCGTATTGTAATCAGGGCGGCCTTCCAACTTTGCGTGAAGGAAGGGCAACCCTATGATCTGGAATTGCCATTCACGACCGCCAAGGGGCACCGGCTTTGGGTTCGCACGACCGCCCGCCCAGTGTTTGAGAGCGGAAAGGTCATCAGGGTCATCGGCAACATCATGGACATCACCGACCGCAAGCGGACCGAGGTGATGTTGCGCGAGACGGCTGACCGCCTTCGTTTGGCCAATAAGGCGACCAACGACGTCATATGGGACTGGGATGTCATCCAGGATACCCAACGATGGAACGAGGTCGGCACAGCCGTTTTCGGATGGACAGAGATTGTCGAGCAACCGGTGAACGCACTCTGGTGGGTCAAGCGGGTACATCCGGATGACCGGGAAAGGGTGCACAATTCTTTCTTTGCCGTTCTGAACAATCCGGAGCTTGATGCCTGGCATGACGAGTACCGTTTTAGGAAAGCAGACGGCACTGATGCGATCGTCCTGGACCGCGGCTACGTGCTGCGCGATGACCAGGGCAAGGCTATTCGCATGATCGGCGCCATGCAGGACATCACCGACCGCAAGCGGGCCGAGGAGGCGCTGCTCTTAGCCAAGGAGGCCGCCGAAGCCGCAAACCACGCCAAGTCCGCGTTCCTGGCCAACATGAGTCATGAAATCCGCACTCCGCTCAACGGAGTGCTCGGGATGCTCCAACTCATCCAGACAAGCGAGGATCTCGCCGAGGTGGAAATGTATGCCGAGATGGGCATTCGCGCAGGGCAAAGGCTGACGAGTCTGCTGGGAGACATCCTTGACCTGTCGCGTATCGAAGCGGGTCGCATGCCCATAGCAAGCAACTCCTTTGCTCTGGCCGACGTCTTCACGGCCCTGGCCGAGACCTTCTCACCCATGAACTACAGCAAGGGTCTGCCGCTGGTAATCAAGCCCTCCCCAGACATTCCCACTTACGTTATCGGTGACGACGTACGGGTCCGGCAGATCCTGTTCAACCTCGTGGGCAATGCCATGAAGTTTACCGCTCAGGGCGAGGTGGTGGTAGAGGTCTCAACCCTCCAGCCTCATCCGTCGGGCATGGCGCGGCTCCTGTTCATTGTCAGCGATACGGGGATTGGCATCCCCGATGAGAAGATCGACCAGATTTGCGCCCCCTTCACGCAGGTCTCCGAAGACTTCACGCGCTCGCATCAGGGTGCTGGCCTCGGTTTAGCCATCGCGCTCAAGCTTATCGACGCCATGGGGGGGACACTGGCTTTTGACAGCACCGAGGGTCAGGGCACATCTGTGTACCTGGTGCTGCCGTTCAGCATTCCTGGATATGCGGCTATTCCTACAACCCCGGAATCTATTCCTGATACGAACATCCCGGCATCGTTGCGCCTCCTCCTGGTCGAGGATGATGAGGTCTGCCGCGCGAGTGCTCGATTGACGCTGGAGAAGATGGGATATCATGTTGTCACGGCCAAGAACGGCGCCGAAGCCCTGGATGCGTTGCGGGAAACCTCCTTCGACTGTGTGCTCATGGACGTCCAGATGGATGTCCTGGACGGGGTAGAGGCAACGCGGCAGATCAGAAGCGGTAATGCTGGTGTCCTGGATACACAGATCCCCATTATTGCCATGACCGCTTTCGCCATGACCGGGGACCGTGAGAAATTTCTTGAAGCCGGCATGAACGACTACATCGCCAAGCCGGTGCAGGTCGCAGAACTTAAAAAAGCGCTGGAGCGTGTGGCCGAGAAGTTGGGGAAAGGCGGAGTGCATTATTCTAGATAGATTTCTTTTTCCGTGAAGCTGCTAGCAACCCCGAAATTCGAGATAGTGAGGATATCCAGGCAGACGATGAAACGAAACATACATATCCTCTTCGTTCCCATACTACTGGCCGTGTTACAGTTTTTAGCGACAGCGACATCATATGCCGATGAAAACGAGAAAGAAATCTTTTCAGGGAGTCAGTGGTCAGAACAGCAGATGCTGGCCAGCATTCTCAAAAGCGCGCCCACCGGCATTGGCGTGGTCGAGAATCGAGTGTTCAAAGAGGTCAACGATTACATCCAGAATCTGACCGGCTATACCCGGGAAGAACTCATCGGTCACAGCATCAGAAAGCTCTACCAGACTCAGGAAGAGTTCGACAAGGTGGGGCAGGAACTCTACGCGTACCTTCATGCTGACCACAAGAGTGTTCCCGTGGAGACGCGCTGGACCCGCAAAGATGGTGCGGTTCGCCATGTCAGTCTGACTGTGGCTCCCCTTGATCCTTCAGACATGGCAGGCAAATACACGCTTACCGTGCTGGACGTCACGGAACGAAAGCATTCCGAAGACCGCTTCGCCAAGGCGTTTCGCTCCAGTCCGGCACCCCTTGTGGTTTCAGAAATGGACTCCGGTCGGTTTATCGACGTCAATGAGCGCTGGATGGAGATGCTTGGGTACTCCCGGGAGGAACTGATCGGGCGGACCTCCAAGGAAGTGGGCATCTGGGCCGACCCTGCGGACCGTGACCGCATCGTGGGCATATTGCGGGAGCATGGGTCTTTCAAAGACGAACCGGTCCGGTTCACCACCAAGTCCGGTGGAATCATATTTGCTTTGTGGTCCGCGGAGATCATCTCCCTGGAAGGTCGCGCCCTCCTGCTGTCTCTCATCCAGGACGAAACTGCCCGCAAGCAGGCCGAAGAGGCGTTAGCGGTCCGCACTCGCATCTTTCTGGCGGGGGCCGGCCTTTTCTGCCTTGTTCTCATTTTTCTGCTCCTCCGGCTGGCGGCGAGCCTGAAACGGCAAAAGGCCACGGCTGAAGAACTGGAATCGTTTTTCTCTGTCAATCTGGATCTGCTGTGCATCGCCGACATGGCTGGTAACTTTGTCAAAACAAATACGGCATGGAGCACCATTCTCGGATATTCAACCGACGAACTGAACAACAAGAATTTTCTCGAATTTGTGCATCCCGATGATCTACAGGCCACCCTTGATGCCATGGTCGATCTCGGCAAGGGGGAGGATGTCCTCAACTTTACCAACCGCTTCCGCAGCCATGATGGTTCGTATCGACACATTGAGTGGAGGTCACATCCCAAAGGAAACTTGATCTTCGTGGCGGCCCGGGATGTTACCGAACGCATGCGGGCCGAACAGGAAGTGGTCGAATCTCGCCTTCTGCTGCAGGCCGTTCTGGATACGATTCCCGTTCGCGTGTTCTGGAAGGACCTGAATCTGCGCTATATCGGATGTAACAAGCCTTTTGCGACCGATGCGGGAAAGAACTCACCTCTCGAACTGATCGGCAAGGATGACTCTCAGATGGGGTGGGGTGACCAAGCGGAACTCTACCGCGAGGACGACCGGGCGGTCATTGAATCCCAAATACCAAAGCTGAATTTTGAGGAGTCGCAAACAACGCCGGAAGGAACAACAAGCATTCTCCGTACATCGAAAATACCCTTGCGAAATGTTCATGGGCACATCGTGGGAGTTCTTGGAACGTACGACGACATCACTGATCTCAAGCGGGCCGAGGCGGAGTTGAAACGCCTGCTGGAAGAACAGGACATCCTACTTAGCAATATTGACGCCCATGTGTGGTATTTGAAGGACATGGATACCTATGGAGCGGTAAATGCCGCCCACGCAAGTTTTTTCGGAAAAGACAAGAGCATGCTCGAATATCGATCCTTGAACGGGGTGATTTCGTCCAATGGCGAAGTTCAAGTCTGCACGGGGGGCAACAGGCGGGTTTTCGAGGAGCGCCGTCAGATCAGGACGGAGGAATGGATGCTCGACAGTCGAGGGGAATCACGGCTTCTGGCTATCACCAAGACCCCTAAGCTAAACGAATCCGGCGCTGTGGAATACGTGGTTTGTTTTGCTAACGACATAACCGAGTCCAAGAAGATGCAAGAGGTGCTGGTCCAGACGGAAAAGATGATGTCCGTAGGCGGGATGGCCGCTGGCATTGCCCATGAGATCAACAACCCTCTGGGCATCGTGCTGCAGTCGGTTCAGAATCTCATACTGCGGACGCGGCCTGATTTCCCGAAGAACATGGAAGCCGCCAAGGCCGTGGGCTTGGATATGCAACTGCTGGACGCGTACATGCGAAAACGCAAGTTGGACGTATTCATTCGGGATATCGAGTCTGCAGCCAAGCGGGCGGCGCTGATCATTCGGCGCATGCTCGACTTTACCCGCCTCAGTGAATCCAAGCGCGCGGTGTGCGACCCGATGGGCATTGTACAAAATGCCCTAGCCCTGGCGCGAAGTGATTACGACCTAAAAAAACAGTATGATTTCAAGCTGATAGAAATTTTTCTGGACATGGATGATGACTTGCCGGTGGTCAACTGCACAGAGACCGAGATCGAACAAGTTGTTTTGAACATTTTACGCAACGCAGCCCAGGCCATGGCCGAAGCCAAGCCGCCGGTGAAGACTCCTCGCATCACCATCAGGATATCCGCTCTTCCTGACGGGATACGCATCGAAATAGAGGACAACGGGCCGGGCATCCCGCTGGAGATTCAGTCCCGTATATTCGATCCTTTTTTTACCACCAAACCACCCGGACAAGGCACCGGCCTGGGGCTGTCAGTCTCGTATTTCATCATCACCCAGGGGCATGGCGGCCAGATGCGTGTAGAATCCACGCCTGGTGTGGGAACCCGATTCATCATCGAACTGCCGACGGAGGCGGCTCAGGGGCTGAGGGCATGATGCGTCCCCCATTGTTCGGAGGAAAGTCCTGACCCGAACCGGGGCGCAAGTCACCGCGTTCAAGACGGTCTTGGTCGCAACTGCAAAGACTGTCGAACGCGAATACGTCACTGCAAAAAGTCGTCACCACTTTTTTACATCAAATGCACGCACCACTTTGCGCGCTTTGGCCAACAGTATTTCCAGATCAACCGGCTTGACTCGCCCATGTTGCTCAGTGGCGGCAAAGCTGAATGATCAAGGACGGATGGTGCGCCAGGCACAGCCTGAACTTGAGTTCATTCCGGTACTGGCGGCACACGTCGCGCTCGGCGTGCATGGATGCGCCCACCTTGCGGGCCGCGGTCGTGGTGCTCCCGTTCCCGCTAGCTCCTGACACAGATGAAAGATGGTTCTTCGACCAAAAAAAGCCGCCGGATTTATACAATCCGACGGCAGTTTTCGTTCAGGCTCCGGTGCCGATCAGCGGCAGTTCCTTATCCACCCGAAAATAAACAAGGTATCGAGTTTTCCCTTCCGGCTCTAGTTCACTTGGATAGCAGCGTCTGCAAAGCTCAAATAAAAGTTCACTGTTTTCCTCTTCACGCAGCATGGTCAGAGAAAGACGCTTTCCCTTGTAGCCGGGCCCTTCCTCAATGAAAAGATAGTGGGCCTTGGGGTTTTCCTGAACATTCTTATGGCTGAGTTTGTTATTCATGATCAAAGAGATAGAGCCTTCATCCATGACATGCGGCCTGGAATACACTGCGGCGTTAACCGCGCCTGACATGTCCGAGGTGGACAGTATTCCCACACCTTTCGTATTTTCAAAATAGTTCTTCATACTCATGATCATCCCTCGACATATGCTAAATGGTGAACGCTGCATATTCAGGCACGACATCATTTCGTGTAACTGAAAACAACACTAATTAGTGCTGGGGTTCAGATTGACAAGCGGAATATGGAGAATTGGTGCATCGTTTCCTGACCTTTCAGACCTGTTGCTCCAGCATGACCTCGCCCCGGAATCCGTCCACCAGAACCGTCTGGCCATCCCTGATGCGTAGCGTGGCTTCGTCCACCCCGGTGACGCAAGGGATGCCGTATTCCCGGGCGATGATGGCCCCGTGCACGAGCATGCCGCCGCGGCGCTCGACGATGCCAGCGGCCAGAGGAGCCACGAAGGTCATGTTTGGGTCCAAAGCGTCGCAGACGAGAATTTCCCCGGCCCTGAACGAGAAGAGCCCTTCCGGTTCGGTCACGACCCGAGCGTTTCCTCTGGCCACCCCGGCGGCTGCAGCCCAGCCCTTAAGCAAGGTCCCCGGTGCAGTCGGCCCATCGGCTTCAGTCCAGGCGTTTCCCTTGGGCAGACTGGCCCGGTCTTGGCGAACGACTTGATCCATCTTCAGGCCCATATACAAGGCCTGGGCCAGGGCCTCATCGTGCCGGGCCTGAATTTTTCCGAGATAGAGGTTGTCGTCGTCGCGCAGTCGGTAGCTGGTCCGAGCCAGATCGAGGACCTCTACGCCGAAATCACGCTTTTTCGAAGGCAGGGCGTTCACGAAGCACGCTTCGAGATCGGCGGCCCCCACCGCGGTGCGCCGCCTGGGTTCGTGCCGGGCCAATTCGAGGATCAGACGTACGATGCCTTGAGGACCTTCCTCACACCAGGACGTGCCGCAGGACAGGTCGCCAAAATTTTGTATGAATTCTTGGAGCTTCTCGGCGAACCCGCCATCTGCGGGGATGTCTGCGTCTTTGAGATTGGCGGCCAGGGCCGCATCGGCGCGGACCATGGCCGCCAGCTCGGCTAAAAGGTCGTTGCGCCTGACCGCCAGAAGATCCTGTCCGGTCAAGAGGACCGTGAACTCGAAGGGATCTTCTGGAGCTAAAGCGTCGTTGTAGAGCATGCCAAACTGGCGCACGGCGTGGGCGAAAGGAATGAGTTCACGCCAGTAGGTGTCGCGCCAGCGCTCCAGAACCTCACGGCGGCGAAGGACTTCGGCCGTAAGCTTCACAGGATCCATGGCCAAAAGGTCCACCTCTTTCATGCGTTCGCTTTCCTCAAGCATGCCGGGCAGAATCTGCCCTTCGATTCGGCTGCGAAGTTCCAGCAGGTTGCGGTGGCTGCGCGTCAGACTCAGGTACCATGGCCGTTTGTCCCTGTCGGACCATCCAGTAGCGTTGGCGGACCGGGCCAGGGTGGTCACGGGCCGTGCCTGCAGGATGACGGGGCCCGCGTCAGTGAGGGTCCACTCGATGTCCTGCGGGGTGCCGAACAGCCTTTCGATCTCCAGGCCCAGTTCCAGAAGCTTCCCGGCCTCCGCTGTTCCAAGAACCGGCTCCGACGAAGGAGTGCGCGATATTTCTGCACCTGACGATCGGGATATGACGATGCGTTCGGTCTCGACCCGGTCTTCGACCACATCTCTGGCCAGGCCCGGCGCGGCTTCGATGATGGCCGTGACCTCGTCCACAGGGTTGGCCGTGAAGAGCACGCCCGAGACCCGACCATAGATCATGGGCTGGATGAGGACGGCCATGTCGGATGTCCCTGCCTTCAGGCCCATCTCGCGGCGATACAGGATGGCCCTGTCCGTCCAAAGGGAGGCCCAAACGGTGCGGATGGCGCGCGACAGCTCTTCAGGGCCTCGCACTTCCAGGACCGAGTCATGCATCCCTGCGTGGGAAAAGCCCGAATCCTCATCCGGAGAACAGGAACGAACGGCCAGAGGCGCTCCGGGCAAGGCGTTTTCGATGGCTGCGAGGATGGCTTTGGTCATGGGCTTGGGCAGAGGCTGGCGCAGAAAGGCGTTGCGCAGCTTCAAGGAGACATCCCAGATTTCCTCCCAACGCATCTCCTCGCGCAGGCTTGCGGTAACCGCTTCGATGCGCTGCGAGAGGCCCGTGTGCCGCACGAATTCGGCGTAGGCCGCTGGAGGAACAAGGATGGTCGCCGGCACAACGAAACCGTGCAGGGAGAGATGCCGCAGATTGACGGCCTTGGCGCCGCTCAGGGGCGGCAGGTTGCTCGAATCTCTGCCGGTAACAAGAATGGGCTGGGAGTTCATGCCATCTTAATGGCTGTTTTGCAGGGCGAGGGCAAGGCTCTCGTGAACGCCCATGTGCCGGATGCGCCCGAAGAGGGACCGGCATTGCTCAATATCCAGGCTGCCGACGATCTGCAGGACCAGGGCTTCAGCGTCCATGTGCGGATAGGGCGAGGCTGAGTCGAAGGTCTCCTCCTTTTCCATGAGCCGGTTGTAGACCACTGCCCTTGCGGCCAGGAGGGCCTCGCGGTCGTGGTCGCGTTGCGTGCCGAGAAGGTGGCGGAAGGTCAGCAGGTCTCCGGGCGGGATGAGCCTGCGCCTGCCATACCGAGCCAGGCAGACCTCCTCCATGAGGTGGACCACCCGGACTTGACCGGGGCCAAGAGCTTTCATCATCAGTCCGACCATGTCGTGGTGGATGGCCCCGCACTCGACATAGGCCCTGCCGTGGGAGGGCAGGATGTTTTTCAGGGCTGCGGCGCGGTGCCGGTCCATGTCCCCGATCTTGGCCGCATCGGCCATGGCGAAGTCATTCACGGCGATAAGGATGGATTCAAAATCCTTTTTTCCGGCGGCAGTGTAGAAGGCCAGAAGCTTCGCGCTCCACTCCTTCTCCCTTTCGTACACAAGACGCGGCTGTCCGCCCCTGGGGATGTCGGCGGGGCCGTTTCCAGCGGCGAAGAATTCGTGGATACCCACCAGCTCGTCCATCCAGGGATGGAGTTGCAGAATGCAGGCCCCGGCGGTGTGGAGGGCCTGCAGGGTCTGACACTGCGTCCTGGCGTACTCCGGGAATTCAAAGTCCGTGAGCATCAGGTATTCGTCCACGGCAAGTTCCCCGGCAAGCATCTCTTCAAAGCCCGGAGTCCGTGGCTCTTCCAGAACAATAAGGCTGTGGCCGACCATGCATCGGGCGGCGAAAGGCGCGGTTTCGGCCCTGAAGACGGTGAAGCCTAGGGTGATGGGATGACTTGCATTCATGTGCCGACCCTACACGCTGAGGTTCAGAAGCGCGAGTTCGAATGGTTCGATTTCGTTGGATGCATAGCATGTCCAGAGTGAATCGAGGCTGGAACAGTTTGCAGTCTGCCTCGGCCCACAGACCGGTGAGTAGCGCGTCCAGAAACTGAACAGGAAAAGCACCAAGCCAGAAAGAGCACTTTCGCAACAGTGCCGTCATCGAACCAGTCATCGGCCATCTCAAGAACGTTCTCAGGATAACTTCGAAACCACCCTAAAGGGCGAACGGTGATACCGTGAACCTTTTCATGGCCTAGGTAATGCTGGTGCCCTGGATACGCAGATCCCCATTATTGCCATGACCGCTTTCGCCATGACCGGGCGAATGCGGCTTCGGATGTGGATTTTGAGCGGCGAGGGGGCGTGGACGGTTTTTGGATTTACCGGTAGAGAAATTGGGCTTATTGTCTGGACTGATGTGCAAACCGCTTCCGGGAGCCGGGAATCCGGTATTCGTGTTAACCCCTTCAGGTAATACCATGGATCCAAAGAACGTAGACTTGCGGCAGGTCGCCGAGAAAGAATCACTGTTGAGAAAGAAAGCCGAGGACGCCCTGGTGAAGATGCAGCGCTTTCTTTTCGACTATTTTTATCTGCTGGGGCCCGATCCCGTCAAAAACATCGACGTCGTCGTCAACACTCTGGGAAAAGTTCTTGGCTCCGACGTGGCTCTTTACAACCGTCTTGATGGCGAAGTGCTCAGGACGTGGTCCATCGACCACGAACCTCCGGGCTTCAAGCGAGAAGACGCGCCGGAGGGGCATATCTGCTACGACATGACCATCTCGCACCGGGGGCCGTCCAATATGAAGGCCGTCGTGCTCAATGACCTGGAAAGCACCCCGTGGGAAGCGCTGGATGCCAACGTCAGGCAGTACGGTCTGAAGTCCTACCTGGGCTTTCCCGTCCTGCTGGAAGGCAAAGTGGTCGGGTCACTGTGCGTCGTGGACACACGGAAGCGGGACTATACGGAAATCGAGCAGTACATCATCGAAGCTTTTTCCTCCGCCATTCGTCTGGAGGAGGAGCGTCTCCTGACCCAGACACGCCTCGCCGCCGCCAACGCGGCCCTGGAGGAGAAGAACCAGAAAATCCAGGAAATGGCGTTGACGGATTCCCTGACCGGTCTTCCGAATCGCCGGGCCATCATCCGGTGTCTGGACAAGGAGATCGCTTCGTTGGCTCGCAGGGCGCACACGCCGGAGGATTGCGCCGCTTTTCGGGGCTTTTCCCTTGTCATGTGCGATGTCGACAATTTCAAATCCATAAACGACACTCACGGCCATGTCTGCGGAGACGAGGTGCTCAAACTCATTTCGACTCTTCTGACGGACAGCCTGCGCGCCCAGGACAACGTCGCGCGCTGGGGCGGGGAGGAGTTCGTATTGCTGCTTAAGGATACGGATACTTCCGGGGCTGCCCTCATCGCCGAGCGCATTCGGGAGAGCATTGCGAAAACGCCTTTTTCGTGCGGCGGCGAAACCTTTCAGGTGACAGCGACCTTCGGAGTCAGTGCCTTCGATAATCCCTGCATGACCATCAATGACTGCGTCCACATCGCGGACAAGGCGCTGTACGTTGGCAAGGACAAGGGGCGCAATCAGGTCGTCGTGCTTCCCGTGCGATGTTTCTGCCCATAAGATCACACGCTCGCTAAGCGCTCAAGCACCCCGGCTTTCAAGGGTTGCCTGATCTGTGATAAAGAGTCGCGTCTTGGTCTGCGTCCCTAACGCCGCTGCCCTGCCAGCGCTTCGGCCATTTTTTGCAGCAGGCTCTCAATCTTTACGGGCTTAGCCTCATATCCGTTCATGCCGGCGGCCAGGAATTTCTCCTTGTCTCCGTCCATGGCGTAGGCCGTCAGGGCGATGATGGGGACGTCCTTCTTTGGGCCAAGGTCTGCGGATTCACGGATGATGCGGGTCGCTTCGATCCCATCCATGACGGGCATCTGGACGTCCATGAGAATACAATCGATGTCGTTTGCGGCCAGCATTTCAAGGGCCTGCTGACCGTTTTCGGCCACAATAACCTTGTGCCCGAACTTCTCCAGCAGCTTCTGGGTAGGGAAGCGATTGGACGGGTCGTCCTCGACCAGGAGCACGCGCAGTCTGTCGCCTGTCCCGGTGAAGGATGTCTCGGCGGCGCTTGGTGACGATTCTTCATGTATCTTGAAGGGCAGCACGACATGCACGCTCGTGCCTTCGCCGGGGGTGCTCTCTATGCTGATGGTTCCGTCCATGAGGTCGACCAGCCTTTGCACGATGGACAGACCAAGGCCAGCGCCCTGGTAATTGCGGGTGTAGGAGTTTTCGACCTGCCGAAACGGCTCGAAGATGTCGCTGAGCCTGTCTTCGGTGATGCCGATGCCTGTATCCGTGACGCTAAAATGCACGCGATAGTCGCCCTCCTCCTTTGCGGACAGGACAGAGATGTCCAGGGCGACCCTGCCGCGCTCCGTGAATTTGAGGGCGTTGCCCACCAGGTTGAAGAGCACCTGACGCACCCGCATCTCGTCCCCGACCAGGACTTCGGGCATGCCCGGGACAAGCCTGCATTCCAGAGCCACATTCTTGTTTCTGGCCGTGACGGCGAAAAGTCCGGACACGGAATCGATGATGTCCTGGATCTTAAAGGGTGCGTTGCGAATCTCCATCTTGCCCGCCTCCACCCTGGAGAGGTCGAGAATGTCCGCCAGAAGTCTGGTCAGACGGTTGGCGGCCTCTGTGGCCATCTGGATGTAGCTGGCCTGTTCGGCGTCAAGCGGGGTCGTCTCCAGGAGTTGGAGCATACCCATGACCCCGTTGATGGGGGTGCGGATCTCATGGCTCATGTTGGCCAGAAATTCACTTTTTGCCTGGTTGGCGGTCTCTGCCTGCTCCTTAGCCTGGAGCAGAGCTTCTTCATCCCGTTTTTGTTCAGTGATGTCCCGAAACTCCGTCACCCGTACATTCGATTCTTTATACGGGATATTTCGCGCTTCGAGGCGGACGGGATATTCTTCCCCGTTTTTGCGAACGCCTATCGCCTCGTAGGGGCTTTCGTATCCGGACAGGACATTTCTCATAACCGTGTCGCGGGATTTTTCGGATATGAGCATGAGGCCGTCCATCCCGATCAATTCCTCAGTGGAATAGCCACTTATTTCGGAGAGCCCCTGATTGCAGTCCAGGATGAGACCCTTGTCGTGAATGGCGATGCCACCGAAAGAGGCATTGTGAAGAACTTTGAAACGTTCTTCACTTTCCTGCAGTTCTCGTGTCCTCCTTTTCACCTGCAGGCGCAGCATCCAGGACCAAAGGAAAAATCCAAGCAGGAGCAGCACCAGTGGCACAAGGACCATGGCGAGATTGCGCAGGATGGCGACAAATGACGGGGGTTGCTGCTCGTACACGCCCATCCATTTTTCGTAGAGGCCACGGTATTCACCGGAATCCTTGAGAACCCGCAGCCCCTCGCTGAACTGCGCCAGAAGCGCCGCATGCCCCTTGGGCACGGCATAGCAATAATCCAGGGACAAAAATGAATTTTGGCCCAGTTGCAAATTTGTCCACCCGCGCGCCTTGATGATGTGCAGGGCATTGATGCGTGGACCCAGCGCGCAGTCATGTTTTCCCTCGGCCAGTTCCCTCAGCATGTCTTCCTGGGACTCCACGGTAGAAACCTGGGATTCCAGGCCTTGCTCCAACAGATACTCGTGGACGACGTCTCCTTTCTGGACGACGATGCTCTTGCCTTTGAGATCGCTGAGTGAAACCGGTGCAACGCTTTCTCCGCGTCGCACCACAGCTACGTAATGGTTAACCGAGTGGGGTTGGGTGAAGTCGAATTTACGGTCCCGCTCCACAGAATAGAACATTCCCTGTATAGCGTCGATTTCGCCTCGGTCCAGATCGCGCAGCACGTCCGTCCAGGGCTCGAGGCGGATTTCGACGTCAAGCCCCATCTCCCTGGCAATCATCCGGGTGAGTTCTACATTGAAACCAGCCGGATTTCCCTTTTCGTCCAGATACTCGAACGGAGGATAGTTATGATCACCCCCCACGATGATACGGCGCTGTTTCGGGAGCTCCAGGGCGGCGAACCACCGGGCGTGCAGACGGCGGTAGGTTCCATCGGCGATGACTATGGAGAGCCCTTCGTTCAGCAAGGCCAGCATCTGGCTGTCGCCTTTTTTGACGGCGAAGCAGAAATCCTGACGAAAGCCCTCTATGGGCTTGTCGACAATCCGCAGGTTCATAAGTCTGGCTTTAGGAATCAGGCGCAGCGCCACAAGGCGTTGCACGACCACCGCGTCGTGACGCCCCTCGGACAATTCGAGCAGGGCCTGTTCAAAGGAGGGTGTGGTATGGATCTGTATGCCGCGTTCTTCTCGCCGCAGGAATTCCTCGGCGTTGTCGCCGCGCATGACGACCACCCGCCGCCCCTTGAGATCGGCCAAGCTCTGGATATCTCCGGTCTCGGAGCGCACCACGATGGCCCCGTGCAGGGACATGTAGGGCACGGTGAAATCGTAGAATTCTTCACGCTCGGGGGTGCGGCCAACCAGGGGCAGGACCTGCACATCACCCTTTTTCAGCCAGCCTTTGACTTCGCCCCACGGCCCCGTGCGGAAGGTGACGTCGCGGCCCATGGCGGCCAAGGCGGCCCGCAGAAGTTCCACGGAAAAACCGTCTGCGCGGCCCATTTCGTCAACAATGGAAAAAGGCGGGTAATCGATCTCGGCGGCGGAGATGACGGGTGACAAGCGTTCGGATGCCTCGGCGCTTCGCGGCGCTTGCAGAATGAAGACGAGCAGCATGAACGCGAGCAATGCCACGACGTATCGCCCCGGTCTGGGTACCCGAATGCCCGAAGGGCCCGAGTCGCCGCCCACACAAAAAACTTGTTCTCTCATATTTTTTCCGGAACACCTTGAAATATTAGTCCTCAAAGTATTACTCCATTGTGGACCAGATCCATGAAAATCTCAAGGCATGCGTAAAGATTGGTCAGAGTTTGCCAATATGTGATGTAAAAATGGTTATCAGATCTTGAATCTTCCCGGCAAGTCACAGTCTTGCACGTCTGAAAATGCACGCTCAGTACCGCTGGCAAACAACCCAAGCGTAACCCTTTTCATTTTTCGCTCCTCATCTCGTTACTAACCAGACACGCCCCTGTACATTTCAAGGTCATTTTTTTCAATGCTTCGAAAAACCTGCGCCGCAGGTATCTCAAAATTTCTCTTCCGCAGGCGCCAAAGGTGCGGTAGTCCTGATTTTATGCCGCTCGGGCGCCCCGCGCCGTCCGAATCCAAACGCGCCCTGCATACCAGACGCCCTTGCCGACCGGCGAAACAAAAATCCAGCCTCGCGGGACGCCCTTTCCGGAGGATCCGATGTTTTCTCGACTGCTGCACGGCTCCATCAAGAAAAAACTCGCCATCCTCTTTCTTATGGCGGCCCTCCCCGCCATGGTCATCATTGTCCTTGCTGGTCTGAACAACCGCCGGCAGGCTATCTCCACCGCCGAAACGGAGTTGCTGGGCTTTTCCCGGCATATTGCGGAGATTCAGGCGCAAACCACCTTGGCCACGCAAAGCCTCCTCGAAGGCCTGGCCCTGTTGCCCGAAGTGAGACGGGCCGATGTCGAGGAAGGCAATCGCCTCTTCTCCAGTCTGCTCACGATCAATCCTGGCTACGCGGTCCTGCATCTGGTCGACCGCAACGGCGAGCTTGTCGCCTCCGCCACCGCGCGCGGGCCCGCGAACTTCGCGCACACCGCCCATTTCAGGGAAGCGGTGGCCACCCGGGCCTTCGCCACCGGCGAATACCTCGTCGGCATAACCCTGCACGTCCCGGTCTTCACCTTCGCATACCCCATTCTTGACGACCAGGGCGAAGTCGGCGGGGTTCTGCTGACCAGCATCAGACTCGACCGTTACGCAGAGCTGTTCAAACACACCCGCTTTCCGGAAAACTCCTTTGTCGGGGTCTGCGACAGAAACGGGACCCGTCTCTTCCGCTATCCCGACAACTCCGCCACTCGCCCCGGCCAACCCATCAAACAAGAAGTCTTCGCCCAGGCCACCGCAGGGCCGCAGGAAGGCCTTATCCGGGAAACGGGTTCGGATGGGGTGGAGCGCATCACCGCCTTCCAGCAACTGCGGCTGACCCCGGACCAGCCTCCCTACATGTACTTCTTTGTGGGCACGCCGAGCAGGGCGTTCTACGCTGACGCGCAAAAAGGGATGCTCCGCGATCTGGGCATCCTCTTTCTGGCCATCGGGCTGACCTTGCTGTGCGGCTGGTTCTTGGGCGGCAGGACCGTGGCGGCTGACCTGGAAGAATTGGCCGGAGCCTCGAAGCGGATCGGCGAGGGGGATCTTTCCGTCAGGGTGGCGCCTGCACCCGACATCGCCGAGATCGATGTGTTGGCCAGGGCGTTCAATAACATGGCCCAGTCCCTGTCCCGCGACATCGTCAGACGCGCGGAGGCCGAAGCAGCCCTGCTCGAAAGCGAAGCGCGGTTCCGCAACCTCTTTGAGGAGGTTCCCTCTGTCGCGGTGCAGGGATACGGCATGGACGGGGCCACGCGCTACTGGAACAGGGCCTCGGAGTCTCTTTACGGATACACCAGGGATGAAGCCCTCGGAAAAAAACTGGTCGACCTCATCATCCCCCCTGAAATGCGCGACGACGTCAATGCCGCCATGGCCTCCATGGCCGAAACAAAAATCGCCATTCCGGCCAGCGAACTCACGCTCATGCGCAAGGACGGTTCCAGAGTGGTGGTCTTCTCCAGCCACGCCGTCGTCGTGAAGGCGGGAGGCGAAGCGGAGCTCTTCTGCCTGGACGTGGACCTGACCAGCAGAAAAGAAGCCGAAGAGGCACTGCTCAAGCTCAAAGAGGCAGCCGAAAGCGCCAACCGGTCCAAAAGCGAGTTCCTGGCCAACATGAGTCACGAGATCCGCACCCCCATCAACGGGGTCATGGGCATGCTCCAACTGCTCGAAACCACTTCTCTTGACGTGGACCAGACCGATTATGTGCGCATGGCCGCCGAGGCCGCAAAACGGCTGACCGGGCTGCTCTCGGACATCCTCGACCTCTCAAGGGTAGAGGCGGGCCGAATGGAAATCCGCCAGGCCTCCTTTACGGTCAAGGACGTCGTCGATTCCGTGTCCGGGCTTTTTGCCGGCACGGCCAGAAACAAGGGCGTAGTCCTCAAATGCAGCCTCGACCCGGGCATGCCCGACATTCTGATCGGGGACGAGATGCGGGTGCGGCAAGTGCTTTTCAACCTGGTGGGCAACGCCCTGAAATTCACCGAAACAGGCATGGTCAGCCTTAATATCACGGCCCAGCCCGCAAAAGATGACGAACTGAGGGCGCACTTCTGTGTCACGGACACAGGCATCGGCATCCCCGAAAACCGCCTGCGCGACATCTTCGAACCGTTCCTGCAGGTCGAAAACACCTACACCCGCAATTACCAGGGCGCTGGCCTTGGCCTGTCCATCGTGCAGCGACTGGTCAGCCTCATGAACGGCAGCATCACCATCGAGAGCACTCCGGGGCAGGGCACGAGCGTGCATGTCGTCCTGCCCTTCAAGACGGACCAAAAAGCATCGCTCCAGCCCATGAAATCCGTGTCCCAGAAACTAAAGACCGGAGCACGCCTGCTTCTCGTCGAGGACGATCAATCCAACCGCTTCCCCACCCAGAAGCTCCTGGAAGCGGCCGGGCACGAGGTTGTTCTGGCTGAAAACGGCCAGCAGGCCATTGAACTGCTGACCGAAAACGACATCGACTGCATTTTCATGGACATTCAGATGCCCGTCATGGACGGCGTCGAGGCGACCCGCGTCATCCGCAATTCACCCTCTCTGGGCTCGAAGCAGAACGTCCCCATCATCGCGTTGACGGCCTATGCCATGGACGGTGACCGGGAAATCTTCCTGGCGGCAGGCATGAACGGATATATCGCCAAACCGGCCACTCTTGAAGAAATGACGAATGCCCTGCGGCAAGCCCTTGGAGCCACGACATAAGGCTTGTTCATTGTGCGTTGCGGCCTCCATTTTTGATTTGCGCTAAACGGGCTTCGAATCTATGAAAACCGACATGTCCAAAATAACCCTCACCACCCTGCGCGCCCGCGCCATCATCGCCATCACCTTCATTTTCGCGGCCATGGGCCTTGGCTGTATGCTTATCGTCGGGCTGGTCATAACCGAAAGGCTCGATACATTTGAACGGGACCTCGCCGCCGCCAACGTGCGCCGCGCACGCAACTCGCTGCAGCAGGACATGGTGCGCATCGACAAGCTGGTCAAAGACTGGGCCTGGTGGGACGACACCTACCAGTTCATGACCACGGTGTCTGGGGATTACGTGGACAGCAACGTCACCCCGGACGTGTTCCTCAACCAGGGCCTGAGCGCCATAGCCTTCGTGACCTCGCACGGCGAAATCCTCCACGCCTCGTACATGCCCCGAGGCGGAGAAGAACTAGAGACTCCCTCCGAAGCCCTGCTCAACCACATACGCAGAACCGGTCTTTCGTATCCGGCCGAAGACCTTTTCAGCGGCCAGCCCGAAATCATCAATGTCGGGGGATCGTTGTGGATGGCGGCCAGCCGCGCGGTGCTGACCTCCCAGCAGACAGGCCCGGCCCGGGGCCGGCTGTGGATGATCCAGGAGATCGACGAAGACTACATCGAAAGCCTCGCCCAGCGTACCGAACTTGCGCTTGAAATCCATGTCTCTGACGCGCCGGAGTTTCCGAGGGCCATGCTCGCGTTGCGCACCAACCTTGAAGAATTAAATGAAGCGGTGGTGGTCCCCGAGCGCTCGGTCATCTGGAGCGGCCTGCTCATGTCCGACGCCGCCGGGGGCACCCCCATAGCCATCATCGCCAGCTCCCCCAGGGAAGTGGCGGCCCTGGCGCGCACAACCATGAAGACCACTCTTGCCGTGGTCCTGATTTTCGGGCTTGTGGGCTTTTTGAGCAGCATCGCCTTTCTTGAAAAGCGGATTCTTTCCCGACTCACGGCCTTAAGCGCCAAGGTCAGGCGCGACGCTCCGCATGCGCAGCTGTGCCAGATCGGTCAGGATTGTGACGAGATCGACCAGCTTTCAAACCTGGTGGACTCCGCCTTCAAATCCATCCGCGAAAACGAGCGGTTCCTGCAGGAAATCCTGGGCGCGATCAAGGTCGGCGTCATGCTCATCCGCATGAACGACAACACCATCATCAGCGTCAACCCCTATGCCTGCGCGCTCATCGGACGCTCCGAGCACGACATCCTGGGCAAGGCCTGCCACAAATTTGTCTGCGCCGCAGAAACGGGCAAATGTCCGGTCTGTGATCTGGGCCAAAGTCTCGACAATTCCAGACGCGTGCTGCTCGCAGAAGGAGGCCAGGAAATAGACATCCTCAAATCCGCCACCATCGTTACCCGTGACGGACAGGACTACATTCTCGAAACATTCCTGGACATCCGGGAGATCGAACGCACGCGGCGGCTCCTGCAGGATTCCGAGGAGCGCTACAAGGCGATTTTCATGAATACCGGCACGCCGGGCATTCTCATCAACGATGACACGTCCATCGCCGTGGCCAACACCGAATTCCTCCACATCGCCGGGATAACGGAAGAAGAGATGCGCAAGGGGCCGTCCTGGACCCGCTTCTTCCATCCCGACGACGCGCAACGGATGCTGCGCTACCACGCACAGCGACGCCAGGACGAAAACACCGCACCCAGAACCTACGAAGCGCGTCTCGTGGACAGCTTGGGAGCGCAGCGTCATGTCAGGCTCACCGTGGCCATGATCCCGCGCTCACGGCAGTCCATCGCCTTCCTGCTCGACATCAGCGATATCAAGGCCGCCGAGGGCAAACTGCAGGAGCTCGCCTATGCCGATCCGCTGACCGGATTGCCCAACCGCCTGTGCGCCCTGGAAAGACTGGACCGGACGCTGCAAGGACTTTCGCGGGAAAACGGTTCTCTTGCCGTCTTCCTGCTCGACCTCGACGACTTCAAGATCATCAACGATTCCTGGGGGCATTCCATGGGCGATATCGTGCTCATGGATGTTGGCCGACGTATTTGTTCAGCCCTGACATCCTCCGAGATGGTCGGTCGCCTCGGCGGCGACGAGTTCATCATCGTTTCCGACGCCAACGGCACCATGGAAGAGTATGCGCAGCTGGCGCAAAAGCTCATCAACACCTTCACCCACCCCTTTCAGGTCGGGGACTCCGAAACATATCTCGGCGTCAGCGTCGGCATCTCGCTCTTCCCCGAGGACGGACACTCGGCCGGTCAGCTGGTCCGGTGCGCGGATCTGGCCATGTATCAGTCCAAATCCTTTGGCAAAAACATCTACCGTTTCCATTCCCCGGAACTGACCCTCAAAGCCCAGCGCCGGGTGGAAATCGAAAGCGAGTTGCGCCAGGCTCTGGATTCCAGAGAGATCGTCCCCTACTTCCAGCCGGTCATCGACCTCAAGACTGGCCGGATCATCGGGGCCGAAGCCCTGGCCCGGTGGCGCAAACCCGACGGCAGGCTTATCTCCCCGGCCGATTTCATACCCGTGGCCGAGCAGACGAGCCTCATCATGGACATTGACCTCAGCATCCTCTCGCAGGCCTGTCAGCAGACCCGTACCTGGGACGAAAACGGACTGGGTAGCCTGCGCATCTCCGGCAATATCTCTGCCCGGCATTTTCAGCGTGGCAACCTGGCGCAGGAAGTGCAAAACATCCTGCAGACCAGCAAGCTCCCCGCCCGGCAACTGACCCTGGAAATCACCGAAACCGTATACATGGAAAACATCGACATGGTCCGCGACACCCTCGAAGCCATCGACCGCATGGGAGTCGCACGCGCCCTCGACGATTTCGGCACTGGTTATTCCTCCCTGTCGTACGTACACACGCTGTCCTTCGACATTCTGAAAATCGACAAATCCTTTGTAAAAAACCTGCCCGAGCACTCCGCCCTGGCTCTTGTCCGCGCAATGCTCGGCATCGCCACCAGCCTGGACATCACGCCGCTGGCTGAAGGTATCGAGACGCAGGAGCAACTCCTGTTGCTTACGTCACTGGGCTGCAAGCTCGGGCAAGGCTATCTGTTTTCGCCTCCCGTGCCCGCAGAACGCTTCGAGGAACTGCTGAAAAAGCAGAACACGGGGTGAGCGTCTCGAAACGCGAGCGTTTTTTGCAAAAACAGCCCGGACGCAAGGCGTCAACTTTTGACGCCAATCCTCGTATGAGATAAAATAAATATTTTTGGAAAAGGGTTCCCCCGCCAGCAGCACACCCAACACCCGGAGAAGCACATGGATCCTACCCCTCTCATTCCTCAAGCCCTCCCCATCCCGGTGGAGTGGGGCTGGTTCTACCTCTTTCAGATGCTGACCTTCATCCTGCACATCCTGGTCATGAACGTCATGCTTGGCTCGTCCATCATCGCCCTGGTCCACCACCTGCGGGGCAAGGCCGAATCGGAGCCCCTGACAAGATCCATTTCCTTGAAGCTGCCCTTCACCATCGCCTTTGCCGTCAACTTCGGCGTGGCCCCCCTGCTCTTCATCCAGGTTCTTTACGGGCAGTTCCTGTACACCAGCAGCGTGCTCATGTCCGTGTACTGGATCTCGGTGGTGGGGCTGGTCATCCTGGCCTACGGGAGCGCCTACATCTACGACTTCCGCTACGTATCTCTCGGCGCTCTGCGCACGGTTTTCATCGCCGTGACCACCCTGTGCCTGCTGGCCACCGCCTTTATCTACACCAACAACATGACTCTCATGCTGAGCCCCCTAACCTGGGCGGAATACTTCGAGAACCCCTGGGGCACCATCCTCAACCTCGGCGACCCCACCGTGCTGCCGCGCTATCTGCACATCGTGGTCTCCTCCATCGCCGTGGCGGGCCTGGCCCTGGCTCTCCTCTACAAATTCACGGGCAAGAACGATCCCACGGCACAGCGCTGGGTCAAGCACGGCGTGGACTGGTACGCTTACTCGACCATGGTGCAGATGGCGCTGGGCCTGTGGTTCCTCACCGCCCTGCCCGAACACGTAAGCAGCCTCCTCCTCGGCGGATCCCTGCCGCACACCCTGGTTTTCGCCACCGGTGCGATCCTCGGGATATTCAGCATCAGCAACGCCCTGAGCTACAACGTCGTGTCCACGGCGATTCTGTCGCTGACCACCATCATCCTCATGCTCTTCTTGCGGGACATGGTCCGGGACGCCTATCTGGCCCCGTATTTCCATGTCAGTGACCGCGTCGTCACCGGTGAATACCTCCCGCTCGTCCTTTTCATCCTGACCCTGGCCGCCGGGCTGTGCGTTCTCGCCTGGATGCTGCGCACCGCGGCCACGGATTCGGAGGTACGCTCATGAACTTTCCGATCTGGGAACTCCACTGGGCCGGCGGCGGACTGCTCATCGCGCTCATCGCCGTCTTTCACGTCTACGTCGCCCATTTCGCCATCGGCGGAGGGCTTTTTCTCGTCGTCACCGAACACCTGGCCTACCGCCGTGGTTCCCAGCCGATCCTGGACTACACAAAACGGCACACCAAATTCTTCCTCATCGTGACCCTGGTCCTGGGCGGAATCTCCGGCGTGGGCATCTGGTTCATCATCTCCCTGGTCTCGCCGGCGGCCACGAGCCAGCTCATCCACACCTTCGTGTTCGCCTGGGCCATCGAGTGGGTCTTCTTTCTGACCGAGATCGTGGCCCTGTTCATCTATTTCTACACGTTCGGGAAAATGAGCCGGCGCAACCATCTGACCATCGGCTGGCTCTATTTCTTCTTCGGCTGGATGTCGCTGTTCATGATCAACGGCATCATCGGCTTCATGCTCACCCCCGGGGATTGGCTGACCACCAAAGACTTCTGGGACGGGTTCTTCAACCCGTCGTTCTGGCCGGCCCTGGCCTTCAGAACCTTCATCGCGCTGATCCTCGCCGGTCTTTACGGATTCGTCACCGCCACCTGGGAAAAGGATGCGCAGACTCGCGAGACCCTGGTGCGCTACTGCGCGACCTGGCTGCTGGCCCCCTTCGCCTTTCTGCTTCTGTCGGGCTGGTGGTACATAAGCGCCCTGCCCGAAGCATCACAGACCATGGTCCTGGGTGCCAACCCGGAAATCGCCCCGTACATGCAGGGCTTCTTGTGGATCTCGGCCATCCTCTTCGCCGGCGGCCTGATCATGGCCGTACGCATGCCTGCGGCGATCAAACGCCCCATGGCTCTGGTCCTGCTCATCATCGGTCTGTTGTACATGGGATGTTTTGAGACCATGCGCGAGGCGGGCCGCAGGCCCTACCTGATCCACGGCTACATGTACTCCAACTCCATCCTGGTCGGCACCGAGGAAGCCATCACCGCCGAAGGCTACCTGAAAAGCTCGGGCTGGAACCGGCACCAGGAGGTCACTCCCGACAACGCCATGGCCGCAGGCCGCGAACTCTTTCGCGGCCAGTGCGCCGCCTGCCATTCCATTGGCGGCCCCCTGCACGACATCAAGCGTCTGGGCGCAGGCTACGGAACCGTAGGCATGGATGCCCAGATCGCGGGCATGGGCAAGATTTACGCCTACATGCCGCGCTTTGTGGGCACAGAGCCTGAACGCAAGGCCCTGGCCGCCTACATCGTGCACGAACTTGTCGGCGAATCCGAAACGGCCGAGCAGATGCCGCCCCGCCCGGAAATCGGGCTCGACATCCCGGCTTTCGATTCGGATGCGGACGAATACGTGCTTCTGGCCTGGTGCAACCTGGGCGAAAAATGCATCTCCGACAGTGACAGCCGTTTCTCCCTGCTCCCTCCGGGCAGCACCCTCATCGCGCAGCTGATCCGGCGCGGCCCCCAGCCCGAACTCGTCACCTCCGGGGTGGAGCTGACCTTCACGCCTCCGGCCGGCTTCGAGAACCCGAGCAACCACGTGGAATTCTGGAAATACGCGCCATCCCTGGTCGGCAAGGAGCTTGAGCCCAACGTCAGCGCCAAGGGCCTTGGCATGTCGGGGGTAATGAAGCCAAACGAACAGAACCAGACCTTCATCGCCGACGGCATCCCCGTCCTGCCCTACATGGATGACGGCACCATCAACCCTTACCCGGTCTTCACCATCGAGGCACGGGACACGGCCAGCGGCAAAATTCTGGCCAGCACCAAGGTCGTGGCCCCCATCTCCACCGAGATCGGCTGCAAGAACTGTCACGGCGGAACGTGGCGGCACGAGGGGGTCATGGGTATCTCCGTGACCACGGCCTCCGACGTGCTCGCCAGGCATGACCGGCGACACAAGACCCAGCTGCTGCCCCAGGCCGAGGCTGGCAAGCCCGTACTCTGCCAGAGCTGCCATCCCGATCCGCTGCTGAACGCCACAGGAAACCCGGAGCTCTTGAACCTCCCGGCCGCCATTCACGGCTTCCACGCCAACTACCTGTCCGATGCTCCCGGCGCCGAGCCCTGTCACTCCTGTCACCCCACAGGGCCTGACAGCTACACCTACTGCGCCAGGGGCGTGCACGCCGCACAGGGCCTGACCTGCGTCAACTGCCACGGCACCCTGGAAGACCACGCCCTGACCCTGCTCAAGGCCGAAAAAGAGGCCGGCAAACCCAAGGCCGAACTGCTCATGCGCCACGTCAAACCCCGCCTGGTGGCATCCATCGAGGAAATCGAATCCCGCACGCCGTGGAACGATCAGCCTGACTGCCTGAACTGCCACGTGGACTTTGAAGCCCCCGAGGGCGACAATCCCAGCGCCTTCAACCAGTGGGTGCGCGGCCCGGCCGGGCTTTACCGCACCCGCGCCGATGACGCGGGGCTCATGTGCGAATCGTGCCACGGCTCGACCCATGCCGAATTCCCGGCTACCAATGCGTTCCACCCGGACCTCGACGCCATCCAGCCCCTGCAGTACCAGGGGCACCCTGGCCCCATCGGCAGCAAGGGCAATTGCGCCGTATGTCATACCGAAGACATGTACTACGAGTTCCATCACCCGAACATCCTCGGCAGACCCTGATCACAGACAGGACCGGAGCGGCGGCGCTCCGGTCCTTTTTTTTCCCGCCCCGGCCCGCGCCTTCCCCGAACCCTTCAGCGGAATTCGGGCGTCTTTGACCAGCTTGCGACCGCAATTGCGCGCAACCGTTGCCGAAGCGCCATTATTTCAAAATTCGCTTTACCATCACATGCCCTTGGGCTAGCCTCCGCAAGTAATTTTCAGTCCCGGCGTCCCAGCACCGCCCCCGGCACCAGGAGAACCCCATGTCGTATCTGTCCTGTGTTGGTTGCGGATGGTGCTGCCTGCATGATCAATGCACGGATTCCCAGCGTCGCCACGGGTATCTGCCCCGCTGTCCCGAACTCTACTGGAGCGACGATGCCGAAAGATACCTCTGCCGGACCATGCTTGAAGGGGAGTCCGGAAACAACATTCGCCGGAACCAGCATACCGGCCAGGGCTGTTGCGCGCCGCTGAACTCCTGGCGGCAGGATATTCGAAACCGTGACACCTGACCCCATCCTTCGGACGGACAATGACCCATCCCCTTTCCGATACCGAAAACACAGGGCTGCCCGATAATTCAGGCCCTGCGACCCGCACCACTGACAGCCGGCAGACGGCCCTGACCATCGTAGCGGTCGTAGCAGCGCTCCTGTGCGCAGGACTCGTCGCCTATGTGCTGCGCGACGCATCGGCGGAGGAAAAGCATCTGGCCCTGCTGGCCGGGGGCATCATCCTGCTTGGTTGCGCTGGCATGCTTGTTACGGCCCTGGTTCTGGCCGGACGCACAAAAAGGCGTCTGCTGCGGGCCGAACTCGAACTGCGCCGGATGCAGAAGCACGTCTTCGATGCAGGCAAGCTTGCCGCCATCGGCGAACTCGCGGCCGGAGTCGCGCACGAGATCAACAACCCCCTGGCCATCATGATGGAGAACGCGGGCTGGATTCAGGACCTGCTCAAATCGGACGACCCGCTCAGCAGTGAAAACATGGCCGAGATTACGTTGTCCCTGCAGACCATCGCCACCCAGGGCCATCGCTGCCGCGAGATCACGCACAAGCTGCTGAGTTTCGCCCGCAAGGCCGACAGCAACGCCAATGTGGCGCACATCAACAGCCTGCTGGAAGACATCGCCGGATTCGCGCGCCAGAAAGCCAAATACCGGGATGTGGAAGTGCGGCTGAGCCTCGACCCGCAGGCGGGAGACGTCGAGTGCTCGCCCACGGAGATTCAGCAGATCATCTTGAACCTTGTGAACAACTCCATCGATGCCATCGAAAAGGACGTTGGGGTAGTCCAGCTGAAGTCCGTGCGCGAGGGCAAGTTCATTCGCATCGATGTCGAAGACAACGGCCACGGCATCCCCGCACACATCCTGCCCGATATTTTTGAACCTTTTTTCACCACCAAGGATGCCGGCAAGGGTACGGGTCTGGGCTTGTCCATATGCCGCGATATCCTGACCAAGATGGGCGGGTCCATCAGCGTCGAGTCCGTGTCCGGACAAGGCTGCGTTTTTCACGTGTACCTGCCCCAGCACGCCAAGGATTAGGCGCCCGGTATGACAGGACTCACGCATCCCTTCAATTTGACTCCACAATCTTCTCTCTGTAAGACCTTTTGACAGGAATCATCTCACAACGCGGAGCACCCATGCCCGAGGACACACCCACGAAGAGTCAGAACACCCACGGCGAGCTCATCGACATTCTCATAAAGGAAGGACTGCTCACGGAGAAACAGGCCGTCCATGCCTCGCGGCTGCGCACAAAGCTGGTGCGTCCCAAGCCACTGCTCGAAATTGTCAAGGAGCTCGGCTACGTAACCGACGAGAACGTCACGGCGGCAATCCGCAAGAACAAACTGTCCATGCGCATCGGTAGCCTGCTGGTGGAAATGGGCCTCATCAGTGAAGGCGACCTCGAAGCTGCCTTTCAGATCCAGCGCACGAGCCAAACCTCGCAGAAACTGGGCGAAGTCCTGGTCAACAACAACTTCATCAAGGAATTCAAACTCCTGGAAGCCCTCTCGCTGCAGCTGGGCTATCCCTTCATCGACCCCAGGTTTGCGCCGCTTGACATTTCCCTGCTGCACCAGGTTCCCGTGGCGTACCGGAGCAAGGCGGCCTACGTGCCCATCGAGCGGCAGGACCACCAGGTCGTCGTGGCGTTTGCCAACGTCCTGGACATGGATGACCAGGAAGAAGCCCGCACCATCTTTCCCGAAGGAATCCTGCCGGCCATCGCCACGCGCGAATCCATCGTCGAGACATATCAGCGTTTTGAGCGCGGAGCCCAGGCCAAGGAATCCGTCGACGACGACTCGGCCTCCGGCATTGTCGAACGCATCATCCTCGACGCCATCGAGCTCGACGTCAGCGACATCCACATGGAGCCGCTCCCGGACCGCCTGCGCATCCGCTTCCGCCGTGACGGGGTGCTCGAACCCTACAAGGACTACCCGCGCGAGATCATCCCCAACATCTCAAGCCGCATCAAGATCATGTGCAAGGCGGACATCGCCGAGAAGCGCCGCCACCAGGGCGGACGCATCCTGTTCGAATATCCCGGCGGCGAACTCGACATGCGCGCCTCCTTTTACGTGACCATCCACGGCGAGGCCATCGTCCTGCGTCTGCTGAACCGCCAGGGCAACCTCATCGACATCGCAAGCGTCGGGATGTACCCGAAAATTCTCAAGCGTTTCCTCGACGGAGCGCTGTCCAGACCCAGCGGCGTCGTGATCATCACCGGCCCCACCGGATCGGGCAAGACGACCACGGTCTACAGCTGCATCCACCACCTGAACACACCGCTTTTGTCGATCATCACCGCCGAAGAGCCCGTCGAATACGTCATCCCCGGCATTTCCCAGTGCTCCATCGACCCCAAGATCAACCTGACCTTCGAGGAAACCCTGCGCCACATCGTGCGCCAGGACCCCGACGTCATTCTCATCGGCGAGATCCGGGACAACTATTCGGCCGAGGTGGCCGTGCAGGCCGCCCTGACCGGGCACAAGGTCCTGACGACCTTCCACACCGAAGACTCCATCGGCGGGCTGATCCGGCTCATGAACATGGACATCGAGGCCTTCCTCATCTCTTCCACCGTGGTCAGCGTGGTCGCGCAGCGCCTGCTCAGGCGGATTTGCCCGGAATGCTCCCAGCCATACAAACCAAGTCCCGGCGAACTGCAGCTTTTCGGCTACACGCAGGCCACGATCCAGGGCTCCAATTTCCGCAAGGGCGCGGGATGCTCGCACTGTCGCTACACGGGTTACCGGGGGCGCCTCGCGGTCTTTGAACTGCTCATCCTCGATGAAATGGTCCGCTCGGCCATTCTGGAACGGCGCACCAGCTTCGACATCCGCAAGATCGCACTGGAAAGCGCAGGACTTGTGACCCTGTTTGAGGAAGGGCTGGCCAAGGCCTCCGAAGGCCTGACCACTCTGGAAGAGGTCATGCGCTGTCTGCCGCTAGTACTTAAACCCCGCCCGCTGGAAGAAACCCGCCGCCTGCTCGGAGTATAGACATGAACGAGGCCAAATCCTTTATCGAAATCCTAAAAGAGCATGTGAGCTCCGAAAAGGCGCAGCTTCCGGCCTTCAACCGCACCGGGCTCGCCATCCAGCAGGAAATGGCCAAACCGGACCCGGACATGCAGGTCATCGAGAAGCAGATACTGCGCGATCCGGCCCTGAGCGGCCAACTCCTCAAGGTGGCCAACTCGGCTTTTTACCGAGGCATGGTCGAAGTGACCACGGTCAGAAACGCCATGGTCCGCCTCGGTCTGTCCGAGGTGTCAAACCTGGTCGTCCTGCTGACCCAGAAACAGTCTTTCAACACCCAAGACCCCTTTATCCGGGAATACATGGACCAGCTCTGGGTCCACTCGGTGGCTTGCGCGCTGGGAGCCAAGTGGATCGCCAAGGAGTGCCGGCTGCCGAGCAAGATGAACGAGGCATTTTTCGCAGGACTACTGCATGACATCGGCAAGGCCTTTTTGCTCATGGCCATCGCGGAATTGAAAAAAAGCGGACAGATAGCCGACAACGTACCCCAGACCTTCATCGAAGAGGTCCTCGACACGCTGCACCAGAGCCTCGGCGCGCAGCTGCTCAAGAGCTGGAACCTGCCCGAAATCTACTGCACTGTAGCCGAGCATCACCACGACGAAAGCATGGACGGCCAGGACATTGTCCTGCCCATCGTCAGTCTGGCCAACAAGGTCCTGGCCAAGGCCGGGATCGGGATCATGCACACCCCGGATATCGACCTGGCCACCAGTCCGGAGGCGATCCAGTTGGACCTCTCCGAGATCAAAGTCGCCGAACTGGAGCTGACCGTGGAGGATTATGTGGATTTCGTGAAGGATATGGACTGAGCCGCGCGAAGAGTTCGCACCACCCGCCCGCCTTGAAATGCACGAGGGCCGATCCAAACGGATCGGCCCTCGTGCATTTCACTCTTCAGCACTAGCGCGGCATCACCAACCCCCGCCGCCTCCGCCACCGCCGCCGCCTCCGGACGAGCCACCCCCGCCCATGCCCGAGGAACTGCCCGGGGCCTGAGAAGCGGAGGATACGGCGGCCTGCATGCCCCGCCCCAGACTTGTGGCGAAAGCGCCGGGATGAACCCGGTCCCAGTGGCTGCCGACGTACCACCCAGGCTGATACCCGGCCTGGTCCAGCAGGCGCGCGAACCGCTCTCCCCACTGATTCTCCACGCCAAGGGCAATGGCGTAGGGCAGGAATTTCTCGAACAGCTCGGGAGTCTCGTCCGGGGGGTGGATGAAATTCAGCCGATCCTCCTCCGCCACGGACAGATAGAGTTTGAACCCTTCGATCTCGTCCAGGGTCTTGCGGCCGATGAGCGTCGGCGCTTTCAAGAGCTCGTAGAACAGGGCGTTCATAAGGATCATGGTCCCAAATCCGAGCGTGGGCGCAAGCCCGGCCAGACTGACCAGAACCCACAAACCCGCCGCCTCCGCGAACAAGAACGGCACCGCGAAGACAGACAGCACCACGGCCGCGAATTTGCCCCTGACGCCACGGGCCCGCCACGCCGTGCCCACCTGACGCACGAGCATGAAACAGCCGAACGTCCACGCCGTCAGCCAGATGCAGATGAAAAGCAGTTCGGGAGGCACGGGCGCGGCCCAGGCCATGCCCGCAACCGTGAGCAGGGTGATGGCGAGGCCGGGCAGGATCCAGCCCGTATTGGTCAGGAAATAATTGGACGACAACTCGCGGCGAAGCTTGTCCTTTATGGCCTGCCTGGCGCGGCTGAGCACCCGGTGGTTGACGTTTTTAAGCTCGATGCTCGTCCCGGCCCTGCGCAGCTCGTCAAAAACCGCCCGCTCTCCGATGGACAGACCGGCCGGAGCCTGATCGGCCAGATCAAGGCGCATCTTCGCATTGTCCTTTATGGTCAACGCGCCCTTGACCGCCATATTGATCACCGCCGCGGTGTAGGCCGTGTTGTCGAACTTCATGCGCCACAGCATGCGCACCATGGCCGGAGAAAAACCATGCGGCGGAACAAAGCGGGGGATGATCACGCCCCTTTCCGGGTCGCGGCCGACCTTCATCCAGGCCAGGATATAATAGACAAAAAGAAAAACCATCCCCAGACCCACCGGGAGCAGGCCGCCGCCTTCGGCCATGACCCGCGCCGCCTGTTCGCTGGCCGAAGGCGGGGCAACGTACCCCTTGGGCCAGGACACGGCGATGGTCAGGCCCTCGCCGGGGGCGTAGGGCCGCGAGGAGGAGAACCGCACCTCGTGCTGGCCCTGCGCGGGAACAACGCGACTGTCCGTGCTGCCCATGGGTCCTTCGTAGGCCACGGCCTCCAGGGCCCGGGCTTCGCCCGGCAGGCGCACCTCGCAGCTGACCCGGTCCAGGGGCAGCCGCCAGCCGTTGCCGTTCACGTTCCAGTAAAGCTCGTCGTGCCCGTCAAAAAAACCCAGCTGTCTGGTGGTGCGGTATATGAGGGTGTAGGAATATCGCCCCGGCTGCAAAAAGACATCCTTGCTGCCGACATAGATGGCCACGCCGTTGGATTTCTCCTCGGTGTGATAGGCTTCGCCTACCCCGTCGCGCTTGACCTCGAGCAGCGTGAAGCCCACTCGCACCCGCTGGCCTCCGCGCCCCTGATAGATGGTGGGGAACTCGCGCACGATGCCGCGTTTGATCTGATCCCCCGTGGCCTGCACGGTGATGGTCTCCGAGACCACCATGGACCCGTCGGGATCAATGAGGACCAGGGAGGAAAAGTCGAGGATGCGTTCGGTTTCGGCCTGCACCGGTGCGCAGCACAAGAGCGCGATGAGCGCGGCCAAGAGTATCCGCAGGCCTGCCATCCTAGAATTCCACCTTGGGCACGGCCCGCTCCGCGGGACTTTCCAGCTCGAAGAATTCCGCCTTTTCAAAACCAAAACGCCCGGCCACCAGATTGGACGGAAAGGACTCCACCGCGATGTTCAGGTTGCGCACCGCCCCGTTGTAGTAGCGCCGTGCCAGCTGGACCTGCTCCTCGATCTCGCCGAGGGAAGCCTGCAGCTGCGCGAAATTGGCGTTGGCCTTGAGCTCGGGATAATTCTCGGCCAGGGCGAAGAGCTTGCCCAGGGCCGCGCCCAGCAGCCCCTGGGCATGGGCCGTCTCACCGACGCCATGGGCGTTCTGGGCCAGGCCGCGCAGCCGGATGACCTCTTCCAGCGTGCCCTTTTCATGCTCGGCGTATCCCTTGACCGTGGACACGAGATTGGGAATCAGATCCGTGCGCCGCTTGAGCTGCACGTCGATCCCGCTCCAGGCCTCCTGGACCATGTTGCGCATGCGCACCAGGGCGTTGTAAATAAGGATGGCCCACAGCAAAATGGCGACCGCGAGGGCAAGCAAGACAAGAAAAGCGATCATGATTCCTCCATGGCAGAATGTGTATGCAGGTCATGTAGAGCAAAGCCTGCCCATTGAAAAGCCGGGCCTTGCTTTTTAAGCTGGTCCTTGCCAGACCATGAGCACCGGAAAACATTTTATCCTGGGCGCGAGGTTTACATGTCCACCCCCAAAAACTGGATCATTGTCGTGCTTTTGCTCGTCGTCGCGGGGCAGTCCTGGCTGCTCAAGGACCTGTACCTGAGCGGCAAGCCGCAAGGCCTTTTTGTGGAGAGCGTCAGCCTTGACAGCCTCATGCGCACCACCGTGGCCGTGGAGTTCGACGAGCCCGTCCCCGACGCCACACGTGCGCTGGACGCACCGGGCCGCCTCGAACCCGCCGTGGAGGGCCAATGGGTCTGGGCCAATCCCTACACGCTCAAATTTCTGGCCCAGGTTCCTTTGCCGCTGGACATGCAATACACCCTGACCCTGAGCCCCGAGGTCTTCCCGGAAAATTCGCTGCGCGGGGAACGCAGCGCGCTCATCCGCACCGGCAGCTTCGTCGTGCAGGAAATGACCGTGAACGAACTGGCCTCCGACGCCGGGCCGGATATGGTCGAACTGGAGGGCCGCGTCGTCTTCAACGCCCCCGTGGACCCGCAAGACCTGCTGCGCGCCATGAGCCTGACCGAGGCAGGTGGGGAGCCCGTCGAAATTTTTCTGCAGACCCACTGGCGCACGGCCAGCCTCGGCTTTCGCAGCGCGCCCATACGCAAGGACGCGGCCGGACGCACCCTCACCCTGCGCCTGGCCCCGGAACTGAGCGTGGCCGAAAAGAGCATCACCCTGGGCCGGGAATATCGCCGGGACATCGAACTGCGCCTGGACCCGCTGCTGCGCGTGGCCAGCGTGAGCCCCCGGTCGGACAAGGACCAGGCACGCATCGACCTTGAATTCTCCGCGCCGGTCAACGCCGCCGCCATCCGCGAACTGCTGACCCTCACGCCAGATGCCCCGCTGTCCATTTCGGCTCACGGCAGGACCGCTTCCTTGAGCGGCAAGTTCGAACCCGGCAGCACCCGCACCGTGCGCATCGCCAAGGGCCTGCGGGCCGAGGACGGGGCGGTGCTCGAAACCGCGTTCGAGCAGGCCGTGCGCATGCCCGATCTTCCCCCAAGCGTGGACTTCTCCGCCGAGGGCATGTTCCTGCCCCGTCAGGGCCAGGGGCTTCTGGAGCTCGAATACGTCAACGCCGACACAGTGGAACTGACCGTAAGCCGGGTCTTCCCCAACAACCTGAGCGCCATGTTCCAGGACTACGGCTATTCCATCTTCGACGGCGGCGCGGCCCGAGATTCCGTGCCCTATCATCTGGGCAGCGAAATCCACCGCGAAACCTTTTCCGTGACCTCCTCGCCGAACCGGGTGCAGAAGCGGACCCTGTCCGTATCGGAACTCATTCCCGATCAGCGCCCGGGCCTGTACAAGCTCGGCCTGAGCCTGCCATCGGACTATCGGGGAGCCACGCGCTGGGTCCTGCGCACGGACATCGGCCTGGTGGCCAAGGAGGACAGCGCGGGCTTTCTGATCTGGTCCAGTTCCGTCAGGGACCTGCGCGCCATGGACGGGGTCGAGCTGACCCTGCTGAGCTTCAAGAACCAGATCCTGGGCACCAGCCGCACCAACGCCGAGGGCCTGGCCCGCATCCCCTTCACCGGCCACAACGACGAACTCGGCTCCCCGGCCATGATCCTGGCCAGGCACGGAAGCGATTTCAGCTTCATCTTTCTGGACCGTTTCCGCATCGACACCACAGGACTCGATGTCAGCGGCGCCTCCATCGGCGAGGCGGGCCTGCAGGCCTATCTTTACGGCAAGCGCGACATCTACCGGCCCGGTGAAACCCTTGACGGCGCGTTGCTGGTCCGCGACGGGCGCATCGGCACACCGCCGGACCTGCCCGTGACCGTGGAACAACTCGATCCCGAAGGTCGCCTGCTGCGCACCCTGAGCCTGGTCCTGGACCGGGGCATGGCCGCTTTCAGCCTGGACATCCCGGACTGGTCCCTGACCGGAAACTACCTTCTGCAGGCGTCAAGCGGCGGACAGGTCATCGGCTCCTATTCGTATCAGGTCGAGGAATTCATCCCCGACCGACTGAGCGTGGAGATCGCCTCCGAAGATACCACGGGTAAACCTGGGGCAAGCCTGCCTTTTGAGGTCGTGTCGCGCTATCTTTTCGGCCCGCCCGCCTCGAACCTCGCCGTGACGGCCAAGGCTAGGCTGCTGGCCGCCGACTTCGCGCCCAAGGGCTTTGAAGCGTACAGCTTCGGCGATCCGGGCAGAACCTTCGAGCCCCTGGCCCTGCTGTCCACGGAAGGTCGACTCGGCAGCGACGGCCGGGAGTCCTTCAGCGTGGACATCCCGCAGGATCTAAGGCCTCCCCTGGCCCTGTGGGCCGAGTTCACCGGCCGCGTGCGCGAGCAGGGCGGTCGCGGCGTGACCGCCAGAAAGCGCATCCCCGTGCACGCCTATGCCCTTTATCCGGGCATCAAGCGGCCGGACTCCATGGAACTTGAGCCGCGCAAGGCGGCCGTGTTCGAATTTGTGACCGTGAGCCCCGAAGGCCAGCGGGTGAAGCACCCGGAACTGGTCGCGACCCTGTTTCAGGACCAGTGGCAGACCGTCATGCGCAAAACCCAGTCCGGTTTCAGCTACGAATCCGTGCGTAACCCCGTGGAGGTGTCCACTCAGCGGGTCAGTCCGGGCGAGGGCGGGGGCTCTTTTTCCATCACGCCCCCAGATTACGGCTCCTACCGAATACGCCTCGGCGACCCGTCCAGTGGGGCGGTGTCGGAGCTGGAATTCTACTGCGGCGGGTGGGGTTACTCGCCCTGGGCGGTGAAAAATCCGGCCAGGCTGGAGCTGGTCACGGACAAGGAAGGGTATCAGGCCGGAGAGACGGCCTCGGTCCAGATCCGTTCGCCCTTCGCGGGCAAGGCGCTGGTCACGGTCGAAGGCCGGAACGTGGAATTCATGCAGCTTGTCGAGCTTGACGGCAACACGGGCCAGGTGCGCATCCCGGTGCGCGAGGAATGGCAGCCGGGCGCGTACATCACCGCGACCCTGATCCGCCCAGGCGCGGACATCGCGCCGGGGAGCGCGGGACGGGCCTTCGGGGCCACGGCCCTGTTCGTGGACAGCCTGTCGAACCGTATGAGCCTGCGCATCGATGCCCCGGCCGAAGTCCGACCCCTGACCGATCTTGAACTCAAGGTCCAGGCCGAGCCCCACTCCCGGGTGACCGTGGCCGTGGTCGACGAAGGCATCATGCAGCTCGCCGGCGGCAAAAACCCGGACCCCTTCGCCCATTTCTACGCCAAGCGCGCCCTTGATGTCATCAGCTACGACAACTTCGCCTTCATGTTCCCGCACGTGGGCGCGGCCCGGCCGCTCGCCGGGGGCGGCGACGACCTGGGCGGTGCGTCGTCCTTCATGCGCACCGAAGGCATCCGACGGGTCAAGCCCGTGACCTTCTGGTCCGGGGTGCTCGACACGGACAACAGCGGAGCAATCATCCACCGCGTATCCCTGCCCGATTTCCAAGGCGCACTGCGCATCGTGGCCGTAGGCAATCAGGGCAAGCGCTTCGGCACGAGCACGGCCATGACCCGCGTGCGCACGCCCCTGGTGCTGACCCCGACCCTGCCCCGCTTCCTGTCCCTCGGCGACGAGATCGAGATCCCCCTGACCTTGCGCAACGACACCCCCCTTGCCGGATCTTTCCAGATCGGCGCGAGTATCACCGGTCCGGCGACGCTCGGATCCATGCCCGGCCCCCTTACTCTGGAACCGGGCCGGGAAGACACCGTGTACCTCCCGCTGCGCTGCGGCATGGAGGAAGGCAAAATCACCCTGTCATTCACCGCCACAGGCGGCGGGGAGACAGCCACGGCCGGAGAGGAACTCGACCAGCGCTCGCCCCTGCCCGTGACCCGGACCATGCGCTCCACCGTGCTAGACGCAGGTTCGGGCGAAATCGACGCGCCTGTTGCGGACAGCTTCCTGCCCGGCTCGGTCAAACGTGCGGTGCGCCTCTCAACGAGGCCGCTGCTGCGCTACTCGGGACATCTGGAGACGCTGCTCGGCTACCCCCATGGCTGCGCCGAACAGACCGTGTCCAAGGCCTTCCCGCTGCTTCATTTCGGGGCCCTGGCCCGTGAACTCGCGCCGGAACGTTTCAACGCCACGGCTCCCGCCGGACTGGTGCAGACAGCCATCCGCCGCCTGCAGTCCATGCAGACCGCCTCGGGCGGTTACGCCTTCTGGCCCGGAGGCGGCGAGCCGGACCCCTGGGTTTCGGCCTATGTCTGCCACTTCCTGCTCGAAGCCCGCCAGGCCGGGCACACCATCCCGGGCCGCATGCTCGAAAGCGCATTTTACTATCTGGGATCACTGACCAATCCGGCACCGGGAAGCACCGGCCAGCAGGTCGAACAGGCTGCCTATGCGCTCTACGTGCTGGCGCTCGGCAAAAGGAGCGACCTGGGCAGCCAGGACTACCTGCGCGCGACCTTCGAGAAGTCTCTTGGCGGCGTGGCGCGGACCCTTCTGGCCGGAGCGTACCTGGAGACCGCAAACCACGGCGCAGGCTTCGAGCTCCTGCACACGGCCCCGGCCATTGACGATTCGCGCCGGGAAAGCGGCGGCAACCTTGGCTCGGGCCTGCGTGACCGGGCGCTCATCGCTCTTGTCCTGCTGAAAAACATACCCGACGATCCCCGCCTGCCGGAACTGATGACCCGGCTCAGCGCGGAGCTTGCAGGGGACCGGTGGCATTCGACCCAGGAGACGAGTCTGGCCTTCATGGCCCTGGGCAAGTACTTGGGCCTGCTTGACGACAGTCGCCCCTTCGCGGGTACGGTGGCCTGGCCCGAAGGCGCCCAGATATTCGCCGACACGAAGCTCTTCATGCGCGAAGGCATCTTGACTTCGGGCGCCATCACCCTGGACAAAACCCCCGCTGACCGGACCGTGTTCGCCACGGTGTTGACCTCGGCCACGCCCAGAGCGGATGCTCATGCCCCCGTCAGCCAGGGACTTGAGGTCGAGCAGACGCTCCTGCGCGATGACGGAAGCGCCCTGGAAGAGAACTCCGTGCGCCAGGGCGAGCTTATTGTCATGCGCACCAGGGTGCGCAGCACCTCCGGCCCGGTGGACAACGTGGTCGTGCAAAGCCTGCTGCCTGCGGGCCTTGAAGTGGAAAACCCGCGCCTGGCGACCACGGAGCGCCTCGACTGGATGGGCGAAGAAGCGTCGCTGGAAGGTCACCAGGACCTGCGTGACGACCGTGTTCTGGTCTTCACCAGTCTTGACGGCAACGGCTGGAAAACAGGCTACAGCGTGCTCCGGGCCGTGACCCCTGGCCAGTTCACGCTGCCCCCGGCCCAGGCTGAAGCCATGTACATTCCCAGCCTGCGCGCCGCTGGGCCTCTCTCACGCATCACCGTCGAAAAGGAAGCGCCGCGCCCATGAATTCACTGATCAGGATTGCGGCCGGTCCCCTGCGCCGGGCCGCCGCGATCCTGACCCTGATCCTGGGGATCGCGGCGGGCCTGGGTCTGCTGCTGGACCGCCTCTTCCCCTTCCCGGTGCAGCAGCTTGAGCCGTCTCCCGCGACCCGTGTCCTGGACCGGGACGGAAAGCCGCTGCGCTTTTTCCTGGCTCCTGACGGGATGTGGCGCTTTCCCATGACCCTGGAGGAAATATCCCCGGATCTGGCCGCGGCCCTCATCGATTCCGAGGACCGCCATTTCCGCATTCACCCGGGCATCAACCCCCTGTCCGTGCTGCGCGCAGCCTGGATCAACGTCCGCCATGGGCGGGTCGTGAGCGGGGCTTCGACCATCCCCATGCAGGTCGCCCGTCTGGCCGATCCGCGCCCGCGCACCCTTAAGGCCAAAGTCGTGGAGTCTTTTCGCGCCCTGCAGCTCTGCTGGCACCACCCCCGGGACCAGATCCTGCTGTGGTATGTCAACCTTGCTCCTTTCGGCGGCAACGTGGTCGGGGTGAGGGCGGCGGCCTGGCATTATTTCGGCAAGGACCCGGCGACCCTGTCCCTGGGTGAGATCGCCCTGCTCTCGGTCCTGCCGCGCTCGCCGACCCGCTACAATCCGCTCAAAAACCCGGGGCTTGCCCGCGAAGTCCGCGACCGGGTTCTGGACCGCTTCGCGGCGCACGAGGTCTTCGATGCGGCCCGCGTGGCAGAGGCCAAAACACGCCCGCTGCTGGCCAGCCGCGCCACCGTGCCACAGGGAGCGCCGCATTTTAGTCGCTGGGTGCGCGCGCGGCAGCCCGAAGCCAGCGTGATCGGCAGCAGCATAAACCGCCGCGCCCAGGACATCATGGAGGCCAGGATCACGGGACGCATGGACGACTTGCGCCGCCAGGGCATCGGCAATGCGGCGGTGGTGGTGCTGGACATAAAGAGCCGCGAGATCCTGGCTTACGCGGGATCGGTCGATTTCTGGGACAAGACCCAGGGCCAGGTCGACAACGCCCTGTCCAGACGCTCGCCCGGCTCGACATTAAAGCCGTTCCTCTACGCCCTGGCGTTCGACCAGGGACATCTCGCGCCCGGCTCCATGCTCCTTGACGTGCCCACGGATTTCGCGGGCTATGTTCCTGAAAACTATGGTCAAAATTTCCAGGGCCTGGTCAGCGCGCGCCTGGCGCTGGCCACGTCTCTCAACGTGCCGGCCGCGCGGCTGCTGGTCCGCTGCGGCCTTGTCCCCTTTCACGACCTGCTGCGCCGGGGAGGCCTCTCCACCCTGGACAGGGCAGCTGGGCACTACGGATTGTCCATGGCTCTCGGCGGCAGCGAGGTCCGCCTGCTGGAACTGACCAACCTCTACGCCACGCTGGCCGAGGGTGGAGTGCACAAGCCGGTGCGGCCACAGTCAGGTGGTTCGGGCGCGACCGGCGAGGGCGTGCGGATTTTCTCGCCCGAGGCGTGCGCCATGGTCCTTGATATCCTGACCGGGACCAGAAGACCCGACCTCCCCGACGCCTGGGAATTCACCCTGGCCGCTCCAAAGGTCGCCTGGAAGACCGGAACCTCCTTCGGACACCGTGACGCCTGGGCCGTGGGCCTCAGCCGCGAGCTGGCCATCGGCGTCTGGGTCGGCAACCCCGATGGCTCCCAATGCGCCAACATATCCGGGGCGCGTCACGCCGCTCCGCTGCTGTTCGACCTCTTCCGGGCCCTCTCCCCGGGAACCACGCAGCTGCCCGCATTCCCCACCCCCGCATTGCAGCGCATCCAGGTCTGCTCCGTCAGCGGAGACAGCCCCGGCCCGGCCTGCCAGACCACCACGACCACGGCCATCGCAGGCGTGACCAAGCTGCCGGCGTGCGCCATGCACAGGCGCATATTCGTGAACCCAGACACCGGCCTGCGTCTGCACGGTGACTGCCTGCTCGCCGGGGAATCAAGGGAAGAGACCGCCCTGGTCTGGCCCTCCGAACTGGTGGCCTTCCGCCGCGCCCAGGGCGCAAACCTACAGGGACTCCCCGCCACCGATCCCGGTTGCGCGGACGTGCCGGAGGAAAGCGGACCGGTCATCACGTCCCCGTCGCCGTCCACTCCCTACCTGATCCGCCCCGACGCGCCCCCGAGCTTTCAGCGCCTGGCCCTGTCCGCAGCCGCAGCGGCGGGCGCATCGGCGCACTACTGGTACGTGAACGGACGGCATGTGGCGCGGACCGCTCCCGAAACACCCTGCTTCATCCCTCTTGTAGAAGGCGAGCACGTAGTCATGGTCACCGACGACCAGGGGCGCAGCGCCAGCTCATCCTTCAGCGTGCGCAATCCGGCCAAGGCTGGTCTTGGCAGCGCGGGGCAGCCCTGATAGGCAACGGCACGGAGGAAGGTTCATGGCCATCAAGCTGCATCTTGTCTTTCAGGACCGGGTCGGCATCGTCGCCGATGTCTCGCGACGCATTGCCGAGCGCATGTACAACATCGTGGCCATGGAAGTGGACCGGATAAACGATCTGGCCCATGTCTACGTGCAAGCCGAAGACCGGCGGCCCGAAGGCGCGCCGACGGATCTGCCTCACGCCCTGGGTGACATCCCCGGTCTGCTCACCTCCCGCCCCATCGACACCCTGCCCCAGGAAGAACAGGCCATGCGGCTGCGCGTGGTCCTGGACAACATTGCCGACGGGGTCGTGGCCGTAGACGCGAGCGGGCGGGTCACGACCATCAACGCCTCCGCCTGCCAGATCCTCACCCTCGACCAGGACAGCGTGCCCGGCATCGATGTGCGCGAGCTGGGCCTTGGCGACACGGCCATCCTGGACAGCCTGGCCGGACGCGAAAGCGCCGATGTGAAACGCACCCTGGTCACGCCCTCGGGCCGCTTCCAGTACTTCGCCACCTGCCGCCCCATCCGCGACGCCGAAGGCCATATCATCGGGGCGGTGGAAATCGCCAAGGACATGCAGGAGATCCGCATGCTGGCGCGCAGCATCTCCGAGCCCATCCAGATCAGCTTCTCGGACATCGTCGGCCAGAACCAGAACATCAACAACCTGATCAGCTACGCCCAGCTCATCGCGACCACGGACTCCATCGTGTGCATCCGCGGCGCGTCGGGTACGGGCAAGGAGCTCTTCGCCCGGGCCATGCACACGGCAAGCCGCCGGTCCGGCCCTTTCGTGCCCATCAACTGCGCGGCCCTGCCCGAACAGCTGCTGGAGAGCGAACTCTTCGGCTATGTGAGCGGAGCCTTCACCGGCGGCCTGAGGGACGGCAAGCCCGGACTGTTCGAGGTCGCGGGGGAAGGCACGGTCTTTCTGGACGAGATTGGCGACATGCCGCTGCCTTCGCAGGCCAAGATTCTGCGGGTCATGCAGGACCACTGCGTGCGGCGTATCGGAGGGTCGCGAGAAATCCCCATCCGGGCGCGGATCATCACCGCCACCAACGGGAATCTGGAGAAAATGGTCGAGGAGGGAACCTTCCGGCAGGACCTGTATTACCGCATCAACGTGCTGCCCATCCATATCCCGCCATTGCAGGAGCGCCTGGACGACATCGGCCTGCTGGCCGAGCACTTCCTCTTCACCCTGGCCTCGCGCATGGGGCGACCGGTCAAAGCGCTCACGCCGGAGGGACTGGCCAAGCTGCGCGCCCACCACTGGCCCGGCAACGTGCGCGAACTCAAGAACGTGGTCGACCGCGCCGCCATCCTCTGCCCTGGGGAAAGCATCGACGAACGCTTCCTGATCCTCGCCCATGAACTCGGTGATGGAATTCCCGGGCAAAGCCGTCCGGCCCGAACCCTCGAACCCGGAAAACCCCTCAAAGGCCAGCTGGACCTCCTGGAAAAGGAAATCCTCGAAAGCACCCTTGGCCGCGCCAAAAGCGTACGCCAGGCCGCCCGCACCCTGGGCCTGTCGCACACCGCCATCCTGAACAAGATTAAAAAACACGGCCTGCGCGTGTCCCGCCCCGTACGCGTCGAGTAGCTCCCCGAAGCCAAAGAAATACCCCGCAGCGCCTCAATGCCCCTTGTAGCCATAGGCTTGAGACTGGTCTGCTATCCGACCGAGCCAAACATCGCTTTTGATGCGGCCTGGTTTTTCCGTCCGCAAAAATAGAGTCGAATCATCGAGACCAAAGAAGGGCTCCGGCGAGCCTCAAGGACCGTTGTCGCCATGGGCCTTTGACTCGTCGGCTGTCTGACCGAGTCAGGCATCGTTTGTTGAATCGTTGCCTGATGTGCTGCCTGAATTTTCCGCCCTGCACGCAACGATTCAACTCTACGAGGCCGAAGAGGGAGTTCCGGCGGGTCAAAGGCCCATGGCGACAACGGGCCGCGTACCGCCAAGAAATTATAATGAAAAGAATTGAATCGATTTCAATCCCGAAATCGCGCCGCGCTTTCGCCCATGCGCGAGAGGATCTTCTGCAGGGCCACGCGGGAAAGGCCCGAGACGCGGGCGGCTTCGGAAACATTGCCCTTGGTCTGGGCCAGAAGGTCGTGCACGTAGGACTGCGTGAAGGCGGCGAGGACTTCTTCCTTGGCGGTCTTGTATTCCCCGATCCGGCCCTGAGAGCCGACCAAGGCCGCTGTCACCGGCACGCAGCCGCCCTGCTGCACAAGGTTGACCAGATTTATGTCCACCCGGTCCGTGGCGGCGAAGACGGTCAGCCTGCGCACGAAGTTCTGCAGCTCGCGCACGTTGCCGGGCCAGGGATGGGCGGCCATCCAGGTCAGCACCTTTGGATCGACCTCCTTCTCGGGAAGGCCCATCTCGCGGCAGGCTGCGCGAAAAAAATGCCCGGCCAGCAAAGGGATGTCCTCCACCCTCTCGCGCAGGGGCGGCAGGGTGATGGTGAGCACGTTCAGACGGTAGTAGAGGTCCTCGCGAAAAGTCTTAGCCTGGATCAGGGCTTCGAGATCCTGGTTGGTGGACGCGACCACGCGCACATTCACGCGCGAAGACTTGCTTGAGCCCACGGGCCGGACCTCGCCATCCTGCATGACGCGCAGAAGCTTGGTCTGGACAGACGGGGAGATGTCCCCGATTTCGTCCAGATGCAGGGTCCCTTTGTCGGCGGCGGCAAAAAGCCCTTTGTGATCGCGGTCCGCCCCGGTGAAGGCTCCCCGGACGTGACCAAAAAGCTCACTTTCGAGCAGGTTTTCCGGAATGGACGGACAGTTCACCGCCAGAAACGGCTTTGTGGCGCGGGAGCCAAGATGGTGCACCATGCGGGCCACCAGCTCCTTGCCGGTGCCTGATTCGCCCCGCACCAGCACCGTGTATTCCGATTGGGCCACCGCCGCGATGGTCTGCTTGAGCTGCCGCATGGCCAAGCCTTCCCCCACGAGTTCCCCGCCCGCTTCCTGACGAACCAGAATCTGACGCAGCCGGTTGTTCTCCTCCAGCAAGCGGCTGCGTTCCAGACCCTTGGCCGCAACCCGGAACACCTGCTCCGGCTCGATAGGCTTGGTCAAAAAATCATACGCTCCCGCCCGCAAGGCCTCCACCGCCGTTTCGATGGTGCCGTAGGCCGTGAGCACGACCATGCTCAATTCCGGCTGCAGCCCCAGAGCCTGCGTCAGCAACTCCATTCCGGTCATCTCGGGCATGCGCAGATCCGTGATCATGAGCTGTACCGGCTTTTCCGCCAGCAGCTGCAGGGCTTCCCTGCCGCTCTGCACGGCCAGAACCTCCGCATCCGGATAGCGCCGCCCCAGCAGGCGGGCCAGTCCGCGGGCAAAATCTCCCTCATCGTCGACGATGACGATGCGAACCTCGGATATGGTCCGGGGCGATGCGATGGTGTTCATATTCACTGTTTCCTCACTGCAAGGGGTCCGCGTCCTGGCCATCGACCGCCGCAGGCAGCACGACGTAAAAGCGTGCGCCGCCCATGTCCGACCTCTGCACGCCGACCTCGCCGCCCACGTCGCGGACCAGCCCGTAGACCACGGCCAGCCCGAGGCCCGTTCCCGCGCCCACGGCCTTGGTGGTGTAAAATGGATCGAAGATATGCGGGGCGTCCTGAGCCGCAACACCGGGACCATTGTCTTCGACAGCAATGACCACGCCTTCCTGGGCGGACGTAACCCGGACCATGATCTCGCCGCTGCCCTCGGCAACGGCGTCCAAGGCGTTGATGACCAGGTTGCTGACTACCTGCTCAAGTTCTCCGACACCTATGCGCACCATGAGCGCTTCCGGCGGAACCGTAACGTTCAGACGAACCTGCCTCTTGACCGCCTTCACGGAGAAAACCTCCGTGATCGAGGCGGCCACGGCGCAGGCATCGGCGGTACCGGAACCTGCGGCCTTGGGGCGTGCGAAGTTCAGGAGTTCCTGCAGGACGCGCTGCGCCTGCCGGGTATGACGTTCGATGATGTCCAGATCCATGGCCTGCTGGGGATCGGTCAGGGTCTCCCGCAGGAGGCCCGCGTAGCAGAGGATGACCCCCAAGGGATTGTTGATTTCATGTGCAAGGCCGGCTGTGAGCTTGCCCACGGTGCCCATCTTTTCGGACTGCCAGACCTGGGCGCGCATGCGCTTCTCCATGGTCGTCTCCCGCACATACACGACAACCCGGTCGGTCTGTCCGCCGTGGGCATAGGCCGGATACATGGACAGGGAAAAGGACCGGCCGCAGGGCAGCTCGACCTCGCGCAAATCCGGCGCGCCCTGGCTTATGGCGTTGCGCAGGGGGCAATTGTCGGCATCCAGGTCGAAAAAGATGGGCAGCATGTTCCCGTCGGTGCGGCGGCCATCGGTCAGTTCTGCGGTCAGTTGCCGGGCGGCCTGGTTCACGGTCAGCACGGAGCAGGTCGAATCCATGAGCGCCAGGGGGTCTGTTATGCCCTCGACAATGGTTTCGAGCACCCGCATCTGCCGGATCAGGCTGTCGATGGCGGTCAGGTTCTCGGCGGCAGTGCCGAGCTGGCGGCCCAGGGCCACCAGCACGCCCTGGTCGTGGCTGGCAGCCTCGGCGGCGGAATCGAAGTACAGGCACAGCATGCCCTCCGCATTGCCCGTGCTCGATTCCACTGGAATAAAAATTCTGGACCCTGACTGCACACAGGTGCTGTTGGTCAACGCCCCGACAAAATCTTCCGGCAAATCAGGACGGTCCGGAGACTCTGGCCATACAAAATAGTTCTGGGAAGACATGGTACAGACGTAGGCGATGCGCCTCGCCTCGAAGCGCGTGCAGATCTGGGGCAGGGCCAGCCGCCACAACTCGGAGCGTGAATTGCTCTGGCGCATGTCTTCCAGCAGATGCACGAAGAGATGCACGTCGGCCTGCCTGGCCGCGGCTTCCCGGGAAAGCTCGTCCGTGCGCTCGTCGACCATCCTGCGCAGGTTCTCGGCATAGTCCTGCAGCTGGCGGCGGGCATCATATAAATGCTCGCCCATCTGCTCCATGCCGTCGACCAGTTCCTCTATCTCATCCCCTTGCTCCAGCCTTTTCAGCAACGCGGTACCTTTGTCGTCAGCCACATTGCGGCGGAACACGACGCTGAGCCGCTTCAAGTTGTTCACGACCAGGACACGAAACAGCAGATTGGTGGCGGAAAAAAACAGCAGCGCTCCAAAAGCGAAAAAAGCGAAATAGGTCAGAATGGTCTTCTGGACCCTGCCCACGCTACTATGCACGGAAATGCCCACGAAATCCACGCCCGCGATGGCACCGAGGTGTTTGCCGAACCCACGCTCTCCATACAGCGTGATCAGCTCGGGCGGAGCCTCATCGGGTTTGCCGTGGCAGTACATGCATTCTTTGCCGAAACGGACCTGCCGGGCCTTGATGAAATACTTTTCCCCGCCGATGATCTTGTACCCCTCCCAGATGTCGCGACCAGGGTCGGAGCTCAGCGCATCGATCAGCTCCTTCTCCTCTGGCGTGGCCTCATAGGCGGGGTTACGCGCCCCGATGGCCACTCGGCGATAGATCGTGCCTTCGTGCTCTTCGTTGACCGAGGCCATGATGGTCCGGGAGATGTATGAGGACGACATGGCCTCAATGACAAACGAGGCGGGCAGACGGTCGTACATGATGGGCCGCAGCTGGTTGCGGACGTAATTCTGGATGGAGTCCACCTGCAGAAAGATGAGTTTGCCCTTGTCGCGCACCTCTTCTTCCAGGACGCTGTGCATGTGCAGATAGAAGCCCGTGGCAAAGGCGATGCCCAGCGTGATGGACGCAATCAGCAATCCGGAGATGAACTTGGTCTGAATCTTTGACGGCTTGGGAAAATGCATGGGCCTGCCTGGGTCGAGGGGCCGCGTCGCTGCGGACAAACGGCGAGCAATGATCGGAAGCGAAAAATCAAACCCCGGCGAAGCAGGGCGCAACAGTGAAATGATACGGCGGAAAGAGGGGAATGATCAAGAGCCGCTTTGCCGGTCACCCGCAGGGCGGTTACAGGCGGGCCCTACTTCTCCTCAAGGACGCTGCGCAGGTACTCCTCCCCTTCTTTGACTTGCTCCACATCGGTGTAGTAATAGCGGGTCGGGTCGATGCCGTTGGCGTCGAGATAGACGGACATGCGGTTCAGGATGCCGCACGAACTGGTCAGCAGGGGCAGGAACAGATAGACAAACGCAAACGTCGCCCCCAAGGCCAGGACAAAATTCTTCAGCCGGACTGGCAGGCTTTTTTCGTTCATGGCGGTCACCTTGAAAATGGCCGGGAGGAAAGCCTCCCGGCCGATATGGTTTAGATCTTGGCGGTGATTTCCGGGAAGACCAAGTAGAACATGATGTACGCCATGGTCAGGGTCAGCACAAGGTTCAGGCTCTGGCCGCAAACGTACAGGATCAGAGGCTTGCCGCCCTTGAAGTACTTGGACAGCTCACGGAAGTTGGTGGACAGGCCAATGGCCGCAAAGGACAGGGCGAAGAACCAGTCGCGCAGCAGCTTGGTTCCGCCGCGTACGATGCCGTGCTCCATGACCGCGCCTCCCATATCCTTACCCAGATGCACATCGAGAATGGAGAAGAGGATCGAAGCGCCGATAAAGCCGATGACGAACTTGGGGAAGCGATGCCAGATCTCTCCGGCGCCAACGGTCTTGCCGGCTACGCAATCAACCTTCGTGCACCAGTAAACGGCCACGCAGAAGGCGGTCACGCCGATCATGACGTTCTGGATCATCTTGATGGTCGCGGCCACATACATGGCCTTCTGGCCCAGGAACGCACCGGCCGCAGCCACCGCGCCGGTGGAGTCGATGGTGCCGCCCATCCATGCGCCGCCCAGAATCTCCGGCATGCCCACGGCTTTGATGAAGGCGGGCATGGCGATCATCATGATGGCGGTGAAGACCAGGGACAGGCCGATGGACAGGGTCAGCTCTTCCTTTTTGGCCCGGCAGGCGGCTGCCGTGGCGATGGCGGCGGAGGTGCCGCACACGGACATGTCGGCGGAGATGACCACGTTCAGCGTCTTGGAAGGCATCTTCAGTACCTTCTGGCCGAAGATGTAGGTCAGCACGAGAACAACGGGAGTGACCACCCAGGCTACGAAGATGCCGGGAGTACCGATGGCCACGATCTTGTTGAAGAGCACCTCGGCACCGAGCAGGACAAGGCCGGTCTTGATGAAAAATTCCACTTCGCAGGCCGGCAGCACCCATTTGGGAGTGCCCACGGTGTTGGCGATGAGCATGCCGAGGATGACACCCCAGGCTTCGGCGCCGAAGCCGTACTGCCTGGAGATGGCCTGTCCGCCGAGCATGTAGGCCAGCACCGCGACCAGGAAGACCATGGAAAAGCCCTGCATGAAGGCAGGCATGCTCTTGCCCATGAGCGCGATGCCCAGGCCGAACATGGCGGCCAGGAAAATGCCCAGCCCGATCAGGGTCGGAATATAGTTGTAGGATTTGTTCTCCGTCTTCTTCTTGGCGTCCCCGGCGGCCTTTTGCGCGTCGCGCCAGGCCGCGATCTTGGCGGCAGCGTCGTCGTTCAAGGCCTGATTCTGGAACGAAGCGTCCTTGGCGGAGGCTTCAGCGGCGACGGCCATGGCAAAGGCGGCTTCGCTCTTGCCCTTGGCCTCTTCGAAAGCGGGCATGGCCTTGTCGTTCAGGGCCTTGGCCTGGCTCTCGGACCGGATCAGAGAATCCACGGGGTTGGTTTTCCAGGAACCGGGCGTCTTGGTCGAGTTGATGGCGAACTTGCCGAAAGCGGTGCTCGTGCCCTTCAGCTTGCCCTTGCCGTCCTGCGCCTGATGCCAGGCGATGGTCTTGAACGGGGCAGCGGTCAGCTCTGTTTCCTGAATCTGATTCAGGCTCGCGAATTTCTCGGCATACTCGGCCTTGGGGCCAAAGCTGGTGTAAGCCAGATAACACACCGCTATGATCAAAAAGCCGAGCCAGATGGCCAGATAATCCTCTTTTTTCCATAAATCCGACCAACTGCTCTGGCCGTGGTCTATTACGACGTTGCTGTCTTGTGCCATTGGTGTTTCATCCTCCGTGATTGATTGATACCTGTTCCCCACTACGGGGCTTCATTTTCAACAGGCCCATTACAAGAGGCATGCCATGGCCTAAAAATATTAAAAATCCATGATATCAGCATAATAGAATATCGACTTGCTTGTGAACCTGCGAACAAGCCTTTGCAGCTGCATACTCTGGTTTGCAGCATATTCCTCAAGTATCCACCCCGCAGCCGGTTCATTTGGGAGGCCTGCGCCGCAAAGCCAAAAGGCACGGAGCACCGCGAGGGTGTCCGTGCCTTTACGAAGCAGAGCGATGAAAACGGGGCTACTTCTCGATGTCGAGCGCGCGCTTCTTGGTGTAGATGAAACGCACCAAGTGGTATTCGAAGGGACTTCCCGTCTCGTAGTAGCGGAACTTGACCTGATGGCGCGCATCCACGGCCTTGAGCGTGTTCACGCCAGTAGAGGCCGACTCGCGCGCGAGCCAGTTGAAGTCCTGGAAAAGCCCATACGACGGGTTTATGGTCATGATCGCGTCCGTGAACACGCCGCCCGCGTCCCGCACTCCCGAAGGCCCGAGCACCGGGAGCATCAGATACGGGCCAGCGGGTACACCCCAGACGCCCAGGGTCTGCCCGAAATCCTCATCCTCCTGCGGGATGCCCCCATCGCCCAGCACATCGATGATGCCTCCAAGGCCAATGGTGGTGTTAAAGACAAACCGGCCCAGTGAGACTGAAGCCTTTTTGGCCTTGCCCTGCAAAACGGAATTCACGAAAATGGGGATTTCTTTTAAATTATTGAAAATATTTGAAATCCCCTGCTGCATGCTGTCCGGCAAGACCTGTTCGTAGACGCCGACCACCGGCAGATACACATGCCGGTCGAACTTGGCATTGAAATGGTACATGCTGCGGTTGAATCCTTCCCATGGGTCATCCACCTGAAAGTGCCGCTCCACTGTGGGGTCCTTCGGCAACCCTCGGTGCACGGGCGCTTCGAAAGGACCAGGCTGATGCTCCGAGGTGGTGGCGCAGCCAGCGGCAAAGAAGAGCATGAGGCAGAGCAGAAATGTGCGCATGGAGTATCTCACTTACGGAAAAATTCGAGCATGGCCGTGACGTTGTCCCTGAATCGCAGGTTACCGCAGTGTCCCCCGACCGGATAGAGCCGGAGCCGATCTCCAAAGGTGCTCTTTAGGAATTTGAAATCCTCCGGGGTCAGAATGGGGTCGTCGGCGTTTGTCATCACCGCGATGTTCCCTGAGTCGCGCAGAAAAGGCGCGATGAATTCAAGGCTGCTCGCTGCCACGGCGCGCTCCCTGGTCATTTCAGGGTCATGGAAGGCCAGGAAAGGCAGGAGATACTCGTCCACATAGTCCTCGAAACTCACGCCCACGGTCGCGTCCAGATAGGGCGACAGGGATTCGGTCTTGGAGATGCGATGTCCTCGGGGCGCAATGTAGCCGGCCCCGGTGCATACGTCGCTGGCAAAGACCATGGACGCCAGGGACATGCGAAAGGCCACCCCAATGAGGATCTTGAGCTCCGTCTCGGAAAGAGAGCGCTTGCCATACAGGGCGAAAAGGAAATCATCGCCGAAATTGACCTCGCTGCTGCTCCGGTAGGCTTCGGACAAATCGGAAACCAGATTGGCCACGACTTTGGTGGCCTCGTCCCGGTTGGCGACGTTATCGGAAAGCAGGTGGTCAAGGGTGGTCGCCGAGGTCAAGAGGCTCACGGCTGGATTGAGCAGCATGACCTTGTCAAACCCGAAGCGTTTCTCGCGCGTGTCGAGCTCGGCCAAAAAGGCCGATTGGGTCCCGCCGAGGCTGTATCCGGTCAGGTTGTAGGAGGATATCCTTTCCCGTCCGATCTGGTTCGCGATGGCGTCCATGCTCTGATACAGATCGGCCACATCCCAGGGAATGAACCCTGGAACCTGATTTGTGGAGGCGCTGACCACGAAATTCGGGTAGGTCGGCGAGGACAGGCTGACCACATGGAACCCGGCCCGATGAAAGACTGCCTGCAAATAGCGACAATTTGCCGATTCATAAGAGGAGCCGGTTCCGGCGATGATGAACAGGAGCGGCGCGACCCTGCGCTGCATGGCCACGGAATACTGCAGGGTGTCGTCATACCAGAGGATGTCGGGGACAGGACGATCGTGCAGCAGAAGTTCCCGGGTGCGCACCGCGCCAAGGTCTTTGAGGGGGTTGAGATCGCCCAGTCTCGCGGGGCGCACGGAATCCAGCGGCAGCTGGTCCTCAGGCAGGGTGCCGAGAACCGTGGCCACGTAAGGGTTCTTGAACGGATACTCATAGGCTAGGGCCGTCGTGAAACAGCCCAGAACAAGAAGCCACGACAACAGGGCACGATGCATTCGCGATCCTCCACGACAGTGTATGCGCGACCACTAGCCAGTTGAAGGTGCAAGCGCAAGCTTTTGCGCACCAACGAAAAGAGCGCCCGCAGGCGCCCTTATGCGGTGATGTCGCCGGGTTCAGCGCTCGTCGAAGTACAGTTTGTGCTTGATGTTCACGCCCTTGGCGATGAAAACGACGGACTCTGCGATATTGGTGGCCAGGTCGCCGATGCGTTCCAGTCGGCGAACAAGAATGATGGTGTGCACGGACCGCTCGATGGCCGGGGTCTCGTTGATCATGTACTCGATGACCTGACGCACGTTCTTGTGGTTGAGCACGTCGACCTCGTTGTCGAGCTGGCAGACCTGCAAGGCCGCCTCCACGTTGCCCGAGGAGAAGGCCTGGGCCGCATGCCGCAGCATGGCCAACGCCTTGTTGCCCATCTCCAGCACGTCCTGATGAAAAGGCAGCGGCGGCCGGGAACTGAGCATGATGGACCGTTCGGCGATATTAACGGCCTCATCGGCGATGCGCTCCAGATCAACGCTGATGCGCATGCATCCCAAAATGAAGCGCAGATCCCCGGCAACGGGCTGTTCCAGGGCCAGCAGCTTGAGCGCCAGCTCATCGATCTCCACTTCCAGACGGTTGACTTCCACATCCCCGTCCTGCACTTCCTCGGCCAAGTACAAATCCTTGTTCACGTAGGCCTGGATGGATTTGTGCACCGCTTCTTCGGTCAGGGCCACCATCTTCAGCACCCTGAGCTTCAAAACCTCGATCTCTTCATGTAAATGCGTGTACATATTTGACTTCCTTAAATTTTTATCAAACCGTTCAGGAGAGCAACCCGCATCAACCGAAACGTCCGGTGATATAGTCCTCGGTCTGCTTGTTCTCAGGCCTGGTGAACAATTTATCCGTGGGGCCGACCTCGATAAGGCGGCCCATGTAGAAAAAGGCGGTCCGGTCGGAAACACGGGCGGCCTGCTGCATGGAATGCGTGACGATGACGATGGTGAACTTGTGCTTGAGATCGTGGATAAGTTCCTCGATCTTCTGGGTTGCGATGGGGTCCAGCGCCGAAGCGGGCTCGTCCATGAGCAGGACCTCGGGCTCCACAGCCATGGCCCGGGCGATGCACAGACGCTGTTGCTGTCCGCCGGAGAGGCTGAGCCCCGAATGATCCATGCGGTCCTTGACCTCGTCCCACAGGGCGGCGAGCTTCAGGCTCTCCTCCACCCTGGCGTCAATGTACTCCCTGTCAGTAACGCCGTTGACACGCAACCCGTAGGCCACATTCTCGAAGATGGTCTTGGGAAAGGGATTGGGTTTCTGAAAGACCATGCCCACCCGACGCCGGAGCACGACCACGTCATGGGCAGAATCGTTTAAATCCTGTCCCTCCATGGTCAGGGAGCCTTCGACCCGGATTCCGGGGATAAGGTCGTTCATACGGTTGATGCAGCGCAGGAAAGTGGACTTGCCGCAGCCCGAAGGGCCGATCAGAGCCGTGGCCTGATGCTTGTGCATGTCGAAAGTGATGTCCTGCAAGGCGTGAAAGTCCGAATAGTAGAAATTGAGATTTCTGGACGAAATCTTGATCTGCTCTGTCATGTCTATTCCTCTGAAATCTGCCCGGCCAGGGGCAATGTGATGATGAATCGGGACCCGGTCCCGGTTTCCGGCACGGGACTCTGCACCGTGATCCGCCCTCCATGGTTGGCCAGAATGTGCCTGCAAATGGCCAGGCCAAGGCCAGTACCTCCGATGGAGCTGTTGCGGTCCTTTTCCACGCGGTAGAACCGCTCGAAAATCCTGCTCTGGTCCCCGGCCGGAATACCCGCCCCGTTGTCCTCGATGGACACGACCAGCTCTCGTCCTTCCGGGTGGGCGTGGACGCGGATGACGGCCGTTTCGTCGGGCACGTATTTGACGGCGTTCTCCAGCACGTTGCGGAAAACCTGAACCAGTTGCTCAAAATTGGCCCGCACCGCAGGTGTGGACGCATCAAGCTCGTTCACGAACATTATGTTCTTGCTTAACGGGTGGCAGCTCTTCCAGGCCGAATAGAGCGCCGACGACGGGTCCACCGAGACCAGGTCCACGCGCAGTTTGCCATGTTCCAGGCGAGAGAGCTGCAAGAGCTCGTCCAGCATGGTGTTCATGTGGTTGGCATTGCGCAGGATGACCTCTAAAAACGAGCGCGTCTGCTCCGGCTCGTACTTCTCGATGCCCACCAGGGTTTCGGCATACCCTTTGATGGACGTCAGCGGGGTCCGAAGTTCGTGGGACACGTTGGCCACGAAGTCGCGACGGATCTGCTCCACGCGCTTTATCTCGGTGATGTCGTGAAAAACCATGATCACGCCAAGATCGGCGTCGCCCTTGATGGGCACGATGGACACGTCGAAGCTTTTGCTTCCGGCCAAGGAAACCACCAATCCGACCTGAGAAAAATCCCCCTGACGACGCTTGTTCAGTGCCAAGTCGCAGGCATCCTGCAGGTCCTGTAGCAATGACAATTCCATGGGCTTGCGGCTGGCGAACGTGGACAGACCGGGAAAAATCTCCTGGGCGGCGTAGTTGCCGCGCAGAATCCGCCCGTTTCCGTCAAGAACGATGACCCCGGCCCGCATCCCGTTGAGCACGGCCTCGGATTCCATCTTCTGCTTGACGATGGTCTGCATATTGGACTCGATGCGCTCAAGCATGTTGTTGAAGGCCACAACCAGGGGGGTGAACTCTGTGCTCGGGGAAAAACGGATGCGCTTGCCCGGCTCGCCCTGGCCGATGCCGGCCGCAGCCTGAGCCACGCTCCCGATGGCGCGCGAAACCTGCCTTGAGGTAAGCGAGATCAGTCCGAATGCGAACACGAGGCTGAGTGCATAGACCCAACCAGTTCCGCCGTAAATACTGTCGAGGGTCTTGCGCGTCTGGCTCTGAGGCCGGGCGATGCGCACAACTCCCTCCGGCACCGCGCCGCGGGCCGCGATTCGCTGCGCCGCATACAGAAGGTCCTGTCCCAGGGTCTCGCTGTAGCGCTGGCTCAGTCCCGGCGTCCCGGCGAGGGCCTGCTCCACTTCCGGTCTGCCAAGATGATTATCGAGCAGGCTCAGCTGTTGCGCCGTCACCCCGGAATCAGTCAGCACCGTACCGTCAAGTGCTATGAATGTGATCCGGATATCCATGCGCGCGGCCAGATTGCGCAAAGCCTCGTTGATGTCGGCGACATCGTCGAAGGACATGGAGGTGAGCATCCACTCCACGGAATGCAGATCCCGCAGCGCCCCGTCCCGGGCCTCCTGCTCAATGGTCTGCCCCAAATTCTGGTGCAGATAATAGGCCGGCACGCCAAGGGCCAGCAGCAGGATGACCCCGAAGGCCAGAAGCAGCCGCAGCCGCAGGGAAACAATCGGTGTAGTCATTTTTTAATCGGCCTGATTTTCACGTTGCATACGGTAGCCGATGCCCCGGACCGTTTCCAGCCAGTCGGCATAGTGCCCCAGCTTCTTGCGCAATCGCCGCACATGGGTGTCCACGGTGCGCGAATAGCCCTCGAACTCATAGCCCCAGGCGTTGCTGAGTAGCTGTTCCCGGGACAGCACCTTGCCCTCGTTGCGCACGAATTCCCCGAAAAGATTGAATTCCGTGGGCGTGAGATGCGCATCCACCCCATCGACCAGCAGCGTATACGCCTCGAAATCCGCCACCAACCCATCACGCTGCCAGTGCGAGACCTTGGGCAGGATGTTCACGTTGCGACGCAGGATGGTCTTGATGCGCAGCATCAGTTCGCGGGGACTGAAGGGCTTGATGACATAGTCGTCAGCACCGAGCTCGAAGCCCAAGATGCGGTCGACCTCGTCCCCCCGGGCGGTGAGCATTATGATTGGTATGTGGGCGCAATCGGCACTGCTCTTGACGGCCTTGCACACATCCGTGCCACTCATCCCGGGCAGCATCAGGTCAAGGAGCACCAGATCCGGCCTTTCGGACTGTATCAGCTGCAACCCCTTTTTTCCGTCACGGGCCACGAAACAGTCATAGCCGCCGGACTTCAAATGAAAGGCCAGCAGGTTGGCGATATCAGGTTCGTCTTCGATGACGACAATCTTTTGAGCCATATTTCCCCCTTGGTGTCGAAAAGCGCCCTGGCGAGGTCAGCCGGATCACTTTACCCCACATGTGGTACAGGTGACGTGTGACAGCTTTGTGACACCGATATGAATTTCCTGTAACATTCACCTCTGTGCTATTCAATCAGTCGGCCTCGGGTCTGTCGTCAATTTGTCGCCGAAACGACGCACGCCTAAAACAAAACGCGTCGTAGTGAGCGCGCACATTAAAAAACGGTCAGCGCGTCATCACCCGAGGAAAATCATGTCCCACTCTCAAGCCGAGATCACACAGCGCACAACGCAGCCCATCTTCGAGCTCAGAAAATTTCTGCACACCTATCACGGTCTGAGCATCTTCATATTCAGACTCAAAGACTTCACTCTGTGCCGGGAGCTTTACGGCGACCATGTCGCCGAGGAACTCGAAAATCTGCTCATCACCGCACTCAGCAATCACGAATCCGCACATCCCCCCGCGCCCCCCCGGCACGCCTTGCGCGTGGCCGCCGGGGAAGCATTGCTCATCCGCTGTCCGGGGCACGCCGGGGACACGCTGCTCATGGATCAGGCCTTCAGCCTCAAGGTGACGCTGCAGTCCGCGCTCAGAAAGCACACCGTCTCCTCGCTGGGGAGGGAATTCGAGATCGAGGTCGGCTTCGCCCTGCTGCCCGAATCCACCATCTTCGAACGCGAACGTGTTTTTCACGAAGCCATTGAAGACGCGCGGCGCATGGCCCAGGGCGGCATTGACCTCGAAGCGGTCAAGCTGTCCTCGATTTTTCGCTCCATCATCCGCAACGGTCAGATCAGGATGCTCTTCCAGCCCATCTACGATTTCAAAAACGGCACGGTCATGGCCTGGGAGGCCCTGGCGCGCGGACCGCGCGGTTCGGAATTCGAGTCGCCCGCCATCCTTTTTGATTTCGCCGAACAGTTCGGGCAGCTCTTCGCCCTGGAGCAGGCCTGCCGGGCCAAGGCCATGGAAACGGTTGGCGCTCTGGCAACAGGCCAGCGCCTGTTCTTGAACATCCATCCGCGCACCGTCGTCGATCCGACCTTCGCACCCGGAAAAACCCTTGAACTCCTGGAAGCCCACGGTCTGAGTCCGGAAGACATCGTCTTTGAAATCACCGAGCGTCACTGCATCAAGGACTTCACCTCCTTTCACAAGACCCTGGACCATTACCGCAGCCAGGGCTTCAGGATCGCCGTGGATGACGCCGGGACCGGTTATTCGGGGCTCTCCACCGTCGCGGCCCTGAAGCCGGATTTCATCAAGGTGGACATGTCCCTGGTCCGCGACGTGGACAAGGATCCGGTGCGCCGGGCGCTCATGGAGACGATGGTCACCCTGGCCGGACGCATCGGGTCGGAGATCATCGCCGAAGGGATCGAGACCAAGGGCGAGGCCCGTGCGCTGACGGAAATCGGCGTTCATTACGGGCAAGGGTATTTCTTAAGCCGCCCCCATTTTCCCAAACCCGAGACACATCTGGACATGAAGGAGCTTACCCCGCTCAAGTCCGACACTTTCAGCAGGCTGTCCTGTTCGATCCCTATCGGGCACCTGGCGCAGAAGACGGTAACGGTCAGCCCGCGCACTCCGGTGCAGTCGGTGCAACGGATTTTCACCACCAGCCCCTCCCTCTCAAGCGTGGTCGTGGTGGACGATGGCATGCCTCTGGGTCTGGTCATGGGTTACAGCCTGGACCGGCACCTGGCCACGATGTACGGCCGGGCGCTGTACGCGGATAAACCCGTGTCCGTGATCATGGACTCCGCGCCCATGATCGTGGACGAACGCGAACCCGTGGAGTCCGTGGCCAAAAACGCCAACACGCGCGAAATGCTCAAGGCCTACGACGAAGTCATCGTCACCGGTTGCGGGCAATTCGCAGGCGTGGTCACGGTACAAAAGATGCTGACCACCCTGGCCCAGGTGCAGGTCGAAATGGCCAAGGGCACCAACCCTCTGACGGGTATCCCCGGGAACGTGGCTCTTGAGAAGGAGATCGAGACACGTCTCAAGCGCGGCAGCCCCTTCTGCATGCTCTATGCGGATCTGGACAATTTCAAGGTGTACAACGACGTCTACGGCTTCAAAGACGGAGACATCGTCATCCTGCTGCTGGGGCGCATCCTGACCTGGGCCATCGCCCGGCACGGGCACAGCGGCGACTTTCTGGCCCACATCGGCGGAGACGACTTTGTGGCCATGGTCAACCCCGAACAGGCGGAGCGTATCTGCCTGGCCGTCATCCGCTGCTTCAAGCGGCTCATCATGAAGTGCTACCACGCGCAGGACCGCGAAAGAGGATGGATCAATGGCAAAGGCCGCGACGGCAGGGAGCAGCAATTTCCGCTTGTCTCCGTATCCATCGGCATTATGGACTGCATTGCCCCATGCAGCCTGCAGGCCCTCGGGGAAAAAGCGGCCCAGATCAAGGGTTACGCCAAGTCCCAGCCCGGGAACGTGTATGTTCGCGACCGGCGCGGCTCGTCCAGCTGCGGACAGTCGGCCTGATGCAAAGAGCCGCCCGGCGACAGTCGTACGATATCAGGCGGGCGGCATTTTCTCCACCACCAGCATGTCCCGCCATTTTCCCTGTCTGAAGCGCCACCAGCCCACCAGCGACAGCATGACCAGAAACGTACAGCTCACGGCCCAGAAATAATATATCCCAAAGCCAAGTCTGGCTCCGACCAGAATCGGCACGATCATGAACAAGATAACCAGGACAAGACGCGAGGTCATGACGAAGATCGTGTCCCCCGCTCCTTTGAGGGCCCCGTAAACAATGAAGCTGACCCCATCGAAAAACAGATAGGCGACCACGATCATGAGCAGGGTCCGACCCATTCCGACCACGGCGGCAAAGGCGACCGGGTCCATGTCGCGGGGCTGGAACAGCCCCAACACCGCTTCCGGGGCCAGGAGAAACACAGCGGACATGATCGTCAGATAGGCGAAGGTCAGCACGAGGCTGGCCCGCACCACCATCGGCACGTCATCCTGCCTGCCCGCGCCCATGGCCTGGCCGACCAGGGCACTGGTGCCCATGGCGAATCCGACCAGGGGCATGAAGGCCAGTGCGTTGACGTTGAGCGCGATGTTGGTAGCCGCCAATTCTACGGTCCCGAGCCTGCCGACCACAAAGATGAACACCGTGAAAGCAAAGATGTCGAGAAAAAACTCCATGCCGGTCGGTAGCCCGAAGCGCGCCAGGCGCAGCAACAGTTCTGACCGTAGTCGTCGGTCCTGTCCCAGCTTAAAACGCCTGTGCTCCCGGCGGAGTATGGCCAGCCAGAGGATAGCGGTGATCACGCCCCATCCCAGCACCGTGGCCAGCCCCGCGCCAAAAATTCCCATCTCCGGAAACGGCCCCACTCCGTTAATCAGGCAATAGTCCAGGGGGATATTGATGAGCATGCCGGCCACGTTAGCCAGCATGACCACCCGCGTGCGGCCCAGTCCGGTGAAGAATCCGGCCAACGCACCACCCACCAGATGGATCCCCGCGCCCAGGCACAGAACGCGGAAATAGACCGATTCAAGCTCCTGGACTTCCGGGGAATGCCCGGCCAGGGCAAAGATGTGATCGGAAAGAAAGGCCAACGCCGCGAGCACCGCGGCTCCAAACAGAGCCACGTAGATGCCCTGCCAGACAATCCTTCCGACCATCTCGGGCCGCCCCTGCCCCGTATATTGGGCGACAAACACGGACACGTAGCTGGTGGTGCCCAGAAAAATCGTCATGGCCAGCAGGGCCATGATTCCGGCGGGCGTGGCTGCGGCGATGGCGTCGAGAGAATAGCGGGCCAGGAAGAGGCGGTCGGTGAATTCCATGACCGTGGTCGCGCCCAGGCTTGCGACCAGGGGCATGGAAACCTTGAGGATACGGCGATATATGGAGGCCGTTGAGGCAGGAGAATGCCTGGTGACAAGGGGCGTGCCGCTCATGTGCGCCCGTTTCTTTCTTCCAGCCCGCACAGCAAAAAGCCCAGAATGGGGCGGCATTTTTCCGCGCACGGGGCGAAGAATTCCCCATGGCGGCGGGTGACGGAACGATTCTCGCGGCCGACATAGAACTCCGCCAGCCCCAGCGGGGTCAGGCCATGCACGGCGGCATGGTGCAGCAGCTTGGGAGCGCAGCACTCTCCTGTGCCCGTAGGCATGGCCTTGCCCGTGTACACCTCGGCCATGGCCCTGGTTTGGCCACGAAAATTGGTCAACTGGTACAACGTGAAAATACGCTCCATCAGGTTGCGGGACAAATCGCGGCGCTGTGCAAGCATGGCCAGCCGCAGGGGGTCAATCTCCTGAAGGCCACGCATGCGCAGGGTCAAGTCCTTGATGCGCGGCTCGTCGAAGCGGATGACACGGGCAAACTCCGCCGCATCGAGGATAGGTGCCACCCAGCCCGCAACGTGCCAAAGACCGTTGTACTGGCCCGAAAACGCCTTGAGTGCGCCCTGGTTTCCTTCCTCGTCCCTGTATTTGAGCACCCCGAACATCTGCCCACGGGCCGGGCCATAAAGGTAGTCCAGGGACAGGCGCGGGTCAGGGCCAATCCCCCCGCACCGCTCCAGCTCGGCCAGCAGGTCGCGGGCAAGGGGCAGGGCTGGCTCGGCGGCGAGGGTGTGTTCCCGCCCGCAATCCCGGCAATATCCGCCGCAATCAAGGTTTTGCGCACTCATCACCGGCCCTGTAGCGCTGCGTGCCCAGAACGGCAAGGAAGCCGTCCTCCTTGCAAGGGTTTGGTTTCCCTTGAATCTTCGGGCCCTGTCTGTTCACCACTCCCGGTCAAGCGAAATCTGAGGCTCGGGCAAAGACCGCAAGCTTGTCACAAAGCTGTCACAGACACCTCAATATCCTGTAACAAAACCTGTCTAGATACTGCTGCAACGCAATGATGCGAACCTGAATTTGAAACATAGCCAAGGAGGCACCTACATGAACCGTTTTCTGAACAAAGCCGTACTCGTCATGGCCCTGCTGCTGGTCGGCACGGGCATGGCCCATGCCCGTGATCAGATCAAAATTACCGGATCTTCCACGGTTTTCCCTTTCTCCAGCTACGTGGCTGAAGAAATGGGCGCGACCACCAAGTTCCCCGCCCCGGTCGTCGAATCCACCGGTTCCGGCGGAGGCCAGAAGTTGTTCGGTACCGGCATTGGTGCCAACACTCCTGACATCGCCAATTCCTCGCGCCGCATGAAGGACACCGAATTCGAAGCGGCCGAAAAGAACGGCGTTACCGACATCACCGAAGCCATGATCGGCTTTGACGGCATCGCCATCGCCCAGAACAAGGATAACGCCCACTTCGACATTACCCTGCAGGAACTGGCCATGGCCGTGGCCGCCGACGTGCCGGTAGACGGCAAGATCGTGCCCAACCCCTACAAGATGTGGAACGAGATCAACCCGAACCTCCCGGCCCGCAAGATCGTCTTCTACGGTCCTCCGACCTCTTCCGGCACCCGCGACGCCTTCGAAGAGATGGTTGTTGAGAAGGTCTGCGGCAAGATCGAAGGATACGAAAAAGGTTACAAGAAAATCCGTCAGGACAACGCCTATGTCCCGGCTGGTGAGAACGACAACCTGATCGTGCAGAAGCTGACCAATGACAAGGACGCCTTCGGCATCTTCGGCTTCAGCTTCCTGTCCGAGAACTCCGACAGCCTCCAGGGCACGGCCATCAGCGGCGTCGACCCCACTCCCGAGGCCATCGCCGAAGGCACGTACCCCATCTCCCGCTCTCTTTTCTTCTACATCAAGAACGCCCACTACGACGCCATCCCCGGCCTGAAGGAATACGTGGAACTGTTCATGAGCGAAAAGATGATCGGCACCGACGGTCTGCTGAAGTCCATCGGACTGGTGCCCATGCCTGACGCGATGCGCGCCGAGGCCCGCCAGAACGTGCTGGACAAAAAGAAGCTGACCCTTGAAAGCTTGAAGAAGAAATAACGCCCACCATGAAGCAACCTGGGGCCGGGCCGTTATCAGACGGGTCGGCCCTTTGCCGCGCCTGATACAAGCGAGGAGCCACGTGACCACATCTTATCTGACCCAATACTTGCTCATGGGCCTATTGCCCCTGGCGCTGTTCGGCTACCTGATCGGACGCAGAAAAATCCGCGCCCAGCAGGACCCCGCGGCCCGCTACAAGACATCGGAAAACCTGTTCGGCTGGTTTGCCGTGGTCAGAATGCTCGTTCCGGCCGTGATCATCTGCGCGGGGGCCACCATCCTCGACCTTTTCGTCGACAGTTTCGAGGTACCCTGGCCCATGTTCGCCGCCACGGCCCTGCTCCTGGCGGCCGGGAGCATGTGGCTGGCCGTGCGGGCCATAAATCCCCGCCTCAAGGTGCGTACGATGATCGAGAAGACCATCATCCGCGTGCTGCTGCTGGCCTCACTTATCTCCATCATGACGACCATTGGCATCGTCCTGTCCATCGTCTTCGAAGCCGTCAATTTTTTCCGCCTCGTCAACTTCTGGGACTTCCTGACCGGAACGACCTGGAACCCCGACTCGGCCACCATCGACGAAGACGGCAGGACCCAGCCGCTCTTCGGCTCCGTGCCCCTTTTCGCCGGCACATTCATGATCACGGCCATCGCCATGTGCGTGGCCATCCCGGTGGGGCTCCTTTCGGCCATCTGCATGTCCGAATACGCATCCTTGCCTTTGCGGCGCATCGCCAAGCCGGCCCTGGAGATTCTGGCCGGCATCCCCACCGTTGTTTACGGGTTCTTCGCGGCCATAACAGTCAGCCCCCTGGTCGTAGATCTGGCCGCCAAGGTGGGCCTCGATGCCTCCTATACCAACGCCTTAAGCCCTGGCCTGGTCATGGGCATCATGATCATCCCCCTGGTCTCCTCCCTGTCCGACGACGTGATCAGCTCCGTGCCGCAAAGCCTGCGCGAGGGCTCGCTGGCACTGGGCGCGTACCCCTCGGAGACCATCAAGCGCGTGGTCCTGCCCGCGGCGCTGCCGGGCATCATCTCGGCCTGCCTGCTGGCCGTGTCCCGCGCCGTGGGCGAGACCATGATCGTGGTCATGGCCGCCGGACTGCAGCCCAACCTGACCTGGAATTTCCTGGAAGGGATGACCACGGTCAACGTACGCATCGTCGATGCGCTGACCGGCGATCAGGCCTTTGACAGCCCGGAGACCATGGCCGCCTTTGGCCTGGGTTTTGTGCTTCTGATGCTGACCCTGTGCCTGAACATCATTTCCCTGACAGTTATCCGCAAGTTCCGTCTGCGTTACGAATAAGGAGTCCATCGTGAGCATGCCCATAGACCCGCGCAGTCTGAAGAAGCGCAAGAACAGCGAAGGACAGTTCAAGGCCCTGTCCTTCATGGCCATCTCCGTGGCCGGAATATTTCTGGTCCTCTTCTTCTCCGACATCATCCGCAAAGGATACACCGCCTTTCAGCAGACCGAGATCAAGGCTGTGATCACCTACTCGCAGACCATTTTCGACAACCCCCGTTCGGCCCTGGACCCCAGGATCAATCCTCTGGTCAGCCGCGGGGTTACCCGCATCCTGCCAATGCATCTGCGGGAAAATCCGCAGCTCCTCGGCCAGACGGAAGAATTCTGGGTGCTGGCCAATGCCGAGGTGGATCAGTACGTCAAGGGCAAGCCCAACCGGCTTAAACCCAATGAAGCGGCCCTGGTCGACGAGCTCCTGGCCGAGGGCACGATCAAGAAGGCCTTCAATATCGGCTTTTTCACCAACGGCGACTCCAAGCTCGCGGAAATGGCGGGCATATTTTCGGCGGCAGTGGGCACCCTCTACGTGCTCTGCATCACCTTCATCTTCAGCTTTCCGGCCGGGGTCATGGCTGCGATTTATATGGAAGAGTTCGCGCCGGACAACCGGATCATGCAAATCGTTGAAGTCAACATCAACAATCTTGCCGCCATCCCCTCCATCCTCTTCGGTCTCCTGGGCCTGGCCATCTTCATCAACTTCATGGGACTGCCACGGTCTTCGGCCCTGGTCGGCGGCCTGACGCTGGCGCTGATGACCCTGCCGGTCATCATCATCTCCACCCGCGCCGCCATCCGCGCCATCCCGGATTCCATCCGCGAAGGGGCTCTGGCGCTGGGCGCCACCCACTGGCAGTTGGTCTGGGACCACATCCTGCCCCTGTCCCTGCCGGGCATCCTGACCGGGACCATCATCGGTCTGGCCCGGGCCATCGGCGAGACCGCGCCGCTCCTGATCATCGGCATGGTCGCCTACATCCAGGACGTGCCGCGCGGTTTGACCAGCTCGGCCACGGTCCTGCCGGCCCAGATCTATGTCTGGTCCTCGGAGTCCATCCGCGCCTTCACCGAACGCACCTCGGCCGGCATCATCGTGCTCCTGGTCGTGCTCCTGACCATGAACGCCGTGGCCATCCTGCTGCGCAACAAATACGAGCGCAAATGGTAAGGCTTCCGGCTTGAACATCAAAGGGAAGGGCTGCGGCTCTTCCCTTTTTTTATGCCCTGCGCATAAGCGCACCCTCGCCTTTGAACAGGAACGCCTGCAAATGAGAGGACCGGCGCGGGGCCGGTCCTTGTTTTCAGATCACATCCCGGCCAGAAAAGCGGCCAGGGCCAGGGCGTAGAATTTGGATTGGTCGGAATCGCCGCGCGAGGGCACGACCAGGGGGTAACCGGCCCCGACCACGATTCCGGCCATGGGCAGGTCCATGAGGCTGGTCACGGCCTTGTAGAGCACGTTGCCGGTGACGATGTTGGGCGCGCAGAGCACGTCCGCCCGGCCCGCCACGGGATGGTCCACGCCCTTGGCCCGGGCCTTGTCCACGGAAACGGCGATATCAAGGGCAAAGGGTCCCCCGACCACGGCATCGCCGAACATGCCCATGCGGCACAGCTTGGCCAGGATGTCGGCGTCCTTGCTGGAAGTCATGTCATTGTAGGAAACTTTTTCCGTGGCCGAGAGCACGGCGACCTTGGGCGGATTCATGCCCAGCTTCGCGGCAACTCCCACGGCGTTGTTGATGATGTCGATCTTGCGCGTCAGCGAAGGCGCGATGTTGACGCCCGCATCAGTCACGATGAGCAGGCGCTCCTCACGCGGATGGGGAAAGAGTCCGATGTGGCTCAAAAGACCTGTTCCACCCTGCTTGCGGCCCAAGACGGCGCGCAGCAGCACGTCGGTCTTGACCGAGCCCTTCATCAAAAACCGGGCGCGGCCATCGCGCAACAGGTCAAGGCTCACCGCGAGGGCTGTCTTGTCATCCGGCTCATGCAGACACTCAAAGGCATGGAAATCCTCTTTGGCCAGCTCAGGCAAACCGCGCATGCGGTCCACATCTCCGACAAATACCGGTTCGGCCAGGCCCTGGCGCGCGGCCTCAAGCCCTGCGAGGACGGCGTTGGCCTCGGCACAGGCGGCGATGACCACGCGCACCGGCGTCTTGCGGGAGCGGACCAGTTCGACCATCTGATCCAGGGAGCGAACAGGCCCGGCGGCCATCAGCCGTCACCGCGCGACAGGGCAATGAGCCCGGTGCGGCTCAGAGACTGGATGCCGTGCGGGGCCAGGGTGCGAATGAGCCCGGCAACCTTGCCCTGAGGTGCGGACAACTCGGCGGAGATGGTCTCGTTGCCCATGTCAACCACATTTGCCCGGAACACTTCAAAGATCTGCAGGATCTGGCTGACCGTGTCCTTGGTGATGCGGACCTTGATCATGACCAGCTCGCGGTCCATGAGATCCTGGCCCGAGAGGTCTTCCAGGCGCAGCACGAAATCCAGGGAGGCGATTTCGTCGGTCACGGCCCTGATTTTCCCGTCTTCGGCCTCGACGCAGATAATCATGCGCGAGACGTCCTCAAGCTCGGTCTCGCCGCAGGAGATTGAGCGGATGTTGATGTCATGGCGCTGGAAAACATGGGCCATGGCGGCCAGGACGCCAGGCTTGTTCTGGACCAGGGCGGAGATGGTGTGGCGCATGGTGGGCTCCTTGGTGCAGGGATGGCGGGGACTTGGCGAGTATGTCAGGACCCGTGATAAGGCGCAAGACCGTGTCGAAGAACGCCTTCTAAAGATGAAAAAGACATGGATCCCCGCCTTCGCGGGGATGACACTGTGGAGGACGGGCGGCTCGTGCATTTCTCGAAGATTCGGACAAGCCTGATCCCATCGAGCCACAGATGCGTCATTCCCGCGAAGGCGGGAATCCATCCCATTAGCCTTCGTATTCGCGGGGCAAGGGAACCCGAATCAGGCGTTCCAGTCCAGAATGACCTTGCCGGATTTTCCCGTGCGCATGACGTCGAAGCCTTTTTGAAAGTCCTCGGCCGCGAAGTTGTGAGTGATGACCGGGGTCATGTCCAGGCCGCTCTGCAGCATGGCCGTCATCTTGTACCAGGTCTCGAACATTTCCCGTCCGTAAATACCCTTGAGTTTCAGACCCTTGAAGACCACCTGACCCCAGTCGATGGCTGTGTCGTCGGGCATGATGCCCAGCAGCGCGATGTGTCCGCCGTGGTTCATCTGCGAAAGCATTTCGCGGAAGGCATGGGGGCTGCCGGACATCTCCAGGCCCACGTCGAAACCCTCGGCCATGCGCAGGTCGGCCATGACCGAGGCCAGGGATTCACTGCCCACGTTGACGGCGCGGCTGACCCCCATCTTGCGGGCCAGGTCCAGGCGGTAGTCGTTGACGTCGGTGATGACCACGTGGCGGGCCCCGCAGAAGCGGGCGATGCCTGCGGCCATGATGCCGATGGGCCCGGCCCCGGTGATGAGCACGTCCTCGCCGACCAGGTCGAAAGACAGGGCCGTGTGCGTGGCGTTGCCCAGGGGGTCGAGCATGGCGGCCACGTCCCCGGAGATGGTATCCGGGACCTTGAACGCGTTGACGGCCGGAACGCAGACGTATTCCGCGAAGCAGCCCGGACGGTTGACGCCCACGCCGATGGCGTTGCGGCAGAGGTGGCGCTTGCCCGCCTTGCAGTTGCGGCAGTGGCCGCAGGTGATGTGCCCTTCGGCGGAGACCCGGTCCCCTACTTTAAGCCCGCGCACCTCCGAGCCCACCTCCACGATGCGGCCCACGAATTCGTGCCCCACTACCATGGGCACGGGAATGGTTTTGGCGGCCCAGGCGTCCCAGTTGTAGATGTGGATGTCAGTGCCGCAGATGGCGGTCTTGCCAACCCTGATCAGAATATCGTTATGGCCGACCTCGGGAACGGGGATCTCTTCCATCCAGATCCCGACCTCGGGCCTCGCCTTTACCAGCGCTTTCATTTTTTCCATTTCCTTGTCCTCGTATGCTCTGAAATTGTATTCTCAGCCTTTCCAAATCTTGAAGATGGATTCCCGCCTTCGCGGGAGTGACGCCAGATAGAACGCCCTCGTGATGCCAGAAATGCCCCCACTGCCTCATTGAATAAAGCACTCATGCTTTTCAAGAGTGCCTTTTTCGAACAGCGCTCAAGGCTTTGCGGGTTGGTGGGATGGCGGGGCGTCGACTGTCTGACTGAGCCAGGCATCGTTTGTTGCATTGTCGCCCATCACTCGAAGTCAAAGCCTCCGTTCGACAGCAGCGACAATGCAACTCTACGAGGCCCGCGAAGGAGTTTCGGCGGCCCGTCATCCCGCCAGCCCGCAAAGCCCCTTCCGCCCAGCGTCCCCCGTTAAATCACTCCCAGTTCCTTCCCGACCTTCACAAACGCCGCCACCGCCTGCTCCAGCTGCTCCCGCGTATGCGCCGCGCTCATCTGGGTGCGGATTCTGGCTTTCCCCTTGGGCACCACCGGAAAACTGAACCCAACCACGTAGATCCCTTCTTCCAGCATCCGCGCCGCCATGCGCTGGGCCAGCACGGCATCCCCCAGCATGACCGGGATGATGGGATGCTCGCCCGGGGCCAGGGTGAATCCGGCCTCGGTCATGGCCGCCCTGAAATACCGGCTGTTTTCTTCCAATCGCACGCGCAGCTCCGGTTCCTCCCTGATCAGATCGAGTACAGCCAGGGATGTGGCCGTGATGACCGGGGCCAGCGTATTGGAGAACAGATACGGCCGTGAGCGCTGGCGCAGCCACTCGACGATCTCTTTCCTCCCGGAGGTGTAGCCGCCGGAGGCCCCGCCCAGGGCCTTGCCCAGGGTGCCGGTGATGATGTCCACCCGGCCCATGACCCCGCAATGCTCGTGGCTGCCCCGCCCGTTTTTGCCCATGAAGCCCACGGCGTGGGAATCATCGACCATGACCAGGGCATCGTATTTGTCGGCCAGGTCGCAGATGGCCTTCAAATTGGCGATGTGCCCGTCCATGGAGAAGACGCCATCGGTGACGATGAGCCTGTAACGGCAATCCGCCGCGTCTTTGAGCTGCGTTTCCAGGTCGGCCATGTCGTTACTGGCGTAGCGGAACCGTTTGGCCTTGCACAGCCGCACCCCGTCGATGATGGAGGCGTGGTTCAGGGCGTCGCTGATGACCGCGTCCTCGGCCCCGAACAGGGTCTCGAAGAGGCCGCCATTGGCGTCGAAGCAGGAACTGTACAGGATGGTGTCATCAGTGCCCAGGAACTCGGACAGGCGCTCTTCAAGCTCCTTGTGCACCCCTTGGGTGCCGCAGATGAAGCGTACGGAGGACAGGCCATAGCCCCATCGGTCCAGGGCCGTGTGCGCGGCGGCCACCAGGCGCGGGTCTCCGGCCAGGCCAAGGTAGTTGTTGGCGCAGAAATTGAGCACTTCGCGCCCCCCGGCCACGGAGATTTGTGCGCCTTGGGTCGAGGTGATGACCCGTTCGGCCTTGAAAAGCCCCTCTTGCCGCAATTCTTCCGTCCGCTGCGCCAGGTCCTGAAGTATCCGTTTCATGCCGCCTCCCTGAAAATTTCGATTTACGCAATTTTATCGCCATAAAATTTCTTGTCAATGAATTAAGAAGCACTATAATAACGAATAACTTAATTTGCAACCCTCTTAAGTCCTCTCCGTCCAGCTTTTGTCTTTCCGGCCGGACTGGGCTATGCGCTCACGCGGGAGCACGCACGTGAACGAAAAAGAAATTACCCTGGACCACACGGACCGTCAGATCATCGCCGCCCTGCAGAAAAACGGGCGCGAATCCTACAAGAGCATCGCCCAGCGTCTGGCCGTGTCCGACGGCACGGTGCGGCTGCGCACGGAGCGGCTGCTAAAAAGCGGATATCTGCGCATCTGCGCTTCGGTGAACCCCATGTTCTTCGAAGACGGCCTGACCGCCACCGTTGGGGTCAGCCTTGAGGGGCGGGCGAACGCGGAGATCATGCAGGCCATAGCGAATCTTGAGGGGGTGCAGTCCGTGTCCAACGTCTCGGGGCGCTTTGATCTACTGGTGGAGATCCATGTGGCCTCCCGCAGCGACCTGCGCCGCTTTCTGGTCGATGACCTGTCGGCCATCGGCGCGGTTCAGAACACCGAGACCTTCTTGTATCTGGAAACCATCAACAAATGGGTGCAGCAGCGCCAGGAAGACACCAAATGAGCCATATCCTGCACGGATTCACGGATCCCAAATATCTTGAGGCACTGATCGCCAAGGCCGAAACCCAGCTGCGCGAGGCCGAAAACGAGGAAGACCGGCAGCGTTTCGCCGCCTATCTCGAAGTGCTGAAAGGATGGAAGGAAAAGATCGCGGCGAGCCAGGATGTCTGCTCGCCCGGCGATAACGAATCGAAATGAAGGCTACGGGGCGATAAGCCGTTCCCGCATCAGAAGCCCGATCAATTCTCCGCGATCGAGGAGCTCGGCATAACCGTCCTCCAGTATCCTGATCGCGGCCTTGTTGTTGTCCTGCCTGGCCTGCTCCAGATACGCGGCCAGAAGAGGCTCGGCATCACGGCGCAAGTCCGCGTCGGACTTTCCGTCAAGCGTCCTGAACAGCTGCTCCAGTTCTTCGGGCGCCAGCAGACCCGGGGCGTGCAGGACCGCGCCTATCCGCTCCCGGTAGCGCGTAAGGGAATCTTTGATGTGGCTCTCCTTGACCACCGACATGCCCGACCACCCCGCCCGCATCCACTGGAACACCCCGCTTTGCACCGCTTCGCCCTGGCCGAGGTAGACCCCGATGGAGACGTTGGTCAGAATCCGTGACGACACCCAGCCAAGCCCGGCCCTGGTCAGCCCCTCTTCTTCGGAATAGACGTAACGGCTGCCCTCGTCGTGACCAAGGAGATAGCCTTTGGTGCCCACTTCCGAAGGGCCGGTCTGCACGCTCACGGACAGGAGCGCCATCTCTTGCGGCAAAAAAATCAGGACCCGCTTTAGAGACATGCCGTAGCAACCGCCCGTGGACAGGTCTGCAGTGGTCCGATCGTACTGCTCGCCCCTGACGACAACTACGTTGGATGCTGGCCAGGGATCGGTCCACAAGCGCCTCTGGTCCTCGGCGCTCCCGGGCGTGGTCCAGTCCGAGGAACGGATCGAGAAAGGCTTGATCAGCTCCTGGGGAATTTCGGGATTGTAGAGATAACGCAGCAGGCGCTGCATGGACATGCGGATTTGAAAACCAAGGTACGCTCCGGGAGCATCGGCATACCCGGGCAGGCTATGCGAAGCGTCGCCCTGCGCGCGCACATGGGCAATGATCGATGCGATGCGGGCCGGGTCGGGATCCTGCCCATTGAGCACCTCCCCGCACAGATGTTCCACCGCCTGTTCAAGGCCGGGCAACGGCGCGTGCGGGCCGAAAGCGCCTACCGAATCCGGACAAAAACTCACAAAAAAGAGGACAAGCCCGCAGACCCATCCTCTCCTGAAGCCAAAGAAAACATGCACCTTATATTTCCCCTTCCTTGACATAAAAACGGATCTGCGAGCCCGTGACCGAACTGCGGCCCGTATACAGAAACACGAGCAGAAAAACCCCCTGCAGGAGAAGCAGCACCGGCACGCTCCACAGGGCGTCAAGCCCATGCTGGAAATGCGCCACCGCGCCGTGCGCGGAAAGCGTCAGCGCGGGCACAAGCCCGTAGAGAACGCCCGCTGCGGCCATGATCTGATAGGCAGAGATCTTCTGCTCGCCCCGGTAATCGGCGCGCAAGAATTCGGATGCCACACGCCAGACCTGCGTGACGACCAGCGGCACGATCATGGCCGCGGAAAAGCTTCCGGCCGCGAAGAGTATCATTCCAAGACAGGCGCTGGCGCAATACAGATAGGCGGTCAGGAGCTGCACGGGCACCAGTTCCCGCCCGCAGAGATCATGGGCATAGGCCGCCTTTTTGGTCCGACCGTGGAAAACCACGTTCCACCGGCCGAAAATCCCCCGCCACGGCTGTGGCAAAGTGTCCACCGGTCGACCGTAGCAACAGCCAAAACTCAGGCAGGCCATGCGTCCCACACCCTCGCCCACGGCGTAGGCGATGGTCAGGGCGGCAAGGGCCGGAAGCACGGCGCCAGTTCCGGTCAGCGTGACCACGCCCCAGGCTACCGCAGGGGCGATGACGATGCCCACGAAGACCGCGCCGCCCACGCTCAAGGTATTGGGTTTGCCTTCAACGAGCCGCGCGACGATTTTCGCCGCCGGGATGCACAGTCCGAGCATCCCCGCCACCATCAGCACAAGTCCGCCCAGCCCCATGCCCACGGAACCCAGCAGCGCGACGGCCACGGCCGTGGCCAGGGTGTAGGCCAGGGCGCTCAGAAACCCGTACCAGGTCAGGTTGAGCCCCTGCCACATTCCCTCGGAATTCTGGATCAGGGGCACGCTGGCCAGCATCTGCCAGCGCTCGGCGGGCAGTGCGCGGCCGCCCCAGGTGATAAAGGCAAAAAGCACGGCCCCGAAACAGACGATCAGCACATACTCCATATTTTCTCCATCCGGGCGCGGATCAGCCTGCCCGTCACGCTTGTTTGTTGAGGACGCGTGCGATGCTTTCGCGCACCCGCACATCCGTTTCCACCCAGGGCCGTTCCAACCAGCTGGAAAAACGGCTGCCCACGTCCGCGCGAAACTGATTGGCGACAAGGTCCGCACTGAATTCGACCCGGCCCGGCTCAAAAATGAGCACGTCCAGGGAGCTGCCGGGTCGGTACAGGCTCTTGGGCTGCCCCATGCGCAGAAAAAGTCCGGGTCGCATCCCTTCACACGGCTCGTACCCTTCGCTGGCATAGGACTGCACGATCTGTCCGATCATCAGCGCCGTCACCTCGACCATGGCCACCATGCCGCACCCGCTTCCGCCCGGCACGTCGGTGTCGATGATCGTCACCGCCCGGCGGTTGCGGGAGAAGGGCGTGACCGCGCTGATCACCGCCGTGGGGTTGCAGGAATGAAACGCACCCTCGATCTCGTAGAAATCGCGCACCACCCCGCTGACCGGGGCATGGTTGTAGTGGTATTTGTCAGGTGTGAGGCGAAAGATGGCGAAATCGCCGCCCGCAAAGGCCCAGACCCAGTTTGGCCGCCCCAGAAAATCCGCGTAGGAGAAAAACTTGTCCTTGATGAAAAGTACGCTGTCCTCGCTCAAGGACCCCGCGAACATGCGTGAATCAGCGGGCGAGACCACGGCCAGGGCATCGTTTGTCATGGGCCGGACCTCGTCGTAGCGGATACGGCGCTCGAAAATGCGGCGGGCCGTGGAGTAGTACGACGATTCCTCCACGCACTCGGAGAGGTCGATGCCCAGACGCCTGATAAGCGAGTTCGCTCCCGAAATACGGGCGCCCAGGGGCAGGTCGTAGTTCATGAAACCCAAAAGGCTCGACATGCGCGCGGAAACCACGGCGTTAAAAATGGCCGGGGCGCGCTCTCGCACCCGGGAATAGAGATAGCCTATAACCCGATCGCAATACAGTTCCTCGTCCCGGATACGGCCTGTGCTTCTAACTACATACTGATGCGTCATTGTTCCTTCCACTGATGCGGGTGTTTTCCTTGTGCATGCCGATGACCAGCAGCAGAAGCTGGGTCAAGACCGAGCGTCGTTCCCCCAGTTCTCCTGTGCGTGCCAGTCTGTCACGGGCCTCGCGGACAAATTCTACGATATCCCGCCCGCCGAGCAGTGCGGGCAGGCCCGCGCGACAGAACCCTGCGGGCAGGCACCCGAAATTCTTGACCGTTTCGCAATCTTCCAGGAGATAGTCGAGGGCTTCGCCAAGGTGGGCGCGATGCAGTTCGCCACGGTAAACCTCTTCGGCTCCCATGTTGAATTCCTGCGCGCGCAGGGACAGCGCGGAACGCGCCCCGACATGCTTCAGAATGCGGCGGGTCAATTTGCCACCTGCGCCAAGTTCGGGGTCGTGGATGCGGGCACGCAGGTCGCGCAGCAGCTCCCCCGCCCCGAACAGCTCAATCAGATCGCGGCCTTCGGATTCGATGAATTCCAGCAGCGCCAGGCGGTATTCCTGAACGTGCACGCGCAGGTTGCCGGGGTAGCGGTGGCTGCCCCGGACGCGGGAGGCCCTGGACACAATATCAAGAAGCAGGGCGTTGCCCGAATCCCGGCGCACGAAAATGGTCGGCAGGTTGATGGCCGTGGCGAAGAATATCTGGCGCCGTTCGCTCTCCACTTCCGGACTGTCCGGTATCGAGGCGCGGCCGACGCGGCCGCACAGAACGAGCTTGCAGGCCAGAGCGCTCAGGAACTGCTGCAGGCGGGCTGCGGGCCGCATGTCCGCTTCCAATGAATCGAAGAGGCTGTAAAAGCGGCCCTCGAAGCCGGAGAAGCCCATGACCTCAAACGAGCGCTGTTTGTAGAGCAGATAGGTGGACATGGACTCATGGAAAACGCCCATGGCCGCAAGATCGCGCTTGAGACGCAGGTCGTTGCCAAGTTCCCCGTCCAGGGCCGCACAGCGGTGCGTGCTCATGAGCGTGGTCATGTAGTCCAGCAGCCTAAAATCCGGGATGAAATCGCCGCGCAGGCCAAAGATCCGGGCGACTGTCCGGTCCATGAGCACAGGCCCGAAAGGAGTCAGGGGACGGCCGCAGATCTTGAGTTTGGCCTTCTTCTTCCATCGCCGCCAGATCATGCGCAGATGGGAGTAATCCAGCTCATGCGGAAGGAACCCGAGCGCCCTTTCCGGGTGAAAATCCTCGAAATCCATGCGCATGGGCGCGGCGCTGTAGGTGCCGACAAAAAGCGGCAGAAAATGTTCCACGATCTTGATGACCAGATCGCCCAGTTGCTTCTCGTCGGCCGCGCCAAAATCCCCGCCGCGCAGAAGTTCGCCCAGGCGTTTGCTCCCGAGCGAGATGTGCGTCCCGTTGTTGGCCAGGCAGGTGTTTGAGGTGTTCGGCAGCACCACCAGATTATGGGTCAGGATGCCGGACTCGCGCAGCTTGGCGATGGTGTTCAACTGGCTGCGCGAGAGCATGCGGTGGCACAGGCCCATGTATTCCTTCTTGGCCTCGCCCTTGTCCCAGCCCGAAAGGCAGGGGTTCATGAACAGTTCGCGGTAATGGGCGTCGGGAATGATCTCGTTCAAGCGCTTCTGCCGGGCCGGAGGCAGCGGCGCGAAATAGAGCATGGCTCGCTGGCCATGCTCCAGCAGTCCGAAATCCTCGTTGGCATGATCGAGCAGGAGCTGCGAGAGCAGAAAGCGCTGGCTGGTCTCGCGGGCGATACCGCGTCCGTCCTGAAAGGCGGCGTCCATGGGCGACGGGTAAAAGGAGAACGTCTCCGGCGAGGTGTTGTCGTTCAGAAAATGGTCGAAGTAGGACTCGGCCAGCTTGCGCACCTGTGGGGGCACACCCGAACCGGCCAGGTCGGCCAGGGCGAGTTTCAGGAGGTAGCTGATGGGGACGCGCAGCCAGTCCTCGCCGTCCTTGCTGAAGAAGAAATCCGAGCTGTCCTTTCTGCGCCCCGCCGCTGGATCGCTCTTGTCCGCCAGCAGGTCCCGCTCCAGGGTGTGACGGGCGAAAGCGTTCAGCCGATGCAGGGGAAACCGCACCCAGCTGTTTTCCCAGACCGCGTCGGCCCCGGCTTGCAGATAACGCTCAAGGTCAACGAGGGTCCGGCTTGACGTATCCCCTGCCACCGTACGGCGGGCCAGGTTCTGATAAAAGCTCGATTCGCGGATGCGCAGCGGCAGGTCCACGTTTTCCGGGCTGCCCATGACCGCAACCTGGAGTTCACTCTCGCTGCCGGCCGTGGCGTCGTCCGGGCCAAAGGGAATAAGGCCCAGCGAACGGTCGCTCCAGCCTTCCTTGAAACCCATTTTTTCGGCCAACCGCCCTTCCATACCCGCCTGCATCATTGTCGTGTCGAAAAACATGCATCCCACCTTGTTTCACTGCCTTGAACAGATAAATATGATGGGGATGCGGAGAACCGGTGACCGGCGCGTGACAGCTTTTCCCGCCAGGGACGCCGGCCCGGCTTACTGTCACGGAAACGTCACCCGGCCGTCGCGGATGCATACACGGCCTCACGGCAGAGACGGTGCATGGACATGCACAGCATCGCTCAGTACGGCCCTGTGGCCATTGCGCTGGGAGCTTTTGCGGAAGGGGAGACGGCCGTGCTTCTTGGCGGAGCAGGGCTTGCGCTGGGGCTGTTTGATTTCTGGACCGTGGCGGGGGCGGCCTTCGCGGGCAGTCTGGCCGGGGATCAATTTTTCTTCTGGCTCGGCAGGACCAGGGGCTCGGCCTACCTCGCACGGCATCCGCGCTTCGGGGACAGAGTCGCACGTATCAGCCGCCTGCTCCTGCGTCACCGCGCCGCATTTCTGGGGACCTATCGGTTCATCTACGGCATGCGCGGGGTCATCCCCTTTGCCTTCGGCGTCTCGGATTTAAACTGGCGCTGCTTTTTCCTGATCAACCTGCTTACGGCTGGATTCTGGTCCGTGCTCTTCACCGTCATCGGGGTTCATGCCGGAAAATTCCTGACCGATCCGTCCGTGGTTGCGCGGCTGCCACTCCTGGGCGCAGGCGCGGTGCTGCTCCTCGGCCTGTGCCTGCTGCTGCGCAGGCGGCTCAAACACCAGTCTTGAGTTCAACGCCCTGTGTCACGGCCGGGCCGGAGCTTCCGAAGCACCGGACGTCGGGACTCGTTCAGACGGCTCCCGCTTTTGCCCGAAGCGCGCCAACCTTTCCACCCGCATGGGCCTAGTGCCATCAAAAAAATCACAGGCCATGTAGTAGCGCAGATCGGACAACCAGGTGCTGAACAGCTCCGGGCGGGACGAAAATCTGCGCATCACTTCCAGCGGGTTGGAGAGGGCCATGCCGAAGGGGCCGAGCAGCTCCGACGGGTCGCGGAAGCATTCCCAGTCACAGCGCCGACAGGTCGATTCGCCGCCGGGCAAGTCTTTGAGTTCCCAGAAGGGACCCAGATCCTCTTCGCTGCGATACCCACAGGGATAGGCGTGCCCTGCCGTGGCATCCACAAAAAAGAAATCGAGGCCGCCTCGACAGGCGTAGGTTCGCCCGCAATCCCCGTCGGCCTGCCGGACAAGGGCGTCCAGAGAGGAGAGGGGCGTGAAGAGGCGGATGCGCGGCCTGAAGTTCGGCACGACATCGGCAAGGGCCAGCAGCATGGCTTTTTTCTCTTCGGGACTGAAGCGGATGAACGGGTCCGAAGAAGTCGCCTGATACACGGCCGCGTCTTCTTCGCTCATGGGGTAACAGCAATTGGCGATGGTGAAACCAAGATCCGTGGCGAAGCCGAAAAATCGACTGAAAGCCTCGCCGAACCCCTGGCGAAACCCCTGCGCGTCAAAGGGCCCGGTCAGGGCAGGAATGCGCCCCCCGCAGAGACGGTTGATGCCGAGATTGACCGAGGGGTAGAGACCGCTCCTGTGAAAGATGGGCAACGCCTTGTCCATGCCCCGCACCACTCCGGGCAGACCCCGGTTCGCCTCATGAATCTGGGGGTCGCTGGAGTCAAGGCTGATCCAGAAATTGCGGATGCCGCTTTCAAGCAGCTCGTCGGCCATGCGCCGCATGCGGTCCTCGAAATCCGGGGATTCGTGACGCTGAAAGATGAAGCCGTTGGTGCCGGTGCGGATATAGGGGATGCCGAGCTTCCTGGCGCGGCGGATCATGCCCGTCAAACGCGGCAGGTCCAGCAGAGGTTCCCCGCCGGTGAACGACACGGCCTGCATTCCGAGCCGGGCCACGGCGTCGAGAATCCGGTCCACGACCTCCGGGTCGAGGCTGTGGCGAGGGTAGGCATGATCCACGCTCATGCCGCACTGCACGCACCGCGCGTTGCAACGGGTGGTGATCTGGATCACAGCCTGGCCTGGCAAGCGCCCCCGAAACAGGGCGCGACACGTTGAAAGAAACTTCATGCAAAACTCCTGTGCCCCGGAAGCCCGGCATGGCCGGGCATAGGGTCACGGATTGATAAGCAGGCGCAGATCCTTGCCCGCCTTGAAATGAACCCGCCTGCGGGCCTCGATGACGATGGCCTCCCCGGTGCGTGGGTTACGCCCGGCGCGCGCGGCATGAAGCACCACGGAAAAGGAACCAAGCCCCGGCAAAGAAATTCTTTGGCCCTCGGCCAGGGCTTCGCGGATTACTGCGTAGAAGGCCTTTTGTGGGGAAGAATGGGCCCTATGGGTCTCATGGGACGTATGGTCTGCCGTGGATTCCGTATTCTCATACGGCTCATTTACCTCATTCGTCCTTTGGGCCCCATAGGTCCTGTCTTCTTCCCTTTCTTCCCCTTCCTTCAGCTCATTTTTTTTTTGCTTCGTCACCCGGAAGGGTCGAAGGCAGGACCGGGGCTTCCAGTTGCGTCGCAATCGGGGTCAGCGGCTGCATCTTGTTCGGCACCCAGGAAAGTTTGAGCTCCAGTTTTTCCTTGTCGCTCTTCTGTTTTATCTCAAGCTCGGCCTCGATGCTGTCCGAAGGCCTCAGGATCAACGGCCTGTCTTCGTTGTCGAGGATGAGCGTGCCCTGCCTCAGGCCCGAAAGCACGGTTTCCAGGTACGCGACCAGATCGTCGCGGGTCATGATGTTCTTCGATTTGAGCTTGTCTTTTCCCATAAGATCCTCCTTTAAAATATCACGCCAGGGAGATGAGAGCCTGGCAAAGCAGATGCGGGTCGATGGCGCCGGTACCCCTGACGCTCAGCGGGGTTCTGATAACCTGCACGCCGAGGGAGGCGAGCTCCCGTTGCGGATTCCTGACGCCCGGGTAGTCCGTGGCCGAATCGAGCAGGACAAAATCCAGGACGTCGCTGATGGCGATGCTGTCCGGGTCGTCGGCCCGCAGGTGACGCAAAAGCGTGCGGACCTGACCCTCCAGGGACAGGCCCACGGATTCGGGATCGGCGAAAGTGTTGGGAATGAAGACCTTGGGGCAGTGCGTCCTGCTGATGGCCTGGCCCACGCCTGCGGGCAGCAGGTTGGCGATCAGGGAACTGTAGAAGCTGCCTACGGGGTAGCAGATGAGGTCCGCGCTCTGGATGGCCTTGCGGATCTTGTCCCGGATGAGCGGCCTGACCGGGGCATTGCCCTTGGCCGGATCGACCAGGGACAGTTCGGATACCGGTCTGGTCAAAGGAGGAGTCTCCTTGCCCGTGAGCAGGTGCTGGCCGATGAGATGCCCGCCGCCTTCCAGCACGGCCCGCAGCTGCAGATTCGAGTTGATGAGCAGGCGGACTTCGCCGCGCACCTGCACCAGTTTGGAATAGATGTAGACGATGGGATCGATGTGCCTTCTGTTTTCAAGGTAGCCGGCGGTCAGGATAAGGTTGCCGACGCTTGCGCCGCGCAGATCGAAATCCGGCCCGATGGACTTCTCAAAAAGTTGCAGGTGATGGCGGATGATCTTGCGCATGGGGTCTGAAACCCGTGTGACGAGAGGATGACTGCCCCCGACCAGGGCGGCAAGTTCGCTCTGCAGCTGCTCCGCGCTCGCAGTCCGGGGCAGGCGGTGGGCGAAGAGCTCAAAAATTTCAGGGTACCCATGCAGGGTGCGATCGGCGAGGGCCATGAGCCTGTTGCGCAGGTCGCCTACGGCGGGCATGTCGAAATAACGGCGCAGTACGGCCGAACTGCCGCCGGAATCAAAAGGGGTAACCAGATGCACGGAGTTGTGGGTGTAACCAACCAGGGCCTGACTGGTTTCCTTTATGGCCGTTCCACCCGTGAAAAAGAGAATACGCGGCCCGAGGTCGGGGCTGCGCTGCGCCCTGGCCACGCGCACCGGGTCGGGAACTCTGACTTCCCGGGTTATGCGTATCGCCGTCATGCGTTTTCCAGCAGCCGCAGACAGCCATCCGCAGCCTGGTCGAAGTCCACGCCCCCGGTGATCTCGAAAACCCTGCATCCGGCAAGGGCTTCGGCGTAATCCTCGGCGGTGGGGGCGTAGCCGATTTCGGACTGGAAAAAGAGCCCGGTGTCCTTCATGAAGGCCGCCAGCAGGTCGTGCCGCTGCCGGATGTCGATCTCGGCCATGCGCATGGCCGACCCATCCCGCCGCCAATTGAGCAGTATCAGAAAGCGCATGGGGCACTGCAGAATGAAGCGATCCGGGCCAAAGAGCTGATCGATGAGGGCGTCGTATTTATGCTCCAGGCTCCAGAGCTCCTCCGAGGACAGGCTTTGAAAACGCGCAGTGTCCTCGGGAGAGATTATGCTTGTCAGATCAGGATTGTGCAGCGCAGTGCCGGGATTGATACGCGGGTGCTTGGCCACGCCGAACATGACCGGACCGGAGCTGCCCGGACTGACCATCAGGCGGTCGTTGCTGACAAAGGTCACGCCCCTGCTGACCAGATGTAGGGCCAGGGTGGACTTGCCCATGCCCGAAAACCCGGCCATGGCCATGCCGGTTTCGCACACGGCCACACCGGCAGCGTGGGCCAGCAGACAGCCATCACTGAGCTTGCGCTCGATGAAGCGGTTGTTGATGAAATTGACGACCTGGTTGGGGTTGGCTTCGCAGTCGCCCATAGCCAGATTGTCGCCGTTTCCGAAAAGAAAATGCATACCCGTCAAGCGCTTGCGAATGACGCGTCCGCCAGGGACATCGACCCACTCCTCCTTGATCTTGGTCTTGCCGGGGTCCGGCTCCTTGACCTCAAAGGACAGGCCCAGATCCGGGACCTCGGCCTGCAGCGCGGTGATGAAAATGTCCGCATCTTCGCGTGAGTTCAGAAAAGGCGCAAAGTAGGTATCGAGTTCGCGGGCCAGTTTTTCCGAATTCGTCATGACCATGAAACGGCAGTCGCCCATGCTCAGGCTGACCTGATGCGGGGTGGCGACACCGGCGCTCAAGAGGTTTATGAGTCCGGTCAGGGTGGTGTTAGCGCACACGGATTTTCTCCATCACGTAATCGGTATACATGGCCGCCGCGTCGAGGCCGCAGGCGTCCTGGATGCCTCGGAAGCCACCAAAGGCCGACACTTCGAAGACAACCGGGCCCGTGGCCGATTCCACCACATCGACGCAGGTGAAATCGAGATCAAAAAGGGCCTGGGCCTTTTCGGCCATGCCTATGGCTTCCGGCGAAGGTTCGGCCGGGGCGTATTTGCCTCCCGACTCGGTGGTCGTGTTCCAGGCCCCCGTGCCGCACCTGGCGTAGGTGGTCAGGTACTTGCCGCCCAGAAAAACGATGCCCAGATCCTGCCCCGGCAGTTCGATCTTCTGCTGCAGGTACATGATGGGGTTTTCGGCGTGGAAAGCCTCGATGGAGGCACGTGCTCCGGAGCCGTGATCAATGACGGTCATGCCCCGGGCCTTGGACGTGAACAGCGGCTTGAACACGGCCGAGCCATAACGCTGCACCGCGCCCAGGGCCTCGTCCACGGACTCGGTGATGGTCGTGGGCGGCATGGGTATGTTAGCAAGGCGCAGGGTCACCGTGCAGCTCAGGCGGTCCAGGACCCGCATGATGGACATGGGCGAGGAAAAAATAGGCAGCCCGCGCTGCGCCAGAAAACGCAGCACTTCGAGCCTGTCCAGAAGATCCGGGGAGTAACGCGCACCGATCTTTTTGATGATAAGTGCGTCCAGTCCCCCAAGGTCAGTCCCTTCCGTCCAGACCCGGCCGCTGTCCAGATCCATGCAGACCTGTTCCATGTCCACCAGCAACCGGAATCCGGTCCTGGCAGCCACGGTATCGGCCAGCAGTTCCGAAGACCATCCGCCGCGCGTGCCGACCACACCTATCTTCATAAAATTTCCTAATAGTTGAATATTTCCAAGGGAAAAGTAAAATTTGTCAGATCTTGCGGACTTTGCTCCGCAAGTCTTTCCATCAGAAAAAGACTGCGATTGTACATGGACTGGGCAAAGCTGCGGTTGAGTTCGAAACGGGTCGAGGTATAGAGCGACCTGGCCACGCCGAGCCCCAGGCGGATGTCGAAACTCTCGTCCCTGTTCTCTACCGCAAAGGCTTTGGCAAAGGCGTAGAAGCTCATGATGGTCCTGGTGATGCGCTCCCGCGCTTCCTGCTCAAGGACCGGAAGACGGAAATTTGAGACCAGAAAGACCGAGACATCCTGGACGTAGTCGGCATGCTGCGAGCGGTGCAGATCGATGAAGTAGACCTTCTGTTCCTGATGGCTGTAGATGATGTTGTTGATATTGAAGTCGCCGTGGATGAACACGGAAAAAGGTGCCGGATACCTCGCCTCGATGTCCATGCACTGCTTGATCAGCTCGCCAAGGGACGGGATAGTCACGGAACCCATGCCCATGGCCGGACGCATGAATTCGGGGTGGACCTGCAGGATGGAGGACATGCGGTCCCCGACCTGGCGCATCATGTTCGTGGGCATATCGTGCCGCGACAAGGTCTGTTCCCAGATGTGCTGCACGGTCTGCTCGAAAATGAACAGGGCGTTCTCCAGGATCTCGCCGTCGGCATTGAAAATGGCCTCGTCCAGAGTACAGCCGGACAAGAATTCGGTCAGCAGCGAGGCGTTGTCCCCCTCCTCCTGATAACTGAAGACTTTTGGTACCAGCCCGGGAAAAATCTCGTTCCAGCATTCCAGGTTGATTTTCTCCTGCCTGATCTTGCGCAGGTTGCCTTCCTTGAAAATGGAATTCCGGGCCTGGGGAGACTTCTCCTCCACCCGGGCGATGCGGCAACCGGAGCGTGACCCCCAGATCCCCAGAAAATCCACATCCGTAACATCACCCTGCAATCCTGACTTGGACAGGTTACGTTGCAGGGCCTGGAATTGCTGAATCTTGATGCGCTCACCGATGATGACAAAAAGCAGCGCCTCGCCGATGTTGAGCAGGCTGTCGCCGATGCGCTCCAGGTAGCGGATGATGAAGAGCGAGGTGATGTGATCCTCCACGTTGCGCCCGATGCGCAGGTGGATCATGATCTTGTCAAAATTCTCCTTGTACATGCCGTCCAGCTCGTCCTCCATGCGACAGATGGACAGTGCGCCGGAGAGGTTGGCTTTTTGCAGCACCGGAAGGATTTCGTTGATTGTCGCGTGAATCTTCAGGAAGCTGTCCTTGTAGTCGAAATTTTCCAGAAACCTGGGAGTGGTCAGGTAGCCCATTTGCTTGGCGATGTTCACACAATAGTCGCCGATGCGTTCGAGGTTGATGGTGATGACATGTACGGCGCGCAGATACTTCATCTGTTCCGGGTTCAGCTTGGTCTGATTGAGCGTCATGAAGCACTTGTTCTCGATGACGTTCTTCAGATTGTCGATGTAATCGTCCTTGCTGAAGATCTTGTCGTAGGTCGACGGCGTCGGTGCGAGCACGAATTCGTAGGTGGCCTTGATCTGGTTCTGCACCTCCATGATCAGGAACCGAAAATTCTCATCGAGCCCGTCAATACTTTTGAGCATGTGGGAGGTCCCTAGGAGGTAATGGAGATTTCGCCCGTCGCAGGCGGCTCGTCGCGTTTGTCTTTCCAGCTGACCTTGATGACCAGCTTGTTTTCCGCGCCCTTCTTCTTCACCGACACTTCAAACTTCATGAAACCGCCCGGATTCAGACAGATTTCGGACCCGTCCGAATTGAGCACGATCCGTCCCTGTAAAAAGCCTTCCTGCAGGGCCTCCAGATACTTCTGGATGGTCAGGCAGTCCTGCACGGACTCGAATTCAAATTTGCCGTCTTGAGACATTGTGTTTCCTCGTTTTCAGCCCAGCAGGCGTTCGCGGTATTCACGGATGACGATTTCCCGGCTCATGCCCGAGAGGATGAGCCGCTTGGAGATCTCGAGGTCATCCCAGGCGGGTTGGCTGCCGATCTCGCGGTTCGCTTTCTCCAGGTTCTGCTGGGTCAAGTCCTTGACCTTTTCGCCCATGTGCGTGTCGTCGCCCATAAAAACCAGTTTGCGTCGCGTGGATGGACCTGCGCAAGCATTGGCCCGGCCCACGGCCGCGATCAAAAAATCCGTGTAGCGCTGTGACTGCGGGTTCCAGACTTCGTACCCGTCCACGTCGTAGTCGGCCAGCAGGATGGGCCAGAACTGCTCGGGATGGGGGATGATGATCCCTCCGCCAAGCGCCCGCGCCTCCTCGATGACCTCGGAGGTGCGGTAAAAATAACGCAGGGAAAAATGCGTCTTGACGATGGCCTTGACCGCCGAAAGATAGGTCTGGATGCGGTCGATGAGTTCGCCGTCGTACAGGGGCCGCAGGGCGTCGAAATAGTTGCGCAGCAGCTTGTTCTTGAGGGCGTCCTGAGGCAGGCTCGCATGCCTGTCCTTCACCATGCGTTGCACCTTGGTCACGTGGTGGCGTACGAATTCGACCAGATCGAGATCCGCCCCGGTTTCACGCGCCGCTTGCTCGATGCGGTCCTCCAGCGGGGCGGTAATGGTGTACATGAAATCAAAAAGCTGGGACGCCCGGTAGGTCAGGGTGTGGCGAAGCATGGCGCGCAGGGTGTGGGCATGCTTCAGCCTTTCGGTCTTGAAATGCAGCAGCAGCTGCACTTTCTGGTTGAAACCGTGGGAATAGCAGTCCACTTCCACGCCACTGAACTCCCCATACTCCAGAGTCTCGTTGTGCTGGGTCGGGATGATCAGGTTCTCCGACATGTTCGGAAACATGGCTTCAATGCGCTGTCTGATGACCGGCATGGGCACGAACTCCGGGTGCCAATGCACGGCCATGACGCTGGTCTGGCCGGGAAGAGTCAGCTGCGGAGCGGCCAGGGCCGCCAGCATTTCCTCGCTCAGGTCCGTGCTGACCACACGCTCGAAAAGGGCGAGGTCCTGCTCGGTAATGGCCGGGTCCCAGGCAGCGGGATTCATGGGATCTGGTGCGCGCATGTGCAGAACCTATTTGTACCGGTCGTGGCAGGATTTTTTGGACTGGATCAATTCTTCGACCACAGCGGCCGTCTCGGCCATGTTCTCGCTGTCGCAGGCGGCGCGCAGCCGGTCGCACAATTCGGCGTAGGCAGGATAGAATTCTTCACCGTAGCCGTGATAGGACAGCATTCTATCGGAATCCGCAAGAAAGACCGAGACTATTTCACGCGAGGGCATCTCCGCACGATTCACACTTTCCCGAATGGCCTTGAAATAGACCTGCATTCTCTTCTTGAGTTTGGAGTAGCTCTCACTCACGACGCCGGAACCGCACGGGTCATCGGCCTCGCAAACCTTGGAGCCTTTCCCGGTGAACTTCACCTCCAGGGTATCGTCCTGTCCCAGATCGACCTTGATCTTGAACTTGACCAGATCCGCCAGGCTGATCCCGTATTCGCCCAGATCGTCGGACTCCTCTTCCAAGGTTTCCGCCAGTTTTCGCAACAAATCAGCAGCCTCGCTGCGGGAGAGTTGCCAGTTGTGCTTGAGCTTCATGGACATGAGTAGTTCCTCGATATGATGAGATGTGGGGATAAATAACGATTTTGTCTGTGATCGCAGGTGCAAAGTCAATCCCTTCGCTGTGACATTTGCGTAACAGTTGTGTGACAGTCTAAAATGCGCGAAGCATGCGCCCAAAATATTTATCAAATCGTCATATGCTCGTAACAGAACTGACGCCCATGCTGGATAATGTGCGCAAACCATTATGAGGTATGCATTATGATCCCACAGCGAAAGGCGGACATGCATGTTCATTCCAAGTTCTCCAGCAGACCGTCGCAATGGATTCTGCAGAAGCTGGGCTGCCCGGAGAGCTTCACGGAACCTGTATGCATTTATGAACGGGCAACAGCGGCGGGCATGGACTATGTGACCATCACCGATCACAACGTCATCGAGGGGGGACTAAACATCGCCCACTTGCCGGGGGTGTTCTTAAGCGAAGAAGTGACCACCTATTTCCCCGAGGATAGGTGCAAGCTGCATGTTCTGGTCTACGGCATCACCGAGGGACAACACGGAGAAATTCAGCGGCTGCGGGAAAACGTTTTCGACCTCTGTGGCTACCTGCGCCGGGAGGGCCTCGTGCACGCCCTGGCCCACCCCCTGTTCGCGGTCAACGACAAGCTGAGCGTCGATCACTTCGAGCAGGCGCTCCTTCTCTTTGACATTTTCGAATTGAACGGCTGCCGGGACGGCATGCAGAACCGGGTTCTTGAAACGATTCTGGCCGATTTGGATCGGGTGACCATGGAGATGCTGGCCGACCGGCACGGTTTGGAACCGCTGGGCGGCACGGCCTGGGAAAAGGGACTCATCGGAGGATCCGACGATCACTCGGGCCTCAACATCGCGAGCATGCACACCCTGGCCGGGGCGGAGAATCTGCGTGATTTTCTCGGCGCGGTGCAGGCAAGGCGGACGAGGCCGACTGGACGAACCGCCACCGGGCACGGACTGGCGCGCAACCTCTACGCCATTGCCTACCAGTACTACCAAACCAGGACCAGACGCACGCACTCGAGCATGCTGTGCATGCAGTTCGCCGACCACATGCTCGGCGCGAGCCATACCCCCGGCGACGGCATTCTGGCCCGCCTGCACGCAGCCATCGGCACGCGAAGGAGCAGCACCTATCTGCGCCTGGCCGACGCCGAAGGAATAAGGGCACTGCTCCTCAAAGAAGTCACCCGCATCATCGAGACCGATCCAGTGTTCATGGACATCGCAAAAGGAAAACCCGGAGCGGACTTCGACCGGGAATGGTTCCGCTGCGTCGGGCTGGCTTCGGACAAACTCATCGCCACCTTTCTGGACCGCCTGCTGACCAGCGCGCTGGGCGCGAACATCTTCGACATCTTCAGCACCATCGGAACGGCCGGCTCCCTGTATGCCCTCCTGGCCCCGTATTTCGTTTCCTTCGGACTCTTTGCCCGCGAGAGATCGTTCAGTCGCACATGCGCCAGGGCTTTCGGACATGCCAGACCGGTGCCCCTTACCCTCCTGCATTTCACGGACACATTCGAAGACGTCAACGGCGTGTCCTGGACCATCCGCCAGCAGCTTGAGATGGCCCTGACGCACGGAAAACGCATGACGGTGGTCACCTGCGGACAGGGCGAAAGCGGCCCCGGACTAAAAGTCTTCGACCCCATCGGCACCTTTGCCATACCTGAATACCCGGAGCTGACCCTCGCCTATCCACCCTTTTTACGCATGCTGGAATACACCATGGAAGCGGACGCGAAACTCATCCTCGCCGCCACGCCAGGGCCCGTGGGCCTCGCCGCGCTGGCCATCAGCCGCATCCTGCAGATTCCCATCCATGGCACGTACCACACGGCCTTCCCGCAGTATGTGGCATCCTTGACCGGCGACTCGGGCCTCGAAGACCTGACCCGCAAGTATATGGCCTGGTATTACAAGCAGATGGACGTCGTGTACGCGCCATCCCAGGCCATCGCCGACGAACTGGCGTCCTTCGGTGTCGAACGCGGGGCCATCCGGGTCTACCCGCGCGGAGTTGACATCGGACGCTTTGACCCGGCCAAACGCAACGGTTTTTACAAAAGCTGGCCAGGCATGGATTCGTTCAAGCTGATCTATGTCGGACGAATTTCCAGGGAGAAGGACCTGAACGTCCTGACCGCTGCCTACAAAAAGGCGCTTGCCAGGATGGACGGACGCGGCGTGCAGCTCATCCTTGTCGGGGACGGACCGTACCGGGAGGAGATGGAGCGGGAACTCGCCGGGCTGCCTGCGCTTTTCACCGGAGTCCTGCATGGCGAGGCGCTGGCCGAAGCATACGCCTCGGCGGATCTTTTCGTCTTTCCGTCGACGACGGACACCTTCGGCAACGTGGTGCTTGAAGCCCAGGCGTCCGGTCTCCCGGTCATCGTCAGCGACAGGGGCGGACCCATGGAGAACATACATCCCGGCAGGACGGGTCTTGTCGTCCGTGGGCGCGACGCCGACGATCTGGCGCGGGCGATGCTTGAACTCTGCACCGATCCGGATCGCGTAAAACGCATGGGAGAAGACGCCCGCATATTCGCCGAAGAGCGCAGTTTCGGCTCCGCGTTTCTGGCCACCTGGGAGCTTTACAAGAACGTAACGACGCCTGCCGCGTGAGGACGGCCTCACGCGGCAGGCAGACCGCGACTCGTGCTGGGACGACTCGCGGCCTTCGGGGAGAGGGAAATCAGAGCCCGGTCTTGATGACCATGTCCGTGATGGGGCCGCGCGAGCGCTCGCCCTTGAGCACGATGTGTCCGTACGCGGGCAGCCCTTTGAGCATTTTCACGGTCCAGTTCAAGCCGTTGTTGGACTCGTTCAGGTAGGGATTGTCAACTTGGCGCGTGTCGCCAAGGCAGATGCACTTCACGTTCTCGCCCATGCGGGTCAAGAGCGCCCGCGTTTCGGCGCGTGAAAGGTTCTGCATCTCGTCGACAATGACCACCGCGTTCTCAAGGTTCATGCCCCGGATGAACGCGATGGGCAGGATCTCGAAGCGCTTGGGGTTGAAGCGGAAGTTGCCGCCCTCGCAGTCGGCGAAGATGCGATTGGCCGGGCGCAGGTCGTGCAGCTTCATGAGCAGGTCCCCGACGTAACGTACGTAGGGGGCCATCTTCTCCTCAAGATCGCCGGGCAGGTAGCCCAGCTTGGCTCCGATCTCAATGACCGGCTTGACGAGGTATATCTTGCGGTAGGGGTTGTCTTTTTTCTCCAGGGCCATGAACAGGGCCGCGGCCAGGGCCAGGAAGGTCTTGCCGTACCCGGCCTCGGACTGGATCGTGACCAGATTCACGGCATCGTCGAGGAGCAATTCAAGAGCCAGGTTCTGATAGACGTTGCGTGGACGCACGTTCCAGACGTTGTGCTGATAGTCAATAAAGCGGGGGCCGGAAGTGGCGCGCATGTAAGGCTGCCCGCCGACCCAGGCGAAACTGTTGGGAAAGGGTTCCTCACCCTCGCGCACAAAACCGGTGTAGGATTGTGATTCTGAACGAAACGGGTTGGAGTCCCGGTAGCCTTCGCTGGCAATGGCGTGGATGCGGGCTTTTAATTGCAGAATGCGGTCGTTGGTGACCAGGATGGGCGCGTCCACCCCGCTGTCTTTGAGTTCATCAAGGATCAGGTCGTCGCCGCTCTTGTTTTCCGCCTCCGTGAACGTCCGCGGAGGCAGGAAGTACACGTCCGGATCATCGTGCAGGGCGGCGATAGCCTGGGCCACGATGTGGGCCACGCGCGGCTCGCGCTTGAGCTTGTCCAGTTCTCGCAGGACGGTGTACGGCAGGATGACCCGGTTTTCCTGGCCGTTGCGCAGAGCGCGGATGCATTGGGGGTTGTCAATGAGCACATTGGTGTCGAGCACATAGTTTTTCTGCATGCAGAGGCTCAATCCTTAGGGGCTGACGGCCCCGGTCCGGACCGTTGACGGGAAAGGTCGGCCGATCAGACTGCTGCCAGAATCCCGTTCCCAAGCCCGGTGCGCCCGAATTCGCAGGGAAGTTTGTCGATGGTCTCCTGACACTCTATGCAGAAGAGTGCGCTTGGTATGGCCAGGAGCCTGCGGTCGGCGATATGCTCTCCGCACATTTCGCAAATCCCGTAGGAATCGTTGTCGATGGCCTTGAGGGCGACGGTGATGTCCTTGAGCAGCTTTACGTTGCGATTGTAGCGTATCACGTTCCAGTCCCGGGAGGAAGCGGTGGCGGCCTGGTCGGCAAGATCCGGTTCAAGGGGTCTATTCTGGCTCAAATGCTCGCGCAAGATGTCGTTTTCCTCTTCGATCTTCCGAAATTTTTCCCGCAACTGGATTTCAATTCCGCGATGAATATGACAAAAACTGGACATGGATACCTCCCTGTGGTGCGGCCAGGAGGCCCGACCGGAACACCCGGGCTGAGCCTCATGCCTTTTACGCACCCTAGGGCCGGCGTGTTGCGACCCCGCGACGAAGAGCAGAAGGTTCCATGACACTTACACCCCGCCATCGGCCAACAGGCGGTCGACAATGAGCCGCTCCAGCGCGGGGTCGTCCTGCAGGGTGGACTGGAGCACGAACTCGACATCCACAAACTCCCCCCGCAATTCGGCGATCATTTCGGGGATGTCGTGTTCGATGTGCACCCCGTTGTAGAGAAAATACTGCATAACCACGATACGCTGGCAGCCATCTGCGGCAAGCAAGCGGACCTGGTCGGCCAGGGTAGGCTCCCCGAGCGAAAAAAAGGCAGGCAGAACCACCGCATCCCGGACCCGGTCCGCGACACGCCCGACCATGGCCGTGAACTGCAGGGCAACCTCAGGGCGTCTGCTGCCGTGTCCAAGGACAATCATTCCCGTTTTCTTCACACATCCTCCTGAAATGAAAAAAGGGCCCCCGCTCAACTCAGGCGCCCTTCACGACATGCAGGCCTAATGCTTGTGATCCTCGTGGACCACAGCACCCTTCTCGTCGTGGGTATGGTCATGATCATGGTCATGGGGGTGACTGTGAGTCAGATCCCCATGGCTGTGCTCGTGATCATGATTGACCACAGTTGTCGTGGTCTTGCCCCGCAAACATCCGCAACCCTTGCACATATGAACCTCCCGGAGCCCTTGAGAACAGGCGTTTGACGTTGAATATGCCTGCTATGGTAATCCTTTCACCGTCAATGGCAATACCACTCAAAATGCAAGATATTGCACATAAGCACGTCTTGTGCAAACATCCGCACGAAAAGAGTCCGGCCGTGGGGCACACATAAAAGCCAATGTCCCGAAATATAAGGAGCTCGTTTTTTGGCACAGCCCCTGCTAAAGCTGAATCAACCAAAGACATTCCACTACCTCCAGAATGTAAGGAAGCCTTCAATGTACCTCAAGCACATCATCCTCCTCCTCACGCTGGTCCTGGCCCTCGCAGCCGGGGCCCAGGCCTACAGGGGCGGCTGTCCGGGACAGGGACACTACCAGGACTTCATGTCCGGCCTGACGCCCGAACAGCAGCAGAAAGTCCAGGCGCTGACTGACGAGCACCACAAGGAACTCTTTGCCCTCCAAAAAGAGCTTGTGACCAAGCACGAAGCCATGGAAAACCTGTTTGCGGCATCCCCTGCCGACAAGGCCGCCATTGACAACGCCGTGTCCGAGGTAAGCGGGCTGCAGGCGAAAAAAGCCCAGCTCAACGCGGACTACCGCGTCGAACTGGCTGAAATCGCAGGCAAACCCGTACCCTTCGAATCCGGCAGAGGCTGCGGGCGCAAGGGCGGGTGCGGAGCATACTCCAGCGGCGCAACCCCATGCGCCGGCTCCTCCCCGTGCTGTCCTCCCGTACAAACCATGTAAACCCTCTCTCCCCCTCCCTTGAAAAGGGCAAAGGCCGTACCCCCTGCGGCCTTTGCCTTTTCCATGACAAAGGAAGGCCATGGAACTAGCCCTGCCATCACGCCGCAACCGCACCATCATGATCACCACCATGGCCGTCTTCATGCTCGGTCTGGCGCTGAGCTTTTCCACCTGGCGCAACCTGCGGCAGCAGCAGGACTCCTTTCACGAGCACGCCCTGGTCACGGCCAGGTCCATCGCCGCCGGCATCGAAATCAACCTGCGCCGGGAACTGCGCCTGCCGACGACCCCCGAACACGCCAACACGCTCCTGCACCTCCACCGCGCCCTGGCCCGGGAACTGCTGCTGGATTATATCAAGCGCACCGACGCTCGTTTCATCGGCCTCTACAACCCGCTGGGACACATTCTGCTCTCCTCCCATGATGATCCCAGGGCCATTCAGAACCAGTTGCCGACCATCGCCTGGGCAAGCATGGGTAATGAAGGCGAATGGAGCGGACAGATGAATTTTGAAGGCCAGCCCATCATGGTTCTGGGCCGGATCTCGCACCTTACTACAGATGTCGGGTGCCCCGACGGCCAGTGCCCGCCGGACAAGCAGCCCCCGCTACTGATCATCGGTGTGGACATGACCCAGCACCTGGCCGCCTTCGGAAAATACAAGCGTACGGCCATCCTGCAGACCGGCTACATTCTCGCCGTCACGATCGTGTTCTGGGTCCTGCTGCTGGGCTTTCTGCAGCGCAACGAACAGGGAAAAAGGCTGCAACGTCTGGAATCCTTCAATGCCCGCCTGCTGGACAACATGCCCGACGGCCTGCTGACCCTCTCCGCCGACGGCACGGTCGTGGCCGCCAACCCGGCGGCCACAAGCCTCATGGGGGGGCAGACGCTTATCGGCCAGCCACTGTCGAACCTCTTCTCCACCCTTGGCCTGAGCACAGGAAAACAGCCGGGGCAGGAATGGACGACCCTCAAAACCTGCGATCGGCATCTGGAAATTCTGCAGCTCCCTTTGAAAGATGGATCGGAGCAAAGCCTGGTGCTGGTTCGCGACCGTACGGAACTGGCCGGGCTCGAGCGTGAGCTGCACCGCAACGAGAAGCTGGCGGCCATCGGCCGCATGGCCGCCGGAGTGGCCCACGAGATCCGCAACCCGCTCTCGGCCCTGCGCGGCTTCGCCCAATTTTTCGCCAAGAAGCTGGCCGGGCGCGACCCCGAAGAATTGTACGCGCGGACCATGGTCCAGGAAGCTGACCGCCTGAACCGGGTCATCACCGACCTGCTCTTCCTGGCCCGGCCCCGCCAGCTGGACTTCGTCCAGGTGCCCCTTGCAGAGATTTTCCAGGAAGTGCATACTCTTCTGTCAATGGATGTGGAGACCAAAAACGGGCGCCTGGAATTTAAAGCCGAAGTAGCGACCGTTCTGGCCGACCGGGACGCCCTGAAGCAGGCCGTCATCAATCTGCTCATGAACAGCGTCGAGGCCCTGCCGGAAAGTGGCGGTCTGATCGAGCTACGCGCCGAGTCCCACGACAAGGGGACCTGGGTGCGCGTCCGAGACAACGGGCGGGGCATGACTCCGGAAGAACTCGAGCACGCGCTCGAACCCTTTTTCACCACCCGGGACAAGGGCACAGGCCTTGGTCTGGCCATCGTTCACACCATCATGCAGGAACACGGCGGCAACATCGAGATCGAGACGACGGAGCCCACCGGCACGGTCGTTTCCCTTTTCTTTCCCGCAAACCATACCGAGAGCATTACATGACCCAACAGCCCACAGTACTGGTCATCGACGACGAACCGGCACACCGGCTCATGGTCCGTGTCGTCCTTGGCGACGCCGGCTTCAGGGTACTTGAGGCGGACAACGGTTCGTCCGGACTGGTCACCCTGCGCTCCAAGCCCGTGGACGTCGTCCTGCTGGACATGCGCATGCCGGGTATGAGCGGCCTCGACGTTTTGCAGAAGATGCACGAGGAGGCCATGACGACGCCCGTGATCATGCTGACCGCGTTCGGCAACGTGGGCAGCGCCGTGGAGGCCATGAAAATCGGTGCCTGGGACTATCTCACCAAGCCCACGGACAACGACGAATTGCTGGCCGTGGTGCAAAAGGCTGCGGAGCATGTGCGTCTGACCCGCGAGAACCGCGATCTCAAGAAGCAGATCGGCCAGCTGCGCGAGACACGCATCATCGGCAGCAGCGGAGAAATCCGCAGGGTCGTCGAACTCATCGAACAGGTGGGCCCCAGCGAGGCCAACGTGCTCATCCTTGGCGAATCGGGCACGGGCAAGGAGCTTGTGGCCCAGCAACTGCACGAGAAAAGCGCGCGCTCCGGTGGCCCCCTGGTCAAGGTCAACTGCGCGGCCCTGCCCGAAAACCTGCTCGAAAGCGAACTCTTCGGCTATGTGCGCGGTGCCTTCACCGGCGCGGCCCAGGACAAGCCCGGCCGATTCCAGCTGGCCGGTGGCGGCACCCTCTTTCTGGATGAAATCGGCGAACTGCCGCTGACACTGCAGGCCAAGATCCTGCGCGCCCTGCAGGAACGCATCGTCGAACCCCTGGGCGGAGTGACGCCGGTCAGCATCGACGTACGCTTCATTGCGGCCACCAACCGCGACCTGCCGACCATGATCGCCGAGGGCAAATTCCGCGAAGACCTTTACTACCGCTTAAATGTCCTTGAAATCCGCATCCCCCCCTTGCGCGAGCGCATCGAGGATATCCCCCTGCTCGTGGACTACCTGCTTGACAAGCTCGGCCGCAAGAACAGCCGCCCCGTGCGCACTGTCAGCCGCGAATTCCTGGACGCGCTCAACCGCCACGAATGGCGGGGCAATGTGCGCGAACTTGAAAATGTCCTGGAGCGCGCCCTCATCCTTTGCCGCGCCGACACCCTGGACCTGCGGGACCTTCCCGAACATTTGGCGACGCAGGGCACGGCTCTTTTACCTCGGCATATTGCCCAGCCCGGGGAAAGCCCCTTGGAGACGGCAGAGCGGCAGGCCCTCGAAGAAACCCTGCGCAAATACGCCGGACACCGCGAACGCACGGCTCAGGCCCTGGGCATCAGCCGCCGCACCCTGCAATACCGCCTCAAAAAATACGGACTGACCACCAGATAGAAAAGGCCGATCCCCTCGTGGGAACCGGCCTTTTTTTTCTTTTCTCTAAAAATCCCCTTAGAGACCGCAGGCGTCCTTCAGATACTTCAGGCGCAGATTGCGCGTTACCAGCACGGGGCAGGTCGCCCCTTCGAGCACGCGGGTGACCACGCTGCCCATGATCACGTTCTCAAGCACAGACAAGCCGCGCGAACCGATGACGATGAGGTCGCAGTCCAGTTCGTCCTGCACGTTCAGGATCGCGTAGTCCGGACGCCCGCTGCGCGTAATGAGCTCTACGTCCATACCGCAGGGCTCCAGCAGCTTCTTGTGTTCCTCAAGCAAAACCATGGACTTGGCCTCGGCGTTCTGGCGCAGTTTCTCGGCCTTGTCCCCGCCGATGGTCAGCGTGATGGACTCCCAGACATTGAGCAGAAAAATCTTGGGGTACTTGGAATTGACCAGATGCGCGCCGTACTTGGCCGCGTTCCTGGAGGAATCCGATCCATCCACCGGAATGAGTACACGTTCAACCTTGATCATAGTCGCCCCTCCTCGGCGGCCAGGGCCGCCTCAAAGTTGTTGATTAGTGGAAGAAGAGAATGTTCATGAGCAAGAAACAGGGCAGCAGAATGCCTATCGACCAGGCCATGTAGCCAAAGAAGCTGGGCATCTTGATGCCGCCCGTTTCAGCGATGGACCGGACCATGAAGTTGGGCGCGTTGCCGATGTACGTGCAGGCCCCGAAGAAGACCGCGCCCGCCGAGATGGCCAGCAGGGTGCCGACTTCCTGCATCAGCCGCTGGGCGTCGCCGCCGGCCGTGTTGAAAAACACGACATAGGTCGGGGCGTTGTCCAGGAAGGCGGACAGAGAACCGGTCAGCCAAAAGTACATGGTGTGGTTGTCCAGGCCTTCGGGCGTCCTGACCATGGAGATCAGACCGCTCAGGGCGCCGTCCATGCCCGCACGCAGGATGGAGATGGCCGGGATCATGGAGATGAAGATGCCCGAGAAGAGCTTGGCCACCTCGCGGATGGGCTCCCAGTCGAATTCGTTGCGACGGCGGATTTCCGTAGACGTGATCTTCAAACTGACAAAGGCTAGGCCAAGCAGCAACACGTCGCGCATGATGTTCTGCAATTCGATATGGACTTCGAAAACCGTGATTTCAACACCAGGCTTCCACATGCCGCTCATCAGCACGCCGCCGACTACGCCTGCCAGCAGGAGCAGGTTGGGGGTGCCTTCCAGGCGCAGCTTGCCGTCCAGACCGGCGTCAGGCGACTCGGGCCGGCCTTCCTTGTTGAACAGATAGGTATCGATGGCAAAATACAGGGCCAGCAGGATGGCGGAGAGCACCGCGAAGGGCACGAACATGTGCACCGTGGTCCAGAAGAAGGACACGCCCTTCAAGAAGCCAAGGAACAGGGGCGGATCGCCCAAAGGCGTAAGGCTGCCGCCGATGTTGGCCACCAGGAAGATGAAGAAGACAATGGTGTGCACCTTGTACTTGCGGTGCGAAATGGCGCGCATCAGCGGGCGGATGAGCAACATGGCCGCGCCGGTGGTGCCCATCCAGCTCGCCAGCAGCGTGCCGATCAGCAGGATGACGACATTGACCTGCGGCTTGCCCACCAGGGAGCCGCGCAGACACACGCCGCCAGCGATGGTGAAAAGAGAAAAAAGCAGGATGATAAAAGAGATGTACTCCAGAAACAGGACGTGCAGCACATTGTAGACGGCCAGGCTGATACCGTACACTAGGGCGTACGGAACGATGAAGGCCGCGGCCCAGAAAGCGGCGACCTTGCCGTAGTTGTGATGCCAGAAGTGGGGAATGGCCAGCGGCATGATGGCGATGGATAAAAGCAGGCCCGCAAAAGGCACAACCCACAACACGCTCATCTGCTTGCCGATTTCATCGGCGGCGTGATGCAAGCCGCCGGCGGCCCAGGCCTCGGGCAACATGCCAAGCAGTCCCAGGCTCATGACCGCCAGGCAAAAAAACCATACAGAACTTTTCCGCATCCGATGTTCTCCTTTTCGGCTGCCACCCCCGGCGACAGTCGGCTCACGTGCATGTTAGGGCGTCATGCAAACGCCCAGCCTCCCCCCCGATCCCTCATGACCCAAAAAAAACAGGCCGCTGGTCATCCATGATACTCCACGTTTTCATGCGCACCAAAGGCCCAACGAACGAACCCGGACTCTTCTGTCTCAATGGTCCGGGTGACATGTGTACCGACGTAAAAATCTTCCACCCCTTGTGCCGGATTTCACACACGGTGGGGTGCATATGCCATATCACAATCCAGGGCAATACCCCTTGAAAAAGGGCCGTGCGACTCGATCAACGGGCTTCGGCGGCAGACTGGCCATGACCGGAACGTGAGGCGCTGAATTTTCAGGCAAATTCGTACCAAAAAGGTTTGAAAAAATACTTGCCCGAAGCACCAATAAAAAAACGATCGCCCCCCCCAAAGGAGGACGATCGCCTGGTTGTGATGCGCGATTCTTACGAGCCTTTTCTACAAGCCGCAGGCGTCCTGCAGGTACTTCAGGCGCAGGTTGCGCGTGACCAGCACGGGGCAGGTCGCCCCTTCGAGCACGCGGGTGACCACGCTGCCCATGATCACGTTCTCGAGCACGGACAGGCCGCGCGAACCGATGACGATGAGGTCGCAGTCCAGTTCGTCCTGCACGTTCAGGATCGCGTAGTCCGGACGGCCGCTGCGCGTAATGAGCTCCACGTCCAAACCGCAGGGCTCCAGCAGCTTCTTGTGCTCCTCAAGCAAAACCATGGACTTGGCTTCGGCGTTCTGGCGCAGTTTCTCGGCCTTGTCCCCGCCGATGGTCAGGGTGATGGGCTCCCAGACGTTGAGCAGGAATATCTTGGGGTACTTGGCATTGACCAAGTGCGCGCCGTACTTGGCCGCGTTCCTGGAGGAATCCGATCCGTCCACCGGAATGAGTACACGTTCAACCTTGATCATAGTCGTATCTCCACGGCGGGTCGATCCGCCTCAAAGTTGTCGATTAGTTGATGAAAAGAATGTTCATGAGCACGAAACACGGCACCAGGATGCCTGCGGACCAGGCCATGTAGCCAAAGAAGCTGGGCATCTTGATGCCGCCCGTTTCAGCGATGGACCGGACCATGAAGTTGGGCGCGTTGCCGATGTAGGTACAGGCTCCGAAGAAGACCGAACCCGCCGAGATGGCCAGCAGGGTACCCACCTCCGTCATCAGACGCTGGGCGTCGCCGCCGGCCGTGTTGAAGAACACGACATAGGTCGGGGCGTTGTCCAGGAACGCCGACAGAGTGCCAGTCAGCCAAAAGTACATGGTGTGGTTGTCGAGCCCGTCGGCCGTCCTGACCATGGAGATCAGTCCGCTCAGCGCACCCTCCGTGCCGGCGCGCAGGATGGAGATAGCCGGAATCATGGATATGAAGATGCCCGAGAAGAGCTTGGCCACCTCGCGGATGGGCTCCCAGTCAAACTCGTTGCGGCGGCGGATTTCCGGGGCCGTGATCTTCAGGCTGACAAAAGCCAGGCCCACCAGCAACACGTCACGAACGATGTTCTGCAACTCGATGTGAACTTCGAAGATCGTGATTTCAACACCGGGCTTCCACATACCGCTCATGAGCACGCCGCCGACCACGCCGGCCAGCAGGAGCAGGTTGGGGGTACCTTCCAGGCGCAGCTTGCCATCCTGACCCGCGTCGGGAGATTCGGGGCGACCTTCCTTGTTGAACAGATAGGTATCAATGGCAAAATACAAGGCCAGCAGGATGGCGGAAAGCACCGCGAAGGGCATAAACATGTGCACCGTGGTCCAGAAGAAGGACACGCCCTTCAGGAAGCCCAGGAACAGGGGCGGATCGCCCAGAGGCGTGAGGCTGCCGCCGATATTGGCCACCAGGAAGATAAAGAAGACCATGGTGTGCACCTTGTACTTGCGGTGCGAGATGGCGCGCATCAGCGGACGGATGAGCAGCATGGCCGCACCGGTGGTGCCCATCCAGCTCGCAAGCAATGTGCCGACGAGGAGGATGACGACATTGACCTGTGGTTTGCCCACCAGAGAGCCGCGCAGACACACGCCGCCGGCGATGGTGAACAGAGAAAAGAGCAGGATGATAAAGGAGATGTATTCCAGAAACAGGACGTGCAGCACATTGTAGAGGGCCAGGCTGAACCCGTACACTAGGGCGTAAGGGATGATGAAGGCCGCGGCCCAGAAAACGGCGACCTTGCCGTAGTTGTGATGCCAGAAGTGGGGAATAGCGAGCGGCATAATGGCGATGGATAAAAGCAGGCCCGCAAAAGGCACCACCCACAACACGCCCATCTGCTTGCCGATTTCATCCGCGGCGTGATGCAGACCACCAGCAGCCCAAGCCTCGGGCAACACGCCAAGCAGTCCCAGGCTCATGACTGCCAAGCAAAAAAACCACACAGAACTTTTCCGCATCCGATGTTCTCCTTCTTGGATTGCCGCCACTGCGGCAGCCGGTCGTTTGTGGTCAAGATCCGGAGACATCAACGAAAATGCTCCGCCACGACCTTGACCAAGGATTTGGTCAAAAAGGCCAGGTCCTGGTCTTCCATGATGTATGGCGGCATCACGTACACCAAACGGCCAAAGGGACGAACCCAGACGCCCTGCTCGACGAAAGCGGTCTGAATTTCGGCCATGCGCACGGGTTCTCGGAGCTCCACAACACCTATAGCGCCAAGGACTCGTACATCAATAGTATATGTCAATTTTCGGCACGGATCAAGACCTTCTTGGAGAAGCGCCCCGATTCTGGACACTTGCGCGACCCAGTCGCCCTGCGCCAGCAACCCGAGGGACGCTCGCGCCACGGAGCAGGCCAGGGGATTGCCCATGAAGGTCGGGCCGTGCATGAACACGCCCGGTTCTCCTTCGCACACGCCCTTTGCCACCCTGTCCGTGGCCAGGACTGCGGCCAGGGTCATGTAGCCCCCGGTCAGGGCCTTGCCCAGACACATGATGTCGGGGGCTACGCCCGCGTGCTCACAGGCAAAAAGCCTGCCTGTGCGCCCGAAGCCCGTGGCGATCTCGTCGGCGATGAAGAGCACGTCGAACTCGTCGCACAGCTCCCGCACCCGTCGCACATACATGGGATGATAGAAGTGCATGCCCCCCGCGCCCTGCACCACGGGTTCGAGAATCACGGCCGCGATTTCCCGGTGGTGGCGCTCCAGAGTCTGGCGCATGGGAACCATGTCGTCCTCGTCCCACTCCCCTGCGAAGCGGCTGCGCGGTCTGGACACAAAATGATGTCCGGGTAGAACATTTTGAAAGCGCTCGTGCATCCCGTTCACAGGATCGCACACGCTCATGGCCGCGAAGGTATCTCCGTGGTATCCGCCCCGGATCGTCAGCAGGCGGTTCTTTTGCGGGTAGCCCCGGCAAATCCAGAACTGAAAGGCCATTTTGATGGCCACTTCCACGGCCACGGACCCCGAATCGGCCAGAAAGACTTTGGTCAGGGGCTCCGGAGTCATGTTAACCAGAAGACGACACAGCTCCACCGCGGGCTCATGGGTCAGGCCGCCGAACATGACGTGGGCCATGCGCGAGAGCTGATCCGTGACCGCCGCGTTCAGCACGGGATGGTTGTAGCCGTGAATGGCCGCCCACCACGAGGACATGCCGTCGACAAGTTCCCGGCCGCCTTTGAGTTTGAGGCGGACGCCATGGGCGGAAACCACCTCACGCACGGGCAGGGGATTTGTCGTCGATGTATAAGGATGCCAGATGTGCTGACGGTCGAAATCGAGAATATCGTTGCTCATTATTGGGCCGGTAGGTTTTTGGGCTGTTCGGAAGAATTGCGCTTCGCCGTGGCTTGAGCTAGCAGCACATGCACACGAGGACAAACATGACCGCTATTGAGCCAGAATTCAATCTGCAATCCTACGATTTCGACCTGCCCGAAGCCCAGATCGCCCAGGATCCCACCGATAAGCGGGGCGAGTCTCGCCTCCTGGTGCTGGACCGCACAAGCGGTGTGGTGCGCGACGCCATGTTCGCCGACCTGCCGGACCTGCTGCCCCCCGGCGCGCTGCTGGTCGTCAACAACACCAAGGTACTGCCCGCGAGGCTCATCGGCCGCAAGGAGTCCGGCGGCAAGATCGAATTTCTCCTGCTCACGCCCCTGGCCCTCATCACGCCCCAGACCGGGTCGGACGGACTGCGGGTCGCCACCGCTGAAGGCCTGCTCAAGGCCTCCAAGGGGCCCCGACAGGGCGACCGGCTCCACTTTCCGGGCCTTGAACTGCGCGTTCTCGAAAAGGGCGAGTTCGGACGCGCCAAGGTCGAAATGCGCTGGCATGGCGACCTGGCCGGGCATTTCCTGAGCCAGGGACACATTCCCCTGCCCCCCTACATCCACCGCGAGGACAAGAGCGAGGACCGCACCCGCTACCAGACCGTGTACTCACGGGAAGACAAGCTCGGGTCCGTGGCCGCGCCCACGGCCGGGCTGCACTTCACCCCGGAGATCATGGACGCGCTCGGCAAACGGGGCATCGGCCTGGCCGAGGTCACCCTCTACGTCGGCTACGGCACCTTCAGCCCGGTACGCGCACAGGACATACGCGAGCATGTCATGCACGCCGAGTACGCGGAGGTGTCCGAAGAAACGGCGCAGGCCGTGGCCAGGGCCAAGGCCGAAGGTCGCCCCGTCGTCGCCGTGGGCACGACCACCGCCCGGACCCTGGAGAGCATGGCCACGGCTCTGGGCGGTATCGGCCCGTTCACCGGCTGGACAGACATCTTCATCCGCCCCGGATACCAATTCAAGGTCGTGGATCAGCTCATCACCAACTTCCACTTGCCCCGCTCCTCCCTAATCATTATGGTCTGCACACTCGCGGGCAGGCAACAGATTATCGATGCCTACAACCATGCGGTGCGGCAGGGCTTCCGCTTTTTTTCCTACGGCGACGCCATGCTCATCCGCTGACCCCGTCCAACACATTGACATTTTAACACTATCCCCCGTGGAGGTATTCCATGCCAAGCAGAGTCGAGTTCCGGGAGGACCGCTGCAAGGGCTGCCTGCTCTGCACCGAAGTCTGCCCGACCGGCATCATCCAGCAATCGAGCAGATTCAATCAGAAAGGGTACAAGGTGACCGAGATCACCCCCGATATGATGAGCCAGTGCAAGGGTTGCGCTTTTTGCGCCATGATGTGCCCGGATTATGCCATCAACGTCTACACGACGAAGCAGGCCAAAGGAGGAAAGAAATGAGCACTCCCGAACGCATCTTCGTCAAGGGTAACGAAGCTATCTCCCGTGGCGCCCTGGCCGCGGGCATGAAATGTTTTTTTGGTTATCCCATCACGCCCCAGAACGACATCCCTGAGTTCCTGTCCCAGGCCCTGCCCGATGCGGGCGGCCAGTTCGTGCAGGCCGAGAGCGAAGTCGCCGCAGCTAACATGCTGCTTGGCGCGGCGGCCTGCGGCACCCGGGCCATGACCTCCTCGTCGAGCCCGGGCATGTCCCTCAAGCAGGAGGCCATCTCGTACATGGCCGGCAGCGAGATCCCCGGCGTCATCGTCAACGTCAGCCGCGGCGGCCCCGGTCTGGGTGACATCGGCCCCTCCCAGGGAGACTATTTCCAGTCCGTCAAGGGCGGCGGCCATGGTGACTACAAATTGCTGGTGCTCGCCCCCGGTACCGTACAGGAAGCCTACGACCTGACCATCAAGGCCTTTGATCTGGCCTTCAAGTACAGAAACCCCGTCCTGGTCCTGGCCGACGCCATCATCGGCCAGATGAAGGAACCCGTGGTGCCCTGGGTGCCCGAGAGCCGCGATCCCGAAGAGGGCCAGGCCTGGGGTCTGCAGGGCGCGAAAGATCGCGGCCCGCGTCTTTTGAAGTCCCTTTTCCTCGATGACGGCGCCCTGGCCGGACAGAACCTGAAACTGCAGGCCAAATACAAGGCCATGCAGGCCGAGGTGGACCAGGAAATGTTCCTGACCGACGATGCGGAACTCATCGTCGTGGCCTTCGGCTCCATCGGCCGCATCGCCAAGAGCACGGTCCGCAAGCTGCGCGCCCAGGGCAAGAAGGTCGGCCTGGTGCGGCCCATCACGCTCTTCCCCTTCCCTTCGGAGGTGCTCCTGAAACTGGCCAAGGAAGGCAAGCGTTTCCTGACCATCGAGCACAACATGGGGCAGATGGTCGAGGACGTACGCCTTTCCATCCGGACCGTGGCGGATTCGGCGCTTCATTGTCAGCTGCCCGGCAACCTGCCCACGCCGGATGATTTCGAAGAACCCATTCTGAAGGCGCTGGAGGGATGAGCATGACCCAGGAAATTCGCGTCACAAACTACCCGGAAGTCCTCACCGACCGGGCTTCGCACTACTGTCCCGGCTGCCAGCACGGCACGGCTCACCGCCTGGTGGCCGAGGCCCTGACCGATCTCGGTCTGGTGGACAAGACCATCCTCATCGGCTCCATCGGCTGCTCGGTGTTCATCTACAACTACCTCACCCTGGACGCCATCGAAGCGCCGCACGGCCGCGCGCCGGCGGTGGCTACGGGCGTCAAGCGCGCCCGCCCCGACAAGATCGTCTTCACCTATCAGGGCGACGGCGACCTGGCCTCCATCGGCATGGCCGAGATCATGCACTGCGCCAACCGGGGCGAGAACATCACCGCGATCTTCGTCAACAACACCGTCTACGGCATGACCGGTGGACAGATGGCCCCCACCACCCTGGTCGGCCAGAAGACCACCACCTGCCCCGGCGGCCGCTGCCGCGAAAACGAAGGCATGCCCATCCGCATGACCGAGATCATCGCCTCGCTGGGCGGAGTCGCCTTTGCCGAACGGGTCGCGGTCAACAATGTCAAGAACATCATGAAGGCCAGAAAGGCCGTGACCAAAGCCTTCGAGTACCAGACCAAAGCAGTGGGCTTCTCCTTCGTGGAAATTCTGGCCACCTGCCCCACCAACTGGCACATGACCCCACTGCAGGCCAACGAGCGCGTGAAAACGGAAATGATCCCCTACTTCCCTCTGGGTAACTTCAAAGACGTGCTGGCAAAGGAGGAGAAATGAGCATTTACCAGGATGCAATCATCGCCGGGTTCGGCGGCCAGGGCGTCATGCTCATCGGCAACCTCCTGGCCTACGCGGGCATGGACGCAGGCCTCAACGTGACCTACATCCCGGTCTACGGGCCCGAGATGCGCGGCGGTACGGCCAACTGCACCGTGGTGGTCTCCGATGACGTCATCGGCTCGCCCATCATCCGCTCGCCCGTAAGCCTGATCATCATGAACGGTCCGTCCCTGGTCAAATTCCAGCCGCAGCTGCAGGACGGCGGGATCATGATTTTAAACTCATCCCTCATCGATCCGGCCCAGGCCGACAAGAGCCGGGTCAAGGTCTATGCCGTGCCGGTCAACGAGATCGCTGACAGCCTCGGCAACACGCGCATGGCCAACATGGTCGCCATTGGCGCCTACGTGCAGGCCACCGGCGTGCTGCCGGTCAAGCAGGTGCAGGATAGCCTTGGATCGGTCATCTCCGCACACTACAGCCACATGATCCCCAAAAACGCCGCCGCCATCCAGGCCGGCGCGGATTACATCATCGCCCACGGCCAGTACGCATAACGGTTCCCGGGGCCCGCAAGGGCCCCGGTTTTCCCGCACCCACCCCTCCACCTGAACCGTCCGAGGTGCGACCATGCTTCTCTTAGGCATCATCGGCCACCCCCTCTCGCACACCTTAAGCCCCGTTCTGCATAACTGGGCTTTCCGGGAAATGGGCATCCAGGCGTCCTACCATGTCTGGGACACGCCTCCCGAAAAACTAACCGCCTTCATGGCCGCGCTGCGCACCCTGCCCATCCATGGGGCCAGCGTGACCATCCCGCACAAGGAAACGGTCATGCTCCTGACCGACAGACTGACGGACAGCGCCCGCGATATCGGCGCCGTCAATACCCTGTACTGGGAAGACGGCAGGCTGTGGGGCGACAACACCGACGTGACCGGATTCATGGCCCCGCTCCTGGAGCGCGGGGTGCAGCCCGGCACGGCCCTGGTGCTGGGAGCCGGAGGGGCGGCCCGTGCAGCGGTCTGCGGGCTGCACAGGGCCGGATGGAAGGTCATGCTGTCCTCCCGCACGGAGAGCCGGGCCGACCGCCTGGCCCATTCTTTCCAGACCGCGCACACGGCCTGGAACGACCGGCACGATGTGCGCCCGGACCTGCTGGTCAACACCACCCCGCTTGGCATGTCCGGCCCATTCCAGGCCCTTTCACCTTGGAAAGGAGCCCTAAGCGGCATCTCCCTTGTCTACGACCTGGTCTACACCCCAAAAGAAACCCCGCTTCTGATTCAGGCCCGGCGCGAAGGCGTGCAGGTCATCCACGGACTGCCCATGTTCGTCCACCAGGGCTTAGCCCAGTTCGAACGCTGGACAGGCAGACACTTCCCCCTGCCCCAGGCCATCGCCCTGCTGGAAGAAACGCTGGCCCGGCGTAAGGCATGATCCGCTGTCCCTGGGTGGACCTGTCCAAGCCCGATTACGTCCGCTACCATGACGAGGAGTGGGGAGTGCCTGTCCATGACGACCGGACGCTCTTTGAGTTTCTGATCCTCGAATCCGCGCAGGCCGGGCTGTCGTGGTACACGGTGCTGCGCAAACGGGCCGGATACCACGCCGCATTTGCCGGTTTCGACCCCGAGGCGGTGGCCCGGTTCACCGCCCGCGACGTGGACCGTCTGCTGCTCGACCCTGGCATCATCCGCCACCGCCGCAAGATCGAGGCTGCCATCGCGGGCGCGCGCGCGTTCCTTGCCGTGCAGGACCGTCATGGCTCCTTTGATTCCTATCTGTGGAGATTTGTCGACGGTCGCCCGATCATCCACTACCTCAAAACCCTGGCCGACTATCCCGTCACCATCCCCCAATCCGACGCCCTGGCCAAGGATCTCAAACAGCGCGGATTCGCATTCCTGGGTTCCACCACCTGCTATGCATTGATGCAGGCCGTTGGCCTGGTCAACGACCACAGCCGGGACTGTTTTTGCAGGCACGAACTCCCGTAGCACTGCCAAGCTTCCTCTCTTTGCATTTTGACGCTACGCGGGAGCATTGAACAACTAATCCTGGCACTTCAATGCCAGTCGTGCTATAAATACACATTCAATTCTTTCCATAATACGGCTTAGGGGGCAGCATGAACTTTACCGCTCTGCGAAAATTCGTCGCTCCGGAGACCATTTTCGGGGTCGGTGCCGTGGATCTGGCCGGGCAGTACGCAGGCAAATTCGGGATCAGCAAACCGCTGGTCGTCACCGACGCGGGCGTCGTGGCCGCGGGATGGGCCACGCGAGTCATGGAAAGCCTCGCGGCCTTCGACATCGAAGGCGTCATTTTTTCAGCCATCACTCCCAACCCCAAGGCCGCAGAAGTCATGGCCGGGGTCACGGCGTACTTTGCCCATGAATGCGACGGCATCGTGGCCGTGGGCGGCGGCAGCCCCATGGACTGCGCCAAGGGCATCGGCATCGTCGTCTCCAACGGCGGGCACATCCTACACTACGAAGGCGTGGACAAGATCATCGTGCCCATGCCGCCGCTCATCTGCATCCCGACCACGGCGGGCACCTCGGCCGACGTGTCCCAGTTCGCCATCATCAACGACACGGACCGCAAGACCAAGATCGCCATCATCAGCAAGACCATCATCCCCGATGTGGCCCTCATCGACCCGCAGACCCTGACCACCAAGAGCCCGTACCTCATCGCCTGCACCGGCATGGACGCCCTGGCCCACGCCATCGAAGCCTTTGTTTCCAGCGCCCACTCGGCCATGACCGACGTGCATGCCCTGGAAGCCATCCGACTGGTGCATGGCAACCTCCTGGAGTCGCTCAGACACCCCGAAGACATGGAACTCAAGGCCAAGACCATGCTGGGCAGCATGCAGGCGGGGCTGGCTTTCTCCAACGCGAGCCTAGGCGCGGTGCATGCCATGGCCCACAGTCTTGGAGGATATAAAGACTTGCCTCACGGCGAATGCAACGCCCTGCTTCTACCGCACGTGGTGGACTTCAATTTCCCGGCCGCCCCCGAACGGTTCCGGATTATCGCCGAAGCCATGGGCCTTGATCCCCGAGGCATGAGCGCCTCGGAAATCCGGGCCTGGCTCATCGACGCCATGACCGGACTGCGCACCGCGCTGGGCATCAGGGAAAGGCTGGGTGCCAAGGGCATACGCCTCAGCGACATCCCCGTGCTTTCGGACAAGGCCGTGCTCGATCCCTGTCTGATCACCAACCCCAAAACCGCCAACAAGCGCGACATCCAAGTCATCTATGAAGAAGCCACCTGAGGAAGATTCGGCGAGCCCTGTCTCGCTGCGCGACAAGATCGTGGGCCTTAGCGAATCCTCGGGACGGAAAAGCTACTACCCCATGCTGCAGCAAAAAATCAGAGAGCTGCAAAACGAGATCGCCGAACGGCACCGGGCCGAAGAAACCCTGCGTACGACCCTGCAACGCATCGAGCGCCAGCAGACCGTCATCGCCGAAATTTCCACGCACCCCGCCGTCTTTTACGGCCGTTTGCAGGAAGCCGCCCCCATGATGACGGTCCGGATGACCCACGCCCTGAATGTGGATCGGGCCAGCCTGTGGGTCATGCGTGGGGACAGCCTCTGCTGCCTGGACAAATTCGAGGTCCGAAACGGAGTGCATACTTCCGGACATTGCCTGGAATGCGGCAGCTACGCATCCTACTTCGAGGCGGTCAAAAAAGGCCCGGTCATCGCGGACGAAGCTCGGCAGGACCCGCGCACCAGGAATTTTTCTGCGAAATATTTTGATGCAGGAAATATCGCATCCATGCTCGACGTACCCGTGCTCATCGACGGGGAGCTTGCAGCCGTCATCTGCTTCGAGCATGCCGGGGAACCCAGGGCCTGGCAGCCGGACGAACTCACCTTCGCCAGCCGCATCGCCGATCAGGTCGCCCTCATCCTGGCTGGCAAACGGCGCAGGATCACGGAGGAGCAACTCCAGACCGCCCACTCCAACCTGACGCGCAACCTGCGCTTCACGGAGGTACTCCTCGACGCACTCCCCATCCCCATTTTCTACAAAGATTCCGAGTTGCATTACCTGGGCTGCAACCAGATCTTCTCCGACATCATGGGCGTGAGTTCGGAAGAGTTACTCGGGAGGAGCGCAGCTGATTTCTGGCCCGACCTGGCCGAACTCTACGAGAAAAGCGACCGCGACCTGCTGCAGGAGAACCGCAAGATCACGTATGAAGCAACGATTCGCAACAAAGAAGGCGTGTTGCGCGAGGTTATCTTCGCCAAACAGATTTTTTTCGACGAATTAAAGAACGCCGAAGGCATCATCGGCTCCTTTGTGGACATCACGGAACGCAACCTCGCCGCCAAGGAAACCCAGCGCTTACGCACCCTGCTGGCCAACATCATCGACTCCATGCCGTCCATGCTCATCGGCGTCGACGCCGACGGTCGCATCGCGCAATGGAATCAGCAGGCCGCACTGGTCACCGGCGTGAACGAACACGATGCGCAGGGGCGCCTCCTGGGCCAGGTAGTTCCCTGGCTTGCCTCCGAAATGACCAAGGTCAGCCAATCCATTGCCAGCAAGAAGCCTTTTTTCGAGGGCAAACTGAGCAGAATAGAAGGCGGCGAAACCCTGTACGAGGATGTGACCATCTATCCTCTGATCACCAACGGCGTGGAGGGGGCGGTCATCCGCATTGACGACGTGACCGATAAGGTCCGCATCGAGGAGGTGCTGATCCAGTCGGAGAAGATGCTCTCCGTCGGCGGCCTGGCCGCCGGTATGGCCCACGAGATCAACAATCCTCTGGCTTCCATCATGGGCAACGCCCAGGTCCTGGAAACCAGGCTGCTCACGCCCTTGCCCCAGAACGAGGAGGCGGCGCGCGAGGCAGGCATCACGCTAGAGGCACTGCGCGACTATCTGGAAAAACGGGGCATTCCGAAGATGATTCATTCCCTGCGCAGTTCCGGGGCGCAAGCCGCACAGATCGTCAGCAACATGCTCAGCTTCAGCCGCAAGAGCGAGCCCATGCTCGTGCCGGAGGATATCACGGAGATTCTGGAGAAGACGCTCGATCTGGCCAGCACCGATTACGACCTGAAAAAGAACTACGACTTCAAGAAAATACGGATCGTGCGCGAGTACGAGGCCGGATTGCCGAAAATACACGGCTCGGCGAGCAAGCTGCAGCAGGTGTTTCTGAACCTGCTGCGCAATGGGGCTGAAGCCATGGGTGAAAAAACGTACCCTAAAGGGGATGGGCCCAGTTTCATCCTGCGGGCGAAGCGGAACGCGCCATGGGTGCGCATTGAACTCGAAGACAACGGCCCCGGGCTTGAGGAACCGGTGCGCAAACGGATCTTCGAGCCGTTCTTCACCACCAAATCCGTGGGCAAAGGCACCGGGCTCGGGTTGTCCGTGTCCTATTTCATCATCACCGAGGAACATGCCGGCATAATGAGCGTGCAGACGGCCCACGCGGGATGGACGAGGTTCGTCATCGACCTGCCGATGGCGTTGGCTTCCAAATGAAAACGGCAGGCCCGAGAGCCTGCCGTTCGATTCTGGCGTGATAGCGTATTTTTTTAGCGGGCGTAGACTTTGAGTGTGTCTCCGGGCCGGATATGTGTGTTCCTGGCCAGCTTGTTCCAGCTCTGCAATTCCGACGGCGTCACCCCGAAACGCTTGGCGATGCCCCACAGGCTGTCTCCCTGACGCACCCGGTAACTGACCAATTCGTTGCGCACGGCATCGGTCTGGGCCTTGGCGGTTCTCGTTTCGACGCTTCCCGCATCAGGCACGAACAGCTTCTGACCCACTTTCAGGGTCGCGGAGCTCTGCAAACCGTTGGCCTTGAGCAGCGAAGACGGGTCGACCTTGAACTGTTTGGCTATGGACCAGATCGAATCACCCTGGCGAACAAGATAATTGGCCCTTTTGGAAGCCCACATTTTGGCGTCGGCCACGGAGGATCCTTTCGCCTGTCCGGGGATACGCAGGGATTGCCCGACCTTGAGGTTTTTGGTCTTGCCGCCGGCGTTGACTATCTGCAGGTCCGCCACCGGGATGTTATACTTTTTGGAAATTCCCCACCACGTGTCGCCCGGCTTGACTCGATAGGAGGCGTACTGCGTCTGCCTGGGGGTCACCGGACGCTTGAGGAAGTCCTGGGCCTTGGCCACCAGATGGCCGGGAACGGCCACGTTGACCGATCTGGACGGGGGCGCTTCCTGTTTGCGGAAAGAGGGATTGAGCTCGCGAAAAGACTTCCAGTCCATGCCCAGGCCGCTGGACAGGGCCAGCAGATCGGTTCCGGGTTTGGCCTTGAGCTGCACGGGTGCGGCGGTGCGCTTTTCCATGTCCAGGGATGCAAAGCCCAGCTGCTCCAGGTTCCTGGCGACCTTGACCAGGGCCAGGAACTTGGGGACATAAAGCTTGGTTTCCTGCTTCAAATCTTCGGAAGCCTCGCACAGGCTAAAAAAGTCCGCGGTGCCCGTCTTCTTCAGGGCTCGGCCAATGGCACCCTCGCCTGCATTGTAGGCGGCCAGCGCCAGGGACCAGTCACCGAAATCCGCATACAGTTTCTTCAGATACCGAATGGCGGCCTCGGTGGACTTGTAGGGGTCGCGGCGCTCGTCAACCCAGCTGTCAACGACCAGCCCGTAGTTGATCGCGGTGCGCGGCATGAACTGCCACACGCCGCAAGCCCCCGCACGGGACACGGCGAACGTGTTGAAACCACTCTCGGCAAAGGGGAGGTAGATCAGGTCTTCGGGCAGCCCTTCGGCCAGGAAGCGCTCACGGATATGCGGCAGATAGAGCTGGGCTTTTTTGAGCCAGCCCTCCATGGTGCCGCGATGGAGGTGGGTGTAGTAGTGAAAATAGCGCTGGACATCCGCGTTTTCCTCGGTATCCAGACCGATATGAAGGGATATCTCCGTGTCGAGAATTTTTTGTTCCTCTGCAGACAGGGAATCCGCTTCGGGGATATCTTCCCGGTCCGTCAGAACGTCGAGGGGATCGACATCCTCGACCGGGCCAGCAATGTCCGAGGTCCTGTACCCGGATGCGGGCGTCGCATTCTGCGCTCGGCCCTGTCCGGCGTCCTGGCTCGCCACGCCGGGAACTCCGGGAACAGCAGGCCCTTGAGCCTTCTTGGCGGGCATACACCCGGCCAGGACCAACACGATGAGGAGCAGGACTCCACGTATATAAACTGTCAAAACAATCTCCTGGTCAAAAGTTGGCCACTTGCCCGATAATAATCGGACGAGCGAGATCGAGCATTTTGTCCTGCTACAGAAAAAAAAATTAAATTGCAAACCCGAACCATGGACACGAAATGGATCAGCCTCATTACGAAAAATCAGCCCTTGACACCCATCTCACCCCCGGCCGCAAGCCGGTTCTCGAACTTCTCCTTGCCAGGCCGCAAGCTCTGGACACGGTGTTCCTGGCCGAAGAGGCCCCGGGCCTGGGTGAAGTGATTGGCAAATGCCGGGAGCTTGGCGTGCGTTTCCGCAAGGTGCGCAGACAGGATCTGGACCGCATGTACCCCGGTAATCACCAGGGTGTGGTGGCCCGTCTGCGCGGCCGGCAGTTGGTCGAGTTGGATCAGCTTATAGCTCTGGCCGCCCAAAGCCCCTTCCCCCTCATCCTGGCCCTGGACCAGGTGCAGGACCCCGGGAACGTGGGCACCCTGGCCAGAACCCTGCTGGCCCTTGGCGGGGCGGGCCTGCTTTTTCCCAAGGACCGCACGGCCTTCATCGGCCCGGCGGCGGCCAAGGCGGCGGCCGGGGCGCTGGACAGCCTGCCCCTGTGCCAGGTGGTTAACCTGGCTCGGGCGCTCGATGCCTGCGCCGAAGCGGGAATGATGATTTACGGGTCGGGCACCGGACCGCAAAGCCAGAGCCTGTTTTCGGCTCAGCTGAGCTTTCCGGCGGTGCTGGTACTCGGCAACGAGGACAAGGGCATGCGGCCCAACGTGGGCAAACGTTGTACAGAGATGCTGTCCATCCCGATGCGGGGCGGATTCGATTCCCTGAACGTGGCCCAGGCCGGCGCCATGATCATGACGGAGATGCTGCGGCAGAGACTTTAAGGCAGAAGACTATTTGATATATTGCGGAAAATTGAGAAAAATTTCCTGCGTGAAGGTGATCATCTTGTCCATGATCCAGGGGAAGGATATGAGCAGTGCCAAAAAAACGGCGATGATCTTGGGCACAAACGTCAGGGTCATTTCCTGAATCTGCGTCGCAGCCTGAAGTATGCTGACAAATACGCCAACGGCGAGCCCCACGCCGAGCATGGGCAAGGCGATGATCAGGGTCAGTTCGATGGACTGGCGTGCGAAACCGATGATAAATTCTGGAGTCATGCTCCACTCCTGCTCAAGAACTACACGAAACTGTTGACAAGAGACCCGACGATCAGATTCCAGCCATCCACCATGACAAAAAGAAGAATCTTGAACGGCAGCGACACCATGACTGGCGGCAGCATCATCATGCCCATGGAAAGAAGTATGCTCGCTACGACCATGTCCAGAATGAGAAACGGGATGTAAATCAAAAATCCAATCTGAAATCCTGTCTTGAGTTCGCTGATCACATAGGCAGGAACAAGCACCATTGTCGGCACATCATCTCTGGTCTGCGGTCGCTCCAGGCCGGTGATTGAAAAGAATACGGACAGATCCTTTTCTCGGGTGTGCTTGAAAAGAAATTCCCGCAGAGGGGTCTCGGCCCGCTCCAAGGCCACGTCGTAGCCGATCTCTTCCTGCAGATAGGGCTGCAAGGCCGTGTCGTTGATGACACGCCCCGTGGGCAGCATGATGCACACGGTCATGAAGATGGCCAGGGACGCAAGCACCTGGTTGGGCGGCATCTGCTGAGTACCCAAGGCCTGGCGCAGGAAGTGGAAGACGATGATGATCCGGGTGAAGGAGGTGACCGTCAGCACAAAGGCCGGTGCCAGGGACAGCACCGTGAGCAGGGCCATGATTTCCAGGGCCACGGCCACTTTTTGCGGTTCGGCCTGGCCACTGGAAAGTTGCAGGGAAATGGAAGGGATGTTCGGCCCGTCGGCGGCCAGAAGCAAAAACGGGAAAAGGCAAAAAAACAGGCTAGGAAGGAGGATCCTCCCTATTTTCCTTGTCCAATGCGGTCTGAAAATCCGGGGTGACTTCATGGTCTGACTGGTGCTCCGCTATCAAGTTGATTCCACTGTCGGTGACGCCCAACACCAGAAGCTTATTCAAGAAGCGGACCACCACCAGTTGTTTGCGCGGTCCCAGAGACACTCTATCCTCGACCCGCAGCGTTGCCGAATGTCTGCCCTGCAGCCGGGCGGTCAGCCCGTAACGCTTCAGGAGGTTCAGCGCCAGAAAAATGAGCCCCAAAATGATCAGTAAGGCGGCCACCATCTTGAGCGACGCCAGCCCCAAACCTGCCCCGGCCCCTGTCAAAGTCGCGTTACCCAAGCTGCTTCACCCTCTCGATGGGGCTGATGATATCGGTCAGGCGCACCCCAAATTTCTCGTTGATAACCACCGCCTCACCGCGCGCTACCAGTTTGCCGTTGACAAGTATCTCCAAGGGTTCACCGGCCAGCTTGTTCAGTTCGATGACCGAGCCCTGTCCAAGCTGCAGCAGTTCATTGATAAGCAGCTTGGTGCTCCCCAGTTGGGCCGAAACCTCCAGAGGGATGTCCAGGATGAAGTCCAGATCCTTGCGCAGCCCTTCGGGTTTGGGTGCCTTGGCTTCAGCTGTCAAATCTTTGTATTCGAAGTCTTTGCTCTGGGCGGCGAGCTGCTTCTGCTTTTTGTCGTGCTGAATCTTTGTTTCCTCCTCGTCGGCCAGCGCCTTGGCCCACTCGTCGGCCAGGGCCTGATCGGAGCCACCCTTGTCCTGCTCCTCAAGCGCTGCACCCCAGGCGTCGGCAAGATCCTGTCCGCCAGCGCCGTCCGCCTCCGCCTCGTTCTGCTGTTCGAGGGCTGCGGCCCATTCTGCCGCCAGCTTGTCCTGATCTTCGACCATACCGTTCCCCTAATAATTGAGTTCCTGTTCTTTGACGATCCTGAAAGCCTTGTTTCCCTTGACGAATCCCGGAAGGCCATAAAATTTGAGTATCCCGTGGATGCGGCCCGTGAGCAGGTCATCTTCATCCTGGTCCAGCATGAGGATGTCGCCGGGCTTCATTTCCAGTAGCTGCCGCCCGGTGATCTGGGTCGTGCCGAAGGTCACGTTCAGATCGATGGGCGTCTCCATGAGCCGATCCCTGAACCGTGAAATCCAGGCATGGTCGATTTCGAGCCGCTCGGTCTGAAAGGCGGCGTAGAGCTTGGACCTGATCGGTTCGATGGTGGCGTAGGGCAAGGCCAGGACCATGGAGCCCAGGGCGTTTTCCAGTTCCACCTCGAAAGAAATGACCACCACCACGTCACTGGGCGGAACGATGGTGGCGAACTGGGGGTTGATCTCCGAGCGCAGGAGCTCGATGCTGACCTCGTGTACCGGACGCCAGGCGTCCTCCAGATTGGCCAGAATGATCTTGACGACCTTGACGATGATGGACTGCTCGATGGGCGTAAAGTCACGCCCTTCGATCTTGGGCTGACTGCCCGCACCGCCGAAAAAATTCTCCACCAGGGAAAAGACCAGCCGGGTGTCCACCACCAGCAGGGCGTTGCCTCGCAGGGGGTCGATCTTGAAGATATTGATGCTCGTTGGCACGGGCAGCGAGCGCATGAAATCCCCGAACTTGGACATATCGATGGAAATGGGGTTCACGTCCACCCGTTTGCGCATGGTGTTGGCCAGGGCGCTGGTGCACAGCCGCGAGAAGCGGTCGTTGATGATCTCGAGCACGGGCATGCGCCCGCGGATGATCCGGTCCTGGTTGGCCAGATCAAAGGACACGAAGCCGCTCGTATCGGCAGCCACCTCTTCTTCAGTCTCGATCTCCCCGCCCGAAATGCCGCGCAGGAGGGCATCGACCTCGTCCTGGTTAAGGATCTTGCTCATAGACTGTCCGCCAGTGGGTTACTGGACCACGAATTCCGTAAAATAGACATTGCTTACCTTGTTCTTGCCGATGATTTGGTTCAGTCGGTTCACGATGTCGTTCTTCAGCTCGATTTTCTTGTCCATGCTGCTGATGTCCTCGAAGGACTTGCTGGACAACAGGAGCAAGAGCGTATCCTTGACCCTGGGCATGGAGGCGGTAAGCTCCGCCGCTGCTGCGGCATTGGCCACTTCAACGTCCATGGTGGTTTTCAGGTATCTGCGGCCCATGGGGTCGGAAAGGTTGACCACAAAGGAATCAAGCGTGACCAGCTGTCCGCCCGGCGCTTCCTCGGCTTGTGTGGCGGCGCCCTCGCCGGTGGCGTTGACGTCGTCGTCAGCCTTTGGCTGCAGGAAGAACTTCCACGCCGCGAAACCGCCCCCGCCCAGGACAACCAGGACAACGACCAGTATGATGATGAGCTTGAGTTTACCTGGCTTCTTCTTTTCTTCTTTTTCCGGCGCAGGCGCTTTTTTGTCAGCCATATGTCCCCCTTGTGACGTCCATGCGAAAAACGGGCCTAAAGATACGTTCGACCCGTTGTTTTCAATAAAATTTCAACTCTTCTGTTCGTGGCGCGGCCTTCCGGCGTTGTGTTGTCCCCTAAAGGAAAAGCCTCTCCGTAGGCGGAGACCGTGAACCGCCGCGGCTCGAAACCCCGCTCCAGAAAGAAGGTCAGCACCGACATGGCCCGCTCAGAGGACAGCATATAATTGTCCTTTTGTCCTGCGGGGACGTTGTCCGTGTACCCGGCCACATTGACCGGCGTGGGCACGGTCGCCAGAAACTCGGCGAACCCGGACAGGATCCTGCGACTGTCCTGCGACAGGGCGCTCTCTCCGATGTCAAAAAGCAGACCGTCGGACAGGACGAGGGCGATCCCCTCCGGTCGCACCAGAACCTGCAGGTTCTCGTCCAGGGTGCTCCTGGCCATACCCTCGGGCAGAATTTCGTCTGGAAACAGCAGGTCTTTGATACGCTGCGGGTCGAGCAAGGCCTGCTCGGGATTCTCGATGACCTGCTGCATGAATTCGAACTTGGTCGCCACCCTGCCGGCACCCTTTTTCGGAGCCAGCCCCATGTCACCCACGAAATGGGAGACCACGTCGCGCAGGATGGATTTGTCCATGGACGACATGGACAAAAGCAGCACGAAAAAACTCAGCAGCAGAGTCATCAGGTCCGCAAAAGTGACCATCCACGATGCATTGGCCGGTGCCAGAGTGGGGCGTTTTCTCCGGCTGGCCATCACTCTGCTCCCGGCAGATCGAAGCGGAAAAGAAAATCCTTCACCCGATAGCTGTCGGCGGCCTTCTCTTCGGACTCGTCACGGACTGCCTGGGCCGCAACCTCGTGACTCCAGCTGGAGACACGCCGATCAAGAGTGATTTCAACCCTGCGGTTGGTATGCCGCGCTGCGGCGTCCTCGATCTCCACCCTGGGCCTGAAACGGCCGAAGGCCTCCAGGCGCAGCTTTTCCGGATCAACCCCGACTTCCACGAAGTACCGATACACGGCCACCACCCGCGCCAGGGAAAGCTGCCAGGAAAAATCGACCTTGACCCAGGGCTTGGGCAGATAGGAAGGCCCGAACTCGTCCAGGCCGCCGGAAGTGTGCCCCGAGAGCCCCAGCGGGTGCGCGCTCTCCATCACCACCGGCCGGAGCCGGTCCAGCATCGCACGGCCCGCATCGGTCAATTCGGCGGAAGCGGGAGCAAAAAGGGCGTCGGCTCCGATGGACAGGCGCTGCATGAACCGGTTGGATTCAAAACGCAGATCCTGGTCAGGATCTTCCCACAGATGTTCTTTGACCGGGGACAGATCCTTGAAAACATTGATGGGGCCGGGATCAACCTGCGTCCTGGTATCGACCGTGGTCAGGTCGCTCATGCTCGGCGCGCCCGTGCCGAAGGTGCCCGAAACGGAACCGATAGCCACCTTGCGTTTGTAGATGTCCGTTAGTGAGGCCATGGACACGAGCACAATAAAAAACGTCATCATCAGGGTGACCAGATCGGAAAAGGTGATCATCCAGGACGGCATTCCCGGTTTGGGTTCTTCGCGTCTCTGCTTTGTTCTGATCACGGCGATTCCCCTGCAACAGGCTCAGGGCCTGACCTTGCGCTCTTTGGGAGGCAGATAGCTGTTGAGCTTCTCTTCGAGAATGCGCGGATTCTCGCCCCGGGAAATAGACATGATCCCTTCCACGATCATAGTCCGGATCAGGACTTCCTCGCGGCTGCGCGCACGCAGTTTGCCCGCCATGGGATTGAAAACCAGATTGGCCAGGATGGCGCCGTAGAAGGTGGTCAAGAGGGCCACGGCCATGGCCGGCCCGATGGTAGTGGGGTCATTCATGCTTTTGAGCATGAGCACAAGACCGATGATTGTTCCGATCATGCCCATGCCGGGAGCCACGGTCCCGAAAGTCTGCAGTATCTCCGCGCCCTTGAGGTGGCGTTCTTCAAGGCACGAAATCTCGGTCTCCAGGATTTCCTGGATGATTTGCGGGTCAAGGCCGTCCACGGTCAGCTGCAGCCCCTTGCGCAAAAACTCGTCGGGAATGTTCTTCAAGTGGGCTTCCAGGGACAAAATTCCCTCGCGCCGGACCCGGTTTGCATAATCGACAAACTGGGCGATGAGCGCCGCCGGGTCGTCGGCCTTGGACATGAACGTCTTCTTGATGATACGGGCCACACCAAGCACGCTCTCCAGGGGATAGGTCACCAGCACCGCGCCGATGGTTCCTCCGAAAACAATGAGCACGGAGGAAAAATCCAGGAACAGGAAGCCGTCCCCGCCCAGAGCGGCGATGACCAGCCCGAAGGCAACCAGAATTCCGATTATCGTGGCCAGATCCATAAAACATCCGTCCCCAGTGGCCGTTAGTTTGAGCCTCGTTCTCCAAATATTCTGGTGCCGATGCGCACCAGGGTGGCCCCTTCCTCGATAGCCGCCTCGAAATCGCCGGTCATGCCCATGGACAGTTCCGGCAAAGTCAGACCGAAGCTGGCGCGCAAGGTCTCGGCAAGATCCCGCAAGCGGGCGAAATAGGGGCGAGCCCGATCAGGATCGTCGAAAAAAGGAGGCATGAGCATGAGCCCCTGCCAGCGCAGGGACGGGCTTGCGGCCAGGAATTCGGCCAGTTCAGGCAACTCGGCCTCCAGAATCCCGCTCTTCTGCGTTTCCCCGGCGAGGTTGACCTGCACCAGCACATCCTGCACCACGCCCTGCGTTGCGGCCTGACCTTGCAACGAGCGGGCCAGTTTCAGGGAATCCACCCCGTGGACGAGAGCGAAACGCCCAACCACGTTCTTGACCTTGTTGGTCTGCAGATGTCCGATAAAATGCCAGGATATTTCCCCCGGCAAAAGTGCCACCTTGCCAAGGGCTTCCTGCACGTAATTTTCGCCAAACATGGTCTGCCCGGCCTGGAAAAGGGTCAGGATATCCTGCGCGCTATGCAGCTTGGACACGGCTAGCAAACGCACATGGTCCGGCTCCCGCCCGCCCCTGCGGGCGGCCTGGGCCATCTGCCCCAGGACTTCGCGCCAGCGTTCGATGATATCTGAGTGCTGCATGCGCGCGTCCCGCTCTCTAGGATCCAAGCCCCAGGGATGTCATGAACTGGCCATCCTCGGTCCACCCTTCGCGCACCTTGACCCACAGCTCCAGGTGGACCTTGGTGCCGAGCAACGCCTTGAGTTCCTGGCGGGCCTGCTGCCCGACGGCCTTCAGATTCTGCCCCTGCTTGCCGACGATCATGCCCTTGTGACTGTTTTTTGACGTATAGATCATGGCCCCGATCATGGTCATGTTCTGCTCCGGCAATTCTTCCCAAGTCTCAATTTCCACAGCAATATTGTACGGCAATTCCTGATCCAGAGCCAGGAAAAGCTTTTCGCGGACGATCTCCGAGGCCATGAAACGCACCGATGCCGTGCTGAGTTGATCCTCGGGAAAGAGCGCCGGGCCGAGGGGCAGAAAATTTCGGATGACCGAGAGCAGCGTATCAAGGCCCACTCCCGTGCGAGCCGATATGGGCACCAGCTCCACCCCGGGCCAGCGCGCGGAGCAGTCGGCCAGGAGCCCGAGCAGACGCTCCTTGGGCTTGATCTGATCAACCTTGTTCAAAGCCACGGCCAGGGGCACGCCCAGAGAGCCCAGGCGCTTCTCCAGCGGACGCAGGTCGCGTTCCAGGGCCTTCTCGTTGCCCGCATAACGGGATCCATCCAGAAAGAGGATCACGCCGTGGGCCTCCTGCAGAGCGCCCCAGGCGGCATCGACCAGAAAACGGTTCAGCTTGCCGCGTGCGGAGTGCACACCCGGCGTATCCAGAAAAACGATCTGTTCTTCGGACGTGGTGTGAATTCCCGTGATGCTGGTGCGGGTGGTCTGGGGCTTGGGAGAGACGATGGCGATCTTTTCGCCGAGGACCGTGTTCAAAAAAGTGGACTTGCCTGCATTGGGCGGTCCGATGAGAGCGATGTATCCGGCACGATAAGATGAAGACATAGTTTCCATTGATCTTTGTAAAAGGATACCGACAGGTTGAAAACCGTCGAGGACGCGCGGGGAGAAAATACGGGAAATACCCCTTGCCCTGCGCTTCCGAATCTGGATATAGGCCCCAAACATTATGGGCAAGGACTTAATCATCGTCGAATCACCCGCCAAAATCAAAACCATCAAAAAGTTTTTGGGCGGCGGGTATGAAGTGGAAGCTTCGGTGGGACACGTGCGTGATCTGCCGACCAAAACCCTGGGCGTGGACGAGGGCAACGATTTTGCCCCCGATTACCAGATCATTCCAGGCAAGACCAAGGTCGTCAGCAAGCTCAAATCCGCAGCCAAGGCCGCAGACACCGTCTATCTGGCCCCGGATCCGGACCGCGAGGGCGAGGCCATCGCCTGGCACGTGGCCGAAATCATCCGCACATCCAATTCGAATGTAAAACGCATCCAGTTCAACGAGATCACCGCCAAGGCCGTCAAAGAGGCCCTGGCCAACCCCACGGAACTGCGCAAACCACTTTTCGACTCCCAGCAGGCCAGGCGCATCCTGGACCGGCTAGTGGGCTACAAGATCAGCCCCCTGCTCTGGAAAAAGGTCAAGCGCGGTCTGTCCGCCGGCCGGGTTCAATCCGTGGCCCTGCGCCTCATCGTGGACCGCGAACGGGAACGGCAGGCTTTTATTTCCGAGGAATACTGGCTTTTCAAGGTCACGGTAGAGGGCCAGACGCCGCCCCCCTTCGATGCGGACCTGTGGAAGGTCGACGGGGAAAAGCCCGTTATCGGCGATGGGCAGGCAGCCGCGGCCCTTGAGGGTCGCATCGACGGCCAGCCCTTTGTGGTCCGGGACATCGCCGAGAAGGAGCGTCAGCGCCAGCCGCGCCCGCCCTTTATCACCTCCACCTTGCAGCAGGACGCCAGCAACAAGCTCGGGTTCAACGCCAAACGGACCATGTCCGTGGCCCAGCGCCTGTATGAAGGTGTGGAACTCGGAGAACAGGGTACCACGGCGCTCATCACCTACATGCGTACCGATTCGGTGCGCATCTCCGACGAGGCCCGGGACGGTGCCCGCGAATGGATCACCCGGACCCTGGGTCCGGAGTTCTATCCGAGCGAGCCCCGCGTCTACAAAAGCAAGGGCAGCGCCCAGGACGCCCACGAAGCCATCCGCCCCGTCGACCCGAGCCTGACACCGGACTCCATCAAGCACAACCTGCCCCCCGAACAGTACAAGCTTTACCGGCTCATCTGGGAACGCTTCATGGCTTCGCAGATGGCTTCCGCCCGCTTCTGGGACACCGTGGCCTCCATCGAGAGCGGCCCGGCCCTGTGGCGCGCCAAAGGGGAGCGGCTTATTTTTCCCGGCTTTCTGCAGATCTGGCATCAGTCATCGGACGCCCAGAACGCCGTGCTGCCCAAGCTGGTGGTGGGAGAACAGCTGAGCCTTGAGAAACTGCACAAGGAGCAGAAATTCACCCAGCCCCCGGCGCGTTTTTCCGAGGCGTCCCTGGTGCACAAACTCGAAGAGCTGGGCATCGGCAGGCCCTCGACCTACGCGGCCATCATCTCCACCCTGACCGATCGCGACTACGTACACATCGAAGATAAACACTTCCTGCCCACAGACCTCGGGGTCATTGTGTGCGACCTTTTGGTGGAGCATTTCGCCCAGCTCATGGACGCAGGGTTCACGGCGCGCATGGAAGAAGCACTCGACCATGTCGCCGAGGGTGAGACGAACTGGATCGACCTGCTGCGGGATTTCGCCCGGGACTTCAACCCGACTCTGGAAAAAGCGCGCGAAACCATGACCCAGGTCAAGGCCGGCATGGACACGGGGCTGGCCTGCACCCAGTGCGAGGACGGCCGGCTGGTGGTCAAATTCGGCAAGAACGGCACATTTCTGGGATGCGCCAACTACCCCGGCTGCGCCTTCACCAGCAATTACACCCGCACCAACACCGGGGAAATCGAGCTGGTCAAGGAAGAGGCTCCCGAGGAACTCGGCCCCTGTCCCAAGTGCGCAGACGGTCGCCTGGTGGTCAAAAAGACCAAGACCGGCGGTCGGTTCGTGGCCTGCTCCAACTACCCCGCCTGTCGGCACACCAAATCCGTGGGCACAGGGGTGGCCTGTCCCAAGGACGGATGCGACGGAGAGCTGGTCGAAAAGACCAGCCGACGCGGAAAGCCTTTTTATTCCTGCAGCAAATACCCAAAATGCGACTATGCGGTCTGGGATTTCCCGGTGGCCAGGCCCTGCCCGTTGTGCGAATCCAAAATCCTGGTGCGCAAGGAAACCAAGGCCAGGGGCATGCACCTGGCATGTCCGGTCAAAGAGTGCGGATTCTGGGAAAAGCTGGACTAAGGCCGGCAGTTTGGCAGACAGACCTTGTATTTCTTCAGAAACGCCACGGGGTTGTAGCTCAGCTTGGCCTTGCGCAGCCCTTCATCGCCCAGGTCCTGCTCGCGGTTGACGACCGTGAACCCCTGGCAGCAGCGCTCCAGAAACATCTGATTGATGGCCTGATACACGCCCTTGAAATTGGGACACCCTTTTTCGAAATGGATGACGATACTTTTGTCATCCTGCGCTTCGGCGATGGTGTAGGCGATCATCTTATCGTCGACCACCAGTCCTCCCCCCACAAGCCCCCCAAGTCTGGACCAGTCATGCATCACCTTGACGATGGCCCGATTTTCCGCTTGCAGGGTCTGATCGTTTTCGCTGTTGCGCCATAAAAACCAGTCCGTCTGCAAGGCCAGGGCGCACTCAACGGTTTTTTCGTCCAGGGTCACAAACGTGGCGTCATGGTCGCGCAAAAACTGGTTGAGCAGGTTCTTTTTGTTGTGGAACTTCCTGCCTTTGAGCTCGGTCAATTCGGTCACGTCGTAAAGATAGTCCCAATGCTCCCGGCACTCCTCGACCTCAATCCCGCAGGGGCGTTCCTCCCAGATGAGCTTGAGCCTTTCGGGAATGCGGATGAAGCAGGTCCCGGGCGGCAGGCTCTCCAGCAGTCCGCGCCATTCGGTCTGTTCCCAGTTCCCGACAGGGGCCCAGTACAGGGTTTGCGGAATGGTCTGCCTGAGCAGGACATAGCCGTCCCTAAAAGACCACTCCAGTCCGTATTCCCGGCCCCAGCCCCACAGGTTGATAAAGCTGTAGTCCGATGGCTTTTGGCTGCACTGGGCCAAGAGCCGATTATATTCTTCCTGCCCATCCAGGGAGACGGGATGAAACTCTTTTTCCATGAATCCTTCCGGTACAAGTTACGCAACAATTACGGCTGGTTTGATCAGATTTAAAAACTCAAGAAATCAAAGCTCTTGCAGTTGAGGGAAAAACAATTATACTTTGTAACCCGTGAATGTCAAAGCCGGTTGAACCCTTTTTTTGGAAGCATGAACCCTATGTCAGATACCCAGGCCGCCTGGCAACTCAAGACCCCGACGCCCGAAGCCGCTCTCGACAGAGAGCAGTTGCAGCGCATGGGCGAGCGCCTTGAAGTCAGCTCCCTGCTGGTGCACCTGATGACCTTGCGCGGCCTGACCTGCGAATCCGACATGGATAAATTTCTGAGCCCCGGGCTTCGCTACCTTCATAGCCTCGACAAATGGCCGGGCGTCGAGGATGGGGCGGTCCTCCTGTGTTCGGCAATCAAGGCTAACCGCAGAATTGCGGTCTGGGGCGACTACGACGTAGATGGGATCACGGCCACGGCACTGGTCAAAGACTTCCTGGCCAGCCGGAACGTCGAAGTGATCCATTACATTCCCGACCGACTGGACTTTGGATACGGCCTGCATGTCGAGGGCATCCGCTCCCTGGCCGAGCAGGGCGTCGGCCTTCTGCTGACTGTCGATTGCGGCATCGCCAATACTGAAGAAATACGGGAAGCCAAGCGGCTGGGACTGCAGGTCATCATCACCGACCATCATCTGCCCGGACAGGAACTGCCTGAAGCAGATGTAATCATCAACCCCAAGCTCGAAGGATGGCCCACTCCCAATCTTGCGGGCGTCGGCGTCGGATTTCTGCTCATGGGGGCAGTGAACCGCCTGCTGCCCGGGCCGCCCTCGGATATCCGCGATTATCTCGATCTGGTCGCCCTCGGCACGGTTGCCGATGTCGTCCCTCTTGATGACCAGAACAGGATTCTGGTCAAAAACGGGCTCCTGCTCATCAAGGAGGGCCGCCGTCCAGGCATCCAGGCCCTCAAAGAGATCAGCGGGATGTCCCCGGACGAGAACGTGGGCACAGGGTCCATCGGCTTTGCCCTGGCGCCGCGCATCAATGCCGCCGGCCGCATCGGCGATCCCGATCTGGCCGTGCGCCTTCTTTTGTCCAAGGATCCCGAAGAAGCCCGGCAACTGGCCACCAAACTCGACAAGCTCAACGCCAAGCGCAAGCTCGAGGAACAACGCATCCTGGAGGAAGCCATCACCCAGGCCGAATCCCAGCTCCATCTTCCCGGCCTCGTGCTGCATTCCGAACACTGGCACTCGGGAATCATCGGCATCGTCGCCTCACGCATCGTGGAGCGTTTCCATCGTCCCTGCCTGATTCTGACCAAGGAAAACGGCATCTTCAAGGGCTCGGGCCGATCCACCCCATCCTTTGATCTCTATCAGGCCTTGCTGTCCTGCAAACAGTGTCTCTACAAATTCGGTGGGCACCGCCAGGCCGCAGGGCTCAAGCTTGAACCTTTCCAGCTGGCAAACCTGAAAAACCTTTTTGCCTGGGCCGTGGAGGAGCAACTCGGGGCCAACCCCGCCCCTCCGGTTCTCGAACTCGACGCCGAACTGCCATTTTCCATGATCACAGCCACCCTGTTCAAGGAGCTGGACCTGCTGCAACCGTACGGCCAGGGTAACCCGAGGCCCATCTTTCTTTCCCCGCCACTGAGCGTGCTCCGGCATCGTTTTTTCAGCCAGAAAAAACACCTGGAGTTGCACCTGTCCGACACTACCGACGGGACAAACATGCGCGCTGTGGCCTGGAGGCAGGGAGAGCGCTGGAAAGACGTAGCTCTCAGCGGCCGCCGGATCAAGATCGCCTACACCCCCCGCCTGTCGAAATTCAACGGACTGCAGCAGATAGAGCTGGCCGTGCAGGACATCCTTTCCCTGGAATGACCGCTCTTTTCTTTGCCGCCTAAAACACGTACAGAACAGCAAAAATACGGAGGCAAAATGCGAATTTTGAAGAATTTTGTGATCATCCTCGTGCTTCTGAGCACGGGATGCGCTGCGCTGATAGTCGGTGGAGCGGCGGCTGTCGGAACATACACCTATGCGGCGGGGCAACTGAAACGAACCTACAACGCCAACCTCGAGACCACCTATCAGGCCACGCTGGCCGGATGTGAGGCGCTGGGACTGCCGGTGCAGGAGCAGCAAAAACAGCTCAGCAAGGCATCGATCAAGGTCCTTGATGGGGGACGTGAGGTGTGGATATGGCTGACTGCGCAGAGCTCAACGACCACTGAAGTCTCTATTCGCGTAGGGTATCTTGGGGACGAACTGGCGTCACGGCGGATCCACGAAGCCATCCAGGCCAGACTGTAACGATCGCGAAGCCTCCTTTTTCGGGGGCTTTGTCTTTTTATATCCAGGCGAAGCGCATGGCCCGCATGAACAGCGGCCCAAAATCCGTTCTTTCGGCCAGGCTGTCCACGATCATGCGCCCGGGCAGAAGATCCAGCCAGGCCCGGACGTCATCTTGCTCCAATGCCAGCATCGTCCCCGCAAGGGCGGTGTTACCGGCCACAGTTATTTTCTCCCGCCAGATTTCCGGAAAGAAACCCAGCGTGATCAAATCTTTGGAGTCCACATGCTCCCCCAGAGCGCCGGCAAGGTAAACCCGGGCCACTTCGCCCTCAGCAAGCCCTGCGCCCTGAATCAGAGCCCTGAGCGCCACATTGACTCCGGCTTTGGCCTTGAGAAATTCCTCGATGTCCCGCTCCGCAACGAACGCCCCGGGTTCCAGTTCAAAAATACGACCTAGCCGATGATCGCGAATCCGCTGCGAAATTTTATGAGCCAGCGGCATTGACGCCGCTTGAAAATGGCCGTCCTCGTCAATGAGACCTAGGCGGCGGAGCAATGCGAGCACAGAAGCGTAACCCGTCCCTGAAATGCCCGCCAGAGGCGATTTGTCCCACTGTAGGCCGGCCGGCCCAAGACTGACACGGTCAAGCACGAACTCACCCGCCATGGCCCCGCAGCACAGGCCCACGCCTTCGATGGCGGGCCCCATGGGCACGCTGCACGCGTAATAGCGGTCCTGATCCAGGGCCAGCACAAACTCGCCGTTGGTGCCAAGGTCAGCGAGCAGGTACGGATACTCTGGCTGTTGGGCCTCGATGTATGCCAGACCGGCGCTTATGTCGGCACCGATGAACGGGCCAAGTAAAGGAGGGATGTAGGCCAGGGGCAACTGTGGATCAAGGCGCACACTCATCCCGCCCTTCCAGGGCGTGCTGTAAGGCGCGTGAGCCAGGCCTTTCAAGGAAACATCGAGGAGGATGGCGATCATGGCGCTGTTTCCGCACACCGCAAGGGAAGACGCTTTGCTTTGCCGCATCAGGTCAACGATGACGCTGCTGACGGAACGACGCAGGTGGTCCCGCGCGAACTCGGAAGAAAGGGCGTATCGAAGCCTGGACATGATCTCGCTGCCCACACCCATTTGCGGGTTGACCATGGCCATTTCCCGGGCCCGCCCCTGACTTGGGCCGAGCGCCCACTTGATGCGGGTCGTGCCGATATCAACGGCCAGCACCTTGCCGGTGCCTGCGGGCCACGCCGTGCTGGCCACTGCGGGCACTTCGATGGCGCAGGATTTTGTAACCTCATGCTTGCAGCCCAGCCGCCAGCCGTCTTCCAGTTGCTTCAGGGTCAATCGCGTCCGATCTTCGACGCACGGATGCGGCGCTTCGCTCCTGAAACGGATCCTGCATTTCCCGCAAAGCCCGACACCAGCGCACAGTTCCCGGCCTCGCCCAACCCCAGCCTCGAAAAGCAGGTGCAAAAACGGCTGTCCGGCTTGTGAACGAACAGTGGTTTGTGCGCCACCATCCTCATGAACGTCGATCTTCAACACAGCGACAGCCGCTTCCCGTCCAGGCGCGGTGGCTCCACAATACCGATCTGAACAGCCATCTCCCCGCGCTCGCGCATCCAGGCCAGCACATCGGCTGCCTGTGCACCCGGCACGCCCAGTAACATGCCACCCGATGTCTGCGCGTCGTACATCAGATCAAGTAGCACGGGGTCAAGACCCGCAGACGCCTCTACCGTCTTGTGGCAGAAATGCTTGTTGGCATGGCTGCCCAGAGGCAGAAGACCGACACGGGCAAGGTCGAGGGCATGGTCCATGAGCGGCACGGACAATACATCGATCCGAATGGAGCAGTCTGAGGCCGTTGCCATCTCCAGCGCGTGTCCTCCAAGTCCGAACCCGGTGATGTCCGTCGCGGCCCTAAGCCCGAACTTGGCCACCGCCTCTCCCGGAACGCGGTTCAACCGCGAAGCCCAGCGGAACACCTCCTCTTCAAACCCTTCGCTGCCCTCCCATTGCCCCTTGATGGCTGTCGCCAGGACCCCGCTGCCGATCGGCTTGGTCAGGATCAGCGCGTCTCCTGGCCGCAGTCCCGCGTTGGTGGCATAGTTCTCAGGATCGACAATGCCGGAAACGGACAAGCCGTACTTGATCTCCTTGTCCTGGATGCTGTGCCCGCCCACAAGGAGGGCTCCCGCCTCTTGAACCTTGTGCAGGCCGCCACGAAGTATTTCACGCAGCACAGAGACATCCATGGTGGCGATGGGAAAGCACACTATGTTCATGGCAACATATGGCGAGCCACCCATTGCATAGACATCGGAAAGGGAATTTGCGGCCGCAATCTGTCCGAACCTGTAGGGATCGTTCACGATGGGCGTGAAGAAATCCAGCGTCTGCACCAGCGCCTTGCCGGCAGGGAAACGCACAATAGCGGCGTCCTCACTGTTTCCCATCCCGGTGAGAATACGTTCATCACTTTCAAATTGCAGTCCGAGTAATGCCTGCTCCAGGTCCCCTGGAGCCAACTTGGCGGCTCAACCCGCTGCGCTTACTGTTTGTACCAATGGCGTGTTCGACACGATCAGGACCTCACGGAGATTTGCTGGGCGTTTGCTTTCAAAAAATCTATCAGTTTGAGAGCCGCGGGAAAAAGAGAACGTTTTTTGTTGTATACGACATGAAAACTGCGGTCCATCCGCAATCCGGGCAGTTCCACCGCCACCAGCAATCCGGAGTCAAGCTCGCCCTGGACGGTGATGGCGGATGTTATGGATGCGCCCATGCCCGCCGAAAGACATCTGGACATAGCTCCGGCATTACGCACCATGATGACGGCGCGCAGGGAATGAATATCAATGCCGAACTGCGACAGACTCTCGGCCATGGCCACCCGGGTGCCCGACCCTTCCTCGCGCAGCACCCACGGCAGCGCGCGGAGCAAATCCTCCACCGGCATATGACGGTGCGATTCATACAACTGCGGCGTCATGGTCAGAACCAACGAATCAACGGCGATCTTCTCGAAGTGAAGTTCAGGCGACTCGAACACAGCACCGACAACTCCGAGCATAAGCGTGTTGTCGCGCACCTGGGTGACTATGTCTTCAGAATCCCCGATCCGCAGATCCATGATGACTTCAGGGTATTTCTTCCAGAACTTGGCGAGAATTTCCGGCATGATAAAATTGGCAGGGATCGTGCTGCCACCTATGTCAAGTTTGCCAGTGATTCGATCCTGCAGCTTTCTGAGTTCAGAAATGGCGAGTTCGGAAGCCTCAAAAATCTTCTTGGCATGCCCGTAGAGTACCTCGCCTGCCTTCGTGGGCACAACAGTCCGGCCAATACGGTCAAAAAGCTGTACTTCGAGTTCCTGCTCCAACGAAGCGACATGCGCGCTGATCGTCGGCTGCGAAAGATACAAGGCCTTGCCAGCTTTCGAAAAACTGCAATGCTCATAAACCTTGGAGAATGCCTCGATTTTTCGAATATCCATATCTATCCATTCCTAGTATAGATTATATCGATGCATCATGCCAAAAAAATAAGGCAGAAAATCTGCCTTATTTTTTGACTATGCTTCTTCGGATTCTTTCGAAGCTCCTGGAGCGGCATCAGCGGCTTCAGAAAACTTATCACTCAAGCGGGTGAATTCAATCAGTGCCATAGGTGCGTTATCGCCCACGCGGGGAATACCGAACTTGACGACCCTGGTGTAACCGCCGGGGACTTCCTTGAAACGGGGGCCAATCTCATCAAACAGCTTCTTGACGCTGTGATGACTGCCCAGAACCGCAAAAGCCTGTCTGCGGGCGTGCAAGGTGTCCTGCAGGGCCATAGTGATGAGCTTGTCTGCAAAAATACTCAGTTCCTTGGCCTTGGCTTCAGTCGTGCGGATACGCTCATGTTCAACCAGGGAGCGAACCATATTCTTCATCAGGGACTTGCGGTGTTCCCACGTGCGCCCCAGTTTTCGACCGGATTTTCTATGCCTCATCTTCTTCGTTCCTCTTTAACCAATCCTGGTACAATTCATCAAAATTATCGACTCTGATGCCGAAATCGAGCCCCATGCTTTCAAGGACACGGCGAATGTCTTCCAGAGACTTTCGACCGAAATTCTTGGTTTTGAGCAGATCAGCCTCGGTCTTTTGAACCAGTTCGCCAACAATGTGGATCCCGGCACTTTTGAGGCAGTTGCTGGCCCGCACGGGCAACTCAAGATCCTCGATGTTCTTGAAGAGATTCTCGTTGATCTTGTCCTGCGGCTTGGATTTGGCCTTCTCGATGTCAGCCGAGCCTTCATCGAAATTGATGAAAACCGTGAGCTGCTCTTTGAGGATCTTGGCACTGTAGGCCAATGCATCATCGGGACTGATGGAGCCGTCGGTCCAGACTTCTATGATCAGCTTGTCGTAGTTGGTCATCTGTCCGACACGAGCCTGCTCCACCGCATAGGCTACCTTGCGTATGGGTGAAAAACTCGAATCAAGAGTGATGACGCCGATTTCGCTGTCCAGGTCTTCGTGCATTTCGGCGGGCACATAGCCCTTGCCCATACGAAACTCAAGATCCATGACCAGGTCGATGTCTTCTGAAAGAGTCGCTATATGCAATTCAGGATTGAGTATCTTAATATGCTGATTTTCATGAATCGCCGAGGCCGTAACCTCACCCTTAACGTTGGCGATGAGCTGAACCCGCTGAGGCTCAGGCGTATTCATGGCCACACGCAGCTGCTTCAAGTTCAGGACGATGTCGGTTACGTCCTCATTGACGCCGGGGATGGTCGTGAATTCATGCTGAATGCCCTGAATCTTGACCGACACCGGAGCCGCACCCTGAAGAGAAGAAAGAAGAACCCGGCGCAGTGCATTTCCGATCGTGGTGCCGAAACCCCTTTCCAGGGGTTCGCACACGAAACGACCAAACATATCATCACACTTCGGGTCTTTTTCAAGTTGTTCCGGCCTGACAAGCTCTGCCCAATTCCGGACGTAAACTTTTTTGTCTCCGCTGTACGTAGAACTCATGTTTACCGCCCTTTATTTGGAGTAGAGTTCAACAATCAACTGCTCTGTCATGGGGAACGTAATATCTTCTCTGGTCGGAAGAGCCTTAACAGATCCCTTGAAGGCAGGAGCATCGATCTCGAGCCAAGCAGGTACGCCGCGACGAGCGACAACTTCCAGGGCCTCGTTGATAACAAGGTTCTTCTTGGTGCGATCACGCACTTCGAGAACATCACCCGCCTTCATCTGAATCGAAGGAACGCTGATGCGTCGGCCGTTCAGGGTGAACAGGCCGTGACGGACCATCTGACGAGCCTGGCTACGAGAATTGGCGAAGCCAAGCTTGTAGGTCACGTTATCAACGCGCGTTTCGAGCAACATCAACAGATTGGTGCCCGTAATACCCTTGCGGCGTTCAGCTTCCTTAAAATACCTGCGGAACTGGCCTTCAAGGATACCATACATCTTTCTCACTTTCTGCTTCTCACGAAGCTGCAAGGCGTAATCACTGGGCTTCTTGCGTGCCTTTCCGTGATCGCCGGGCGCATAGGCGCGACGCTCGAATGCACATTTATCAGTATAACATCTATCGCCTTTGAGAAAAAGCTTTCCGCCTTCTCTGCGGCAAATTCTGCACTTAGGGCCTGTATATCTAGCCAAGGTAAATTCCCCCTATACTCTACGACGTTTGGGCGGACGGCATCCGTTATGCGGAATGGGTGTCACGTCGCGGATGAAAGCGACGCGCAGACCCACTGCATTGATTGCGCGCATTGCGGACTCACGTCCAGAGCCAGGTCCCTTCACAAGAATGCCTACAGAACGCATCCCGCATTCCATTGCCTTGCGAGCAGCCGTTTCTGCGGCTTTCTGCGCGGCAAACGGGGTGTTCTTACGCGAACCCTTGAAACCGGAAGCCCCGGAACTCGCCCAGCTGATCACATTTCCGGTAGGATCGGTGAAGGTGATAATCGTATTATTGAAGGTGCTGTTCACATGAGCAATACCCGTGGGGATATTTCTCTTTTCCTTTTTCTTGATTACTCTCTGCGGTCTTGCCATTTGTCTGTCTCCACCCAGTTACTTTTTCTTCTTACCAACAATGGCTCTGCGTGGGCCCTTGCGAGTACGTGCATTGGTGTGCGTACGCTGACCACGACAAGGCAAGCCGCGCCGATGTCTCAAACCTCTGTAGCATCCAATGTCCATAAGGCGCTTGATGTTGGCCACGACTTCGCGGCGCAAATCGCCTTCGACCTTGTATTTGGCTTCTAATTCTTTACGCAGGGTGTTGACATCGTCGGCAGTGAGGTCGTCACTGTTTTTGGTCCAATCAATACCTGTAGCATCAAGGATTCTAAGAGCTGTAGCTCGGCCGATGCCATAAATATATGTCAATGCGATATCTAGCCTTTTGTTTCTCGGCAAATCTACACCAACTAATCTTGCCACAATATCCCCCTATCCTTAACCCTGTCTTTGTTTATGCCGCGTATTGTCACAAATAACTCTAAGCACGCCTTTGCGCTTAATGACTTTGCATTTGGGACAAATTTTGCGAACTGAAGGTCTAACTTTCATTGAATCCCCCGAAGATTTTCAATTGAAACTCAATCCAACCTATAATTGGCTGAGAATAAATGGTCCGTCCTTGGTAATGGCCACCGAATGTTCAAAATGAGCAGATAGGCTTCGATCTTTGGTCACTGCGGTCCAACCGTCGGAGAGGATTTCGACTTGGTCGGTACCTATTGCAACCATTGGCTCAATGGCAATCACCATTCCCGGCTTCAAAGGCAATCTTGCGCCATCTCTGGGGACGAAATTGGGGACTTCAGGCTTCTCATGAAGCATCCTTCCTATCCCGTGCCCAACAAAACGCTTAATTACGGAAAACCCTTGAGCTTCAACGCATTCCTGTACAGCCCGTGAAACATCGTAAAGGTCATTTCCCGGAACGGCTCGTGCTATTCCCTTGTGCAGGGAATCCAAGGTCACTTCCAGCAAATGGGCCGCGCCCTCACTGATGCTTCCTACAGGAAAGGTCTTTGCGGTATCTCCGTAAAAACCCTGAAACTTCACACCAAAATCAACAGATAATATGTCACCGTCCTCAAGGGGGCGCTTTGAAGGGAACCCGTGCACGATCTCTTCGTTTACGGAACAGCACAGCGCGTATGGAAACCCAAGATAGCCCTTGAAAGCCGGAATAACATCAAAGGACGCGCAAAGCGCGATCGCCTTCTCTTCCAATTCCCAGGTTGTCACTCCGGGAGCAACCAAGCAGCCAACTTCATGAAGAACATTGGCCGCTATCTGGTTGGCTTCTCGCATGATGGCAATTTCCTGAGCGTTTTTCAGGAAAATGCCCCGATGTTTTTTCAACCTTGTCTGCCCTTGATCTTTGCCTTGGCCAAGAGGCCGTCATACCGGCCTGAAATCAGATGCGACTGCACCTGGGACATGGTGTCCATGGACACGCCGACAACGATGAGCAGGGAGGTGCCTCCGTAATAAAACGGGACATTAAACTGCATCATCAGCACCATGGGCAAAACACAGACGAGCGAGATATACAATGCGCCCCAGAAAGTCAAACGCGTCAAAACCTTGTCAATATACTCATGAGTCTTGAATCCGGGGCGGATCCCGGGGACAAAAGCCCCCTGTTTCTTTAAGTTTTCGGCAATATCCTTGGGATCAAAAACGATGGCTGTGTAGAAAAAACAGAAGAAAACGATGAAGCCGATAAAACAAATATTGTAAATCACTGAATCTGGCCTGAAATATTCAGACATCCTGTTCAGGACCTCAATGTTCGAAAAACTGGCTATCGTCGCCGGGAACATGAGAATCGAAGAGGCGAAGATGGGTGGGATAACGCCAGCCGTGTTAATCCGCAAAGGCAGATGGCTCGTTTGTCCGCCATACATTTTCCGACCGACCATGCGCTTGGCGTAATGGATTGGAATTCGTCTCTGCGCACGCTCCATGAAGACAATGCCCACCAGGACAGCGGCCATTACGACCACGACCAGCAGCACGGTAAAAAGAGAAACGTCACCAGCGGAAAAGAGCCTAAAGGATTGGCCGATACCGCTTGGCAATCCGGCAATAATACCGGCGCAGATAATTAAACTGATCCCGTTACCGATTCCCTTTTCCGTGATTTTCTCACCGAGCCACATGACGAACACGGTGCCCGCAGTAAGGGTCAGAACGGTGATGAACCGAAATCCCCAGCCGGGCATATAGACGATGGGAGCCCCGGTGGGGCTCGTCATGGATTCAATGCCGACCGAAATGCCAAGGCCCTGAATAATGGCAATCAGCACCGTTCCATATCGCGTGTACTGCGTGATCTTCTTTTTGCCGGCCGCGCCCTCTTCCTTGCTCAATCTCTTGAGCTCAGGACTGACGACCGTCAAAAGCTGCAGGATGATCGAAGCGGAAATGTAAGGCATAATCCCAAGTGCAAAAATGGACAGATTCATCAGTCCGCCGCCCGAGAACATGTCGAACAACCCGAAAAGGGTGTTCTGGGCGTTGGCAAAAAAATCTGCAAGAGCATTCCCGTCAACACCTGGTATCGGCAGATGAACACCTACGCGGAAAACAGCCAACAGGAGAAAAGTCCAGATAAACTTGCTTTTCAGCTCCGACATACCCGTGTTTGCGCCTTTGGATATACTCACAATGCTATCCTTCGATCGAAATGGCTTCGCCGCCTGCGGCAGTGATCTTTTCCACAGCCTGCTTGCTGAACTTGTGAGCAGTGATCCTGAGCGCCTTTCCGGCGTCACCGTCGCCAAGAATCTTGATCGGCTGATCGCGATCGACCAGACCGGACAAGTACAGATCCTCGATCAGCACCTCGTCCTTGTCGGCAAAGACGGAATACACTGTCGAGAGATTAAGCGTCTGATAGGTCACACGGAAGGGATTCTTGAAGCCACGCTTAGGCAGTCTGCGATAGAGGCGCATCTGGCCGCCTTCAAACCAGGCGGGGACGCCACCGCCGCTGCGTGCATTCTGGCCCTTGTGACCTTTGCCTGAAGTTCCGCCCTGACCCGATGCAGTACCGCGGCCGAGTCTTTTCACCTTGGCGCGTTCTTCGGGATATGGATACAATTCATGCAGGTTCATTATTCAATAACCTCTACAAGATGCTTGACTTTATTGATCATCCCTCGAACGCATTCGTTGTCGGGAAGAGTGCGGACCTGATTGAGCTTGGTAAACCCAAGAGCCTTCACGGTTCGTCTCTGTGAGGGATTCTGGGTGATCACGCTCTTTGTCAGTTTGATCTTAATCATATCGTCACCTACTTTCGCTTGATGGTGAGAGTTTTGCCTCTCAACCGGCCGACGGTTTCGGCGCTGCGCAGAGAACGAAGTCCCGCAAATGTAGCGCGGAGCACATTATGTGGGTTGTTCGTGCCAATGGCCTTGGTCAGGATGTCATGAACGCCTGCGGCCTCCATGACTGCGCGGACAGGGCCGCCAGCAATGATCCCGGTTCCAGCGGAAGCGGGCTTCAGCATTACCTGGCCTGCACCGAACTTTCCGAGGATTTCGTAAGGAATGGTCCCGTCGAGCAGTTCAACCTTCTGCATGTCCTTACGAGCACGGTCTGTGGCCTTCTTGATGGCGTCAGGGACCTGGTTTGCCTTACCCAGGCCAAACCCTACAGTTCCCTTTCCGTCACCAACCACTACCAAGGCGCTGAAGCTGAATCGACGGCCACCCTTGACAACTTTGGCGACGCGATTGAGATAGACTATTTTCTCAATGAGTTCAAATTCGTTTTGTTGCATGGATGTCCTCGATTAGAAATTTAAGCCGCCTTCCCTGGCTCCATCGGCTACGGCCTTGATCCGGCCATGATATACGAAGCCGTTGCGATCAAAGACCACGGAAGTGATGCTCTTCTTGATCGCCTCTTCGGCAACTTTCTGTCCAACTAGCTTCGCGTTCTCGACTGTAAGGCGAATGTTCTCACCTTCAAGACTCAGTGTTGAAGCGGAGGCCAATGTCGCACCGGCCAAGTCGTCAATTATCTGCGCGTAAATGTGCTTGCTGGAGCGAAAGACAACAAGTCTTGGCCGTTCAGCCGTGCCGTTGATCTTTTTACGAATCCGCGTTTTGCGTTTTTTACGAGCTTCTTCTCTTGATAATTTCATAGCTTATCCTATTTCTTGCCGCCGGATTTGCCGGCTTTGCGACGGATAGTCTCATCAGTATATTTAATACCTTTGCCCTTGTACGGCTCCGGCGGACGAACCCGACGGATCTGAGCTGCGACTTCGCCGACAGCCTGCTTGTCACACCCGGAGACCGTCAACTTGTTGCCTTCGGCTTTGGCCTGGATTCCGGCCGGCAACTCGAAGTTGACCGGGTGGGAAAAGCCGACGCTAAGGACAACAGTGTTGCCCTGAACATTGACTTTATAACCAACCCCGATGACTTCGAGTGTCTTGTTGAATCCCTTGGTTACACCATCCACGGCATTGGCCAGGAGGGTTCTCCGCAAGCCGTGCTGCTGGCGGGCGATACGGCTGTCGTCAACGGGGGTTACGGAAACCGTGTTGTCGTCGACACTCACAGCGATGGCGGGATGCGTGGCCAGTTTCAGGACCCCCTTGGGGCCCTTAACTTCGATCCCGCTTTCAGCGATCTTAAGATCAACACCACTCGGGATGCTGATCGGCATTTTTCCTACACGAGACATAGCGATCTCCTACCAAATCTCACAAAGAAGTTCGCCGCCAACACCGATTTCGGCAGCCTTTTTTCCTTCAAGCATACCCTTTGACGTGGACAAAATGCAAATTCCAAGGCCATTTTGTACGGAAGGAATGCTCTTGGCGCCTACATAAATACGACGACCAGGCTTGCTGATTCTCTTCAAACCGGCAACTACAGCCTTACTTTCATAGTATTTAAGATTAACCAGCAAGGCGTCGCTCTCAACGGAGTACCCATTGATATAGCCTTCTTCGTCCAATATTTTCAGCACCGCCTCGCGGGTGCGACTGGGAGTAACTGAAACAGTTGAATGCATAGCTTTGTATGCATTACGAATTCGAGTCAATAAATCTGCGATAGGATCTATGACAGACATGAGCGTACCTCATTTACCAGCTAGATTTTCTTACGCCAGGCAGTTCACCGGCAAGGGCCATATTCCTGAAGCAGATTCTGCAAATACCAAACTTACGCATGAAGGCTCTAGGCCGGCCGCAAATTGGGCATCTGTTGTACTGGCGTGTGGAAAATTTGGGCTTCCGCTGAGCCTTGACCATCAAAGATGTACGAGTCAAGTTACACTCCTCCTTACTTCTTGAAGGGCATTCCAAGAAGCTTCAAAAGCATCTTGCCTTCTTTGTCAGTCTGGGCAGTAGTTATAACAGAAATATTCATACCCACTGCTTTTTCGATCCTATCAATCTCGATTTCGGGAAAGATAGTATGTTCCTTTATGCCAAGGGTATAATTTCCGCGACCATCAAAACCTCTGTCCGGTACGCCCCGGAAGTCGCGAACTCTGGGAAGCGCAATAGTCAACAGCTTCTCCAGAAAAGCCCACATTCTGTCTCCTCGAAGCGATACCCGGCAGCCTACAGGCATTCCCTCGCGCAGCTTGAAGGCGGCGATGGATTTTTTTGCCCGAGTTACAACGGCCCGCTGACCAGCAATCAGAGACAAATCGCGTACAGAATCCTGAATGATTTTGTTATTCTGGCTACCTTCACCCAGTCCCATGTTCAGTGAGACACACTTGATCGAAGGAATCTGCATAACAGATGTAAAGTTGAATTCCTTCGAGAGTTCAGGAGCGACTTTATCTTTGTAGATCTTCTTGATACTACTCATTGCTGCACCTTAACTGATCGTTTCATTGCATTTTTTGCAAAAACGAACTTTCTTGTTATCGTCAATAAACTTATAACCAACTCTTGTCGGCTTCGAGCAAGCGTTGCATACCAACTGGACGTTAGACACATCCAGGGGCATTTCCTTCTCAACAATTCCGCCAGGCTGATTGTTATAAGGATTAGGCTTGGTGTGTTTTTTCACCATATTAGCCTTCTCAACAACAACCTGCTTTTTACTGCGAAGAATTCTGACAACCTTGCCGATCTTACCTTTGTCTTTTCCGACAAGAATCATCACATTGTCGTCTTTGTGAATTTTCCAGACCTGAGTAGACATAGATTACAACACCTCTGGGGCTAAAGATACAATCTTCATGAAGTTCTTTGCCCGCAATTCACGTGCAACAGGCCCAAAAATACGAGTGCCCATCGGCTCAAGGTTCTTATTCAGCATTACTGCCGAATTATTGTCGAAACGGATAAAAGTACCATCTGGCCGACCGATCTCTTTTGTTGTTCTTACAACTACTGCCTGGAGAACATCGCCCTTCTTGACTTTTCCATGAGGGATCGCTTCCTTGACGGAGACCATGATTATGTCTCCTACACGAGCATACCGCCTCTTGCTTCCGCCTAGCACCTTGATGCAGGCAACCTTCTTGGCTCCGGAATTGTCTGCGACATCCAAAGTCGTCTGCATTTGAATCATTTTACAATCCCCTACAAAGCTCTTTCAATGATTTTCATCAGATGCCAATTCTTCCGCGCGCTCAAAGGGCGGTGCTCGACGATCTGAACTTTATCCCCAATATGACATTCGTTGTTGGGGTCATGAGCCATGAATTTCTTTCTGCGGCGGATATATTTTTTAAGAACAGGATGTTTGACCAGTGTTTCGACACGCACGACAATGGTCTTGTCGTTCTTATCGCTCACCACGAAGCCAACAAGAGTTCTCTTGTTTGATGTCTTTCCGCTGTTACTCATCACCTGTCTCCATGTCCTTCGCTTTCAAAATCGTCAAAATCCGAGCTATGGATTTCTTAACAAGCGGTATTCTCTGACTATTTTCAAGCTGCGCAGTTGCATGCTGAAAACGAAGATTCATCAATTCCTTACGAAATTCACCAAGTTTGACCTGGAGCTTCTCAGGACCCAATTCCCGTAATTCTTGAGCATTCATCCTGTCTTACTCCTTTTCGACTATGGAAGTCTTTATAGGCAGCTTGTAGGCAGCTCTTTGCAATGCTTCTTTGGCCAGCTCAAAATCAACACCCTTTATCTCATAAAGAATGCGACCTCTTTGAACCGGAGCGCACCAACCAACCGGCGATCCCTTGCCTTTACCCTGACGAACTTCCAAGGGTTTGGCAGTAATCGTCTTATCGGGAAAAATACGAATGAAAACCTTGCCGCCTCTTTTAATGTGCCGCATCATCGCGATACGGGCGGCTTCAATTTGCTGACTCGTGAGTTTTCCGCATTCCATAGCCTTCAAACCGATTTCACCAAAAGCAACCGTGGTCGCACGTCCGGCAAGACCGCGAATACGACCTTTCTGCTGCTTCCGAAATTTGACCTTTTTAGGACTCAGCATCAGCTATCTACCTCGCTCAGGATCTCACCCTTGAACACCCAAACCTTGACGCCAATGATCCCGTAGGTGGTCTTGGCCAGCGCGACGCCGTAATCTATGTCGGCACGCAAGGTGTGAAGGGGAACACGACCCTCTCTCGCCCATTCAGTACGAGCGATTTCAGCACCACCAAGTCGTCCGCCGCACTGCACCTTGATGCCCAGAGCGCCGAACTTCTGGGCCATGCCCAGAGTCTTTTTGATGGCACGGCGAAACGCAACCCGACGTTCTAGCTGCTGCGCGATAGATTCGGCAACAAGCTGTGCATCCGTTTCCGGACGGCGGATTTCGTTAACCTCAATCACGAACTCGCGATTAAACTTACCCTTGAGTTCGGCCCGAAGCTTTTCAATTTCAACGCCCTTTCGTCCGATAACAATACCGGGGCGTGCAGTGAAAAGAATCAAACGAACCTTGTCGGCAGCTCTCTCGATTTCGATCTTTGAAATTCCAGCGTGGAACAGCTTTTCCTTTACATATTTTCGAAGCCTACTGTCTTCGAAAACATACTCGGCATATTTCTTGTCGCTGAACCAACGGGACTTCCAGTTTTTATTGTATCCCAGACGGAATCCGTAAGGATGAACTTTATGACCCAAAGCACTGCCCTCCTAGAGTTCATCGACAACCACAGTGATGTGGCTGCTGCGCTTGATAATTCTGTAAGCCCGGCCCATTGCCCTGGATTGAATACGCTTCCAGCTCGGGCCGCCGTCGATGCGAACTTCCTTCACATAGAGGTTGTCGACATTGAGCTTGGAGTTGTGTTCAGCGTTGGCAATTGCAGTCGTCAGAACCTTCTCAATCAGACGGGCAGCTTTCTTGGGGGTGAATTTCAGGACATTCAACGCATCTTCCACGGGTTTACCGGTCACGTTACGTGCGACCAACCTGGCTTTCTGCGGGGAAACGCGTATAAACTTGGCAACTGATCTTGTTTCCATTTGAAACTTCCTGTCTATTTCTTCTTCTTATCAGCAGCGTGGCCAAAATAAGTCCTGGTGGGTGCAAATTCACCAAGTTTGTGTCCGACCATATTCTCAGAGACAAACACCGGGATAAATTTCTTACCATTATGAACTGCAAAGGTAAGTCCGACCATCTCGGGTAAAATCGTAGACCGGCGAGACCAAGTCTTGATCACCTGACGGCTTCTATCAGCGTTGAATTTTTCCACCTTGACGAGCAGATGGCCATCAACGAAAGGGCCTTTTTTCAGAGACCTAGGCATAGAAACTCCTACTTACTTCCACGGCGTTTAACGATTAACTTGGAAGAAGGCTTCTTCCGCGAACGAGTCTTGTACCCCTTGGTGGGTTTGCCCCACGGAGTAACCGGATGACGACCGCCGGAGCTTCTGCCCTCACCACCGCCCAACGGGTGATCGACGGGGTTCATCGCCACGCCGCGAACCTTGGGACGCTTGCCAAGCCATCTGTTACGACCGGCCTTTCCGATGGATACATTCTCGTGCTCGATATTGCCGACCTGGCCGACAGTAGCGATATTAACTGCCAACACCTTGCGGACTTCTCCGGAAGGCAGGCGCAGCAGCGCGTACTTGTCTTCCTTGGCGATGACCTGGGCGTATGCACCGGCGGAACGGGCCAACTGGCCCCCGCGACCGGGATACAGTTCGATGTTGTGCACCAGCGTTCCAAGGGGAATGCGGGCCAGGGCCAGCGCATTGCCGGGCTTGATGTCAGCCTTGTCGCCAGCCTGGATCTGATCTCCGACATTAAGTCCTACCGGACAGATGATGTAGCGCTTGTCACCGTCTGCGTAATGCAAGAGGGCGATACGGGCGCTTCTGTTCGGATCGTACTCGATGGTCGCGACCTTGGCCGGGATGTCGGTTTTGTTCCGCTTAAAATCAATCAGGCGATACAAAGACTTGTTTCCACCGCCCCGGCGGCGCATGGTAATGCGGCCGTTGTTGTTGCGGCCGCTTTTTTTATTCAAACCCTTGGTCAGGGACTTTTCAGGAGTCGAACGGGTGATCTCGTCATAGGTGAGAACCGTCATCGACCTGCGTCCAGCAGATGTGGGTTTAAGCTTTCGAATTGCCATGATTACACCCCTTCAAAGAAATCGATCTTTTCGCCGGCGGCAAGAGATACGTACGCTTTCTTGTATCCGCTGATCTTGCCAACGACGCGACCGAACTTCTTTCTCATGCGCGGACGATAGTTGACAATGTTCACGGCGGTGACCTTCACGTTGAACACGTTCTCCACTGCACGCTGGACATCGATTTTGTTCGCGGCAGTATGAACAAAAAAGGCAACCTGGTTACCAAGTTCCTTGAGGCCCGTCGATTTCTCGGAAATCAAGGGCTTAAGCAATACTTGCGTGCTTTCCATTATTTCAACCTCTCCTGCAGGGCTATCACTGCGCCCTGGTCCAGGACCATCTGGGGATACTTGAGGATTTCGTAAACATTGATCGACTGCGGATCCAACACAAGAATACCAGGAACATTCCTGGCCGAAAGAGCAAGGTTGGTATCTTTTTCAGCAACAACAATCAAGGCTTTTTTCAGACCAAGGGTATCCTTGCAGGCCACAAAGTTCTTGGTCTTGATCTCGTTGAACTGGAGCTTGTCAACGACAAGCAGGCTCTCAGAGGTGAACCGTGAGGAGAGGGCCATCTTCAGGGCGAGCTTGCGGATCTGTTTGTTGATCTTGAAGCTGTAGTCACGGGCCTGGGGTCCGTGGATCACAGCACCGCTTCTCCACAGGGGGGAACGGTTGGATCCGGCGCGAGCCCGGCCTGTACCTTTCTGGCGCCAAGGTTTCTTGCCGCCACCACGGACCAGCCCGCGGGTCTTAACGCCGACGGTTCCGGAACGCAGCTTCGCCAAATGGGATTTGACGGCCAGATGAAGCAGTTCGGGTTTTACCTCGACCTGGAAGATATCATCGGCCAGGGAAATCTCTCCGACTTCCTTCCTGTTCTGATCGTATACTTTCGCGTTTGCCATTATCTATACCCCTTTACTTCATCTTGCTGAGGACGACGATCCCCTGCTTGGGTCCTGGAACTTGGCCGCGTACAAGCACGACATTGTCTTCCGGGCGGACGTCGACAATCTCAAGATTGAGAATTGTGGCGGTCTTGTTTCCAAGCTGGCCCGGCATTTTTTTTCCTTTGAACACCTTGCTCGGCCAGGCGCACTGACCGATGGAGCCAGGCTTTCTGTGAACCTGCTCGTGTCCGTGCGATGCGGGAGCGCCGCTGAAATTCCAACGGCGGATGACACCTGAGAACCCGCGACCTTTGGAGGTGCCGGTAACACAAATCTTTTCACCGGGAGTGAACATTTCAACGGTCAACTTCTGACCGACCTCATATTCGTCAACGCTTCCGAGACGGATTTCCTTCAGCATTCTGTAAAAGCCACAATTTGCCTTTTGCTGATGGCCCTGCTCGGGTTTGGTCAGACGATGTGCTGCCACTTCTTCAAAACCAACCTGCAAAGCGGTGTAACCGTCTTTTTCGTTGACCTTTTTTTCAATTACGGGGCAAGGACCGGCCTGAATGACCGTCACGGGGATGACGTTGCCGTCAGCACCGTAAATTCTGGTCATACCGATCTTGCGCCCTACAATTCCTAAAGTCTTTTTCATGATAGCCTCTCGTTATCCCTACAGCTTGATTTCTACATCAACGCCAGCGGGAAGATTCAGCTTACCCAGTGCATCAACCGTCTGTTGGGTGGGTTCAAGAATATCCAAAAGGCGTTTGTGCACGCGCATTTCGAACTGTTCCCGGGATTTCTTGTCCACATGCACCGACTTCTGAACAGTCTGCTTGTGAATGCGAGTCGGCAACGGAATAGGACCGGCAATGGATGCACCGGTATTGCGTGCAGAATCTACGATCTCGGCAACAGCCTTATCCAGAATGCGGTAGTCGTACGCTCTCAATTTTATGCGAATTTTGTCACTATTCATGATGACTCATTACTCCTGAATTTCGGACACGACACCGGCGCCGACGGTACGTCCGCCTTCGCGGATGGCGAAGCGAAGACCCTTTTCCATGGCGATCGGGTTGATCAGGTGGACATGGAACGTCGTGTTGTCACCGGGCATGATCATTTCTACGCCTTCATCCAGAGTCACCACACCGGTGATGTCCGTGGTGCGGAAATAAAACTGCGGGCGGTAGCCGGAGAAAAACGGAGTATGACGGCCGCCTTCTTCCTTGCTCAGCACGTACACTTCCGCAGAGAACTTCGTGTGCGGGGTGATGGTGCCCGGCTTGGCAAGTACCTGCCCGCGCTGCACATCGTCACGCTTCACGCCGCGAAGCAGCGCGCCGATGTTGTCGCCAGCCTGACCTTCGTCAAGAAGCTTGCGGAACATCTCGACACCCGTGCAGGTCGTCTTGCGCGTATCGATGATACCGACGATCTCTACTTCCTCGCCAACACGAACGATACCGCGATCAACACGACCGGTGACGACAGTGCCGCGACCGGAAATGGAGAAGACGTCTTCGATGGGCATCAGGAACGGCTTGTCCGTTTCGCGGATCGGATCCGGAATGTAGGAGTCGCAGGCTTCCAGCAGCTCGAGGATGCACTTGGCATCGTCGGCATCGGCGCTATCGCACTCAAGGGCCTTGAGCGCGGAACCGCGAATGACCGGAACGTCGTCCCCGGGGAATTCGTACTTGGACAGCAGTTCGCGAACTTCCATGTCAACCAGTTCGATCAACTCTTCGTCGTCGACCAGGTCAACCTTGTTCAGGAACACAACCACGTAAGGAACGCCAACCTGACGGGCGAGCAGGATGTGCTCACGGGTCTGCGGCATGGGACCGTCCGTGGCCGCCACAACGATGATCGCGCCGTCCATCTGGGCCGCGCCGGTGATCATGTTCTTGATGTAGTCGGCGTGACCGGGGCAATCCACGTGGGCATAGTGACGCTTGGCGGTCTCGTACTCGACGTGCGCCGTGGCAATGGTGATGCCGCGTTCTTTTTCCTCGGGAGCCTTGTCGATCTCGTCAAACGCCACAAAGGTTCCGCCGCCTTTGAGACTCGCGATCTTGGTGATCGCGGCGGTCAACGT
>JAHIQM010000017.1 GCA_018902545.1 Pseudomonadota bacterium | reverse complement strand
CAGAGCGGCGGCGGCGAGAACAACCACGCTCTGAACGATATTCTGGTGGGCATCGAAAATCTCACCGGTACGAATGACACCGCCCATGGCGACGTGCTTACAGGCAACAACCAGGCCAATCTGCTCATCGGCCTGGACGGCGACGACACCCTCTCCGGCGGGGCTGGCAACGACACCCTCGCTGGCGGGGCCGGCGCGGATTACCTTAATGGCGGCCTCAATTCGGACATGGCCGACTACAGCGCCAGCCCCACGTGGGTGAATGTGGACCTGAGCCTTCAGGACGGCCTTGTTGCCCAGAGCGGTGGCGGCGCGGGCAACCACGCCGAGGGCGACATTCTCGTCGGCATCGAGTTTGTCACCGGTTCCAACGACAAGACGCATGGCGACGTGCTCATCGGCAATGACGAAAGCAACTGGATGAGCGGCGGCGACGGCAACGACACCCTGTACGGCGGCAGCGGCGTCGACACCCTTTGGGGCGGTGACGGCGACGATTCTTTGCAGGCCGGCCTCTCTCTCGTCTACGTCGGAGAAGGCTACGCGGATCTGCTCCTCGGCGGCGCGGGCAACGACACCCTGGACGGTACCCTCAGCGCCAGGGCCAGTATGCTCTGCGGCGGCACAGGCGCTGATCGCATCATCGGCAACGGCAGAGACAGCCACGTCAACTATCAGTACACCGGGCATCGCGACGTATTTGATTTCAACTATAACGCTGTTTACGTCGACCTGAACATCCAGGACGGGAGGGCCCAGAGCGGAGGCCCTGCGGGCAACGACGCCATCGGCGATATCCTGAGCGGCATCGTGAACGTCGTTGGCTCTTGGGGAGACGACACGATCATCGGCAACAAGCAGAATAATAATATCTTCGGCGAGGAAGGCGATGACGTCCTGGAGGGCTGCGAGGGGGCCGACATGATCTACGGCGGCAAGGGATACGACATCGCCAGCTACCGCCATGCCAACGCTGGGGTGAACGTCAGCCTGAAAATTCAGGGTGGAAACCTTCAGGTCGGCAATGATGGCGACGCGCAAAAAGGCGACGCGCTGTGGTACATAGATGGGCTGTGGGGCTCGGATCACGCCGACACGTTGATCGGTACCGATCACGGCTACACTGGCTTCATGAGCATGCACAACGTCTTGAACGGCTACGGTGGCGACGACCTGCTCAGCGGCCTGGCCGGTGACGACACCCTGGACGGCGGCGCGGACAACGACACGCTCATCGGTGGAAGTGGCAACGATCTGCTTCTGGGCGGCGCGGGCAACGATCTGCTCATAGGCGGCATGACGGACACCGCCGACGGCGGAGACGGTTTCGACACCTTCCGTCTGGAGGACAACGCCGGGACGGGCGGAACCTTCGACCTGAGCGCCATGAGCGATGCGGGCCGGATCACGGGCATAGAGAGCATCGATATCTCGGGCGACGTCGATGACGCCAACGCCCTGACCCTCAAGGCCTCGGACGTGCTGGGCACGACGGGCGGCGCCGACACCCTTTGGGTGCGCGGGGACGGAAACGACAGCGTGACGACTACGGATTCTGGCTGGCAACTGGTCGGCGTGGAGACCGGAACCGACGGACAGCAGTACAATCACTACTCAGGATATGCGGGGTCGACCCTGGTCAATCTGATGATCGACGCGGACATGGCCCAGTTAAATGTCCTGCATGCGTAGCCATGCCTTTGACGTACTCCTGCAGGAACTTCGAATGCGAGCGAGGAACGCGAATCCCAATGCATCTCCCGGCGGATGGAGTCGCCGGGAGATGAATCCTCGTTCCAACGGCGCAGGATGGCGTCCGCCCCCCACGGGGAGACGCTCGGCAGGCGGGAGGCATCTCCGGTTTCGATCCGGCGGGGCGACGGGCCTAGGCCGACGACGTGGCCAACCGCTTTTCATTCCAGTCGTTCAGGCCGCGTTGATGATGGCCTTGACGGTGCTGGTGCTGGCCACCCTGGCGCAGGCGACCTGGGCGTTTGGACTCGAATCCGAAGGCTTAAAGTCGGTCTGGACACCATCGCCCGAGCAGGACGGGGCTGCGGAGCCGGGCGCCAGCCCGGAGGCAAGGGAAGTTCTAACGACGCCGGGACAATCCCTGCTCGTCCTGGGGCCTTTTTTGGAGGTTCTGGAAGACGAGGTCCACGAGTTCGACGACGTGGATCACGTGGTCGCCACAGGTCGATTCCGTCAGGTTTCCGCCTCGTCCGTCAATCTCGGCATGGCGGATTCGGCCTGGTGGTTCCGCTTCACCGTCAGGCTCGACCCGGGTCAGGATTGGTACTTCGACCCCGACTGGGCCTACGTGCGGACCCTGGACTTCTATGCCCCCCTGTCCGCGCCCGACGGGCAGGGAAACCGCTGGCAACGCACCTCCCATCGCTTCGGCTCCACGACAGAAGGGAGGCTCATCCCGCTCATCGCCGACGGCCTGAGCCATACCTACTATTTCAGAGTGTTCAGCGAACGCGCCTCCTTTGTCAGGCCCTCCCTGTGCGAACGAAACCGCTGCCTGTCCGAGAACAATCTGCGCAGTCTGGCCTTCGGCGCCTTTTTCGCCGTACTGACCGCCATGGTCGTCTACAACTTCGCCATCTTCATCTATCTGCGGGACAGATCCTATCTCTGGTTTGTGATCTTTCACGCTGCCCTGCTCGGTTACTTTTCCAACAAGATGTGGACGCCGTTCTTCAGCTACGAGCTGCAGCCCCTGGTCGCGGCCACGTCGATCAACATCTGCGCCGTGTCCATGTGTCTGTTCCTGCGCGATTTCCTGGAGACGCGCCTGCACCATCCCGTATGGGACAGGCTGCTACTGGCCTGGGTTTTTCCCACAGGGGCCCTCATTGTGCTCGGGCCGCTGCTGCCCTCCTCGCACATGCACACGATGTTCAACCTTGTCTTCAACGTGACGGTCTTCCTGATGGGCTTCGGCGTCATCGTGTCCAGCTGCGTCAAGGGGCACTGTCCCGGCTGCATCCTGCTCACGGCCTGGGGCCTTGTCTCCGTGCTTTTCTTCACTTTTGCCGCCACGGTCATCGGGTGGACCAGTGTGGGTTACAGCATGGGCTTCAACCTGGCGTTGGCGGTCGAGGCGGTGCTCATGTCCCTGCCTCTGGCCTACCGCCTCCGCCAACTTAAGCTGGAGCGCGAGGCTTCGGCCATGGCCGCCAGGACCAAGAGCCTCTTCCTGGCCCGCATGAGCCACGAGATTCGCACGCCCATGACCGCCATCATGGGATTCACGGACATTGCATTGCGTGCGGCTTCCCGGGATCAGATCAGGCAGTGCCTTTTCAAGGTCAAGGTGGCCGCTGGCCATCTCCTCGGCCTCATCAACGAGATTCTTGACCTGGCCAAAATCGAGGCAGGCAAACTGGACGTGGAAAGCAAGCCTTTCGATCTGGTCGTTCTGGTGCGGGATGCGTGCGACATTGTGGCGCCTACGGCCAGGAAAAACGGCAACGAACTTCTTCTGGACCTGGCTGACGACATGCCGGTGCGAGTCCTGGGCGACTCCATGCGGCTGAGGCAGATTCTGGTCAATCTTGTTGGGAACGCGGTCAAGTTCACAAAGAACGGCGACGTATGGATAAAAGTGTCAACCTCCGGCCCCTGCGATTCCAACGTGCCGTCCCCCGGCCAGGCAACGTTTCGTTTCGAAGTTTCGGATACGGGCCCCGGGATAGCGCCGGACCTGCTGCCTCGCCTTTTCGAGCCTTTCGAGCAGGGCGGAGGGGACACGGCCAGCCGTTATGGCGGCACAGGACTCGGACTCAATATCTGTTCCAGGCTGGTGGGTCTCATGGGCGGGCGAATCGAGGTGTCCAGCGAGTCGGGGCGCGGCTCGACCTTTTGGTTCGAGCTGGAGTTGAAACTGGACGAAAATCCCTTTCATGAGCGGCTTGAGGTGCCTGCGGAGCTGTTTGGACTGACGGTTCTCGTGGCTGACGACCATCCTGCCGCGCGCGGAAGCCTCGCCCTGGCCCTGGGCAAGCTGGGATTTGTCTGCGAGGCCGTTGAATCCGGTTTGCGAGCGGTGGAGGCCGTGATCCGCAATCCGCATCGCTTCGCCCTGGTCATTCTCGACTGGGACATGCCCGGGCTCGACGGTCCTCAGACCCTGGTCAAGCTGAAGTCCGCCGGTTTGCCGGAAAAAACGCCTGTTCTCCTTGCCGCGCCGTCTTCCCACTCGGAACTCGAAGGCCACGAATCCAGCGTGATAGGGGCGGCGGGCTTCATGCCCAAGCCGGTCTCGACGGCCGGAGTTCTCGATGCCGTTCTGGAGGCTCTGGAAGTCCACGCAGAGCCGTTAGAAGAGCTGTCCAGTGTGCCGGAATCCCGCCGCGCCCTCAAGGGCCTGCGCGTGCTTCTGGTGGATGACAACATCTTCAATCAGGAGGTGGCATGCGCCATTCTCGAACAGGCCGAGGCAGCCACTGAGGTGGCATGCAACGGGCAGGAGGCGCTGTGGCGCCTGGAGGAGGCCAAGCAGCCTTACGACGCGGTGCTCATGGATATGGTCATGCCGGTCATGGACGGTCTTGAGGCCAGCCGACGCATCCGCGCCATGGATAAATTCCGTGACCTGCCCATCATCGCCATGACCGCCAATGCCATGCGGGGCGACCGCGAAGCCTGCCTTGCGGTTGGCATGAACGATCATCTGGCCAAGCCCATCGACACCGGCGAGCTTTATGCGGCCTTGCGGCGCTGGGTCCGTCGCGACGAAGCCTCACACCTGACGGACATTTCGGCACAGGCGTGAACTGACGTTTTTTGTGTATGGTCAGGTTGAGTCATGCAAGGAGGCTACATAGTATATGTATTTATTTTTTTCTACATATGTATTGAATTATGTAAATTTAAAATAACAATATAAAATATGATAAGTATTTATGTCCTCACTCAATATGCTGTATGTAACTGAAAAAATAATATTTAAAGCATATAGTAAATAATTTTATTCTTAGTATTATTTATTATAATGAGGAATACGTGATGAAAGTATTTATTTTTTTTGCTTTCCTCATAATTCCTCTCTGTAAGACGCCACTGCAAAAAGTCGCGAAAGGACCTAAATGTCATTCCATCAGAGGCAAAAATCTATTATTTTCAGGTAGTTAAAAAAGACACGGATCTCCTTCTTCAAGGGGATGACGACTTTTTGCAGTGACGTCTCTGTAACGTCATTCCTTATTTCGGCGCATGAGTTGTTCATGAGTATTTTGTTTGTGATCAAAGCGCTTTATTGGAAACTATATCCGCTGGATGTTGTAGATGTGACCTGGATTAGTGCAAGACACAGATCATCGTCGCACTGTTCGCAAAACAACTGCATCTGTATCATTTGCATTAAATTCCAAGAACCATTTTTCTCAATATTATTACGGAGGAGGACTTTCATGGTACGCAGAGTAGTCAGAAACACTTTGATTTTTTGGTTCTTGGTGTTGCTTATGATATGCATTTCGCCGGCAGTTGTCAGCGCAAAGGGGGAGATGAGATACAGTATTGTAGCGCAGTCCGCTGTTGTCGGCGCCGAACAAGTTGATTCGATCCTGAATGATGCGGTGTCCGGAGATGGTCTTACGCTTCCGGCGGCCATTCAGTCCGCCATTGACGCCAATCCCAAGTTTTTGAGCCAGAAACATGGCTACTCATCGTCGCACCAGGCTTATCTGCGGTCCTACGGTGCGCTCTTACCCCAGCTGGATTTTGTGGCCAAGGGCGGCTATCTGATTATCCGCAACGACACGACTTCAGCCATTTATGATGACAAGCAGGGCGAGGTCTGGTCGAACGACATGCGCATGGTTTTGTCCCAGCTGATTTACGATGGGGGCCTGACTTCTTCGAAGGTTGACGCCGACAAGTTCTATTCGCAGTCCAACAAGGAAGAGCTCTTCAATACGGCCGAGGATGTCGGTCTGACCGCGACGCAGTATTTCATGGAGGTTATCCGCAACCGTGCCTTGATCGAGTTGTGCGAGCGCAACATTGCCGAACATGCCAATATCCTCGAATTGACCCGCGTTCGTTTGAGCAGCGGCGGTGGAACCCAGGTTGACGTGAGCCAGGCCGAGGCCTCCCTGGAAGAAGCCAGATCGAGGCTGGTTCAGGCTAGGCAAGGCCTTGAAGACGCCGAGGCGGGCTACGCGAAACTCTTCGGAGACAAGGCCGGCAAGCTGGCCATGCCCGACCGGCCGGTTGGGGCCATTCCTCAGGATGTCGAGGCGGCCATCGCCCTGGCCATGGACAATAACCGCGCGCTGAAGGCTGCCCATTTGGCCATCATGCAGAAGGATAGAGAGGCCGAATCTGCGGAAGGGCTCATGCTGCCGCAGCTTTATGCCAAGCTCTCGGGAGGGCGTTCGGACAATACGGGTGGTTACGAATCGAATTATCACGATGTCTCCGCCATGCTGCAGGTCAATTTCAATCTTTACAATGGCGGATCCGACGCGGCCGCGATCAGGGAAGCAAAGAGCAAAAAGCTCAAAGCATTGCAGGATGCCGAAGAAGTCCGCCGCAAAGTGGAAGAGGATGTGAAGACCGCCTACAGTTTTCACAAGGTTACTGGCAACCTGCTGCCGATTCTGAGCAATCTGACCAACGAGAACGCCAAGATAGTCGTCAGCTATGCGGACCAGTTCCGTATGGGCAAGAGAACACTGCTCGATCTTGTTTCAGCCCAAAAAAGTCTGTTCAGCTCCCAGCAGGTATATTTAAACGCGATGACCGCGCATACATTCTCCTACTACCGGATCTGCATGCCCATCTCCGCACTCATGGCCACTCTGAACGTGACCATTGACGTGCCAGAAATGGACTAGAATATGCCATGGCGCGTTTTCGGGCGCGCTGTGCCTTGCTTTGTTTGATCAAGCGGTGGCTATGATGCCGGCCCAAAGTGGCCGCAGCATAGCCACCGCTTGCTTTTTGCAGGAACCGGGCTGCGGCGGCGTAAAGTCGTGGGCTTGGTGTTGGCAGGAAGTTTTTCTGTTGTGAGTACGCTTTATTGACTGTGAAATGTATATCTATTGAAATATTTAAATTCGTAGTTATAAGTATGCAAATTTTTATGTCACATACTTATTCTTTTTAATGTAATAAATATTCATAAGTAAGTATATCAAAGTTAAAAATTTCAATATTAGTGCTGATTAGTTATTGCACTAAAGATATGTAGATTGCGCTTATTAAAGTTCATTATTCAGGCCAAGGAGCAATCTCATGTCCAAGACTCAGGTATTCGTTCAGCAGGCGGACGGTACAGCGCGTAAAGTGGAAGTCGCAAGCGGCGGCGTGGTGCTGTTAAATCCCGATGAACATCTGTTCATCGCGGCCTCTTCCGACCAGGCACAGGTGGAGGCCGGGGCTCCGGGTGAAGTCACCATCAAGCTGGAGGGTATTGGCGAGTTCACTGTGGAATCGGCCGGAGAAGTGCCAGTAGCAATAGCCCAGGGGCCGGAAATTCAGGGTTTCAAAACACAACCGACCATTGTTTTCGAGACGGTG
>JAHIQM010000016.1 GCA_018902545.1 Pseudomonadota bacterium | reverse complement strand
ACACGTTCAAGTATTATTTTAATGCTTCTTTCATCTATATTTTTTTATGTTAGGATTGTATTTGAAGTTCAATTTCTATCTACAATTAAGGGTATGTTTATCGCATTATTTTTGCTTTTTGGTGTCACCTACTTTTTTGATACATTTTTAAATGAGTTAATTAGTCGTTTTTCGTCTTCCTTGTCTGATTATAGTCGGACGGGTTCTGTCATTTCGGCCATTAATCGCGAAGGCGTATGGTTTTACATTGACAAGATTGTTTGGCCTAAATTGAGTTTTTTTGGGAACGGTTTGGTTACAATTTCGGGTAACAAAATGTTTCATATTCATAGTTTATATGTAACAATTTTGCATCAATTTGGAATTGTCGGTTTTTGTATATTTATGTATTTTTTTATTTCTTTACTTTTTAAGATTTTATTAAGTTATTTTTCTTGCTCTGATAGACAAGTGAAGACTTTTTTATATTCTTGTTTCTTATCTTATTCTTGCTTTTTAATAAACGAAATTAAATTCGAATTTAATAGATATGATTCATATCAAAAAATTATTTGGACTATGTTTGCTGTTTTTGCGCTAACATCAAAATTTATAAAATATAAAAAATGTTAAATATTTATATTAAGAATGTATAATTGCATAGTGTTTAATAATAAATTTGGTATGTTTGCATGACTAGAGATGTTTATTCTAATTATGCCATCCGACGAGCTGCGTGGCAATTTCTAAGCGGCAAAGCAGCATCTGCTTTGCTTACGTTTATTATTTTGCTTTATCTAGTTCGAATGCTTTCGGTGTTCGACTATGGTGCCTACGTTGTTTTTATCGCTGGTACGGAGATTGGCATAGCTCTGGCCGGACTTGGGTTACCTTGGCTGGGTGCACGTTATATCCCTGAATATCGCTTGCGCGCGTCAGGCTCGGACCTAGGCCGACTGTGCTTGCAATTAATGCTGTGCCAAGCTCTGGCTCTTATAGCCTTGGTCGCTATCGTAGCGTTCGCTATGGATATTTATCTTAGTTGGGCAGATCTATTAGCACACAGGCGTGCATCTTGGTTTGCACTGGCGCTGCTGCTCACTGAAGGGCTTGGGCGTTTTGTACGTGAAGGGCTGATGGCCCCGCTCATCCTGCAAGGACAAGCACGTGTGAGCCTCGTTTTGCGCCAGTCTTTATTTCTAACTACAATTGTTGCATTTTCATTTGCTGGCAGCACGGAGTTAATCTGGGTGCTAGCGGCTGAAGTGGGCGCATCGTTAGCTGGTTACCTTGTTTCAGTCATAAGCTTTGTTTGGCATCTAAGATCGTTACGGGGGCAGGTGGGCGAGTCGGGGTGGCAGGAACCTAGGGTCACTAATCAGTGGCGCATCGCGTTGCGCATGTATGTTGCCCAGTTGATCTCACTTACCTATAGTCCACAGGTGCTAATTAATATTGTTCAGCGTGCTTTGGGTGCCGAGTCTGCTGCCGTGTTCGGATTTTTGCGTACCCTTTACGAGCAGGTCGCACGGTACCTGCCAGCCACGCTACTCTTCACAGTGATTCGTCCTAAGTTGATGGCCATCCATCTTCAAGGTGGTGTGTCGGGCCTTACGCGGCAAGTGAATCTTGTCGGCAAGGTTAGCTTATTCGTGCTAATGCCGATTGTCATGATCGTTGCGCTGGGTGGTGATGGTATGGTTTCGTTACTATCCGGAGGTAAGTTTATGGGCGAGGGGCTTTTGCTACTTGGGCTTCTAATCGCGTTGGTGCCTTGTAGCCAACGACAGTTGCTTGAGACTGTAGCTGTGGTCACAGGTAGGGCGGGGCTGTGTACATTTGCCTCCGTCTTCGGCCTGCTGGCCCTGCCGTTCATGATTTATTTGCTTGACCAAGGATTTGGGTTGTGGGCGCCGGTGCTTGCAATTCTTTTTGGTCAAATTACCCTTAACGCAACCATGCTCCTAGGACTGAAGCAGATTGGTTACCAAGCGGACTGGCGCGGAGCAACAAAGCTTGCCGCTAGCGCCATCTTTGCAGGGTTGGTTTCCGTCGGGGTGCCTTCCATCGAACGCAATGTAATCTGGCTTGGCCTGGGATGCCTACTGGCAACGTTGTTGTTTCTGGCGCTGGTTTGGTGGTTGCAAGCCTTTACGCTGGAAGAACGGCAGCGCTTTGACGGCTTGATCGGCCGACAGCTGTTCACGAGATAACAAATGCGGTTGCTCTATCTTATAGCTGAGACTTGGCCTACCCACCGCGCTGACGTGGCGGCCCTCTTTGGTAAGTATTTGCCGCGTCATGGAATCCAGTCCGATCTGGTGACAGGCCGCACTTCGGGTCACGAAGGCCCGATTGAGTGGGGGGGCGGCGAGGCTATTTTATGCAACATTTCCGGCGGTCAAACGAAAAAACATATTAAGACGCTGCTGCATGGCATACGGCAATTGTTCGTTGCCGACTGTAAGCGCTACGATGCCATTCAGGTGCGCGACATGCCTTTTCTGGGATTATTAGGCCTGATTGCGGCGAGACTCAAAGGCCTCCCTTTCATTTATTGGATGTCTTATCCAATTTCTGAAGGACAGATCGCCTATGCATGGGAACGAGGCCTATCGCAGGGAATGATGAAATTCTTTTTTCCATGGGTGAGGGGACATGTGGGGCGTGTTCTGCTTTATCGTGTGGTTTTGCCATCGGCCGAGCATATATTTGTCCAGTCTGCACATATGAAGCAAAGAATGGTTGAGCGTGGCATACCAGCGGACAGGATGACGCCCGTACCTATGGGAGTAGACTTGGAGGCTATGCAACCAGTGAAGGTTGATCCTGTTTTTGATCCGCGCCTTAAAGGTCGACGCGCGCTGGTCTACCTTGGAACAATGATCTCTACTCGCCGCATTGAGATACTTTTCGACATGCTGGCGCGGGTGCGAGAGGAGGTTCCATCGGCGTTGCTAGTGCTGGTAGGGGATGCTGAGGACGTACGACATAAACGGTGGTTATTGCAACAGGCTGAAAGTGCGGGTGTTGCGGAACATGTGATCTGGACAGGCTGGTTGCCTATGAGTGAGGGTTGGCGATATGTGAGGGCTGCCGAGGTGGGGTTATCACCTGTTCCGCGTGGGCCCTTACTTGATGTTGGCACCCCCACCAAGGTATCGGAGTATCTCGCGTTAGGTGTGCCGGTAGTCTGTAGCGACAACCCTGATCAACAATACTTAGTGAGCGTAAGCGAGAGTGGGAAATGCGTCCCCTACCGCGCTGAATTGTTTGCATCCGCTGTGCTGCAGATACTTTTTCTTGACAAGGAAAGTAAAATTTTGATGGCAGAGCGGGGGGCTGAAACTGTGCGTGTCCAAAGAGATTACTCAGTGATAGCGGCAGCAGTCTCATCTGTTTATTTTAAGGAGTTATAAATAAATGATGATTAATGCTTTCATTACTTCCGCGGGACACTCTGGTTCGACACTGTTAGATATGATGTTAGGGAGTCATCCGTGTTGTGAGTCGATCGGCGAGCTTGTTCATTTGCCGATGGATATGGCAATGAACAAACAATGTGGATGTGGCCACCCTATGCAAAAATGCGGACTGTGGCCTGTTGTGATGAATAGGATGGGAGTTGATCCGCGCAAAGATCCATATATTTTAAATTTAGGATATGCCTTACCAATGGTGGGTGATAAAAAGCGTACTTCGTTGCTATACAGGCTCACTACACGTTCAAAAAATGCAATAAAATACGCTGAGCTTCGTTTAGGTATCGATTGGATTAAAAAACTAACGCCAGGATTCGCCATCGGGATCGACAACACACTTTCCATTTATGACCATGTTAGAGATGTGACTGGAAAGGATGTTGTCGTTGATTCGTCCAAGCACTATCTTCGCGCAGTTGAGTTGTATAGAAGACGGCCAGAATCGACCCGTATAATAGTTTTGGTGCGCGATGGGCGAGGCGTTTTTTATTCATTCCTTAAGAGGCAGTACGGAAGAAGATTTTCGATGAACGCATGGCGTGAACATTATAGGCGCTTGTATATACTGCTAAACAAGTACGTTGATCCACAACATCGAATAGTTTTGCATTACGAAGATCTTGTTGAAGACACGCAACGCACACTAGATTCGCTTTGTAAGTTCATTGGATTGGAATATATAGACATCATGATCGGATTTCGTTCTTTAGTTCATCATAATATAAATGGAAATGATATGAAATTTCTTACTTCTTCTGAACTACACATGGACGTAAAGTGGAAAAAAAAACTTTCGATAAGTGATTTAGAATATTTTGAACGGCATGCAGGAAAAATTAACAGATATTTCGGATATGTTTGAAAAATCTATCAGTTTTTAAAAAAAATTTGAATAAAAAATGAAATATTTTTTACTATTAATGTTGTTCCTGATTTGCTTTCTTGTAAAGAATTCATTTGCCGATTCAGTATGGCTGCAAATAAAGGATAAGAGTCTTAAGATATCTTCCGGGAGCATCCTAGATTTCACGTTTCTTGCGGGTCAGTTTAGCGATGGGAAATTGCGTTTCTTCTGTGCCTCCCAACCGTTTGGGGTTGAGGAGGGGTTTCCTGATCACGTTACCGCTGATGCATATGCGAGACAGTTAAAGCTCCACGGCTACAATCTTGCCCGTTTCGTCTTTGTCGAGAATGTTTTGATGGCAGGCCGCACATGTGATTTCGACTTTGATCCGAAGCAGCTTGATCGCTTTCACTATTTCCTCGCTGCGTTGAAAAGAGAGGGTGTCGGATGGTTGCTGGATGGGCTGACTTCCCAGAATGGAGCTTACGGTGACGTTGGGCGCGATCGTTGGGCGAAGAAACGAAATGTCAAGGCGGGACTCTATTACGACCCTGAACAGCAGGCGCACTGGAAACAACTGGTTCACCGTATTTTGTTTACGCAGAACCCGTACACGGGAATGCGTATTCTCGAAGATCCAGCCTTGTATGGCGTCATCTTGGTCAATGAGGGGGGGTTGAACCACATCGTTAATTTGGACCCAGATCCAAGATTGGACCATCTTTTCGACCAGTGGCTGACCAATCGTTATGGCACGGCAGAGTCAGCACGGCTCGCATGGGGAATTCATGGTCCGAATGGCGGTCACGTCGTGTTGCCCAGACGCATTTGGTCGGCCAATCCTTGGGTGAATGATGCGCAGCGTTTTTACTATGATAGCCAGCGAGAGGCCTTCCGCTGGATGAGCGATTACATCCGCGGACTAGGTTACCAAGGGTTGATCACGGCCTTCAACAACTGGCCTAATTTGCAGGATCAGGCCACTCGTGCCCAGTTGTCATGGGTTGACATGCACGCCTACCACGAAGAACCAAGCAGGTTTGTCCAACTTGGTTCCCATGTCAGTCAGACCAGTTCGCTGGTGGGAGGGCTGGAATACGTGCGGCATCTGGCTAATGCGCGTTACTGGGGTAAGCCCTATACCGTATCAGAGCATGGTCACCCCTTCTGGAACCGTTGGCGCTACGAGAGTGGTTTGGCTGTTGGCGCTTATGCGGCATTTCAAGAGTGGGACCTGATCTGCCGACATGGCAGTGGGCCGATCGAATTGGGCTATGGCATGGGTAAAAGCAGTCGTAGAAAGGCGATTTATCCATACGGCATTGGCATGGATCCGATCGAACGAGCCAATGAAACATTAACGGCGTTGCTGTATCTGCGAGGCGATGTGCGCCCATCTCAACATCGCGTCGGCATTCGTCTTTCGGAAGAATATGTCTTTGACCAACGAGGCGGCATCGGCCGTTTGCCCAAGGACGTGACCTCTATTGGTCTGGTTACCGGCGTTGGCTTGATCTGGAATGACCAGAAGCCAGATGACCGCCTTGATGTCTTGATTGATCCGGGTGGCGCGATGTCCACCTTGTCGAACAAGATGGCGGTGAAGACAGGACTTGGCGGCGAGCCAACCTTTTCCGATCTTTTAACCGAGTTGCAAGAACGCGGCCTGTTGGCTGGTAATATATCAGATGGAAAGAATATATTCGTTAGTGATACCGGAGAGATAGTTTTTGAGCCTCACTCCAAATTGCTCAAAGTGATCACGCCGCGCACAGAGGCTGCCGCATACGAACACGCACCAGGCAAGCTGGATTCATTGACGATCAGCCAATCAAGTGGACCGGCCCTGCTAGCTGCATCCTCAATGGACGGCCGTCAGCTCAATCAAAGTCGCAGGATTCTGCTAATCCTCGCCACCGATGCCCGTAACAGTGGCATGCAGTTCGCCGATAAGGACGAAAAAGAGTTGCGTCGCTTGGGAGGGTTGCCTGTCCTAATACGCAGCATCAATGTTGCTATACAAATCAAGAATGATAATCATGCAAAAATGTCGCTCTACGCATTGCACTTGAACGGTGAGCGTGCACAAAAGTTGCCTATGAATATTTCCGTTGAGGATGCGATTTCGTTTGAAATAGATACTCAAATTTTAAAATTTGGTCCAACCACGTTTTTTGAATTGGTCGCGGAATGACTGTATTGAATATATTTCGGGTATTAAGGTGGTAGGATGTTCAGACAAGCAAAATTCAAGGTCATGGCATTATCGAGGGCAAGTAAGCTCGATCATTTTTATTCACTTTGCAAAGGTGGGCGAATTCTTGATGCTGGCGTGTCTGGTAAGGCAAGGGTGCCGGGGGAGAATATCTTTCTTAGCAGTTTTCGATTCCCTGGTAACTCTTATGTTGGCTTGGGCGTGGAGGACTTGACTGAACTATCCTGTGTACATCCGGATAAGCATTTCGTTACCTATGACGGCAGAATATTTCCCTTTGGCGACAATGAATTCGATTGGGTTTTTAGCAATGCAGTGATTGAGCATGTTGGTGGCCTAGCCGAACAGGTCTTTTTTTTAAATGAAATGTTGCGTGTAGCGAAGAATGTGTTCTTCACAACGCCGAATAAATACTTTCCCGTGGAAAGCCACACCAACGCTCTTTTTCTCCATTGGTTGCCAGGAAATATTTTCTACGACTGGTGTTCTAAGAATCGCCCTTACTGGAACCGATCCAACCTCCAACTACTAGGGTATCAAGACTTAGATAATGTTATCAAGGCTAGCAACGTTGCGGATTATAAAATATTTTCGAATCGGTTGCTCGGTTGGCCCATGACATTCACCGTTGTCTGTAAGTAGTCATGTCAGCCCCTACTCTCTTGTCCATCAACAACTACTTTTATCGGCGCGGTGGCGCTGAGGTGGTGTTTCTCGAACAAAATCGACTGTTCGAGGAGATTGGCTGGGAAGTAATTCCGTTTTCCATGCGGCACCCAAAAAACCAGCATTCGTCTTGGCAGGATTGGTTCGTTGATGAAATTGAATTTGGCGAGAGCTATTCGCTGTTGCAAAAGGCACTTAATGCCGGAAAAATCGTTTTTTCAATTGAGGCACAGCGCAAGGTCACTGATCTTGTGACGCGAGTAAATCCAGCCGTCGCCCACGCCCACAATGTCTATCACCATATCTCTCCAGCGATTTTCGGAAGATTGAAGTCGTTAGGTGTTCCAACTGTTTTGACGTTGCATGATTTGAAAATTGCCTGCCCCGCTTACAAGATGCTGACTGGTGATGGAGTTTGCGAACGTTGCAAGGGCGGGGCGATTTGGAATGTTGTTGCACACCGCTGCGTTAAAAATTCGCGACCTCTCTCTATGGTGATTATGGTGGAGACGGCTGTACACCGGCTACTGGGCTGCTATTCCCGGCATGTGGATCGCTTTGTGGTGCCGAGTCGCTTTTACCTTGAGAAGTTCGTAGAATGGGGTTGGCCCCGCGATCGATTTTTACATGTGCCAAATTTTGTCGATACAGAGCATTTGCAGCCCCATGGTGCGCCGGGGCGGGCCTTTGTGTTTTTTGGCCGTTTGGGACCGGAAAAGGGATTGGCGACTTTTATTCGCGCACTGGCGCTGGCGGGTGTGAAGGGCCGTATCGTTGGCACCGGACCAGAAGAGGATAAGCTCAGGAAGTTGGCAATGCAGACCGGCGCTGATGTTGATTTTTTCGGTTACCGCTCTGGAGATGCGCTTTTTGATGTGATTCGCAGCGCGAGAGCAATGGTTTTGCCTTCCGAGTGGTATGAAAATGCGCCTATGAGCGTGCTGGAAGCCTATGCGCTAGAGCGTCCGGTGATCGGCGCGGCGATCGGCGGCATTCCAGAGTTGATTCGCGAAGGCGAGACTGGTGCAATCTTTCAGAGTGGGAATGCCGAGGCATTGGCGGCAAGGCTGACTGATTTCATGGGGATGTCCGATGATGAAATTCTTGCCATGGGCAAGGCAGGTCGGCGCTGGGTGGAAGAGGACTTTACGGCGGTGCGCTATCGAGAGCGATTGCTTGGCCTGTATCGCGACATGGGAGTTGTTTGCTGATGGCTGAGAGTGTGATCATGAGGGTGATAGTCGTCGGCCTGCGCGGCATCCCCGAAGTCCAGGGCGGCGTGGAGCGGCACTGCCAGCTTCTTTATCCGCGTCTGGTCCGCGCAGGACACAAAGTCACCATCATCGGCAGAAGCCCTTACATCTCCAAGACACCATACGCTTTTGAGGGCGTTAAGGTGGTTCCTGTCTGGTCGCCCCGGAAGAAGTCTCTGGAGGCCATTGTCCATACTTTTCTGGCCCTGATCTGGGTCTGGCTGCACAAGAAAGATTTCGACCTCATCCACATCCACGCCATCGGCCCTGCCCTCCTGGCCCCCGTTGGCCGCTTGACCGGCCTCAAGGTCGTGGTGACCAATCACGGCCCGGACTATGACCGCCAGAAGTGGGGCTGGTTTGGCAAATGGGCGCTGCGCACCGGCGAAATGCTCGGCGCACGCTTCGCCCACCGCATGATCACGGTTTCCCAGACCATACGCGACCTGATGCGCGACAAGCACGGGATCACGGCTGATTACATCCCCAATGGCGTTGTCCTGCCAGATAAGATTTCTCCCGGCCCGGTGCTGGAAAAATTCGGCCTGACCAAGGGGCGTTACTCGGTGGCCGTGGGCCGTCTGGTACCGGAAAAAGGTTTTCATGATCTGATGGAAGCCTTTTCCCGGCTTGGTTGCGACTGGAAACTAGCCCTTGTGGGCGATGCGGACCATGAGGACGCGTATAGCCTTGGGCTCAAAGCGAAGGCCAAGAGCACTGCGAACGTGGTCATGACCGGGTTCCAGAAGGGCACGGCATTGGGTGAACTGTACTCCAACGCAGGCCTGTTCGTTCTCCCGTCCTATCACGAAGGCCTGCCCATCGTGGGCCTGGAGGCAATGAGTTACGAACTGCCCATGATCCTGAGCGACATCCCGGCCAACCGTGAGATTGCCGAACCGCAGGAGCTTTTCCCGGTGGGCGACGTTGAAGCGTTGGCCGCTAAAATCAAATCGTTTCTGGACACTCCAGAACTTCTCTCTTCCGAGGAAACCCTGACTCGCAAACGCGAGCGGCTGGACCAGGAATTCAACTGGGATCGGATCGCGGAGCAGACTGCGCAGGTCTATGAGACCGTCGTATCTCTTAAAAAATCTTAAAGAATTATATGGTGCATCCCCCATGAAAACCGCTCTCTCCCTGGCCATCCCCGCCGCCCAAGCTGCAAGCAAGGCCATCCTCCAAATCTACGCCTCTTCCGACTTCAGCATAGAAACCAAATCCGACAACTCCCCCCTGACCCGCGCCGACCGCGCCTCCCACGAAATCATCTTTGCCGCCCTGTCCAAAACGGGCATCCCGATCCTGAGCGAAGAGGGGCGTGACATTGCCTATGCCGAGCGCGGGCAGTGGGAGCGGTTCTGGCTGGTTGATCCTCTGGACGGGACCAAGGAGTTCATCAAGCGCAACGGCGAGTTCACCGTGAACATCGCGCTCATCGAAAATCAGACGCCTGTGCTTGGCGTGGTGCTTGCTCCGGTGCTGGACACGCTCTATTTCGCGGCCAAGGGCCTTGGTGCGTGGAAACTGGCGCAGTGCTCCGGGCAGGAGGGTGCGTCTTTGGACGAGCTGCTGGCGGCTTCGACCAGGCTTCCGGATCGGGGCGCGGTTTCGGCCCCCCGGCCGTACACCATTGTCGGTTCCCGCTCGCATCCGTCACCGGAGCTCGCGGCCTTTGCGGAAGAGATGACGAAAATCCACGGTCAGGTCGATGTGCGTTCCATCGGCAGTTCGCTCAAGATCTGTCTGGTGGCCGAAGGTGCCGCCGACGTGTATCCGCGACTCGGGCCGACCATGGAGTGGGACACGGCCGCCGGTCAGGCCGTGGCCGTGCATGCGGGGTGCAGGGTCAACCGTCATGATACGGGCGAACCTCTGCGCTATAACAAGCAGTCCCTGCTCAATCCGTTTTTCATTGTCGAGCGGACCTCCTTTGCACCTTTTGGCGAATCCTGAGAGCAGACACATGTACAGCGAATCCCTTCTTGTTCATTTTCAGCGTGCCGAGCCGCTTCGTCAGGAGGCGGTGACCCTGCCTTCCCTCAATCTCAAGACGCGCCAGCTCTGCGACCTGGAGCTGCTGCTGACCCGCGCCTTCTATCCCTTGTCCGGTTTCATGGGACAGGCCGATTACGAATCGGTGCTTGAGAAGATGCGCCTTGCCACGGGTGAACTCTGGCCCATGCCGGTCTGCCTCGATGTGGGGCCGGAGCTTGGCGAACGTCTTCAAGAAGGCGATCGTCTGGCCCTGCGCGACAAGGAAGGATTTCTGCTGGCCGTGCTCACGGTATCGGACGTGTGGCAGCCCGATCTGCGCCGGGAGGCTCTGGCGGTCTATGGCACGGACGACCCGGACGCGCATCCTTCGGTGCGCTTTCTCTTGAGCAAGGTCGGCAAATGGTACGTGGGCGGGACGGTGGAAGGCTTGTCCCAGCCTCTGCATTTCGATTTTCAGGAGCTGCGCCTCGCGCCTTCGGAGCTGCATCGCCGCTTCACCCAGAACGGCTGGCGCAGGGTCATCGGTTTCCAGAGCGGGGAGCACCTGCACTGCGCCCACAAGGAGATGATCTCCCGCGCGGCGCGTGAGGCGGGCGCATCCATCCTGCTGCAACCGGCCGTGGGCGTGCAGCTGAACGGCGACCTTGACCAGTACGCCCTCATCCGCGCCTATCAGGCTTTTGTGCGCCAGTTTCCACGCAACACCATCTGCCTTGGGCTCTTGCCCCTGTACCAGCGCAAGGCCGGGCCGCGCGAGGCCCTGTTGCAGGCTCTGGTCTGGCGCAACTACGGCTGCACCCATTTCCTGGTGGCCGGGGATCACGCCGACCCGTTTTGCGAAGGGGACCGGCTTTTCTACCCCCACGGCGCGGCCCAGGAGCTGATCCGCGCCCACGAGGCCGAGACGGGCATCACCATGGTGCCCATGCGCGGCATGGTCTACGTGGAGGAGCGGGGCGAGTATCTGCCCCAGGATGAGGTGGAGCCGGACATGAACGTGCGCTCCATTTCATCGCAGGAGCTGAAAAGACGCCTTGAGCACGGGCTGGACATTCCGAGCTGGTTTTCCTTTCCGGACGTGGTGGAGGAGCTGCGCCGGGCGCACCCGCCGCGCAGCAGGCAGGGCATCACGGTTTTCCTGACCGGCCTCTCGGGGGCGGGCAAGTCTACCGTGGCCAAGGTGCTGCTGGCCCGGTTCCTTGAGATGCGGGACCGTCCCGTGACCTTGCTCGACGGCGACATCGTGCGCCGCAACCTGTCGAGCGAACTCAATTTTTCCAGGGAGCACCGCGAACTCAACGTGCGCCGCATCGGCTTCGTGGCCAGCGAGATCACCAAGAACGGCGGCATAGCGATCTGCGCCCCCATCGCCCCCTACCCCGAAGCCCGTGGCCACAACCGCGAGCTGATCAGCGCCTACGGCGGGTTCGTGGAAGTGTACATGAACACGCCGCTCAGCGTCTGCGAACAGCGCGACCGCAAAGGCCTCTACGCCAAGGCCAGGGCAGGGATCATCAAGGGCGTAACCGGCATCGACGACCCCTACATCCCGCCTGTGAACCCCGAAGTGACCATCGACACCACCCAGATGACCCCGCAGGAAGCGGCGCAGATGATTTTGCTGTATTTGGAGGAGCAGGGGTATTTGGGGTGAAAGGGGTGTTGGTGAATGGTGAATGGTGAATGGTGAATGGTGAATGGGATAAAGGCACGATGGAGGCAGGGATGGAGGCAGCGATGGAGGCAGGATGGAGGCATCGTGCCTTGCCAATCACTATTCACCAATCACTATTCACCAATCCAGCGGTCATTGACTGGGTTCCTCGCAACGAAGGGTTCGTTCAGGCGTCACCTTAGTGTGTGATAATTTTCAATGGGCTGGGTCTCTGAGACCAAAAACATATTGAAATAATAGCTTTTATCTTCAAAAAAGGGCCTTTTTTCGACCTTAGAATGTGGTCATCAACCAGAAATCAGCCCTTTTTTATATCTAATACTCAAAAATTATTGATAAAAACTCGCGTTGCGGCTTGTGTGGGGTGGGGAAGGCGACCAAACGGCTGGGTCTCTGAGACTAAGAACATTATCGGAAGCATCTTGAAAAACGTAATTCTTCTCATCATCTGCGCGGCCATATTCGGATACCATTTTTTCTTCAAAGACCATGATGTCTCGCCAGCGCCATCCGCCGCAATGTCAGCCGCCGCCCCCGCTGCCGCGCAGCAATTCCAATGCGACGGCAGAACCCACTGCTCACAGATGACCTCATGCGAAGAGGCGCAATTCTTCCTCGACAATTGCCCCGGCACAGCCATGGACGGCGACAATGACGGTATTCCTTGTGAGAAACAGTGGTGCTGGTAAGGGGGAGGGGGGGGGAAAGGCAGCGACAGAGGCAGCGACAAAGGCAGCGATAAAGGCAGCGACAGAAGCAACGCGAAAGGCAGCGACGGAGGCAGAGGATGCAAGGGTCAGATCTTGAATCTTGAGTCTTGGTGAATGGTGAATGGTGAATGGGATAATGGCAGGGGAGCGTTAGGCGGGATGCGATGGCGCTGCGCTTGGTTTTTATCGCTTCGCTAGGTTTTAGCGGGAGGCGAGGGTCAGATCTTGAATCTTGAATTTTAGGGAATGGTCTTGCCTGATCAGACAAATGACTTTCTGAAGCACTGATTTTTATGAATTTGGCTGGACGGGGGAGGGTTGTGTGTGAGAGGCATGGGGTCATGAGAGGCATGGGGTCAAGTCTGCTTTTGACTTAACTAGATAAATATTCTGTTAATTTGATTGGTTAGGAATGGTGGGTGGAGGCCGCGACGAAGGCCGAAGGCAGCGACGGAGGCAGCGACAGAGGCAGCGACGGAGGCAGCGACGGAGGCAGCGATAAAGGCAGCGATAAAGGCAGCGACGGGAGAGCGACGAAGGCGGTAAACAGCCCTGTCACGATCTCCTGCTGGTTGACTTTATCTCTGGAGCTGCTTAGCTTAGTTCTAAACTTAGCTAAGTTTGGAGGTTCTATGCACCAAGTGAACATTCACGATGCCAAGACGAATCTGTCCCGGCTGATCGAGCAGGCTGTGAACGGCGAGCCTTTTATCATCGCCAAGGCCGGCAAGCCCATGGTCACCGTGACCGCGTTTTCTCCGCCGCCTGATTCGGCAAAGAGGATTGGTTTTTTGCAGGGCATGATCGCGGTCCCTGACGATTTTGATTCCATGGGCAAGGAAGAGATCCAGAGCCTGTTTGAAGGTGCAAAGTGAAGCTGCTCCTCGACACGCACATGCTGCTGTGGGCGGCGGCAGGCACCTTGCCCAAAAAAGCCGAAAGTCTGGTGGGCGATGCGAACAACACGCTGTATTTCAGCTCAGCCAGCATCTGGGAGATCGGCATCAAGAAAGGCCTCGGCAGAAATGATTTCCGGGTTGATCCGGAAGTATTGAGGCGCGGGTTGCTTGACAACCAGTACAACGAACTGTGCATCACAAGCCTGCACGCTCTTGCGGTCAATGACTTGCCCATGCTCCACAAGGACCCCTTCGACAGGATGCTTTTGGCGCAGGCCAAAAGCGAGGGAATATCCTTGCTGACATCTGACAGCATCATGCATGAGTACCCCGCCCCGGTGCTGTTTGTGCCGAAGATGCCAGCCGTCTAGTATTGCGTCCTTGGGGACGACGGAGGCAGGGGATCTTGAGGCGTAATGCGATGGCGCTGCGCTTGGTTTTTATCGCTTCGCTAGGTTTTAGGGTTTTAGAGTTTTAGGGTGTTAGGGGGGGAGGTGGAGCGTTATGCGTGATACGGGATGCGATGGCGCTGCGCTTGGTTTTTATCGCTTCGCTAGGTTTTAGGGTTTTAGAGTTTTAGGGTGTTAGGGGGGGAGGTGGAGCGTTATGCGTGATACGGGATGCGTGATGCGTTAGGCGTTAGGCGACGACAGAGGCAGCGACGGGGCAGCGACGGGAGAGCGACAGCGGCAGCGACAGAGGCAGCGATAGAGGAAGCGATAGAGGAAGCGATAGAGGAAGCGATAGAATAGAGGTAGCGATAGAATAGAGGCAGCGATGCAGGCAGGGGAGCGTTAGGCGTGATGCGTGATGCGATAAGACGGCAGCGACGGGGCAGCGACGAGGGGCAATGGGAGAGGCAGGGACAGCCAGCCTAAAACATATGCCGGATGCGGATCAGGTCATGAGGATGCATATTGTGCTTGTGCCTCATGCAGTACGTCTTCACGGAAAAGGGGGCTCAAATCGTTCGGGGTGCGCAGGTCCACCGGGTGGCCAAGGAGTTCGCTGAACGTATTCTGGATCTTCGCAAAAGCAATCAGTCCGGGCACATGGTCCGGTTCGAATTCGACAAGGAGATCAATGTCGCTACCCTCCTTCATGGAGTCGTGAAGCGCCGAACCAAAAAGCGAAAGCTTGCGGATACGGAATTTCTCGCACAGCGACCGGATTTCCCTTTCAGATACCCCAAATTTTCCTTCAAGACTCACGGTTTCCTCCTTTGGGCCACGGGATGTCTTTAAAAATTACTTACGACACGGATGGACAATCGGCAAGATCGGGAAGGGGGGGGGGATGGAGGCAGCGATAGAGGCAGCGATGCAGGCAGCGATAGGGAAAGACAGGGAATCAGATCTTGAATCTTGAATTTTTCTGAATGATGAATGCTAACGACGGCTAGGTCTCTGAGACCAAGAACAGCCCATCGCCCCCTACCCCGATCCCAGAGGCCACAACCGCGAACTGATCAGCGCCTACGGCGGGTTCGTTGAAGTGTACATGAACACGCCGCTCAGCAGCGGAAGGCTGGGTTCAGATCTTGAATCTTGAATTTTTGGAGCAGAAGGCGGGGTCAGATCTTGAATTTTGAATTTTCACTACACGATGGGTCCAAGAGCCATGCTGTCGATTCTTTCATCTGCCCAGACCATGGACACCGCAGATAACGTTATGCATAATACGATATCAATTATTTTTTAGATGTTGAGATTCCGTCATCATGCACCTTGCGGTACGCAGGGGGACCGTCTGAACTCTGGAATGACGGGACTTATGGGGCGAGCATTTGTCCGTGTCTGCAGGGTAGCGGTTATTGCCGTAAGGTTTTTGGTGGTTAGAAAATCAGATTGGCTGGCAAATTGCCCGCCAGGGGGAGAGCATGAATCTTGCGAAAGAAATATATAAAAGCGTCAAACCGTTGCCCGATGAGTATGCCCTGGAGGCCCTGCGCTTCATAGAGTACCTGCGTTACAAGGCCCTGGACCAGGGCGAAGGGCATGTCATGGCGGCACAGCAGACCAGTATGGACAGGGTATGGGCCAATGAAGACGACGAGGTGTGGAATGACGTTGCATCCAGGTGAGGTGGTTCTTATTCCTTTTCCGTTTTCAGATATGCAGGCGGCCAAACGTCGACCAGTTCTCGTCTTGAGATCCTGCGACCGGTTCGGTGACTTTCTCGCCGCCGCAATCACTTCTCAGGCCGGGCACGAGGATGGTTTCATCTTTTCCGGCAATGATCTGGCTGAAGGAGCCCTGCCTAAGACAAGCTGGGTCAGGGTTACGAAGCTTTACACATTAAACAGAGATTGTGTCGTTGCCAAATTTGGAGCTTTCAACTCCGAAGCGTTTGCGAAGGTTCAACAAGAAATGTGCCGGGCCGTGGGCTGTCTGGAAGGCTGTGGCTGAATCTTTGAGACGCGGGAGAGGCAGGGGAGCGTTAGGCGGGATGCGTTAGGCGACGACAGAGGCAGCGATAAAGGCAGAGGCAGCTTGCCTTGCCAATCACTATTCACCAACCCCGTAGATCGTGACGAGTAATGCGTGATGCGTAATGCGAGAAAGGCGGCGATGGGATTTGTTTGCGATGCTTAGGGAAAATAGCGATATATTCTGCTTCGATGGAGGATGCGAACAAAAATTGCCGTTTCTCCTTCAACGATCATACCCATTCTGTAGTCACCGATTCGGATGCGGTAATACAGTCCGTCGGATTTGAGTTTTTTGACGTTTCCGACGGCATCGATGGAATTGCTGGATTCGACCAAGAGAATGATTTCTTTGATCCGAGCAAAAAGCTTTTCGTCACGATGAAGCGAATTCAGGTCCTTTTGAAAGGAAGACTTGAATTCGATTTTCATTTTGCAGAGTCAAGCAGATCGTAAACAACCTTTGGGTCCACCGATGCGGATTTTTCCCCTTCCTCTATGGCATGGCTCATGGCAACATCCTCCATGGCCTCCACCAGGATTTCATGCAGAAACTCCTTGTTCTCAAAAACGATTTCCCGGATTGCATCTTTAAATGCTTCTTTCAGCACCGTATTGTCCGTAATTGTCACCATGTTCCCTCCGGAATGAGCGGTATCTATTATCTCTAGTGAAGCGGGCATCCTTGGTCAAGGGAGGCGGGGAATGGTGAATGATGAACAGCGAGGGGGACAAGGGTCAGATCTTGAATCTTGAGTCTTGGTGAATGGTGAATGGTGAATTGAATAAGGAGGAGGCCGTCTTGAGGATGGATTTCTCAAGCGTCTCGTATGATAAATTTGAAGAAAACATGGCCTGATTTGTAAACATGAAAAATGGGTACAGCTTTTGCTCCTGATTAGGGAGAATATCTCTAGTCCGATTTGTTCGGACACATGGACGGACAATTCAAGCCACTTGGTGGCAATCAATTATCAGGGGAGACAATGCTCATGAAACGGATGCTCATTACAGCCATGATTTGCGGCCTGCTGGTTATGTCCGGCACCCTTCCGGCATGGGCAGCACCCACCCCGGACATCACCCTGTTCCATGATTTCGGGATACCTGGCCTGAAAATTGAAGAAACTCAGAGCGGCGAACTTATCCATGCCTATACGTTCAATTTTTATGAGCAAATCTCCAGCCTTGCAGGCTTTTCGGCTTCCAGTTTTAAAGTTGTGATTAATTACAATGATACACATGGACGAGAAGATTGGTACCTTACTACGGACAGACTTGGAACCGTCGAAAAGCAACTTTACAATGTGAATAACCCTACCTCGTTGCCAGAGTTCATTTTTGAGAAGAACGATCAAACGAAGAGCATTTTCGATACATTGGGCACTGGTACGCTTGCACTGTATTTTTTGGAGAGTAAGTCGAGTAGCTTAGAATCCTTCAATCTTAGGGCGGCCACGGTGACCATCTTCGGTACCTATACTCCGGCACCGGTACCCGTACCGGGTGCCGCCATCCTCCTCGGGTCCGGCCTTCTCGGACTGGTCGGGTTGCGCAGGCGGCAGATAGTCTGATCGGGTAGGACTGATTTTAAAGCTTCAGGCGGGTTTAACCCGCCTTTTTTTGGGCCTGAATTTGGATTTAGGTCAAAATTTTCCATGAATGCGGAGGCGGTATGGGCGAAATCAAGGTGATCAGCGAGGCGGATGTTGAATCGCTGGTCATGAGTTCAAATGACTTCATCCCTTCGGTGATCAAGGCCGCGTCGGCTTTGGTGGCTCGGGACAAGACCATTTCCATTGTCGAGTACCTGACCCTGTTCGCAGTTTGCGAGAAGATCAAGAAGCTGGTGGACAACCCGCTCGTCGTCTATGTCATTGCGCTCAAAAGCGCGGACGGAAGCGTCAGCTTCGAGGAATCCCTGCGCAATATCAGAAAGAATCTGCAGACCGCCGACAACCACACCGCCCTTTTCTGCAAGGAGTTGCTGCTGACGGTGGCCAGGCTGCAGGACGACTGCAAGCATCTGGAGGAGCAGATCGAGCTTGCCTTCAGCACTCAGAACACTGTTTCCGGCAACGCCAAGAGCATTGTTTCCGCATTTTCCAGAACAATCGCCAAGGTCAAGGACGGCCGGGGCGCGGGTGCAAGCGGCAGTGTTTCGGGTTTCGTGCGCAAATACCATCTGGGCAACGAATTTAAGGACGACAATCTCCCGGCCCATGTCGTCGAGGACCTTGTTCGCAGCTTCGAGCGGGAGGTGCAGACGTTCAAGTCCTACACCGATGTCGATGCCCCTTCTGTCCTGCTCATGGAAACCTTCGATTCCCTCGTGGAAGAGTATTCGCGCAATGCCTTCGAAAGGTTCGACCTGTTGCTGCGCCAGATCATCGACTGCCGAAGCCGGATGCACGAGGATTTCAAGGAGCTCGTCGAGAACATCGTCATCGAGGCCGAGCATGACATGACCGAGGAGATGCTGCGCATGAACGACATGACCAGAAAAGACCTCTGGGAAAAGTTCGGCAAGGAGCACGCATCGCTCATCGCGGACAGGCGCTATTCGCGCTTCAAGCATAAATACGACCGTCAGCTCGACAAGATCCGCAACGAGCTGATGTCCATCAGGGGCTACATTGAAACCTCGTCCGAAAAGCTTTCGGAAAACATCACCAAGCGCGATTTCCTGTCCGTGGCCCCGTCATGCAGCCTGTTTTTCCATATCAAGAACGACATCGACAACGTGACGAGCAACATCATCGGGCTGGCCACGTTCGGGGGCATCTCCGCAGTCGTGGCCGCCAAGTATGGCATCCTGAGCACCCTGGCCGTGACGCAGGTGCTGACCGCCCCGGTGGGCATGGGCATACTCGGGGTCATCGGCGTGGCCCTCGCGTACAAGATGATCACCCAGCCCGATACGCGCGTGAACATGGAACTGGCCAGCATCTCCAAGAAGCTCGAAAGCAACCTGACCACGTTCCTGGACCCCAGGATCAAAGAACTCGACACGCTCTTCCAGAACGAGGAGAAAAAACTGGGCGACCTGTACAAAGACATGTTCACCAAGGTGATCGTCAACTACCGTCTCGTCTCCCTGTACAGAAAGCTCAACCATCGGGTCGTGAACACGACCTACAGCAACGCGCTGAGCGACATCGCGGCTATAAGGGCGTTGGGGTAAAGGCAGGGACGGAGGCAGGGGGAAAGGCAGCGACGGGAGAGCGACGGAGGCAGCGTGCCTTGCCAATCACTATTCACCAATCACTCTTCACCTCTGTGGCCGGAGCGGGGGCCTGCTTGTCAGCGCAGTCATTAGTAGTTAGTGTGACTACACGGAGGAATCATCATGAGCAGCGCAGAAACCGTATCCACCAGTTTTCGTGTATCAAAAGACAAAATTGAGCGTATCGACGCTATAGCCACGTCCATGGGCAGAAGCCGCAACTGGCTGCTGAATAAAGCGCTGGACGACATCCTGGAGCATCAGGCCTGGTTTGTGGCGGAGGTCCAAAAAGGCATTGCGGCCGCCGATAAAGGCGAGTTCGCTTCCCCGGAGGAAGTGACGGCAATCTTCAACAAATACGGGGCGTAAGATGCTCAGATGGACGATACCCGCCGCAAAAGATCTGGGCATCGTGCTTGAATACATCGCCGCCGATGATGCCGAGGCCGCGCACCGAGTTGCCCAGGCGATCCGGACAGCCAGCGAGCGCCTGGACCAGTTCCCCCAGATGGGTCGCAATGGAGCCAGAGCGGGCACTCGGGAACTTGTAGTGCCTGGTCTGCCCTATGTCCTCGTCTATCGAGAGCAGGGCCTGGCGATCCAAATTTTAAGGCTCCTGCATACACGTCAAAAATGGCCATTCGAAGCAGGGGAACGTTAGGCGTAATGCGATGGCGCTGCGTTTGGTTTTAAGTTTTAGGGTTTTAGGGTGTTAAGGGGGGAGGTGGAGCGTTATACGTGATGCGGGATGCGATGGCGCTGCGCTTGGTTTTAAGTTTTAGAGTTTTAGGGTGTTATGCTTAAAACGTAAAAATTAAGAAGCTGGTTATCAGGCATCGTTTTGACTTATCTTGCCCTGCCATGGTCGAGTGCAATCGCGCCCAGTTTATCAATCCACGAGATCGTCCATATCCACTTGAAGAACCTCGGACAGTTTCTTGAGCAGATCTACGGAGAGTCCCCGCTTGCCGGTTTCAACCTGGGAAATGGCAGAAGGCGTGACCCCGACCATCGCGGCCAGGGCCGCAGCCGTTATGCCCCGATATTCGCGCCAGACCCGAAGCGGATTCTCCCTGCGTAGCAGTCGCTCTACGAGATCGTGGGGATAGGTTTCCTCACCGGACGTAATGGCCGCCATGGCTTTGTCAGCATCCACGATGTCCTGAAGCTCTTCAAGACGTTCTACCATCGATCTGTACTCATCCCACGGGACCACCGCATAGGCGGGGTTTCCGGAATTGTTTTCAATAACTTGGACGTTCATTTGTAGACATCTCCTCTGGTTCCTACCTTCATCACGAGCACGATGAGCTTTCCGTCATCGATTTCTAAAATCACTCTGTAGTCGCCAATCCTCAGTCGAAAGTATGGGCTGTTGGTCATCTTGATCAGGTTCCCCTGAAAAGCCGATCTGTCCTCATCGATTTGGCGTACCGCCGACATGATGTCCTCAGCCTTCGCCTTGGGCATTTTTCGCAAATATTTGAGCGCCTGCTTGCTGTACATGATGGGCATGGAAATAATTAACTCAGAGTTAGTTGTTTGGCAAGGGGCCAGGGGGAGGGGAAGGCAACGGGAAAGGCAGCGACAGAGGCAGCGATAGAGGCAGGGATAGAGGCAGCGACAGAGGCAGCGACAGAGGCAGGGATGGAGGCAGCGACGGGAGAGCGATAGAGGCAGGGATGGAGGCAGGGATGGAGGCAGGGGGGGGCAGGACGGAGGCAGCGATAAAGGCAGGGACGGAGGCAGCGTGCGTTGCCAATCAACTGTTCACCAATCACTACCTCATTTCAAATGCCTCCCGCCGGAATGGTCCAGACGGTCTCGGTCAAGGGCAGGGCTTGGCTGACGAGGCTGATGACTGCGCCCGGGCCTACGGGCATGCCGAGTTTGTCCAGGGATGCGAAATGGCGGATCGCAGTTTTGTCCGGCGATGCGGATTTTTTGATCTCGACGGGATAAACCGTGCCATCGCGCACGATGAGCAGATCGACTTCGCGCTGCTCTTTGTCCCGGTAGAAATAGAAGGGTGCGCCAAGTCCGTTGTGCCACCAGCTTTTGAGCAGTTCGCCTACGACCCAAGTCTCCAGCATCGCTCCCGCCATGGCCCCGGCCTCCAGCGTTTCCGGGGACGACCATTGGGTCAGGTAGCTGGCCAGACCCGTGTCCAGGAAATAGAGTTTGGGTGTCTTGACCATCCGCTTGGTCACGTTGGTGAACCATGGCTCAAGCAGATACACCAGACCCGAGGCCTGCAGAATGGACAGCCAGCGCTTGGCCGTGTTCGGGGCGACGTCGGCATCGCGGGCGAGCTCGGCCATGTTCAGGAGCTGTCCCGTGCGTGCTGCCGAGACCCGCAGAAAGCGCAGGAAAGCCATTTCGTCGCCGACCTGCGCCAGGTCCCGGACGTCGCGCTGCAGATACGTCTGCACGTAGGAGCCAAGAAACATGTCGCGGTCCATCTCCTTTGCCACCACAAGGCTCGGGAACGACCCGCGCCAGATGACCGCATACAGCTCGTGCAAGGACAGGGCGGCAGGGCCGCCCGCCATGGCCGTGAACAGGTCCGGACCGGGCAAAAAAGGCCCCTGCTCTCTTCCGCTCCCGCCGGCCTCCATGCGCGAGAGGCCCAGCATGTGCACGATGCCCACCCGGCCAGCCAGCGATTCCGAAACATTGTTCATCAGCTGGAACTGCTGCGAACCGGTCAGCCAGAACCGCCCTGGCGTACGATTTTCATCCACGGCCATCTTGATGAACGGCAGGAGCCCTGGAGCGTATTGAATTTCATCGATCAGCACGGGCGCCGTGAAGCGCTGCATGAAAAGGGCAGGATCCTGCCTGGCCAGCTGCAGTACGAGGGGATCATCCAGGGTCACGTATGTGCGTGTTTCCGCGCCCAATGCCCTGAGCAACGTCGTTTTGCCCACCTGCCGCGCGCCCGTCAGCAGAATTACTGGAAACGATGCGGCCGCTCCTGAAATAAATTTCTCAAGTGTTCTGGTGAGATACACGTTGTGAACTCCTACTATTGGCTGATGTGCATTTTGATTGCATTTTGGACGAGACTTGGGAGGGTGTCAAGAGGCAGGGGGGACAGGACGGAGGCAGCGATAAAGGCAGCGACGGAGGCAGCGACGGAGGCAGCGATAAAGGCAGGGACGGAGGCAGCGACAGAGACAGCGATAGAGGCAGCGACAGAGGCAGGGGAGCGTTAGGCGTGAGGCGTGAGGCGTGATGCGATGGCGCTGCGCGTGGTGTTAAGTTTTAGAGTTTTAGGGTGTTAGGGGGGAGGTGGAGCGTTATACGTTATACGTGATGCGGGATGCGATGGCGCTGCGCTTGGTTTTAAGTTTTAGAGTTTTAGGGTGTTATGCTTAAAACGTAAAAATTAAGAAGCTGGTTATCAGGCATCGTTTTGACTTATCTTGCCCTGCCAGGGGTCGAGTGCCATCGTGCCAAGTTTAATCAATCCGCGAGATCATCAATCTTCGGCGCGGAGTGATGCGTTGGCGATATCTCGCTCAGAAAACGCTATGGATTCATCGGACAGATTTTTTTCGGCTGAAATCGATTCCTGAAAGAACGCATTTCAACATCCTTTCGGCATTTGGATATTCGCGACCAGGGAGATATCTTGAAATATCGCGAACGAGCTGGTCGTTGAGTGTTCCGTCATCGTTCTTCCCGCACACCCAACTAAGATACCGATATCCACATCCATCGTACGCCGTTCCTTGCTCATGTCGCGCACATGTTCAAGAAGCATGCCACGGGCCATGGCTCCGACCAGAAGGAATGGGATTTGGAGCTTTGCAGCCGTTGCGGCGATTTTTTGAAGCGCCTGGAAAGTGTCAGCGTGTTCTTGCGAAGAGTGGGGTGAGAAAGCGCTCATGAATGATCTCTGCCGTTTCAAGGTTTCTCGGGTCGCCACTCGCCAGAAGATCTGCGTAGATGATGAGTGGGGGAGCCATGCGGCCATGGTCCCACGGGTAATCGAAACGCCAGAATGCCTTAAGGCATTCAACAGGCCCCTGAGGATCCTTTTTTAAGCGATTGGCGATAGCGAAATCCTTCAGCTCGCCCTTGAGGTAGAACGTCTGCATGGCCGGCTTGAGGTGGTCCGTGAGGAGGGCCGCAGCCGTCTCGCCGCCCAGAAAGTGACTTGTGCCTCCTGGGGCGCTCCAGGTTGGCTCCGTCGGGGAATAGCGTCCCATAAACAGCTTGGGGCGGAGTCGTTCGGCGTACTCCATGACCCAGCGTCGCGAGAGTTCTTCCACGTTGGCAAGGGCTCTGCCTCGGTTGCCCATGTCGACAATGTAGCCTCCTCGCTCCAGTGCGGCCAGGGTATTTGCCACGGTGCCAAGGGAGACGCCCGAGTCCTCTGCGATGTCCCTGTAGGCGCTGGAAACGCGTTCGGTCATGCACAGAAGCGTGAAGATCACTTGCAGGCCCATGGGGTTGAACGCGGTGCCCTGGGCGAAGCTCGTTTCCTCGGCACGGGCTTGTCCCACGACGTAGATGAAGTAGGGTGGCACGTTGATGAACAAATTCCCTGACAAGTCCAGGAAGGGGACGCCGAGAGTCTTGAGCCTTTCGGCCATGTTGCGATTTACGTAGGGCGTGACCAGCAGGGCGGGTCCGCCGAAATTCCTGATTTTGGCTGCCACCGGCCCGATGGCAGTTTTGGTCAGGTTGCGTACGATCTCTGTCGGCAAGCTCACTTCGCTGCCCTGACCGCGTATGGTTATAATGCAGTCAATGCGTTTTCCGTCTTGGCCAGGAGCTCGATCAACGGAGATGTCCAGGCCAGTCAACTTTGCTGCAGCCGTGACTGCCTGGTTCAGCAATGTGCGTTCTTGTTCGTTCATAGAGGGGCTCTCTCGTCCGTGTTCATTATTTCGTCATGTATAAAAATTTTGAACACATGTAAATAGTGAACATTTTTTTCAATCAAGCAGGGGAGCGGGAGGCGTGATGCGGGAAAGGCAGCGACTGAGGCAGCGACTGAGGCAGCGATGGAGGCAGCGATGGAGGCAGCGATGGAGGCAGGGACGGAGGCAGGGGCGGAGGCAGGGTAGCGTTAGGCGCGATGCGATAAGAAGGTAGCGACTGTAACCGGCAGTGTTAGACGTGAGTGGACGGCTGTTCCATGAGTAAACAGTGACATGGAATGTACCTGCCGGATGCGTTTCATCGTGACAGCGACCCCGGTCGGAGCAGTCGTGTTGAGAGGTGGCTTTGCAGATCCTTGCGGGTGTCGACAATGATGTGGATATAGATCGTTTGATCGCGCATTTCGTAGATGATGCGGTTTTTGTCGCAGATGATTTGCCGATACTGCGAGGCACCGAAATCCATCAGTTCCTCCAGCATGGATCCGGCCAACGGATGGCTGGCCAGCATGACGATTGCCTCTTTGATGTGTCCGTACGTCGCGCGCCATCGCCCCGGGGAAAAACGGCCAAGGATATACGCGTGCAGCTCCTTGAGATCCTGCTCGGCGGAATCGAGAATGAAGACCTGCATCGCGTCAACCCAGGTCAAGGTTGTCCAAATCCCGGAAAACGTCCTCGGCGGGTCGGAATCTGGAGTCGTCGATTTCCCGCTGCCCCAAGGCCAGGAGCTTCAAAAGCGCCAGGGTTTCCTCACGCATTTCGTAGCTGCGTACATCCATGACCACGAGCCTGGCCTCGCCATTCTGGGTGATGAGCATGGGCTGGCAGCTTTCCGCAAGCGTCGCGGCCACTTCGGCCGTGTGATTCTTGAGGTAACTGATCGATTTGATCTGGGTTGAATATTTCACGCTAAATCCTCCTTTTTTCCTGGATATGAGAGTCTTAATTTAGTCTTTATTTGGCTATATGTCGAGAGCAGCGATAGAGGCAGCGATAGAGGCAGCGACGGAGGCAGTGACGGAGGCAGTGACGGAGGCAGCGATGGGAGAGCGACAGAGTCAGCGTGCCTTGCCAATCACTATTCACCGATCACTATTCACCGTCCGCAACGATAAAGGCAGCGATGGAGGCAGCGACGAGGGGCGAAAGGTCAAAATTTCAATGGATAGCAGGGGCTGGTAGTGATTGGTGAGTAGCGAAGGGTAAAAGCAGGTTGGGTGGGATGAAGGCGATGATGGAGGCAGGCTGGGCCAGACAGGCATGGGCCGTTTATTCATAGACGTCGTCATGCGTCCCGATGTTGATCGGGATGATCTCCTTGTCGTCAATCAGAAATTCGATGGTCAGCCTGTAACTGAACGTGATGGAGATGGAGTGGAGCCCCTTGAGCTTGCCCTGCAGCGCATGGATGCGCAGGGAGGGGTGGAATGGGTTTGATTCCATGAGGATCAGGCATTTCTCATAGAGCCCCAGAATTTCCGGGTGTCGTTTGAAGAACTTCCGTGCCCGCCGGACATAGCTCTCCGTGAAGATGATTTTGTAACCGCTCATGGTTGAAGGCTTTTGATGTGCTCCGCCACGGAGTGGTGAACGAGCCTGCCGCTTTCCCTGTCCCGCCTGGTTTCAAGCAGGGCAGCTTCGAGTTCGCATTCGCGCAAGTGCTGATACTGCTCCATGCTCATGACAACATAGGCGTTTTTGCCCCGCACCGAAATGGCCGCCTCCGGAGAATGGGCCAGGCTCTCGGCAATACAGGCCACTCCCCGCTTCTTGATTTCGTTAGCAGTGATGACGGACATGATTCATCTCCTTTTTAATAGTGCTTTTTTAAGTGCGATGAAGCGTGCTGTCAACGGTGTTGTTGGAGAGGCAGCGGGATTGCGATGCGTGATGCGATGGCGCTGCGCTTGGTTTTAAGTTTTAGGGTTTTAGGGTGTTATGCGTAAAACTTAAAACTTAAAACTTAAAACCAGAAACTAAAAACTAAAAACTAAAAACCAGAAACCTTCAGCCATTCCACACAACGTGCGCGCTAAGACCGACGCCTCGCTTGTTCTCTGAGATGAGACGCCATCCACTGACAAAATAGTATTGCGATACTAATAAAAAGTCGATATGGCTGGATTCAAATCCTATCATTCTGGAGCCCGTCATGCTCGACGATCTTTTCAGTCTCAGTCAGACGTTGATCCGTGTCCGCAATCGCCCGTACCGGCGCCCTATCTTTGAGGACGCTCTTTTAGGCGGTCGTTTTCACATTATCATTGGTCCGCGAGGGGTCGGGAAGACCACGGTCATGATCCAGCACCTGCTGGGAAGATGTGGCGGCGACGTTTTCACGCGCAAGGGCCTGTATGTTCAGGCTGACCATTTTCTGGTGGCACGCTCGTCGTTGTATGAGATTGCCGATGAATTCCAGAAATATGGGGGGGAGATCATCTGCTTTGATGAAATCCACAAATACCCGTCCTGGTCCATGGAACTCAAAAGCATGGCCGACACCTTTCCCGGTCTGAAAATCATCGCCTCGGGCAGTTCGGCTCTGGAGATCGCGCGCGGCAGCCATGATCTGAGCCGCAGGGCGCTGGTCATGCGAATGCGGGGCCTTTCGTTTCGGGAGTATCTCGGCATGGTCCACGGGCTCGAACACGGGAGGCTGGCGCTCGAGGACCTTACAGGCGACCATGAGCGGACGGCGGAGCGGATTGTCGGCGAACTGGAGCGGGGCGGACACAAGGTGCTGGCCCTGTTCACCAAGTACCTTGCGTGCGGATATTATCCATATTTTCTGGAGTATCCCGATACGGCGCAGTTCCACCTCACGCTGACCCAGCAGGTCCAGGCCACTCTGGAGGTTGACCTGCCCGCCATCCATCCCGGGCTTGGCGGGGCGAGCATCCGCAAGGTACGCAAACTCCTGGCCGTCGTTGCCGGGCTGGTACCGTTTACCCCGGATATGAAAGCGCTGAAGGGCCTTCTGGGGATAGGCGATGAGCGGACCCTGAAAACCTATCTCGGATTCCTGGAGGATGCCGGCATCCTGCTCACCGTGTCCAAGCGCGACAAGGGCTTGCGCGCCATGGAGAAGCCCGAGAAGATCTATCTGCACAACCCCAATCTCTATCACGCCCTTTCCGGTGGTTCGGCAGCGGGCAAGGGCGCGATCCGCGAAACGTTCTTTCTGAACATGCTACAGGTGGATCATGCGGTCAGGGTCGCGCCCAAGGGTGATTTTCTGGTTGACGGCCGCCTGACCTTTGAGATCGGCGGGAAAGGCAAGGATGGCGGGCAGATAAAAGGGGTCGAAAACGCCTGGCTGGCCCTCGACAACATCGAGATAGGCATGGGCCGCAGGATTCCGCTGTGGATGTTTGGGTTTCTTTGATTGGCGTGGCGGGCAGGAGAAGAACTCATCGCGGCAATCTAGCGCTAGCGCTACGTGGTGTTAAGTTTTAGGGTGTTAGAGTTTTAGGGGGAGCGTAAAACGTGAGGCGCTGGCGCTTAGTTTTAAGTTTTAGGGTTTTAGGGTGTTAGGGGGGAGGATAAAACGTGATGCGTGATGCGTGACGCGCTTGCGCGTGGTTTTAAGTTTTAGGGTTTTAGGGTGTTATGCTTAAAACTTAAAACGTAAAACTTAAAACGTGACTCGCAATGCGATAAAGGCAGCGGGAAGCTTGCTCCGGATCGTAGCCAGACCGGGGATGACCAATGGTTGACCGAATCGTGAAGAAATAAAAAAGGACTCAAGCTAACTAGCCGGAGTCCTTATTTTTTTATGGTAGCGAGGGAGGGAATTGAACCCCCGACACTGCGGATATGAGCCGCATGCTCTAACCGTCTGAGCTACCTCGCCGAACCTGCTTGCCGGGTAACCCCGAAAGCGAAGTCGGTTAATATAGAGGGGGGGGGTAAATGGCAAGGATTTTTTTCGGCATTTCGGTAAATTGCGGATTTGCCTCTTTGTCCGGAATGGTTTAATAATAGGATTGTTTGATTATGAGTTGACCTTGAGCCCGTAGGGCCGGAACACGCAGCGAGGAGGATTATCCAATGAGTGAAAACAAACGCATCCACATTCGAAAGGACTGCCTGGTGCCTGTCCGTTACGTCTACGAAGGCCAGAACAAGACCCTGTATGCCCGTCTGGTCAATTACAGCGACGGCGGCATGTGTCTGAAGACCCGCACACCCATCAAGCAGGGGGCCAAGCTGGAGCTGTCCCTGGAAGGGTATTCGCCCGAATCCGACATGGGCGATTTCGATCGCTATCCGGTTGCCGTATGCTGGAGCAAGGAAATCCCGGAGCGTGGGCTGCCTGTTTACGAGACAGGTTTGAAATACAGAGGTTAGGGCCGGCTTCCCGGCCCTTTTTTCAAGCTTTGTCGTAGAGCAGGGCGGGGGATACCTTCGCTATGGATTCGGCCCCGGTCATGACCATGGCCTGCATGAGTTCGGTGCGTAGCGCCGCGATGTAGGTGCCGACTCCTTCGCTCAACCCGCCCATGGCTGCCATGCTGAACGGCCGGCCGATCATGACTGCGTCCGCCCCCAAGGCGAGCATCTTCAGCACGTCTCCGCCCGTGCGCACTCCTCCGTCTGCGAGTATCGCGACTTTTCCCTTCATCTGCCCGGCGATTTCCGGCAATACCTCGGCTGTGCCGGGGGTGTAGTCGAGCACGCGCCCGCCATGGTTGGAAACAACGATGGCGTCGGCTCCCGCTTGCGCGGCCAATGCCGCGTCTTCCGCAGTCATGACGCCCTTGACGATGAACTTCACTCCGGCTCTGGTAATGATCTCGCGCAGGGTGTCCACCGATTTGGGTGAAACCGGTCGGCCCATTTTGCGCAGCGTGATGAGGCCGGCCGCGTCAATGTCCATGCCGATGATCGTGGCTCCGCTGTCCTTGGCCTTGGCCAGCTTCTCGTAAAGCTCGGCGTCTTCCCAGGGTTTGATGAACGGAATGCCGTGGCCGCCCGCCGCCGCGATGGCCGCGAGGCCGGATTCGTGGATGAAGGGCGGCACCCCGTCTCCGGTGCATCCGATGATGCCCGCCTGCTTGCAGCCGTCGATGACCGCCGTGATATATTCCTCTTCGGTGCGCTTGCCGCCCATGTTGAAAGAAACGCCGCCGATGGGTGCCGCAATGACCGGCATGGACAAATTCAGCCCGAGGAAGCTGGTGCGTGTGTCGGGTTCAGTGATGCCATGCATCAGGCGCATGTTGAACTTGACCTTGGCCAGGGCGCTGACATTGGCCATGAAGGCCGAGCCGGTACCAAGGCCCCCCATTCCGGGCACTTCCCCGGCGCAGGCCTTGCCATTGCAGACCGGACAGACACGGCAAAATCCGGCCATCAGGTCGCGGGCGGTTTTATGAATTTCCTTCATTTTCTATTCTCCCGTTGTTGAGACGTCACTGCAAAAAGTCGTCCTCCCCCTGAAGAAGGGGATCCATGCCTTTTTTAACTATCTGAAAAGAATGGATTCCCGCCTTCGCGGGAATGACACTCAGGTTCTTTCGCGACTTTTTGCAGTGGCGTCTGTTGAGGTAAAAACAATTTCCCGGGTATGCTCCAGATGTCCTTTCATGGCTTCGCGGGCGCGTTCCGGGTCTTGCGAACTCAGGGCCGACAGTATTTTCTGGTGGTCTTCCAGTGATCTGATGCTGCGGGTCGGCGATTGCAGCGCTTCGTCTCTGCTTTCGCGCAACAGGTCGTGCATCTGTTCCATGAGCCGGGTTATGGACCTGTTGCCTGTGGCGGCGGCAATGGCATCATGGAACGCCTGATCGAGGAAGAAGACGGGCTGCCCATCGTGCAGATTTTTCTCGTAAATATCCATGAGGCCGCTCAATTCTTCAATCTCGTGCTGGGTGATGCGCTGTGCGGCGAGATGAGCGATCTGGGGTTCCAGCAGCAGTCGCAGTTCGAAAATGTCTTCCAGGCGGTGTCGCGCTTGTGCAAAGGCGTTTCCCAGAGCCGTGGTCAGATTCTCCTGGGTATCCTCGGCGAGGTACGTGCCTGCGCCGGGCCTGCTGATCAGCAGTCCCTGTTGTTCCAGGCTTTTGATTGCCTCACGCACCGAATTGCGCGACACTCCAAACATGGTCGCGAGCTGCCGTTCTGGCGGCAACCGGTCGCCTGGCTTGAGATTGTCGCTTTGCACTAGGGTCTGCAGGCGCATGCTGATTTCTTCGTAGATTCTTTTCTGCTGGATTGATGTGGGCACATTGATCTCCGTAAATTGGTCCTACCAATACAACGGAGTCAGGCCAAAGGGCAAGTCTCAGCTCTGTGATCCCCGGATTGTCGACCGACGCTCATGCCGGCGAGGGATATGGGCGGTTGGCGCGAATCAGAAGGAGGAAAATATGGACGAAAAAAGTATTGTCCGCATATTTGAGGCTTTTTTTGAAAAGTACAAGAAGACGGAAGGGGACAGGACCAGTTGGTCCGCGCATTGGACGGTGTATACCTCCGGCCGCAGCTTCGAGATCAACATGACCAAGTGTCCGCGGGGCACGCGTTTCAAGATTTTTTGCGACAAGGCCAAGGTCGCAGAGATCGAAGGATGGGAAGCGTTTCTTGGCAGCTTGAATGAGCTTGAAAAAAAATATGCTCCTGCTTTTGAGCGCTCGGATTTCTTCACGCAGATGGAAGAGATGCTCTAGGGGTTTGGCCGGACTCTCGGCGGACGTGGGTCCATTCTGCTCAAAGGGGCTTCTCTGGGGCACGCCAAGCGGTCTTTTGGAACTCAATTCGTTTCATGTGGGAATACCGCTTCGGCGTCCTGGTATCGAAGATGGACGATGCCCGCGTTCATTTTTTGGATGACATTCAAGATGTCCTCGGAGTCGCCATCGACATCCGGCAGCAAAGCCATGTTGAACGCACGTTCGGCATCGTTGAGGCTGGTCCACGCGGAAATATAGCCGCGTTTGTTTTTGTAGCCATCCCGCGCCAGATCCTCATGGCAGTCGCCATCGGCGTCAAGCAGCACCTGATAATGATCAATCAGCAGAGTGACCCATTCAAGGTAAAGCAGCTTGGCCGCCGGGGGCATGTCTCCTGCTTTTTTGAGCAGTTGCCGCGCATCGACGCGTGAATCCTCGACCATGGCCGCGAGTGCCGCTTCCATGGCGTGGCGCCGGGACACGAGATAGTTGTCCACGAAGTCGTCCAGACCCTGCGAATACTGCTTCAGCTTTTGGGCATAGAAAACGAAGATCATGGGGATGAAGCTGGCCCAGAAGGGTGGTTCGGGTTTGTCCATCACCATCAAGGCGAGCTGACGCGCCATTTTCTTCTCATGCTCGAAGATATGCCCCTTCTTTTCTTCCATGCTCAGTCCGGCCATGTTTGCCATTCGTTCCCCGGTCAGGCTTGCCCGCCGCTTGCAAAAAACGTTGGAAATAGTTTGCTATAGTAAACTGATACTAGAATAACTTTCACTCTGATTCAACTAAAATCGGCATTTGCCGCGTACGCATGCTCAAGCACGTCCGACCGGGTGTCGGGTTCTGCGGCTGGGACTGCGAAGATGGTGCGGACGATCGAACGGGGGCGGGGGGTGTGCTTGAATTAATATCAGGGACTCCATCTGCGCAGACGGGTGCCCACGTTCCTGGTCCGTTTTGGGCGACAAAAAGGCGATGCCTTCTGTCAAGACGGCATCGCCGGGAGATGTTTAGAAAGAGGAAGGAGGAAGGGCGTCAACCCTTGCGCGGATCAGGAGAAAATCTTGTCAGCGTCCTCGCGGCGCAGATTTGCCACGCAAATGTCAATTTTCTCGATGACGTGGCGCAGATCCTGGTTGTCGCCGTCCATTTGGGGCAAGAGCGCTTTGCTGTAGGCATTTTCGGCCTTGTTGAGACAGTTGCAGAAAAGCAGGTAATTGGTCTTGCTTTGGTAGCCGCTGCGCACCAGCGCCGCATGGGTATTGCCTTTCGAGGTCAGGAGCAGACGGTAGTGGTCGACCAGCACGGCCATCCACTCCATGAACAGCGGACGGGCCTGATCCGGAATGTTACCCACTTTTTCCATGAGCGCGTCCAGGTCTGCCGGTTTGGCCGTTTCTTCAGCCTTCAGGGCGATTTCCAGGGCATGCCGCCTGGATTTGAGGTAGTTCTCGACGAATTCCGCGAGTCCGCTTTTGTACTGATTCATCTTCTGCACGAAAAATACGAAGAATATGGGCACAAAGATCATCCAGATAGGGGGCTTGGGCTTGTCGAGGATCTGTAACGCCAGTTTATGGGCCAGTTGCGACTCATGGTCGAGAATCTGCTGTTTTTTATGGTCGGTGATGTGTGTGTTCATGACCATGGCTGGTAATGAGTGACCCGCTCCCGGTCAAGGCGTGAGCCTGTCCGAAGAAGCCCGGCCCGCCGGGGCCGCTTACGGCACAAGAGTGGACTGCTCCCTGATTGTGGGCGGCAGCTTGATGCCGAAGCGGTTGAGTTCGTGAATGCTGAACTGGTAGGATCCTTCCTTGGCGGTGCGGGGCGGAATTTGATCCGGCGGCGCGCCGGCCAGAACCTCCGAGGCGATCAATCCGCCTGCCAAGCCTTGGTCGCGGCCACTCAAGACATGCCCGCCGATGGTTTTGCCTTTACCCACCGCGAAATCCCAAAATGCGAAAATAGGCACGGGCGCGTGCGCGTTGGCCCAGGCAATGACGTCTTCATCAGGCACATGCTCGTTCGAACGGTTACGCAAGGTGTGGTAGAGGCCGATATACACAGTGTCGAATCCATCGGATTTGCTCTCAAGCAGGGCGTTTTGCCACTCTTCCAGCAATTCGAATTGCTTGATCTCCACGCGTACCTTGCCCAGGTTGAATTGCGTTTCTCCTTTGAACGCTTCGTGCAGAACGGCGTCGGATGTGGAATCGGAGTCGAAGAGGATGAGTACCTTGGTGTCTTCGGTATTCACCAGCCTGCACATGGAGTGCAGGGAGCGTTTGAGCAGGGGCCGTTCGAGGATGCCGGTCATGTTGTCAGCCGGAAAGAGGCCGTAATCCCGGGGGTTGCGGTTAAGACCCACATAGACGACCGGAATGGGCCCGTTTTTCAAGGCGGGACCAAGATATTTGGCCGCGTTGTCATCACAGAGAATGATCAGATCAGGCGACGTGGAGTTAAGATGCTTCAAGGCTTTTTCCGCCTGGGCCGCGTGGCGGGATTTTTCGATTCGCTTGGTATCGAGATAAAAATGGTCAAGGGTGGCGGTTTGGGGCAATGTGTCAAGAAGTCCGCTGGTCAGGCTTTTCTCCCATGCGTACTCCTTGTGGTAGCTGTGAACGATGCTTATATTCATGGAGTTTGAAGTCGCATCGGACGCGGCCACAAGAATGGCCAGCAACGCCAAGAACAGCTCCCGCATATCCGCCTCCCGTGGAACGCTTTGATATTCCGCTTAATTACCACGGGTCGCAGGAAAGAACAATATGAACGCCTCCCTGCCGAGCGACCTGCGCATATTTCCCCAGGCGCAACTGAAAACCCTGGACCGGCCTGTTTCCATCCCTGGATCGCGCGGGACAAAAAAATCCGCTACGTTTTCAGCATAAAGTGCTCTGCATATGGCCGACACAAGCAGGAGATGGTCTGTCAAATGGTGTTATGATTTAATATTTAGTATTACAGAGAAGGCTTGTTAATTAGAATGATATCACGGAGTGATGATCAGTATGTGTAGTCGTTAGCATATGCCTAGAATCATGATTTTCGATTCAAACTGCGTTGACATATCAATAAATTTAGGGATATCAGAATGCTCGTGAAAAAAAGGCCGAAGTCTCTGCACGCTATTACCTTTTTGAAGGAGGAGGGTATGAGTCTTAGCAGACGTGAGTTCGTAAAACTGTGCTCCGCAGGTGTCGCCGGATTGGGAATCTCCCAGATTTATCATCCGGGCATACTGCACGCAATGACCGAAGGGGCCAAAAAAGCTCCGGTCATCTGGGTACAGGGACAGGGTTGTACTGGATGTTCCGTTTCTCTGCTTAATGCTGTTCATCCCAGAATCAAGGAGATTCTGCTGGATGTAATCAGCCTTGAGTATCATCCCACGGTCATGGCCAGTGAGGGTGAGATGGCGCTGGAACACATGTACGCAATTGCTGAAAAGTTTAAAGGCAACTTTTTCTTGCTGGTGGAAGGCTCCATCCCCACCGCCAAGGAAGGTCGCTACTGCATCGTCGGTGAAACCTTGGACGCCAAGGGCCAACACCATGAAGTATCCATGATGGAGCTGATTCGCGATCTGGCACCCAAGTCTCTTGCCACTGTCGGCATCGGGACCTGTTCCGCTTACGGCGGCATTCCGGCAGCTGCTGGCAACGTCACCGGAGCGAAAAGCCTCCGCGATTTCTTCGCTGATGAAAAGATCGACAAGCTGCTGGTCAACGTGCCCGGATGCCCGCCCCATCCGGACTGGATGGTCGGCACGCTGGTGGCAGCATGGAGCCATGTGCTCAATCCCACGGAACATCCGCTTCCCGACCTGGATGACGATGGGCGTCCGATGCTGTTCTTCGGCGAAAACCTGCACGAGACCTGTCCGTATCTTGATCAATACGACAACTCCGAATTCTCGGAAACCTTCACCAAGCCCGGCTGTAAGGCCGAACTCGGTTGCAAGGGTCCGTCCACCTATGCCGATTGTGCCAAGCGTCGCTGGAACAACGGCATTAACTGGTGTGTCGAGAACGCCGTGTGCATCGGCTGTGTGGAACCGGACTTTCCGGATGGAAAGTCTCCTTTCTATGTAGCGGAATAATCAAGGAGGACGCACGTGTCACAAGCAGCTACTCCCGCAGCTGACGGGAAAGTTAAGATTGCCATAGATCCGTTGACTCGGGTCGAAGGCCATCTCAAGATTGAAGTTGAAGTTAAAGATGGCGTGGTCGTAGACGCCAAGTGTTCCGGCGGCATGTTCCGCGGGTTCGAGCAGATCCTGCGCGGCCGCGATCCCAGGGATTCCTCCCAGATCGTGCAGCGCATCTGCGGCGTTTGCCCCACGGCACACTGTACGGCTTCCGTCATGGCCCAGGACGACGCCTTCGGCGTTAAAGTGACCACCAACGGTCGCATCACCCGTAACCTGATCTTCGGCGCCAACTATCTGCAGTCTCATATCCTGCATTTCTACCATCTGGCCGCCCTGGATTACGTCAAAGGTCCGGATGTTTCTCCCTTCGTGCCCCGGTACGCCAATGCGGACCTTTTGACGGATCGCATCAAGGATCCGGCCAAGGCCGAAGCAACGAACACCTACGGACTGAACCAGTACTTAAAGGCGCTTGAAATCCGCCGCATCTGTCACGAAATGGTTGCCATGTTCGGTGGCCGCATGCCTCACGTTCAGGGCATGGTCGTTGGCGGAGCAACCGAGATTCCCACTGCCGACAAGGTTGCCGAGTACGCAGCCCGGTTCAAGGAAGTCCAGAAGTTCGTGGTCGAGGAATATCTGCCCCTGGTCTACACCCTGGGCTCCGTATACACAGATCTGTTCGAGACCGGCATCGGCTGGAAGAACGTCATCGCCTTCGGTGTTTTCCCCGAAGACGACGACAGCAAGACCTTCCTGCTCAAGCCCGGTGTCTACATTGACGGCAAGGACGAAGCATTCGATCCGCAGCTGATCAAGGAATACGTTGGTCACTCGTTCTTCGACCAGTCGGCCCCCGGTGGCCTGCACTACACCGCTGGCGAAACCAACCCCAATCCGGACAAGGCAGGAGCCTACAGCTTCGTCAAGTCCCCCCGTTACAAAGACAAAGCCTGCGAAGTTGGCCCGTTGGCGCGCATGTGGGTGGATAACCCCGAGCTGAGCCCCGTGGGCAAGAAATTGCTCAAGGATCTCTACGGCATCGAAGCCAAGAACTTCCGCGATCTGGGCGACAAGGCCTTCTCCATCATGGGCCGCCACGTGGCCCGTGCCGAAGAAACCTGGGTCACCGCCGTGGCCGTTGAGAAATGGCTCAAGCAGGTTCAGCCTGGCGCCGAAACATACGTCGCGTCCGAAATTCCGGATGCTGCCGAAGGCACCGGCTTTACCGAAGCTCCCCGTGGGGCCCTGTTGCACTACCTGAAGATCAAAGATAAAAAGATCGACAACTATCAGGTCGTGTCTGCCACCCTTTGGAATGCAAACCCCAGAGATGACATGGGCCAGCGCGGTCCGATCGAGGAATCCCTCATCGGTGTGCCGGTTCCTGACATCAAGAATCCTGTCAATATTGGGCGCCTAGTTCGCTCATACGACCCGTGACTGGGCTGTGCCGTGCACGTGCTGCACGCTGAGACCGGTGAAGAACACGTTGTCAACATTGACTAACGCGGATTGACTGAACCATGAAAGGGCCGGGAAACCGGCCCTTTTTTTTAGGGCGCGGGATTTTTTTCAAAGTGATTGCTGTCGCGAAAGCGCAGGGTCTGGAGAACACGGAATGAAACGACTTTTGGTTCTGGGAGTGGGCAATCTGCTGCTGACCGACGACGGGGTTGGTGTGCACGCGGTGCAGGATCTGGGACGGGAGGAAGAGTGGGATCTGGAAAAAGTCGATTTTATGGATGGTGCCACTTTCACGCAGGATATTTTCTATATTTTTCAGCGCTACGAGCTTGTCCTTGTGCTGGACACGGTCAAGGGCGGCCGGGAACCGGGAACGGTGTACCGTTTTACGGAAGAGAACCTGCGCGATAATTACCAGCAGCGCCTGTCCCTGCATGACATCGATCTTCTTGATTCCCTCAAAATGGCGGAACTGCTCGGCAACAAACCGCAGTTGCTGGTCATCGGCATGGAGCCTCTGACCATCAGCGACTGGTCCATGGAATTGTCTGCCCCAATCAGGGAGAAGTATCCCAAGTTTCTGGAGGCTGCACGGCGAGAGATCCGCGCCCTGTTGGCCTGAGGCATAAAAAAAGGCTCCACGGACATGCCGGGGAGCCTATTGCCAAGCATGTCAAAAATTACTGCTTTTTCTCTTCCTGCGGTGCCTGTGCGCCAGGTTCCTGGGAATTTGCGCCCTCGAAATCAAGGCGCATTTCCTCGGTCAGTTCCTCAAGCTTCGGCACGACTCCCTGCATATAGGTGCGGGCCACGTTCAAGCTTTGCTGCATGAGGTCGGGCATCTTTTCCGTGACCTTCTTTCCCAGGTCGGATTTGTAGAAATCGAGCAGCGTCTTGGTTTCCTCCTCGGTGAAGACCGAAGTGTAGAGATCCAGGTACTGGTTCTTGACCTTTTCCCAGGCCATGTCCTCTTTCAAAATGGCGTCAAAGCGGGCCGAATATTGCTCCAGCTTGGGCTTGTCGGCTTCCTGGATGTTCATCTGGGAGGTGATCTGCTGGAAAATCATGGTCACCTGCGCTTTCATCTTTTCCATGACCGTGTGACCATCGGTGATCATGATCAGTTCTTCAGCCAGGGCCCGGTGCTCTTTCTCACCACTGTATGCGGTGCTGCAGGTAAGGACCAGACACAGTAGCAAAGCAAATTTTTTCAACATGTTGTCTCCTTGAAAGGGTTCGGTCGCGGTCCGGTTGCAGGGCGGAGCCTATGCGGAGCTGGATCGTGCCGGATGGGTGCGGCGAATATCGCCGGGACCGGAGCTGTCTATGCCAAGCGCGTGGCGTTGACAAGAAAATCATTGGCTGTCAACGCTTCACAGCGTGATAGACACTGCTTTAGCGGCCTTTTTGGCCTTGTCCAAAGCGTTTTCCAGAGTTTCGCCGCGAGCCACGATGACGCCCATGCGCCGCTTGCCCGCAACCTCGGGTTTGCCGAAGAGGCGCAGGTCCGTGTCCGGCTCGGACAAGGCGGCTTCAAGATTACTAAAAGTCACCTGTTTTGAAGCCCCCTCGGCCATGATGACGCTCGACGCGGAAGGGCCGAGCTGCCGGATGAAGGGCACGGGCAGGCCGAGAATGGCCCGCGCGTGCAGGGCGAATTCCGAGAGATCCTGGGAGATGAGCGTGACGAGGCCGGTGTCGTGAGGGCGAGGGGAAACTTCGCTGAAATAGACAGTGTCGCCCTTGATGAAGAACTCCACGCCGAAAATTCCGCTTCCGCCAAGGGCGCCGGTCACTACCTCGGCCATCCTCTGGGCCTCGGCCAGGGCCTTCTCGTTCATGGGCTGGGGCTGCCAGGATTGCTGGTAGTCGCCGTCTTTCTGAAAGTGGCCGATGGGTGCGCAGAATGAGGTGCCTCCGCAGTGGCGCACCGTGAGCAGGGTGATTTCATAGTCAAAATCCACGAATCCCTCGACGATGACCTTGCCCTTGCCGGTGCGGCCCCCTTCCTGTGCGTATTTCCAGGATTTTTCGGCGTCGGCCGGCGTTTTGACCACCGACTGGCCCTTGCCGGAAGAGCTCATGATGGGTTTGACCACGCACGGGGTGCCCACGGCCTTGATGGCCCCCAGATATTCTTCATAGGTCTCGGCAAAGCGGTAGGGCGAGGTCGCAAGGCCAAGCTCCTCGGCGGCCAGGCGGCGGATGCCTTCGCGATTCATGGTCAGTTTCGCCGCGCGTGCCGTGGGGATGACGGTGTAGCCTTCGGCTTCCAGCTCCACCAGGGTGTCGGTGGCGATGGCTTCGATTTCCGGGACTATGTAGTGCGGCTTTTCGCTTTCGATGATCTTGCGCAGGGCCGGGCCGTCGAGCATGGATACGGTGTGGCTGCGATGGGCGACCTGCATGGCCGGGGCGTTTTCGTAGCGGTCCACGGCGATGACTTCCACGCCCAGGCGTTGCAGTTCAATGACCACTTCCTTGCCCAGTTCTCCGGATCCGAGCAGGAGCACCCTGGTCGCGGATGGGGAGAGCGGAGTTCCTATGTGTGCCATGTGTACCTCGGATGGGTTGATGTATTTGGGTGCCAGCCACCTAGCCTATCTCCTCATGTTTGGCCAGAGTGGCATGGGGATAGGGCTTGACGCGAACCCGTAGCCCAAGCCATAGACCAGGACTTTCCCAAGAATCGGAGGATCAATGAGTAAATTCGTGCTGTCGGTCATCGGCAAAGACAAGCCGGGTATCCTGGCAAAAATATCGACTATTCTGTTCACCCATGGCTGTAACATCGAAGACGTCAGCCAGACCATCCTGCAAACCGAGTTTGCATCGATCTTCATCGTCCTCAATCCCGATGAGCACCCGCTGGGCGAGATCGGGCGCAGCCTGAACGAGGCCCTTGAGGGCATGGAACTCAGCGCCCACCTGCGACCCATGGCCGCAACCGCTCCGGCTCCGGTCGCCGCGACGCAGCCGTTTGTCATCACCACCAGGGGCGTGGACAAGCCCGGAACCATCGCCGCCGTGACCGGAGCCATCGCCTCCCTTTCCTGCAACGTGGCCAATTTCCGGGCCATCATCACCCAGGATGAGGGCGTGGACGAGATGATCATGATTTTCGAGGTCGATCTGCCGGAAGGCGTTGAGCATCGAAACCTGCGCCGCGTCATGCAGGACATCTGCTCCGCCAAGGGCCTCGACGTGTCGGTCCAGCACCGCGACATTTTTGAAACGATTCACCGAGTTTAGGAGACAAGGCATGCTTAACGACCGCGAGGTTCTATCCACCCTGTCCATGATCAAGAACGAGAATCTGGACGTACGTACCGTGACGCTCGGCATCAGCCTGCTGGACTGCGCTTCTCACGACCTGTCCAGATTCAACGATACCATATATAAGCGCATCACCACCCTGGCCAGGGATCTGGTCGCCGTGTGCGACGAGGTTGGGGACCGCTACGGCATTCCCGTGGTCAACAAACGCATTTCGGTCAGTCCCATCGCCGTGGCCGCCGCGCCCTTCGACAGTCGCGGCATGGTCGAGGTAGCCAAGACACTGGACCAGGCCGCCAAGGACGTGAACGTCGACTTCATCGGCGGTTTTGGCGCCCTGGTCGAGAAAGGCATGGCCAAGGGCGACCTGGCGCTTATCGACGCCATCCCCGAGGCCCTGGACGTCACCCACCGCATGTGTTCGTCCATCAATGTGGCCAGTACCCGGGCTGGCATCAACATGGACGCGGTGGCCCTCATGGGGCGCACCATCAAGGCCGCCGCCGCGCGCACGGCCGACCGAGACGGTCTGGGCTGCGCCAAGCTGGTGGTCTTTGCCAACATCCCCGAGGACGTGCCCTTCATGGCCGGCGCATATATGGGAGTGGGCGAGGCGGGGTCCGTCATCAACGTTGGCGTCAGCGGCCCCGGCGTGGTCAAGAAAGCCATCGACCGCGCCCTGCAGGACAACCCCGGCGCGCATCTGGGCGAACTGGCCGACGTGATCAAGCGCACGGCCTACAAGGTCACCCGCGTGGGCGAAATCATTGGTCGCGAGGTGGCCCGCATCCTGGCCGTGGAGTTCGGCATTGTCGATCTTTCCCTGGCCCCGACCCCCAATGTCGGCGACAGCGTGGGCGAAATCTTCCAGTCTCTGGGACTCGGGGCCATCGGCGTGCCCGGTTCCACGGCGGCCCTGGCCATGCTCAACGACGCGGTAAAAAAGGGTGGCGCTTTCGCCAGCACCCGGGTTGGCGGCCTGAGCGGAGCCTTCATTCCCGTCAGCGAGGATTTGAATATCGCCGCTGCAGCCTCTGCCGGACATCTCTGCCTTGAGAAGCTGGAAGCCATGACCTCTGTCTGCTCCGTGGGCCTCGACATGGTCGCCCTGCCCGGCGACACCACGGCTGAAACCCTGTCCGCCATCATCGCCGACGAAATGGCCATCGGCATGATCAACAAGAAAACCACGGCCTGCAGGCTCATCCCCGTTCCCGGGAAAAAGGCCGGAGACCGGGTCTACTTCGGTGGCTTGCTGGGTGAGGCTGAAATCATGCCCGTGCGCAGCAACGACATGTCCAGCAGTTTCATCAATCGGGGCGGTGGCATTCCCGCGCCCCTGCAGGCCCTCATCAACTGAGGTTGAGAGCGGAGCGCATTTGGGATAGCTGATCTCTATTGCGCGGACTTTTTGTTGCCAGGAGGTAAGATGGACTCAAAGGACATGTTCGGAAAGGATCGATTGGCGGCGGGCCTCGCGGCCTGCACCATTCTGCTTCTTTTTGTCTTTTTTTACGCCCTGCATCAGAACGTAACCGGGCTTGGCCGCGAAATCGAGGAACTCAAATCCTTGAACAGCGCGGTCCTTGAGCTTGATGCCCGTCATGCGGCCCTGGACGGCAAGGTGACGGAACTCGGCACCTTGCCGCGTCGTACCTCGCTCATGACCATGGAAAATCAGGTTCGGGCCATGGCGCATGCCGCCGAGGATCTGGACCAGCGTCTGGACGGCAAGCACCGCGACAAACTCGCCGCCATTCGCACTATGCTGCAGGAGATTGGCGAGGATATTGGCGATTCCAGATAGCCGGTTGCAGGTTGACGCAAAAAGGCCCGGGAGCAAACGCTTCCGGGCCTTTTTTGCGTCCGGGGTCAGGGAAACAGGACGCTTTTAGCCAGAAAGGCGTTATAGCCGACATAGCAAGACAGCAAGGCGATTCCGGCCAGACGGCTGATGCGGCCTGGTTTGCGGAACCCGAAGCCGATCAAAAACAAGGAGAGCGTGAGTCCGATCATGACCGGCATATCCCTTGAGATGACCTCAGGCTCGACATCCATGGGGTGGATACTACCCGCGATGCCGATCACGGCCAGCGTATTGAAAAGATTGGAGCCGATCACGTTGCCAAGCGCGATGTCGTCTTCTCCCTTGCGGCAGGCGGCGATGGAGGAGGCCAGTTCGGGCAGCGAGGTGCCCAGCGCGATAACGGTCAACCCCACAATCAGGTCGCTGACCCCGAACCCGTGCGCAATTTTCACTGCCCCCCAGACCAGCAGGCGTGAACTTGCGATCAGAAAAATGAGCCCCACTGCGAGCCAGACCAGGGCCCGTCCAAGAGACATGTCCTGTATCTGGAGTTCCTGGCTGATTTCAGAACTCAGCGGATCCTCGTTGGAACGAAAACCTTGCCATATCGTCCAGGACATGAGGGCACCGAAAACAGCGAGCATGAGCAGGGCATCGGCACGGGAAACGAAAGCATCGTAAAGGAGGAAGGCCACCAGCGCCGTGACGGCGGTCAGAATCGGCAACTCCTTGCGCAGCACCCGGGAGTTGAATTCTATGGGCATGATCAAGGCGGTCAGGCCCAGGATGAGGGCGATGTTGGCGATGTTCGATCCGAAAGCGTTGCCCAGGGCAATGCCCGGGTTGCCGTTCAGCGCGGCCTGGGCCGAGACCACCATTTCCGGAGCTGAGGTGCCGAATCCAACGACAACCATGCCGATCAGAAGAGGAGGCACTCCGAGGTGGTTCGCCAAGCTGGAAGTTCCGTCGACAAAGCGGTCGGCGCTCCAGACCAGGACGACCAGTCCGGCGCATACGGCAAGAAAGGCAAAAAACATGATGCACCATGATATGGAAGAAGGGTTTTTTCTCGCCCTCGCCAACTCCAGGTTGAACGGCGTGAGCAAGGATCCGCGACACAAAATGCTTGTGGGTGTTCAGCAGCCTTCGCGGAGTAGGTATCACTGCAAAAAGTCGTTATTCCCCAGTTCATTGAAGAAGGGGACCCATGTCTTTTTTTGACTACATGAAAAGACTCAATTTCACGGGTATCCTGACTTGGTTCGCCTGCACACGCTGGACAAACTTTCGCGATAATGAAGCTCAGGTTCTTTCGCGATTTATGCAGCGGCCTCTGATTAATGAGAGGGCTGGTCGTGCCAATGTAGTCAACCACAATGAATAATGACCTGAAAACGATGGCTGGTCCAGCGCACATATCAAGCCGAACTCAGCGAGGCCTTGTCAAGTATCATTCTCAATAAAACTTGAGTAAACTAGTTGAGTTTAACAAGCTTTTCAGATTTATGTTTACAAAAAAACATTATTTTAATAGTAGAACACCGAAAGATTATTTTTTTGACAGGAAAAGTTGACTCGCGTTGTTTATCTTGTCTGAGATGGATACTTAGTGCAAGTATCCGGTCTTTAGTTGCGTCTAACCGTAGCACAGGACACTGCCTTGAAAAAACGTTACGTTCCCATCATCATTGTCTGCGGAATGTTGGCGCTGTTGGTCTTGGGTGGCCAATTCACGCCGGCTCCTTCGGAAGAGCTGCCTGTCCGTCTTCGACTGGACAATAAGGGCGGAGATGTAGTTTTTACCCATTCACGTCACGTGGATTACGTAGACAAAATGGGTGGAGATTGCGTCAGATGTCACCACGAGAGTGACACCCCGACCTTGTCCCCGTTGCCGTGCGGCTCGTGTCATGCCACGGAGTTCGACGCAAAGTTCACCGCCGATCACCAGCAGGATCTGCCGGCTGAAACCTGTACGCAATGCCACCATGCCGAGCTGGGCAAGCTTGCCTACAGCCATGATGACCACGCAGAGATGTACACCTCAAGTTGCACCGATTGTCACCACGATGTGGACATCGAGCCCGAACCGGGAGCGTGTAACCAGTGTCATGGCGAAACGGCCGATGGGAGCACTCCGTCGTTGCGCGACGCGGTCCACGTCAAGTGCGAGAGCTGCCACACCGACATGTACGAAAAGAAACTTGAAGGCTGCAACGAGTGTCATGAGTTGCTTCCGGGCAAGGCCGACGGTCCTCAGCCTACGTGCAATTCCTGTCACTATGATACGGACGCCACGCCTTTGCCGCATCGCATGGATTCGTTCCACGATCAGTGCATGAAGTGTCACGAAGAGGTTGGAGCTGGGCCTTTTGGCGAAAAATCGTGTACCCGCTGTCACACCAGGTAAGACCATTATGATGAAATTACGCCTGAACACATCGGTCGAAGTCACGGGCAGTCTACAGGACGCCCCGGTTCCGTCTTTGGTGAGAATTCCGATTCAGAAGAAACACAAACCCGTGGTCAAGAAAAAGCAGATCGTGGGCCGCGGTCAGGTCATCGCCGAGAATCCGACAAAGAGCGCCTACGGCCTTGGTTTTGTCCATTCGAGCATAGACGGGATCGTTGAAGACGTGCTGGCCAATGCCATCGTCATCGGTCCCATTCCCGCTCCCAAGGAGGGCGAGGAAACCGCCTTGCCGCCGGTGACGGAGCCCTGTGCGGAGCTCGCCACCCTCGAGAACGAGGAGTTGTCACGCAAACTTCTGGAGCTTGGCTTGGATACGAGCCGTTTTCATGCATCACGGGCTCTGATCATTAACGGCCTCAATCCCGAACCCGGAGTTTTGGTCAGCGAGCAGCTCGTCAAGGACGCTCAGGAAACCCTGAAAGTCGGCCTCCAGACTCTGGAACGGGCCATCAAGCCCGGAACCGTAAAGCTGGTCGTGGCCAAGGGCAAACAGATCACTCTGCATGGCTGCACTACGGTTCATGCCAGCGATGTTTATCCCGCGACCATCGATCCGCTGGTGGTCTACGCCGCCACGGGGGCCGAAAGGCCTGACAATGTCGATGTGATCTCCATTTCCGATCTTTTCCAGGTCGGCAGGGTCACCCAGACCAAACTTCCTCTGATGGAAGCGGTGGTCAGCCTGGGTGAGAAGGTCTATCTCGTCCCCACCGGCATGCCTGTCCAGGACCTGCTGGATCATGCGGGCGTGTCCTATGGGCCGGAGTGGAAAATCGCCTTGAACGGGCCCATGCGCGGAACCCCCATCTTTAATCTTGCCATGGGGATTCCAGAGGACTGCACCGCCATCAGTCTGGTCCGGGAAGACGCCTGTCCTCAGGTCCAGCCCAACCCGTGCATCAATTGCGGAGAGTGCGTTTTTGTCTGTCCTGCCCGTATCAATCCGGGCCTGCTCTCCTGCAACGCTGAATTCGGATTCTACGACGAGGCCAGGTACAAGAATGTCGATGCCTGTCTGGAATGCGGAATGTGTACCTTTGTCTGCCCCGCTACGCGTCCCGTGATGCAATATATCCTGCTGGCCAAGCACAGCCTGGCACAAAAGGATGAAGTCGTGAGCACGTGCAGGCTGCAAGACTGACGCGGCGAAGCGGTTGATATTTTCATCATAACAGACTTGAACCAACAAGGGTAAGAGCACATGGCTAGCCAGGAAATGTCTCAAAAATTATTCACCGTGTCCTCGGCACCGCTTTGGCACAGCGGCCGTACCGTAAGATTAACCATGATTATGACGCTACTGGCGCTGTTGCCCGCTGCGTTCATGGCTTTCTTCAAGTACGGCTATGGTGCAGTCGAAGTGATCGCCTGGGCCGGACTGACCGCTGTTGCCACGGAATTCGCCGTGCAGCGGCTGATGAAACAGAAACCGACCGGCGATGACTTCAGCGCCCTGGTCGATGGCGTCCTGTTCGCGTTTCTGCTGCCTTCGACAGCGCCTATTTGGCTTGTCGTCATCGGCAGCGCCCTGACCATCATCCTCGGGCGCATGGTTTTCGGCGGCTACGGCGGCAGCCCGGTCTGCGCGCCCGCGCTGGGATGGTGCATCCTGACCATCTCATGGCCGGATTTCATGGACCTCAACGCCATGCTGCTCAATTGGGATCTTGTTGAGCCCTTGAGCGAGCTCAAGTACTTCGGCCTTGACGCTGTTGCCGCCATTTCGCCAGTGAGCCTTCTGTTCGGCGACAACCTCGGAGCTCTGGGCGCTTCACAGGTCCTGGCGGTTATTCTGGGCGGAGTCATACTTATCGGCATGCGCCACGTGCGCTGGCTCATCCCGGTCACTTTTCTGGCCGGTGTGTTTGTAGCGGGTCTGGTCTTCAACATCCTCGATCCCGAGGCCTACGCACCCCCGGTTTTCCATCTCTTGACCGGCAGCACCATGCTGGCGGCCTTCTTTCTCATGCCGTACCCATCGGCTTCACCTTCCCGTCAGATCCCCATGATGATCTTCGGGTTTTTCGGTGGAGTGCTGGTCATCATCGTTCGTTCGTACGGCATATACCCCGACGGGGTGCCGTTCGCGATACTCTTGATAAACCTGTGCACTCCGCTCTTTGAAATGATTGCACCCAAGCCCTTTGGCGGGAGGTAAGAAGCCATGATGGAAATATTACGCATGGTGGTTGTGTTGTCCTTGATCACCGGGCTCTCGGGCTTCATTCTGTCCACGATCAAGGTCGCTACCGATCCCATCATCGAGGTGCAGGTGCTTGCCAATGTCCAGGGCCCGGCCCTGAAGCAGGTGCTCATGCAGGCTACCAACGACCCCATTGCCGATCGTAAGCAGCTGACCCTTCCTGGAACCGAACAGGAAGTTCTGGTTTTCCCCTCCATGAAGGACGGTAAGCTGCAGGCCGTGGCCATTGAAGGGGCAGGACCTGGATACGGCGGTGATGTCAATGTCATTGTCGGCTTCGACGTGAGCGCCGACACGGTGCTCGGCATCAGCGTGACTACGCACAAGGAGACTCCTGGCCTTGGGACCCGTATCCAGGAAAACGCGTTCACGAAACAGTTCAGGTCCAAGGACCCAGCCAAGGCCACTTTGAAGAAGGATGGCGGCGACATAGACGCCATTTCCGGAGTGACCGTGTCCAGCGTCGCCGTCACCGATGCGGTGAAGCAGGCGGCCGGATGGTATGCGGCGCTCAAGGATACGATCAAAACCACGTGGTAGTCAGTTCGCGATCATCTCAAGGAGAATTTACATGGCCACAATGATGCAAGAATTCACCAAAGGACTTTGGAAGGAGATTCCTCCCTTTCGTCTGGTCCTTGGGCTCTGTCCTGTCCTGGCGGTGACAAATTCCGCCGAAAACGGTCTTGGCATGGGGGCCGCGGTCATCTTCGTACTCACCCTGTCCAACGTCATCATTTCCCTGGTGCGCAAGATCATCCCCAAGAAGGTCCGCATCGTGGGCTTCATCGCCATCGCGGCCTCGCTGGTGGTAACTGTCGAGATGCTCATGCAGGCCTTTGCGTACCCGCTCTATCAGCAGCTGGGCATTTTCGTCCCCCTCATTGTCGTCAACTGCATCATTCTTGGCCGCGCCGAGGGTTTCGCCTCTAAAAACCCCCCGCACATGGCTCTGGCCGATGGCTTGGGCATGGGCATAGGCTTCACCATCTCGCTGACTTTTATCGGAAGCATCCGTGAGTCCCTCGGAGCTGGCACTTTGTTTGGGGTAGATCTTTTCGGTCCTTCCTTTGAACCGTTCACCTTCATGGTTCAGGCGCCCGGAGCGTTCATCAGTCTTGGACTCATTCTTGCCGGGATGAATTTTTTCACCGCCTGGCAGGCCAAGCGAAACGGTGTCGAACTCGACCCCAATTTCGACGCCGGGTGCAGGGGCTGTGCGGCTTGCAAGGGCCTGGAAAAGATCGTCAACCAAAAGAAGCTGGAACGGCTGGAATCAGCCAAAAGCTAAACCCGGGAGCGACGTACTATGGATATTTTCCTTCTTTTCATCTCGGCCATTTTTGTTAACAACATAATTTTGGCCCAGTACTTGGGGCTTTGCCCGTATCTTGGCTGTTCCAAGGAAAAAAGCGTGTCCATCGGCATGGGTTGCGCCGTCACATTCGTCATGTTCATGGCGACTTTGTTGACCTATCTCATGCAAAAGAACGTGCTTATTCCGTTTAACCTCGGCTATCTACAGACTATTGCGTTCATTCTGGTCATCGCATCCCTGGTTCAGTTCGTGGAGATGTTTTTAAAGAAGATGGTTCCGCCCCTGTACAAATCGCTGGGCATCTTTCTTCCGCTCATCACCACCAACTGCGCGGTCTTGGGCGTGGCCATAATGGTGCACCGCAAGGAACTCGACATCACGACGTCCTTGCTGTTTTCCGTGGCATCCGGATTGGGTTTCATTTTGGCCATTGTTGTGATGGCTTCCATACGCGAACGTTTTGAAATTTCCAGGATTCCTCGGGCCATGAAGGGAGTACCCATCGGCCTGGTAATGGCTGGGATCATGTCGCTGGCGTTTATGGCGTTCAAGGGGATGATATAGCCTAAGGTTGTGGAGATTTCCTTATGATTACAGTATCCGTTCTGACGTTGTTTAGCCTTGGTTTCGTTTCTGCCGGAATCCTGGCTGTAGCCTCCAAGGTGTTGTATGTGGAAGAGGATCCGCGCATTGAGGTCGTTACCGATGCGCTTCCCGGAGCCAATTGTGGCGGTTGCGGTTTTGCCGGGTGCGAAGCCTACGCCATTGCCGTCATCAACGACCCCAACATGCCACCGAACAAATGCTGTGCCGGCGGGCCCGATGTGTCCGCTCGCGTGGCGGAACTCACCGGCAAGGCTGCCGGGGATGCCGACCCAGAGGTCGCATTCCGACGCTGCCTGAAAACCGAGGGTAATGTTGCCAAGAATTTCGAGTACTTCGGAATTATGACCTGTGCCGCTGCCAAGCTGGTCTATGACGGGCCTGACGCCTGCGCATACTCCTGCCTCGGCTTTGGGGATTGCGTGCGAGCATGTCCGTTCGATGCCATGTGGATCGAAGACGATGTCGTCCACATCGCGCCGGAAAAATGCACCAGCTGCGGATCGTGTGTGCGCACATGTCCCAATACGATTCTCGAGCTCATCCCCAGGCGCGCCCGCGTCATGGTCTTCTGCTCCTCCAAGGATAAGGCCAAGGCCGTCAAGGATGTCTGCGAGGTCGGCTGCATCAGCTGCGGCGCGTGCATCAAGAAATGTCCGGCCAAGTGTATCACGCAAGAGAACGACATCATCGTCATCGACCACCAGACTTGTCTGGCTTACGGACCTTCCTGCGAGGAAGCGTGCGTCGAGAAATGTCCCAGAAACATCTTGCGCTGTCTCAATCCCGATTTGATGGCCGATGCGCCTGTGATGGATCCGGCCCGCTATCCTGAAGAAACGCATGTCCCGGATCTGAAAGCCTAAACCAAGTCAAAAGAGCGGAGCATAGATATGAAGCATGGGACCCATACTCAGGACCGCCGGGTTTTTCTGAAATCATTGGCCATTCTCGCAGGAAGTGCGACTCTGGCTCCTGTCATCCGGGTGCTTCCGGCCTTGGCCTCATCCAGTCTGGTAAAGACCACCGAGCAGCGCATACTGATGGGCACTTTTGTGAACATGACTGTCCTTGCGCCCTCCCGTAGTCTCGGGGAAGAGGCCATCGGCAGGGCTTTCGAGGAAGTCCGGCGGCAGATCGGAATCTTTGACCGTTTTGATTCCGGCACGGCTTTGTCCGCCCTGAACCAGAACGGCCGCTTGGGCGGTGCGCCGCAGGAACTGCTGGACGTCGTTGATTTCAGCAGCGCCCTGTCCCGCAATTCGGCTGGACGTTTCGACATCACCATCGCCCCGGTTGTGACTTTGCTGGAGCGTACGCATGGCAAGCCCGACCCCAAGGAACTTCGCGAGACCCTGGACCTGGTCGGTGCATCGGGACTGCAGCGGAACGGGAACGATCTGCGTTTCGCGGCTTCGGGCATGGCTGCGACTCTTGATGGTGTCGCAAAGGGCTTTATTGCCGACCGTGCGGCAGAAGTTCTGAAAAAGCAGGGCGTTGAAAACTTCCTTATCGATGCTGGAGGCGACATCCGCGCCCAAGGCTCCACGGACGGCCTGGATCGTCCATGGCGGGTGGCCATTGAAGATCCGGACAAGGGGGGCGACTATCCTTCGATCATCAGCATGCGTTCCGGCGCAGTGGCCACATCCGGCGGTTACGAGGTCTTTTTCGACTCCAAGAAGAAGTCGCATCACCTCGTCAGCCCAACAAACGGAGCTTCGCCCCAGTACATCAGGAGCGTGAGTGTCCAGGCGCCCACTGTCATGCAGGCTGACGGCCTGGCCACGGCGCTGAGTCTCATGTCTCCGCAGGATGCCATGCGCCTGACTTCATCACTGTCCGGTCACTCTTGTCTGCTGGTGACATCCACCGGAGCGCGTCTGACTTCGCCTAACTGGGGCTAGCGCCCCTTACTTGATCTTTAGAAGCGGAAAAGCCGGTGTGAAAGCCGGCTTTTTCGTTTTGGGCCTGCTGGATGATCAGTATTTCTGGCCGCTTCAAGATCAGGATTTCTGACCTTTATTCCACAAGGTTTTATCCCTATGGTAGCTTCGATGGGGCTGAATTCCATCTCCTTCAGTTTTCTACCGAAACCGCTTCCAAGGGGAAGGTTTGATGAATGTCCGAATTTGGATCGTGCGAGTGCTTTTGGCTCTGGCCCTGCTCTGCGTTGGGCTCGCGGGAACGCTTCTGCTCATTGTCGACCCCAACGACTTCAAGCCGCAGATAGTGCAGGCCGTGCGTGACAACACCGGCCGCGAGTTGACCATATCCGGCGACCTCGGACTTGAGTTCTTTCCCTACCTGTCCGTGTCCATTGGTGAGATTGAGCTTGGCAACAGCGAAGGGTTTACCGGTCCTTTCTTGACCCTGACCGGTGCGCATCTGAAGGCGCGTTTGCTGCCTCTCCTTTTTTCACGGCTGGATGTCGTGGCCATCGATATCGAGGGATTGTCCCTTTATCTTTCGCGTGATGCGGAGGGACGCGGTAACTGGATGGACCTCGCCGCTCCGGCGGCTCCGGACAGCGGCTCCGACGATGTTCCCGTGCTCGTCCGGGACAGGCGCGTGCCGGTTTTGGCGAGTCTTATTGTGGACGGTCTTGAAATTTCTGAGGCACGGATTGTCTGGGATGACCGGCGAAGCGGGGAAAGTTTCGAGATCAGCGGGATACGTCTTGATGTGTCTGATTTTGCGTTCGGGGAACCGTTTGTCGTGGATACCCATGCCATGGCTACGCGGGGCGGGATCACCGGGGAACTCGATTTCACGGCCAAGGCTGTTTTGGAAATGGATCGTCTGACTGTCGAGAATCTGGCCATGGAGGCAGTTTTATCTGGTGCGTCGCTGCCAAGTAGTCCCGAGACTGTCTCGCTGTCCTTGGACTTTTTTTCCACCGACGGCCGCATCGATAACGGCCGCATGCAGGGTCTGGGCCTTGATGTCCGCTTCTCGGCCAATGCAGGTACCGGATCCGAAACCAGGGGCGGGCTCGACGTAGCCCGTTTCAACCCCAAGGACGTCTTTGCCCGGCTCGGGCTTGCCTTTCCCGCGTTTACTGACCCCTCCGCCCTTGAACAGGTAGCGTTTTCCTGCGCCTGGACCGCCGTTGGCGATCGCATCGATGTATCGGACCTGCTCCTCGCGGTGGATGACTCCGCGCTCAAGGGCAAGGTTGTTGTCCTTGGGCGCACCAATCCGCACGTCACCCTCGACCTGCATCTCGATACCTTGGACCTTGGTCGCTACACCCCCATGTCCCAATCCAGCGAAAAGCAGTCGACCGAAGCTGCCTCGACCAAGACTAAAGAGATGCCGCTTACGGCATTGCGCGCCCTTAACCTGAACGCCACGTTGGCCGTGGACGCCATGACCGTGAGCAAAGTGCAGGTATCAGACACCAGTCTTCGCCTCACGGCCAAGGAAGGGGTCATCGCCCTTGAAGAAATCAAGACCAGTCTCTATGACGGCAGACTCAGCGGTTCGGCAAGCATGGATGTGCGCGGGCAGACACCGCGCTACTCCTGGTCACACGCCATCCTTGGAGTGCAGGTGGGGCCTTTGCTGCGCGACCTGCATGGCCAGGACAGTCTCTCCGGTACCATGGAAAGCAGCGCCTCCGTAACTTCACTGGGGCAATCTTCCATGGATTTGAGGCGCAATCTCAATGGAAAGGTCGATTTCAAGGTTGAGGACGGCGCCATTCACGGCATGAATATCACGCAACTGCTGCGCGACGGAATCCGCAAGGTGAAGGGACAGGCTCCCGGGCCGGAAGAGCCTCCACGAACGGTTTTTTCCTTACTTTCGGCCAGCGGAAACATCATCAGTGGAGTGGAAACAACGCCCGATCTCCTGCTGCTCGCTCCGCGCTTTCGAATCACCGGCAGCGGCCAGACGGACCTTGTGCGTGAAGTCCTGGATTTCAGCCTCCTCATTGCGCTTGAGGGCACCCAGGGACAGTTCGAGGAGGCCACTCTGGGATTGCGCGGTGTGCCGGTGCGGGTCAGCGGCCCGGTGCGCGAGCCCACCTTCAGCCCCGACATGACAGCGGTTCTCCAGGGCTTGGGCTTACGCGGCGGACAGGCCGTGCAGGACGTATTGCGAGGCGTTGGGTCTGGCGTGAACAAAGGAGTGGAAGGACTCAAAAATCTCTTCAAATGAAAAGCGCGCACTGATTTTCAGAAATTAAAAAGGCCGCGTGATGCGGCCTTTTGTTTGCTCGACATGGGGCATGCCCCTTATTCAACATCCCATTGCACGCCTTGAGGCGTGTCCTGGATGGTCACACCCAGGGTCAGGAGCTCGTCGCGGATGGCGTCTGAACGGGCAAAGTCCTTTTCCGAACGCGCTTGCTTGCGTTCCTGCAGCTTGGTGTGCACCAGCTCTGTGTCGATTTTTTTGCGCAGCACCCGGCTGTCCTTGAGCTGACGCAAAAAGTCGGCGCTTGGCATGAGGAAAAGGCCCAGCACTTCCCCCCAGCGTTCGAAAAGCTTGAGGGCATTGCGGATCATCTCCCGGCCCTGTTCGGACTTTTTGAGCCCCTTGTCCTCAAGGATGCGGTTGATGATCTTCATCAGCACAAAGACGTGCCCCAGGGCCGCAGCCGTGTTCATGTCGTCGGCCATGGATTCGTCCCATTTGGCCTCCAGGGCCGTAGCCTCGATCACGATTTCGGTCGGCAGGGGCGTGGTGGTCCAGTTGGTCCCGGCGACGTGCGCCTCGGCGGCGGCCTTGGTCAGGTAGATGCGCTTCAGTGCGCGCTCCGACTCTTCCAGGGCGTCGGCCGTGTAGTCCAGGGGGCTGCGGTAGTGCTTGGTGATGAGGAAAAAGCGCAGCACCTCAGGCAGGTAGTTGGCCAGGATGTCGCGGATGGTCACGAAGTTGTTCAATGATTTGGACATCTTTTCCGAATTGATCTGCACGAATCCGTTGTGCACCCAGTAGCGCACGAACTGTTTTTCCGTGGCCGCCTCGGTCTGCGCGCGCTCGTTTTCGTGGTGCGGGAAGGCCAGATCCTGTCCGCCGCCGTGGATATCGAAGGGCAGAGGCAGGTAGCGCTCGCTCATGGCCGAACATTCGATGTGCCAGCCTGGACGGCCTGGTCCCCAGGGGCTCGGCCAGAAAGGTTCGCCGGGCTTGGCACCCTTCCACAAGGCGAAATCCAGCGGGTCTTCTTTTTCTTCGCCCGGTTCGACGCGGGCTCCGGACATGAGATCCTCCACATTGCGGCCCGAAAGCTTGCCGTAACTTTCGTAGGAGCGGACCCTGAAGTAGACGTCGCCGCTGGGCGTGGCATAGGCGTGGCCCTTGGCGATGAGGTTCTCGCACAGCTCGATCATCTCCGCGATGTGTTCGGTGGCCTTGGGTTCGATGTCGGCGCGCAGGATGCCGAGGCGGTCCATATCGGTGTAGAAGGCGTCGATATAGGTGCGGGCGATGCTCTCGAAATCCGTGCCCTCGCGGTTGGCGCGGCTTATGATCTTGTCGTCCACGTCGGTGAAGTTGCGCACGAAGGTGACCTGCAAGCTGATGTAGCGCAGGTAGCGGACCAGGACGTCGAAGACCACGGCCGAGCGCGCGTGACCGATGTGACAGTAATCGTAGGCTGTGATGCCGCAGACATACATGTTCACATGGCCGGGCTTGAGCGGGACGAATTCTTCTTTTTTCCTGGTGAGGCTGTTGTAGATCTGCATGCTCATTCCTTGTGGTTGCTATGGGAAAAGGTTCAGGACCGCGCTCACGCGCTCGCGGATTTGGCCTGTCGGCAATAGCGTGAGCAGGGCGACCAGTTCAGGGCCGCTGTCGCTGCCGGTCAGGGCGAGGCGAATGGGGTGGTAAAGCTGTCTGCCCTTGACGCCGGCCTCTTCACTGACGCGGCGTAAGGCGAGGCTTGCAGCGTCCTTGGTCAGGCGCGAGTCGGGGAGGTGATCTGCCATGATACCGTCCAGCGCGCGCAGAACAGGCAGGCAAGAGGCCAGTTCGTTCAGGGCCGCAGGGGCGAAACGGGTCTGGGGTTCGGTGAAAAGAGGGAGCAGGGCAACAAGCTCGCGCAGGTTCGACGCGTTTTCGCGCAGGCTTGAGACCAGTTCCAGCCGGAACGCCGGGTCAACGCCGTGCCATGCGTTGCCTGCGGGGAGGGATTCGTCCAGCCGTGCGGCCTGGCCAGCCAGATCCGCCGTCCTGAACGCCCGCGCGCTCAAAGCCCCCAGTTCGTCAAGGCTCATGACCGCGTTGCCTCGGCCCAAGGCGAAGGGGTTGAAGGCCCCGGCCATCTCGTCAATTGACGAGAAAAGATTCTTGGTGGGGAGCGCTCCTGACAAAGAGGCCAGGTACTGGACCACGGCCAGGGGCTCAAGGCCCATGTCCATGCAGTCGGGAATGCTGAGGGCCCCGCTGCGTTTGGAGAGCTTCTTGCCTTCGGAGTCCATGAGCAGGCCGTGGTGGGCAAAAGTCGGGCGGGGGTGGCCGAAGGCTTCGTACAGCAGGATCTGGCGGGCCGTGTTGGTCAGGTGGTCCTCGCCGCGCAGCACGAGATTGACGCCCATGTCTGCGTCATCGACGACCACGGCCAGATTGTAACTCGGCCAGCCGTTTGAGCGCAGCAGCACGAAATCGCCGAAGGCTCCAGCCGGAACGGTGACTTCTCCCTTGATCAGATCCGTGAAAGCGACATCCGCCTTTTCCGGCAGGCGGAAGCGGACAGCGTGGGCTTCTCCGTGCTCCAGGCGCATCTGGCGCTCGTCTGTGGACATGCGTGCGCAGCGGCCGCTGTAACGTGGCGGAAGGTTTCTGGCCGCCGCGTCCTGGCGGTCGCGTTCCAGTTCGGCGTCGGTGCAAAAACAGGGGTAGGCCTGGTCTTCGGCCACCAATCTGCCCACGGCCTCGCGGTAGAGGTCCAGGCGCAGACTCTGGTGGCGTACCGGTTCGTCGGGGGCCAGGCCCAGCCAGGACAGGGACCACAGGATGGCTGCCTCGGCGGCGAAGGTGGAACGTTCCTGGTCCGTGTCTTCCAGGCGCAGCAGGAATTTGCCGCCGCTCTGGCGGGCCAGGAGAACATTCAGGATGGCCGTGCGAACGTTGCCCAGGTGCAGCGCCCCGGTGGGGCTGGGGGCGAAGCGGGTGATCCAGGGACCGCCGGTCTTGAAGTTGGTCATGCTGGTGTCCTTGCCCCCGTGACCACGGCCACGGCCTTGATGCCTTCTTTGCGGCCGGTGAAGCCCAGATGCTCTTCGGTGGTTGCCTTGACGTTGACCTGCAGGTCGGAAAGTTCGAGCAGGCGCGCCACATTTCCGCGAATGGCCGTCTTGTGCGGGGCCAGGCGCGGGGTCTGGGCAATGACGGTCAGGTCCACATGGGTGATTACCAGCCCCTGGCTACGGGCCTTGTCCATGACCTCGGACAGCAGGATGGCGGAGGAGATGTTCTCGAATTTGTCGTCGCTGTCCGGAAAATGTTCGCCGATGTCGCCAAGTCCAAGGCAGCCGAGGATGGCATCGCACAGGGCGTGCAGGAGCACGTCGCCATCGGAATGGGCCTTGATGAAGGGCGCGCCGGCAATGGGCATGCCGCCCAGGACCATGGGCCGGTTGCCCCCATAGGCGTGTACGTCGTAGCCGAATCCCGTGCAGGGCACGGGCAGGGGGGCGGGGGTGGCAAGCACGCGCAGGTCCTCCGGGGTGGTGATTTTCAGATTGGCGGTTTCGCCGGGCACGACACGGACGGCAAACCCGGCGCGCTCGATCATGCCGGCGTCGTCGGTGACCGCCCAGCCTTCAGCCAGGGCCTGTTCGTGGACCCGGCGCAGCAGGGCGGTGGGAAAGAGTTGCGGCGTCTGCGCCGCACGCAGTGTTTCGCGTGGGGGCGTGGCCAGGACCAGATCGTTTTCGACCTGTTTGACCGTGTCCGTGACGGCAATTGCGGGGATGACGCCGCAGGCCTCATCCGTCAGTCCTGCAAGGAGGGTGTGGACGAGGGCGGCCGAGAAAAAAGGCCGCGCGCTGTCGTGTACCAGGACCCGCTCGCAATCCCGGGGCAGGGCGGCCAAGCCCAGGCGCACGGAGTCCTGACGCATGTCTCCGCCCGAAACTGCCAGAATGCGGACACCGGGGTCCCCGATATTTTTGAGGTTTTCGAGTTCAGCGCGGCACCGGTCCAGTTCATGGGCCGGAAAAACGAGGACCACGCCCGCAAGTTCAGGAATTGCGGACATGGTCAGCACGCTGCGCCAATAGAGGGGATGTCCCTCATGATGCAGAAACTGTTTGCACTTGCCGCCGGTGGAGGAGGCCAGGCGTGAACCCCGACCTGCGGCCAGAATTATGGTCCAGAGTGAGTGTGTCATTATAAAAAAAACGGAGCCGGACGATAAGCCGGATTCTGTGCCCGTTGCCGGGCGGCTGTCATTCCTCTAGGGCGGCGGTTACCCGCCGTCTCCAGCAACCTACCCGAAGGGTCGTGACCGGGCCGGTCACCTTCCTATTTGGTCTTGCACCGGATGGGGTTTACCGAGCTTGCCGCGTCACCGCGACAACTGGTGGGCTCTTACCCCACCTTTTCACCCTTACCCGGACATGTCCGGGCGGTTTGTTTCTGTGGCACTTTCCCGGGGTCGCCCCCGCTGGACGTTATCCAGCATCCTGCCCTGTGGTGTCCGGACTTTCCTCCCCCGGCCTTGCGGCCGGCAGCGACAGCCTGTCCGGCTCCGCAAAAAATCAATCATTGCCCGAGAAATGACGCTCCCAGAAAATGATGCGCAGACAGTTGGGGCAGCTCAAAATCTGTTCACCTTTCTGCAGGTCGATGAAGGCCTGGGGCGGGATGACCACGTGACAACCCTTGCACACCCCTTCGCTGACCGGCACGATGACAGGAGTGGGGATGCGGGAGCGAATGAAGTTGTAGCGCGTCAGGATCGGCGCTGGAACGGCCTCGGAAGCCTTTTTCTTATCTTTGTCCAAAATTTGGATACGGGCGCGTTTATCGGCCAGTTCCTGGTCAAGGGTGGACTGCTGCGCGGTGATGGTCGCTTCGAGTTCGTTGATGTCGTTCTGCAGAGCGTCTTTTCGGCCTTCGAGGTCGGAGAGATCGGCAAGAAGGTTGGCCCTTTCTTCCTCGCGATTGCGATTCATCTTCTCCATGGTGTCCATTTCACGCATCATGGCGTGATATTCCTTGGTATTTTCCACCATCATGAGCTTGTTTTTGCTCTTCTTGACCTTCTGGGAGTCGTTTTCGATCTCCCCTTCCAGGCGGGTCTTCTGCTCCATCAGCACGTCGACCTTATCCTGGATCACGGCCTGCTGCTGTTTGAGGTAGGCCTGCTTTTCCTGCAGGTTCCGCAGCTGCTTGGGCGCGTCTTCGAGGATGCGCTCAAGGGTGATCATCTCCGAATCCACTTTCTGCAGCACCACGAGCTGCTCGATCTGTTCCATATAAATACTCAAGGTAGCGTCCTCCTCAAAAACGTATCAATTTTCCGGGAAGTTTCCCGGGAAGATTCAGGCAAAAGGATTGCGGCCCGGCAGAAAGACCACCCGGACTCCCTCGGGGGAGAGTTCACGGTCCAGGCTCTGGCTCCAGGTGCGCATCATGGTCTCTTCAAGGCAAAAATGTCCGACATCGATGGTCAACCCAAGGTCCTGAACGGCTTGGGCCTGGTGGTATTTCAGGTCTCCGGTCAGATAGACGTCCGCTCCCCTGGCGAAGGCGGCAGGGCCCAGGTCCGCACCGGATCCGGGGCAGTAGGCCACTCGGGTAACGGTCTGCGGAATCTGTCCCGAGATGCGCGACAGGGGCAGTCCGAGGGAGGCGAGACGGGCCGAAAATTCATTCCAGCCCAGGGGGGCCGGCAGGGTCCCGATGCAGCCGAATCCGTACTGCCTGACCGGCGCGCCGAGGGCGATCTCCTGGCAGGACGCGGTTGCTCCCAATTTGGCCTTGAATCCGGGCAGCTCTTCCGGCCAGAGCAGATATTCTTCCATCTGCCCGCCGCTGCGTGTGACCACCCCGGTCAGATCCCTGACCTTTTCCTGTTCGGTCAGATCCGTCAGTCGCAGGAGCGTGGGCGTTTCACGGCGGGTCACTTCCAGGATGGCCATGTCCTGAAGTTCAAGGAGGCGCCCCAGCCAGTTGACCGGCCCGTCAGGATTGGAGTCCAGGGATGTGTGCGCGCTGTAGACGCACATGGACGCGCCCAGGGCGAGCCGCAGCACCTCATGAAAATCATCCAGGCGGCTCGGCAGCTTGGGCGAGAGGCTCAAAGGGTGGTGGCAGAGCAGGAACTGGGCCTTCATCTCCACCGCACGGCGCACCGACTCGACAGACGGATCCAGGGCCACGCACAGGGTTGTCACCGTGGACGTGGCGGAGGCGATCTGTACACCGCATTTGTCCCAGGACGCGGCCAGCTGTGGCGGGGCCGTGGCCTCGATGCGGGAGATCAGGGTCGAAGGGTGCATGGAACTCCGTAAAACCGGGTCGTTGTGCCGTCAGCCGACCATGCCCGCTGGGCTGGTCCGGTGGACAGGGAAAGTTGCAAATCTAGTAACCAGTCCCCGTGATGTCAATGCGGGGCACAACAAAAAAGGCTCAGGCCTTGCGCAGGCGGGAGTCCTTTCATGCGGCTCGTAGGCCCTGGAAAATCGGGGACGGGTCATCGGCCGCGCGGCCGCGCGCCGGGCAGTTTCCGGCAAGGCCCGCCGAAACTCCTTTACCGGCTCATACAGGTCCTTCGTCGCAAGCCGGGAGGGGAACCTTGAGCATAGGGCGGCGGGGAAGTCAACGCTTCATGCCATGGGAACCAAGGCTTTGATGCCGAAGCCCGGCCCTGCTTACGCCACAATCCGGAAACCTGGGCTTGTCTTGAGGATGATGCGCGTTGGACAAGCGCCATTTTTGGCGTCATGTACGGCACTGCAATGCGCGGTTTTCCTCTTTAAGAAGAGGAATGCTGAACTTTGCGCATCGGCCGAAGCAAGGCTATGGCCGGGTACGAAGTCGCCCATGCCGACCAGCGTTCGCCCAACGTTCGCCCAGCGTTCGCCCAACGTTCGCCCAACGTTCGCCCAACGTTCGACTGAAACCACTGCTTTGGACGCGTCCTGGTTTTTTGCAGCCGCCTCTTGTATATTTTTGCCGGGTACCCGGTTCTTTCGCACACGTGCAAACCCTGGAGGGGAAAATGAAATTCATGCCAACTGCCGCCCTGTGCGCCCTGTTTTTGTTTGCGGCCGGATGTTCCGTCGCACCGTCCGATGCCGACATCAAGGCCGCTTTCGAGAAGGACATGGCCAAGACCGCTCAAAGCATCGACGAGGCCGGAAAGATTTTCGGCGGAGTGGGCAAGGCTCTGACGGATTCTCTGGGAAAAACGGAGCTTCACGCGGTCAGGAAGATCGATTGCAAGGAGGCCAAGGACGCTCCCGGTTTTGTCTGTGACGTGGAGATCGACATGACCGTTCCCTTTGCCGGGCGTTCCAAGGAGATGGCGACGGCGCGTTTCGTGAAGGGCCCGGACGGCTGGATCGTGGTAAAGTAGGGGCGGGTGCCCCCGGTCATCCCCTGGTTCAGGCTGGCCACAGGATGGGCAGCAGCCAGACCGACACGGCCATGACCACGAGGGTCAGCGGCGCGCCGACTTTCACGTAATCCATGAATTTGTAGCCCCCGGGTCCCATCACCAGCAGATGCGCCGGGTGCGACAGGGGGCTCGCGAAGCTTGCCGAAGCGGCCATGGCCACAGTCATCATCAAGAGTTGCGGCGAAATGCCCAGTGACGAGGCTGCGCCGAGGGCCACCGGCGCCATGAGCACCACCAGAGCCGCCGTGGGGATGACCTGCGTGCCGAGCACCGTCACCCCGAAGAGCGTGGCCACGACCCAGCGTGGGCCCAGATCGCCGACCGTGCCGATGAGCGCCGCCGCCCCCATCTGCGCCGCCCCGGTGTTCTCGATGGCTATGCCCAGGGGGAGCATGCCGGCGATGAGAAAGATCACCTTCCATTCAATGGAATGGTAGGCTTCCTCCATGGTCAGGCAGCCACCGACGACCATGGCCGCCACTCCGGCCAGGGCCGCGATGGCGATGGGCACGAAGCCGAGGATGGCGCTGAGCAACACAGTCGCCATGATCAAGGCGGCCAGGGGGGCCTTGTGCAGGCGGGGCGCCTGGGCCGCTTCCTGGTCCAGCACAAGGAAGTCTTCGTCCCGGGCTACGGCTTCAAGGCTCTGGCGCGGGCCGTACACCAGCAGAGCGTCGCCAAACTGCAGGGGCATGTCCTGCAGGCCCGTGCGGCAGGCGCGTCCTTTGCGTAGCACGGCCAAAACGCTCAGCCCGTAATGGTCGCGGAAGAGCAGGTCGTTTAAGGTCTTGCCGGCCAGGGTCGTGCGGGGTGAGAGCAGCACCTCGGCCATGCCGATCTGCTGGGACTCCAGTTCGGCCGAAAGTCGCGAGGATTGTTCCGAAATCTCCAGATCCTGCAGTCCCTCGAACACGTCAATGTCCCGCGCCAGGCCCTGGACCACGAGCAAGTCTCCGGCCTGGACCGTTTCCTCCGGGGCGGGCAGACAGGTCACGTTCCCTTCCCGCACCATTCCCACCACCGTCAGGCCGAAGGCGTTGCCCAGGCGGCTTTCCACCAGGTTGCGCCCAGCCAGCACCGACCCTTCCGGCACCCGCACCGAACAGAGGCTGAGCAGTTCGCAGACCGACGTATCGGCCGGACCCTTTGTCAGCGGCTTCTCCAGTTCAACAAGGTTATTGTCCGTCAGTGTCTCCAGCGTATTGTGTTCGCCCTGGAGCACGAGGCAGTCTCCTTCTTCGAAACGGTGGCGGCGGACTTCCCGCAGGCATTCACCTGTGGGGGAATTGAGAGCCAGCACATGCACGTGATGATCGCGTCGCAGCGCGCTTTCGGCCAGAGTACGTCCGATGAGCGGTGACCCTTTGCCGATGCGGACCGTGGCCGTGCCCAGGCGACCGGTGATCTCGGCGGTCTCGGGTCCGGGCTGCTCGACCTGCAGGTGCCGACTGCCGTGGAAATGACTGACCTGGTCCGATTGGCCATGGACGATGACGCTGTCACCGGCCTGCAGGGTTTCCTGGGCCCGGGGGGAGAGGATCAGCTCTCCGGCGCGGTGCAGCCCGACTACCGTCAGGTAAAGGGCTGAGCCGAGGCGGCTTTCACCCAGGCTGCGGCCTACCAGAGGCGATGTCGGCGGGAGTTCAATGGTGAAGATGTGCGACCCGATCTCGTAGGCCGATTCGATGCCGTTTTTGTCGGCCCCAGACGCGGCGCCCTTGGGCAGCAGGCGTTTGCCCAGGAGGACCATGAAGGTGATGCCGGCTACGACCAGGGCTGCGGTGATGGGGGTGAAGTCGAATATTTTGAAGGTCGTCAGCCCGGCGGACCGCAGGGCGTCGGTAGCCAGAATGTTGGGTGGGGTGGAGATGCCCGTAAAAGGCCCGCCGAGCAGGCAGCCCAGAGCCATGGGCATGAGTAGGCGTGCCGGCGGCAGGCCGCTGCGGCGGGCCAGATCCATGGTCGCGGGCAGCAGGATGACGGCTACGGTGGTGGTGTTGATGAGCGCCGAGAGGATGCCTGCCGCTGCCATGAGGACTACGATCAACGCGGCTTCGCCCTTACGCGCAAAGAGCTGCAGAGGCTGACCGATGCGGTAGGCTACGCCCGTGCGGGTCAACCCTGCCGAAAGGATGAACATGGCCAGCACCGTGATGACCGCCGGGCTGCTGAACCCGGCCACGGCTTCTTCCGGGGAGACCAGGCCGGTCAGGGCCAAGGCGACGAGGACCATGATCCCGACCAAATCCGCGGACACCCAGCCGCCGATAAAAAGGACCAGGGCGGCAAGGACGATGAACATGAGAATGAAGAGGGACAGCATGGTCTGTGAGAACTCCGTGAGGCTGGTGAAATCGGTGTCGCTCGCGAACCCGCGCCCGCGTCCGGGATCCGGGCCGGGCTTTTGCGCGGTGAGTTGAACATGACCCGTCACGTCGGACCGGGTCAAGAAGGAAAATGGAGCTTGGCACCAGAAACCAGGAGGCGTTCACGTGAGGAGTCATGGGCAGCAACAGGAGCAGGGCAAAGGAGACTCTGGCTGGTAACCCCACGGAGCACAAGGCGGCTAATAACTGGTTCACGTCTGATTATTGTCGAGCAACAAGATAAATTTTCTGCTGTCGCCCCGCGGTTGCTGCCGTGGCTTGGCCACCGTTGTCCCCAGGTAAAAAACAGAATATGTCGCAATTGAAATATATTCATTTGTCAAAAAAATACAGTTGCATCTTTAATGACCAGTGATTATAGGTCAGTTGTAATCGAGGTGGGGATGACTGACGGGCACATCGGGCGGTGTTTTGCCGCCTTGGCTGAAACCAGACAACAAGATGGGGTACCTGAAGAGGGCGCCCTGGACAGAAGGAGAATCGTCATGCCGGAATTGAATGTGCACATTGCCGCGAGCCTGGCTCGTACGGGAAAGGAGTACCGCGAGGTTCACGAATGGATCGACAATGCGGAAACAAAATATGAGCGACATGATTTTTCCAAGGTGCTGGTCAACGCGGCCATGTTTCGGGAAAAATACGGCGAAGAGGCGGCTCAGGAATACGTCTATCATCTGGTGGACGACCTGAAGTGCCGTTTCGGGAAACAACTGGCAGGGCATCAGGCGGCCATGGCCGATTGTCTCAAGTATTTTGGTGGTTGAAATGAACGCGCGTCGGAAACCGTTTCCGTCGCGAAATCACTACATTGGAGGAATCTCACATGACCGATACGCTTACCCCTCTGGAATTGAAGGCGCTTATGGGCGCGACTCACGTTACGTTGCTCGATGTTCGCCGTAAGAGCGATCGCGAGTCCGGTCCTTCGGGCATCCCCGGAGCCGTCTGGAAGGATCCCGAGCAGGTTGATGCATGGTCTTCAGAGCTGTCGAAAGACAAGCCTGTGGTCATCTATTGCGTACGCGGCGGTTCCGTCAGCGCATCGGTACAGGCCGCGCTGAAATCCAGGGATTTTGAGGTCAGGTTCGTGGAAGGCGGTCTGGCCGCCTGGGATGCTCAGGGTTCCGGGAAAGGTGCGTGACATGGTCAGTGGCAACGACGTGAATTGGCTTTTGTGCATCCACAATATCCCGCCCAAGCCAGCGTACCTGCGGGCCAAGTCGGCGCGCAGGCTGGCGGCTCTTGGGGCCGTGGCGCTCAAAAACGCAGTCTATGTGCTCCCGGAAGGGGAGCGTCAGCGTGATGGCCTGACCTGGCTGGCCCGGGAGATCGAAGACGGAGGGGGCAGGGCCTATGTCTGCGGTGCCCGGTTTGACGTGGCCGGAGGCGGAATCGACGACGGGAACATCAGGAAGCTCTTCGTTGAGGCTCGTGAAGGGGATTATCGCGGTCTTGGTGCCGAGTTCATGCCCCTTTTTGAAGTGCTGGGAGATCCGCACGCCGCTGATGCCTCTCAAGTTCCCGACGTGCAAGCCTGGGTCAATCAACTCCGTGCCCGCTACGATGCCATCAGGGGCATCGACTATTTCGGCGCTCCCGCACGGGAAGTCGTCGAGGGCATGCTGGCCGGTGCGGGGCGCTGGCTGCGCATGAACGCCCTTGCCGCCAAGCCGGACGACGCAGCAATCGATCCCGGCTTGTACCAGGGGCGAGCCTGGGTCACCCGGCCCAGCGTGCATGTGGATCGCATCGCTTCGGCCTGGTTCGTACGCCGTTTCATCGATTCCGAAGCGACCTTTCGTTTTGACGCCAAGGTCCAGAGTCCAAACGACGTGCGTTTCGACATGACCGAGGCCGAGTTCACCCATGAGGGGAGCCTCTGCACCTTCGAGGTCATGGTCCGCCGCTTCGGGTTTGAATCCGATCCGACCCTGTCTGTGCTGAGTCAGGTCATTCATGACATCGACCTGGACGAGTCAGCCCCCGCCCGGGCGGAATCTGCCGGAGTGGCGGCGCTCTTGAACGGCATCTGCCTGTGCACGGACAACGACTATGAGCGGGTCGAGCAGGGAAGTCGCCTGCTGGACAGGCTTTTCGAACATTTCGACCGTACCTGCGGCCGGGTGGGGAAGGAGAAGTCATGAACCAGCCGACTCTTTCTGAAGCATTTTGGACCTGGTTGCGCATCGGGTTCCTCAGCTTCGGCGGTCCTGCCGGACAGATCGCCTTGATGCACAGGGTGCTGGTTGAGGACAAAAAGTGGATCAGCAATGAACGCTTCCTGCACGCCCTCAACTACTGCCATTTCCTGCCGGGGCCCGAGGCCCAGCAACTGGCGACGTATGTCGGCTGGCTCAAGCACCGGACGCTGGGCGGGCTCATGGCCGGCGGCCTGTTCGTGCTGCCGGGGTTCTTCGTCATCCTGGTGCTGAGCGCGGTGTATGCCGCGTACCGCGAAGTGCCGGCGGTTGACGCCCTGTTTTACGGCTTAAAGCCCGCAGTGCTGGCCATCGTCGTCGGGGCTGTGCTGCGCATGGGCTCCAAGACGTTAAAGTCCGGCTTCGCCGTGGCGCTGGCCGCAGGCGCATTCGTGGCCTTGTTCGCCTTTGGCGTGCCCTTTCCTGTGGTGGTTTTTGGAGCCGCGCTGATCGGCTGGATCAAGTCGCGCGGACCTGCGGAGCAGGAATGCACCGTGGCCTGCGGTGACGAGGAGGAAGCGCCCGAACACACCAGACCAAGCACCGCGCGGTCCATCCGGGTTCTGGCCACATGGATTCCCCTGTGGCTCGGCCCGGTCCTGCTCACGGGACTCCTGCTTGGCTGGGACAACGTGTACGCCCGGCTGGCCGTGTTTTTCAGCAAGATGGCTGTGGTCACCTTCGGCGGAGCTTACGCCGTGCTGAGCTATGTGACCCAGCAGGCGGTGGAGCACTACGCCTGGCTGACCCCGGCGGACATGATCAGCGGTCTGGCCCTGGCCGAAACCACTCCCGGCCCCCTCATCCTCGTCCTTGAATATGTCGGCTTCATGGCCGCCTATGCAAGCCCCGGAACCCTGCACCCCTTCGTCGCCGGTGCTCTGGGCGCAACCTTGACGGTTTGGGTCACCTTCGCGCCGTGCTTTCTGTGGATTTTTCTCGGCGCGCCCTACATGGAGGCCGTGCGGGCCAACCGCAGCCTCTCCGCCGCTCTGTCCGGAGTGACGGCGGCGGTGGTCGGGGTCATTTTGAACCTGTTCGTGTGGTTCGGACTGCACACGATTTTCGGCCAGGTCGGGTCATGGGATGGTCCCCTTGGTCTGCGCCTGCCGGTCCCCGTCCTGTCCAGCCTGGATGTCTGGGCCCTGGTCCTGGCGGCAGCCGCGACCCTGGCCATGATCCGCTTCAAGCTCGGCATGGGTATGACCCTGGCTGGATGCGCAGGGCTTGGCTGGGTAGTGAGGATGGCTCTGTGACATGATAGTTTCGATTACCACCAAACAAGAAAAGGAGTGCGCCATGAATCAGCACATTGACCACAACGACATAGCCCTACTGCGACAGGCAGGGATGAACGAGGAAGACCTGGGACACAGTCTGTCCGTGGCCGAGCGGGCTCTCGACATCGCCGGCCGCACCGGCGCGGATCTCGACATGAACTTCATCGCCCGGGGGGCGCTGTTCCACGACCTGGGCAAGGTCCGCACCCACGGGCTCGAGCATGGCGAAGTTGGAGCCGCCCTGGGGGCCGAGCTGGGCCTGCCCGAGGAAATTCTGGCCATTATGAAGAAGCATATCCGTGGCGGCATGACTCGCGCCGAAGCCCTGGAGCTTGGTCTGCCCGACATCGATTACACCCTGCACAGGCTGGAGGAGCGCATCATCATATACGCCGACCGCCTGGTGGATATCATCGGTGACGGGGTGGAGCCCGACCCGATCAAGGCGGAGGAGCGGTTCGCCGAAATCCTCACGACCATCGTCCGCTACGGCAAGAACGAGACAACCCTGAACCGGTACCTGCGCTACCATCAGGAGATTCAGGGACTCATCGCCGCACGGTCATGAGGCTCTCGCCGTTTCACCTGCTCTGCCTGACCGGGTTCCTGGCCATCTTCGGTACGACCATGGCCAAGAACCCGGTCCTTCCCTTTTTCGCCGAGTCCCTGGGGGCCGATGCCCGGTCCATCGGGCTGGTGGCGTCCCTGTCCCCTCTGGCCGGCGTGCTGGTCAGCCTGCCCGCCGGGATGCTGTCCGACAGGATCGGCCGGGGCAGGCTGCTGCGCCTGTCCGGGCTTTTCTTCGCGCTCAGCCCCCTTGGGTACCTTTGGGCCGGATCGGTCTGGGAACTGGCCCTGGTCCGCTTCATCCACGGTCTGGCCACGGGTATTTTCATGCCCGTGGCTATGGCCCAGGTGGCGGACATGCACGACGCCAGCCGGGGCGAGCGGCTTGGGCTCATGTCTTCGGTCACGCAGCTTGGCCGTTTCCTTGCGCCCCTTGCCGGAGGAATCCTCCTTGGTTTGGGCGGCACCCTCCCCGGCAAGGAGGGGTTTACCTGGGTGTACGCGGGCTGTCTTGTTCTTGGCGCGGGCGCGGCCTTCCTTGTCTTTCGACTTCCCGTGGAAACACCCAAAATGAAGGCAGCGGACGCCGAGCCCCCGGCGGCCCTCCTCTGGGCGGTCCTGCGCAACCGTCCGGTCCTGCTCGGCTGCGTCGTGGAAGCGGCCGCGCTCTTTGCCTTCGGGACGTTCGAGGCGTTTTTTCCGCGCCATGTCCGGGACGCGGGTTTCGGACCCCACTGGGCTGGAGCTCTCATGGCCATGCAGGTGCTGACCGTTGCCCTGAGCAAGCCCGTTTTTGGCAGGCTCTCGGACCGCAAAGGCCGGGAGCGGCAGATTGTTTTCGGGGCCTTGGCCATGGCCGCGACCATGTTCGCCATGGGTCAGGCCGGGAGCCTTGTTTCGCTGGGGGCCATCAGTCTGGCCCTGGGGTTGTCGCTGTCATTCACCTTGGCGGCCAGTACCGCCTATATCGCGGACGCAAGCCCGGCCCAAACGCGCGGCACCGCCATGGGACTTTTGGGAAGCATCATGGACATCGGCCATTCCACCGGACCGCTGGCGGCGGGCATGGTCATCGCAGTATACGGTAATGTGGGCGGTTTCTTTTGTTCGGGACTGGTCGTGCTGGCTGCGGGAATTGTCTTCGCCATCCATGGGCTTGGAGCTGCGAAAGCAGATCGGCATTCGTGAGCTGGCGCTTCACAGCCGAAAACATGCGGACCTGAGATTCGCCGGGGTGAAATAAACCCTGCAGCCCGCAAAACGCATTACATGGGGACCAAATGGATTATCTCGTCATCTGTCTGGCCAGTCTGGCCGTTTCCGGGCTGACCCTTTTTTCCGGCTTTGGCCTCGGCACGGTGCTGACCCCGGTCATGGCCATTTTTTTTCCCATCGAGACGGCTGTGGCCGTGACCGCGGTGGTGCATTTCGCCAACAATCTCTTCAAGCTCGCCCTGTTCGGTCGGCAGGCCGACTGGGGTGTGAGCCTGCGCTTCGGACTGCCCGCCCTGGTCGCGAGTTTCGCCGGAGCGTGGTTGCTGGTCAGGGTTTCGGACCTTGAGCCGCTTTTCTCCTATTCGTTGGCTGGCGGCGAGTTCTTCATCACTCCGGTCAAGCTCCTGGTTGGCGTACTCATCGTCTTTTTCGCCGCCCAGGAACTGCGCGGCGGGAAGAAGCAGGCCATTTCGCCCGCATGGTTGCCGCTGGGCGGGATCGTCAGTGGGTTCTTCGGCGGCCTGTCGGGCAACCAGGGGGCCTTCCGCAGCGCCTTCCTTCTTGGCGCGGGTCTGAGCAAGGAAACCTTCATCGCCACGGGCGTGGTCCTGGCCTGCGTGGTCGACGTGACGCGCCTTGGCGTCTACGCGGGCATGTCCGGCTCGCACATGATCACCGACAACGCGGGCCTTGTAGTCGCCGCCACTCTCTCGGCCTTCCTGGGCGTACACTACAGCCGCAAGGTGCTCAAAAAAATCACCATCCAGACGGTGAGGCTGCTGGTCGGCGCGATGCTCCTGCTGCTGGGCGGGGGGCTGGCTGTGGGATTGATCTAGGGCAGATTATCTCGCAATGGTTGATGTGACGCGGTCAATGCTGAGCCTTGGGCTTTGCAGTCAGGCCCGCAGCAAACAGGGAGGCAATCGCAATGGTCACTTTTCTGAGAGCGATGGGGTGGTTTCTTCTGCTTGCAGGCGGAGCCCTGTGCCTTATGGGCCTGATGACTTTGCCCGATGGAGGGCTCATGTTCGCGTTGCCGTATGTATTTCTGATCCCGGGCCTGAGCATGGTCTTCTTCGGCTTCCTGCTGCTGCGGATCAGGCGTCGGGAATCTTCGGTTCAAACGAATTCCGGTGACGAAACCGGCCGGGAATAGAGAATCCGCAGGCCCGTTTTGAAGGGGGCTTGGTTGGAGATCAAGCTTGCCTGTTTTTCCATTTCAGTGGGACCAACTCGTGCCAATACGCTCTTATCCTGAAAACGTTTCCAGCGGCTGGCCGCAGGTCGCAAGGCGTGATTATTTTTTGCGTCCTGAGCTGGGATTCATGAATGGCATGGCCAGCATCCTGAATAGGGAGCGGTATCTGGCTTCTCGGAAGATGTTCATGCCCAGCGGCATGTTCTCGTGGCCCCCGGCGGGCTGATCCTGGTAGGTCGAGAAGAGCCGGTCCCACCAGGGAAAGTTGAAGCCGAAGTTCCTGTTCATTTCCTTGCCGTCGGTGGAGTGGTGGATGCGGTGCATGTCCGGCGTGACCAGGATGAGGCGCAGGGCGCGGTCCAGGGGGAGGGGCAGGAAGAAGTTGGCGTGGTTGAACATCGCGGCGCTGTTGAGGATGATCTCGAAGGCTAAAACGGCCAGGGGAGGCGGTGCGAGCAGGGCCACCAGGGCGAGTTTGAAGGCCATGGAGATGAGGATTTCCAAGGGATGGAAGCGAACGCCGGTGGAGAAATCGAAGAAGGTGTCCGCATGGTGCATGCGGTGCAACCTCCACAGCGGCCGCCAGGCATGGAAAGCGCGGTGCTGGGCGTACATGGCCAGGTCCAGGATGAGAATGCCCAGAAGGAACTCTGCGGCCAGGGGCAGGCCGAGGAAGGGGAAGATTCCCAGGCCCTGGCCCCGGAGCGTGGCGGCCAGAGCCATGGGTACGATGGGAAAGACGAGGCGCGCGAGTACCGTGGACACGGCCACCACGCCGAGATTGCCCACCCAGCGGCCCTTGCGGTCCGGATCGGGCCGTCTGCGCGGCCGGGCGATTTCAAGGGCGGCCATGAGCATGGCCGTCAGTATGAAGGCCCCGAGTCTGAATATGTTTTCCCCATCCATGGTTTCCAAGTGTTACGCCAGTTTTTCCTGCTTGTCAGGGCCTCATGCGCCCAGTAGGCGGCTCACGAAACCTTTGCGCGGCAGTTCGGGCAGGTCGAGGTGCCGACGTATTGCGGCTTCGAGCTTATCTTCGGCGATGTCCGAGCCTTCGGTCACTACCTCTTCACCGACCATGACGGCCGGAGCTACAGGGAGCTCAAGGTCGAAATACTCGTCAGTCTGGTACTGGGCGTTGGGCTGGGAGGTCACTTCCAGTTCGATGTCATATTTTGCGCCCAACCTGGGCAGCATCTCCAGAAAATGTTTTCAGGGTTTGCCGTTGGGCTCGTTCAGGAACAAATGGACCTTGAGCATCGTCACTCCTCGTTCGTTTTTTTCAGGTTTTCCATGCGTTGGACAAAAGCGTCGGGCGGCAGGTAGTCGACGAGTCGCAAATCCCTCCTTTCCCTGCCCTGCGCGTCAATGAAGATGACCGTCGGGACGCCTTTCACCTCGTACGCCGAGATCAGACGTTCGTGCTCGGCATTGCCTCCACGGGTCAGGTCGACCTTGATCATGATGAAGTCGTCCTGGGTCATGCGCACTACCGCCGGGTCGCGAAACGTTTTTTCGTCAAGCTCGCGGCAAGGCGCGCACCATGTGGCCGAAAAGTCGATGATGACCGGCTTTCCCGCCGCCTTGGCCTCGTCGAGCAGGGTTTGTGAATACTGCTCCCAGGTCACGCCCGGACCGCGCAGGAGCCATGAGCCAGAGAGAACTATTGCGACGGTGATGGCCAGGACGCCGATTGCGGGCTTGATATATTTGAAAGCCGCAAAGCCTGCCGTGGCCTTGTCGATCCACCCCAAGTGGATGCCCGCGGCCAGAGCGACGGCGGACAATGTCAGAATCGAGGCGCTTTCGGACAGGAGCGGGCGGATGAAGTATGCGGCCATGCCCAGCAAAACCCAGCCCATGAGTTTGCGGACCCAGATCATCCATTCGCCGGAGCGGGGGAGTTTTTCGATCCTCCCCGAGAACATGGCCAGGACGAAAAGAGGCAGACCAAGGCCGAGGCTAAGCGTGAAGAACACGGCGAAGCCGATCCAGGCGCTGCCCATGCCCGCGACCCAGGTCAAAAGGCCCAGCACGAAGGGCCCGAGGCATGGCGCGGCCACGACGCCGAGGGTCAGGCCCATGAAGAAGGTTCCGAAGTAGCCCGCATGGGACTTTGAAGCGACCCGCGTAAGAGCCATCGGCAGGCGCAGTTCCCAGAATCCGAACAGGCTAGTGGCAAAAATTACTAGGAGTGATGAAATGCCGATCAGCACGACCGGGCTTTGCAGCATGGCCCCCATCATGCCCCCGGTCAGGGCGGCGACGACGCCCAGGGCCGAGTTCGTCAGGGCCAGACCGACCATGTACAGGATGCCATGCCCCACAAGGCTCCCGGAGTGGCCCGACCGGCCGCCGAAATACGAGACTGTGATGGGGATCAGGGGATAGACGCAGGGAGTCAGGTTCAGGGCCATCCCGCCCAGGAAGATGCCGAGCAGGGTCCAGACCATGGTCCACCCCGAAAGTGGTCCCGGATCGTCAGCGGCCTGCGCGGAGGGTGATGCAACCGGACCTGTCTCCACGGGGAGTCCGGCGGCCTGCCAGTCGGGAAAGCCCTTGGGGTCGCGGTAAACGTTCCTGTAACCGAGGGAGACGGCCACCCGGGCCGCCGAGTCGCTGCGGACTCAGGTCAGACCCGCTCAGTAGAAGACGACGGGCCTGTCCTTGTCCGGTCCGAGCAGCCGTTCGATATCCCCGCGCTTGGTCCATCGAGCCCAGGCCGTGGGCTCCATGGAGAAGTTGACCGATCCCTCGATATGGCCGGTCCGGTGTTCCCAATCCTGGCGGGTGTCCACCAGAAGCAGGTCCGGTGTCCGGTCCTCGTAGAGTTTTTTCAGATCATCGGTGGTCAGCAGCCTGTAGCCTCCACGCTGGGCTTCCCCAACGGCGTCGTCCCAGGTGGGGGTTGTGGTGGCTCTGTCCGTCATCAGGATCAAGCCGATGGACAAAAGCACCGCGACGGCGATCAGTGCGAAAGTGGCTCTGGCGTTCATGACGTGCACCTCATTCTATTCTTTGTTCGCGCCTCAGTTTGGTCAGGATGAATTGCGCCCCGGCCTTTGAAAGGCCTGTTCTGCCAGCAAGGTTTTGCGGGTTGAGCGGACCCATGGCCGCGAGCCGGACAACCTCCTCTTCCAGTTCTTCGAGCCAATCCTCGAAGAGACCGAGCACTTCGGGGTGCGCGAGCGCCATCAATTGCCGCGATTGGGCCACTTTATCCACTAAACTCTGACACATCTTTGTTGGATCGACACCTTCGTCCATGCATTCGGCCAGTCAGAGATGGACCATCCCGACAACCTTGTCCTCGCCGGGTTCACCGAGCATGCGTTCGATGAATTCGCGCCGATCTTCCTCACCGAGCAGCGGGAAGAGTTCCCGTGCCGCCAGGGCCACGGATGTGGCGGCCTGGGCCGGGTCCATGCGTTCGAGCATGCTTTTGAGCTCATCCATGTGTTTCTCCTTGGCAGTCCTGGCGGACAGTTGAAAAATTAAAAATTCGCAGATCGCCATTTTGGGGTGACCTGCTAGAAGCTTGTCCTGCTCGCGATGAGCCGCCGGGCCAGGTTGCCGATGGCGCGGAGGACGTCGAGGACCTCCGGTCGGCTGATTCCGTAATGAATGAACGGCCCCCGGCGTTCGACATCAACCAGCAGGGCCCGTTTGAGCTCCTTGAGATGATGCGAGACCAGCGGCTGGGACAGTCCCAGGTCTTCGGCGATCTGGGTGACGGACAACCTGTCGGTCCCGATGCGGAGCAGGATGCGCAGCCTGTTTTCGTCGGACAGGGCCCGGGCCAGAAAGGCCAGGTCGGCCAGGGGCTGCTCCATCCCCGTGAGATCGGCGTCGTGATTCATGATGACTCCGGACGGCATAAAAATAAGCGTATAAACAACCATTGATATGTCATCTTTGAGATGTCTGCGTCAAGATGAAAGCGGATGGCGCAATAAAGTTGAATAATTATATTATTTTATGTGCTTTCATCCGGTCTGGAACGGAGATGGGGAGTCAGGGTTTCGGACTTTGAGCCGCTTTTCTCCTCTTCGTTGGCCGGAGGCGAATTATTCGTCACTCGGTCAAGCTTCTGGTCGGCGTGCTCATCGTCGCCCTGGAACTGCGCGGCGGGAAGAAAATGGCCATTTCGCCGGTCTGGCTGCCCCTGGGCGGGGTCGTCAGCGGTTTTTTCGGCGGGCTGTCGGGCAACCAGGGGGCGTTCCGTAGCGCCTTTCTCCTCGGCGCTGGCCTTGGCAAGGATGCCTTCATCGCCACAGGCGTGTTGCTTTTGTCTACACAAATGACTACACTTAAATAATGAAGATTGCGGGATTCGAGTGGGATAGCGGTAACTGGCCGAAATGCGGCAAGCACGGCGTATCCCGAGAAGAGATTGAGCAGGTGCTGCTTGGCGAGCCAGCAGTATTGCCGGACCCGTGCCCCGATGAATCGCGTATGAGGGCCATTGGGAAAACTCAAGCAGGACGGTATGTTTTCCTCGTTTTCATGCTGAGGGAGAATGACGGCTTGATAAAACTGCGTCCTATCAGCGCCCGCTACATGCATAAAAAGGAGATTTCTCACTATGAAAGCCAAATCTAAGCAGATGCCATCGCTGCATAACGATGCAGAAGCCGAGGAATTTGTCGAGCAGGCCGACCTGTCGCAGTATGACCTTTCCGGTTTCAAACCGATGCGATTTGAAATTGAACCCAAGGCTGCGGCGCTCAACATGCGCATTCCCGTGGGGCTGCTGGAAGCGGTGAAAGCCAAGGCCAAGGCCAAGGGAATCCCATATACGCGCTACGTGCGAATGCTGCTGGAAGCCGACGTAGAGAATCGTCCCAATTCTTGAGGCTCCACGTCTCATGTCAGAAACTCACCTTCCTGCCTTGCCTCTGATTGGATAACCGTCGCCGGATCGGGCTAAAATCATGAGCGCATTCGACCTCGAGGCGCTACCGGTTCAGGGTGTAACCCTGGGTCAGTGCTCGCGCAGGGGCGGGTGGCCCATTGGCGGAAACGGGTGGCTCGCACGGTTTTGACGCGATATCCAACTGAAATCACAGCATCAAGATTGAAGTATTCAATCCGACGGTTCGCGGACCGCCCTCCCTCCCGCTGAACAGTTTCCATTTTGGGAACAGTTGCCGTCCGTTCCAGTTCACCACTGATGAAAATATTATTGAAAAGGTCCCCGACCGTCCGCATTGGTGAAAAAAACCGGAATGTATCAATTTTGAGTATAACCACCCAGAAGACAACTTGCCGCTCGCAACGCTCTGGGCGTCAATGAACGCTGCCTTTGGCCGTGGTCGATGCGCATGGGAATAGCTCTCTTGTCGCGCATCTCCAACCTTGGAGGCCTATTTCTCCCGCCTCAGTCTGCGGTACAGGCTGCGGAACTGGTGATAGGTGAGGCCCATCAGTCCGGCTGCCTTCTTCTGGTTGTACCGGCTTCGTTCCAAGGCGATTTTCAGGTATGCGTCTTCAATATTTCGCACGGCCTCGGGAAGAGGGATGCTCAGGTCAACCGGGCAGGTGGGGTAGGCTGGCGTTGCCGTGACTTCCGGAGTGCCTGCATGAAGGGTTTCAAGGTCGGAGCCGAATGGATCGAAATCGATACAGGTCACGGTGTTGCCGCTCGCCCGGTAAACGGCGCGTTCCACAACGTTGCGAAGTTCGCGGACATTGCCGGGCCATTGATATGAACGCAGAGCCGACATGGCCTGGGCCGAGAATTCTGGGCGAACGTCAAGTCCCATGCCCACGGCCATGCGCGTGGTGAAATGATTGACAAGCAGGTCCACGTCTCCTTCGCGCTGGCGTAGCGGCGGGATCGCCAGCACTTCGAAGCTGAGGCGGTCGAGCAGATCTTTCTTGAAACTTCCTTCACGAGCCAGCTGCGGCAAGTTTGCATTGGTCGCCCCGATGAGTCGCACGTTGACTTCCACCGGCGAGGAACCGCCCACACGGTCAAAGGTTCCGTATTCCGCCACGCGCAGCAGTTTTGACTGGGCTTGCTGGTCAAGGTTGGCAATCTCGTCCAGGAACAGCGTACCGTTGTCGGCACGTTCAAAGTACCCCTTGCGTCGCGAGATGGCGCCCGTGAAGGCTCCGGCCTCATGTCCGAAGAGTTCTGAATCCAGCAGTGAGCCGGGCATGGCCGCACAGTTGAGGGGGACGTACGGTCCCTGCCAGCGCGGGGAGAGGAAATGCAGGCGGGCTGCAGCCAGCTCCTTGCCGGTGCCGCGTTCGCCGATGATCAGTACGGGGCGGTCTATGCCAGCCGCCCGGGACAGGCGTTCCTGGAAATTCAGAAAGGCGTCCGATTGCCCGATGACGTCCTGCAGCGCAGGGATGGGAGTGGTGCTCATAGCCATATTATAGCCTGATTAACCAAATATTGTAAATAATAACCAGAGTAAGCTGATCTCGTGCAAAATGGAAAGTTCATATTCTCAGATAGTTATGTTTTTAATTGAGGGTGGCATGGAGGCTGCATTTTAACAAGTCCAGCCTTTAAATTTTTCAGGAGGACATCATGGGCGTATTTACTCGATTTAAAGACATCGTCAGTGCTAATATCAACTCCATGCTTGATCGGGCTGAGGAACCGGAGAAAATGATCCGGCTCGTGATCCAGGAGATGGAGGAGACTCTGGTCGAGATCAAGGCCTCGTGCGCCGGCCTGATGGCTGATCAGAAGCGTATCGTTCGGGAACTGGATCAGAATCGTGCGCGCATGGAACACTGGGAGGGTCGAGCCGCTCTTGCCATGGATAGAGGACGCGAGGATCTGGCCCGGGAGGCTCTGCTTGAAAAGATCGAGGCGCAGCGGCTGGCCGACGGATTGGAGCGGGAAGTGGACCGTTTTAGCGTGCTCATCGAACAGGCCCGCGAGGATATAGAGCTGCTGGAAGGCAAGCTGGAATCAGCCAAGGAGCGTCAGCGCAGTCTGGTCAAACGCCAGGTCCGGGCAGGCCAGAGGATGCAGGCGCGCGTCAACGTCACCAGAGCCCAGTCTGCGGATGTCCTGAAGCGTTTTGACCAGTTTGAGCATCGCATCGAGCGCATGGAGGTCGAAGCCGAATTGGCCGCCCCTCGCCGAGGTCGCGATTTGAATCAGGAATTCGCCCTGCTTGAGGGCGGTGACGAAGTCGAGGCGCAGCTTGCCTCCATGCGCGCCGCGCGGCAGAAGTAGCTTGCGTGGACGGTGGCCATGAACCGGCTTGGTTCAGGCATGGTTGGAACATTCAGGGAGCAAGGAACATGGAGCACATGATTACATTTGTCTTTGTCCTCATGACTGCGGGCTTGCTGCTGGTCGGAGGAGTCATCTTCGCAGTATTCAAATTGTTTTCGCGTCCAAGCAGTCAGGGCACAGAGGACGAAGCCCGAATGATTCAGGAAATGTACCAGGGTCTGGTGCGCATGGAAGAGCGTATTGAGGCGCTGGAAACCATTCTTCTGGAAAAGGACAGCAAGGAGAGACGCTCATGAGATACGGCAGCAAAGGACGCGGCAGGGAACGAGCTTTTCATTCACGATGGAACAGACCCACGCGGGAAGCTCTTTATCGCGCCCGGGACGGTGTTTTTCTCGGCGTGTGCAAGGGTGTGGCCCGGCATTTCGACGTTCCGGTCAACATGCTGCGCGCCGTGGTTTTGATTCTGTTCTTTGTCACCGGAGTATGGCCCGTGGGCCTGCTCTATCTTATCGCGGCCATGATCATGCGCGTGGAACCGGCCGTGCCATTTGCCAACGAGGATGAACGGACGTTTTACGATGCCTATGCGAACTCCCGGACCGGAGTACTGCAACGCATGAAACGCTCCTTCGACAACCTGGACCGACGTCTCCGCCGGATGGAAGCAGTGGTCACCAGTCGGGATTTCGACTGGGAGCGCCGCATGCGCGATTCCTGAAAACAGCCCGTTTCTTCAACTTGTACCTGGAGACATTAAAATGAGCCATTGACGAAACGGTCAGCGCATTCGGATGAACCCCAAGACTCCCTGGCCGCGAAACTGGTTCAAGCGTTTCGCCGTGGCCCTGGCCGTGACCGGTGTCATCGGGCAAGTTCTGGCCGCCTTTGTATGTCTCCGGATTCCTTGTCACCGCGGTCAAAGAATTTTTGGATTTGTGGAGCAAGCGGCATTGGTGCTGGATTGATTTCTCATGCGGGTGCGCCGGATGCAGCCCTTGCTTTCGTGTGACAGGGGCCCGGCCCGCCTCGTCCGAACTCATGGATATCCATGACGGAAAATGCTAGCCGACCGGCATGCGAATCCTTCACCTCATCAGTCAGAAACCCGACTTCACCGGCAGCGGGAAATACGTCCAGGAAATGATCCGTCAGGGTCGAAGCAGGGGCCATGAGCCGTTTCTCATTGCGGGCGTGTGCGCTGACTTCGCCGTGCCGGAAGAGCTGATGCAGCCGGGCAGGTTCCGGGTCATCCGCTTCGATGGTCATGACCTCGGGTTTCCCGTCATGGGCATGAGCGATGTCATGCCCTATGAAAGTACGGTCTGTTCCTCCCTGACCAGACTGCAGATCATCGAGTACAAGACGGCCTTCGCCAGGGTCATCGCCGCAGCTATTGCCGATTTCGCGCCCGATCTCATCCATTCCAACCACCTGTGGATGGTCACGGCGGTGGCCCGCGAGGTCGCCCCCCATCTGCCCCTGGTGACCACCTGTCACGGCTCGTGCCTGCGTCAGCACCGCCTGTGTCCGGAACTGGGCGATTCGCTCAAAAAGTCTTTGCGTGGCATCGACCGGGTCATCGCCCTCTTCGGGCAGCAGAAGGCGGATATCGTCGAATTGCTGGGCATCGATCCCGGCCAGGTGGACGTCATCAGCGGCGGATTTAACGAGTTGTGCTTTCATTCCGGGGAAGCGGAGGATGATGCCGGGACCGTGCAGCTTCTGTACGCGGGCAAGCTCGACTCCTCGAAGGGGGTACCCTGGCTGCTGAGAAGCCTGAAAAGGATCCGCAAACCCTGGCGTCTGCATCTGGTGGGGGCGGGCAGCGGTCCGGAACGGGATCTGTGCCTGGAGCTGGCCGCAGGCCTTGGTGACCGGGTCACGGTCCATGGCGTTCTCTCCCACGAGAAGCTGGGCGACCTGATGCGGCGCTGCGATATCTTCGTGCTGCCCTCCTTTTTCGAGGGTCTTCCTCTGGTCCTGCTGGAGGCCATGGCCTGCGGCTGTTTCATCGTCACCACGGACCTGCCCGGGGCCAGGGAGCTTTTCGCCACGCCGCACTCGCACATGGTGCGCATGGTGGAACTGCCCGGGCTTGAAACCGTGGACAGGCCGCACAAGGCCGATGAGCCGCTGCTGGAGACGCGGCTGACCGTGGCGCTGGAGGAGAGCATCGCGGATGTGATGAACGGGGTGCAGCCCGACGAGGAATACATCCGAAAGATTACGGACCCGTTCACCTGGGAGAAAATTTTTCTGAGAATCGAGGGCGCCTACAATAGGGCTGCCCTGGCGCGGTAGAGGATCAGAAATGTATGGCGATGGCTGCAATGTCGTCGTGTTTCTTGAAGCGCGGGAACGCCTTCATGTCCGGGTCGGATGCTTCGTGGCCGCGCACGAGGTCGCGCAGACCCTCCAAGCCAAGCTCCCGGCTCATCCGAATAAGGCATGAAAAGTCCTTGTATTTTTGCGGGACCGGGCAGGGTACATCGAGTCCGTCGGTGAAGAGCAGCACGGTCTTTATGTTGCAGACCTCTTCCACTCCCGCGCGAAAGAAACCTTCCGCCTCCCGTTCCCCGTTGAGCACTCCGTAGCTGCGGTTCATGTCCTGCCGAACTACCTCCACAAGCTTTCGCACCGCGGGGTGATGGCGACCCTTCTCCCTGATCAGGCTCAAGGTTTGAAAGTCGTGATCCTCGCGTTTGGCCGCGACCCTGTAGCCGCCGTCCCGGCCGATGAAGACGACCTGCGAGTCCCCTGTCTGAAACCATTCGAGAGCCCCGTCCCTGAGCCGCACAACGGCGGCGCTGGTGCTCCACAGGCCGCAGCGCCTTGAAAAATCCACCCCGCAAAGCTCCATCTGCGTCCTGATCGAGTCGTTGGCCTGGGCCCCGAGTCCAGCCAGAGACTGGCGGCAGTCCAGAAACGTCTGCCCCGCAATGGATGACGCCAGCGTTCCGCCACTCCTGCCGCCGTCAAAAAAGGCTCCGTCCAGACTCGTCGCGCCGTCAAACACGCCGAAGACATAGTTATCCGAGATCAGATAGTCTTCATTCTGGGCCCCGGAACCCTGTTCAAGAATCTGCTCTACTTTCATGCCCATGTGCGCACTGTGACCGTAAGCAAATCCGCCTGTCAAAATGAAAAAATCTATGCATTCCGCGCATTGCGATCGAATCGCTCGATTGATGTCTCATACGTCCAGGCATTTCCAGTTGTTCCGAGCAAAAAAAAATGGGCGCAATGCGGCCCCGCTCGGTCATGATGCTGTTTGCGCAAGCGCGGTCAGTCTAAATCCAGTGTTTCTGCCCACAGCCCCGCGGGCGTTGGCTTCGAGGCGCTGCCGGTTCAGGGTGTACCCTTGGGTCAGGTGCTCGCGCAGGGTGCGGGTGGCCCATTGGCGAAAGCGGGTGCCCTGCACGGATTTGACGCGGTATCCGACCGAGATAATGACGTCGAGGTTGAAGAATTCTAAAGGCTTGTCTGAATTTGCAATATGCATTTTTTGCATATTGCCTTTCCTCATCAATTCATCCTCTTTGAAGATGTTGCCAACGTGCCGTGAAATGACTGACTGGTCGCGACCGAACAAAGCGACCATTTGCGCCTGATTCAGCCACACCGTGTCCTGTCCAAGATGGACTTCGATGACGCCGCTTTCGGTCCGGTAGATGCTGATCTCTGGCATGGCTATTCTCCGTCAGTCGCTCGCTTCCGCGTCCGATGTGACAGGGGCGGCTTGTCCGGGCGGGAAACTCGTGTTCTTTGTCCGGACCTGAAGCGAAACTCGCCCACGTGGTCGATGATGCTATGTCGGCAATGGCCGCTGCGGACCTGTTGCTGATTTCCCCGAAATGCTCTCCGAGGCGACCGCATTGACGAAAAAATCGTCATATATGAATTTAGAGTATAACCATCCAGAAGAAAAAACAATTTACCCGTTTGCAACGTTTATGGCGGCAAAGATCGACTGTCTTTGGCCCTGGTTGAAGCGCATATCCGCTCCTTTGGTGACTGGCGGATTCCATGTCGATCCGGCAGCGAAAATGTCTTCGTCGTTATGGGAAAACAGTGGTTACTATGCTTCGTAATAGGCCAAGCTGAAAAAGCGGGGCCTTGACAAATACGACCACGGTACCAAAAGAAAGTTATCAATCGCTTTCTTTGGAGGCATCATGAATCAGGCAGCAAAATATCTTTCGGCAGAGGAAAGGCGGGGCATGGCCGTCAAGGCGGTGCTTGAATTGGCCGCCGTCCAGAATCCGGGGGACATAACGACCACGGCCATTGCGGCGCGCATGGGCTTGTCCCAGGGCGGCATCTTCCGGCATTTTTCCAGCAAAGACGAGATCTGGCGCACTGTCATGGAGTGGGTTGCCACGGAGTTGTATTCGCGCGTTGCACGTGCGGCCGAGGCCGCTGCCAGCCCGCTTGCCTCCCTTGAGGCCATGTTCATGGCCCACATCGCTTTTGCTGTTGAATACCCAGGGATTCCGCGTATGCTGTTCGGAGAGCTTCAGAAAACCGAATCCACTCCGGCTAAAATTGCCGTGGCTTCCCTGCTTGAGCAGTACGGAAAGCTCCTGGCTCAGAAGCTTGCGCAGGGGAAGTCGTGTGGCGAGGTGGACAGCACGATTCCCACGGATGTCGCGACCTCCCTTTTTGTCGGAGCTGTGCAGGGATTGATCATCAAGGCGCTCTTGCTTGGTGATATGGAAAGCATGAAACACGGTGCTGCGGAAACGTTTGCCTTGTTTTGTCGCGCCATAAGGAAATCCATATGATGAGTCTCATGTCTCGCAATAAATTTCTGCTGCTGGTGGTTCTTGGCCTCTTGGCCGGGGCCTTCATTTATGTGGTGTTGCGTTCCGGCCCGCTGGCTTCCGTTCCGGTCGTCGTGTTCGAGGTCAAGGAAATGCCCGTGGAGCCGTCGCTTTTCGGCATCGGCACGGTGGCGGCTCGGTACACACAGAACATCGGACCGATAGTTTCCGGCCGGGTTCTCGAGATTTTAGTGGATGTCGGGGACAGGGTCGAGCCGGGGCAGGTCATTGGCGAAATGGACCCTGTGGACCTTGATGAGCGCCTGGGCGCCCAGGATGCCGCCCTGATGCGCGCAGCTGCGACGGTGCGGGCCGCCGAAGCTCAGGTTTCGGAACTGCGCGCGAAAACAACCTACGCGGAGTCCCAGTCCCGCCGTTATGACACCCTGGTGCAGAGCGGAGCGGTGAGCAGGGATGCCTTTGAGGCCCGTCAGCAGGAACTGCAGGTCGCGCAGAGCGGGCTCAAGGCCGCCATGGCAACCGTGGCTTCGGCCAAACACGAATACGACCGTCTCAAGTCCGAAGGGGCTGGCATATCCCGCCAAAGGGAGACCGTCAGGCTGGTTTCGCCTGTTGCCGGTCTGGTCACCAGGAGGCTGATCGAGCCCGGCACGACTGCTGTGGCTGGGCAGACCGTGGTGGAGATCATCGATCCGGACCATATCTGGGTCAATGCCCGCTTCGATCAGCTCCGGGCTTCCGGGCTTGCGGCCGGTTTGCCGGCGCGTGTCGTTTTGCGTTCCCGTTCGTCGGAAACGCTTCGGGCACATGTGTACCGTGTCGAGCCGGTTGCGGACGCCGTGACCGAAGAGTTGCTGGCAAAAGTGATTTTTGAATCCCTGCCCGACCCTCTGCCTGCCATCGGCGAACTGGCCGAGGTGACCGTGGATCTACCTGCTCTGCCACCTGCTCCGGCCATTCCCGGCAGCAGCGTGCTGCGAAACAAAAATACGCTTGGAGTCTGGGTGGTTGAAGACGGAAACATCGAATTCGTTCCCGTTGAACTCGGACAGGCAGACCTGGAGGGGATGGTGCAGGTCCGCAAGGGGCTGCGTGCGGGACAGACCGTCGTCTCGCACAGCGCGTCCACGCTGACGGACAGAAGCGGCATCAAGATTGTGGACAGCCTTCCGGGGGTGCCCGAATGATCAGCCTGGCCGGGCGCGATATCCTGCATTCCTGGGGGAAGTTCGTCTTCACCGGAGTGGGGCTTGGCCTGCTCATCGGGGTGACGCTTTCCATGGCCGGCATCTATCGAGGCATGGTCGAGGACGCCAAGGTTCTTCTGGACAACAGCGGGGCGGACTTGTGGGTTGTGCAGCAGGATACCTTGGGGCCATACGCGGAATCCTCGACCATCCCCGATGACGTCTATCGCTCGATTCTCGGCATGGAGGGAGTGGAGCGGGCTTCGAATGTGACCTACCTGACCATGCAGGTCCGGCACGACGGCGGCGACGTGCGGGCGATGGTTGTCGGGGTGGTTCCGGGTGGGCCCGGAGAGCCGGGACAGCCCATTTTTCTGGTGGCCGGGCGCCATATCACCCGCAGCCATTACGAGGCCGTGGCTGATGTCAAAACCGGCTTCAGCCTGGGGCAACAGATCGTCATCCGCAGAAATGTCTACACGGTGGTCGGGCTGACCCGGCGGACGGTTTCTTCGGGCGGGGACCCCATGATTTTCATTCCGCTCAAGGACGCCCAGGAGGCGCAGTTTTTAAAAGATAACGACGCCATCGTCCGTTCCCGCCAGCGGGCAGCGCAGAATCCGGCATTCAATCGGCCGATTCCGGGTCTTCTTGATGCGGTCATCGCGTCCCAGTCCACCAATTCCAACGTCAACGCCGTGCTAGTCAGCCTTGCTCCAGGCCATGTGCCGGGCGAAGTGGCAAAATCCATTCAGCGCTGGAGCAGGTACCAAGTCTATACGCGGGCGCAGATGGAGGAAATCCTGATCGAAAAGCTCGTGGCTACATCGGCCCGTCAGATCGGCATGTTTCTGGTCATTCTGTCCGTGGTCAGTGCGGCCATCGTCGCTTTTATCATTTATACGCTGACCATGGGCAAGATCCGGGAGATCGCGGTCCTGAAACTTATTGGCACCCGGAACAGGACCATTGCCTCAATGATCCTGCAACAGGCGCTGGGGCTTGGGCTGATCGGCTTCGTGGTCGGCAAGATCGCGGCCACGCTGTGGGCTCCCATTTTTCCGAAATACGTTCTGCTGCTGCCCGAAGATGCGGTGCGTGGGCTGATTGCCGTCATGATCATTTGTTCACTGGCCAGCGTCATGGCCATCAGGGCGGCTCTCAAGGTCGATCCGGCCGAAGCCATTGGAGGGTGATGATGCCTGGAATACTCATCGAAGACGTGCGCAAACGCTATGGGCAAGGCGACACAGCGGTGGATGCCCTGAAAGGGGTGAATATGGTCGTGGCACCTGGAGAAGTGGTTGGCCTTATCGGCCCGTCCGGTTCAGGCAAAAGCACGCTGCTCAAATGCCTGGGGGCGGTCATCGAGCCGAGCGCCGGGAGGATGACGCTGGGGGATGAGGTCATTTTCGATCAGGTCTGGAAGATTCCCGACTTGCGGGCGCTCAGGCGTGACAAGATCGGATTTATCTTTCAGGCGCCCTATCTCATTCCTTTTTTGGACGTAACGGACAACGTGGCCTTGATGCCGATGCTGTCCGGTGTTCCCAACGCCCAGGCCAGAACAAAGGCCCAGGAATTTCTCAAAGCTCTGGACGTTGGGCACCGGGCCAAGGCCATGCCTTCCCAGCTTTCGGGAGGGGAGCAGCAGCGTGTGTCTATTGCCCGCGCCCTCGTCAATCGGCCGCCTGTCGTTCTGGCCGACGAGCCGACCGCGCCGTTGGACAGCGAAAGGGCCATGGCCGTGATTCGGATTCTGAACCAGATGGCCAGCCAGTTTGAAACCGCGATCATCGTCGTGACCCATGATGAAATAATCGTTCCGACCTTCAAGCGCCTGTACCTGATTCGGGACGGGCGCACCGAGGAACAGACCGGAGAAGGGCGGTCCGTGGATTGATGTCCTCGACGCCATGCGTTCCATCGGCCTTGCCCAGGGATTTAACCCGCTTCAAGGCCAGGTCATACGCCAGCGCATATATCTCCCTGACCGAGCTGGTTGACCAGACCGGATAGGCCTTGCTCATCGGTTCTTTCGGCGCCACGGCAGTGCTGGTTTACGGGGCTATCCGCAGTCCTTTGGCCCAACCAAGAAATGTGCTGGGGGGGCATGTTCTTTCCGCTTTAATTGGTGTAAGCGCACAGCAGACCCTTGGCGCGACTCCCTGGTTGGCCGCCGCGGTGGCCGTGCACCTGACCAGGCCCCCAACACATGCAAAACTAAAAACCTGACAAGGACTTTGCGATGCATACGAAAAAAATCACTGACGGTGTTTTCTGGATGGGCGCTGTCGATTGGGACCGGCGGCTTTTCGATTCCCTGATTCCGCTCCCCGACGGGACGACTTATAACGCCTACCTCGTGGAAGGCAGCGAGAAGACTGCGCTCATCGACGCCGTGGACCCGGACATGGTCGATACCTTGCTCGGGCATCTGGAGGGCGTGGAAAAGCTCGACTACGTCATTTGCCAGCATGCCGAGCAGGATCATTCCGGGACCATCGCCCTGGTGCTGGACCTGTACCCGGAGGCCAAGGTCGTTACCAACGCCAAGGCCAAATCCATGCTTATGGACCTTTTGCTCATCCCCGACGACAAATTCATCGTTGTCGAGGATGGCGAGACCCTCTCGCTTGGCGACAAGACGCTCACATTCATTCTTACGCCCTGGGTGCACTGGCCGGAGACCATGTCCACCTATCTGGCCGAGGACAAGATTCTGTTCAGCTGCGACTTTTTCGGCTCGCACATCGCCACGAGCGATCTTTTTGTGCGCGACCAGGGCCGGGTGCATGAAGCCGCCAAACGCTATTTCGGGGAGATCATGATGCCGTTTCGGGCCATAATCGCGAGGAACCTGGAAAAACTCAGCCCCTACGACATCCGCATGATCGCCCCCAGCCATGGCCAGATCTACGACAGCCCCGGCTGGATCGTGGATGCCTACAAGGACTGGGTTTCGGGCACGGCGCACAATCTGGTGGCCTTTCCCTTTGTCTCCATGCACGGCAGCACCCGGCTCATGGTCGATCACCTGGCGGCGGCCCTGTCCGAGCGCGAGGTGCGGGTGGAGCTCTTCAACCTCACCGTGACCGACATCGGCAAGCTGGCCATGTCCCTGGTGGATGCGGGCACTATCGTGCTCGGCACTCCCACGGTTCTTGCCGGTCCGCACCCTATGGCTGCTTATGCGGCATTTCTGGCCAACGCCTTGCGGCCCAAGGCCAAATACCTGTCCATTGTCGGCTCATACGGGTGGGGTGGCAAGACGGTAGAAACTCTGGCCGGCATGATTCCCAATCTGAAGGTCGAGGTGCTGGATCCTGTGCTGTGCAAGGGTTTGCCCACGGACGACACGTACGGCGCTTTGGATCGCCTGGCTGACGCCATTGCCGCCAAGCACCAGGAGAGCGGCTTTCAGGATTAATTTTTTTATTGATTGGCTTGAGATGCGTGCGTTGTCACGCGACCAACAACAATGATTCAAAGGAGGTCACTATGTTTTGCTTTCAGTGTCAGGAAACGGCGAAGAATACGGGCTGCACGGTCAAAGGCATGTGCGGCAAACCGGAAGAGACCGCCAATCTGCAGGATCTGCTCATTTTCGTGCTGCGGGGTATCGCCGTGTATGGCGAGAGACTGAAGGAACTCGGGCAACCGGACCGCTCCAATGACGATTTCGTGCTGCAGGCGCTTTTCGCCACCATCACCAACGCCAACTGGGACGACTCCCGCTTCATGGCCCTGATCCAGGACGCGCTGGTGCGCCGGGATCGTCTCAAAGTCGCATTACTGGACGCGTACAAGGCCACGCATGGCAAGGACTTCGCCGATCCGCTGCCCGATGCCGCGACCTGGAGCGCAGACTCGTCCGCCTTTGCCGAAAAGGCCAGGAGCGTAGGCATCCTGTCCACCGCCAACGAAGACGTGCGCTCCCTGCGCGAACTTCTGATCATCGGCCTCAAGGGCGTGGCCGCCTATGCGGAGCACGCGGCGGTGCTGGGTTTTCGCAAGCCCGAGATCGATGACTTCATGCTCGAAGCCCTGGCCTCCACCACCAAGGACCTGTCCGTGGACGTGATGGTCGCCCTGGTCATGAAGGCCGGGAATATGGCCGTGACTACCATGGCCCTTTTGGACGAGGCCAACACCACCACCTACGGCAACCCCGAAATCACCACGGTCAACATCGGCGTGGGCACGAATCCCGGTATCCTCATCAGCGGCCATGATCTTAAGGACATGGAAGAGCTTCTGAAGCAGACCGAGGGCACGGGCGTGGATGTCTATACCCACGGCGAGATGCTGCCTGCCAACTACTATCCGGCTTTCAAGAAGTACAAGCACTTCGTCGGCAACTACGGCGGTTCCTGGTGGGAGCAGAACCCCGAATTCGAAGCCTTTAACGGCCCCATCCTGCTGACCACCAACTGCCTGGTTCCGCTCAAGAAAGACAACACCTATCTGGATAGACTATATACCACGGGCGTGGTCGGTTACGAAGGCGCCAAACACATTCCCGAGCGTCCGGTGGGTGGGGCCAAGGATTTCTCGGCCTTGGTCGCCCAGGCCAAAAAATGTCCGCCGCCGACGGAACTGGAGACAGGCTCCATAGTCGGGGGCTTTGCGCACCATCAGGTCATGGCACTGGCCGACAAGGTGGTGGAAGCGGTCAAGTCCGGGGCGGTCAAACGCTTCGTGGTCATGGCCGGTTGCGACGGGCGGCAGAAGACCCGCTCCTACTTTACCGAGGTGGCCGAGAACCTGCCCAAGGACACGATCATTCTCACGGCCGGGTGCGCCAAGTTCCGCTACAACAAGCTGAACCTGGGCGACATCGGCGGCATCCCGCGCGTGCTCGATGCCGGGCAGTGCAACGATTCGTATTCCCTGGCCGTCATCGCCATGAAACTTAAAGAGGTCTTTGGTCTCGATGACATCAACGACCTGCCCGTGTCCTACGACATCGCCTGGTACGAACAGAAGGCCGTGGCCGTGCTTCTGGCCCTACTGGCCCTGGGCGTGAAGGGCATCCGCCTCGGACCCACGCTGCCGGGCTTTCTGTCTCCGAATGTGGCCAAGGTACTGGTCGAGAACTTCAACATAAAGGCCATCGGCACCGTTCAGGACGACATCGCGGCCATGATGGCCGGAAACTAACAGCATCCAAGGCAGAAAAGAGACCATTGTAAAAAGACCCGAAAGAACCTGAGCGTCATTCCCACGAAAGTGGGAATCCATTCTTTTCAAATAGTTAAAAAGACATGGATCCCCTTTTTCAAGGGGATGACGACTTTTGCAGTGGCACCCAACGCAGGCTTGAAAATAAGCCCCCGCAGGAATCTTCCGGCGGGGGCTTATTTAAGATGTGGATCAGACTGCTGAAGTTCGCAGTGCAGGCAAAACGGACTATTACGCTTCGGTTCCTTCATTTTCGAGCACCAGGGCCAATTCCTCCTGAGAGAAGACCTTGCCGATATCGAGGATCATGATGAACTCCTCGTTCTGCTTGCCCATGCCCCGGATGAAGTCCGTCCTGATGGATGTGCCCATGCGCGGCGGCGGGTTGATCTGGTCGTTTGTCATTTCAAAAACTTCACGCACGGAATCGACTATCGCGCCCATGAAGCAGTTTTCGCCTTCGACCTCGACATCCACGATGATGATGCAGGTGTTCACCGTGTCTTGGGTCCTCGGCATGTCGAACTTGATGCGCAGGTCGACCACGGGCACGGCGTGACCGCGCAGGTTGATGACCCCGCGCATGAAGGGCGGCGTCTTGGGGATGCGGGTCACGGGCACCAGTTCGATGACCTCGCGTACCGATCCCGTCTCCAGGGCAAAGACCTCCTCGCCAAGGCCGAAGGTCAGGTACTGTAGGATAGTGTTGTCACTCATGTATCGTTCCAGCTCGTTGGTTAGAAGCGTTCGAATTCGTCGTCCTCGGCGTCGCGTCCCATATCAAGGGCCAGGCCGGCGGGCCCTTTCTTGGCGGGCAGGGATTTGGGTGCCCTGCGAGCGGGCTGGTGGCTGCCTCTTTGGATGGTCTGACGGGTGACACGGGCCGTGGTCGCGCCCAGATGGAAGTAGGCGATGGAGGACTGCAGTTGCTCGGCCTGGCTGGACAATTCTTCGGAGGTGGAGGCCATCTCCTCGGAGGCCGAGGCATTCTGCTGGATGACCTGGTCAAGCTGTTGCAAAGCCTTGTTGATCTGCTCCGCGCCAGCGTTCTGTTCGTTCGATGCCGCAGAGATCTCCTGTACCAGTTCGGCCGTGCGCTGAATGTCCGGAACCAGCTTGGTCAGCATCTGTCCGGCCTGGTCGGCCACGCTGACCGTGGAGGATGACAGCTCGCGGATCTCGGCTGCGGCTGTACCGCTGCGTTCGGCCAGCTTGCGCACCTCGGCCGCGACTACGGCGAAGCCCTTGCCGTGTTCCCCGGCGCGCGCAGCCTCGATGGCGGCGTTAAGGGCCAGCAGGTTGGTCTGGCGGGCGATCTCCTCGACGATGGAGATCTTCTCGGCGATATTCTTCATCGCGCCCACAGCTTTGACCACGGCCTTGCCCCCGGCTTCGGCGTCTTGGGCGGCCTTGAGGGCGATTTTCTCGGTCTGGGTGGCGTTCTCGGAATTCTGACGGATGTTGGCGCCCATCTCTTCCATGCTGGAAGAGACCTCCTCCACGGAGGCCGCCTGCTCGGTTGCCCCCTGGGAGAGTTGCTCGGATGAGGCGCTCAGCTCCTCGGAACCCGAGGCCACGTTGTCCGAGGCCGACTGCACCTCGCCGACGATCTCGCGCAATTTAGCGACCATGTCACGCAGGGCCTGGGCCAGGATGCCCAGTTCGTCCTTCTGGTGCACGTCCACCTCGGCAGTCAGGTCTCCCTGGGCAATCTTTTTGGCAAAATCCACACCCTTGTGCACCGGTCCGGTGATGGATCTGGTCAGGACGATACCCAGGGTCAAGGCGATGATTACGCCCAGTACGACACCTACGCTGGTCACGGATATGGCTCGCGTCGCCTCTTCCCCGGCAGCGGTGGCGGCCTGCGCGCTGTTGCGGGTGGTCAGGTCCACGGCCTGGAGCATGGTGTGATCGAGCTTCGCCTGGTCTGCCCTTGATTCAACCATCAGCAGCCGTCCCATTTCCTGGAAAGCATCCTGGGCCTCCTGGGCCTGGCCGCGCATGTCGCCGAAGTGCTTGAATACTTCCGTCGCGATGGGCAGGAGCTTTTTGTAAAGGTCCAGCGCCTCTTCGTTTCGCCCTGCGGCGGCAAGTTCCTTGATCTCGGCAATGGTCTGGTGGAACGACTGGTGCACGGGGTAGACGGTTTCAAGGACACTCTTCATTTTGGGATTTGTGGTCGTCAGCTCGCCGGACCACTTACCATAATTGCAACCGTGGTGATCCGTTCCGCCGTCGAAATTCTCGCCGGTGGCCAGAAGTTTACCGACGTTGGACATGAGGTTGTAGTGGTCGCCACGAAACTGCTGCAGCCTGCCCATGAGATCGTCGGGCTTCATGATATCGAGTTCGATGAGATGTTCGTTCAGGCCAATCACCTTGTTGTTGGTTCCGGTCAGACTGGTGATGATGGACTGGATCTCCCTCCACAGCGCCGTCTCTTCCTCACTGTGCGGCAAGGCTGCGTAGGTCTCCGCCGATTTGCGGTAGTCTTGCCGAACACTGTTGATCTGTGTCGGAATTTCTTTGCGGTCCTGAGCGGTCAGTTCCGTGCTGAGCAGGCTGCGCATGTTCGTGGTCAGATCCGCGATGCCTCCCTTGACGCGCAACAGGAGTTCCACAGAAGGCAGGGATTCGGTGCCCATGGATTCGATTTCCCCTGACAGGTCACGCATGGTCAGGACGCTGACCATGCCGATGACTAGGGCGATGATGGCGGTAAGAGTGAACCCGCCGATGAGCTTGGTGCCAAGTTTGATGTTTTTCATGGGCATCTCCGCAGTGAAATGTGACGGTAATTTTTGTCTTGTGCCTTTAGTCACATGGATGCTGAAAATGCAATATGTCTTACAAATTCATGACTTGGTAGCAAAAATTTTGTCCCTCTTTTTTTTAAATATTTTTTGTAATACAAAAATTTAAAATTAAAAATTTCAAGTCATAATTCATCTATTTTGATAAATGGGAATAAAAAATTAGTATAAAATTAAATTTAATAATTTTTGTTATTATGCGAATAATGATCATATTGACCAATAAATTTCGTAATTTATTATAATATAGTCTTGAAAAATTCCTACTTTGGCTCCATATGGCAGATGAACTATTTCTTCTGGTCTTCTGGTGGTGGACTATGCCAAGCACGAACCATCCCTATTCAAGGATGGCCGTGATGCCTGCGCATGGGCCCGGCATATTTAGGACTCGGCAACTGGCCGATTGACGTTTCAGGATTGGCATTTTTCGAAAAGATCTGTACTTGGTTGAATAATTTTAGATCGTTATTCATACAGGCTGAATAAGGAAAAAACTCGCCCGGGCAGGCATGCCGGAATTTGCAGACGGGCGGCCCGTACGGGATTGTCCACGTGCAGCAGCTAAACTAAGGATATGGTGTCCGCATGAGCAGGATGAACGAAAATTCTCGCCGTCCCTGGTTTTTTTTTCCCGGCGTGGCCGTTGTGGTTGTCTGTCTGACTCTCCTGGCGGCGTGCGACAGACCGCCGGAGCGGCAGGTCGAGGCCGTGGAACCCCGGCCCGTGAAGATGGTGACCGTCGGTGTGGCTGCGTCGGTTACGCAGCGTTCGTTTCCGGGCACGGTGCGGGCGGCAAGGAGGGCAGAGCTGGCCTTTCAGGTTTCCGGGACCCTCACCCAACTCTCCGTGGGGGAAGGGCAGGAAGTGCGGGAAGGGGAGGTTCTGGCCCAGTTGGACCAGCGTGACTTCGAGAACAGCCTGCGCAACGCCCAGGGCCAGTTCGGCAATGTCCGCGCCGCCCTTGAGAGCGCCAGGAGCGAGTACGAGCGGATTCTTCGGATCAGGAAACAGGACCCCGGCGCGACCAGCGAGAGCATGGTCGTCAAAAGGCGCGAGGCCATGGACCGGGCTTCGGCCGAACTGGAGTCCGTTCAGGCTGCTGTGGATGGGGCCAAGGACAAGCTTGGCTACACGAGCCTGCGCGCTCCTTTTTCCGGCATCGTCTCCAGGCGGCACGTGGAAAATTTTCAGGAGGTGCAGGCCAAGGAGCCCATCGTCAGCCTGGATGACATTTCGTCTCTTGAAGTTCTGGTCGACCTGCCCGAGAGCGTGGTCGCCCGCATAAACGAGCCGTCCGAAAGAACCGGAAAGCAGGCTCCGGTGCATGCGGAGTTCGCGGCCCTGCCGGACCGGAAATTTCCCCTCATCGTCAAGGAATTCTCCACCAGAGCGGATCCCAAAACCCAGACCTTTCAGGTCGTCTTTGAGATGGAAAAACCGGACGATGTCTCCATCTTGCCCGGCATGACCGCCTTGATCGTCGGCTCCGCGCAACAGGGAGTGCACGACGATGGCAATTTCATCATCCCCGCCGTGGCCGTTTTCGGCGACGAGATGGGCGTCTCCCATGTCTGGGTGGTGCAGCCGGAAACCATGGCGGTAGAGCGCCGCAAGGTCGTCACCGGGGAGCTTACCGGGGATGCGGGCATCCGCGTGGTCGAGGGGCTCGCGGCCGGGGAAACCGTGGCGGTGAGCGGGGCCGGTCAGCTGCGCGATGGCATGCGGGTCAAGCCGTTTGATGGAACCTTCTGAGAACGGCCGGGGGAAATTTCATGAACATCGCCGAATGGAGCATCAAAAAGAGCGTCATCAGCTGGGTGATGACGGCCGTCCTGCTTGTGGTCGGCTGGCATTCCTTCAATAACCTGAGCAGGCTCGAAGACCCCGAGTTCACCATCAAGGAGGCGGTGATCATCACCCCGTATGCGGGGGCCTCGGCGGCGCAGGTGGAGGAAGAGGTCACCAACGTGATCGAGAAGGCCTGCCAGGAGATGGGCCAACTGGAGCGGGTGGAATCGCGGTCCTCCCGGGATCTGTCCATCGTGCAGGTCTCGATGAAGGACAACTTCGACAAGGCCACCTTGCCCCAGGTGTGGGACGAACTGCGGCGCAAGGTCTCCGACGCCCAGCGCAGTCTCCCCCCCGGGGCCGGGCCGTCCATCGTCAACGATGATTTTGGTGACGTTTACGGCGTGTTCCTGGCCATCACCGGAGAGGGCTATACGCCGCGCGAAATCTACGAATACGCCAAGTTTTTACAGCGCGAACTCCTGAAGGCCAAGGATGTGAAGCGGATCATGCTCTACGGCGTGCAGAAGGAGGCCATCTTCATCGAGATGCGCCGCGAAAAGATGTCCCAGTTCGGGGTTGCTCCGTCCGATATCGCAGGTGCTCTGAAGGCCAAGAACATTCCGGCCAGCGGGGGGCATCTGCCGCTGGGGGTCGAATACATCCCCATCAGCCCCACCGGTGAATTTTCCTCCGAGCAGGATATCGGCGGACTGCTCATCAAGGGTACGGGCTCGGACAGCACCGTGTACCTGCGTGATGTGGCCGATATCAAGCGTGACTACATCGACCCGCCGGACACCATCCTGCGCTACGACGGCAAACCTGCCATCGGACTGGCCGTTTCCACGGTCCAGGGCGGCAACGTGGTCAACATGGGCGAATCCTTGGATCAGCATTTCCGCGAGCTTGAATCCATGCGTCCCGTGGGCATGGAACTGCACGTCATCTCGCATCAGAGCCGGGCCGTGACCGAGGCCATCAACGGTTTTCTGATCAACCTGCTGGAAGCCGTGGTCATCGTTGTCGTGGTTCTGCTCATATTCATGGGGCTGCGCAGCGGACTGATCATCGGGGCGGTCCTGGTGATCACCATCATGGCGACTTTTATCGTCATGGATCTGGGCGACATCACCCTGGAGAGGATCTCGCTCGGCGCGCTGGTCATAGCGCTGGGCATGCTGGTGGACAACGCCATCGTGGTCACGGACGGGATGAAGGAGAAGATGAACCGGGGCGTGGACGCCCTGACCGCTGCCCGCGATGTCGTGGGACAGGTCGGGGTGCCGCTGCTGGGCGCGACCTTCGTGGCTGTGGCCGCCTTCGCCGCCATCGGCACATCCCAGGACAGCACGGGCGAATATACCCGTTCCCTCTTTTATGTCATTCTCATTTCCCTGCTCATGAGCTGGGTCACGGCCGTGAACACCACCCCGCTCTTTTGCAAGACATTTCTGAAGGTCAGGCCGCAAAACGCGGACGGATCAAGCAGCTCTCCGGACTCCTATGGCGGGAAATTCTATGGCGCATATCGCGTCTTTTTGGCGTGGTGCATCCGTTGGCGCTGGGCTACGGTGGCGGTCGTGGTTGCCATGTTCATCGCGTCCCTGGTCGGTTTCGGTACCCTCAAGAACAGTTTTTTCCCGGACTCGACCAGGGCTCAGTTCTACGTGGATTTCTGGTTTGCCGAGGGCACGGACATCCGTGAAACCCAGCGGCAACTGGAGCGGGCCGAAGCGGATATCGGCAAGCGCGAGGGCGTGACCCACATGACAACCATGATCGGGGGAGGGCAGGTCCGTTTTCTGCTGACCTACCCGACGGAGAAGAGTTACGACACCTTCGGCCAGATTCTTGTGGATGTTGACGATTACAAAAGCATCCCGGGCCTGACTCAGGAGATTCAACGGGATCTGGACCGCATGTTCCCTGAGGCCCTGGTCAGCGTGCGGCTCTTTGTGCTCGGCCCCTCCGTGGGCGGCAAAATACAGCTGCGCCTTTATGGCCCGGATTCGACGGTCCTAAGGGAACTGGCCGCCAAGGCGGAGCAGGTGCTGCTGGATGACCCCCATGCCAAATCAGTACGCAACGAGTGGCGGCAGAAGGTCAAGGTCGTGCGGCCCCAGATGGCCGAAGTCCCGGCGCTTAAGGCCGGTATCGAGAGACCGCAGATCGCCATGGCTTTCGAGTCTGTTTTCGAGGGAACGCGGGTGGGCGTGTTCAAGGAACGAGACGAACTGCTCCCGATCATCACGCGCGCTCCGGAAGAGGAGCGCGACGACCTGGACAGCATGGAGGCCATCCCCATCTGGAGTCCGGCCGCGCAGTCCATGATTCCCATTGGGCAGGTGCTTGCCGGGATACCGGTGGAGTTCGAGGACGCCTATCTGTGGCGCCGGGACCGTTTCAAGATGCTGCGTATTCACGCCGATCCCAGCAAGGGCTTGCCGAGCGAACTGATGAAGCGCGTGAAGCCCAGGATCGAGCAGGTCCTGAACGTGGACGTGGCGCAGGTCCTCGGAAAAACCCTCGCGCCCGCAGATGATCCTTTTCAAAAGGACTACGACGCCTCGACCCTCAAGGTCGGTTACTCCGACAAATGGCCCATAAAGGACATGCCCGGCTATTACATGGCCTGGGGCGGTGAGTCCGAAGACTCGGCCAAGGCCAATGCGCGCCTTTCGAGCACCATTCCCGTGTTCTTCGGCCTCATGGTCCTTATTGTCATCGTGCTCTTCAACTCCATCAAGAAGACCCTGGTCATCTGGCTCACGGTGCCCCTGTCCGTCATCGGCGTGACCGCGGGCCTGCTTCTTTTCAATCAGCCCTTCGGGTTTATGTCTCTTTTGGGGCTCATGAGCCTCTCGGGCATGCTGATCAAGAACGCCATCGTTCTGATCGATCAGATCGATGTAGAATTCGAGAGTGGCAAATCGCCCTTCAGTGCTGTCCTCGATTCCGGCGTAAGTCGCCTCATTCCCGTGTCCATGGCCGCCCTGACCACGATCCTTGGCATGCTCCCTCTGGTTCAGGACGCCTTTTTCGTGTCCATGGCGGTGACCATCATGTTCGGTCTCGGTTTCGCCACGGTTCTGACCCTTGTTGTCGTGCCCGTGCTGTACGCCATCTTTTTCAACGTGAAGAGCGAGGAGTAGCGCCATGCAGGATATCAGGCGGACGGCGGGCGGCAGGACGCTCCGGTTTGTGACTCTCGGTTTCGTCCTTTTTTTCATGGCCGGTTGCGCCGTGGGCCCGGACTACGTGCGTCCCCAGGCTCCGCAGATGCAGGAGTGGCTGGACCAAGGCGGCGCAGGGGTAAATGATGGCCCGGCCGAGCTTGCGGACTGGTGGAAGCGCTTGAATGATCCTGTGCTGGACCGACTGGTGGAGCTGGCCGGGGAGCGCAACCCGTCCCTGCACGTTGCGGCGCTGCGCATTCTGGAGGCCCGGGCCAGGCTTGGCATCGCCACCGGGAATCAGTTTCCGCAGCTGCAGCAGCTCAAGGGCAATGTCTCCGAAACGGGTTTGAGCCAGCACAACCCCAACACCACCCCGGCCATCGACAGATACTACGCCACGGCTTCCGTAGCCCTGGACGCGGCCTGGGAACTGGATTTCTGGGGCAGGTTCCGGCGCGCCGTGGAATCCGGGGCGTGGAGCGTGGACGCGGCCACGGCTGGATACGATGACCTGCTGGTCACGCTCACGGCGGAAGTGGCGCGGGTCTACGTGACCTTGCGCACTCTGGAGGAGAGGCTTGGCATTGCGCGTGAAAACGTGGCGGTGCAGGAGCGGTCTTCGCAGATCGCCCGGGCGCTGCACGAGGGTGGGGACGTGACCGAACTCGACGTGACCCAGGCCGGGGCACTGCTGGCTGGTACGCAGGCCTCCATCCCGCGTCTTGAGGCGCAGCTGCGGCAGGCCAAAAACGGGCTCTCGGCCTTGCTCGGGATGCTGCCCGGCGAAGCGGATCGGCTGCTTGGCGGGCCGGGCGGCATTCCCCAGGTGCCGTCCGACGTGGCCGTGGGTGTTCCCGCCGAACTGTTGCGGCGGCGTCCGGACATCCGCGCCGCCGAGGCGCAGATGGCCGCTCAGTGTGCCCTGATCGGGGTGGCCAAAGCAGATCTCTATCCACGCTTCACCCTGTTCGGGAACATAGGCCTCTCGGCCAGCAATGCGGCTCTGACCTATGCCGGGCAGCCGGGGGGGAGCAGCCTTGGCGACCTTTGGAGCTCGGAGAGCCTGCAGTATTCGGGTGGCATGGGCTTTGGATGGGACATCCTCAATTACGGACGAATCACAAACAACGTCCGCGTTCAGGACGCCCGTTTTCAGCAACTCGTGGAGCAGTACAAGAACACAGTGCTGACCGCCGCGCGCGAAACCGAGGATGCGCTGTCCGCGTTTTCACGCTCCCGGGAGGAAGTGGCGTTTCTGGAGCAGGGGGTGGCCTCCGCCAAACGTTCGGTGGAGATTTCCATGATTCAGTATCGCGAGGGGCTGGCCGATTTTCAGCGCGTTCTGGACACGCAGCGCTCCAAGGTCCAGGCCCAGGACCAGCTGACCGCGACGCAGGGTTCGGTGCTCATCAATCTGATCGCCACCTACAAGGCCCTGGGCGGCGGTTGGGAAGCCCGGTCCGGCAAGGACTTTCTGCCGCAGGAGATCCTGCGCGAGATGAGCGGCCGCACGGACTGGGGCGCATTGCTCGATCCGCCCGTTTCAGATGCGACAGGTGGCGGCTCGTGGGAATAAGAGGCTTTTTATAGGAGATGGGTCGGCGGCGAAGAATGTCGTGCATGGGGTCTCGGGCCGGGAGAAGCTTTGGCGCGAGCCCGCAAAAGTCTCGGGCAGGGCTATTCCCGAAAAACATCCTCCAGGGTCCTGGCGTCGAGGATGCGCTCCGCCCAGAGGTCGAGCTGTTCGGCGGTGGCGCAGCGCAGGCGTTCCTGCATGCGGATGTCCAGAATGTCCTTTCCGAAACGCTTGTCGAGTTGACGCTTCAGAACGGCGTGACGGCCCAGGACTTCCCCTTCCCTCTTGCCTTCCGTTCGGCCTTCCATCTTGCCTTCCATTCGGCCTTCTTTGCGCAGTCGCTCAGCCAGAGTCATGATCGTTTCCTCCTTGTTCACGTCCAGTTGCAGGCTTGCAATATTGTGCATGGCCGGATTCATGCGGACGCAGTACGTCAGACCTTCGCGGGGTAACAACTCCCCTTGTTATTTTTGAGCGGTACGCGTTACTGTGTATGCGATCTGCTTGGGTATGGTGAATTTTTGGGCGGAAAATCCGTCGCAAGGGGTGGACAGCGAAAGGGATCGGTTCACGGCTTAAATACTTTTCTGCACAGGAGACACGCGATGCTCACGATCATTCATGAACCCGATACGGACCTGCTACTGCGGCAGGCCGCCCGGCACATGGGCCGCAAGATCCGGGAGGCTCTCGCCGCGCGCGACAGCGTGAACATCGCGGTGCCGGGAGGCAGGAGCGTTGCGAAGGTTTTTGAGGCCATGTGCGAGGAAAAGGCCGATTGGTCCCGTACGCATTTCTTCGTCCTCGACGAGCGGCTTGTGTCCGTGGACCATCCCGACAGCAATTACAGGCTCCTGCAGGAGCATTTCATCATCCCGCTGACGCGGGAGGGCCGGATTTCGCCTGACAACGCCCACCCCTTCCTCCTTGACGCTTCTGTCCCGGATCAGGGAACGCGAGCCTACGAACAGGTGCTCGCACGGTATGGCTTCCGCTTCGACATCATCCTGCTGAGTTCCGGAGAGGACGGCCACGTCGGGGCCCTGTTCCCGGACCACCACTCCGTGACCGATCCCCGCTACGGCTTCATCGTCATGCACGATTCCCCCAAGCCGCCGCCCGCACGCATGACCTCGTCCTTTTCGCTCATGCAAAGCGCCGAAGCCGGGATTCTTCTTTTTGCGGGCGAATCCAAACGGCGCGCCTTCAAGAGGTTCAAAGACGCCGCGACCCCCGTGTCCGCCTGCCCGGCCAAGCTGGCACTCGCTCTGAAGGACGCGGCGGTGTTCACGGACCTGGGCTGAAAAGTAATTTTTTTGATGCAAGACCTGGGGCATGTGGTCATCCTGGGAAAGCGGTCCAAGCGGCGTGCTATTGGACGAGCAGAGGCATAGTGTGTTGACAAGAGGAGTTTGTGTGGGTTAATTATTAGTTGCGGCTAATAATTTTCGTATAGAAAAATTATTAACTTCGTGAATTAAAATAACAATAAATAAAAATTCTTTTTTTTATTTATGTAGGACTAAATTTCGATGACCGAATGGGTCACTGCTGCTGGTGCCCAAGTTGAAGGCATGGCGGTTGAAGTGGGATCGATAAAACATGCTCAGACGGAGGGTTAGGATGAACAAGTCAGTTGAACAGTACGACACGGGAAAGCATCGGCGGCATTTGCGCAAAGGATCATCATTAAAACCGAATATGGATGAACTGATGTGTACGACTTGCCAAAGCGGTGATTGTGATCCGCAGTGCCCGTCCTATGACCTGTGCAAGAAGCGGGTGCTCATCGTCGGCGGCATCGAGCGCATGGAGAAGGCCTACCGGAAGCTGGTCGAGGATCGCGGCGGGATTTTCGAATACCATGCCGGGCACATGAAATCCGGTGGCAAGGGTCTTGAAAACAGCGTGCAGCGGGCGGACTTCGTCCTGTGTCCGGTCAACTGCAACAGCCATGGCGCGTGTCTGAAGGTCAAGAGTCTGGGCAAGAAGTTCAAGAAACCCGTACATATGCTCAGTAACTTCAGCCTGAGCGCCGTGGCCCGGACCATGGAGCAGCTGCATGCTGCGAATTGAGGGATCACGTCATCGCAGACAGGAAAATCCGCCCCCGGACCAGGGGCAGATTCCGCACGGGACGGCAGCTCCGTAGCAGTCCTTTGAAAAAGGAGCCGGAACTCCCTGGACATAGTCGCAGGGGGTCACGCTGCAGTCTCCGCAGCGGGCGTATTCCTCCTGCGCAGCTTCTTCCCTAAAGCGGACGAATTCTTCGGAGTTCCAGGCCGCGAGGGGATCGTCCTGCGGAACCTTGCCAAAGGCGCGCTGCCGGACCCGCACTTCGGTTCCGGCTTGCCAGTTCGAATAGCTGTGCCACAGATAGTAGCATGGGGTCAGGGTCCCATCGGCGGCGACAAAAAGGCTCGGGCTTTGGACAAAATGGCACTGCCTCGGCTCCCGCGCCGTGAGTTCCGGCAATTCCAGGCGTACCCCCAGGCTGGCGGCGATTTCGGCGCTGCGGGCAAAGGATTCGCGCGCCCGCTCCAGGCGTGCAAAATCCACCTGCATGACTCCAGGCAGGCTGAACTCAAGATTGCGCCTGCGCGCTTCCTCGAGCATGGCCAGCATGATCTCCACCTGCTTTTTTTGTCCGGACGTGCGAAAGACCGTGTAATAGGCGCGGTATGAGTCGCGGATGTTCATCCCTTCGGCCCGGAACACCTTTTCCCACTCTTCATAAAAATCGAGACAGCGCTGCGATACGGCCTCAAACAGGCTGTGCGCGGCGTCTCCTGCGCTATAGGGCAGGACGTTGGAGACGATGACAAACTGCGCGCCGTGGTCCGCGCACCAGGAAATCATGTCCGGCAGACGGGAATGGTTCTGCGAATTGACCACCGTTTCGGCCCCCAGGCTCAAGGGCCTGGCGGAGGGCCGCCCAGCCGCTTTGCGCATCATGGTGAAAGCTTCTCCCACGGTGCTGAGTTCCGCTCCGGCGCGGTACCTGCGCAATTGCTCGGCATCGGGGGAATCCACGGAAAAGCAGATGCGGTCCAGGCCTGCCTTGGAAAGTTCCCGGGCCAGGGACGGGGTGAGGAGCATGCCGTTTGATTGAAAGCCGATGACGCATGTCTGCGGAACGCGAGCCCTGGCAAACGCAATGAACGCGGGCAGCTCCGGATGCATCAGGGATTCGCCGACGCCGTTCAGGTTGAGCGTATCCAGGCTTTTGAAGAGTGGCGTCAGGGATTGGAAAGTCTGTCGCGGCATGAGGTCGTCAGGGCAGTCCCAGCCTGGGGATTGCTTGACGCACATGGAGCAGTTCAGATTACACAGCGTGGTCAGTTCCACGTAGAGTTTGCGGGGTGAGTCAGGGCTATTGGTGAGCATGGGTATATCGTGCCGAGATCGTCGTGACTGCGCGGGGAGACAGAGGACGATGCGATGTGGTTGAGGTGGAAAAGCGCCGGGAACCGTTATGACGGGTGTTCCCGGCGCATGCAGGATGGTCTTTGGATGCGGATGAATTCTGCCGGTTGGCCGGATTATTCAAGACTTCCGGGCAAGCTTTCAACGAATGCGCGGATTTCATCGCGGACCCGGCGATAAACGGACAGAATCTCTTCCTCTTCCGTCATCTGGGCGCAAAGGCTCGGCGGATCGTCAAAACCCTTGTGTACTCTGCGGACCGGTCCGGGAAAGAACGGGCAGGTTTCGCTTGCGTGCCCGCAGAGCGTGACCACGGCGTCAAATTCCAGGCTTGGCAGGTCGTCCAGGGTCTTGGAAGTGTGGGCGCTCATGTCCACCCCCGCCTCCTGCATGACCTTGACCGCATAGGGGTTCATGCCGTGTCGTTCGATACCGGCGGAAACTGCCTCGATTTCGCCTTTTTTCAGATGCTTGGCCCAACCTTCAGCCATTTGACTGCGGCAGGAGTTGCCTGTGCAGAGGAAGAGTATTTTCATGGGAACTCCTTGTTACGTGATGCGTGATGCGTAATGCGTGAAGCGTAATGCGTGATCCGGGCCGGGGGCTGCTTGTGCTTTTTCTCAAAAGCAAGATCAGCTTGTCAGTTTCGCTGGTCCGGGAACCAGCTTGCGGTGCGGTTGGCGTATTTGACCAGGGCCAGCATGACCGGGACTTCTACCAGCACGCCGACGATGGTGGCAAGGACCACCGGGGAAGAGGCCCCGAACAGGGTGATGGCCACGGCCACGGACAGTTCGAAGAAATTGGACGCGCCGATCATGCCCGCCGGAGCGGCGATGCTGTGGCACAGCTTCAATTTTCTGGCCGTCAGGTAGGCGAGGAAGAAGATGAGCACGGTCTGGATAATGAGCGGGATGGCGATGAGCACGATGTGCAGCGGGTTGCCGAGAATGACCTCGCCCTGGAAGGAGAAGATGAGCACCAGGGTCAGCAGCAGGCCGACGATGGTGGCGTTGTTGAACTTGGGGATGAAAGTGTTGTTGAAATAGTCCAGCCCCTTGCTTTTTATGACGTGCTTGCGGGTCAACACGCCTCCGACCAGGGGGATGACCACGAACAGGACCACCGAAATGAACAGGGTGTTCCAGGGGATGCTCACGCCGCTGACGCCAAGCAGGAAGGCTACGATGGGGGTGAAGGCGACCAGGATGATGAGATCATTGGTGGCCACCTGGACCACGGTGTAGGCCGGGTTGCCCCTGGTCAGGTGGCTCCAGACGAAGACCATGGCCGTGCACGGCGCGGCCCCGAGCAGGATGGCCCCGGCCAGATAATCCCTGGCCAGCTCGGGCTCGATGAAGGGCGCGAAGACCACGAAAAAGAAAAAGCCCGCGATGGCGAACATGGTGAAGGGCTTGATCAGCCAGTTGACGATCCAGGTCAGGTACAGGCCGGTGGGGTTCCTGCCAACGTTCTTCACGCTGGCGAAATCAACCTTCATCATCATCGGGTAAATCATGAACCAGATCAGCACCGCGATGGGAATGGAGACCTTGGCGTATTCGAACTTGCTGAGGAATTCCGGAACGAAGGGCAGGAACTTGCCGATCAGCACGCCCGCGACCATGCACAGGGCGACCCAGAGCGTCAGGTTCTTCTCAAAAAAGCTGATTCCGGCGGTATTTTCTTTGGTCATGGGCGGATGTCTCCTTTATGCGATGGGGTCCGGGTTGTTTCAGGGCGCCGTGTCCCGTTTCCGGGACTGTGGGCTCAGTCAGTCACAGGAATGCGACGGCTTGGCGTCGCGGTACAAAAAAAATCGTTGGTCGTCATCCGCGCAGACACTGTTGAGCGGAAGTTCCGTCTTGAGAACCTCAAGCATGTGTTTGTGCAGGGAGGACTCCTCCTCGGCCAGGGAGTAATGCGTCCACTTGCCGCTTCTTTCCGAGGCGACCCAGCCCGCATTCTTCAGAAAGGCGAGGTGTCGCGAAATTTTCGATTGCGGTGTCTGCAGTGCTTCCACCAGATCGCAAACGCACATCGCCCCATGCCGGAGCAGGGAGACGATGCGCAGCCGGGTCGGATCGGACAGGGCTTTGAGCGTAGCAGCGGTGCGTTCCATGCCATGAACATATCCGCATGAACGAATATGTCAATATCTTCTTTTGCCAAGTACCAATGACTGAAGTCTGATGTGGCGGCCCGGATTGCGCTCCGGCGTTTGTATCACCGGATGTTCGTCAAAAAGGAAAAGCGGCCGCTCTGTTGAAAGGGGGCCGCTTTCCTGCCTGATCGGGCGTCTGTCTCATTTGAGGAGCACAAGTACCAAAAGTCCTACCGGAACGATCCACGCCAGGGCCAGGGCCGGAAGGAGATACTTCTGCATTTTGAGCAGTTGTCTGGCCTGGCGCAGCAGGCCGGGGTCGGCCAGATCCGACATGAGGCCGACGATCTCCGGGGCCGAGGCCTCCAGGCGGTCCAACGTGTCCCGGGGCATGGACTCGTGCATCCGGGCCAAAATCTCCACGGCTTTGGAGGCGGACTGAAAATATCCTTTTTGTTCCCAGACCGTGGCATGCTCGATGTAGTCCATGAGCATCCCGCGCATAGCGCCGTAAGACTCCTGGCCGAGCTCCGCCAGGGCCTCGAACTGGCGCAGGGCGTAGTTGAAATTGTGCAGGTTTTTAAGGAACAGGATCATGAGCTGCCGCAGTTCCCGGCCGTCCACATGCACGTTCTCCAGTTCCAGCTCTTCCTGCAGGGAGAACATGGCGGCATTGCCGACGATGTTCAGGTCCTTGAACAGATCCTGGGTCATCTCGTGACTGCGCGCCATTTCCCGCGTCATGGCTGTCACGGCGTCGAGTTTGTGCTCCAGGGCGGCCAGTTTTTCCAGATGTTGTTCCGCGTTCATGGTTCACCTCCGCTCAAGGTTTGGCCGGATAGGGCACTTCCTTGCCGGCCATGGTCATAAACGGGGAGACGGGCAGATCCTTGCCTTTTAAGAGCAGGTGCCAGTAGGCCCAGCGGAACATCATCTTCCCGTAGTGGTTCATCTTGGTTTCCTTGAGCAACGTGAAGGGGCCTGTGCCGGGCAGCGGGAATTTACCGGGCAACGGCTCGGTCGTGTAGTTGAAGTCGATGAGCAGAGCCTTGCCGAAGCCGGACTCGATGAAGCAGTTGGAGTGTCCGTCGAACTTGGGCAGGGGTTCGAGGCCGTCAAGGTGGCGCAGGATGTTTTCGATGAGGATCTCGCTCTCGAAGTGCGCCACCGATCCGGCCTTGGAGGTGGGCACGTTGGTGGCGTCGCCGATGACATAGATATCCGGGTGGTTCTTGCTGCGCAGGGTGTGGTTGTCCGTGGGCACCCAGCCCAGGGGGTCGCCCATCTCCGAGTCGATGATGAACTGCGCGCCCTTCATGGTCGGGATGGAGACCAGCAGGTCGAAGTTCTCTTCGCGGCCGTCGTGGGCCACGATGCGTTTGTGCTCGTTGTCCACGTGGCTCAGGACGAAGTCGGGCACGATCTTGATGTTCTTTTCTTCGCACACGTACTTGAGGGTCTGGGAGGCCAGGGGCTTGGTGAAAGGGCCGCTCAAGGGCGTCGCGAAGACGATCTCGACCTTGTCGCGCATGCCGCGCTCGTGGAAGAACCAGTCCGCGAGCATGACGAACTCCGGCGGCGCGACGGGGCATTTGACGGGCATTTCGGCGACATTGAGGACCAGGCGGCCGCCTTTGAAGGAACGCAGGGCGCGCTGGAGTTTCATGGCCCCATCGAGGGTGTAGAAGTCGAAAATGGATTTCTGCCAGTTGGGTCCGAGGAGTCCTTCATTTTCCGTGGGGTCGAGGCGCGAGCCGCTGGCGATGATAAGCAGGTCGTAGTCGAGGGTGCCGGTGCGCAAAACGACCTTCTTTGCGTCGGGATCGACCTTCTCGATTTTAGAGACGATGAATTTGGCCTCAAGGGGGAGGAACACGTCCCGGGGTTTGAGCACATCCTCCTTGGAACGGTACACTCCAAAGGGCAGGAAGAGCAGGCCCGGCTGGTAGATGTGGACGCGGTCCTCATCCACGATGGTCACGCTGATTCTGTTCTGCTCGATGTCTGTCCGCAGATTTTCACAGAGCCTGTTGGCCATCATGGTGCCGGCGGTTCCCGCGCCGAGGATGACGATCTTTTGCATACGCTGCCTCCGGAGTGTTCGCCTGTCATGGCGACGTGTAGGGATTTGTTGTTGAATTGCTGCTGCGAGGCTCCTGGTCGAAGGTGAGAGGTTGGCGGCGGAAGCAAGACTTCGCTTCCGCCGCCGGGAGGGGGAGGCAGAGAGTTACGCCTTAACCAGTTTGACCTGGCTCTGGTAGAAGACGGCGCTGCCGCCGACCACGTCGCTCAAGGTCGTGTTGCCGAGGATGGGATCCACGCGCATGGCCGCGTTGGCGTGGAAGCCCTTGGAACGGCGCGAGTCCATGGTGATGGTTTTGCCGTCGATTTCAAAGGGCATGGAGCCCTGGGCCCAGTGCCCATGGCCAAGGGAGAAGGCGACCACGCCGGGGCGGATACCTTCCATGGCCTTGACCTTGCCGATCATGGGCACCTTGGTGCCGTTGCCAAGATCCCAGACGCCTTCGGGATTGGTGGCGGAAACAATGCGCACCATGTCGCCGTTTTGAAGGCTCATGCGCCGGGCATCACTGGTGGAGATTTCCACGAAGTTCTCCGGATAGACGGCGTTGAGCCAATAGTTGCCGATGGTTCGGCTCTTGGTCTGGGTGATGAACTTGTAGGTGATGAGCGTCATGTCAAAGCCCGCCGCCCGGTCGTCGATGAGGTTGCCCGCGCAATCCGTGGGGCCGGGCATGTAGGTCGCATACGGCACGTAGGGCTTGCCGGTCATGGAGTGCTTGGTGGTGACCATGTTTTCGAAGTAGAGGCCGAGCATCTTGTTGTAGGCGTTGACCAGCTGCTCGTTCTTGTAAGCCTCGGCGTAGCCCTGGAAGCGGCCCCCGCGGTTCAGCACGTAGACCACGTGCGGCCAGAGTTCTTCGCCGACGATGGCCTTCCAGCGGTCCGCGTCGAACATGGTCTTGGGCAGGTGCCGCCTGGATTCGATGAAGATGCGGATCTCTTCGGCATCGGCCGCAGGCACCTTGTCCGACCCGTCCTCCTTGTCACCAAAGGCCGCATTGGCGACCATACGCAGATACATGTCCTCCTCGCGCTTCATGTGTTTGCCCGGCCCGAAGACGTTGTCCCCGTAGCCCGGCACCCCCAGTTTTTCGGCAAAGGCCAGGATCATGGACTCCATGTTCATGGGCATTTCTTCACCAAAGACCGTGACGTTTGGTGTCAGCGGGGCGACCACGGGCTGGCGGATGGGGAAGATCTTGGGCGCCACCGAAGGGTGCGCGCCGGGGAATTCCCAGCGTTCCAGGTAGGTGGTGTCGGGGAAGATGTAGTCTGCGTACATGCTCGTCTCGCCGATGATGATGTCCGAGGCGATGAAGAGAGGCAGCTTCTTGGTGTCGGTCAGGATTTCCGCCAGGGTGTGCCCCGAGGGCAGGGAATAGTTGGGCGCACCCATGTACAGGAGCAGGGCCTTGACCTGGTAGGGGTACATATCCCCGATGCTGGGGATGACCTCCTGGTAGATGTCTGTGGCGAAGGGGTACCAGGTGCGTTTGGCCGGGAAGCCCTCGAACAGGGTGGTCTTGTCGTAGACCGCGCTGTGGCGGATGATGTTGACGCCAAAGTTCTTGATCCCGCCCTTGTACTGCTTGGTCATGTCAAAGGGCTTGCCTGGGCGGTTGCCGGTATGATTGTAGGCCGTGTTCTTGCAAAGTCCGCCCTGCCAGCCGGTGTTGCCGATGAGGGCGTTGACCACGTACCAGGCGCAGACGTTGTAGAAACCGCCCGTGTGCTGGGACACGCCGCGGTGCAGGTCGGCCACGGCCTTCTTGCCATGACTGGTGAATTCCTTGGCGATCTCGACAACATCGTCGGCAGGCACGCCCGCAATGGTACACCATTCCTCGATGGATTTGGCCTTGGCCTCTTCCATGATGATCTGCAGCACGCTCTTCACCCGCATGCCGTTCTCCAGCACCGTGTCGACGAACAGTTCGCCCTCCACGGGGTTGGCCTCGTCATTGGGGTCGAAGAATACGGGCTGGCCTTCAAACAGGGTCGCGAAGGCGTCGAACTCCCACTCCCCTTCTTTTTTGGCCGGCCGGATCTCCTTCTCCAGGCCAAGGTCCGAGCCGCGCAAGTATTTTCCGGGCTGTCCGTAGTCGTCGATCTTGACCAGCCAGGCGGCCTGGCTCCAGGTTGGCTCGTTGTCCTTTTTTGAAGCGGCCTTGTTGGCGTTGGCCAGGTAGCGGGCGTCATGGCGCTTGTTGTCGATGATCCACTGAATCAGGGCCATGGCGATGGCCGGGACGCCGTTGACCGGTTCCACGGGGAGCCATTTCCAGGCCCGTGACGCGGTCTTGGAGCAGCGCGGGTCGATGACCGCGATCTTCATGCGGCCGTCGACGGTCCCTTCCGTGATTTTCTGCACGCGCAGGGGCGGCCCGTAGTTGGCCTCGAAGGGATTGGCACCGACGAAGATGCAGAACTCGGCGTTGCCCGTGTCCGCCTGCCAGTAGAACTTGCTGCCGCCCGTGAACTTGCCCTCGTCGAACTGGTCGCTCATGGCCTTTCCGGCGAAGTACAGGGAGCCCTGGCAGACCGTGGTGTGGCCGTGGTAGTTCACGGAGCCGCAGGCCTTGCTGAAGAAGTCCTTGATCATGTCGCCGCGGCCGTTCTTGATGCGGCCCCAGTTGAAGCAGAACTGGTTGTTTTTGGGCCCCAGGTCCGGGTGGTCGGGGTCGATGAGGTAGTGCAGGTTGTCTGCGTGCTTGGCCTTGAAATCCTCGATGGGCATCTTTTTGCCGGCTACGAGCTTGGCGTCGTCGGCCAGGGCCGTGGCGATTTTCGGGTCGCGCAGGGTCACGATATCCTTCAAACCTTCCACCTGGCCTTCGCCGAAGAGGTCCCCGCCCTCGACGATCTCCTGCACTGCCTGGTCAAAGGGGACCGTCTTCCACTTGTTTGCGCCGCGTTTGTCCGTGCGTTTCAAAACCTGCACGATACGATAGGGGTCGTACAGGGTCTGGATGCCAGCGTGTCCTTTGGGGCAGAGAGACCCTTCGACCAGGGCCGCTTCGGCGATGGGCGTGTTCTCCGGAATCTGCGGCGTCATGTTGAAGGGGTTGTAGGGGTTGCCCTCGATTTTTTCTATCACGCCGTCGCGCAGCTTGACCTTGATGCCGCAGTTGGTGTTGCACTGCTGGCAGCAGGAATAGAGCTGGTTCTCGGGCTTGTGGTGGACAAACGCCGAATTGCCCAGGATGGCGGCGTTGGCTTCTTTCGCCGTGCCGAGGAAGGGGCCCATGGCTCCGCAGGCGGCCACGGAACCTCCGATGAGGGCCGAGTATTTGAGGAAGTCTCTGCGATCCACCCCTCCGGCAGCCGGGGCGGCGGTTTTATTGATGGCCTTGCTAGGCATGGTCGGTACCTCCGTTCTCGGTGACGATGGGCAGAAAGCGCGTGCCCAGGAGCATGACCACCAGGCCGGTGGAGATGATCCACAGACTGACCAGCCATTCGTTCAGGTTGGGCACATAGTCGGTGCGCAGGCGCGGGTGGGCGAAGGTGGCCTCCAGGCCTTCGAGCTTGTACACGGCCAAATCCGGGATGACGAAGTTGTAGCGCACGGCAGCGAAGGTGATGAAGATCAGGAAACAGGCCAGGGCTACGGATTTCACGTCGCCTGCGCGGAAGATGAGGAGCAGCATCGGGATAAGGCTGCCGATCAGGATGTGTACGATCCAGAACACCCACCAGTGCGGGCCCTTGACGATGAGATCGAGGCTGGTGACCACGGCGATGGTGGCGGTCTGATAGCCGACGAAGAACTGCATGCCTTCAAGCGCGAGGAAGACGACCAGGAGGAAGAGGATGACCTTGCCCAGATCCAGGCAGATGCGGTCCTCGTAGCACAGGCCGTCAGGGTTCAGCGGGTCCTTCTGACGGAAGATGTAGGTCAGAAAGGCGATGAGCGCGCCGCCGGAGAGCAGGGCGGCGACCACGAACAAGAGCGGGGTCATGGCGCTGTTCCAGACTGGCCTGCTGAGCAGTACCGCGAAAAACGCGCCGTTGGTGCCGTAGAAGATGAGCCCTACGGGTAGGCTGATCTTGGCCAGGATGTGCACCTTGTGCATGTCTTTTTCACGGTCGGTGCTGGTATATTCCGTCTTGCCGAAAGCCAGCAGTCCGTAGAGCCCGCGCAGGCCGCCCTTTTCTGGATCCTTGGACCAGCGCACCAGATCGCCGCGGATGAGGAAGAATGTTTTCAGGGCATAAATGACGAGCATGGCGTTGAAGAGGATAAACATCCAGGTCAACAGCGAGGTGAAGCTGGGGGTGAGGAAGAACTGGTACAGGGCGCGGTGCCACTGGCCCAGATCGAGCAGGATGAACTGCACCTCGCAGATCAGCGCCACCAGCACCACGAAGGCCGAGAGCGGACCGATGTGTTCGAACTGTTTCATGCCCAGGACATAGGTCATGATGGTCACCAGGAACGCCCCGGCGGAAAGACCCAGAAAGAGCAGGTAAAAAGCGACCCACAGCCCCCAGGGGATGTAGGAACCAAGGGCCGTGGGGTTCAGGCCGTGCTGAAGTCTGTCCACCAGTCCGAAGGCCCCGACGGCCAGGCCGGCCAGGGCCAGGATGAGCAGCGGTATGAAGTATTTGTATTTCATGGGGCCTCCTTACTTCAGGTAGTACACGGCCGGTTTGGTGGTCAGTTCCGGCTTGAGGACAAAGACCCGCGGGTCGGCCAGGAGTTCCGAGATGAGGCTTTCCGGGTCGTTGCGGTTGCCGAAAAAGGTGGCGCGGCCGATACAGGTGGTCACACAGGCCGGGAGCATGCCCTCAGCCAGGCGGTGCTTGCAGAAATGGCATTTTCGGGCGTTGCCGACGGGCGAGCTGCGTCCCCTTTCGGGCCATTCTTTGCCGTATTCCATGGCCGGTTGCCGCTCATAGCTGTCGGCGCAGGCGTTTCTGCCGACGATCTTGCCCGGTTCTTCGGGCGTGCCCTTGGTGTACCACTCGCCGAAATCCGAGGTCCTGGCCGCGTAGGGACAGGCCACCAGACAGTAGCGGCAGCCGATGCAGCGGTCGTAGTCCATGACGGTGATGCCTTGGGCGTCCTTGTAGGTGGCCGTCACCGGACAGACCTTGACGCAGGGTGGGTTCTGGCACTGCAGGCAGGGCCGGGGCACGAACCGACGACGAACGTTGGGGTAGGTGCCGATTTCTTCTTCCGTCACCGGGCGGTAGACCACGCCGGGCGGAAGTTTGTTCTCGGCCACGCAGGCCACGGTGCAGGCATGGCAGCCGACGCATTTGGCCAGGTCGATGACCATGGCCCATTTGATGGACGCATGATCGCCGGCCAGGGAGCGGGCGAGATCGCGCTGCATGCGCACCAGCAAGTCTTCCTTGGGCAGGATCCTCATTGTATTCTCCTCCGTTGAGTTGCGCTGGGATTCGATGGCGGGAGATTATGTTTGTGGCGCTGTGAAAACCCTCCTTTGATTTGGTCGATGGGGGATAGTAAGGTCCATATCCAAAAAAAATGGATTCAGGAACTGCTTATTGATTTTGTATTTTTGAAGAGTGTTTTGCTTTGTGTGCGCTAACGACAATGCGTTGCGAGGAGGTGTGGCTGATGTATAGGAGGGGTTATCTTTTTGAGAAAAAAAGGTAACTTTCTTGGACGCCAACGTGTTGGCGGAGATGGAAATCCGGCGTTTAGCCGAAGGTTCGAATCCAAACATTATTCTTTCATATCCGTATAGGTGGATATGTCAATGCGAAAAAAAATCTTGTCCAATGAAAGACAAGATCTTTTCAGGTCGGGATGTTCAGGCCAGGATGTTCAGGCCAGGATGTTCAGGCCAGGATGTTCAGGCCAGGATGTTCAGGCCAGGATGTTCAGGCCGGGATGTTCAGGCCAGGCTGTTCAGACGGGCAGGAACGGGCGGGCGATGAAGTAGACGCCCATGAGACCAATGAGGATTCCGGCAATGCGGCGGAAAGCCGTGCCGCCGCGCTGCCAGGAGGCGTTGGCCATGAGGCGGCGCACCAGGGCGGTGGAGCTGCCAGCGATGACGATGGGGATGCAGTGCCCAAGGCCGAAGAGGACGATGAGCATGATGCCGGTCATGATCTTTTCCTGCACCGTGATGATGGCCAGGATGGGCGCGATGAAGCCAAAAGTGCAGGAGCCCGACAGGATTCCGTAGGCCAGGCCGAGCAAAAAGGCCCCGCTCATGCCGCGCAGTTTGAAGCGGCCCATGAGGTTGCCGCCCATGGAGCACTTGGACACCCCCAGCATGTCCATGGCCACCCACAACAGGATGAGCCCGACGACGATGGTCCAGTAGGGGCCCACGTCTCCGAGCATCCGGCCAAGCAGGGCGCAGATCACGCCGATGGCGGCGATGGTCAGGAACAGGCCAAAGGTGAAGAGGCCCGCGTAGAGCGCGGCCTGCCGTCCTTCCACCAGTTTGTCCTGCCCGGCCACATAGCCCACGATCAGGGGGATGGAGGCCAGGTGACAGGGGCTGAAGAGCACGCTGACCATCCCCCACAAGAAGCAGCCCAGAGCCGCCAAGGCCAGTCCGGACCCCATCCACTGGTGGATGAGGATCAGAAACTGGTCCATCACTCAACTCCCAGCTTGGTCAGAATTTTGATGATGTCTTCTTTGGAAATATAGCCTTCATGGCGCATGACCTCTTTGCCATCCTTGTCATAGAAGATCTGGGTCGGGATGACCCTGACGCCGAATTTTTCAGTTTCATTCGGGTTTTTCCAGACATCAATGAATACGATGCCGGCCCGGCCCTCGTATTCTTCGGACAGAGATTCAATGATCGGGATCATCATCTTGCAGGGGAGGCAGGCCTTGGCCCCGATATCAACCATGGTGACCATGCCCTTGAGGGGGACTTCCTGGGGGTCACCGGAAATGAGCGGTGAAGGCGCGGCCAGGGCCTGCGAAGCCGTGGCCAGGAACGCAATGGTGAGGAGAAGGCGAAGGATTTTCATGCAACAAACCTCGGTGAAAGGGACCATTTGGGATCGGGTTGTTCAAGGCGGCGCATCCTGGTCGGAATCGGGCCGGAATCAGTCCGGAAAACAAAGATGCGCGGTGATCGGGAGGTGCTAGGCGGTCAGCCAGGCCACTACGTCGGCCTTCTTGGGCACCTTGCCCATGACCTTGACCGTGCCATCCACGGCCACGGCAGGGGTGGTGAACACGCCGAATTTGGCGATCTCGGTGAAGTCCGTGACTTTTTCGAGGCTTGCTTCCACGCCGGTTTCAGCAATGGCCGTTTCGACGATCTTGAAGGTCTCGGTGCACTTGGGGCAGCCAGGGCCCATGACGTGAACTTTTTTCATGACAGCTCCGTAAACGGTTGAAGTTTGATTGGCCTTTAGGCCAAGAATCAGTCTACACATGACTGACATAAAAAATTCTAATTTGCAGGCCTTTCAAAAATGGTGAGATGCAAGGAAGCGAAAAAATCCAGGACGTTCGGTGTATTGCGAATACATAAGCGGTCTGGATTTATTCGCTGACGCAGCAGATCGCCGTTTTTCAAAGGCCTGTCAGCCTGTCCCTGGCGGTGAGCACCGAGTCCAGGCAGTGAAAGAAATTCAGCACACAGGGCACGCGCAGACGGTAGTAGACCTGCTTGCCGCGTTTCTCGTCCTCCACCATGCCCGCGTCTTTGAGGAGCGAGAGGTGCTTTGAGACCGTGGACAGGTCGCAGTCCGCGAGATCGCGCAAGTCGCGCACGCAGCGCTCGCCGCGCGAAAGCTCCTCGATCATCATGAGCCTTGTCGGGTGGGCCAGGGCCTTCATGACCCGGGCGCGGGCCTCAAAGTCTTCCCGGGTGGGGGGCAAATGCATGAGCATGGTTGTCCTCGAATTTTCGCTTGGCAATATTGCCAAGCGTTTCCCGCGTCAATTATTTTCCGTGTAATTTCGTCAGAAATGAAAAATATCGCCAAATTCGTGTTTTGCTATTGACGAACCCGACAAGCTTGCATATTTGGTCATTTGTGCAAATGAAGGGGTACACATGAAAGCTGAAGACAAGAAATTCTTTGAGGCCAAGGCCGCAGTGCTCAAGGCTCTGGCTCATCCGACCCGATTGTGGATGGTGGAGCACCTTGAATCGGGGGAGAAGTGCGTTTGCGAATTCGCGGAGCTCATCGACGCGGATTTTTCCACCGTGTCCAAGCACCTGACCGTACTTAAGCAGGCAGGTATCGTGCAGGACGACAAAAGAGGTAAGCAGGTGTATTACAGCCTCAAGGTCCCGTGCGTTTTGAATTTCATCCATTGCGTGGAGGCCGTGCTGTCCGCACGCGCAAAGGAGCATCTTTCAATGACCGGCCTCTCGGACCGGCCACAAAACAAGTAGGGGTTTGTCATGAACTGGAAAGAAGAGTGGAAGCCGCTGGCCATTATTGTGGTCGTATTCCTGGCCTGTTTTTATCTGCCCGTCGGTTTGCCGCGCTTTGACAATGCCATTCTCGAAGCGTTTCACCTCGTCAAATGGTACGCCCAGGAGCATGTGCTGCTGTGCCTGATTCCGGCCTTCTTCATTGCCGGAGCCATTTCGGTCTTTGTCAGCCAAGGGGCGGTGATGAAGTACCTGGGAGCCAAGGCCAAAAAAGTCATGGCCTACGGCGTGGCCTCGGTTTCGGGCACCATCCTGGCCGTCTGCTCCTGCACGGTGCTGCCGCTTTTTGCCGGTATCTACCGCATGGGCGCAGGGCTTGGCCCGGCCTGCGCGTTTCTCTACTCCGGCCCGGCCATCAACGTGCTGGCCATCGTCATGACTGCGCGTATTCTCGGTCCTGAAATGGGCATCGCCCGCGCCGTGGGGGCTATCATTTTCAGCGTAATCATCGGCCTTTCGATGCACTTTATTTTCCGCAAGGAAGAGGCCGAACGCCAGGTCATGCAGATGGCCGTGCTGGAAGAGGAAGTGAAACGCCCCCTGTGGCAGAACGCCCTCTATTTCGCATCCATGGTCGGCATCCTTGTTTTCGCCAACTGGGGCGCTCCGCAGACCGATTCCGGGCTGTGGGCGGGCATCTTTAATGCCAAGTGGATATTGACCTCGGCTTTTTCCGTAGCCCTGGGTGCCATGCTCGTGGCCTGGTTCGGCGTGAAGGTCTGGAAGGTCGGCGTCGCGGCCGTGCCCGTCGTTCTGCTCGCGCTCGTTTTTCCCGAGATGCCCCTGCTGGCCTTCACGGCCGGCGTCATCGGGCTGTCCGCCTTCACCAGTACCGACGACGGCGAGGTCGGGGACTGGTTTTCGTCTTCCTGGGGTTTTGCCAAGCAGATCCTGCCGCTGCTGCTCTTTGGTGTGCTCGTCGCCGGGGCGCTGCTGGGCCGCGTGGGCAACGAAGGTCTCATCCCCTCGGAATGGGTGGCCGGGGCCGTGGGCGGCAATTCGCTCTGGGCCAACTTCTTCGCCTCTTTTGCCGGTGCCTTCATGTATTTTGCCACCCTGACCGAGGTGCCCATCCTGCAGGGCCTCATCGGCGCAGGCATGGGCAAAGGCCCGGCCCTGGCCCTGCTTCTTGCCGGCCCGGCGCTCAGCCTGCCTAACATGCTGGTCATCAACAGCATCATGGGCGTGAAGAAGACGGCCGTCTTTGTGGCGCTGGTCATTGTCATGGCCACGTTTTCGGGTCTTTTTTACGGATCAATCTGGGGCTGAGCAGCCCATCGAACTTAATACGGAGGAACTATGAAGATTCAGATCCTGGGCACCGGGTGCCCCAAGTGTGTGAAACTGACGGAGGCCGTCAAGACTGCGGCGGACTCCCTGAGCCTAGCGTATGAGATCGAGAAGGTCACGGACGTGAACCAGATCATGGCTTACGGCGTGATGATGACCCCGGGGCTGGTCGTGGACGGAGAACTCAAGCTTGTCGGCAAAGTGCCGACTGTCGATGAATTGAAAAAAATTCTGAGCAGCTAGAGATTTGGAAGTTTACGGAGAAGCCCGTACCCTTTTGCTGGTACGGGCTCTTTTTTGCTTAAATTTTGGGCGTAACGCGTTTTGCGAGAACTGTATCTTCCGCTGGTCGATATATTTCCATTATTTCCAGGGCTGAATCATCCCATTCACACTGGATATTCTCGAAGCATCTCATGAACGCCTTTGTGGATTTCGTACCAGAACTCATAGGCCGCAGCGTGTTTGTCCCGGTCGAAAAACTCGATCCACTGGTTGAGTTCCTTGCTGTCGAGTCCTTCCTGTTTTTTGTTTTTCAGAAAGGTGTGAACCATGTCGATGTTGCGTTCCGACTCCCAGAACACGGAAGCATTGCGGCTGGTTATACGGCTGGCGGTCATGTTGATGGAGCGGGTGAATTCCTCCCCGCAGCCAAAGATGTTTTCCACCGCCTCGGGCATGAGCTGTTCGGCCCAGGCCCGATGGAAGCGGCAGACACCAAGGTTGTCAAGGGACAGTTCCTTAAGCATCCGGCGTGCGTTTTCGCGGCCAAGTTCGCGCGGCTCCAGGAAATCCCGGCCGTAGTACATGTAGTATTTGCCCATGATGGCCATGGGTGAGAACACTCCTGGCGTCCAGTACTGATTGGGAACCACCCATCCCTGCCGCGCGAAGCCGATGGAGACGAAACGGTCGAGCACCTGTTTTCCCTTTTCCCGCGCCAGGCGGCGTGCGAACTTGCGGGCTCCGAACTGGAGGGGGATCTTGCCGCAGGGGCTGACCATCTGCTCAAGCAGGGCAATCCCGAGCTTAGCATTGTGCATGGAATCCTTCACCACGTCGAAGCCCTGCATGTCCCACCTCGGTTTTGCTTCCACCCCGAGTTCATGAGGTTCGATGAGCCCTTCATCCATGCAGTCCATGAGCCAGGCCAGGATGCCTCCGGCCGATATGCCGTCGAGGCCGAGTCGGTCGGCTTCGTGGTTGAGCTGTTCCGCGGCCCGTTGATCGAAGATGCCGCAGAGTGGCCCCATGGTCTGATACGGTTCGTAGTCTTTTTTGAATTTGCCGTGCATTTTTTTGCACACGGCGGCGCAAGGTTCACCGCAGGTGCTCTGCTGCTTGGGTATGATCGTCTCTTCGTTGAACTGCTTCAGGTAGTGATCCAGGATGAATCTCTGGTGAAGGTCCCTGCGCTCTTCCAGGGTCCAGCCGATGGTCCGGTAGTTGAAGGCCAGGATGTCTCCGTCCATGCCTGCGTAATTGACCCCAAAGGTGCCGCCGGTCTTGAGTTTCGGATCATAGCGGTATTTGGTGGTGACTTCCATGTCCTTGGCGGCCATGCGCTGATTGAATTTGTTCTTGAACCATTCATCGGCCACGGAGCGATCGAGCACATCCTCGGTAATATGGGTGCCGCCATAGATGATGCCGATAATGCCGTGCTCCTGAAAGAGCTTGCTGCCGAATCCGCCGCGTCCGGCCCAGGTGTCCACGTAGGTCAATACGCCTTTCTTGACCGGAGCGGACGCGATGGCTGCAAAATCCGTGGTGCTCGATGCCGGGCCGACGGCGAGCACGCGCGGGTCTTTTTCGTAGCGAGGCCCGAAGATCCGCAGGGCTTCCTCCATGACTGCATAGACGCCTGTCCTGCCCTGGCACCAGAGCACTTCGGGAGCGACCGGGAGCAGCTCCATTTCAATTTCTTCCCCGTGGCTTCGGTTCAGGTAGAGCAGGGACGGGGTAGGCGCCTTGCCCATGATGCTCAGCATGTTGATGCCCAGGTTGTCGAAGACCAGGGCCGCGCCGCCCATGGACGAAATATAGAAGCCATGCCAGCAGGGGGAAATTCCGCTGAAAATGAGTCTGTTCGACCCCGGGAATACAGATCCGGCGAAAAGGCCAGCGCCAATGGTCAGGGTGTTGTGCTTGAAGGCCAGATGAATCCCAAGATCCACCGGGCCGAAAAAATCGCCGACACGGTAGCGCTGCATCCGGTAGAATCCGGTGGCGGCATCGAACATGAGTGCTTTGAGTTGTTGTTTGCTGGTGGGCATTTCGGGTATCTCCTTGAGTCGTGTTTATTGAATGAGGCTGCCTCAAAGTGAGAGGCTGGGCACATGATGTTTTGGATTATTCTTTGCTAAATAACAAATTTTGAGGAAAAATGAAACCTTGCATGAATATTTCAAAGGCCATGGCGGACGGACGCAGGATGCGGGGTGCCCCGGCATTGTTGCGTCACGAAGAGCTGATACTTTATTAAAATTTTGACCACTGGATTAAATACATGTTTTCCTGGAATGCCGACCCCCTCGCCGTGACCATCGGCCCCCTGTCCATCCATTGGTACGGGTTGTTTTTTGCTGCCGCCTTCATTGCCGGATTGCAGATCATGTCTCGCATGTTCGTGCGGGAAGAGCGGGATAAAAACGACCTGGACTCACTGCTCGCCTTCGTGGCCGTAGGCGCTCTTGTGGGGGCCAGGCTCGGGCACTGTCTGTTTTATGACCCCGCCTACTACCTGTCGAATCCCTTAGAGATTCTGAAGGTCTGGGAAGGCGGGCTGGCCAGCCACGGCGGGGTGGTCGGAATCCTTCTCGCCGTGTGGGCCTATGCCCGGGCCAGGAACTATCCGTTATTGTGGCTGCTGGACCGCATCGCCGTGCCCGCCGCCCTGGGCGGGGCGTTCATCCGTGTCGGCAATTTCATGAATTCCGAAATAGTCGGCATGCCGACCATCGTGCCCTGGGCCGTGATCTTCGAGCGGGTCGATCCGCTGCCCCGGCACCCTGTGCAACTTTACGAGGCGGCGGCCTACCTGCTTATCTTTGCCGTTCTCTTCCTGGCTTATCAAACGCAAGACATGCGCCGCCGTCGGGGCCTGCTCGCCGGAACTTTCCTGGTACTTGTTTTTACGGCGCGCTTTGCCCTTGAATTCTACAAGATGCCCCAGGCAGCCTATGAATACGGCCAGTTTCTGACCGTGGGGCAGTGGCTGAGCGTGCCTTGCGTGCTGGCCGGGTTCTGGCTCCTGTATCGAACATCTCGCGGGCAAGGCCAGAGCGCAAAGGGCCGGTGACCACAAAGAAGCTTGACCCAAGCCAATGAAGGGGGGATAGGTGATCATGGTCATACCGTCCCGCCACCCTGATTTCCCTGAAGATCCTTCCACCTCGGAGCAGCCCGATCAATCCCGTAATGCGGGCTTGGTTGCGGCCGTGCGCGGCAGCGTCGTGGATGTCCGCTTCGCCGCCCGTCTGCCCGCCATTCGGAACATTTTGCGTGCGGGGAAGGACGAGAGCATCGTCATTGAGGTCATGTCCCACCTTGACGAAGAGCACGTACGCGGCATCGCCCTGACCCCGACCCAGGGCCTGGCCCGGGGCATGGTCGCTCTCGATACGGACGGACCCTTGATGGCGCCTGTGGGGCCGGGGCTGCTCTCGCGCATGTTCGACGTTTTCGGCAACGCCCTGGACCAGCGGGGTGAGGTGCGCGACGTTTCCCTGCGCAGCATCCACAATCCCCCTCCAGCCCTGTCGCGGCGCTCCACCAGGACGGAGGTCTTCGAGACCGGGATCAAGGTCATCGACGTGCTGTTGCCTCTGGAGCGGGGCGGCAAGGCCGGGCTTTTTGGCGGGGCGGGGGTGGGCAAGACCGTCCTTCTGACCGAAATGATCCACAACATGATCGGGCATCACGAGGGAGTCAGCCTGTTTTGCGGCATCGGCGAGCGCTGCCGTGAGGGCGAGGAGCTGTACCGCGAGATGAAAGACGCCGGAGTGCTGCCGAATATGGTCATGATCTTCGGGCAGATGAACGAGCCGCCGGGTAGCCGGTTTCGCGTCGGCCACGCCGCGCTGACCATGGCCGAATACTTCCGCGACGACGAGCGCCGCGACGTGCTTCTGCTCATCGACAACATTTTCCGTTTCATTCAGGCCGGGTCGGAAATTTCGGGCATGATGGGCCAGATGCCGTCCCGTCTGGGCTATCAGCCGTCCATGGGCACGGAGCTGTCGCAGCTGCAGGAGCGCATCGCCAACACCGACACCGGCAGCATCACCTCCATCCAGGCCGTCTATGTCCCGGCCGACGATTTCACCGACCCCGCCGCAGTGCACACCTTTTCCCACCTTTCCGCGTCCATCGTCCTGTCCCGTAAACGGGCCGGCGAAGGCTTTTACCCGGCCGTGGATCCGTTGGAGTCCAACTCCAAGATGGCTACGCCGGGCGTTGTCGGCCAGCGCCATTACTCTGTCGCCCGCCAGGTGCGCCAGACCCTGGCCCAATACGAGGACTTGAAAGACATCATCGCCATGCTTGGCCTCGAGCAGCTCGCACAGGAAGATCGCCGTGTGGTGAACCGTGCGCGGCGGCTGGAGCGTTTCCTGACTCAGCCCTTCTTTACCACCGAACAGTTCACCGGGCTTCCGGGCGCATTTGTGTCTCTCGCGGCGTCCCTGGAAGGGTGCGAGCGCATCCTTGGCGACGAGTTCAAGGACTATCCGGAGAGCGCCCTGTACATGATCGGCGAAGTAAATCAGGCCAAGGAGAAAGCCGCCCGGAGCAAGGGGCAGGAGGGCCGTGATGGAAATGCGCCTTAGGATTCTGCTCCCGTTCAGGGTCTTTGAAGATGTGCGGGCCTTGCGCATCGTGGCCGAGAGCCGCGACGGCTCCTTTGGCATCCTGCCCCGGAGGCGGGATTGCGTAGCCGCGCTGGGCCCCGGTATCCTGGTTTATGAGACAGCGCATGAGGAAGTTTTCGTCGCCGTGGACGAAGGCGTGCTGACCAAGACCGGGCCCGCGGTCGTGGTCAGTGTGCGCAACGCCATCGCCGGAAGGGATCTGGGGCTGCTGCGTCAGGCCGTGGAAGAGGAATTCATGCATCTGGACGAAGAGGAGATGGGGGTGCGCCGGGCTCTTGCGAGAATGGAGAGCGGCTTCATCCGCCGCATGGCTGGGTTTTATCGTGACTAGTCACGAAAATCCGCAAAAGTCGGATCTGGAGCGCGAAGTCGATGTGCGGGCCAGGCGCAAGCTGCGGGCCAGAAACCGCGCCGGGAGCGAGGTATGGTTCGGGCTGGGGATGATGGGGATCATCGGTTGGTCAGTGAGTATCCCGACCATCCTGGGCGCGTTTCTGGGCTACTGGCTGGACCAGAACTATCCGGGCGGGCGCTCCTGGACCCTGGCCCTGCTCGTGGCTGGCCTGTTTCTGGGCTGCTGGAACGCCTGGTATTGGGTGGCCAAGGAGGACCGGGCCATCCGTGAGGAGCAGGAAGACGATGATACTTAGCGATTTCGCGCTGGCCCTTGCCGCCGGCCTTGGGCTCGGGGTCTTTTTTTTCGGTGGCCTGTGGTGGACCACCCGCAGGGCACTGACCTCCAGCCATCCTGCGGCCTGGTTTATGGGTAGCTTTGTGGTCCGCACCGGCGTCACGCTGGGCGGGTTCTACCTGCTCGGAGGCGGTCATTGGGAGCGGCTGGCGACCTGTCTGCTTGGGTTTGTCGTGGCGCGCATGGCTGCAACGCGGCTGACGAAAAGCTGCATGAACGGAGGGAAATGATGCGTATCAGCCCCGACGCCATACTCTTGTGGCAGTACGGATTTGTGAAGATAAACGCCACCATCGCCTTCACCTGGGTGCTCATGCTGGCCATGATCCTGGCGGCGATACTGATCACCCGCCGACTGTCCAGCAATGATGATCGCTCGCGCTGGCAGAATCTGATCGAGATCGTGGTCACGGCCCTGGACAAGCAGATTCGCGAAGTGGGTATCGTCCGCTCCAGGGAGTATCTGGGTTTTCTGGCGACTCTTTTTCTTTTCGTGGCTCTGGCCGCCCTGTGCTCCGTCATCCCCGGCTATTCCGCGCCCACGGCTTCGCTGTCCACCACCACGGCCCTGGCTCTGTGCGTGTTTGTGGCTGTGCCGCTGTTCGGCATCCGCAAGCAGGGACTGCGGCGCTATCTCGCCTCCTATGCCCAGCCGACCCCGTTCATGCTGCCTTTCAATATCATCGGCGAGCTTTCCCGCACCATGGCCCTGGCCGTGCGCCTCTTCGGCAACATGATGAGCGGGGCCATGATCGCGGCCATCCTGCTGCTGGTGACCCCGTTCTTTTTTCCCATCGTCATGACCGCGCTTGGACTTCTGACCGGCATGATCCAGGCCTACATTTTTTTCATCCTGGCCACGGTCTACATCGCGGCCTCCACCTCCGTCTCGGCTCGCAAGGAGACAACCACATGATCATTAAGGAGAGAACATGGACAGCATGACCCTCATCGCCGTAGCCTCCATCATCACCGCCGGCCTGACCACGGGCATCGGCTGCCTGGGCCCGGCCCTGGGCGAGGGCCGCGCCGTGGCCCAGGCCCTGACTGCCCTGGCGCAGCAGCCCGACGCCTCCATGACCATCACCCGCACCCTCTTTGTCGGTGTAGCCATGATCGAGTCCACGGCCATCTATTGTTTCGTGCTGTCGATGATCCTGCTCTTCGCCAATCCGTTCTGGACCCATGCCGTCGGGCAGGCAGCGGGGCAGTAGCCATGCTCATCGATTGGTTCACCGTCGGCGCGCAGGTCGTCAATTTTCTCGTCCTAGTCTGGCTCATGAAACGCTTTCTGTACAAGCCGATCCTTGGCGCCATCGACGCCCGCGAGGAGCGCATCGCCAAGGAGCTGGCCGATGGTCAGCGGATGCAGGCCGAGGCCGCCCAGGAGCGGGGTGAATTCGAGCGCCGGAAAAAGGCCCTGGAAGATACCCGCGAGGAGTTTCTGGAAACGGCCAGGGATGAAGCCAGGGAGGAGCGGCAGAAGCTCTTGGGCCGGGTGCGTACGGAAGCCGAAGACGAGCGCGCCAGGCAGGGCGAGGCTCTGAACCGGGAACGGGACTGCCTGCTCGATGAGATAGCGCGGCGCACGCGGGAGGAAACCTACGCCATTGCCCGCAAGACCCTGGCCGACTTGGCAGGGACGAACTTCGATGAGCGTGCCAGCCTGGTCTTCGCGGAGCGGGTTCGCTCCCTGGACGAGCCTTCACGCTCCGATCTGGTTGCCGATGCCAAGTCCGGGCCGTTGCGGGTGCGCAGCGCCTTTGAGTTGTCCGAAGAAAGCAGGGCCGCTGTGCGTTCAGCCCTGGAGGAAATCCTGGAAGGGGGCGCTGAGGTGCATTTTGAAACCGATCCGGACCTCATCGGCGGCATCGAGATTCTGACCGGAAACCGCAAGATTTCCTGGAGCATTGAGGAATATCTGGCCCAAATGCAAAAGAGCATGGATGAACTATTTGCCGCTTCAGCAGGGGCCGCTCCCGCAGACGAAGGGAGGGGTGCATGACCTGTTCCCTCGTCAGCACCCTGGACACGACCTTTCAGAACCTGCGTGAGGCTCGCGAGGGTTTTGTCCCGACGCATGACGCGCGGGAGATCGGCAGCATCATCAGCGTCTCGCCGGGCATTGCGCGGGTGTCGGGGTTGCCCGGCGTTGAATTCGAGGAGATGCTGGCCTTTCCGGGACGAATTTTCGGCATCGCCTTCAACCTGGATGCAGATGAGATCGGCGTGGTGCTTCTCGGGGATCACGGGCATCTGCGTGCGGGGGACACCGTGGAGCGCACGGGCCGGGTCATGGACGTGCCTGTGGGCGACTTGCTGCTGGGCCGGGTCATCGACCCGCTCGGTCGCCCCCTGGACGGCCTCGGGCCGCTCATCAGCGAAAAACGCCTGCCTATTGAACGTCCGGCTCCGCCTATCATGGATCGCGCGCCGGTGACCGAGCCGCTGATGACCGGCATCAAGGTCGTCGACGCCCTCATCCCCATCGGACGCGGCCAGCGTGAACTGATCCTTGGCGACCGCCAGACCGGCAAGTCGGCCATTGCCCTCGACGCCATCCTCAATCAGCATGACAAGGATGTCGTCTGCGTCTATTGCACCATCGGGCAGCGCGCCGCTGCCACGGCCAAAGCCGTGGCCATGCTGAAGGAAAAGGGGGCTATGCCCTACACTGTGGTGGTTGTGGCCGAGGGTGGCGATCCGCCGGGCATGTCCTACATCGCGCCTTACGCGGCCACCAGTATTGCCGAACATTTCATGGAACAGGGCCGCGACGTGCTCATCGTTTACGACGACCTGACCCATCACGCCCGGTCTTACCGCGAACTGTCGCTGCTGCTGCGCAGACCTCCGGGGCGCGAGGCCTTTCCCGGCGACATCTTCTACATCCATTCGCGGCTGCTGGAGCGGGCCACGCACCTGCGCCCGGAACGCGGAGGCGGATCCCTCACCGCCCTGCCTGTCATCGAGACCGAGGCCCAGAACATGGCCGCCTACATTCCCACCAACCTTATCTCCATCACCGACGGGCAGATCAGCCTCTCGCCCACTCTGTTCCATCTGGGTGTGCTGCCAGCCGTGGATGTCGGCAAGTCGGTCTCGCGGGTGGGCGGAAAAGCCCAGCGCGCGGCTTACCGCGCGGTGGCCGGGGACCTGAAGCTGGCCTACGCCCAGTTCGAGGAGCTGGAGAGCTTTGCCCGCTTCGGGGCGCGCCTCGACGACGCCAGCCTCGAAGCTTTAGAGCATGGGCGGCGTCTGCGGGCCTGTCTGCGGCAACCGGAGTTCGCCCCCGTGTCCATGCCGGAGCAGTTGGCCGTGCTTCTGGCCCTGACCTCGGGTCTGTTCCGAGCTGTCCCGCTGCCGCGCATGGCCGAAGCCGAGCAGGCCGTGCGTCAGGCTGTGGCTTCGGTATCCGGGACTATGCTGGAGCGTCTGGAGCATGAAGGCCTGACGGACGATGACCGGGCCGCCTTGGTCCGCATGGCCCGGCAGGCGCTGCTTGACGCGGGGCTTACCCAGCCATGAGCGAGACTACCGTAGGCCTGCGCCGCAAAATCCGCAGCGCCAGCGACCTGCATTCCGTGGTCCGGGCCATGAAGGCCATGGCCTCGTCCAATATCGTCCGCTACGAGCAGGCGGTGCAAGCCCTGGAGGAGTACGCCCAAAGCGTGAATCTGGGGCTGGGGCTGGCGCTGCGCGAAGCGGGAGACGAACCTGCCGGCAATGCTGGAGGCAGGGCGGCAGGCGAGAGGGCGATCGGCGTGATCGTGCTCGGGTCGGACCAGGGTCTGGTGGGGCAGTTCAACGAGGCCGTGGCGGAGCGAGCCCAAAAGTTTCTGGCGGATTTGCCGCAGGCTCCCGTTGTCTGGGCCATGGGCGAGCGGGTTCAGGGTTTCCTGCAGGAGGCGGATCTGGAAGTCGCCGGGCTGTTTCCTGCACCGAACACCGTGGAGGCCATCACCCCGCTCATCGGGCGCATTCTGGCCGAGATCGAGTCTCGGCTCGGCTATGACGCGCAGGTGCATCTTTTTCACAATTGCCATAACGCCAGCACGCAGTGCGACCCCCGGCACCTGCAACTGCTGCCCCTGGATAGAGGTTGGCGGCAGCGCTACGGCAGTATGGCATGGCCCACAAAAATTTTGCCGGAGATCGCGGGCGATTCGCAGCGCACTCTGCGCGCACTGGTGCGTGAATATGTTTTTGTTTCTCTTTTCCGGGCCTGCGCCGAATCCCTGGCCGGAGAGAATGCGAGCCGCCTTGCGGCCATGCAGCGGGCGGAGAAGAATATCGAGGAGTTGCTTGCCGATATGTCCGGGGCTTTCCATCGTCTGCGCCAGGCCGGGATCGATGCGGAGCTCTTTGATGTCATTGCCGGATTCGAAGCCTTGACCAAGGAAACGGCAAGTCCGTAGCCCTGACATCGCCGCGTCGGAAAAAAACGACAGAGTGCGGCGTCACCACTCTGATCTCCATTCTCATGCTTTTTCGTTCAGCCCTCCGGGAAAAATTGTTCGGCACAATCCTCATGCAGACAGAATGCGCCGAGCAGGCCGTCATCAATGGGGCTGCCGTAAAGGCCACGTTTCAGGGCGGAGATCTCTTCCGGCAGATAGCGACCGTACATCTTGATGGGGAGTTCCGGAATGTGGACCGTGGGCGAAGACGCTAGGGCCAGCATGTATTCGATCAGATAGCCCGCGTTCTGCCCCAGGGGCCCCCGGTATTTCTGCCTTTGCCGCAGCCGCAGCACGCGGAGTTCATGGATCGAGCGGCCAAATTCCGCCTCCATCAGCTCTTCCGGCGTAGTCAGAATAAGTTCAATGCGCACCGAATCAGCGCCGTGCTCCACGTAATCCGCGATATTGCGCCGCACCTCGTCGCGGTCCAGCCCCCGCCTGCTGGCCGCGTCCCAATCCATTTCGGCAAGCCTTGCGGTCAGCACGTCCGCAGGAGGCAGATCAACGTCCAGCAGCAGGTTGACGGCGTTGTAGTTGCCGGTGTGCTTTTCAATTTCTGCGATATGCACCCCTGCTTCGTCCCCCAGCATGGCCGGAAGGCGGTCAAGGGCCTCCTGAGGCGCGATGATCTTGAAGCCGATGATGTCGTTTATGGTCAGGGCCTCGGTGCCGATATGGATGGTTTTGTCCATGAAGCTGCCCGCCACGGCTTCCTCGGCCTGCACAAAATCGTTCTGCATGGCCTCTTTGGAGCTCAGCAGTTCATTGAGCGGCACACCCGCCTGCACGGCGCGCAGTTCGGCAAAGTGGCGGGCCTTGCTCCGGATTTCCTTGTACAGTGCCTCCACCAGTCTGAAGGAGACTTTTTCCGCCACGCGGGCCATGCGTTTGATACGGCCCAGCGCGAGCAGGTGAGAGTCGAGGTCGGTGATGACCAAGGCGTCGATGGGCAGGTAGGGGAAGTAATACTTGGGGTTCTGGCGAAAACTGTTTGCCAGGTCATTCATGCGCGGAGTGAGTGCGCCGAGGTGTGCGATGATGCGTTCGCGCAATTCCTGCTTGAACTTGACCCGCCGTGCATGCAGCCTGGTGTTCCAAAATCCTCCCAGCAGGCGCAGGATGCGTTCGCTGACCACGGCGGAAATGGCGCTTTCATACACGAATATGCGGGTCAGTGTTTCCCCGTCGTCAGGATGAAAGTCGTCGTTCATCCAGCGCAGGGTCAGCTTGAAAAGCTCGTCGCGATGGGTCATGGCGGTCAGGTGCATTGGGGCTCCGATATTTCCGGGGATTGTGGCGTGATGGGCTCGTAATGCACGATGTCTAACGCAACGCGTAAAATCTGTCGAACCGCTTTGCGCCGTGCGTGGAGCTCTTTTTTTAAGTGACATTGTTTCAGGTGTTCTGCGACGGAGGTTGCCAACAGATGTGCAAATATGGTCGCATGGCTATGCACTTGATGTGCAGATTTTCGTTTATCTTGAACTTTTCCCTGTTGATGTGCGGTCGTGACGGTAGCATTGGCTGGTCCGATGCTTGCTTGAAGCCCTGATGCGGTCCGGGCAGTCCAGGCCGTGTCCGCCCGGATACCCCCGGCGACAATTTAGACAAGGAGGGTGTATGGCGAAATCATCGGCCAAAGAGCAGGCTGGCAAAAAGAATAATGCCCTGGTTTACGGGATCGTGATCCTGATGGCCGGGGCGCTCATCGGCTTCGCCTTCAGCACGGCCTTTCAGTCCACCAAAGGGCAGGGTGATGCTCCGGTCCAGGCCCAGGGTGGTGATATGCTCGGCCAGATCAAGGTCTATTCCGACCGCGTGGCCTTGAACCCGCAGGACGTGAACGCCTGGGTCACCCTGGGCAATCTCTACTTCGACACGGGCCAACCCGCCAAATCCATCGAGGCCTACAGCCGCTCCCTGGAACTCAGTCCGGACAACCCCAACGTGCTGACGGACATGGGCGTCATGCACCGCGCCCTGGGCGAGTTTCAGAAGGCTGTGGACACCTTTGCCAAGGCCATCGCCGTGGATCCCCGGCATGAAACGGCGCGTATGAACACCGGCATCGTGCTGCTTTACGATCTCGGCGACAAGGAAGGCGCCATCGCGGCCTGGCAGGAACTGGTGCGCATAAATCCGCAGGCGGTGAACGCCAACGGCACGCCCATCGCGGAGGTCCTGCGCGAGATGACCGGTAAGGCGCCGGGCGCGGCCGGCGGCGAACAGAAGCTGCTTGTGCCACTCAGCAATCCCGCAAACTGACCCGCGACGTGAATCCATGAATCAACGCGGGCACAGAAGCATGTTGCAAAGTCGTCTCTTTGGGGTCGTCTTGGTGCCGATGCTTGCGCTCATGCTCATGTCCGTTTCCGTGTCCACCGTGGTTTTCCTGCACGGCCTGGAAAAGGCCTGCTGCTCCGAGGAATGCTCCCCTGAGCCCGCCACCGCGACGGCCGAGTGCGCCGATTCGGTCTGCGGGATGATTTCCGGCTTTCTTTCGTTTTTGCCCGAACAGGGTTTTCCCGTGACCGTCAGCCGCACCGCGAGCCGGTTTGAATGGCAGCTCGTCCTGGCTGCGCCGGACCCGTTGTTGCGCGCCGCCGAATTCCCTCCTGAATTCATCTGATCCTTTCCCGATTCCCTTTTTTTGAGGCCGCTGGTGCGCGCTTTGTTGCCATCCGGCGATCATTTCCCATTTTTCTTTCAGGAGTGAATGCATGCGCTTTGTCACTTTTATTGGACTCGTCCTTGTCGGTCTGGCCCTGTCCGTCACGGGCTGTGAAAAGAAAAACCCGCCCCTGGGCGTCGGCCAGGTAGTGTCCGACCCCGGCGCTTTCAGCGGATCCATGGATGTCATCGGGATCGCCTATGCCTATTCCAGCTCGGATCCAAACGTCATGGGCATCATGGACTTGGGCGAACTGCAGTGTGCAAGCCCCACCTGCACCAAGCCGCTGCTTCCGGTCAGGGTGGAGGGCACGCGACCGGCCATAGGTGATGAAGTTCAGGTCACAGGGTCCATGGTCAAGGAGGCTTCGGGCTACCTGTTCAAGGCGGAGTCGATACAGACCTTGAGGCGGCACAATCTGGGGGCCACGAAATGACGCCGGCCAAGCTCGTCTTCAAGAACATCGTCCGTCGCCGGGGGCGGTTCGTCTTCACTCTGCTGGGCATCGTCATCGGCATGGCCTCTTTTGTCACCTTCGTGGCCTTGGGCGGAAGCCTTACGGCGCAGATCAAAAAGGAATCAGCCGCACTGGGCGCGAACCTGGTGGTCACTCCCAAGGGCAGCTGCGCCTTTGAGCAGGTCTCGATCCTGACCGGCGAGCAGTTGCCGACCACCATCACCGCAGAAGAAGTCGCGGCCATCCGCGCAATCCCCGGCATGACGGCCATTCCCTTCCTGGCCGAGCGTTCGGCCATCCAGAACCGCCCGGTCTCCGTGCTGGGCGTTCCGACCGAGGAGTCCCTGCCGTTCAAGGGGTGGCGCGTCTCGGACGGGCGCTACTTCAACGCCCCTGACGAACACGGCGCGTTGCTCGGTGCGGTCGTGGCCGGACAGTTTGGCCTGCAGCCGGGCGGGGAAGTGACGATCCGGGGGACGCAATTGCCAGTGCTCGGGGTGCTGGAAGAGACGGGAGGCAAGGACGACCTGACCGTGTTCCTGCCCCTGCCGGTGGCGCAGACGCTGTACGATCAGCAGGACCGGGTTTCGTATGTGGCGGTGCGGGTGGACCGTCTGGAAGAGGTCGATGCCTATGCGCTCAAAATCAAGGATGTGGTGAGCCTTGGCGTGGTCTCGGACAAGCAGATGCTGGCCTCGGTCCTGTCCATCGTGGGCACGGTCAGCGTGACCTTGCAGCTCATCGCGGCGGTGGCCGTGCTGGCGGCGGCCTTCGGGATCGTCAACACCATGATGACCGCGACCTATGAGCGCAAGCGCGAGATTGGCATCCTGCAGGCCATGGGCGCGACCAGAGGGACGATATTTCGCCTCTTCCTGCTCGAATCCGGGATCTACGGGCTGCTGGGCGGCATCGGAGGAGCTGCGCTGGGCCTGGTGGCGTCCATGCTCGCGACCCCTCTCATCAGCCAGAACGGGGCATCGTCCTTTGTCAAGGGCGCGCAGGGCGGGGTCGATCCGCTCATGCTGGCCGGGGCCGTGCTCTTTTCGACGCTCATCGCCATGCTCTCCGGGCTCTATCCCGCCTGGCGCGCGTCCAGACTTTCACCCGTGGAGGCCATCAGCTATGAATGATCCCATCATAAGGGCCCAGGGCCTGACCAAAACATATGGCCAGGGCGCAAGCCTGACCCAGGCCCTGCGCGGCGTGGACCTTGAAATCGCGCGGGGTGGCCTGACCTGCATCGTTGGCCCCTCCGGGCACGGCAAATCGACGCTCATGCATCTGCTCGGGGGGCTGGATCGCCCAAGCAGCGGACGGGTCGAGCTCGACGGGCAGGACATGTTCACGCTTCGCGACAGCGAGCTGGCCGCGTTGCGCTCGCGCAAGATCGGGTTCGTGTTCCAGTTCTTCAACCTTCTGCAGAGCCTCACGGCCCGGGAAAACGTGGAAACGGCCCTGATGCTGGCCGCTGCGTCCGAAACCCGGCAAAAAGAGCGGGCCGAGGAGCTGCTGGAACTGGTCGGGCTCTCGGACAAGATAAATGCCAAGCCGGGACAGCTCTCTGGCGGCCAGCAGCAGCGCGTCGCCATTGCCCGGGCCCTGGCCAATGACCCTCCGGTGCTGCTCATGGACGAACCCACGGGAAATCTGGACTCGGCGGCGGAGGCGGAAGTGCTTGGCGTGCTTGAAGATCTCGTCCAAAAGGGCAAGACCATCATCCTGGTCACGCACAGCGCAGACATCGCCGCCCGGGCCGACACCCTTGTAAGGGTGCGCGATGGCGTGATCTGTCATGAATGAAGCGGGGTGACCACCGGGGGCGCAAGTCGCCCCCGGTTTTTGGGATTATGGGCGGCATTAGGTGCGAGGTGAAACAGACTCGTTTGCACAGGCAGGCTTGCAAGCTTGGAGAGGCCCGGGCAGAATGGAAAAAAATTCCGGGAAGGACAAATGATTATCTCTCGCATTCTTGTTTTCGTATTCATGGCGGCCCTTGGCTGCATGATTTCCGCTCAGGCTCATGCCTCTGGCCTGGAATACAAACGCCAAATCTTTATCCAGGCCGAGGAGGCGCTCAGCAAGGGTCAGTATCAGGATTACCTGGCCCGCAGGGCCGAGCTGGGCGACTATCCGCTCTTGCCCTATCTGACGCAGCAGGACCTGGAAAAGCGCATGCACCCTGGTATTGCCGCGGAAGTACGCTCCTTTCTGCGTGATTACGACGGCGCCCCGCCTGCCGAAGCGCTGCGCAGGCCGTGGCTCGCCCAGCTTGCAGAAAATGGCCATTGGAAACGGTTTGCGGAGGACTATCGCCCGCAAAAGGACGAAAATCTGCAATGTTTTTACGGGCAGGCCCTGCTGAATACGGGTAAGCGGACCGAGGCCAAGGACCAGGCCAGGGCGCTGTGGCTTTCGGGTTCATCGCGCCCCAAAACCTGCGATCCCCTGTTTGAAGCCTGGATCAACGAGGGCGGCCTGACCAGGGAGTTGACCTGGCAACGCATCGAGCTGGCCATGCAGCGGGGCCAGGACAATCTGGCCCGCCACCTGAGGCGTCATCTGGCTCCGGGCGATGCGCAGTGGCTCGATTACTGGCTGCGGGTCGACCAGCAGCCCGCCCTGGTCCTGGAGCGTGACTGGTCCACGGTGACCCACGACCGGGGCGACGCCATACTCGCTCACGCCATGCGCAAGATGACCCGTGGCAACGCGACCCGGGCCGCTGCGGACTGGAACGATCTGCGCCGCAGAAGCGGGCTGGACCGTGCGCGTTTTGCGGCCGTTGAAAACGATGCGGTCCTGTACATGAGCCTGCGCTTTGAACCTGGCGCACTGGCGCGGGTGGAGTCCATCCCCGAAGACCTGCGCAGCGACTCCGTGCGCGAGTGGGCCGTGCGTGCGGCCCTGCGCGCGCAGGACTGGCCAGCGGCGTTGCGAATGCTCGAAAGCCTCACTGCCGTTCAGAAAGAGGACTCGCGCTGGCGCTATTGGCAGGGCCGCGCCCTGCAGGAGAACGGCCGGGACAGGGAAGCGCGGGAAGTTTTCGAAACACTTTCCGGGGGGCAGGATTACTTCGCCATGCTGGCCCTGGGGCATCTGGGCAGATCATTGGTGGTGCAGCACAATCCGCTGACCGTTTCGGACGAGGCCGTGCGCCGCGTCGGGACGCTGCCAGCCTTGCAGCGCGCCGCCGAGCTTTACGCCCTTGAGCGCTACGGTCCGGCCCGCCGCGAGTGGCAGCAGGCGCAGCCTGGCCTCGACGCCGAAGAGCTGGCGGCGGCCGCCGCCTGGGCGCACGGGCTTGGCTGGCATGACCGGGCCATTGTGGCCACCGCCGCGGCCGGCCACATGACGGACCTGGAGCTGCGATTTCCCTTGCCGCACAAGGAAATCGTTTTTGCCGAGGCCAGTGCCGCAGGCCTCAGACCTGCCCTGGTATACGGCGTGACGCGTCAGGAGAGCCTGTTCATGTCCGATGTGGGGTCTTCAGCCGGGGCCTTGGGGCTGATGCAGATCATGCCGCAGACAGGCAAGCGCATTGCGGGCTGGCACGGCGAAAAATTGTCCCACCCGATGTTGTTGCTGCAGCCCGAGCGGAACATCCGCTACGGCACCACCTACCTGCGCAGACAACTCGACGACCTGCAAAATCACCCCTTCCTGGCCACCGCCGCCTACAATGCCGGACAGAGCCGGGTCAAAGGCTGGCTCCCGTCAACCCCCATGCCCGCCGACGTCTGGGTGGAGACAATTCCGTTCAATGAAACCAGGAAGTACGTGGAAAGGGTGGCCGCCTACACGGCCATCTATGAAACCCGCCTGGGCAAAGTGCCCCAGATTCCCGGAGCGGGGCTGCCCCTGGTGCGTCCGCGAGGCTGAACGCTGCGGCGTGCACAAGAAGAGATTTGCCTGGGCGAATTTTTCATGAGGAAGAGGGGGAGATCCGGTGCTGGACGGTGGCTTCCAAGGCCTTGATCAGTTGCGTCAGCATCTGGTTGACCGGAGTGGGGACACCGTTCTCGGCGCCTTTGCGGACGACGGCGCCGTTGATGACGTCGATCTCGGTAGGCCTGCCCTTGAGGATGTCCTGAAGCATTGAGGACTGGTTGCTGCTGGTCATCGCACAAACCTGTTTGACCCTCTCCAGCGGTGTCTCACCTGGCAATTTTATGCCCATGGCCGTGGCCACGGCGACGGCCTCGGCCACAGCCTGGGCCATGATGGACTCGCATTCGGGGAACTCGGCCAGCGTGCCGTTTGGGACCCGCAACACTGCCGTCAAGGCGTTGATCCCCACGTTGATGATGAGTTTGGACCAGAGCAGGGCCTCGCCGTCTTCGGTGACACTGGTGGGGATGCCTGCCTGGTTGAACACGGCTGCGATAGCGGCGATCTTTTCCGCCTGCCCGGGACCTGCGGCCAGCACAGTCGGGCCGCTGCCGGCATGGCGGACCTGTCCGGGGCCGAGCAGGGTGGCCGCTTGAGCGGTGATGCCCGCGGCAGCGCGGGAGACGCCCACTGCGGCCTGAATGAGTTCGAGGTTCCCGAGCCCGTTTTGCAGGGTGAGTACCAGACCGTCCACGGCCAGCAGTTGCTTGGCGATGGCTGAGGCCAGACCTGTCGAACGGGCCTTGGTGCAGAGGATGATCAGGTCGGCGCAGCGGCCGTATTGCCGTGGATCAGTCAGCGCCTTGACCGCAGAGCGGCGGACCTGACCATCCATGCCGGTGAGGCAGAGCCCGGTCAGATTGATGGCCTCGGCGTGTTCGGCATTGGTGGTGTAGAGGCTTGTCGAAACCACAGGAGCAAGCAGGGTGGCGAACAAACCCCCCATCGCCCCGGCGCCAATGATCAATGTCTCCATTATTTCTCCCTGTTATCGGCATGGGCGCCGGGTGGTTTCGCGCGGGCAGGCGCAGGCAAGTTTGGCAAAATTATTAACCTTGCGTAAAAAGGTCAATCTGAACCATTGCTGACCGCTTTTTTTCCCCTGACGGAGAGTGGCGTGCAACAAACAATTGTGCTAACATACTGTTTCAACCATATATTTTGTTTTGAAGCAGATGGTTGCGCCTTGAAGCGCACAATATGGGATTCGCCGGAATCGAAGAATTTGGGCGAGGTGCGCAGCAGGAAAAACGTAATCCGTAATTTTGGGAGGAGAGTGGATTTTTATGACCGAAAAAAAAGATGCCTATGTACAGAAGCTGAAGGCCAAAGTTCATGAATGGAATGCCGATATCGACAAATTGTCCGCTAAGGCAGATCAGGCTCAGGCGGATTTGAAGCTTCGCTACCTTGAGCAAATCGAGGAGTTGAAGGGAAAACGTAATGAGGTTGAGGCCAAGTTGGAAGCGTTGCAGGAGGCCAGCGAGTCCGCCTGGGATGAAATCAAAGAAGGCTTGGAAGAGTCATTAACTATCTGGAAAGACAGTTTTTCCAAGGCGAAGGCGGCGTTTGGGCAGGGGTTCAAGGATGGAAAGAAAGACAAAGATTGAAGATGACCGCCTTAACTTTCCATTTGTGCGCTCACCGGCTTTGGAGAGGATTTAAAAATCAATACGCAAGATATGAGCTGACCTGTTTTCTCAGGGGCGCGATACCCCAATTCGATACCCCCACGGAATCGAGACGTGAAGAGTTGACCTGAAACATAGTGAGACGAGTTGAGAAACAGTAATCAACGGATTTCAGGGAGATGAAAATAAAAAAGCCCGGAAATCCGGGCTATGTTTATTTGAGTGGTGGGCCAACCAGGGGTCGAACCTGGGACCATCCGGTTATGAGCCGGGGGCTCTACCAACTGAGCTATTGGCCCTCTCGTGAGGAGCAACGGTTGTTAAGTCCTACTTCGCTTCTTTGTCAAGAAGCGCCCGCCGCCGTTCCTTGACGTGGCTGATCGCCGCGCGTCCGGCCAGAGCGCCTTCGCCCACGGCTACGCTGATCTGCAGGAAGCGCCCCACGCAGTCTCCGGCCGCGAAGATGCCCGGCACGTTGGTGCGCTGTTCACGGTCGGTTTCGATGAATTGCCCGTTGCGCAATAATCCCAGGCTGTAGGCGAAGTCGCTGGACGAGGCCTGGCCCATGGCCACGAAGAGGCCTTGGGCGTCGATCTCGTCGCCCGATTCAAGCTTGACCTTTTCCAGTCCGTTTTCCCCGGCCAAAGTGGCGATTTTGCCTTCCAGGATTGGGATATTGTTTTCTTCCAGGCGGTAGAGGAATTCTTCGCTGATGGACAATTCCTTGCCCTGGGGGCAGATTTTCACGTTTGGGGTGTATTGCAGTAATTCAAGAGCCTGGTTGGCGGCGAAGTTTCCCTCACCGACCACCACGACCGGCTTGCCGCGCATGAAGAAGCCGTCACAGCTCACGCAGTAGGAAACGCCCTTGCCTTCGTAATCCCCGAGGTTGGAGATGCCGGGCCTGATGCGCGACACCCCGGTGGCCAGGATGATGGCTGCGGCTTCGATATCATTGTCCTCGGTCTTGGCTACAAAGCTTCCCGTGTCGCTTTGATGGATGCCGAGCACGCGGTCGCAGCGGATCTTCGCTCCGAATTTGGCGGCCTGAATCTTGCCGCGTTCGATCAAGTCCTTTCCCGTGATGGTTTCGGTGAACCCGAAGTAGTTGTCGATTTCGTAATCTCCCGCCACCTTGGGGGCGCAGCCCAGAATCAGGGTGCGCATGCCTGCCCGAGCTGTGTATATGGCGGAGGAGAGGCCGGCGGGTCCTTGCCCGATGATGAGGATGTCAACGCTTTCCATAATGATTCTCCTTTGCTTCTGGCAGGTCAGATAAGGACGGACGAAGCGTGAGGCAATGCATGTTTCAAATTTAGCGCTTTCAGTTGGCGTGATCCTGGAACTGGACGCGGGTTACGGGCAGGCAGACACGCACCGTGGTGCCGCCTTCCTCGTTGCGCGAGAAGAGCAGCTTCCCGCGCAGCGTCTTCACGATCTTCTGGGTGACGAAAAGACCGAGCCCGGTCCCTTCGTCCTGGGTCTTGGTGGTGAAGAAGGGCTCGCACAGCCTGGGCAGATGCTCTTCCGGCACGCCTGGGCCGTTGTCGTTCACGCTTATGACCACGAGCATGCTTTGGGGGTCGGTGAGCATGAGCTCCGGGTGCAGGTCATGGTACACCGTGGCTGCGATCTCGATGCGCGGCTCCTCCGTGCCTGCGAGGGCATGGATGGCGTTGTTGGTCAGGTTCATGAGGATCTGCTGCAGGTGGACCGGATCGCCGAACAGCGTGCCCAGGCTGTGGTCCAACGTGGTTCTGATCTCAATGCGCGTGTTTGTCGTGCCCCGGATGATATCCAGGGTTTCGATCATCGTGTCGCGTACGGAAAAATTTGTGAATTCCTCGTGCATCTTGCCGGTGAAGTGCAACACGCTGCGGATGAGCGAGGTGCCGCGCTGGCAGACGCGCAGGATGCGGTCCAGGTCTTCCTGCTCCGGGGCTTCGCCCGCGTCGACGGCCCCGCGAATGAGTTCGGTGGAGAAGACGATGGAGGAGAGGATGTTGTTGAAGTCGTGGGCCATGCCCCCGGCCAGGGTGCCGATGACGCCGAGCTTTTGCTGCTTGAGGAACTGGTGTTCAAGCTCCCGGTTGGCTTTTTCCAGTTCGAGGGTGCGCTGGCTCACCTGACGTTCGAGGTTGAGCTTGTAGTCCTCGTTCTCGCGGATCAGCGCGGCCCGCTCCAGGGCCTTGTCCACGGCGTGCAGGAGCACCGTAGGCGAGACGATGGGCTTGACCAGATAGTCCCAGGCACCCAGGCGCAGGGCTTCCACCGCTTCATCAAGGCCACCCTCGCCCGAAACCACCAGCACCGGGGTGCGTGGCATGACTCCGGACAGCCTGGCAAGAAGCTCCAGGCCGTCCATGACCGGCATCTTCAGATCGACGATAAGCAGATCCGGCCCGTGGGCCTGGAACATGTCCAGGCCCTCCTGGCCGTTGCCGGCCTCCAGGATGGTGAATCCACGGGTGCGGAGGCTGGCCCGGGTGGTGGCGCGGATGAACGGGTCATCGTCCACCACCAGGACAGTTGTTGGGCGTTTTGGCCGCGAAGCCTGCATGTCAGAACTTGTAGCCGATCATGCGCAGGAATTTCGTGCGCTTTTCCTTGTCGGCGTCCGTCTCAACGCCCTTGGACGCGAATCCGTCGACCACGCCGAGAATGCCCCGCCCCTGATCCGTCTGGGCCACGATGACCTGCACGGGGTTGGCTGTGGCGCAGAACAGGCGGACCACTTCGGGCACGTTCTGGATGGTGTTGACAACATTGACCGGGAACATGTCGCGCATGAAGAGAATGAAGCTGTGCCCGGCGGAGATGGCCTGGGCGTTCTTTGTGGCCAGTTCCACCAGTTCGGGATCCGTGCCCGAGGTCCGGATCAGGCAGACGTCCGATGCTTCACAGAAAGCCAGTCCGAACTTTGCCCCGGGCACGGTGTTGACCATCGCCTCATGCACGTCTTCCACGGTCTTGATGAAGTGGGACATCCCCAGGATGAGATTGAGGGAGTTTGGGTTCTTGATGGGTACGAGCGAGAGCTCCATCTTCATCTCCTGATAGGCCGCTCAAAAACGGCAATCTGCTGCGTCAGCGAAAAAATCCAGACCGCTTATGTATGCTTAATACACTGCGCGTCCTGGATTTTTTCGCTTCCTTGCATCTCACCATTTTTGAACGGCCTGTGAATTTTGTATTTTTGAGCAGTCAGCCAAAAGCGTTCGAAAAAGTTATTTCTGCACGCGGGACGAGCCGTCGTTGGCACGCAGCAGACGGACCCGTTCGCCTGCGTAGAACTGCATGTCCGCTTCTTGAACCACGGTCACTATTTCACCCGTATCCAGTTCCACTGTGATTTCGAGGCCGTTTTTCTTGGTCACGCCTTCCTCGGCCATGGCACCGACTGCCGCGCCGCCCAGCGCGCCAACCACCGCGCCCAGCACCTGGCCACGGCCACCGCCGACCATGCTGCCGAGCACGCCTCCGGTCACGCCGCCTCCCACCGCTCCGACACCGGACTGCGTGCCTTCGATCTGCACGGCGCGAACGTCGCGCACGGTGCCGTAGTTGACGCGCATCTCTTGGCGGGCCTGATCACGGGAATAGACCTGTCCCGAGCGGCTGGAAGCGCAAGATGTCAGCAAGCCTGTGCTTGCGATGAGGAAAATGCAAAGAATGAGCATCGTTTTGTTATTGCGCATAAGAGGCTCCTGGGTTGCAATTTGAAATCACGGGTTTATTTCTGCCACGCATGGGAAGCGAGACATGTATTTAATGTATAGCGTTTTAATGACTCCGGTCAAGGATGCGCCAGTTCATGCAGCGACTGGTCATTGACCGAGTGCTGTTGCCACTGCGTTTTGTGCTGCACGGTCGTGGGGCTTCAGCGCTTCAAGAAGGCCCGCTTCAGGATCGGCGATGTTTTTGGCACGCATCACTTTGAGGAGTTTCTCGTACAGGGTGTCCAGGTCCACGTACTGCGCCACGGATTTGTACTCGGGCATGGTCAGCACGGAAGAGTAGACGGGCAGGTTATCGGCGTCGTGGCCGTTCAAGACCACGAGGGAGAATTTGCGCCCTTCGATCTCGAAATCCAGCTTGAATTCCTTGATGTCGGTGTTGGTGATGGTGTTCAGGTTGGAGATGGACTTGGCGCGCGCAAAGATGCCGGAAATGATCTTCAGGCTGCTCTTCTTCATCTGCGCCAGGGTTTCGCGCTCGGAAAGCTCGATGAGCAGGATGGATTTGTTAAGCTCGTAATAGATGTCATCGAAGATGTTGCTGCTCTTTAATTCGTCGTAGAGCGTCTCGAAATCGACGTGGTTGATTTTGCGGAAATGGGATATGTCCGGCCGCTCGTTTTCCACGGCTTCGAAATCCTCGCACACATAGGGCACGATGGACGTGGTCTCGTACAAGTAGAATTCAAGGCCAATGGAGCCTTCCTCTTCCAGGATGGCGGAGACGGACAGGTCCGCCAAAAGCGTTCCCCCGTCTATTTCCAGACCGAATCCGGTGTAGGTCTGCCGCAGCCGGGGATCGGCGGCGTCGAGAACGTAATTGTAGATAGGATAGGCCAGGCCGTCCTGGTCGTGGATAGCCAGTTCCTTCCAGGAGGCGAAACGGGTCGCAACCATGTGCTGAAAAATCTTCTTTATGAATTTTTTCAGACACATCGTGAAGAGTTTCAGCTCCTTGCCACGGGTGGTCGGTTCGTCAGCTTCCCTGGCGGCAGGCAGTTCGTCGAAATCTTCTTCGTCTCTCTTCATGCGGATCCTCGTTTTTCCTTGCGTTCGCCATATGCCTTGGCCAGGCCTCCGTGGGAGGTTTCCCGGTAGAGGCTGGGCAGGTCGTGTCCTGTCTCTTTCATGACTCGCACCACTTCGTCAAAGGGGATGCGGTGGGAGCCGTCGGATAAAAGCGCCATGTGCGCGATGCTCACGGCCTTGGAGGCGGCCATGGCGTTGCGTTCGATGCAGGGTATCTGGACCAGCCCGCCCACGGGGTCGCAGGTCAGGCCCAGGTGATGTTCAAGCCCCATCTCGGCAGCGTACTCGATCTGGCGGATGGTGCCGCCCATAAGCTGGGCGGCGGCCGCCGCGGCCATGGCGCAGGCCGAGCCGACCTCACCCTGGCACCCGACCTCGGCCCCGGAGATGGACGCGTTGTTCTTGATGATCAGGCCAATGAGCCCGGCCGTGGCCAGCGCCTGCAGAATGGCCCTGGGCCGCAAACCCATGGTTTCCCCCAGGTAGCGCAGCACCGAGGGCAGCACCCCGCTGGCACCGCAGGTCGGGGCCGTGACCACGGTCCCGCCGGAGGCGTTCTCCTCGGACACCGCCAGTGCGTAGGCTGCCAGCAGGCCCGTGCGGCGCATCTCCGCTCCGCCAAGCAGGGTCTTCTGATGGTAGGAACTGGCCTTGCGGGCAAGGCACAGGCTGCCGGGCAGCACTCCTTCGGTGTTCAGGCCGCGTTCCATGCAGTCCTGCATGGCTGTCCAGATCCCTTCGAAAAACATCCAGATGTCATCGCCTTCGTGGCGGGAAACGAACTCCCAGTAGGTGATGCCTTCCTCGGCGCAGAGGTCCATGATTTCCGTGAGGCTGCGCAGGGGATAGACTTCCGGCGTGGCGAAGGTCGACTCCCGGTCGCGCAGGGCACCGCCGCCGATACTGAACACGGTCCAGGTGTCGAGGATCTTCCCGCTCTCGTCCAGGGCGCTGAAATCCATGGCGTTGGGGTGCTCCGGCCTTTGCCGGTCCTGGGCCCAGACGATCTCCACCGGGTAGGGCGAGAGGGCTTCGCGGAGGGCCTTGTCGGTCAGATGCCCCTTGCCGGTGGCGGCCAGGCTCTCGTACAGGACTACCTGATACGATGCCGCCCCGTGTGCACGGGTCCGAAACTGCTCTGCGGCGAGCTTTGGCCCCATGGTGTGGCTGCTGGAAGGACCTGCGCCAATGCGATAAAGTTCCCGGATGGATTCCATCCGCACCTCGCCCTGTGGAAATTTGGGGTTGACTGTCCGAAAAAGCTTGGGCCATGGAGTCCGTCACGGACGCTGGTCCTTGGACTAGCCGCCCCGCACACTTCCGTCAACAAGGAGCCCCGATGAACAAGCCGGAACTCGAATTTCCCCTGCACTGGGAATACAAAATAATCGCCACGCGGACTGACGAGGCTTTCGCGGCCATTTGCGGGGTGATAAACGCCCATGGTTTTGTCGAAACTCCGTGCGCCAGCAACGTTTCCCGCAACGGTTCGTACGTGACGTACACCGTGCGCATGTGCATCGAGAACCGGGAGCAGCTTGACGCCCTGAGCCGGGCCTTGTCGGATTGCGAAGGAGTCAAGTACCTGCTTTGATTTCTGGTGAACAGTGAATGGTGAACGGTGATTGGACAAAGGCAGGGCGGAGGTTGTTCTGGGGGAACCTGGAATCCGAACAGCTGGCCGTGAAAAGAAATCACTTTTATTTTGAATGGTTGCGCTGCCTCGTCCCTCTTTTTTCTTCATTCACCATTCACCATTCACCATTCACTATTCACTAATTTGCCCCTTGACGCACATCGGGGAAAACCGTAGAAGCCTCTTCGTTGTCGGCGCGAAACTCGTTTTCATGTCTAATCTATTGACATGCTTCGCATATTCCGACCTGACGGGCCAATAGCTCAATTGGTAGAGCATCTGACTCTTAATCAGCAGGTTCAAGGTTCGATTCCTTGTTGGCCCACCATCTGCACTTACGAACCCGCCAAAGACGAAAAAGTCTTTGGCGGGTTCTTTTGTTTTTGTTCAGAAGGTTGCGGAGTTTCATGCTGATCTGTGGCAGTGCTCAGGGGGTACTTAGGATGTACGGTAAAATCCTTATTAAATAATAGCTTGCGCAGTGTATGAGGGGTAATATAGGTTATTGGTTGTTTTTAATTACGATCAACCGTGTTGCGTGGGTGTTCTGTGGAGTGATGAATCGACTGCTTGCGGAGTGTTCGACCATGGTCAAACTGATCCCGAGACAGTCAGGATTGTTTAGGTAAAAGCTGCGTGTCGGGTTTGAGGATTGTCATGCTATAGGGCATTGCTCAACTTTGGGAAAGGCACCGCTGCCGATATTGAACGGTTCAGGAGGTGTGGCGACAGATGAGCTACAATGAGCAGGAAACCCGCTTTTTCCTAATCGACCCCGTGCTGCGTGACAAGGGATACACCGATCACCAGCGCATCAAGATGGAAACACCCCCCCAGTGGAACCGACCGGCCCAAAAGGACGTTGGCGCAAAGCAAACCTGCTCTCTTCCTCTGCGATCGTGACGAACTGCGCGAGGAGGCCTACGACAAACTGTCCGCCGCTTTCGGCAGCAACGCCCGTCTTGGCCCAGGCCTTTGGAGTGGCGCGGCCATGAGCGAGATCATCATCTACGAAGACCCGGACGCTCCCAACCCTGTTCAAGTGACTCTGGAAGGCGACACCGTCTGGCTGACCCAGGCGCAGATGGCGGAACTGTTTCAGGTGAAGCCCCAGAATATCACCATGCACCTGAAAAAGGTGTATGCGGACGATGAATTGCATGAGGCGGCAACCTGTAAGGAGTTCTTACAAGTTCAAACCGAAGGGGCCCGGCGGGTGGAACGTACCCGCAAGTTCTACAACCTGGATGCCATCATCTCCGATTGTTGCGAAGACAGATTTGTACAGCAATCACAAGTGTTCACCTTTTTCGAGTTACCGCGTCAGTGCGTCCAAGATCAAGAGGATAGGCAATGAAATACCGGCCGCCCTTTACGATTACTCCGCAGATTCTGAATCTGGTCGCCGGGATCAGCGAGGTTGTCGGGCGGCTGACCGCGCTCACGCAGCAGGCTGGCGCGTTGCGACTGCGGCGCATCAACCGCGTCCGCACCATTCACGGCTCCCTTGCCATTGAGGGTAATACACTGAGTGAAGCGCAGATCACTGCGATCCTGGATGGCCAGCGGGTCATTGCTCCGCCCCGCGAGGTGCAGGAGGTGAAAAACGCGCTGGCTGCGTATGATTTTTTTGGAACCTGGCGTCCGGCATGCGAAACGGACGTGCTCGAAGCGCATCGTATCCTGATGTCTGGTCTGATCGACGAAGCGGGCAGGTACAGGAGTGGCGGCGTGGGGGTGATGGCGGGTCAGCGGGTGGTTCACATGGCGCCTCCGGCGGGTCGGGTTCCGCAGCTCATGGGCGATCTGTTTAGCTGGCTGGCGGCGACAGATGTCCATCCGCTCATCGCCGCTTCGGTCTTTCATTATGAGTTCGAGTTCATTCACCCCTTTGCCGACGGTAACGGCCGTATGGGGCGTCTGTGGCAGAGCCTGATTCTGGCGCACTGGAATCCGCTGTTCGCGGATATGCCGGTGGAAAGCCTCGTTTTCGACCACCAGCAAAATTATTATCAGGCCTTGCAGGAGAGCTCCGGTCAGGCCGATTCCGCTCCGTTTGTGACCTTCATGCTGCAGATGATTCTGGAGACCTTGTCCACCGTCACCCCCCAAGTCACCCCCCAGGTCACCCCCCAGGTCGGCGAACTCCTTGCGGCGATGCGAGCGGAGATGAGCCGCGAAGTCCTGCAGTCCGCCTTAGGGCTGCGTGATCGCAAATCGTTCCGCGAGCGGTATCTCAGGCCCGCGCTGGACGGTGGCCTGATTGAAATGACCCTCCCCGCCAAACCCAGCAGCCGCTTGCAGAAATACCGTCTGACCGAAAAGGGGCGGCAGTTTCTGGCGGATCAGGCCAATGAATAACCGCTGAAGACCATCTCTGAGCATCTCAACAGCCCCGCATTAACTTAAATCATCACTCTTGCTGCGCTCGGCCCAGTCTCGGCAACAGCATCAGCACCAGTGCGCTCGTGGCCATGCCCACCAGGGCCAGGGTCGTTATCTTGTTGTCCCAGGACAGGGCGATGAACCACATGGCTGTGGCACCGCCCACGAAATAGGTGAACATGATCAGCGAGGCGGCCGAGCCCGCGTCGTTCTTGACCTGTTCCAGCAGGAAGTTGCTGCTCGGGGGGCGCGACATGCCAAGGCTTAAGGTCAGACCGGCCATGGGCAGGGCCATGCCCCAGGGGCCAAGATCGGAACAGAAGAACAGAACCGTGGAGCTGACCAGAATCCCGGCATAGCCGAAGAGGATGATGCGAAAGCCGGGAATGCGTTTCAGCAATCGGCCGCAGATCCAGAATCCGAGCATCAGCGCTGCGGAATTGAAGGCGAAGAAGTAGCTGTACTCCTGCTCGGTAAGGCCGAAATAGGTCACGAATATGAAGGACGACCCGCCGATGAAGCAGAAAAGCGGCGTCATCCCAAGTGCGATGAGGGTACACAGGGTCATGAAGCGCAGGTTGCACATCAGCCTGAGGTAGCTGCCCATGACCTGGCCGAGGGTGCGCGTTGTGGCCGGGGCGGGTTCTCTGAGTCTCCATACCCCGCACAGGGCGATCACGCCAAGGAGCGACTGGGTGTAAAAGATGGCCGACCAGTGGGAGAAGGCGAGCATGAGTCCGCCGAGCACCGGCGCGAGCATGGGAGCCAGGGAGACGATGACAGCCATGTGCGCCAGGGCTTTTTCCCGTTCCGCGCCCACGAAATAGTCCTTGGTCATGGCCAGGGACAGGGTCGAGGCCGAGGCCGCGCCAATGCCCTGCAGCACGCGGCCCACGATCAGGGCCGTAGGGCTCCCCGCCTGGGCGCAGGCCAGGCAGGCCAGCACATAGATGGAGATGCCGCCCAGGAGCACGGGTTTGCGGCCGTAGCGATCCGAGAGGGGGCCGTAGAAGAGCAGGGCCAGACTGAAGCTGACGAAGAAGCCGACCAGGGTCAGGTTGATGACCGCTTCCGTGGTCTGCCAGTTCGCGGCCATGCCGGGCAGGGCCGGCAGATACATGTCCGTGGACAGGGGCGGAAAGGCCGCGAGCAGGGCCAGGATGAGCAGGGCGCGTATTTTGACGGGGGCTGGTATTGTCATGGTGTTTTATGATGGGTTGCGGGCTTGGCCTACTCCCGGCCTGCGGGGCAGGCAAGCAAAACTCTTTATGCCGCTCTCGGGAGTTTTCCAGTGAAAGAGGGCATTTTGCATCCGGTGGAACGCTCCCTGCACAAAGGTGAGTGTGCAGGAAGATTTTTCCGGAGGTATCAGATGAGTATCGCACCCCTGGCTGCCCTGGGCATCGCCAAAACCGCATTTTCGATCATCGGATCTTTAGCCGACGCAGCCAGACGCCCTTCAGCGGAGTCCGCCGGGCCCGCCACGACTGCCGTGTCGGCGCAGGAATCCCCGTGGCATCAGATCGGCAGGCAAGTCGACGTGAATTCCATGACCAAGGAAGACTTGGCCAAGATCTCGGCCATGCTTTACGATCAGGGCCTCATCAGCCTGAGCGACCACGCGACCATGAGCTCTGACCCCAGCTTCGCGGGATCCTCGAACCTGCTGACCGCCGCCGATGGCTCGGGGCGGGTGGACTGGATGGCGGAATTCCAGGCTCGCATGGCCAGGCATAGCGAGCGAGGCGAGACTTCCGCCGTCGCTCAGGATGAACGGGTGCTTGGCATCCTGTCGCGACTGCAGGCTGGGAGTCGGGGAGTGACCTCGATCCGGGTCTGACCCGGCAAGGATTTCCCACCTCGGGCCCGTGCCCAGCCCTGCCGTGCGCTACTGTCGGCGGCCCGTGCGAAGTCGGCGAAATCAAGGGGCGAACGCTACGATGGCGGGATGCGCGCAGCCCCTAAAGCGGGGCTGGCGGATGGATGATGGATGGTCGCCCCGGAAAGTCCCGGGGAGTTCATCTCCAGTCTTTGCGGGGGGCTGTGGTGACAAGCTGAACACCTGCCTGATAGAAGCCCGCCCAGCCATCCGTGTCCTTTTTGCACCAGCGGATGAAGCCTGTCAGGAAGCTCTGGCTGTCGTAGTCGATGGTCCCCCTGATCTCGTCGGCCAGATAGATGTTCACGGGTACATCGTCCACGGTGACCTCGCAATCAAGCTCCAGCAGGAGTCCGTCCGGGCTTTGATTGATGATCCTGGCCGGGCAGGGAGTGGCCAGAGACGGGGACACGACGGCGCAACGTTGCAGGCTGGCGCTTCTGTTGAACTTTCTGTTTTCTGACATCAGACGCTCCGAATGTGGGAGTTGTGATAATTTCTGTCAGGGGTCCGGCCTGGAGCCTCTTCCCGGCCAGCCGACATCAACGATGTTTACTCAGCAACCTTACGCGGATTTTTTCACAATGCCAATATGTTGTCTTACATTCACCGCGAGGCGATGAATTGAAGCGTCCATAAAAGTTCGGGCCGCTTGTTCCGCACTGGAACGTCCGGAGTGTTTCCGCAAAATCGAAAATTGAAAAGGGGCGCCAGCGCATCAAGAAAGACGCGCCTGCGCCCCAGGTCATGTGATGAGCACCGGGCTGGTTTAAACTTGAGCGTCAAGCTTGGCCGCGTCGCTCTCAACAGACGTGCCGCCAGCCTCGGACCCTGAATTCAGATTCCTGTATATTTCCAGAAACTTCGAGTACGCCGCGCCGTTGCCCCGTGGTTCGCTCAGCGGCGGCAACTGCTGTGCGGCAGCGGCATCGCTTTGCAGCGAGGCCAGGCTTTGACTGAACCATGTTTCCAGCTCCTGCAGGGCGGCTTTGAAAGCAGTCGGGCCGTCGGGCTGGTCAAGTCCTCCTTCTGCCTCCTCAGTCTCATCTTCGTTCATTGCCGCAGCCGCCTGCTGCGGGGTCTGTTCATCTTGATTGGACGCATCGCCATCTTCCAGAAGCTCGGCAATCTCTTCCTCGTCAGGATTTAACTCTTCCACGATGGGAGATGGCAAACCGGCAAACGCTCCCTCCAGCGACTCAAGGAAGGTGGAGAATTTGGATTTTATGTCTGTCAGGGTTGTGGACAAAGGTGTCTGCGCCGTCTTGGCTCCTTCAAGCAGGAGCTGGATTTCCTCCGCGAAAGAATCGGCCAGATCCTTTCCCTGCGAGGACAGGCCATACTGTTCTCCGAGAAGACTCGCTTCTTCGGCAAGATCGTCAAGCAGTCCTGGAACCGCACCTTCAAACGTTCTTGCGGCGTCCTGGGCTGCCCCTTGTTGGAGTTGGTCGTGGAAGTTGATGCGCAGGCGCACGTCCGCGACGCCGTTGAAATGTCCCGCCTGCAAGAGGCGGATAACTCCCTTCGAGCCTTCTGCGTCAATTGCCTCTCCGGGACCTGCGGCTTCCTTTGTGCGTGCAATTCCCTCCTCTGCGGCAGTGCGCGCTTCGGCGTGCTTGGGCCTAGTGTTCATCCAGGCCTGTTGGGCATGCTGATTGCCCGAGGCATGTACATTCATGATGCTGCTCCTTTGAAAAGGTGCCTGATTTCAATCTGATCGGCCATCCGGTGAGAAATCTTTACCTCTCCACCACATTTAGCAAAGAACGTGCTAAGTTTTAAGGCGATCGCATCCAGCATCACTCTTTCAGGACGCCACTGTAAAAGTCGCACAATAGACTGAGTGCCATTTCCGCCAACGTTTGCCCGGCCCGGATAGGAGGGACATGCCGTCTGGTGAAATTTTTTTTCTATTCAGATAATTAGAAATTTTGATTTCCGTTCTTCAAAGGGATGACAACTTTTTGCCGTGACTGATTATCATCGGGTGGGCAGCGTCGTTTGCCTTCTCCTCGTTTACAATACCTTCTTCATCGAGTACGGCCCCTCTGCATCTTTTGCATGGTGAATTGATGTAAGATTTTGAAAGTCATTTCCTCAAAGCACGACGCGCAGTGATTCCAGTATTGGCTTGAAGCGTGGACATGTCGTGATGTTTCCGAAGTTTGTTTACGTGGCATTGGAAGAATATTTCCTCGATAATATATTTTTTTTAATGTGGTGATTCTGAAGCGATAAGGAGAACAGGCAGATGGGCGTGGAGTTGAACAAAAAATACGGTCTTTTTACCGCTATCGCCATGGTGGTGGGCATCGTCATCGGCAGCGGCGTCTTCTTCAAGGCGGAGAAAATTCTCACCGCCACCGGCGGCAACCTGCCGCTGGGGATTCTGGCCTGGGTCATCGGCGGGTTTATCATGATCTCCTGCGCCTACACCTTCTCGCTCATGGCCACCAAGTACGAGCGTGTGAACGGCATCGTGGACTACGCCGAGGCCGCCATGGGCGGCACGTACGGCTATTATGTCGGCTGGTTCATGGCCATGATCTACTACCCGACCCTGACCTCGGTCCTGGCTTGGGTTTCGGCCCGCTACACGGCCGTGCTCTTCGGCTGGGACATCACCGGCGGGGAGTGCATGACCATCGCCGGGTTCTACCTGGTCGCGAGCTATGCGCTGAATGCCCTGTCCCCGGTCCTGGCCGGGAAATTCCAGGTCACCACCACTGTGGTCAAGCTCATCCCGCTCCTTCTCATGGCCCTGGTCGGCTCGGTCTTCGGAATGAACAGCGGCATGATCGTGCAGAACTTCACCACCGTGGTCACGGAGGTCGATCCGCTCATCGCCGTGTTCACCGCCGTGGTCGCGACCTCTTTTGCCTACGAGGGCTGGATCATCGCCACGAGCATCAACGCCGAACTCAAGGATTCCAAGAGGAACCTGCCCCTTGCGCTCATGGCCGGCACCTTCACGGTCATGGTCGTCTATATCCTGTATTATGTCGGCCTGGCAGGGGCGGTCACCAACCAGACCCTGATGGAAGGGGGCCAGGAGGGCGCCAAGCTGGCCTTTGAAACCGTGTTTTCAAGCGCCGGCGGAACGCTCATCTTCGTCTTCGTCATCATCTCCTGCCTGGGCACCTTGAACGGGCTGATGCTCGGGTGTACGCGGGGGATCTACTCCATCGCCGCGAGAAACCAGGGGCCGCGCCCGGTCATGTACAGCCAGGTCGACACCGTCACCAACATGCCCACCAATTCCGCCGTGCTCGGCCTTCTGCTCTGTGCGTTCTGGCTGGTCTATTTCTACGGGGCCAACCTCACCACGCCGTGGTTCGGGTTCTTCTGCTTTGATTCCTCCGAGCTGCCCATTGTCACCATCTACGCGCTCTACATTCCCATTTTCGCGGTGTTTATGAAAAAGGAGGCGGACCTGTCTGTTTTCAAGCGCTACGTCATGCCCGCCCTGGCCATTTTTGGGAGTCTGTTCATGATGTTCGCGGCCTGCTTTTCCCATGGCATGGCTGTGGTGGCCTATCTGTCCATCTTCGGCGCGGTCATGCTGGCTGGGGTTTTCTTTTCCGGGGAACGCAGAGTAGCCTAATTGCGGAGCGATGACAAAAAAGCCGGGCGGTTGCGTGATTGCAGCCGCCCGGCTTTGTTTTGCGGGGTAAGTTTGGATCAGGGCAGTTCCACGGCCCATTTTTCAAGTTCGGGCACGGAGGAGATGATCTTTTCGTTCACCAGAAACTGGGCAAAACGGGTGTAGCGCTTTTTATCGAGCGCGCCGGGGCGCAGGGCAAAGCGGGGCAGGGTGTCCTTCCAGGCGCGGCGGTTCAGTTCGTCATCGAGGCTGGCACGGTCGCCGGAGACGAAGAGCTTCCAGCTCTCGTCAGGATGGTTGACAAGATACTGCACCCCTTCTTCCAGAGCATCGACGAATGCGCGCAGTCTCGGGTCCGAGAGGTTGCTTGAGGCGGCGACGAGGATCAGCTCGTCATAGGCAGGCACCCCGTGTTCCTCCACGAAAAACGCACGGCCGGGGCGGCCTTCGATGTCCATCTGATTCAGTTCGAAGTTGCGGAATGCGCCGATGACCGCGTCGGTCTGGCCCGTGAACAGAGACGGTGACAGAGAAAAATTGACGTTGATCAGCTTCACGTCGTCCAGGGTCAGACCTTCTTTTTTAAGCATTACTTTAAGAAGTACGGTTTCGAAGCCGCCCACGGAATAGCCGATGGTCTTGCCCTTGAGGTCCGCGATGGACTTGATGGGGCCGTCTGCGAGCACCACCAGCGAATTGAGCGGTGTGGCCACGAGGGTGGCGATGCGGGTCAGCGGCAGTCCTTCGGCGACCTGCATCTGGTGCTGATGCTGGTAGGATACGGCGATGTCGGCCTTGCCCGCGGCCACGAGCTTGGGCGGGTCGTTGGGGTTGGAGGGGGCGATGAGTTCGACGTCCAGGCCGTGGTTTTTGAAAAAGCCTTTTTCCAGGGCCACGTAAAGGGGAGCGTGGTCGGGATTGACGAACCAGTCCAGAAGGACGGTCAGCTTCTGGGCCTGGGCCTGGGTGGCGAAGAGGAGCAGGGTTGCGAGGAAGAGGGCGATTTTTTTCATGTGGTTAACCTTATAGTTTGAATAATGGAAAAATGGTTTGTATCAGCACGGCCGCGTGCCGGTTTGATCCGGGCCGGGGCCGCCAAAACTCCTTCACCGGCCTCGTAATGTTTTCCCGTCGTTGCTGCCGAAGATAAAGCAGCGCTTCGGGCGGGAGGCGACGGGAAAACAAACGATGCCTGGCTCAGTCAGACAGTTGCCGACCCCGGCCCGGACCAAACCGGACCGCTGGGCTGGTGTCCCGGTCGGCCGGAGAGCGGGAATGAAATTCCACGCAAGCCCGACACGTCCGCACCATGGTCGCAATGATGCCTTGGCAACCCGTCATTGCGAGGAGTCTTCGACGTGGCAATCCATGGTTCTCCAGCCTTTGAAAGCCGAATGAGAAAAAGGTTTGCGGCAGTGCGGCCGCGGTCCGGTTCGATCGCGGACTGTAATGCTGAAGACAAGATGTCATTGGATTCCCTGCCTCGGCTGCCAGTAAACCAGCCTGTCCAGCAGCCGGTCCACTATGAAATAGAGCGTCAGGGACGTGACCGCCAGGACGGTCAGGGCCGCGAACATGACGTCGATCTGCATGCGCGCGTTGGCGTGCAGCATGTAGAAACCCAGGCCCGCGCTTGAGCCGACCCACTCCCCGACAATGGCCCCGATGGGTGCCACGGCCGTGGCTACGCGCAGGCCCGAGGCGAAGGCGGGCAGGGCCGAGGGGATGACGATGGTGCGCAGCACGGCCAGGGGCCCCGCGCCCATGATGCGGGCCAGTTCCAGCAGGTCGGGTTCGGTGCGCTGCATGCCCGAATAAAAGGACGACGCCACCGGGAAAAAGATGATCAGCACCGCCATGGCCACCTTGGAAGCCATGCCGTAGCCGAGCCACAGGACCAGGATCGGGGCCAGGGCGAAGACCGGGATGGCCTGACTGACTACCAGCACAGGCAGCATCCAGCGTTTCAGCAGCGGCGAGAGGATCATGACCAGGGCCGCGCTTGTGCCGAGGACCGTGCCCAGGGCCAGGCCCAGCAGAATTTCGGCCAGCGTCGTGCCCAGATGGGAGAGCAGCACAGGAAATTTGTCGACCAGGGCGTGGCCGACGGGCAGCGGGCCGGGCAGGATGTAGGGCGGAGCTCCGGTCAGGGTGACCAGGAGTTGCCACAGGAAAAGAAAGCCTGCCGTCAGGATCAGGGGGCGCAGGATGTTCATGCCACCTCCCCGTTCATGAGCTCTCTGAGGAGTTCCGGGTACAGGTTGCTCACTTCCGGGCTTCCGGCTTCGCGTGGAGGAAGTCCGGAGGGCTCGATGGTCTGGAGCACTCGCACCGGAGTTCCGCCAAGCACGATGACTCTGTGCCCCAGGCGCAACGCCTCCATGGGATCGTGGGTGACCAGCACCACCGTCGCGCCTGCGGTCAGGCGCGCGGCCAGGTTCTGCAGGCGTACGCGGGTCAGGGCGTCGAGGGCGGAGAAGGGTTCGTCCATGAGGATGACCGGCCGCTCCTCCATGAGCGTGCGCAGAAGCGCCCCGCGCTGGCGCATGCCCCCGGACAGGGCGGAGGGCAGCTTGTCCTCGTAGCCGGTCAGACCCGCCTCGCTGATCAGGGCCAGGGCCTTGGCGTGCTTTTCGTGCGAGAGGGAGCCCCGAAGCCGCGCTCCAAGCAGGACGTTGTCCAGCAGCGTGAACCAGGGCAGAAGCAGGTCATTCTGGCTCATCCAGGCCACCTGTCCCGGTGACGCAACTTGTGGATCAAAGCGGATCGTGCCCGAAAAATCGAGGGACGGCGCACCGGCCATGAGTTTCAGCAGCGTTGACTTGCCGCATCCGCTGGGTCCCAGGATGCAGGTCGTCCTGCCGCCCGGAAGTCTTAAGGTCAGGTCCGTAAGCAGCGGCTGGCCAGCGAAATCCAGATTGATGCCCTCAAGCACGATGTCCGGGGCGGCCTGTATGGTGGAGAGGTCCACGGCTACTCGAAGAACCGGTAGAAATGGTGCACCGGTCCGTGTCCCTGGCCGATGGCGTACGCGGCACCCGCCCGGATGGCTCCGCTGATGTACTCCTTGGCGTGGCGCACTGCTGACTCCACATCCTCACCCCTGGCCAGGTTAGAGGCGATGGCCGAAGACAGGGTACAGCCCGTGCCGTGGTTGTTGCGGGTCGGGATGCGCACGCCCGGCAGGGTCACGATGCGGCCCTCTGGGCCGAGGTAAAGTGTGTCGTCGCTGTCGCCCGATTCCAGATGCCCGCCCTTGACCAGTACATTCCCCGGGCCCATGGCCGCTAGTTCCGTCAGCGCCTGCATGGCCGCTTCCTGGGTGGCGATCTCTCGGTTCAGCAGCACCGATGCTTCTGGAAGGTTCGGCGTAATGAGCGTGGCCAGGGGGATAAGCTCGCTTTTTAAGGCCTCGATGGCTTCATCCTGCAAAAGTTTGTCCCCACTCTGGGCGACCATGACCGGGTCGAGGACAATGGCCTTGACCCCGTGCCTGATCAGGCCCTGGGCCACGGTGCGGATCAGTTCCGGGGAGAAGAGCATCCCGATCTTGACCGCGTCGGCTCCGATATCGCCGAGCACCGCGTCCATCTGCGCGGCCACGAAGTCCACCGGTACGGCGTGGATGCCGGTCACGCCAAGGGTGTTCTGGGCGGTCAGGGCAGTGATGACGCTCGCCCCGTAGCAGCCGTGGGCCGCGATGGTCTTGAGGTCGGCCTGGATGCCGGCCCCGCCACCTGAATCGGATCCGGCGATGGTCAGTACCCGGTGATATGTACGCTGGTTCATGGAAGCTCCTTGGCTGCATGAATGATGGTTTGGAGTTCTGCAGCCGCACGCTGCGGGTCTAGAGCCGAGACGATGGCCGAGACCACGGCCACCCCGTCGCACCCGGCGCGAATGACCTCGGCCGCGTTGCCGGGGCCGATGCCGCCGATGCCGACCAGCGGCAGGGACACGGCCGCGCGAATTCGGGCCACGCCGTCAAGGCCCAGCGCCGGGGCCGTGTCGGTCTTGGTCGGGGTGCAGAAGACGGGGCTGATGCCGATATAGTCCGCGCCTTCGGCCTGCGCGCGGACTGCGTCTTCCACGCATTCGGCCGAGATGCCGATGAGCATGTCCGCTCCGACCAGCCGCCGGGCGTCGGCGATGAGCATGTCGGTCTGGCCCAGGTGCTCGCCGTCTGCGCCCACGGCCAGGGCCACATCGAGGCGGTCGTTGATGATCAGCGGAATGCCTGTTCCTGTCAGCAACTCCCGCACGGCCCGGGCCTCGGCCACGAAGTCGCGCGTGTCGCAGTGTTTCTCGCGCAGCTGTACGCAGGTCACGCCTCCGGCCACGGCGGCGCGGACGATGTCCACGTTGGAGCGGCCGAGGGACAGGCCCCGGTCCGTGACCAGGTACAGGGACAGATCAGGCATGACGTTCCTCATGGATGCGGCAGCCTTGGGCCAGCTCTTCTGGGGAGAGATTGTAGAGGGCGTCCAGAAGATGGATCTGGAAGGTGCCGGGGCCATCTGCCTTGGCTCCGGCCCGCTCTCCGGCCAGCCCGAAGAAGGCCAGGGCCGTGGCGGCGGCGGAGACGGGGTCGGGGTCCACGGCGTGGAAGGCTCCGACCAGGGCCGTGGCCGAGCAGCCCGTTCCTGTGACGTAGGGCATGAGCGCGTGCCCGCCTTCGATAATCAGCGTGCGATGGCCGTTGGTGACGATATCCGTGGGTCCGGTGATAGCCAAGGTTGTGCCCAGTTCGCGGGCCAGAAGTCCGGCGGCGCGGCCCGCGTCCTCGATGGAATCGGTGGAATCCACGCCCTTGGTCGCCGCATTCTGCCCGGCCAGGGACAGGATCTCCGAGGCGTTGCCGCGCACCACGCTGACCTTTGTCTGGGCGAGGATGGATTTTGCGGTCTCGGTGCGCAGCGCGGTGGCCCCGGAGCCCACGGGATCAAGGATGATGGGCTTGCCCAGGGCCGTGGCCCTGCGTCCGGCCTTGAGCATGGCCGCGACCCACACATCGGTCAAGGTGCCGATGTTCAGCACCAGCGCACCGGCGTAGGCGACCATCTCTTCGACTTCGTTCTCGGCGTGGGCCATGACCGGGGACGCGCCGCAGGCCAGGAGCGCGTTGGCGGTGTAGTTCATGACCACGAAATTGGTGATGTTGTGGATCAGGGGCTTGGAGCTCCTGATGGCATGCAGATTTTCGGCTGCTTTTCGGGGCAGATCGGACATGGGGGCACCTCACACTGCAGGAAGAGTTGTGGAGGCAGCGGAGGCGAGGAATGGTGGTTGCCGGTGATGGCGGTCAGTCTTGCAATTCCCTTCGCTGGCATGATCCAGATCAGGTTCAACGGGTATTATCTCAGGCTCCTCGCCACCCCTGCAAAAACTCGTTTCTGGCTAGGACAAGCGGGGGGAGGTGTCAAGGCGGGGTGTGAAACGGGGCGTTGAATCACATGCCGATGGCGCAATTCCGTCCAGCGTCCTTGGCTTTGTAGAGTGCTTCGTCAGCGCGAAGCAGGGTCGCGTCGATGCTTTCCCCGGGACGGTGCAGGGTATAGCCGATGCTCACAGTCGGCGTCGCGATGTTGTCGCTGATCCGGGGCGCAGCGCTCACGTTCTTGCGCAGCCGCTCCGCCACGACCGGAGCGCTGGTCTGGTCGCAGGCCGGGAAGAGGAACAGGAACTCCTCTCCGCCCCAGCGCGCGCACAGGTCGTATTCGCGCAGGGAAAGTTCCAAGGCTCTGGCCACGGCCTTCAGCTGCCGGTCTCCGGCGGCGTGTCCGAAGTTGTCGTTGACGGCCTTGAAATGGTCTATGTCCGCGATCATCACGGCGAATCCGTTGCCGTTTTTCCGCGCGGCCTGGGAAGCCGCCTCTTCCAGGCGTACGGTCATGTAGCGGCGGTTGGGCAGACCCGTCAGGGAGTCGTAGTTGGAGGCGTGCTCCAGGCGCTCCTTGAGCTGATGCAGCATGGTCTGGTACTGGTCGCTGATGCGCACGATCTTTTCCAGCTGCCGGACTTTCTTCTCGTAGCTGGCCATATAGCCCTGGCTGCGTTCGCGTTCGGCGGCCTGAAATCGGTCCGCGATGTGGGTCAGGCGGTCCAGCAGGCGCTGCTGGTCGAGGTAGCGCTCAAAGAGCTTCCCAAGCGCCTCCTTCCATCCATCAGGAGGCGTGTCCGCATTCAGAATGGCCTCGATGCGCCGCTCCAGACTGTCTTCGGGCGGACACTGTTGCATGGTCATGACCTCGGGGCGATGGTAAAGGGAAAGGTGCAGTCTTCCTTGAATTCCTCGGCCAACTCGCCGACGCGCTCATTGTCGGGATCGTAGCACCAGTCGACGCTGACCGAGCGTCCCGCCAGATGGGACTCCTCCAGGCGGTCGAAAATGTCCATCATGGCCCGGATGCTGCTGGTGTTGAGATAGATCAGCGCCAGATCGAAGGCGAGGGGCCGGTCGTCGTTCTTCAGAAAATCGTCGATCCAGTCGATGATGGGCTGGAAGAAATCGAAGGGATTTTCCGGATAGGAGTCTCCGGACATGAATACGCGTCCCTGTCCGCTGTCGGCGCGGACCTCCGGAGTGCTGGGCGTCTGGGCGATTTCTAGGTTGTTCATACTCTTCTCGTAAGGAATTTTGAAATTTTTACAATACAACGCGCAGGCTCAGGAAGCTGCGCTCGGCGTCGATTTCGCGCACCGTGGCGCTTAAGGAGCGTGTTGCCTTGCGGGCCATGTCGATGAGCCCCAAACCCGCGCTGCCGTTCAGGTCCTCACGCGGCTGGCGCAGCTGGGTCTTGAAGAGCGCCTTGAGCGCGGCGCGATCCAGGCCTGCCAGTTCGTCCACGCGTTCCTTCAGGGCGATGCCATCGTAACGGGTGACAACATTGCCGGCGCTGATCACGTAGTGTTCGTCCTCGCGGGATACCACGATGGCTGCGCTGGAGGCGCCCGTCAGTTCCTGATGTTGGTCCGCATAGCGCCGGATGTTCTGGGTCATTTCAATGTAGACGGCGAAAATGTCGGCCACGGCGCTGGGCGCTTCCTGCTGATGGTTGAGATAGTCGCGCAGGGCGCGGCCGATCTCCTCGATCAGGGCTGCATTAATGGGGCCGTTGAAGCAGACCATGATTTTCTGAAGGTCGAATATTTCCCGCAGGTCGTAAAGGTCGGGGGTGCTCATGAAACGGTCTCCTCGGGGAAAGCAGGTGACGATGAATCGAAACAAAAAGCCAGTATGGTGATGTCGTCGCGTTGCGGGTGCGTTCCCCTGTATTCTTCCAGGGAGGTAGCCAGGGCCTTTTCCTGCGCCGTAAGGGGAAGCCCGCAGTGAGCCTGGATCCAGTTTTCGAAGCCGGTCCGTCCGAAAGGCAGCCCGCGCTCACCGCCGGATTGATCCAGAATGCCGTCGGTGACAAGATAAAAAACGGTGCCGGGCTCAAGGTCCACGGTCCGACAGGTGAAGCTCCTGGATCTGCGGTCGTTGATTCCGCCCCGGTCCCCCCTGATGTACCCTACCTCGGTGCCCCTGGCCGTGAAGAGGTCGATATGTGCTCCCGCGAAATGGACCTTGCGGCTTTCCCACTCGACATAGCATAGCCCGATATCCATGGATGTGGCCAATCGTTCCAGCCGTTTCGTGTCCGGCATCATGGTCCGCACGGCCCTGTCCGCGCTTTCCAGCAGCGCGGCCGGATTGCTCCAGTCCTGCTCCAGGATGGCGCGCTCCAGAGCTGCGTGAGCGATCATGGTCATGAAGGCTCCAGGCACTCCGTGACCCGCGCAGTCGATGACGCCGAACAGGCAGCCCTCAGAGCGCTCCCGGTACAGGTAAAAGTCGCCGCCGACCACGTCGCGCGGATGCCAGACAACGAAATACTGACCGCGCAGCCGTTCGCTGAGCTGGCGGTCCGGGAGGATGACCCGCTGGATGAGACTCGCGTAGCGGATGCTTTCGGTCAGCTGGCGATGCGTGTCGGTCAGTTGCGTGTGGGTCGCCTGCAGCTCTCTGGTGCGTTCGGCCACGCGCTGTTCCAGCTCTCTGGTGTGGCTCTGGACCTGCGAGGCCATGGAGTCGAAAGCCCGGGACAGGGCCCCGATTTCATCATTTCGGCTGGATTGCAGCCTGGTTTCATACCGGCCCATCGCGATCCTGCGTGCCGACTCGGTCAGCATCTGCAGCGGCCGCAGGACCAGACGGTCAAATCCGATGGTCAGGGTCAGGATGACCAGAATCAGGATCATCGCGCCGCCCACCAGGGCCAGGTTGACGATGTCCGCAGACAGGATGCCCGCAGCAGCCGGATTGACGCTGCTGACTACGGTCCAGCCGAGCTCCGGGAGGTGCGCAAGGGCCATCATGCGTGTACCGGAGAGCGTGGCGACTTGCAGTGGATTGACATCCGTCCCTCTGCGCCGTGTTTCAGCCAGGGTGGTGGCCAGGGTTTCACGATCGAGATCTTCGCTCAGTTCGGAGAAGACGGTGCGGGAGCTGTCGTGCTTGCCCATGGCCCCGTATTCGATTCTTTCCGGGTCGGGATGAGCCACGATGCGTCCCTGGGCATCGACGATGAAGCTCATGGCTCCGGCAGAACGGGGCGCGAGCATGGTTTTCAGGAATCCGTCAAGCTGCATGCCGGTGCCGACCAGGCCCAGGGGGATGCCCGCCGCGTTGCGGACCTGCACATTGATCCAAAGGTTGGTCACCTTGAGGGTGGCATCGGGGTTGACGTTGAGCGTGTAGGGGATTGCGTGGTCCATGGTCGAAAAATACCACTTGTCATCGCCCTTGGTCGGATCCAGAGTGTAGCGGTACCGGGCGCTGGGGCTTTTGGGGTCGGCGTAATAATAGGCCAGGGTGCGATGGTGTATGACAAAATAGGACTGGTCGGCGAAGGCCTGCCGAAACCCTGCGGCCTCGGCCAGAAATCGGGTCCGTGCCGGAGCTTCCTGCTCTTTCAAAAGCCAGTCCACCAGGGCGCTCAGACCTGCGAAGCGTTGGGCCATGGCCAGTTCCCGGCCTACCAGCGCCTGGATTTTTTCGCGGGTCAGCTCGGCTTCGGCCACAGCAAGCCTGAGGCTGAGGTCCGTGGTCAGGTCGCGCATGATCCGCTGGCCGATGGCTACGGAGAGCAGCAACACCGCAGTCGATATGACCAGGAGCAGAAGGCCGACCTTGCGGCGCAGGCCGGTGGCCCGTTGCCGGGAGGTCTGTGGATCAGGGAGAAGGTGGGGGAGATCGGTCATGATATGCGCTGCGTGCTCCTTCGCGTCGATTAGAATACATTATGCCAAATTTTCAGTAGATTGCAATGCTCACAGTGTGCTGTCAATCCGTCTTCGTGAGGTTGATTCACGGTTGCGTCATGCGCGGGGTATTGTGTTATCAAGTGTTCGTGCAGTATCCGCTGTATGACAACGCACTGACGTTCTGCCCGTCAGTTGCCGAAGCCTCTTTTTCACCGTGGTTTTGGGAAAAGAGAGGGAAATGGCGATGAACACAAGGAGTTGCCTGATGTTTGAAAAATTTTCCACATGCTCCCTGTGGCGCGGTCCCGGCCTTCGTCCGGTTTTTGCCATAGGCATGCTGGTGTTTTTCCTGTGCCTGGCTGCCATTGGCCTGGCTCAGGGCCCCGAACCAATCAGGATTGGGAGCGTGTTTGCCAATACCGGGGCGGGGGCCGAGGAAAATTCACCCAACTATCGGATGGTCATTCTCGCGGCTAAAAACATCAACGCCCAAGGAGGGCTTCTGGGACGGCCCGTTGAGGTGGTCGAGTTCGACACCAAAAGTTCGCCCCTCGGTGCGCGTCAGGCGGCCCTGGACGCCGTGGCGGCGAAGGTCGTGGCCGTCATCGGTCCGTCCCTGCCGAGGACCGGGTCAGAATCGAGATCGAAGACAACGGCCCGGGCATGGAGCCGGAGGTCTGTCGCCGCATCTTCGAGCCTTTCTTCACCACCAAACCGCCCGGCCAGGGCACGGGACTGGGGCTTTCGGTGTCCTATTTCATAGTCACCAAGGGGCACGACGGCAGTATGGAAAATCCACGCCGGGAGTGGGCACGCGTTTTATCGTCGAACTTCCGTTCGGAAAATCGAAGCAGGAGTGAGGATGTTTATTTGGAGGATGCGTTTTGATCGCCAGGGGCAGGCACATGACGCTTGCTGATAAGATCGCCCTGGCCAGGACGCGGATGACCGAGGTGCTGGAGCGTTTCGGCCCCGGTGCGGCCGTGGGCTGGACCGGTGGTAAGGATTCCACGGTGGTTCTGGTCCTGTGGAGGGATGTACTGCGCAAGGGCGTGCCGGATGCGACGCTGATGGCCCTGAACCTGGACACCGGCTGCAAGTTCCCGGAAGTGCTCGCCTTTCGAGACAAGCTGGCGCGAGAGTGGGGCGTCGAACTGCATGTCGCGCGTCCCGAGGTCGATTTGGCACGTTATCCGTTGGCCGTGGACCCGGTGGCCTGCTGCGGTGATCTGAAAATCCGGCCCCTGAACGAGGCCGTCGCACGGTTAAAAATTCCGGCCCTGCTGACGGGCGTGCGCGCCGACGAGAACCCGGACCGCGCTGGCCGGCCTTGGCTGGAGGATCACGGCGACCACGTCCGGGCCCTGCCCATCCTGGAATGGACGGAGCTCGATATCTGGACTTTCATGGTGCGCGAGTCCATCCCGTGGTGCACCCTCTACGACCAGGGCTACCGCTCCCTGGGCTGCATGCCTTGCACCGTACGCTCGGCCCGGGGAGAGCGCTCGGGGCGGGATTCGGCCAAGGAGGAGAGGATGGGACAGCTCAGGAGCCTGGGGTATTTTTAGAGAGTCAGCGCTTCTTCGAGCCGCCGTGTGCCCGGTTCGGGCAAGGCGGGAATCCGTTTTGCAACGAAAGATTGTCGACGGCAGAGTGCCCGCATTCCGGTCCGTCCCTGGCAACGCTCCTCCCAAGACACCACGGTGTCATTCCCGCGCAGGCGGGAATCCATCGCCAATGGCCGCAGCTCAAGATTTTGGGATGGTGTCATTCCCGCGCAGGCGGGAATCCATGGTTTTCCATGAAAAGTGTTGCGGTAACGCGGCCGCGTTTCGGTCCGCCCCGGGCGAGAACCGTCGAAACTCCTTCGCGGGCCTCGTAAGGCTCAAGCGTTGCGTGGCGGTGCGGGAGGCCGAGACAGCGCGTCAGGCAACGCGTGAGCCAACGAGTCCTGGCTCAGTCAAACAGTCGACGGCCCTCGCCCGGGGCGGACCGGAACGCTCGGGCCTGTGCGGTGGGCGATTGCACAGCAAGTAACATGCGCAGTTCAGTTTTCCTGCGCCGCGCAATTCTCCAGTGCCGCGATGTCGGGGATGCAGATGACGCCGCGGCCTTTGAGCTGGATGACGCCGTCCTTGGCCAGGGCGTTGAGCAGGGATGAGACTGTCTGGCGGGAGGAGCCGATGATCGTCGCCATTTGCTCCGTGTTCAGGCCCAGGGAGACCATGCCGCCGTCTTCGCACTGGCCGCAGTGGCGGCATTCCCGGCAGCGGGGCAGACGCCTCGCCTCGTAGACCAGAAATTCGATGAGCCGGTTGCGCACGTCCTTGAAGGCCAGGGTGTCGATGACCGAGATGGCGTGAGACAGAAGGTCGCCCAGCACGTGGATCATGGCGGAGTTGAAGCTCGGCATGGTGCCAAGGTAGCGGCGGACTTCGGAAACGCTGGCGATGAGGATTTCAAGGTCGTCCAGGGCCTGTACAAAGGCTCTGGTGTGGGTGGCGTAAACATCCCCGGCGTCGAGCATGGCCATGGTGAATTCCTTGTCGCGGTAGGCAAGGTACACGCGGGCCCGTCCGGAGGTCACGATGAAGATCTGGTCACTGGCCTTGGGCTGAAAGACAAGCGTCCCTTTTGCAAACTTCCGGGGCAGGAAGAGCTGTCGAAGGGGAGCCATCTCCGGTAGATCAAGATCCTGCAGCAGCGTGGTTTCAGTCAGGCGCATGGGCGGCTCCGGCTTGCAATCCTGGAAAATGGAGCTGCGTCAAAGAGTTCGGCGCAACCACTCCGCGATTTTATGGAATCATGCGTGCTTCAGGGCTTTGTGTCCAGGGCTTCAGGCGCGGCGTTTTCTGAGCGCGTTGGCTATGTTCACGCCATGGCCGCGAGCAGACGGGCGCAGACGGCATCGACCACAGGGCCGTCGGTCAGATTCAGGACGCTGGCCTGCGCCAGTTGGCGCTCCACCAGGCTCGGCAGGATCGGCAGGTAGACCACGTTTTTGGGCAGACCTGTCATGTTTGGCAATGCGGGTTCACCAACTCCGCGATTGACCGCCAGCACCTGCCGCGAAAGTCCCAGTTCTCCGGCCAGCGCGCCCACCCTGGCCGCCGTTTCAAGGGACCGGCGGCTTGGTTCGCTGACCACCACCAGGGCGTCGACCCCGGCCACGGTGCCCCGCCCCAGATGCTCCACCCCTGCCTCCAGATCCACCAGTACGTAGCTTTCCTCTTGCAGCACCAGATGGGCCAGCACAGATTTGAGCAGGGCGTTGGCCGCGCAGGCGCAGCCGTCTCCGGCACCGGTGATGGAACCCATGGTCAGCAGTCGCTTGCGGCCCGGACGCGGTCCGCCGTTGTTCTGCACCGGCAGATCGACGCTGAGTTCCTCGGGCAGGTCGGACACGTCTGGATTGAGGCTCAGGTAGCCGCTGCCGATGCGCTCGCGGACCAGATCCTCGCGAGCGTAAAGGGGCACGGGCAGCTCTTCGGGTTGAAGTCCACAGGCCTGACCCAGGCTGAGCGCCGTGTCCGCGTCCACCAGCAGCACGTCGTGTCCCTGCCGTGCCAGATAGTCTCCGAGCCAGGCGCATAGAGTGGTCTTGCCAACCCCTCCCTTGCCCGCGAATGCGATCTTCATGCGATGCTCCTTAAAAAAGGGGAGTTCAGGCTCTGTGCGCCGGAACTCCCCACTTTCATGCGACCTGGCTAGGCGGACCAGCCAAGGGCGAGGCGCTTGGCCTTGATGCGTTCGTCAATCATATCCGCAGCCTTGAAGGGATCTGATTCGACGCTGAAACATGCGCCGAAGACATCATCGAGTCCTTTCAGGGCCAGGTCCGTGATCATGGCGCTGCCCAGGATGTGCGGCGGCAGGCCCAGATGGGTGTAGACACCGCTGGCCACGGCGTAGAGGCCGATGGCCGCTGCCTTCTCGGAGTACCATTCGGGCGCGCTGGCCGCCACGGGCAGGTCGCTGATATCCAGGCCCGCATAGTTGGCCAGCACGGCGCAGATGTGCAGGATGCGCGAGTTGTCCACGCAACTGCCTACATGCAGCACCGGCGGGATGCCCAGGGCCTGACAGATTTCCGCCAGTCCGGCCCCGGCCCGCGAGGCCGCTTCCGGCTCCAGAAGCCCGGCCTTGCCCATGGCCACCGTGGCGCAGCCCGTGGCCAGCACCAGAATGTCGCGTTTGATGAGTTCCTGGGCCAGGTTCACGTGCACATGGTCGTGCTTGAGCTTGGGGTTGTTGCAGCCCACGATGCCGACCACGCCGCGCACCTTTCCAGCTTGCAGGGCCTGGATCAGCGGTTCGGGCGTGCCGCCGAGGGCCCCGAGGATGGCCTCGTTGGAGAAGCCGGAGGTAATGGACATGGGCTTGGACGGAATCTCGACCTTGGCGGGATCGCGGTGGGAGTAGGCGTCGATGGCCATGAGTACGGCTTCACGGGCCTTTTCGCGGGCGTTTTTATAGCTGAATTCCATATGGATGCCGCCGGGGAACTTGGCCTTGTTCGAGGTGGAGACGAACTTGGTGTGGTAGCATCCGGCCACGTTTACGAGGCTCGGCATGATGCACTGGTAATCCACGATGACCATCTCCACCGCGCCGGTGACGATGGCCAACTCGGTCATGAGGTGGTTGCCAGCCATGGGCACGCCCTGGCGCATGAGCAGCTCGTTGCCAGTACAGCACAGGCCCGCGATGTTGATGCCGGTCGCGCCTGCCTCCTTGGCCTTGGCCAGGATCTGGGGCTCGCGCGCCGCGGCCAGGATCATCTCCGAGACGATGGGGCTGTGGCCGTGGACCAGGATGTTGACCTGATCCTCCTTCAGGACGCCCAGGTTGACCAGGGATTTGACGGGCTTTGGCGTGCCAAAGATGATGTCCGAGAGCTCGGTGGCAATCATGGATCCGCCCCAGCCGTCACCCAAAGCCACGCGGCTGGCGTGCAGGCAGATGGAGACCGGGTCGCAGTCCACGCCCATGTGCGTGCGGTGGAGCATCTCCACACAGTCGCGGTCAATGCCACGTGGGGTGCAACCGAAACGTTCCCAGATGTCTTTGCGTTTCTGGGGTGCGCGGCTGCTGAAGGCCACGTTGTGGGAGCGGCAGCCGTAATCCTCGAAGAAGAGGTCGGCCAGAGCCTTGGCCTGTTCCCGCACCGACAGCCCCTGAGTCTCAATGCCCAGTTCCGTGCAGATGCGTTCAAGCTTGGCCTCGTCGCGGATGCCGTAGTCTGTGGTCTTGCCGTCGCCGATGGCGGCCAGGGTTTCCAGCAGATCGCGGCCATGGTCCGAATGCGAGGCCGCCCCGGCGGCCACGAAACGGCCGAAGTTGCGGGCCACGGTCAGGTCGCCATCGGCGCCGCACACGCCGAGCATTTTCTTCGGCCCCTTGGGGTTGATGCGACAGGGGCCCATGACGCATTTGCTGCAGGTCAGGCCCTGGTCGCAGAAGGTGCAGTGCGGCGTCTGGTCCTTCAGGCGGTCCCAGATGAGGTTCACTCCCTCGCGTTCAGCCTTGGCGATCATTTTCTGGGCGTCTTCCCAGGGACTCAGATCCGAAATTTCTCTTTCTTTGGCCATGCGTGCCCTCCTTGTCGTTTTATGGCTTGCGCCGGGTCCTTTGGTGATGGAAGCATTGTTGCCGCCGTATGGCGGTCCGACAGGACTGTCGTAGCCCATAGCATGATTATTTGTCTGTCGCCTAGCTGACAGCGGGGGGTAATTTTCGGATTTCCCGTCCTTGGCTTTGAAGGGCAAATTCATTACGCTCCCCCGCCATGACGCAAAACGATCCATCCGTACTTTTTCCGCGCGCCAGGACCCGCTCCCTCTCTGTGGGCGGGGTGGGCATCGGCGGGGACAATCCCGTGCGCGTGCAGTCCATGACCAACACGGACACCCGCGACGTGGATGCGACCCTGGCCCAGATTGCGGCCCTGGCCGGGGCCGGCTGCGAGATCGTGCGGCTGGCCGTGCTGGACCTCGAAGCGGCCATGGCCCTGCGCCAAATCTGCCGTGCTACGTCCGTGCCGCTTATCGCGGACATTCATTTTGATTCCCGCCTGGCCGTGCAGGCCGTGGAGGCGGGCGTGAAGGGCCTGCGTATCAATCCCGGCAACATCGGCGGGCCGGACAAGGTTGACCGCGTGGTGCACGCGGCCCGCGCGGCCGGAGTGCCCATCCGCATCGGCGTGAACAGCGGCTCCGTGGACAAAGATCTGCTGAAGAAGCACGGCGGTCCGACCCCTGCGGCCATGGTCGAGAGCGCGCTTGAGCATGTGCGCCTGCTTGAAGAGAGAGGATTCGACGCTATAAAGATTTCGCTCAAATCTTCAAGTGTGCTTGGCACGGTCGCCGCCTATCGTCTCATGGCAAAAACCGTGGACTATCCGCTGCACATCGGCGTGACCGAAGCCGGTACGGCCATGCGCGGGGCGGTCAAGTCGTCTGTCGGCCTTGGCATCCTGCTGGCCGAGGGCATCGGCGACACGCTCAGGGTTTCGCTGACCGCCGATCCCGTGGAGGAAATGCTCGTGGCCTGGGAGATTCTGCGCGCCCTGGGACTGCGTTCAAGAGGCCCGGAGATCGTATCCTGCCCGACCTGCGGCCGCACCGAGATCGGGCTCATCGAGCTGGCAAATGCCGTGGAAGACAGGCTGCGCGGGGTGGAAGAGGTTTTTACCGTCGCGGTCATGGGCTGCGTGGTCAACGGCCCCGGCGAGGCTCGCGAGGCCGACATTGGCGTGGCCGGTGGCCGGGACTCAGGCCTCATCTTCCGCAAGGGCGAGGTCGTGCGCAAGGTGAAGGGCCGCTCGGAGTTGCTGCCTGCCTTCATGGAAGAGCTGGAGAAATTTCTGCAAGAGCGGGAAGTTGCGCAAGGTTCCCCAGGCTGGTTGGTTTCAGAATCGCGTGAGGTCGGAGCATGAGCTCCGAATTGCTCCGTTACGGATCGCTGTTGGGTGAAATCAAGGCCCGTATCCGCAAGGCGCAGGGGACTGCGGCGTTATCGGTCAATGCGGAGATGATTGCGATGTATTGGGACGTCGGGCGGATGATTCTCAGGCGTCAGAGCGAAGAAGGCTGGGGGAAGGGTGTCATCCCTCGCCTGGCTGCAGACCTCAGAAATGAGCTGCCCGACGTGAAGGGATTTTCGGAGCGCAATATAGGGTACATGATTCGTTTTGCCAGGGAATACGAGGAACTTTCAATTTTGCAACCGCTAGTTGCAAAATTGGGAGGCACCGAGGTCGCACCTGAAGAATCAGACCATAACCTCTCTCAACTAGCGGATGCGAGTGCGCTATTATTTTTGCAACGGACTGTTGCCAAAATACCTTGGAGTCACAACATCCTGCTTATCGAGAAGGTCAAGAAACCTTGGGTCCGTCTTTGGTATGTGCGGCAGACCATCGAACAGGGGTGGAGCCGAGATCTACTGGCGGCGATGGTGCAGGGCGGTGCTCACGAAAGACACGGGTCGATGGTAAATAATTTCCAATCACGATTACCCGCTGACCAGTCTTCGTTGGCTATAGGACTGTTGAAGGACCCCTATCTCTTCGATTTTCTGACCATCGAAGAACCGTTTCATGAAAGGGAACTGGAGATCAGCCTTGTCCGGCATCTGGAGAAATTTCTTCTTGAACTGGGGGCGGGTTTTGCCTTTGTCGGGCGCCAGTATCACTTGGCGGTAAGCGACCGGGATTTTTATCTTGATCTGCTGTTCTATCACTTAAAGTTGCGCTGTTTCATCGTGATTGAACTGAAGAAGGGTGACTTCAAGCCCGAGTACGCCGGAAAAATAAATTTTTATTGTTCCGTGGTCGATGACCAGCTCAGAAACGAAAGCGACAACCCCACCATTGGCTTGATCCTGTGTCAGACCAAGGACAGGATCCTGGCGGAATACACGTTGCGCGACATGCACAAGCCCATCGGCATTTCCGAATACGAATTGACTCGGTCACTGCCGGAGAACTTCAGGTCCGCTTTACCTACCGTGGAAGAGATCGAGGCGGAATTGGACGGGCTTGGCAGTGGGGAATGAATCTGAGCCGAATCAGACCATATTTTATTCAGTAACTCATTAATTTACTTATATTCAATCGAGGAGATATCCCCCATGCTGTTCAGCAAATTCTACGTGCCCACCCTGAAGGAAACCCCGGCTGAGGCCGAGGTGATCAGCCACAAGCTTCTGCTGCGCGCGGGCATGATCCGCAAGCTGACCAGCGGTATCTACACCTACATGCCGCTTGGCCTTCGCGCCATCAACAAGGTCGCAAACATCGTGCGCGAGGAGATGAACCGGGCCGGGGCCCAGGAAATCTCCATGCCCATGGTGCAGCCGGCCGACCTGTGGCAGGAGAGCGGGCGCTGGGATTTCTACGGCAAGGAGCTCCTGCGCCTCAAAGACCGTCACGGCCGCGACTATTGCCTCGGACCCACGCACGAGGAGGTCGTCACCGATCTTGTCCGTGGCGAGGTCCGGTCCTATCGCCAGCTGCCCATCAACCTGTACCAGATCCAGACCAAGTTCCGGGACGAGATCCGGCCCCGCTTCGGCCTCATGCGCGGGCGCGAGTTCATAATGAAGGACGCCTATTCCTTCGACAAGGACGACGAGGGCGTGAACGCGAGCTACCAGGCCATGTACGACGCCTACACCCGCGTCTTCACCCGCCTGGGCCTGGAATTTCGGGCCGTCAGCGCGGACTCTGGCGCCATTGGCGGCAGTTTTTCCCATGAGTTCATGGTGCTGGCCGACACCGGCGAGGACACCCTGGCCGTGTGCACATCTTGCTCCTACGCCGCCAACCTGGAAAAGGCCGAAACAAAGCCCCAGCCCATGTGCACGCAGACCTGCGCCGCGCACGAGCAGGTGGCCACTCCGGGCAAGCACACGGTGGAAGACGTGGCCGGATTCCTGGCCGTGGCTACGACCCAGGTCATGAAGACCCTGCTTTTCGATGTGGACGGAAAATCCGTGGCCGTGCTCCTGCGCGGCGACCGCGAAGTCAACGACGTGAAGCTGAAAAACCTCCTCGGTGCGACGAGCGTCGAGCTGGCTACCCCGGAGCAGGTCGTGGCCTGGACCGGAGCGTCCGTGGGCTTTGCGGGGCCGGTGGGCCTGCAAGTAGATGCCATCTACGCGGACCATGAAATCGCGGCGGGCACGGATTTTGTCTGCGGAGCCAACGCCGCCGATGCGCATCTCATTCACGTCGACCCGCGCCGCGACATCACCCTGTCCACGGACGCAGCCCCCACGGGCTACGCGGACCTGCGCTCCATCACCCTGGACGATCCCTGCCCGGCCTGCGGCGGCTCCCTGATCATGCCCAAGGGCATCGAGGTCGGCCACGTCTTCAAGCTCGGCACCAAGTATTCCAAGTCCATGAACGCGACCTTCCTCGACGAGAACGGCAAGGAACAGGTCCTCATCATGGGCTGCTACGGCATCGGCGTCAGCCGCGTGGTCGCGGCCTGCATCGAGCAGAACAACGACGCAAACGGCATGATCTTCCCTCCGTCCATCGCACCTTTTGAAATCACCATCCTGGCCATGTCCACCAAGGACGAAAAGGTCATGGCCAAAGGCCGCGAAATCCATGATTGGCTTGAATCCCGAGGCATCGACACCCTGTTCGACGACCGCGACGAACGCCCCGGCGTGAAGTTCAACGAAGCCGACCTACTCGGCTCTCCCATGCAGATCGTCATCGGCGGCAAAGGACTGGAGAAAGGCGTGCTTGAGGCCAAAAACCGCAAGACGGGCGAGAAGCGGGAACTGCCCGTGGCCGACTGGCAGAATGCGGTTCTGGAATGGCGCAAGGAAGTGATGAAGGAGTGGGGACTAGTCTGACATATGAAATGTTGCCTGTTGAACCGTTTATTTTCGGGATCATGAAACAGATGGACTCCTCGACTCCGGTGGCCCTCGACGCACTGCACCAGGAAATTCGGCGTCTAATTGAAACGGCCAGGACCCGTGTGGTCTCACAGGTCAATCAGGCGCTGGTCCTGACGTACTGGCATGTCGGAAACACCATCCGGGCGCGGATCCTTATGGATGACCGGGCTGGATACGGCGACGAAACCATCAAGCGCCTGGCTGAGCGCCTTGTCCAGGAGTTCGGCAGTGGTTTTGGCCAGCGAAACCTGTTTCGGATGGTCAAATTCACCCAGCATTTTTCCGACATGGAGATTTTGTCGACACTGTCGACAAAATTGAGCTGGTCCCACTTTGTCGAGGTATTCAAGATAGATGACCCGTTGAAACGGGAATTTTACGTTGGGATGTGCGCCAGCGAGGGCTGGTCGGTTCGCATGTTGCGGCAAAGCATGGACTCCATGCTTTACGAGCGAACCGCCATTTCCAGACAGCCCGAGATGGTCGTTCGAAGAGAGTTGGCCGACTTGCGCCAAAACCGCAAAGCCGGCCCTCAATTGTTTCTCAGGGATCCTTATCTGCTGAATTTTCTGGATCTAGCTGATGATTTTACGGAAAAGGATCTGGAAAATGCGATTTTGATGGATCTTGAACGGTTCATTCTGGAGATTGGAACTGACTTTGCTTTCATGGGCCGACAAAGAAGAATCCAGATTGGAGGAAACGACTATTATATTGATTTGCTATTTTACCATCGCAAATTGAGACGTCTTGTCCTCATTGAACTCAAAATTGGTGACTTCAAGCCGGAATACAAGGGTCAGGTTGAGCTTTATCTAAAATGGTTGGAGCGATATGAAAAACAGCCTGAAGAAGAGACGCCGATTGCAATCATTCTTTGTGCTGGAAAGGATGATGAAGTAGTCGAATTGATGGATCTTCATCAAGACAATGTTCATGTTGCGGAATATTGGATTCAGTTGCCGCCAAAAGAAGTCTTGAAGAACAAACTGCATAAAGCCATGGTGGAAGCAAGAGCAAGGCTTGAATTGGCAGGCAATACCCCTGAGCTACCGTACGAGTGAGCTTTCTCCCAAGGCTGGCCACATATCATGCACATCTTCTCCGTCCGCACTCTCACCCAAGCCATCAAGGATGTCCTCGAAGGTGAATTTCCGTTCGTCTGGGTGCGTGGGCAGGTTTCCAACCTCTCTCGCCCGCCGTCCGGGCATGTGTATTTTTCTTTGAAGGACGATGACGCCACCTTGAGCGTGGTCTGGTTCAAGGGGGCTCAGCCCAAGTGTTCCAAGGACGGTGACGAGCGGGTCAACCCTGTGACCGGCGAGGTTGAGAGCGGGGAGCCTTTTCAGCTTTGCGATGGGCAGGAAGTGCTCGTGGCCGGGCGCATGAACGTGTATCCGCCGCGTGGGGCCTATCAACTGGTGGCGGAGCTTGTGCAGGGACAGGGGCTTGGCGAACTGGCCGTGGCCTTTGAGGCCATGAAGGCCAAGCTCTCTGCCAAGGGATATTTTGATCCGGACCGCAAGATGACGCCGCCGCGCAACCCGCGCCGGGTCGCCGTGGTCACCGCTCCCCAGGGCGCGGCCCTGCAGGATTTTTTGCGCATTGCCGGTGATCGGGGTTATGGTGCCACCATTCGGGTGTACCCGAGCCTGGTGCAGGGCGAAAGCGCTCCGGCTCAGATCGCCGCCGCCCTGGACCGCGCCGACCGCGATGGCTGGGCCGAGGTCATCGCGCTCATTCGCGGCGGTGGGTCTCTTGAAGATCTGTGGGCCTTCAACACCGAGCCCGTGGCCGAGGCTTTGTTCCGCGCGCGGCTGCCGGTCGTGTGCGGCGTGGGGCATGAGGTGGACACAACCATTGCCGATCTGGTGGCGGACCTGCGCGCGGCAACGCCATCCCATGCGGCGCAGCTTATCTGGACCGAACGCGGGGTGCTGCGCCAGCAGGCCGACGAGATTGTCCTGGCGTTGACGCGTGGCATGCAGCGTTTGCTGGACGTGCGGGAGCGGAGCCTGCAACAGCAGGTGCAAGGGCTGAACTGGCATTCTCCGGCCCGGCGCATCGAGCGCTGGGGCTTTGAGCTGGAGCGGCTTCAAGATCGCCTGCGCCAGGCCATTCGCACGCAGGTGGAAAGTCGCGCCACGAACCTGGCGCGTCTGGAGGATCGCATGCACCGCTCCTTTGGCCCGGCCACCATGCTGTCCCTGCGTTCCAATCTTGACCGGGCCGACGCGGCCCTGGAGCAGTCAGGAAGACATTTCGTGCGCGTCCGTTTGGAAAGCCTGCGTGGAGCCGAGAGCCGTCTGGCCGCCCTGGACCCTGCGGCCCCGCTGGCGCGTGGATACGCGCTGGTCAGAGGTTCGTCCGGTTTCGTGCGTTCGCGGACCGATGTGGCGGCGGGGGATGAAATCCGAGTGCAGGTCGCGGACGGAGAATTTTCAGCGGAGGTGCTGCCATGATGTTGCGAAGCGTTCTTTTTTTCGTGCTGCTGGTCACAGCCTTTTTTGTCACCCCCGGCACCGGGCTGCATGCCGCTCAGATGCGTCTGGAATGCCCGGAAGTTATCGGCATCGGCCTGCCTTTCGTGGTCAGGGTCGAATCCGACGAACCCCTGGACAGGCTGCGCGTGGAGTGGGGCGGGAAGTCTCTGCAGGTGCCCGGAGCCGGGAAAACGGCGGTTGAATTTCTGCTCGGCACGGACGTCCTCAAATCCAAGCCCGGCAACGAGACCCTGCGCGTGATCAAGCTGGGCCTGAGCCCTCTCGCCGTGCAGACCTCCATTCTGGTCGAGAGACGCGACTTTCCCGAGCAGCGTCTGACCGTGTCCACGGAAATGGCCACTCCCCCGGCAGCGGTACAGGAGCGCATCGCCCGCGAAAACGCCGAGGTGCGGGCGGTATTAAGCGTGGATTCTCCCGACAATCATCTGGTCCTGCCGCTCATGCGCCCCGTGCCGGGAGACGTCAGCAGCGCCTACGGTTTGCGGCGCTTTTTCAATGGCCTTGAGCGCAACGCGCATCGCGGACTGGACCTGCGGGCGGCCTTGGGCGACCCGGTGCGGGCCGCCTCTCCGGGACAGATCGTCCTCGCCGCTGACCATTATTACGGGGGCAATTCGGTGTTCATCGATCACGGGCTGGGCGTGTTCACGGTCTACATGCACCTGGAAAAAATCGAGGTCGGACAGGGCGACATGGTTGAGGCCGGACAGATCATCGGCTTGGCGGGCCAGACCGGGCGGGTCACGGGTCCGCATTTGCATCTGGGGCTCTACGTGCTTGACTTGGCGGTGGACCCCGCGGCACTTTTTTTTGCGAAACAAGGTCAATGACAAGGGCGTAACATGGCAAAAACACAGCAGACTTTTGAAAAGCGGCTGGAGCGGATCAGGGAGATCACGGCCTTGCTCGAAGGTGGGGACCTGCCCCTGGAGCAGGGCGTGAAGCTTTTTCAGGAGGGGGTTCGCCTCTCCAGGGAGTGCGGCACGGAACTGGAACAGGCCCGTGTCATCGTCGAAACGGCTGGACAGCAATCCGAGTCGCAGAGCATGGCCGCCCCGGGAGAAGAGGCATGAACCCTCAGGAGATGAAGGCTGAACTCAAGGTTTTGGGCGTGCTGGTGGAAAGGCGTCTGCCCACGGTTTTTGGCGACGCAGCGACTCCGCCCCTCCTGGCCGCTTCCATGGACTATTCCCTCATGGCCGGCGGCAAGCGCCTGCGTCCCGTGCTTTGTCTGGCGTGGGCGGAGCTGGTAGGTGGAGACGCCACAAAGATGCTTGATTTCGCCTGCGCCATCGAATGCATTCACACCTACTCCCTGATTCACGATGACCTGCCGGCCATGGACAACGATGACCTGCGCCGGGGCAAGCCCTCCAACCACAAGAAATTCGACGAAGCTACGGCCATCCTGGCCGGGGACGGTCTGTTGACCGAGGCCTTCACCCTGGCTTCGTCTCTTGATCTTCCGCCAGACAGGGTGCTCAGGGCCATTTTTCACCTCTCGACTGCTGCCGGTCCGCGTGGCATGGTCGGCGGCCAGGTTTTGGACATGGGACTGACCGGCAAGTCTGCAAGCCTCCCGCAACTGCGCGAGATGCACGCCAAAAAGACCGGGGCGCTCATCGAATCGTCGTGCGTCACGGGCTCCATCCTTGGCGGCGGCAGCGCCACGGAAGAGGCCCTGGCTTCGGAATACGGCCGGGCCATCGGGTTGGCCTTTCAGGTCACCGACGATATCCTTGACGTGGTCGGAGACGAGGCGACGCTGGGAAAACCCGTGGGCAGCGACGAGGCACAGGGCAAATCAACCTATCCGGCGCTCATGGGCATCGAAAAAAGCCGTCTGTTGGCCCGGGAGAGTGTGGACCAGGCCGTGTCCACCCTGGCCGGGTTTGCGCACCCGCGCGCCGATTTTTTGCGGGCCGTGGCCCACTATATTCTTGATAGAACGCATTAGGAGCATAAATGACTGAGCAAACCCTGCAGGAACTTTTCCCCATTCTGGCCGCCATCAAAAACCCCGGCGACATGCAGGCCATGGATGAAAAGGAACTGACCAGGCTTGGCGAAGAGATTCGCCGCATGATCATTCAGACAGTGTCCGCCACAGGCGGGCACCTGGCCCCGTCTCTTGGCGTGGTGGAACTGACCATGGCCCTCCTGCGCGTCTTCAATCCTGCCCGCGATCGCATCGTCTGGGACGTGGGCCACCAGGCCTACGCCTACAAGCTTCTGACCGGCCGGTTGGACCGCTTCCACACCCTGCGCCAGCTTGGCGGCATCAGCGGATTTCCGCGTCCCTCTGAAAGCCCCTTCGACCATTTCGGGGTCGGCCATTCCTCGACCTCCATCTCCGCCGCCTTGGGCATGGCCGCAGCCCGCGACCTGGCCCATCAGGATCACAAGGTCGTGGCTGTCATCGGCGACGGCTCCATGACCGCCGGACTGGCCTACGAAGGCCTCAACCAGGCCGGGGGGTTGGGCAAGGATCTGGTGGTGGTACTCAACGACAACGAGATGTCCATCTCGCGTAACGTTGGAGCCCTCTCGTCATTTTTGAGCCGCAAGCTTTCCAAGCGCTGGGTGCAGCGCTTCAAGAAGGAAGCGGAGAACATCATGCGGCAGATCCCGAGGATCGGCGACGACATCGCCGAATACGCCCGCCGCAGCGAGGATTCCCTGAAGAGCTTCTTCACTCCCGGCATGCTGTTCGAGGCTTTCCGCTTCACCTACATCGGCCCCCTGCAAGGGCACGACATGCGCATGCTGACCAACGTGTTCCAGCAGACCAGGGAGCTTGAGGGCCCCATTCTGGTTCACGTGCTGACCAAGAAAGGCAAGGGCTACGCGCCGGCCGAAACCAACCCGACTTTTTATCACGGAGTGGGTTGCTTCGAGCCCGAAACCGGCGCGGCTAAAAAGTTCGCGGCCTGCTCACTGCCCAGCTATACGGAGGTTTTCGGTGCCACGCTGTGCAAGCTGGCCGAGAAGGACGAACGCATTGTGGCCATCACTGCGGCCATGCCCGAAGGCACGGGCGTGAGTGCTTTTGCGGAAAAGTTTCCGGAGCGTTTTTTCGATGTCGGCATCTGTGAGCAGCACGCCGTGACCTTTGCCGCGGGCCTGGCTTCCCAGGGCATCAAGCCGGTGGTGGCGGTCTATTCGACTTTCATGCAGCGCTCCTACGATCAGATCGTGCACGACGTCTGCCTGCAGAACCTGAACGTGACCCTCTGTCTGGACCGAGCCGGGCTGGTCGGAGAGGACGGGGCCACGCACCATGGAGTGTACGACCTGTCCTTTCTGCGCCACATCCCTAACCTGGTGATCATGGCCCCGCGCAACGAGCCCGAGCTGCAACACATGCTGGCCACGGCCCTGGCCTTTGAAGGTCCGGTGGCTCTGCGGTATCCGCGCGGAGTCGGCGAGGGCGCGCCCCTGACAGACGCGCCCCAGATCCTGCCTATCGGGCAGGGCGAACTGCTGCGTGAGGGAGGGGACGGGGTCATCGTGGCCGTGGGCAGCCGGGTGGGGCCCGCCCTCGAAGCGGCGCGGATGTTTTGTGAGGAGACGGGCAGGGAAGTGGCCGTGTTCAACGCGCGTTTCGTCAAGCCGCTGCCGCAGACCCAGTTGCTGGAACTGGCCTCCGCACACCCCTTCATGCTTCTTGTCGAAGAGAACGTCCTGCCCGGCGGGTTCGGGTCCGCAGTGCTGGAACTTTTGGCCGACAATGACGCCTTGCTCGGTCTGCGCGTGAAGCGTCTGGGCGTTCCCGATTGTTTCATCGAGCACGGCAGCCAGAAGGAACTGCGCGCCCTGCTTGGCATCAACCGGGACGGGATTATTGCCGCCTTGCGGGGGCTGGCCGATTGATGACGTCGACCCCTTGATGGAGTCCGGCTTGCGCTTCTCGCACGTCAAAAAGCCCGGTCATGGCCGGGCTTTTTGACGTCTGGTGATGCATTGCCGCAGAACAGTCAGTTATTTCTTGACCACCATGACCGAGCACGGGGAGTGGGTCACGACCTTGCTGGACACGCTGCCGATGAGAAAGCGCTCCACAGCGCCGGCACCTTTGTTGCCTATGACGATGAGATCAATGCCGTGTTTCTCGGCATACGCGACAATGGCGTCAGCGGGAGACGGGCTTTCCTCGACCACCACTTCGACATTGGCCGCCTGGACCTGCTCCTTGATCCGCTGCACCGCTTCCTGCAAGCCTTTACGGATCTTTTCCAAAAAATTTCCCGAGACCTCACCGAGGTACAGGTTGTTGTACGGGGCGCTGGATATGGTCAGGGCCGTAAGCTCCGCATTTTCCTTGGCGGCCATGTCCATTGCCTTCTTGAGCACCAGAGTTCCGTATTCCGATTGATCGAGAGCTGCCAGAATCTTCATGCGTTCATCCTCCTTTTTGGTGTTCTCATCGTCTGCAAAATGTCCCGATGATTTTTTCAGATTCATTGTGCGAGGGCGACTCAATTCCTGCGTGAACCGGGAATCTGGAATATTTTCTTTTCCGTTTTGCCCGGCTGTTTGGTGACCAGATATTTGTGTCTGTTCAGTGCCCTCTCGGTCAAAAGCAGCATGATGTCCGGCAGATCGGACTGGGCATGCATCCGGTTGAATTCTTCGTTATCCCGCAGTTTCTGACTGACCTCAAACCCTTGCTTGTTGCCCGGGTTGAGCACCACATCCCCGGGTTGCACATCGACTTGATCCCCGATGGTCCTGGTCAAAAAATCGAACATGGTGCGTTCATAAAATTTCTTCACGTCTTCCGTCGACTCGGCTGCGTCGATCTGACTGCGGAAATGTGGCTCAACCTCGCGTTGCTGAGCCTTGAAGGACCATTGTTTTGTCATGCCTGCCTCCTAGAGAAAGTGAAAGATTGGTTTTTATAAAACCTGCCTTCAACCAGTTCCAAGCAGCGGGGAGTATGGGAATTGTCGAGCTTATGCGCAGGAGTGGTAACAAATTTTGCTGGTTGTCCCATCCATAGCGCGAGGGGGAATTTTTGGCAATGCCGGGCGCAAAAACCTTTTGCCGACTCTGATTTTTCAGTCGGATAAGGGTCTTGCAGAGTACGTTGAGGCCCGGACCGGCCCCTATTGTCTTGGGTCGCGCAGGTTCAGCCAGGGGCCGGAGCGGGTCGAGCGTACCGGATTGATGTCGAGTCCGCCGCGCCGGGTGAAGCGGGCGCTGACTTCAAGCTCCCGCGAATGGCAGTGCCCGCTGATGTCGGCGTGAATTTTTTCGACGCAAGCTTCGTGGAAGCCCTGATGTTCGCGGTAGGAGACCAGATAACGCAGCAAGGCGTCGCGCTGGATGCGTGGACCCGCATAGGTGATCTCGACCGTGGCCCAGTCGGGCTGGCCGGTCACCGGACAGCAGGAGCGGAACAGGCGGGTGAAGAGGGTTTCGCGCATGGGTTCCGGCGCGGTAGTGAGCAGGGATGGATCCGGCTGGTAGGAGAAGCCGGAGATGTCCTGATCGTCGATGCAGGTTCCCGCCGGTTCGGCCAGGGTGATCCGCGAAAACATTTCGGGCGTGACGACGCTCACGAGTACATCCGCCCCTGCGGCCCGAGAGAGATCGCGGGTCATGATTTCCCGTAGCGAGTCCTCGCCTTCAAGGGCGGTCATGTTGAAAGAGTTGCAGTAAAGCTTGAGGGATTTGGATTCGATGAGGCAGGGCGAATCCCAGGGCACCCGCACCTCGGCCATGGCCACCAGTGGCTTGCCCGAACGGCTGAGCCAGGAAAGTTCGTAGATGTTCCAGATGTCCTGCCCGTGAGCGAAGGAGGGCGTCTCTTCGATGCCTGCGGCCGTGCGTCCCAGGGACCGGGGGATGGGGCAGAGCTGGTCCGGGTCGTAATGCCGGGTGTAATCCACCTGCCTGCCGAGAACCATGCGGTCTGAATGATTCATTTTTTCTCCTTCATTTCGCGTACGGCGTAGGGTCCAGACCCTGGTCGTGGCGCAGGGCGAACTTGCGTTCGTCGCAGGCTCCACAGATTCCGCAGTGCAGTTCGCCGCCCTTGTAACAGGTCCAGGTGCGGACGAAATCGACGCCGAGGGCACGGCCAAGGTCCCCGATCTCGCGCTTGTCCATGGCGGCGAAGGGGAAGTCCACCCGCACCGCGTCGCCAGTGCCGAGCCGGGCCGCCTTGTTCATGGCCGCGTTGAATTCGGGGCGGCAGTCCGGGTAGATGTGGTGATCCCCGGAATGCGAGCCGATGAGTACCCGCGCCGCCCCGACGGATTCGGCGTAACCCACGGCGATGGCGATGAGGATGCCGTTGCGAAACGGGACCACGGTGCTTTTCATGGAGTCTGCATCGTACGCGCCTTCGGGCACGGCCTCGCCGGAGCGAAGCAGGGAGGAGGTGAACAGCTCGTTGATGAACGGCAAAGCGACAACCCTGTGCTCAACGCCCAGGCGGAGGCAAATTTCGCGGGCCATGGGCAACTCGCAGTGGTTGTGCTTGGAACCATAGTCAAAGCTTAGCGCCGCGACGCGTTGTCCCTTGGAAAGTTCATGGGACAGGAGCACGGCGGAATCCATGCCGCCGGAGAGCACAATAACGGCATCCATCATACCCCCTTCTGGTCGTTGAAGGTCAGAATATGCAGGCGGGGAGAAAAGTTGAAGCCATGCCGAACGCACAGATCCCAGATCGCCGCCATGCGGTGCATCTGCTCCTGCCGGAGCGCGCCCAGTGGCATGAGCCAGACCTTGGCCGGATCAATGGCGTGGGTATCCACAAAGCTTAGCACCGGACAGATGTCCGCATCGACCACGAACTTGAAGGCGTCCACCCGGGAGACAAGGGCGGGTGCCAGCTTTGGCGCGTGGATCGGCTTGGGCGAACAGACCACAAAGCCTCCGTGGTTTGCCGGAATGCCCGCCTTGCCGCTGGTCTCGTACTGCACTTTGCGGCCCGAAGCCAGCAACGTGCGGACAAGCTGCTCAAGCCCCGCGTCCCATTGCCGGAAAGGTTCGCCGCCAGTGATGACGACGAGCTGCTCCGGTTGCTGGGCCACCGCGCCCGCGATGTCCTCTGCGGCCATGGGCTTTCCGCCGTTCAGAGCTTGCGGCGTGTCGCACCACTCGCACAACGGGGGGACGCACCCCGCCAGTCGTACGAAGACCGCCGGGCGGCCAGCAAAGGGGCCTTCGCCCTGCAGGGAGGAAAATATTTCGGTTACCTCAAGCATAGTCGCTTTCCTCACGGGAGCGGCTTGCCCAGGCTGTTGCGGTTTCGAAAACGACGACCCGCTCCAGCCGGAAGCGCTTGGAGACCAGGGCATGGTCCAGTGTCCGGAAAATGTGCTCGGCCATATTCTCCGCCGTGGCCGGGAGATGGCGGTACTCGGCAAGGTCGCTTAAGTCCGCGTGGTCGTAGCGGTTCAGGATTTCCCGTTCGACAATGCCCTTGAGCGTTCCGAAATGCAGGATCATGCCCGTCTCGTCGGGCAGGCCCGCGAGGGTTACCTGCAGCCTGTAGGTGTGCCCGTGGAGTTTGGCGCAGTTGCCGTAGATGCGTACGTTTTCTTCAGTGGAGAGGCTGGGAAGATGCAGCCGGTGGGCCGCGTGAAATGAGAATTCTTTGGTGATACTGAGCATGAGCCACCTGTGCGCCCGGCACTCTCGTGTCGGGGGTGAGGGAGAATTTCTAAAGCGGGTTGCCACTTGTCCGCTGCCTTGAAAAAAAAGCTGCTGAATGAAAACCGCGAGCAAGTCAAGGTGGTGAGGAGTGTCCGCCTCGTTGTGAGGTTTACCGGGTTGCGCGTGAGCATAAAAAAACTTAGATACTGTGTATGCCGAATTTCAACCACATACGACCATTACCGCATCAGCAAACGGACACCATCGTGCAAAACTTAAGATTTTGTAATTTCATAACGCTTTTTTTCTGGCTGTTTTTTCTGTCTTCGGGAGTCGCCGCCGCTGAAGAACATGCGCTTGCGCCTCTCGCCGCTCAAAAGCTGATCGAAGAAAACAGGGATAATGCGAAGTTCGTAATCATCGATTTGCGGACCCAAAGGGAATTCGACGAAGGACACATAGAAGGGGCAAAACAGATCCACTACTACGCCACGAATTTCATGCGGGTCATGTCCGAGATCGACCGCGAGTCGACGCTGTTTCTCTACTGCCAGAAGGGCAGGCAGAGCCCGCTTGCTTTCAGGGCCTTGCAGCGGCTCAGATTCGCGCAGATATTCATACTTGACGGTGGAATTGAAGAGTGGATCAAAGCGGGGTTGCCGACAGAATTTTCCTGATCCGGCTGCGCAGGATCTTGCGGATTGAAATTGCAAAGTCAGGTGAAAATCGGCGAGACCGTTTTTCACCTGACTTTTTTATGGTCTATCCTTTTCTACGGTGAGCTATTCCGGCGGAGGGAACGGAAGGTCGGGCACGGTCCACTGCCTGGGCGCGTTCGTGAACGGGCAGGTGAAAGCCAGGCTTCTGGCCACAAGTTGCAGCTCGTACATGCGTGCAGAATCTCGGCCGTAGCGCGGGTCACCCATGACCGGATGACCCAGTCCGGCCAGATGGCGGCGGATCTGGTGCTTGCGGCCGGTGTCGATACGGGCGATCAGCAGGGTCGAGCCGGACGCCGGGTCGCAGCGCACGACCTCAAAGCGGGAACGGGCCTCCTTGCCGTCCAGGGGCTCGTTCACCTCAATACTTGTCCAGTCCGGAATGCCTCGCACGATGGCTGCGTACTCCTTGTCTACCTTGCCCTGGCGAAAGAGCTCTCCGAGTTTAGCAGCGGCCTTGCCGTCGTGGGCCAGCAGCATGATTCCGCGTGCTTCGCGGTCCAGGCGGTGGACCGGGTGCAATTCGTTCCTGGCACCGAGCATGGCCTGGGCCAGGCGCGGCAGGGTGCAGTGGTCCGCGAAGCGGGTTCCCTGGGACAGGATTCCTGCGGGCTTGTTCCAGACCGAATAGTGTCTGACCTTGGCGATGAGTTCCGGAGCTGCCGGAACAAGGGTTAGCAGGGCCGGATCGTAGTTGATCTCCAGGCGCTCGCCGGGTTTTACTTCCGTAGATGCGCGCCGTAGTCGCGAAGTCGATCGCCCCGGGCGGGACCACCATACGCCGCCCTTGGTCATGCAGTCCTTGATCCTGGCTTTGGGCAATCCGGTGAGTAGAGCCAGGGCGTCGCATGCGTTCGCGGTCTCCTCCATCGTGAAGGTGCGGGAAAAAGAGTCGGCGTGCATCAAGACTTCTTTCCTGCAGGCAGGTAGGGCAGATAGTCCTCGCGCACGGGAGAAAAAACCTCGATGGCCAGACAGGTTTCGTGGATGACCGCGCCGTGCGAAACTCCGAGGGCGATGCACCAGCTGTCGCCAGGCTCGAAGTGGTGTTCTTCTCCGGCAATGGTCATGGTCATGCGTCCGGAGACCAGGTAGCCAGTCTGCTCGTGCATGTGTGAATGGATGGGCAGGAACGAGTGCTTCTGAAGCTCGAAACGGGCCATGAGGGTCTTGTCCCCCCGGACCAGGGTGCTGACGCTGATGCCCGGGATGAGTTCGTGCCAGGCGGCGTCTTCGTTTTTGGTGATCATATATGTACTCCTTGGGTGATCGTGACGCATCTCTGTATCCGATGGATTATGCCTTGACAAACCCCCAGTGCGCAGGCACTCATTTTTCCCATGAATACGAACCCCAAGACCATCTCCCTTCTTTGGTGGCGGCATGAAAGACATGCCGTGGGATGCGTCTTGACCTGAAATCCGTCAAAGGATGAGCGAAATAGCAACCGCGGCAGTGCAAACTGACCGCGTTTTTTTTTTATCCGAATCCCAAGGAGACCCCATCATGATCAAGCCCACAGCCGACGGTTTTTTTGGCACCTACGGTGGCCAGTTCGTGCCCGAACCGATCAAGGACATTCTGAACGAACTGGCCGAGGCCTTCGAACGTTACCGCAATGATCCGGATTTCATCAAGGAATACGATTATTACCAGAAGCAGTTCACGGGCCGTCCCAATCCGCTGTATTTCTGCGCCAACCTGACCCGCCGCTGCGGCGGGGCGAAGATCTACCTCAAGCGCGAGGACCTGAACCACCTCGGCGCGCACAAGGTCAACAACACCATCGGCCAGATCCTGCTCGCCAGGCGCATGGGCAAGAAGAAGATCATCGCCGAGACCGGCGCGGGCCAGCACGGGGTGGCCACGGCCGCCACGGCGGCGCTGATGGGCATGGAGTGCACCATCTACATGGGCGCGGTGGATGTAGAGCGCCAGAAGCTCAACGTCTTTCGCATGCAGATGATGGGGGCCAAGGTCGTGCCCGCCGAGAGCGGCCAGCAGACCCTGAAGGAGGCCGTGGACGAGGCGCTCATGGCCTGGGTTCAGGACGCGCAAAACACCTTCTACCTGCTCGGTTCCGCCGTGGGTCCGCATCCGTATCCGCTCATGGTGCGGGAGTTCCAGTCCATCGTCGGTCGCGAGGCCAAGGCCCAGATTCTGGAGGCCGAAGGACGCCTGCCCGACTACTGCATCGCCTGCGTGGGCGGCGGCTCCAACGCCATGGGGCTTTTTTCCGAGTTCATCCCCCACGAAGAGGTCCGGCTTGTGGGCGTTGAACCCGCTGGCCGGGGACTTGGCTACGGGCAGCACGCGGCCACCCTGTGTCTGGGCGAACCGGGCGTCATGCACGGCTTCAATTCCTACATGCTCAAAGACCCGGCCGGAGAACCCGCCGAGGTCTATTCCATCTCCGCCGGTCTCGACTACCCGAGCGTCGGCCCCGAGCACGCCCACTTAAAGGATCTCGGCCGCGCCGAGTACGTCCACGCCAGCGATCACGAGGCCCTGGACGCCTTCTTCCTGCTCTCGCGCACCGAGGGCATCATCCCGGCCCTGGAGTCCGCCCACGCCCTGGCCCATGCCCTGCGCATCGCGCCCGCGCTGTCCCCGGAAACGATCATCATCGTCAACCTCTCGGGGCGCGGCGACAAGGATGTGGACCAGATCGAACGCATGGTCGCCAGCGGGGAGATCACTCCGCCGACGCTGTAAAGCAGAAGGCCCGGTCGATAATTTCGGCCGGGCCTTTCCGCGCGGGCTATTGCACCCCGTCATTCTCATTGCGATCCTTTGGTCACGCTGTCTTCCTGTGGCCAAAAACTTCGTGCGATCCCGCTCAGCGCACCAGCCCTACTGGCACGCCCACCTCGACCTGCTTCAGGGCGTCGCCCAGTTCCAGCTTATCAAGCTCCTTTTTGAAGGCGTCCACGTTCTGGGCCAGGGCCGGGAAGGTGCCCCAGTGCATGGGGATGACCTTTTTGCAGCGCAGCATCATGGTCGCCATGGCCGCCTGGGCCGCGTCCATGGTGAAGACGCCGCCGATGGGCAGCAGGGCCAGGTCGATCTTGTGGAGCTTGCCCCACAGGGCCATGGATGAAAAAATGCCCGTGTCTCCGGAATGGTAGATCGTGTACCCGTCGGGCAGGCGGATGATGAAGCCCACCGGCACTCCGGACTCGCAGGAGTGGGTGGCCTGGACCATGGTCACGCTGATGCCCTGGTGGGTCACGGTACCGCCGATGTTGAAGCCGATGCCGTTCAGGATCTGGCTGTCCGGCAGGCCCTGGCTTTGGAGTTTGGCGGCAAGTTCGACGATGCAGCCGAGTGTGGCCCCGGTGCGTTTGCAGATTTCAAGGGCTTGCCCGACGTGGTCGCCGTGGTCATGGGTGACCAGGACGAGATCGGCGCTGATGTTCTCGGCCGCAGCCTTGGCCGACGGGTTGCCGTCGAACCAGGGGTCAATCAGTATGGAAAGGTTCTGGCTGTTGATGGCAAAAGCCGAGTGGCCGTGCCAGGTCAGAGTGTTCATGTCGCCTCCTTCAGGTGTGGTCGCCGCCAAGGGCGACGCGTAATTCCGCAAGAATGCTCCCGGTCGCCAGGAGCAGATCCTCGGCCTCTTGGCGCAGTACCTCGGGGTCCGCACCGGCCTTGGACGATTCCTCCACTTTTTTGGCCGCCATTCCTTCTTCGGTCAAGCCCATGTTCAGCAGCAATCCTTTGACGCCGTGGGCATGACGCATGAGTCTGTCCGTTTCCAGCGGTTCCAGGCAGGTCCGCAAGCCCCGGTCGTGCTCGGCCAGGGTCTCGCTCAGGCTGCGGATGAGCGGCATGGCCTCCTCGTGGTCCAGGTCGTACTGGGCCGCCAGGGCGGAGAGCATGCGCTTGATGTAGCCTGCGTCCGCGTCCGGGGTGGGGGATGACGGCTGCGCGAGGGGTGCGAGAGAGGGGGATGGCATGTGCCCGGCAGCTTGCCCGGATTCGTCCCGGACCGATGCGGGTGGTGTGCCAAGGGGTTCGCTGAAGCGGCTTATGGTGGCGTACACTTCGTCCAGGCGCAGGGGCTTGGTCAGGTATGCGTCCATGCCGATGTTCAGGCAGCGCTCCTTGTCTTCGATCATGGCGTGGGCGGTCATGGCTACGATGGGCGTTCGCGTGCCCTGAGTCTTCTCGCGCACCGCCCGGACCAGAAAGCTGTCGTCCATGTCCGTGGGCGCGGGCAGGCCCTGTTCGCAGGCGCGGATGATGCGTGTCGCGGTGAACCCGTCCATGACCGGCATCTGCAGGTCCATGAGGATGAGGTCGTAGGCATGTCTGCTGATCATGGTCAGCACGTCCAGCCCATCGCTTGCCTCGTGCACAATGTGCCCCATCTTGCCGAGCAGCAGCCCGGCCAGTTCACGGTTGGTGGCCACGTCATCGACGAGCAGAATGTCCAGAGGACGTAGTCTGGGCAGGGTTTGTTCCGTGGGCTGGTTGTCAGGCAGGTGCAGGCGCAGGCCGAAAATCTGGGCCAGGGCGCGCAGGAGTTCGTCCTGCAGCAGCGGCTTGGTCAGGACCGCCCGGATCTGTCCCTGCCCGGCCGTGATGGATTTGTCGCCAAGCTGGGTCAGCACGATGCTCGGGGTGTCATGCAGGCTGCCGCCAAAGAGCGTGAGTTCCATGCAGGCGAAGTCCCCGAAGTCCGTGTCCATGATCGTCAGATCAAAACTTTTTCCGTCAAGGCCCATGCACTCCATGCAGTCCGCCTCTTTACTGTCCAGTCTCCAGAATGTGAGCAGGTCCCTGACATGGGCGCGGATGAGCTGGTTGTTGGCCACGACCAGCACCGTGGCCGCGTGGTCGAAGATCCCGGCGTGGGCACTATCCGGGGCGGCGGCCTCACGCATGCGGGTGTGGAATTCAAAGGCGCTGCCTTGGCCCGGAGTGCTTTGCACCGAGATGTCGCCGCCCATGAGCCGCACGAGCCTGCGCGAGATGGACAGCCCAAGCCCGGTGCCGCCGTAGACGCGGGTGGAGGAGCTGTCCACCTGAGTGAAATCGTCGAAGATGCTCCCCAGCTTGTCCGGGGGGATGCCGATGCCGGTGTCCTCGATGCGAAAACGCGCGACGCAGTCTTCCCCTTGCGTCTCCACGCTGCAGGAGCAGCACACGTGACCCGAGGGCGTGAACTTGAGCGCATTGCCGAGCAGGTTCATGAGCACCTGGCGCAGGCGGATGGGGTCGCCGTGCATTTGCCTGGGCATATCCGGGGGCAGGCGGCAGATCAGCTCCAGCCCTTTTTCCGCCGCGGTGAGCCCGAGGGTGCTGACGGTTCTTTCGACCTCGGCGCGCAGATCAAAGGGCCGGATCTCAAGGGCGAACTGCCCGGCCTCGATCTTGGAGAGATCAAGCACCCCGTTGATGAGGTTAAGCAGGGATTCGGAGGCGTTCTTGACGATGGTCAGGGCGCGGTGCTGCTCCGGCGTGACCTTGGTGCTGAGCACCACGTCGGTCATGCCGATGATGGCGTTCATGGGAGTGCGGATTTCGTGGCTGAAATTGGCCAGGAATTGCGATTTCATCAGGCTCGCGGATTCAGCCTGCTGCTTGGCTCGATCCAGTTCTTCCACCAGTTGCGACAGCTTGGCAGCGTCCCCGTGTCGGTCATTGCCGTTTTTGGCGACGAGGAGGCTTTTGAGATTTTGAAGCTCTTTTTGGCACTCCCTTAGTTCGGACTCTCCATCCTGGCGGCTGGAATTCGTGCGGATGCTCATGAAATCTGTGTTCCCCTTGCCGGGCTGTTTGACGGGAGCCCTGGTTGCCGGAATTTCCAACGTACGCCGCGCGGCGGATTGTTTTAAGCTATCAGAATTCGTGTTCGTGTCCAATCCGCCTCTTTTGCCGCCTCTTTTCGCCTCTTTTGGCGGGAGGGTTTGCGGGCTGGCGGAGCTTTTGTCGAAATGGGCGCCGGTGAAGCTGAAAAAGGTGGCATGGAATTGATTTTCTTTTTCTTCTTTCTCGGGTAGGATCGGAAAAGTCAAATGCGGACGTTTAATCGATGGAAGTTTGCCGGTCATGAAAAGATCAACCCGTTTTACCTGCCTGTTGTGCTGCATTCTTGTCGCGTTTTGTACTCCGGCGAGCCTTTTTGCCTCGGAACAGTCGGTTCGCGTCCACCGGGTCGCCGAAGGGGACAGCATCCGCCAACTGCTGCTGCAATACGGCTGCATCACATCCATGGGCGAATATGCCGAGATCCGGGACGCTTTCTCAAAAAGCAATCCCGGAATCTTTCATTCCGCGCTTCTGACAATGGGAGCGGATGTTTCCGTGCCCGTGTCAGCCAAAAAGTCGGGCAAGAGCTGTCTTGTTTTCGAGGAGCAGCGCATAGTGCGGGTCGAGTTCGAGGTTTTGACCTCTGCCGAGAGGGTCCTGGTCTATCTCGACGGCCCGGTGCTGCCCGACGTGTTCACCCTCAAGACCGCAGTTCCGGTGCGGGTGGTATGTGATTTCGACGGCGCGTTGCCTCAGTCCGACCTGCCCAGGGACATCTCCTGTGACGGACGCATGGTGCACAGGATCAGGGTCGGACACGAAGACAAGCCCTACAAGCGGGCCCGCGTGGTGCTCGATGTCGAGGAGAGCCTCATCGGCCGCATCGAACAGGAATTTTTTGAACAGGAGAGCCTTTTCACCATCACGATATTCGACGCTTCATCCCCTTGAGGTTCCGGCCCCGCGCCTCGGACCTCTCACCTCTTGAGCCTTCGCGTTTTCAAAAGGATTCCTCATGTATGTTCAAGTCCCGCCCCTTGAGATAGAATCCCGCTCCCTGGCCGTCATCGATGCGGAAGTGAAAGAGCCCCGGCCTTTTGCCGGGGACGAATGGATCGTGGCTCGTCGCATGATTCATACCACGGCGGATTTTGACCTGCTTGGACACATCCGCTTTCATCCGGAAGCCATCAAGTCCGGTGTGGAAGCGCTGCTGGCCGGGGCCGATATCGTCACCGACACGCGCATGGCCCTGTCCGGCATTCCGGTCCGGCGACTGGAGCCGCTGCGGTGCAAGGTACGCTGCCTCATTGACGAGCCTGCCGTGGCCAAGCGGGCCAGAAGCGAAGGCGTGACCCGCGCCTGGGCCGCAGTGGACGAGGTCATGGCCCACGGCGGGGCGGATATTTTCGTCATTGGCAATGCGCCCACGGCCCTCTACCGCCTGCTGAACTGGATGGAGCGCGGAGCACGGCCGCCCAGGCTCATCGTCGGCATGCCCGTGGGTTTCGTCAACGCGGCGGAATCCAAGGAACTGCTCATGGCCCAGGACGCGATCCCCTATATTTCCATCGCCGGACGCAAGGGCGGATCGAGCCTGGCAGCCAGCGTGGTCAACGCCCTGCTCAAGCTGGTGCGAAAGAATTAGGGCACCTGAAGCTGAATCGGTCTGCTTAGAAAAAAAGAAGCCCCCGCTTTGATGACTTTGGAGGGGGCTTCTTTTTTTCGGATTTTGAAGGCAGGGAATATTTTTTCTTTGCGGCAAACGGCCCGCTGTCACCATGGCCTTGAGACCTGCCGGAACTCCTTCACGGGCCTCGTAGAGTTGAATCGTTGCGTGTCCAGGCGGAAAATCCAGGCGATACGTCAGGCAACGATTCACCAAACGATGCCTGGCTCAGTCAGACAGCCGACAGGCCTCAAGACCATGGCGACAGCGGACCTTGAGGTGCCAAGTAAGTGATTCAGGAAGGAAAACATAAAACCTAAAACATAAAACCTAAAACTTTAATCCTAAACTTCTTCAACAATAGTCAGGTTCGTGTCGAGGACGATGTCCTTGATCCTGTCGTGAAATCCCCGCATGTGCCCCGAGCGCAGGTGGCTTTCCAGCGCCTTGCGGCTGGTCCATTTTTCAAGCACCGTAACTCGGTCCGGGTCGAGGGGCTGGTAATGAAGTCCCATGTCCACGTCCTGGGCCGGGAAATAATCCATGCAGCCCGGTTCCTGGCGGACCAGCACGGCCAGATCCCGGAATTCCCGCAGAAACAGGGGAGCTGTGCCACGTTTGAGGGTGATCTGCGCCACGACATGGATCATTTGCCCACCTTCAAGGGTCCGGCACCGCTGATCAGGTAGACGCCGAAAATGACGGCCACGCTCCCGGTCAGGAAACAAAACAGGCCGACTCCCGCCTTGAGCAGGAAGAGAGGCATGTAGAGATGCCTGTACAGCAGTGACTGCGCGGGCTTGCCGGGATTGACGAACGCTGCCACGGGACGGTTCTGGTCCTGCGCCACTTGCAGCGACAGGTGCAGGTCCGTTTGCGGGCATTCGTCGCCGATGCACGAGAATTGGCCCTCGAAGGGCTGGCCTTCGAATTCGTAGCGGTAGTGGACCAGGGTCTGGTTGCCCAGCGCCTGATCCACGCTGGAGAAATGCTCCACGGAAACGAGTTCGACGGTCATGGGTGTCCACGCTGCGGCGGCGCGATGGATAATGAAGGTTTGTCCGGCGTCCAGCAGGAAACGGGTGCCGAGAATGACGAAGGGAATGCCCAGCACGAGCAGGATCAGTTTGCGCAAGATTGAAAACATGCCCTAATCCTGCGGGTCGAAGCCGATTTTGCGGATGGCTTCTTTGATTTGGTCGAGGTTGACTTCGGGCGTGGCGTCAAAGTCGGCCTGGCCGGGCGTGAGGGATACGGAAACATTGGAGATGCCGGGAGTGGCCTCTAGCAGCTTGGTTACGGAACCCGTGCAGTGGGCGCATGACATCCCCGAGATTTTGATGACTGGCATGATTGCCTCCTTTTTTTTGAGATCATGGCCCAAAGAGCCGGGGAAGGCAACGCCTGCGGGCACTGGACAGGAAGGCGGGTTCTGGGACAAGTGAAGAAAAAAACATCAAGCACAGAGGCGTCATGCTTTTTCGCAATTCAAAATTACGAATGACCCGCCGGGCCTTAAGCTCATCGCTGGCGGAAGAATACTGGAAGCGTTACCGCATCAAACTTAAAGACAAGAGCGCTGTCGAAGGCATCGCCAGGGCCGGGGAACTCGTGGTGAGCACTCTGGACATGATCGGCGGCCATATCGCGCCCGGAATTACGACGGATGCCTTGAACACCCTGGTTCACGATTTCACCCTGGAGCATGGCGCCGTGCCTGCTCCCCTTGGGTACCGGGGGTTTCCGAAGAGTACGTGCGTCTCCGTCAACGACGAGATCTGCCACGGTATCCCCGGTCCACGCGAACTGCGCGAGGGTGACATCGTCAACGTCGATGTGACCAGCATCAAGGATGGCTGGTTTGCCGACGCCAACCGCACTTTTTTCGTGGGGGAGGTCGCTCCCGGGGTCCGGAGGTTGGTGGAGGTCACGGCTCAGTGCCTGGCCCGCGGTATCGCCGCCGTTCGGCCGGGGGCTACTCTGGGTGATGTGGGGTACGCCATCCAGACCCATGCGGAAAAAGCCGGGTACAGCGTAGTGCGGGAATTGGTCGGGCACGGTGTGGGGCACGCCTTTCACGAGCAGCCCCAGGTCAATCACACCGGGCGGGCGGGCCTGGGGATCGTGCTGGTGCCGGGCATGGTCTTCACCATCGAGCCCATGATCAACCAGGGCGGCCTGGCCATCAAGAGGCTGGACGACGGCTGGACCGTGGTCACGGCGGACGGTTCCCTTTCGGCCCAGTTCGAGCAGACTTTGCTGGTTACCGAAAAAGGGTCGCGCAGCCTGACGCCGTATCAGCTCTGATCGTCATCATTTCCGGCGATAGAAAAGGAAGACCCGCGCTTTCGGATATCCGAAACGCGGGTCTTTTTTTAAAGAGAGGCCGGGAAGCTGCCTTCCCGGCCGGCCGATGGAGGAGGGGCCTGATGAATTAGGCCTTGCTTCTGGAGGTCGAGCCAAAGAGCTTGGCAAACATGGCCTTGCGGTTCATGGGGCCAGGTGTGGTGACTGAAGCTACCGCAAAGTCGTGATACTGTTTCGGCGGCATCTGGTAGAGGTAGATGACCCGGGTCATATCGGCGTCGCCCAACACCGCTTCCGGATACTTCTTCTGGACCTCTGCCAGACGTTTTTCAGCCAATTCCAACATCTCTTCCCGATCTCCAAAGTTCATGGTGCCCGTGGGGCATGACTGCACGCAGGCCGGTACCAGTCCGTTCTGAATCCGGTCAAAGCACATGGTGCACTTGGTCATGACCTTTGTTTCCGCGTTCTGACGCGGGATATTGTACGGGCAGGACTCCCGGATTTCTTCGAAATCCGGCAAATCCTTGGTTCGTTCGGTGAAGATGATCGTACCGGTGGCCTCGTCCTGCAGGATGGCCTGATCGTCGTAGGTGTCGGCGGTCATCTTGCATGGGGGCTCGGTGCAATGCCGGCACTGTTCGGGAAAGAAGAGCCAAGCGGCCATGAAGCCCTTGTCGTCGGCGACTTCTTTCATATGAACGGTTTTATAGGTGATGGCCGATACGTCCATGGGGTTCTGATGGGACCCGTGGTTTCTGGTCTGTTCGGCCGGAAGCTTGTTCCACTGCTTGCATGCGATCTGGCATCCACGGCAGGCCGTGCATTTGGTCAGATCGACGAAGAATGATTTTCCTGACATGTTCGCTCCTTACGCTTTCTTCACGTTGACCATGAAGGCCTTGCTTTCCGGGATGCCGGTGTTGGGATCGCCAACAGCCGGAGTCAGCAGGTTGGCGGAATCGCCGCCATCCTTTGGCCAGACCCAGCCGTAGTGCCACGGGATGCCGATGACATGCACCGGATTGCCCATGACCTCGAAAGGCTTGAAGCGCTTGGTGACAATGGCGATGGCCCAGAGCTGTCCGCGGGGGTTCTCCAGAATGACCTTTTCGCCGTTCTTGATGCCTTTGAGTTCAGCCAATTCTTCGCTCATTTCGCAAAACATCTGCGGCTGGGTTTCCGTCAGCCAGGGTAGCCAGCGAGTCAGAACGCCCGTCTGCCAGTGTTCGGTGACCCGGTAGGTGGTGCACACGAAGGGGAAGCGCGGGTCGCAAGTGGTGCGCTTGTGGGCGTCGTCGGCAAAGATGAGCGCCACGGGACTGTTGAGCTGCTTTGAGAATGGGTGCTCGGTGATCGGGCATTCCAGGGGTTCGTAGTACTCAGGCAGCGGGCCATCGTTGAGGCCGGGGCCGTAAAGGGCGGCCAGACCATGGGTCTGCATGATGAAGGGGTGCTTGGCTCCGGCGTCGCCGCCACCGTCGACCACGTCGATGAGCCATTTCTTGTTCGCAGCGTCCCAGGCCAGCACGGGCTTATGCGGTGCCCAGGGCTTGCCTGTGAGATCCACGGAGGCGCGGTTGTAGATGACGCGACGGTTGACCGGCCAAGCCCAGGACCAGTTGGGGAACATGCCGACATGCTCCTGCTCCGGGGTCTGGGTCTTGTCGCGGCGGGCGGCCATGTTGCCCTTGTCCGTGTAGGATCCGGCATAGATCCAGTTGCCGGAACAGGTCGAGCCGTCGGCCTGCAGATGCACGAACGTAGCCAACTGACTTCCAGCCTTCATGACCGTCTCGGTGCCGTCGGGCATCTTGATGGTCGTGTCTTTCAAATAGTAGCCGTTGATGAGCTTGGCTACCTTGTGCGGGTCGAAGACGTGTCCGTCGCCCCAGTCTTCCACGTTGAGGTTCAGAACCGGATCGGGGAAAGCGCCCTTTTCCTTCTGGTACAGTTCGCGGATCTTCAGAGCCAGTTCGTAGATGATGTCGCCGTCGGGCTTGGTGTCACCCATGGGCTTCGGGCCCATATAGCGCCACTGCATCCAGCGGCCGGAGTTGGAGATGGAGCCTTCCTTTTCCACCGACACGCAGCAGGGCAGGAAGAACACTTCGGTCTTGATCTTCTTGGGGTCCACGCCCGGGCCCTTCCAGAAGGAGCCGGTTTCGTTCTCGAAGATGTTGACGTTGACCATCCAGTCCAGTTCGGCCAGGGCTTGCCGGGTCTTGTTGGAATCCGCACCGCTGGCGGCCGGGTTCATGCCCCAGGCGAAGAAGCCCTTGAATTTGCCTTTAAGCATGTGCTCGAAAAGCACGAGCCAGGAGGCGTTCTGGCCTTCGTCGAGTTTGGGCATCCAGTTGTAGGCCACGGGCATGTCGGTGTTCTTGTAGAAGGCCTTCAGCAGGCTGGCGAAGTACTTGGGCTGATGCTGCTTCCAGTTGACGCTCATTGGGTCTTTGCTGACCGGGGTGATGCCCTTGAGGTAATCCTCGTAGGCTCCCTGGTTGGCCCTGGGAGTCGGCATGTAGCCTGGGATGATGTGGAAGAGCAGAGCCTGGTCCGTGGAGCCCTGGACGTTGGATTCGCCGCGCAGCGCGTTGACGCCGCCGCCAGCCATGCCCATGTTGCCCAGCAACGACTGGATGATGCTCATGGTCCGGATGTTCTGCACGCCGACAGTGTGCTGGGTCCAGCCCATGGCGTAGAGAATGGTGCCGGACTTTTCGGGTTTGCCGGTGGCGGTGAAGGCTTTGTAGACGGCCAACAGCTTGTCTTCGGGGGTGCCGGTGATGGCAACGACGTTTTTGACGTCGTAACGATCATAGTGCTTTTTCAAAATCTGGTACACGCAGCGCGGGTCTTTCAAAGACATGTCGCGCTTGGGCACGCCGTTCTCGTCCATCTCGAATGCCCAGGACGACTTGTCGTACTTGCGCGCTGCCTCGTCGAAGCCCGAGAACAGGCCGTCGTTGAAACTGTAGTCCTTGGAGACGATGAAAGAGGCGTTGGTGTAGTGAAGGACGTATTCCTTCTGGGTCAGGTCGTTATCAAGGATGTACTTGATCATGCCGCCCAAAAATCCGATGTCCGAACCTGAACGTAAGGGTGCGTAAAGGTCTGACCTGGCGGAGGTACGGGTATAGCGTGGATCTACGTGAACCACGGTTCCGCCAGCTTCCTGCGCCTTGGTCACCCATTTCCAACAGATGGGGTGGTTTTCGGCAGCATTGCTGCCCATTATCAAAATACAGTCACTGTTCTTGAAGTCGATCCAGTGATTGGTCATCGCGCCGCGTCCGAACGACTCTGCCAGAGCCGCAACAGTTGCGCTGTGTCAAATACGTGCTTGGTGCTCTATGTACGTCAATCCCAGACTGCGGAGAAATGCCTGGTAGACCCAGCACTCCTCGTTGTCCATGGCGGCCGAGCCGACGGAGGCCAACCCTTCCGTACGGTTGACGATCTGGCCTTTGGCGTTTTTTTCGGTGAAGGATTCGTCACGGACTTTCTTTACGCGCTTGGCGATTTCCGTGATGGCCCAGTCCCAGCTCTTTTCTTCCCACTTGTCGCTGCCGGGGGCGCGGTACTGAACCTTGGTGATGCGTGTGGGGTTTTCAGCCAGCTGATAGATGGCTGCGCCTTTAGCGCAGAGTGCGCCCTCATTGATGGGATGATCCGGGTCGCCTTCAATGTTGATGGCGCGGTTTGATTTTTCGTCGGTGGTGACGATGAGTCCGCAGCCTACTGAACAGTAACAGCAGACTGAGGTGGTTTCCTTGCCTTTGCGCAAGCTAAGTAGCTGTGCGTGGGCCTTGGTTGGCGCCAGGTCAAACCCCAGGCCTCCGAAGGCCGTGACCGCTGTTGCAGCGGCCGTGAGTTTGACGAACTCTCTTCTTCCCAGTTTCATGCAGATCCTCCTGACAATGGTTCTGGTGTTTACCTGCCACGAATTTCCCGGCCAAGGCGCAATTGCAGCCGCCGGCCGGAGAGGAGCACCGTATCGAACAGCAACGGCGCCGAAACAGTGGCGCCCTGGTTTCCCATTGTCGTCACGCGGAGGCGTCTGGCAGGGACCAAGCGAAGGTCGAAGCCGAGGCCGGAAAAGGGCAGCATGTCCGCCAGTGGCGATGGCCCAAAGTCCTGCGCGAAAGATGAAGGGATTGTCGATACGTTTTCCGATTTTTCCATGCTTGTACCTATGCATGAAAATCGGGGTCATGGGCAAGGATTTGCTTAATCCTCAAAGTCCGGCACCATCGCGCAGAGATATTGGGCGAGGATGGTGAAGATGTCGTCGTTTTTGTGATTGTACCTGAATTCCAACTCCTTGATGTACAAAGGGAAGTTTCTGGGGGAGATACCCTTCAACCGCCGGAACCAGTCCTTGGAGAAAGACCAGAATCCCTTGGAGGAGTCGATGAACAGGCCTTTGTCGACATGCCGGATGTTGTAGAGCGAGGACAGGTGGCTGCCGCCCACCAGGAGGGCCGCGTATTGCTTGAAACGGTCGGTGTAGATGATCTTGCCCAGGCTCGCAGTTTTGAGGTGGAAGTTCATCTTGAAGTGGATGATGCTGTCTCCGTCCAGTTCCGGGATGAGATCGGCGAACACGTGCGGCCCGCGCTCCACAATGCCGAACACGGGCATGCGCCCCCCCGTCCTGGTGCTCATGTCCAGGTGAAACTTGCCGGATTTGGAGAAATCAAGGCCCTCAATGGAGTGGATGATCAACCGGGCATCCAGGGAATGTGCCAGAATGGCCATGCGCAGGGTGGTCACGGCCTTGTAGACCGTGTTGTAGGTGATGCCCAGTTGTTCGGCCATGCGGCCCGTGGGCACCTCCAGTTCGAAGAGTTTGATAAGCCGCAGCCATTGCTGAGCAGAAAGATTGCCATTATTGATGAAGCGTTGGCTGAAGTCGTGGAATGTGTACGCGCAGCGGGAGCAGCGCCGTTTTCTGCCCTGCAGGGAATAGAGTTTCCGGTTGCGGCATTTGGGGCAGAAACGCTGATGGTTTTTCCAGCAAAATTGCATCAAAAATTTTTTTGCTGAATTTTCATTTTTTATAATATTTTCGTAATCTTGAAAATTCATTTTCTAAAAATCCTGTGCAAAATCGTGGGTAATGTTGTTTGGATGCTCTTTCTGCATCGACTCATTTAGACAACAGATGAACGGAGATTATTGTGTCTGAAAAGACATAGTATTTCTTTTCGACAAGGTAAAACTCACAGTTTTGCACAAGATACCGCCCTTGCTCCGAGAGGGCAAGCTCTGGAGTTTCAGTGGCGCATGACGCTTTTTTTAGCTACTTAGCAGTCAGGTCGGCAACGATTTCCCAAAGGAGGCTGATGTGCGCGGAGGTTTGCGGGTACTTCTTCTCGCGGTTTGCGTGTTGTGGCTGGCGTCCTGCCAGGACGCCGAAGTCGAGATACCCCTTGCCCCGGTCAGGCTGGGAGTGACCGGTACAGAGGTTCTTTTCGGCTCTTCTCTGGCCCTGCAGGGCCATGCGGGTTACCTTGGGCAGGAAACCCTGCGCGGGGCCATGAGCTATCTGCAGCATGTCAATGAGCAGGGGGGCGTGCACGGGCGGACCATCCGCGTCATCACCCGCGACGACTCCTACGACCCCCCGAAGTGCCTGGACAACACCCAGCGCTTTCTCATTGAGGACCAGGTGTTCGGCCTTTTCTGCTACGTGGGCACACCGACCACGGTGAAAATTCTCCCCCTGGTGGAGGAGGCGCAGGTGCCGCTGCTGGGCATGTTCACCGGGGCCAACGCCTTGCGCGAGCCTTTCATGCCGTACCTGATCAATGTGCGCGCTTCGTACTATCAGGAGACCAACGCCGCTGTGGAGCACCTGGTGCAGGATCTCAAGCTGACCCGCATCGCGGTCTTCTACCAATATGACGCCTTCGGCTTCGACGGCCTGACCGGCACGGAGTTGGCCCTGAAGCGCTTCGGCCTGGAGCCCGTGGCCAGGGGGAGCTATGTCCGTGGCACCCACGACATAAGTGAAGGCCTGGAGCGCATCCGCGAATCCGGAGCCGAGGCCGTGGTCATGATCGGCACCTCCGACCCGTGCGCGAATTTCATCCGCAAGTCCCTGGAGCATGACTACTCGCCGATTTTCTACATGGTCTCCTTTGTGGGCGCCAAGGAACTCTCGCGCAACCTCCTGCAATCGGAAACCAGCCGCCTGGATGTGATCATGTCCCAGGTCGTGCCGCCGCCCATCAATCGGGACGGGACCGTGTCCGGCAGCGCCGAGGAATTCGCCCGCCTGCTGGAGAAGTACTATCCGGGCGAGGAGCCCAACTTTGTAGGCTTCGAGGGCTACATCAACGCCAAGGTCCTGGTGGAGGGGCTCAAACGGGCCGGCCGCGACCTGACCCGCCAATCATTTCTCACCGCCATTGGCTCGATGAACGATTTTTCCCTTGGCGAGGACGTAAAGCTGACTTTTGGCCCCTTGGACCATCAGGGTATGGACAAGGTCTATTTCACCCGTCTGCACGAGGGACGCTTCATCCTGCTTGATGATTGGGCGAACCTGGTCCGGGAGTCGCGTCCATGAAACCCTACGCCCGCATCTCGCTCAAGAACAAGATCTTCGTCTCCATCCTGGCCGTCATCCTCATCATCAGCGTGACCATCGCCCTGCTGGCGCGCTGGATTCTCATCTCCGGCCTGACCAAGGAACTCGAGCAGCGCGGCATCGCCGTGGCGCACTCCATCGCCGAGCGCGGGGGCGGATTCGTGCTTGACAAGAACTATTCGGAACTTCTGAGCCTGATTTTCGAGGAGGCGCGGCTGCGCGAACGGCAGCACCTGATCAATTACATCTTCGTGGTCGACCGCAGCGATCAGGTGCTTTCGCATACATTCACCGTGCCGTTTCCCCCCCCCCTGAGCATGGCCAATCCGGTCCTGGAAGGTGGCTCGCACAGCGTGCGAATGGTGGGACTTGGAGACCAGACCTCCTACGACATTGCCGTACCCATGAACGAGGGCCTTTATCGCATCGGCACCGTGCACGTGGGACTGAGCAAGACGCACATCGACAATCTCGTGGGCAAGCTCAGGTTCATGTTCCTGGGCTTCATCTCGGCGGTCATCATTATCATCTTCTATGTAAGCCACCGCATCTCAAGATATATCACGAGCCCCATCGCCCGCCTGACCGCCATCTCCGACGAGCTCAGCCGGGGCAATTTCGACGTACACCTCGACCTTGGGGAAGGGCTGGACTGGGCGGTGACCAACTGCCCCGCCTACAAGGACACCAATATGCCCTGCTGGCACTTCGACGAGCAGGGCCGCAAGTCCCGCAAGACCAAGGGCAAGACCAGCCAAGTCTGCGCGACCTGCCTGTTCTACCGCAAGCGCGAGGGTGACGAGGTCATCCAGCTGGCCGACTCGTTCATGAGCATGGTCTGGTCCATCCGTCTGTACCGCAAGCGCTTGCAGGAATCGGAGATGAAATACCGCTCCCTGTTCGACTCCGGTCCCGATCCTATCTTCGTCGTGGATTGCAACACGGACCTGATTCTCGACGCCAACCCCAGGGCCGAGGAACTGTACGAATATTCAAAGGGCGAGCTTTTGGGCGTGTCCTTCATGATCCTGGGGCACGATCAGATCAGGGAGTGCCTGGCCTCCCTGAACGAGGGGACCTCCAACAGCGGCTGCGTCTACTATCCCAAGGTACTGCATTACAAGAAGGGCGAGCGGCCCTTCTACGTCAATATGCACGCCTGTCCCATCAGTTATGGCGGCATACAAGCCATGATCGTGGCCGTGACCGACATCACCGAGATGATCGAGAAGGACGCGCAGCTCGTGCAGGCGGCCAAGATGAAAACCCTGGGCGAGATGAGCGCGGGCATTGCCCACGAGATCAACCAGCCGCTTAACGCCATCAAGATGGGCAGCGAGTACCTGAACCTGCTCATTGAGCAGAACCGCCAGGTAACCGAAAACCAGATCAGGGACATGGCCACGGAGATCAGCCAGCAGGTGGACCGGGCCACGGACATCATCAACAATCTGCGAGCCTTCGGCAAGAAATCCGGGCTGATCATGGAGCGCGTGGACATGAACGAGCCCATCCGCGGGGTGCTGTCCATCATCGGACGGCAGTTCTCCATCCAGCGCATCACCATCCGCCTCGAACTCGGAGAGGGCCTGCCGTTTATCAAGGGGCACAACAACAGGCTGCAGCAGGTTTTTTTCAACCTGCTCAACAACGCCCGCGACGCCATCCAGGAAAAGATGGACAGCGAGTCAGGCATGTGGGGAGACATCCTGGTGCGCACCTACGCCCGTGACGGCCGCGTCTTCGCGTCCTTCGCCGACAACGGGCCCGGCATCCCCGATTCGGTGCGTAACAAGATCTTCGAGCCGTTCTTCACCACCAAGCAGACCGGCAAGGGTATGGGCCTTGGCCTGGCCATAACCTACGGCATTGTCCGCGATTACGGCGGGACCATTACTATTGACAGTCCACCGGATCAGGGGACAACGTTCACCTTAAGTTTCCCCAGCATCGACAGTCACCAGAGCCTCGATCACAACGCAAGCCGGGCGGATGAAAGTCCGGCGAAACCAAATGAGATATCTCAATGACGCAAGACAAAATCCTGGTCATCGACGACGAGAAAGCTACGCTGAAAATGTTTCGGCTTTTTCTGGATGTTTATGGATTCGACATCATGACGGCGGAATCCGGGGAAGAGGGGCTGGAAGTCTTCGACAGGGAAAAGCCAGACATCGTCCTGACCGACATCAAGATGCCCGGTATGGACGGGATCGAGGTCCTGCAGGAAATCAAGAAACGTTCGCCGGCAACGGAGGTCATCGTCATCACCGGCCACGGCGACATGGACCTGGCCATTCAGGCCCTCAACCTTGATGCCGCGGACTTCATCAACAAGCCCATCCAGCGGCAGAGCCTCGAACAGGGACTTGCGCGGGCCCGGGAACGCCTCAAGCTGGCCAAGAGTCGCCAGAACGAGGTCGCCGTGCGCACGCAGGGATCGGCTCTGGTCATCGAGATCCAGGGCAGCGTCAGTTCCCACAGCGAGCCGTACCTGCGCGAGGCCTACGCCAAGGCCCGCGCAGCGGAGGTCAAGCGCATCGTGCTGCATTTCGATCCCAACACCTCCGTCAACGGAGCGGGCATCGCCATTCTTACGCAGTTGGTGCTGGAGAGCGAGAAAGACGGGCTTGAAATCGTCATGGCTGGTCTTTCCGATAATTTTCGCAAGGTGTTCGGGATAGTGGGCCTGACCCGCATGATTCAGATTTTCGATACCCTGGACCAAGCCTGTGCCTAGGTTTTTTCCGGCCCCGGGCCAAGGAGCTTTCATGTCCGTTTTGAGTCGAATCGCATTGTGTCTGTTTTTTCTGTTCACCGCCGGCTTTGCCCTGGCTGAGCCGCCTGCCACCGGCGACACCATGCCCGAACTGAGCCTGCCTGTTCCCCTGGATCCGGCCGGGCAGGAGCTGCTGGGCGTCGCTGGGCTAACGACATTCGCCCTTGCGGACCTCAAGGCTGATCTGGTTTTGCTGGAAGTCATCGGGGTGTACTGTCCGCAATGCGTGAAGCAGGCTCCTGGTTTCAAAACCCTGTTCAACAGGTTGAACAAGGGCAAGACCAAGGGCCGCGTGGCCATGCTCGGGTTGGCCGCCGGTGGGACCGAGGCCGAGGTCAGGCAACTGCTGGGCACGGGCCAGTATCTTTTTCCGGTGGTCAGCGATCCTGACTACGTTGCTCACAAAGTGCTTGGCGAACCACTCACCCCGTACACCATCGTGTTCAAGCCGGACGGATCAGTGGTTTATCATCACCTGGGGGTCGTCGAGGACATTGACGCCTTGTATCAGCTGATCAGAAACCTGCTCGATTGACCGAGGGGCGGGACATGACGGCTCAAATCACAAGCGATGCCGATCGCGCCCGGTACCAGTTTCAGATTCTGTTCGAAACGGCTGCGGAACTGAGCGGGGCGCGCCATCCGCACAAGATCCTGGAGGCTTTCCTGCTCTCGGCGCAGGGCGGGGTGGGGGCCAAGGGTGGTTTTGCGGCCATCCTGGGCCAGGGCGAGTTTCAGCTCATGACCCGCTCAAGCCTGTCCAAGAGCCTGACCCCGGAATATGCGCGGGTGCTGCGCGATCACCTCGACGCACTGGGAGATGAGCGCAAGTCTTCCTATTTCGTCCCGTCCCTGCAGGGCGAACTCTGTCCCGGAAAATGCGAACTGCTTCTGGTCTGCCCCCTCGACGATGGCCAGGACGGGGTGCTCGGCCTGGAAGAGAGCCTTGCCGGGCGTACCTACGACGAGAAGGACAGACAGCTTGTGGCGGGGCTTGGCACCCTTTTTCAGACCAGCCTGCGCTTTTCCCTCTATGCCACGCGGGTCGAACTGCTCAACGCAGAACTGACCAAACAGAACGATACCCTGGACCGCCAGATTTACCACTTGAGCGCCCTGCGCGATCTTTCCGGAGAGATTTTGCGCGTGGACATGGCGGAGATCATGTCCACGTTTCTGTTGACCCTGCTCGGGCATTTTGCCCGGCCTCAGGGCATGCTGGTCCTGCATGACCGCCTCTTGGGGCGAATAAATGAAAGCTCCAGCGGCCTTGAAGCACGGGCTCCGCTCACTGAACAGGAAGCGGGAAGGCTTTTCTACCTGTGCCTGGCCGGAGTCCGGGAAAAGCACCTCCAGCCCCTGCAGGTCGAGCCTGTCGAGGACCTGGGCGGGCTGTCCGGAATCGACCTGGGATTCGTCCCCGACCGGGGCTATCTCTTCATGTTGCGCGAAAACATGTACGGTGCGCTGCTTGTGGGACAGAGTCTCGGTGAACAGGTTCCGGCTGAGGAAGGGCTCCTGCAGGCTTTCGTTTCCCAGGGAGTCCTGCATCTCAAGAACGCCGACTCCTTTGCGACCATCATGTCCCTGAACGCGGACCTGGCCAGGCAGAACGAAGAGCTGCGGCGCACCATCGACGACCTGACCCGGGCCAGGGATCAGATCAGCATGCTCGAAGCTGCGGGGCGGCGCATCGCCGGGATCGTGCACAGTAAGGCGGAAAGTCTGACCCGCGTGCGTCTGGTGGATTTTTTGCTGATCATCGTGCTGAGCCTTGGCATGGCCCTGGCCTTCAACGAACAGAACCCGCGCGGAATCGCACTGATCGAACCCGCAGGACCGGAGGTTCCGTTCGTCACTCTGGAGCAGGCCCTGGAGCTTATGGCCAACGAGGATGCGCTCCTGATTGATGCCCGGCCGCGTGAATTCTTCGAACTCGGGCACGCCGAGCGGGCGGTGAACGTTCCGGCCCAGCTTTTCGATCTGGTCTACATGATGCAGCTGAGCGCCGAAGACCCCGAGCGCCCGGTGGTGGTTTTCGGGCGCAGTGTGAGCCGTCGTTACGACCAGATCGTGGCTGCAAAATTTTTGGGCCGGGATCATGAGCGGGTCTACATCGTCAAGGATGTCGCCCCGCTGGATCTGGACGGAGGCACGCAATGAAGGCCCGGCTGCAAACCATACTGACCCACCCGGCCCTTGCCCTGATCCTGCGTCTGTATCTGGCCGGGATCTTCATCTACGCCAGTCTCCACAAGATCAACTTTCCGGCCGAGTTCGCGGACAATATCGCGGGCTACCTCATCGTTCCCTATTGGCTGATAAATCCCCTGGCGCTGTTCATGCCCTGGCTTGAACTCGTGAGCGGCCTTTTCCTGCTGGCCGGGGTTCGGGTGCGCGCGGCGAGCTTGTTGATTGGCGGGATGCTGGTCATGTTCACCGTGGCGGTGATCGTGGCCCTGATCCAGGAAACGCCCATCGGCTGCGGCTGTTTTCAGAGCGTGGGAGAGCCCATCTCCTGGTGGACTGTGCTCAGGGATCTGGCCTGGCTGGCCATGGCCGCGCATATTTATTTTTACGACCGCCTGGTGCATCTGGACCGGCTGTTCATGCTTAAACCGGAGGAACTCGGGCTGTGATGAGATTACTTTCCTGGCTTTTGCTTTTCGCTTTCCTGGTCCTTTCGGCCTGCACCAGTCGGACCGAGCTCGTCGGACGCTACGAGGCTTCACACGCGGGGCTCAGCGGGCAGGTGGACGTGGTCATGGTGTTTGATGAGGACGGCAGCGGAAAATGGGAGATCGAGGGCGAGGTGTTGCCTTTTGCCTGGTCTGTGCGGCCGGGAGTGGTCACCGTGCATACGCGTGACGGGGCGGTGGTAGAGGGGATGGTCGAGGGCGACAATGTGCGCCTCGATGTACCCGGAGTCGGGACACTCTTATTCGTGCGGGGAAAATAGGAGTTTTCAGCGGCCGCGCAGTTGCTCCAAGTCGCCAGGGTAGTTGATGTTGAAGAAAATGCGCCGCTCTTCTTCCGAATAGGTCATCGTGTGGCGCAACTCGGTCGGGATGAGACGGCTGAGCTTGAAGATGCCCCTAGTCACACCCTCTTCCAGCAACGGCAGGGACTGCGCTTCGTAAATGGCGACCAGATTTTCGATGAATCCCGAATCCTTGAGTTGCCAGGTGGTCAGCACGCAATGGGGCGGGCGGCTTTCGCGCGCAGCCTTGAGCCGTTCGATGATGCTGGCCTCCATGAAAGGCAGGTCGCAGGCAAGGACGAAGATCGGCCCGCCCAGCTTGCGCAGGGCCGTGATGATGCCTCCGGCGGGGCCGATGCGTTCCGTCTCGTCCATGATGACTGACCAGGGACCGCCCGTGTCCATGGCGTGGCGGGAGGAGATGTAAACCTGTTCGACATGGCGCTCTAAAAGTATGGCCGTGCGCGTAAGCAGGGTTTGCCCTTCGTGCACGACCCGCGTCTTGTCCTGTCCGAGTCGGGAGGATTTTCCCCCGGCGAGCACCAATCCGATCATGGTTTACCCTGTGCCGCGATTTGCCGCCGGAAGGCAGTGGACGCGGTATTTTTTGGTTTTTCTGTCTATAGTCAATGAGAAAATGGGCTGCACCAGGCGGCCGCGTTCCAGTTCGATTTGTGCCGGGGAATGGGCTGCGTCAGGGCGGCCGCGTTCCAGTTCGATTTGTGCCGGGGAATGGGCTGCACCAGGCGGCCGCGTTCCAGTTCGATTTGTGCCGGGGAATGGGCTGCGTCAGGGCGGCCGCGTTCCGGTTCGATCCGGGACGGGGCCGCCAAAACTCCTTCACCGGCCTCGTACTGTTTTCCCGTCGCTGCTGCCGAACATAAAGGCGCACTCGGGCGGAACGCGACGGGAAAACAAACGATGCCTGGCTCAGTCAGACAGTTGCCGCCCCCGTCCCGGATCGAACCGGAACGCGGCGACCGGGCGTTGGTCGGGGGGCGGCTGTGTATGGATGGGTCTGTCGGGCTTTTTAGTGCGCAATTTTCGCAGCCTCCGAGTCATTCCCGCGAAGGCGGGAATCCATGCCCGTGTTCGTGGGGTTGAAAACAGTCGGTCCTGTCGCGACCAGCCGCCCTGTCTCTAAAATCCCCAGGCCGAGAGCGTGGGGCGCTTGTATTTCTTTTCCCGCGCCGCCACATCGAGGCTCAGGGAATCCAGATCGTCCACCAGGGGCAGGCTGCGCCGATCCAGATTCCTGTAGTCCGTGATCTTGATGTAGAGATTGCAGGTCTTGCAGGCGTTGATGCGCACACCGGGTTCTTCCTCGGCCTCGTAATATTCGAGCTTGGAGCTGTCATTTTCCAGACAGAAGGGACATTGCAGCCTGGGCGCGTGGTACTCCGCGTGGCAGAAGCCACAGATATTATACCTGAAACCTTCCTTTTCCCGCAGATCGGATATGATCGGCATGCTTCCGCACAAGGGGCAGTGGCCATGGGGCCAGGAGCTTGAAAGATCGGTGCGTGACGCCAGATCGAGGGCGGCGCGCTCGATGGACGGGGTCATGGCCGCCTGCACGAGCATGGGCAGGGTGCGTGGGGCCGTCGGGGTAGCCTTAGCCCAGGTGGAAAAGAATGCTTCGTCGCCGTTCAAATGCGCCTGCATGGCCTTGTCCAGATCCAGGGATTTGTCCGCAAGGGCCTTGGACAGGGCGGCGACCGCTTCGCTCAGGGCGGGGTTGACCGATTTCACAAGCTCCAGAAATTCGTTGAAAAGCCCAAGGCTTTGCTCTTTGTCAAAGGGAAAGCGAGCTCTTTCGACCAAGGGCGCACCCTGTCCGTGCTGCAATGCATCGGCAACCTCCAGGCTTGCGGCGGCGGGCACCTCGGCCTGGCTTCGGGACTGGAGCTGGCGAGTGTATATTTTTTCTACCAGATCGATCAGTTCCGGTGGCAGAAAGCCGCGCTTTTTGCAGGCATCGATTTTTTTGGTGAGCAATTCCTGGGCTTTTTCAGCTTCGATCATGGGCATTCTCCGTTGGTATAGGGCGAGGTGTGAATCCGGGCCGGTTTCGTTCGTAACGTGTCTTTTCTCACATCACAATGCTTGTTTTGTGCCTGGCTTTGATTTAACACAATATGTGTTTGAATTTTCATCACTTCACCCTCATCCCTGAGGAGGAAAACATGACGGAGTCCAAAGCCGAGGCCCCCCTGACTTTGCGCTTGCACCTCTGGTTCGAGCGGGACGAGAAAATTTTTCTGGGCATCGGCCGGGCCCTGCTTCTTGAAAAAATTGAGGAGTACGGGTCGCTCAGGCAGGCCGCCACGGAAATGAAGATGTCCTACCGTGCGGCCTGGGGCAAGCTCAAGGCCGCCGAAGAGAGTATCGGCAAGCCCCTGGTGCAGAAGATCAAGGGCAAGGGGCAGCGCTACGAGCTCACCCCTGTGGGGCGGCAGCTCGCGCGGCAGTTTCAGCAGCTGCAAAGCGACATCGAAACCTACGCCAAAGGCAAGGCCCAGGATATCTTTGGCGAGGATGTGCAGTACTATGCCGATGCCTATCCGGAAAGCAAACTTTCTTCCCTGAAGGCGGAGTAGCATGGAGCACGGCTTTTTCCGGGTTATCACTTCGGCCCGCTTCTGCGAATTGCTCAGGCTTTTCGAGCCTGTCCCTTCCGAGACCCTTGCCCTTGAGGATTGCCTGGATCGCATTCTGGCAGAGGATATTTTGTCCGGGGAGGACATTCCGGCTCTCGATCGATCCTGCATGGACGGCTACGCCGTGCGGGCGGCCGATACTTTCGGTGCGAGCGAGGGGAACCCTGCCTATGTGGAACTCGCCCGCAGCGCGGCCATCGATGAGGTCGTCACCCGCCACTTAAGCTCCGGCGAATGCATGGGCATCGCCACGGGCGGGAGCGTTCCTCCCGGCGCGGACGCCGTGATCATGGTCGAGCATACCCAGATGCTCGGGGACACGACCGTCGAGATCCGCAAAACCGTGACACCGGGTGAGAACGTCATGCTGCGGGGCGAGGACGTGGGAGAGGGGCAGGTGGCCCTGCCGGCCGGACGGCGTCTGCGCCCGCAGGATGTGGGGCTCATGGCCGCCATTGGCCGCCTTGAGGCCACGGTTTTTCGCCGCCCCCGCTGCGGCATTATCTCCACTGGAGACGAACTGGTCCCCGTCCATCACACTCCAAGGCCCGGACAGATCAGGGACGTGAATTCCCACACCCTGGCCTGCATGGCCCGGCAGGCAGGGGCCGCGACCCACTCCATGGGGCTGGTCCCCGACCAGCGTGAAGCGCTTAAGTCCGCACTGGCCCGAAGCCTGGAAGAGAACGACGTGGTCTTTATCTCCGGCGGCAGTTCCATCGGCACGCGCGATTTGACGATAGAGGTCCTTGAGTCATTCGCGAATGGCGAAATTCTGGCCCACGGCGTGTCCATCAGTCCCGGCAAGCCGACCATTCTGGCCCGGGTCGGCGGCAAGCCGGTTCTGGGACTTCCCGGGCAGGTCACTTCCGCGCAGATCGTCATGCTGGTCTTCGGGCTGCCGCTGCTGGTCCATCTGGGTGGCGACGCCGGGGCCTTTGATCCCGCCCGCCGGATCATGCGCCCGGCCCGGCTCGGTGCAAACCTGTCCTCCAAGCCCGGGCGCGAGGATTTCGTGCGGGTGCGGCTCGAAGAGCGGGACGGGGAGCTTGTGGCCATGCCCAGGCTCGGCAAGTCGGGATTGCTGCGTACCATGCTCGACGCCGACGGTCTGGTGCGGATTGAAGCCTCGCTGGAAGGCATGCGGGCCGGGCAGGACGTGGATGTCTGGATATTTTAGTCAGGAGGGATTCAAGGATTCTATGGAAAAAAGAAACATCTATCTCAAGACCCTGCCCGTGGCCGAAGCCCTGCGCCTGACTATGGAGGCCCTGGACCGCGACCGTCTGGTCGGCACGGAAACCATCCCTGCGCAGCAGGCCTGCGGCCGGGTCACGGCGCAGCCGGTGTACGCGGTGTGCTCCTCCCCGACCTTTCACAGCGCGGCCATGGACGGGTATGCGCTTAAGGCCGAGTCCACCTTCCTGGCCCGTGAAGGGCGACCCGTGCTCCTGGCCAAGGGCACCCAGTGCAGGCCCGTGAACACCGGCCACCCCCTGCCCGAGGGCATGGACGGGGTGCTCATGATCGAGAAGGTCGTGCGCGAGAGCGACGAGGCCATCGAGATCGAAACCCCGGTCTTTCCCATGCAGCACGTGCGCCGCATCGGCGAGGACATCGTGGCCACGGAGCTCCTGTTGCCCCAGAACAGGCTGCTTTCGCCCTATGACGTGGGCGGACTTTTGAGCGCGGGCATCTGGGACGTACCGGTGCGTGAGCAGCTGCGCATGGCCTTCATCCCCACCGGTGACGAAGTCCTCGATTTTACCACGCGGCCAAATCCCAAGCCCGGCCAGGTCATCGAGAGCAATTCCCAGGTCTTTGCTGGTCTGGCCGCCGCTCAAGGCTGCCTGTTCACCCGGGTCGATCCGGTCCCGGACAACGAAGAGGCCCTGACTGCCGCCGTGCGCGAGGCCGTGAGCGGACCCCATCATGTGGTTGTCATCGGCGCGGGCTCCTCGGCCGGTTCCAAGGATTTTTCCCGCTCCATCATCGAGCGTCTGGGCAGGGTGCTGGTGCACGGTATTGATCTCATGCCCGGCAAGCCGTCCATCCTGGGGGTCATCGAGGGCAAGCTCGTTGTCGGCGCGCCGGGATATCCAGTTTCGGCCGTGGTGTGCTTCGAGGAACTGCTCATCCCGCTTTTGTCCTGGCTATCCCGCAAGACGCCGCCGGTGCGGCAGACGGTGGAGGTGGAGCTGGCGCGCAAGGTACCCTCCAAGCTTGGCACCGAAGAGCTGGTCCGTCTGGCCATCGGACGGGTCGGGGACAAGTTCGTAGCCACCCCGCTTGGACGCGGCGCGGGCATGCTGACCACTCTCATCCGCGCCCAGGGCATGACCCGCATCCCGGTTGAAAGCGAGGGGGCCGAGGCCGCTTCCACGGTGCGGGCGGAGCTGCTGGTTCCGGCGGCGGAGCTTGATCAAACTCTGGTTGTGGTCGGTAGTCACGACAACATCCTCGACGTGCTCGGCAACGAATTCATGGGGCTGGAGCGGCCGGTGCGCATAGCGTCCAGCCACGTGGGCTCCATGGGCGGATTGACGGCGCTCAAGAACCGCTCGGCGCTCATGGCCGGCACGCATCTTTTCGACGAGGACAGCGGGGATTTCAATTTTCCCTTTTTCCGCAAGTATCTGCCCGGTCTTGACGTGGCCTGCGTCAACCTGGCCATCCGGCATCAGGGCCTCATCGTGGCCAAGGGCAATCCCCTGGGCATCACCGGAGTGGGGGACCTCGCCCGGCCCGAGGTGCGCTTCATCAACCGTCAGCGCGGGGCGGGCACGCGCATCCTGCTCGATTACCACCTGCGGCAGGCCGGGATTGGTCCGGAGCAGGTAAACGGGTACGAGAAGGAGGAGTTCACGCACATGGCCGTGGCCGTCAACGTGCTGACCGGAACAGCCTCCTGCGGTCTGGGCATTTTTGCCGCCGCCAATGCCCTGGGGCTTGATTTCGTGCCCCTGGCCCGGGAACGCTATGATCTGGCGTTTCTGCCTGAACTGGCGGATTGGAAGATCGAAACGGCGCTGGAGTTGATCCGATCCCGCGCCTTCAAGGAGCGCATCGAGGCCCTGGGCGGCTACGAGACCACGCTGACCGGAATGATCATGGAACCGGGGCAGGGACTGGGGTAGCTGACTGTTGAATAATTACAAATATTCAGGCTGCTCCAAAATGGTGAGATGCGAGGAACAAAGAAAATCCAGGGCCGAAGCGTATTTTAAGATACGTGAGGGTCTGGATTTTCTGCAGTGACGAAGCAGATCGCCGTTTTGGGACAGTCTGGTAACCCCTTATTTTTCCTTGACGGGCACGGGCGGTTGCAGTAGCTGCTTGATCCTCGCGGGCGGGAGTAGCTCAATGGCTAGAGCATCAGCCTTCCAAGCTGAGGGTTGCGGGTTCGAGTCCCGTTTCCCGCTCCACGAGAAAAGGCGGCATAGCCAAGTGGTAAGGCAGAGGTCTGCAAAACCTCCATTCTCCAGTTCAAATCTGGATGCCGCCTCCAATAATGCGGGAGTAACTCAGTGGTAGAGTGCAACCTTGCCAAGGTTGAAGTCGCGAGTTCAAATCTCGTTTCCCGCTCCAGATTTTTAGGCCGGTCCTTGACCGGCTTTTTTCTTGCCCGGAGGCCTGCGCGAGGCCAAAAAAAAGCTCCCGAAAAGGGAGCTTTGGAGTTTCAAAGGGAGGTATTTATTATATCTCGCCCATTGAGTAACGCAGCCTGAGTTCGTTCAGGATGGCGTTTTCGTAGTGCAGTGATGGGGGCTGTTCATGCTCGGTAGGCTCAAGGTAGCGGTCGAGCATCTGGCTTTCTTCCCAGAAATCGAGCAACTCGTCGTTGCCGAGGATCTTGAGCTGGTCTTCCAGGGTGAAGGGATCCTCATTGGGAAGGAATCGTGCCATGAACTTCTCCTTGGGAAAGGGGTGAACCGATTACGTACGCATAGTCCAATACGCATCCGCCACAGGCCTGTCCACCAAAATGTCCGTCTGTGACCATCAAGATGGTTGCGGGGCTTTCGCATGAGGCGTAACCGCTTGACCTGGCCTCCTTTTTGGGCAACGTAGCACGATGTGGGGTGGATGATTCGTTCGTTCGCCCTGGCTCGCCACTGGCCCAAAGCCGCTCCTGACCGGGAGCGGCTTTTCCCCGTTCCCTACAACCCGGACCGGCCGTTTAGTGATCATCCCCCAAGCCTTGCAGAAACTCGTTTCAGGATCGGAGCGCCAGACCAGGATCTTCAAGAGTGGCCCGGCCTCGCAGATGTATCTGGCCCAGGCAATGATCGAAAAAGGGCACAATGTCGTCCTGGTGCTGCCGCCCAGCGCGGATCTGCCCCTGTACGATTCCCTGGCGCGCCTTTTTTCGCCCGCAGACCGGGACCTTCCTTTCTGGGAGCGCCGCTGGCTGCGCTTTCCCCATTATTCCATTGAAGATCCGCGCCGTTCACCGTGGCCGGAACGATGGCGGGTCCTCTTTGCTCTGGCCCTGAAAAAACGAGGGCGCGGGGTACTTGTGCCGCTGGAGAACCTGATCCAGAAATGGCCGCATCCGGACCTTTTGCAGCGCGAGCACCTGGACCTGGGCGAGGGCGAGGAGATGTCCCAGGACGATCTCCTCGAAACCCTGGTCAACTGGGGCTATTCAAGGGTTTCCATGGTCACGGCCGTGGGCGAGACGTCCCTGCGCGGCGACATCATGGACATCTTCTGTCCCGGATACGATCATCCCCTGCGCCTGGAATTTTTTGGGGACACGCTGGAGCGCATCAGGCTTTTTGAACCCATGTCCCAGCGCTCCAGGGCGGACCTCAAGGCCGTGACGATCCTGCCTGTGACGGGCTGCATCGGCGCCGACACCTACCGGGAGGAAGCCCGGGGCATGTTCGACGGCTGGCTGCGCCTGGGCGAGATAGCAAAGCCCGCGCGTGCCCAACTGGAAAAGGAATTGCTGCAGGTCCATCCTCATCTGCCGCCGAGTATGTATTATTCCCGGACCGTGGGGCTGGAGGCCTGGCTGCCCGAGGGGAGCGTCTTCATCATGGCCGAGGCCCAGGACCTGCGCACCAAACTCGACGAGACGAGCTGGGCCTGGCAGAATTATTTTCGCGACGACGAGCGGCAGTGGCCCCGGCACGGCCTGATCCAGACCCCTGGGGATGTGCGCAAGACATGGGAGGACAACCGGCAGATCCTCTGCGAGAGTCTGGTCATGGGCGTGCGTGAGGAGGGGCTCGATCTGCCCGAAGAGGGAGTGAGCTCTTTTGAGGATCTGTTCTGGACACCGGAGAGCCGCAGTCGTCCGTGGCGGGCGCTCATGCAGGAACTCGCCGTCTGGCGCAAAACTTACGCCCAGACCATTTTCTGCTTTCATACCGAGCAGTCACGCAAGAAATTTCTGCAGCTCGCGGCCCAGGATGATCACGTACTCAGCACCGAGTACGACCCCAAGGGCAAGGGTATCTTCGCCCTGGTCGGCTCCCTGGGCCACGGCATGCGCCTGCCCTGGGCCGAGATGCAGATTCTGCCGGAATCCGTGCTCCAGCCCGGAGCGCCCAAGGCGCAGCGCAGCGTGGGCAAGGCCTTCAAGGGCCTCGACGCCTTTGACGAGCTGGAATGCGGCGATCTTCTGGTCCACCGCGACTACGGTCTGTGTCGTTTCGGCGGCCTGCACCGCATCAAGTTCGGGGACGTGGCCAACGACTACCTCCTGCTTCAATACGACGGAGAGGACCGTCTCTACCTGCCGGTGGATCGTCTGGGGCAGGTCCAGCGCTACAAGGGACCCGACGGCGCGGCCCCGGCCCTGGACCGTCTGGGCAGCGCGGCCTGGAGCAAGGCGCGTGAACGCACGCGCCAGTCCATCGCCAAGATCGCGCGCGATCTGGTGGAGATGTACGCCTTCCGCAAAATCGCCAAGGGCTTTCAGTACAACCCCATTTCCGAGCTGTATTGGGAATTCGAGGCCAGCTTCGGCTTCGAGGAAACCCGTGATCAGGAAAAAGCCATCGCAGATGTTCTGGCCGACATGGAAAAGCCCGAACCCATGGACCGGCTGGTTTGCGGCGACGTGGGCTTCGGCAAGACCGAGGTGGCGCTGCGCGCGGCTTTCCGCGCGGTCCTGGATGGCAAACAGGTGGCCCTTCTTTGCCCGACTACGGTCCTCGCCGAGCAGCACTACCAGACTTTCAGGCAGCGCATGGAGCCGTTTTCCATCACCGTGGGGCTCCTCAGCCGCTTCGTGCCCGCAGCCGGGCAGAAGCGCACTCTCGAGGCTGTGCGCCGCGGCCAGGTCGACGTGCTCATCGGCACTCACCGCATGCTCTCTAAAGACGTGGAGTTCTCCAATCTGGCTCTCTTGGTCCTCGACGAAGAGCAGCGCTTCGGCGTCAAGCACAAGGAGCGCATGAAGAAGATGCGTTCGACCATCGACGTCCTGACCCTGACCGCCACCCCCATCCCGCGCACTCTGCAGCTCTCCCTGTCCGGCATCCGGGGCTTAAGCGTCATCGAGACGCCACCGCGCGACCGCAAGCCCGTGGAGACCTCACTGCTTGAGCGCGAACCGGGCCAGCTCAAGGTTATCCTTGAGCGCGAGCTGGCCCGGGGCGGGCAGGTTTTCTGGGTCTACAACCGTGTGCAGGGCCTGGAGCGGGTGGTGGAGTTCGTGTCCTCCCTGGTTCCGGGTGCCCGGGTGGGCATGGGGCACGGCCAGATGAAGGCCCATGATCTGGAAGAGACCATGCACAAGTTCTGGCACGGCGAACTGGACGTGCTGGTCTGCACGGCCATCATCGAGTCGGGCCTTGATTTTCCCCGCGCCAACACGCTCATTGTGGACCAGGCCCAGCTCTTCGGACTCGGCCAGCTCTACCAGTTGCGCGGCCGGGTGGGGCGCTCCAGCGAGCAGGCCTACGCCTACTTCATCATCCCGGACTTGGACCGCCTGCAGGAGACTTCGCGCAAGCGCCTCAAGATCATCCTCGACATGGACTACCTCGGCGCTGGCTTCAAGGTGGCCATGGAGGACCTGCGTCTGCGCGGGGCGGGCAACATCCTCGGCGAGGCCCAGTCCGGGACCATCGGCAAGGTCGGTCTCGATCTTTTTCTGGAGATGCTCGAAGAAGAGGTCACCAGGCTGCGCGGCGGCAAGGTTGAAACCGAGATCGAGCCCGAACTCAACCTCGGCTTCCAGGCCCTCATCCCCGAGGAATACGTGGCCGACGGCAAGGAGCGCCTGCATTACTACAAGTCTCTGTCATCCTGCCACGACGAGGGCGCCATCGTCGAGATCGTGGACGACATGCGCGATCGCTTCGGTTCCCTGCCCGAGGCTCTGAAAACCTTTGTGGCCGTGCTCATGATCAAGATCGATGCGCGCAGGCTCGGCGCGGTGCGGGTGGACCTGTTCGAGGAGCGGGCGCTCATCCACTGGGACGAGACCAGGCACAACGTCGATCTCGCCAAGCTCATGGGCTGGGTCGGAGAGAACGCTGGCAGCGCCCGCATCCTGCCGCCGGCCAAGCTGGAACTGCGCCTGCCCGCAAGCGCCTCGCCGACCCTGGCCATGCATGCCTTGAAGGACATGCTGCTGGCGCTCAGGGAGCGGATCACGCTGTAACCTGCAGGCCGGGACCTCCCAAGTTTGAACTGGACTCCGTCAACGCTGAAGGGTACTACGTTGGGCGCACCGCACGCCTTTGCGCCGCTTCCGGCCCTCTGGAACGGCTGGTCCTGGAAATATCGGGACGTGCCAATAATTCCGCGAGTTTCTGAATATAATTAAAAATGAGAACTTATTTTATGAGAAAATACGGTCTTCGCTCAGTTTTGATGTTTTCCTTTCTTTTTTTCCTGATCGGCATTGGCCAGGCCGCGCAGATGGTCGACCGCATCGTGGGTGTGGTCAACGGCGAGATCATCACCTTGCAGGACCTGCAGCAGCAGATCCGCCTGGTCGTGGGTCAGACCCCTGATCCGGCCACGGCCGAGAAGATCGCCCCGCAGGTCCTCGACTCCATGATCGACGACATTGTCCTGCGTCAGGAAGCCCAGCGCCTCAATATCGTGGTCTCCGACTCCGAGGTGGAAAACGAGGTCCGGCAGTTCAAGGTCCGCCGGCGTTTGAGCGACGAGGATTTCGAGCGCTCCCTGCGCCTGCAGGGTCTGACGCCGGAGCAGTTCAAGGAACGCAGCCGCGAGGACATCGTCAAACACAAGATTCTCGGCTACATGGTTCGCCGCAAGGTCGTGGTCACTCAGGAAGAGATTGACGCCTATCTGGAACGCAATCGCTCCGAGTTGACCACGGAGCGGGTGGTGAGCCTGCAGATGGTCGTGTTCGCGGACAGACAGGGGGCAGACACCATCTGGAACTCCCTGCGCGGCGGTGAGATCGGCATTGACGAGGCCGTGGAGCGTTACTCCGTAGGCCCCAAGGCCGACAAGGGCGTCATGGCCGACGTGAACTGGCGGGAATTGGACGATCCGTGGCGCGAAGGTTTGCGCACCCTCAGTGTGGGCGAGGTGAGCGAACCCTTTCTCATCCAGGACAGATGGGTGATCGTGAAGCTGCTTGATCGCCGCGACGGCGAGCGGAAGGAGAGTGCGGCCGTTGACGAGGAAGTTCGGGAAGCCATCATGCGTCCCAAATTGGAAGAGCGTTTCAAGGAGTACATGGCTGGTCTGCGCAGCAAGGCCATCATCCAGAAGAAGCTGTAACTTGGGGTTTCGACAATCCATGCGTGGAGTTTCCAGAATATGGACCTGATTGAGATCGGAACAGCACTGCGCGAAGGGCGCGAACGCAAGGGCCTGACGGTCGAGGCGGTCGAGGAAAAGACCAAGATCGCCCCTTCGGTCATCGCCGCCCTTGAAGAAGGCAACAGCGCAAGATTTCCCCATCCGGTATACGCCAGGGGATTTGTGCGCAGTTACGCCCTCTTGCTTGGCCTCGACGCGCAGGAGTTGTGCGCTCATTTCAGCCGCGAATATCCGGTGCCCAAGGATACGGATCAGTCGGAAATCCATTCGCATCAGATTCGCGTCAAAATGCACGATTCCGGCAGCGTCGTGACAGCCGTGCGCATCGTGGCGATTCTGGGCATCCTGATCCTCGGGGGTATCGGTTGGTACGCTTACAACCATTTTAGCGCCCAGCCGTCCGAGGTTCCGCTGCCCGTGGAAGAGGTCGCTCCTCCCGTGGCTCCGACGGAATCGCTTCCGTCTGAATCGTTACCTGCTCCCTTGACCCAGATGCAGGAAGTGGCGGCCGCGCCAGCAGATCAGCCTGAAACGTCCATGTCCGTCAACGCCTCGGCAGACGAAGGTCTAAACGCCACCGAGCAGGCTCCGGCCGCCGCGGGGGAAGTCGCAGGCGCTGAGGCCCTTCCGGCACAAACGGAGCAGGCAGCTGAGGCGAAGCCGGTCGTGCAGGCGCAGGAGCCCCAGGCTCCCGCCGCTACAGGCAGGGAGCGCAACCTGCGCATTGTTGCCGATTCCGCGAGCTGGCTGCAGGCGAGGCCTGATGACAAGGTGCTGGATTATTTTCTGCGCAAGGGCGAATCGACCACCGTCACCTTCACGAAATCGCTGAACATCAAGTTTGGCAATGCGGGCGGGGTAAAGCTTGAACTCGACGGGCAACCCTATCCTTTCGACGGGGCTCTTGGCGAGGTCAAGACCCTGGTTATCGATTAGAGCCGGCGGGCCTCAAGTCCGGGATGGACGCATGGAATTTTCCGAAAAGGTTCTGGTGCTGCGGGTGGGCACCTTTCGTGAAGCGGACTGCTGGGTCCGTTTTTTTTCTCCCACCCACGGCCTTCTGACCGCTTTCGCTTTTGGCGGACGCCGCAGCCGCAAACGTTTCTGCGGCTGCCTGGACCAGCTGAGTCTGGTCCATTTTCGTGTCAGCCAGGGGCGACAGGAATACCTGTGCCTGCAGGAAGGCACACTTATAAACAGTTTCGGAGCCCTGAAGCGGGACCTGAAGAAGCTTGGCATGGTCAGCAATTGCGTGCGCTTTTTCGAATCTCTGCCCCTGACTCCTGATGGTTACGCCCCTGCCCACGACCTGCTGCTGGAGACTCTGGAGGCCCTGGACGAGGATCGCCCGGGGTCATGGTTCATTCCCCTCTTGTTTCGCGCCAAGATGGCCTTTTCCCAGGGCTATCAGCCGGATTTGCAGCGCTGCCGCCAGTGCGGGGGGGCTCTTGACGCCCATCACCGTGCCGTGTTCGCCGTGCAGGAGGGCGGGCTTTATTGCCTGCGCTGCCCGTCCGGCGGCGGGGCCAAAATTTCCACTTCCCGCGAAACACTGGGCCTGCTTTTCCGCCTGGCCCGTTCCGGTCCCAAGGAATGGGCGGACTGGGTGCCTTCGGCCCGGGTACGAGAGGAATGCGTCCACCTGGTGGACGCTTTTGTTCAATGTCATCTTGGCCTGACCTGCGAAGGCAACCGCTTCGTGCGGAGCTAGGCAGAATTGATTCCTTAAGGAGCTGTGCATGAATTTTCAGGACGTCATTACCAACCTGCAGCGTTTCTGGGCCGATCAGGGCTGTGTGCTGCAGTTTCCATACGACATGGAAGTCGGGGCGGGCACGTTTAACCCGTCCACGTTTTTGCGGGTGCTGGGGCCCGAGCCCTGGAAGGTGGCCTATCCCGAATCCACCCGCCGCCCCACGGACGGGCGTTACGGTGAAAACCCCAACCGTCTGCAGCATTACTACCAGTTCCAGGTCATCCTCAAACCATCTCCGGCCAATGTGCTGGAGCTGTACCTGGACAGCCTCGGAGTGCTCGGCATCGACAAGCACGTCCACGACGTCCGCTTCGTTGAGGACGACTGGGAGAGCCCGACCCTTGGCGCTTGGGGGCTGGGCTGGGAAGTGTGGCTCAACGGCATGGAAGTGACCCAGTTCACCTATTTCCAGCAGGTCGGCGGGATCAACCTGGAGCCCATCAGCTGCGAGATCACCTACGGCGTGGAGCGACTGTGCATGTACCTGCAGGAAAAGGAGTCGGTCTACGATCTGGCCTGGAACGATCACGTGACCTACGGCCAAGTCTATCACCAGGCCGAGGTGGAACACTCCAAATACAATTTCGACCACTCCAGCCAGGACATGCTCCTGGGGTTCTTCAATTCCTGCGAGGCCGAGTGCGCCAAGCTGTGCGAAGCCGGTCTGCCCTGGCCCGCCTATGATTTCTGCCTGAAATGCTCCCACACCTTCAACCTGCTGGATGCGCGCGGCGCGATCTCCATCACCGAGCGGGCCAAGTACATCGCCCGGGTGCGGGCCCTGGCGTCGAACGTGGCCAGGCTTTACGTGGAACAGCGCGAGGCGATGGGGCATCCGCTCCTGAAATCCTAACCGTCCCCCTTTTTTTGAGGGTTTTTAGATAGGGAGTTTTTATGAGGCATTTTGTTCTTGAAATCGGCGTGGAGGAAATGCCGGCGCGTTTCCTGCCCCTTCTGGACCGGGAGCTGGCGGATCGTTTTGCGGCCCAGTTGTCCGAGACGGGCCTGGAATACGGCCGCGTGGCCACGGCATCCACTCCCAGGCGGCTGGTGGTCGATATCACTGGCCTGGCCGACGTGCAGAAGACCGAGCAGATCGTCGTGTCCGGCCCTCCGGCGCGCATCGCCTTCGACGCCGACGGCAATCCGACCAAGGCGGGGCTGGGATTCGCCAAGTCCCAGAACGTGGAGTTCGACCAGATCTACGTGGAAAAGACGGACAAGGGCGAGTATCTGGCTCTCAAAAAGACCGTGGGCGGGCGCACGGCCGCCGAGATCCTGGCAGAAGCCTGCCAGACGATCCTGCCGGGTCTGACTTTTCCCAAGAAAATGCAGTGGATGGGCAAGGAATGCACCTTTGGCCGTCCCGTGCGCTGGATTCTGGCCATGCTGGACGGTGAGGCAGTACCTTTCACTTTTGCCGGCCTCACGGCCTCCAATCAGACCCGGGGGCATCGGGTCATGGGTTCCGGGCCGTTCATCGTGCCCCATGCCGACGACTACGCTCGGATTCTTGCCGAGCAGGGCAAGGTTATCCTTGACGCCGCCGATCGCAAGCAGGCCATCAAAACTGAAGGCGACAGGCTTGCCGCCGAGGTGAGCGGCAGCGTGGAGTGGTCCGAAGCCCTGCTTGATCAGGTCGCCAATCTGGTCGAGACGCCCCGCGCCATGCTCGGCGGATTTCACGAAAAATTCCTGGAACTGCCCGCCGAAGTGCTGCTGACCAGCATGGAGACGCACCAGAAGAGCTTCGGCCTGCGCGGCGTGGATGGAAAGCTGCTGCCGTATTTTTTGACCGCCACCAACATCGAGTCCCGCGAACCGGCCCTGGTGCGCAAGGGCTGGGAGCGGGTGCTGCGCGCCCGCCTGGAGGACGCCCGCTTCTTCTGGGAGGCCGACTGCGCCGCGAGCTTCGACCACTGGCTGGAAAAGCTGGACAAGGTCATCTTCATCGGCCCCTTGGGGACTATGGGCGACAAGACCCGCAGACTCGAAAAGCTCTGCTCCTTTATCGCGGCAAGCGTCGCTCCGGAGTTGCAGTTAGCCATGGCTCGCGCCGGACGCCTCTCCAAGGCGGACCTGGTTTCGGAGATGGTCTACGAATTCGATGACCTGCAGGGCAAGATGGGTGGCATCTACGCGCTGCGCAATGGGGAAAGCCAGACGGTATCCCAGGCCCTCTACGAGCAGTGCCTGCCTGCCGGGCAGGACTCGGATCTGCCTTCGGGCATGCCCGGGGCCATCCTGTCTTTGGCCGACAAACTCGACAATCTGGCGGGGTGCTTTGGCCTTGGCATGGTGCCCACTGGCGCGGCCGATCCATACGCATTGCGCCGCAACGCCCTCGGCGCGTGCCGCATCATTCTGGAGATGGGGCTTAAAGTCGATATCTCGGTCCTGTTGCGCCAGGCTCAGCAGGGTTACACTGGTGTGACCTGGAAGTTCGGCGAGGACGAGGCCCTGGACAAGCTCATGGATTTCTTCGGGCAGCGCCTGCGCGCTTACTGGAACGGGCAGGGCATCGCGACTCTGGTCATCGAAGCGGCCATGGCCCCGGGTTTTACCGATATCAACGACACCTGGCTGCGGGTTCGCGCCCTGGCGGAATTCAGCCGCGAAGAGGATTTCGAAGCCTCGGTGCTGACCTTCAAGCGTGCGGCGAACATCATCCGCAAGCAGGGCGACCAGGATCTTTGCGGAACTGTGCGTGAGGAACTGCTCGAGGTGGATGCGGAAAAGTCATTCTGGGCCACCTTGCAGCAGGTCGAGCCGGTCTGGGCCGAGCTCGCCGCAGTCGCCGACTATCCGCAGATGCTGTCGCGCCTGCGTGTGCTGCGTCCCGCCGTGGACGGTTTCTTCGATGGGGTCATGGTAATGTGCGAGGATCCTGCGCTGCGAGCCAACCGCTTGAATCTGCTGTATCGTCTGGTTGGCACCCTGGGCCGTGTCGCCGATTTTGGAAAATTTCAGGTCTAGGCCGCTTCAAGGCTTGACAGATCTCAAAATCTTCGGCTAGTGACCCCGGATTGCAGAGGCATTTTGATGCTGACAGAAACACGCGTTTAATTTGAGAAGGAGTTATATTTTGGCCAATCACAAGTCTGCCCTGAAGAGACACCGCCAGAGCCTGAAGGCCCGTGAGCGCAACAGAATGATGAAAACCCGGGTGAAGAACGCAACCAAGGCCCTGCACGTCGCCATCGAGTCCAAGGACAACGATGCCGTCACCGCCGCTTTGAAGAACGTCACCTCCATTCTGGACAAAGCCGCGACCAAGAAGGTCATCCACTGGCGCACCGCAGCCAGAAAGATTTCCAGGCTCTCCGTGGCCTCGAATAAGAACTAGTTTCCTTACGCACCCAAGTTCAGTCACAAAAGCCCGTCATGATGCTGCATGATGGGCTTTTGCATTTTCTGGGGGGAGAATAGGACTCATAGGACCTAGGGGGCCTATGAGGGCCTTGCGATTGACACAGTCAGGCGTTCAAGCTATCGATTATCGTTCAATAGCCCTTGTTTTTTTGCCTTTTCACCATCATTTCGGGAGGTTTCCCATGAAAGCGACGAAATGTGTCGTTGCTCTTGTCGCATATCTGCTGGCTTGCGTGCCTGCCTTCGGGGGCGATGCCATCAAGATCGGCGCCATCCTTTCCGTGACCGGTCCGGCGTCCTTTCTGGGTGAACCCGAAAAGAACACCCTGGTCATGCTCCAGGAGCAGATCAACGCGGCAGGCGGCGTGAACGGACAGCAGCTCGAGGTCATTATCTATGACGACGAGTCCGATGTGAACAAATGCGTCATGGCCGCCAAAAAGCTCCTTGATCAGGACCAGGTGGCCGTGGTCATCGGGCCCAGCATCTCCGGCAACACCCTGGCCATCTCCAAATTTTTCTCCTCCGCCGAGGTGCCGCTTATCTCCTGCGCTGCCGCCGAAAAGATTGTGCGGCCGGTTGATCCCTGGATCTTCAATACGCCGCAGCTCGACCGTCACGCCGTGTCAAGGATTCTCATGGACGCCAGGGACAAGGGCTACAAGAGGCTGGCCATTCTGACCGTATCCGACGGGTATGGGCAGGCCGGACGCGCTGTGCTTAAGGAACTCGTCCCGGCTGAAGGTTTCGAGCTTGCCGCCGATGAGGTCTACGGACCCAAGGACACGGATATGACCGCGCAGTTGACCAAGATCAAGGGCGCAAGCGCTGATGCCATCATCTGCTGGGGCACCAACCCCGGTCCGGCGGTGGTGGCGCGCAACCGCGTGCAGCTTGGGCTCGATACTCCTTTGTACATGAGTCACGGCGTGGCCTCGGGCAAGTTCATCGAATTGGCCGGGGACGCGGCGGAAGGCCTTGTTTTGCCCGCCGGGCGCTTGGTGGCTGTTGATCAGTTGCCCGCTGACCATCCTCAGAAGCCCGTGCTCGAAGCCTATGTGGCCGATTACACCAAGGCCTTCGGCCCCCAGATTTCATCTTTCGGCGGTTACGCGCACGATGCCTTCGCCCTGGTCATGGAAGCCATTAAAATGGGCGGATCGGCCAAATCTGGCGACATCCGCGACAATCTGGAGAAAATTTCGGGTTTCGCCGGCACCTCGGGCGTGTACACCTATTCCCCCGAAAATCACAACGGCCTCGACGAATCCGCGTTCATCATGGTCACCATCGAGAACGGCACCTGGAAGGTCTTGAACTAACAACGCATCAATGACAAAAACGCCGGTGGAAATCACATCCGCCGGCTTTTTTAATGTGAGAACATGGATCCATCTAGCCTGCTGCAATATCTGATCACGGGGCTGACGCTGGGCAGCACCTACGGGCTCACCGCCCTTGGCTTCACCATCATCTTCAATACCACGGGCGTCATCAATTTCGCCCAGGGCGAATTCGTCATGCTCGGCGGGATGATGAGCGTCTACTTCATGCACGCTTTGGGGCTTGGCGAGCCCTCGGCCGTGGTGCTGGCTGTCCTCGGTGCGACCATGGCCGGGGCCCTGGTGGAACGCCTGGCTATCCGTCCGGTGCGGGACTGCCCGACCATCAACCTGATCATCATCACCATCGGCGTGTCCATCCTCATCCGGGGGCTGGCCATGCTGCTGTGGGGCAAAGACACCCATGTCCTGGAGCCGTTTTCCGGCAACCAGCCCATCATGTTCCTGGGCGCGGCCATCATGCCGCAGGCCATCTGGGTGCTGGCCATAAGCCTCTTTTTGCTCGCGGCCCTGAAGCTCTTCTTTTCCGGGACCATCCACGGCAAGGCCATGCTGGCCTGTTCGTTTGACTCCAAGGCCGCGTCCCTGGTCGGCATCGGCGTACAGCGCATGGTTCTGTTGTCTTTCATGATTTCCGCCTTTGTCGGGGCCGTGGGTGGGGTGATCCTGGCGCCCATCACCATGACCTCCTACGATGTCGGCATCATGCTTGGCCTCAAAGGCTTTGCCGCCTGCATCCTGGGCGGTCTTGGCAATCCGTTCGGGGCGGCTGCAGGCGGGCTGATCCTCGGTGTGCTGGAATCCATGGGCGCGGGGTTCGTCTCTTCAGCTTACAAGGACGCCCTGGCGTTCGTCATTCTGCTGATCCTTCTTTTCGTCAAACCCTCCGGGCTGTTTGGCCCCAAAGATTCCAAAAGGGTGTGAAGTGTCATATCGCAAGGACATGATCTGGCTGGCGTTTTTTTTCGGGGTGCTCATGTTCGCCCCGATGCTGCTGCCTAACAATTATTACCTGACGATCCTCATCCTCGGCTGCTTGCATGCCATGAATGCCGTGGGCCTGTGTCTGCTGGTCGGCCATGCCGGGCAGATCTCCCTCGGGCATGCGGGTTTCTACGGCCTGGGCGCGTACACCAGCGCCTATCTGAGCACCACGGTGGGGCTCTCCGTGGGCCTGTCCATGCTCTCGGGCGTGGCCCTGACCGTGGTTGTCAGCATCCTGGTCGGGCTGCCGTCGCTCAAGCTTAAAGGGCACTACCTGGCCATGGCGACCCTTGGTTTTGGCATCATCCTGTCCATCCTCTTCAACGAGACCGTGGACATCACCGGCGGGCCTTCGGGCTTCGTGGGCATTCCGCGCCTGTCCCTTTTCGGCTGGGAGTTGAGCAAAGACGTGACTCTGTACCGCGCCGTGGCCGTGATGCTGTGCCTTTTCGTCTGGCTTTCCTTTAATCTGTTGCACAGCCGTGTCGGCCGTGCGCTGCGCGCCCTGCATACTTCGGAGCGGGCGGCCGAGGCCATGGGCGTTGATATCGCCCGTTACAAGCTTCTCGTCTTCGTCCTTTCCGCCGCCTTCTCGGGCATCGCCGGAGTCCTCTACGCCCACTACCTGACCTTCATTGCGCCATCGTCTTTTGGCTTCATGTTTTCCGTGGAGATGATCGTCATGGTCGTGCTCGGCGGTATGCTCAGCGTGCCGGGAGCCATTGTTGGTGCGTTTTTCGTCACCGTGCTGCCGGAATTTCTGCGCGCCTTCGAGAACATCGAGATCCTGCTCTTCGGGGCCATTCTGGTGCTGTGCATGATGTTTCTGCCCGACGGCATGGCCGGAGGGTGGAACAAGCTCTGGGCCTGGGGCAAGGCCCGGCTCTCGGGGGCCGCCCATGGATAAGGCGATTCTCGGGTGCAGCGGCGTCGCCGTGCGATTCGGAGGGGTGCAGGCCCTGGCCGATATCCATTTCGCGGCCGAAAAAGGAGAGATCACGGCCATCATCGGTCCGAACGGGGCGGGCAAGACCACGCTCCTTAATGTCATCTCGGGCATGGTTACGCCGAGCCATGGGACCCTCTCCTTCGAGGGACGCGACATCACATCCCTGCCGGCACACAAACGGGCCTGGGCCGGGATGGTGCGCACCTTCCAGAATCTGGAGATCTTTTCCAACATGACGGTCCTTGAAAACGTGACCATGGGCTGTCACGGCCGTCTGACCGTCCCGGCCTGGCACAGCCTGCTGCGCACGCCCAGATCCCGGCGCCTGGAAGACGAGGTCCGCCGCGAGGCCCTTGACGCCCTGGAGTTCGTGGGCATGTCCGATCTGGCGCAGGCCACGGCCAAGGACCTGCCCTTCGGCAAGCAGCGCCTGCTCGAACTGGCGCGGGCCCTGGCGGCGCGGCCCAAGCTGCTGCTCCTGGACGAGCCCGCGGCCGGGCTCAACATCGCCGAGACACAACTTCTGGCCGACCTGATCCTGCGCATCCGCGACACCTACAATTTATCCATCATTCTGGTTGAACATGACATGGAGCTTGTGATGCGCATCAGCGACTCCATCCTGGTGCTGTGTTTCGGGCAGACCATCAGCCGCGGCACGCCCGGGCAGGTCCAGAAGGATCCCACGGTCATCGCCGCATACTTGGGCGGAGACGAGGATTGATCATGCAGCCCACACTTCTTTCACTCAAGAACATGGATGTTTTCTACGGCCGCATCCACGCCGTGCGCCGGGCCACCCTGCACGTGCGCCAGGGTGAGATCGTGGCCCTCATCGGTGGCAACGGCGCGGGCAAGACCACCATGCTCTGCACCATCTCCGGATTGATCCGGCCTGGGCAGGGCAGCATCATGTTCGGTGACGACGACCTGGTGCAACGCAGCCCCGAGCAGATCGTGCGCGCCGGGATATCTCATGTGCCCGAAGGGCGGCTGGTGTTCAGCCCGCTCTCCGTGGAGGACAACCTGCGCCTGGGAGCCTACACCCGGCCGCGCTTCCGCCACCGCGCCAGCATTGCCGAGGATCTGGAGACCATGTACTCCATGTTTCCGGTGTTGCGCGAACGCCGCGCCCAGGCCGCCGGGACCCTGTCCGGCGGTGAGCAGCAGATGCTGTCCATCGGACGGGCGCTCATGGCCCGCCCCAGGCTGCTGCTTCTGGACGAGCCGGCCATGGGCCTGGCCCCGCTGGTGGTCCGGGACATCTTTCGCCACATCGTGGAGTTGCGTGACCGGTTCGGCCTGACCGTGCTTCTGGTGGAACAGAACGCCCGTAGCGCGCTGAAGATCGCCGACCGGGGCTACGTGCTGGAAAACGGACGCGTCATCCTGCAGGGCACCGCCGATGAACTGCTGGCCAACCGTGATGTACAACGCGCCTACCTGGGCCGCGAGCTGGACGCTTGAAAAGGCCCGATTGCTGCGTTGCTGCGGCCAAAACGAGGCCTCACGTATTGGGATACGCTTCGGCCTCGTTTTGGCCTTGCGCCTTGCACTCGAACCTTTTCAAGCGTCCAGCGCATGGAAATTTAATCCGAGGTCATACGAATTGGGATACGCTTCGGCCTGGTTTTGGCCTTGCGCCTTGCACTCGAACCTTTTCAAGCGTCCAGCGCATAGTCCCGAAATTTAAGGGGTTATAGGGAGGACACAAGATGTACTGGCAGAGCGAATATGAATGCATGGAGCGTGGAGAGCTGGAACTCTTGCAGCTGGAGCGCCTGCAGGCCACCCTGAATCGTGTGGCGCGCAATGTGCCGCTGTACCGCAAGCGCTTTGCGGAGCTGGGCATCGACCCCTATGACGTGCAGTCTTTAGAGGACGTGAAGCGTTTGCCCTTCACCACCAAAGAGGATCTGCGACAGAATTACCCCTACGGCCTTTTTGCCGTGCCCCTGCGCGATGTCGTGCGCATGCAGGCGTCCACGGGGACCACGGGCAAGCCCACGGTGGTGGGCTACACTTCCGGTGACGTGCGCCGCTGGTCCGAGCTCGCGGCGCGCATTCTCACCGCCGGTGGGGTGACCAAGGACGACGCCGTACAGATCGCCTTCAACTACGGTCTTTTTACCGGCGCTTTCGGCGTGCATTCCGGAGCGGAGCTTATCGGCGCGTCGGTCATCCCCAGTTCCGGCGGTGACCCGCGCCGCCAGATTTCCATCATGCAGGACTACCGCACCACGGCCCTCATATGCACCCCAAGCTACGCCCTGCACCTGGCCGACACCCTGGATGAACTCAATATCAACAAGACGGCGCTCAGCCTTCGCTTCGGCCTGTTCGGGTCCGAGCCTTGGACCGAGGAGACACGCCGCGAGATTGAAGATCGTCTCGGCATCCAGGCCACGGACAACTATGGCTTAAGTGAAATCACGGGTGTGGCCGGGGAGTGTCTGGAGCGGGTCGGGCTGCACATCAACGAGGATCATTTCCTGGCCGAGATCGTGGATCCGCAGACCGGAGAAGTTCTGCCTGCCGGAGTCAAGGGAGAGCTGGTGCTGACCACTCTCACCAAGGAAGCCTTCCCGCTGATCCGTTTCCGCACCGGGGATCTGACCACCCTCATCGACGCTCCGTGCGCCTGCGGCCGGACGCTAAAGCGCATGACCCGCATTCCCGGACGCAGCGATGACATGCTCATCATCCACGGCGTGAACGTCTTTCCGGCCCAGATCGAGGCGGTCATCTCAGGTACGGGACTTACCGATCCTCATTACCAGATCGTGCTGGACCGGGTCGGGCACATGGATCTGGCCACCATCATGCTCGAAGCCCCGGAATCATTCTGCACCGACTCCATAAAGCAGTCCCAACGCATCCTGGAAAACGTGCGCATCCGCCTGCAGACTGAACTGGGCGTGGCCTTCGAGGTCCGTCTGGTGGAGCCTCGGACCATCGCCCGCGAAGACGGCGGCAGGGTCAACGACCGGCGCAAGATGTAAGGTATTCTCTCTTCCGCAAACAAAACGCCGAGCTTGGTTAGGCAGGACCTGGTTTTTTAAAGACATCTCCTCTGCCGGGGTTTAGTTTCATTATTTTAGCCCCAACAGCTCGAGAATACTGAAGATCACGAAGCGTGGATTGTGCCGGAGGTACCGCTTCCAGAGTCTGCGGGGTTCGATGCGCAGGCGGAACAGCCATTCCAGGCCCCGGTCCTGCATCCACGCAGGGGCCTGCGGAGTCGCGCCGGAATGGAAATCAAAGGCCGCGCCCACTCCGAGCATCACGGCTCGCACTCGTCCCTTGTGCTTGTGCATCCACAGCTCCTGCTTTGGGCAGCCCAGCCCGACAAAGAGAATGCGCGTACCGGAGGCGTTGATGTTCCGGACAGCGGCGGCGTCTTCCTCCTGCGTCAGCTCCCGAAAGGGCGGGCTATGAGAATAGGCAACACAAAGGCCGGGAAATTGTTGTCGCACGTTTGCGATCAACGCGGTCAGCACGTCAGGAGCTGCGCCGTAAAACCCCACCGGCAGCCCCTGCCTGGCGGCGGCTCCCAGCACCCGCAGCGTCAGGGTCGGCCCATAAACCCGATCCTTCAGGCCATGCCCCATCCGCCGCAAAACCCACACCAGCGGCATACCATCCGGTGCAACCAGATCCGCCCCATTGACCGCAGCCCTGTAAACCGGGTCATCATATGCCTCCATGACCACATGCACATTGGCCAGACAGACAGTCCTGCTCTCACCCCGCCCGGCCCAGGCAAGGATTGCGGCGGTGGCGTCGTGGTAGGTGGTGGGGTGGATGGTGGTGGCGAGGATCGGCATTAGAGTTTTAGGGTTTTACGTTTTAGGTTTTAGAGTTTTGATGAGGTTTTGGAGCATGGCTGATATTGTTTTGAGGTCGTTGATCAGTTCTTTCGCGCAAGACACTGGCAATGCTTCGATCTGTTGGGCGATATAAACTTGGGTCCTGAGTTCTGCTGCAGAACCTTTGGCAATATGCAGAAATCTGATGAATTCTAGTCTGCTGCCCCTCTCTGCGCCTTCGGCAATGTTTGAAGCAATGGAAACTGCCGACCTTGTCATCTGATCCTTGAGTCCGAAATCCTTACAGGCCCGTAACGCCTCATACATCCGTACAGCCAAGCGGCACGATTTCTTCCAAACCTCCAGTTCTTCAAAGGAACGATACGCCATCCAGTTATACACCCTCTGCTCAGCGAGCATCTCAAAAAGGTCCAAGCAGTTCACCAATCCCACACTGCATCGCTTAAACTCTAGAACTCTAAAACTCTAAAACTCTAAAACTCTAAAACTCTAAAACTCTAAAACTCTAAAACTCTAAAACTCTAAAACTCTAAAACTTAAAACTTTATTTCTGAATAACTCTCCCATAAATCCCCATCAAAATCTCATAGTTCCTCTCCGCCGTGTACTTGACTTCATATTCGCGCCTGGCTTCTTTACGCATTTGCGCAAGTTCCTCCGGGTGAGAAAGGAGCCAGTCAACTTTTGCAGCCAAATCAGATGGGTCACCGGGGCGGAAGTGGAGGCCGGTGCGGCCGTTGTCGGTGATCTCGCCGGTGGCTCCAATACTGGCCGCCAGCACGGGCGTCCCCGTGGCAAAGGCTTCGATGGCCACCCTTCCAAATGTTTCGTAACACTTTGAAGGAAAGACCAGAAAGGCTGCTCCCGACATCAGCATAGAGACGTCTTCCGGGTTTTGGGAGCCCAGATAATCCACGTCCATTGAATTTTTTGTCGCTCGCTCCACCTCGGCCCGCAACGGTCCATCCCCGATTATCTTGAGAGGCACTGGCCGCCCTATGAGGCTCCAGCCCGCCAGGAGTGTTGCGATCCCCTTTTCTGTCGAGAGTCGTCCCACGAAGAGGGCGTATCCCCCTCGTCCATCCCCGAAACCCGGATCGCGGTGGATAAAATTTGGCTTCACGGCCACTTTCTCCGAGGGAAAACCAGCCTCCAAGAATTTTTGACGCGCAAATTCAGTAAGAGCGATGTAGGCATCAACGTGGTGCCAGGTGCCCAGGCTTCGATGTAGAGTGAGCATTCCCGCAACGACAGTGCTTGCGGCTCGATTATTCCGGTAACATCCATGAATCGTCCCTCGCCAGGGAATACGCCTTAGACACCTCTCGCAAGGACGGCCGTCACGGAAAAATAGGCCATTCACACAGAGGAGGCGATAGTTGCGCAGAGACATTACCACCGGCACACCTTCGGCCTTGGCGGCGTGAAGAACTCCGGGAGAAGCAAGGGGAAATGTGTTGTTTATGTGTACAATGCGAGGGCGGAGCTTTCGGATTGCCGCTCGTGTCCGGCGATAGGCTTCCTGGTTCCAAAGTGTGGTCCAGGCCTGACGCCAGGTTGCCATGCTGTTCAAGTCCCTATTTTGAAAGATCAGGTTATGTACCGCGTGGCCCTGCTCACGGAGAAGAGACGCTTCGGAAGCGAAGCTTTGGTCCTCACCTCCGGGTTGCTGGTAATGGGTGTGGAGGATGAGAATTTTCATCGCGATATACGAAAAGAATTCGCGTTGGTTGGGCGCGCATCCGGATTCATCCGCATGGGATAGCGCACGGAGCCGTTCGCTACGGGTCGCTGATTGATCAAGCCGATTGCCAAGCCAGCCACCGACCAGAACCAGATTCCTCCCATCGGACCTTCAATATATACGTCGAAGGTTGCGTTGATCAGGGCGGCTCCCAGAAAGGTCATCACCCAAATGCAGGCGCCGGCTTGGAAGTCTTCGCCGAGGTGTTTCCACTTTTTATAACGTTTCCACAGCCTGTACAGGAGTGTTAGGAGGAACAATATCCAGACAGAAAAACCGGGAACCCCCATGCGAGCAAGGATCGTCAAATGCCCGTTGTGCGGACTGCGCAGGGACTTATCGGCAGTGACCTGAAACCCATCGTCGTCAGCAAGGTTCACTCCAAACCCTTTGCCCGTCCAAAAATAATCCCCATCGAAAGTGTACGCGATGATGGAATCCCACCATTCCAGGCGCCAATGTTTGGTTCCGGTTCCGCCATAATTGTCTACATCGGAGAATATGCTTTGAATATTTGTATACATTTGTTCGACGCTGATCACGCGATCCCCGCGCTTATATTCTGGCAGAATGTCGAACGCAGAGCCAAACGCGCTCAGCAGGACGAATAGGCCAATAACAAGTCCTGATGCAGCAACTCGTTGAAGTCGGGCGCAGTAGCAGGCAAAAGAGCTCGCAATAAGCAGGGCCAGAAATCCGCCGCGATTGATGGACGCTGCCACAAGGACACTGACGAGCCAGCAGGGTAGAGTAATCCACGTCGGCAGCATGGGCCTGGAGTTGGGCATTACAGGTGTCATGACAAGGATAAATGCTAGAATACCAGCAAGTTGTACGCCGACATCTCCCCCTTTGAAAACAACGATTGGCACCCCTCCTTCAGGCCCCCATGGCCATCGCAGAAGCATGTCGCCCATCGTAATGTAGATTAAAAAAGCAACTGGAATCCATACGACAAACCACCCCATGGTCTTCCCGTACCAGGATGCGATGGCATGTAGCGGCAATCCCTGGCGAACCAGATGGGCAACCGCCAAGGCAACCACCCCCCACGACCAGATCACACTGTCACGAAGTGTGTCGATTCCATAAGTTTCAACAAAGGGGAAAGTCCGCGCTGCTCCCCAAATTATGAACAAGAAAAGGAGAGCAACTGTGGGGTCCGTGATAAGCCGCAAGCAGCGTGGACGTAAAATGAGGACAAGAAATGCCGTCACAAAAATAAGGCTGTCTATATAAAACGGAGTGATGCCAATGTAAGCGAATCCTTTGTTTAGATATGCGTATCCAATGAGTGTAAGGCATAATAAACTTGAATAAAAATTTTCTATTATTTTCATTTACTTATTAAATAATATTTTATTAGAATTATTATATTCCTGTTAACAAATTATTTTCAGTTACGACTTTTCGAGAAAAGTAAAGAGCGGCCAGCGCATTGACAAACAGTAGTGTCAGGGCGGAGCCATCAAGACTATAAATCCACACTAACGGGATCCCAGCAATGATCGTGAACACGGCCAGCAGGCCATAGAGCCGTGCCACAATCTCTGGCCTCTCCATTGCTCGAAGCAGGGAACTAATGACCGCGACCACCGCCGCTGAAACTGGAGCGAAGCCGAGCCAGATGATCCAGTCTGAATCTTCCAGATATTTGCCCCCATACATCCACTCCATGAGTTTTGATCCCAAGGCGACAAGGAGGAGCCAATACGTCAGTGCGAAAGCCGTAAGCACTGCAAGGCTGGCCAATGCAAATCGTCTGAGCTTGCCCGGACTCAAGGCCCGCACCATCCCCGGCACCAGGAGTTGTCCCAGCGCGCCGTTGAAATGCAGAATGGGCATGAGCAGGTTCATGAGCGTCTTGAATCGTGCAGCAGCCTCAAGTCCATGAAAGGCGGGCAGGAGGAGGTAGAAAATATTCCCCGGCACCCAAGAAAAGAGTCCCGCCAGCAGGGCCCATCGGCCGTAGTTCCAGTGCAGGTGGCGCACGTCGTCCACGGTTGTGATTCGGTCGGACCCGGTCTTCATGCGCCTGCGGATAGCCTCGGCCGAAAAGAGTCCGGCCACGGCCATGGCCAGGAAGGTGCTGGTTTCGTTGAGGTGGTTCGTGCGCAGTAGAATCAAGGACAGGCCAAGATAGAGGATGAGGTAAAGCGCCCCACCCAGTGCGGCCAGTTGTGGTTTCAATAGCACGTAGGCCCCCCGACGTACCAGCCACAGGTAGAGCACTGTGGGGGCCGCGAGGGAAAGGCCCAGAAAGCTCAAGGCTATTTCCTGTGCCCCGCAGGTCCAAAAGCCCAGAGTCAGCAGGAGAAAGATGAAAGCTGCAAGCGCTCCAAAGCGCCAGTGAGAGCGTAAAAGGATCCGCTGGTAAGCCGCGAAGGACTCGCTAAAGCGTCCCGAGCCATAAACCAACATGGGCTCTGTCCAGAGGCCTGTATGCAGAGTGCCGAGCAGCAGAAAAACCGCATAGGCCACGGAAAAGGCTCCGTAGGCTGCCGGTTCCAGCCAGCGGGCCAGGAGGATGCTCGCCATAAAGTTGGTTCCGGCGAAGAGGGCCTGGTCGGTTACGGCCCAAAAGCCTTTTCCGGCCCAGTTTCTTAGGGCAGAGTATGACATGTGCGGTTGTGATAGGGAGTTGAGCAAAATTGATTTATGGTCGATGCGTGGTTGCGGTGTGACAATGAAACAGAGGTGATCAGTATGCGTTCGGGTTCACGAAGCCCCGACGGATCGTCATCCATAAGATCCACATATCAAAGGTCAGGGTCCAGTTTTCGATGTAATGGAAGTCGTGACGCATGCGTTGTTCCATCTTCTCGATCGTGTCCGTCTCGCCGCGCCAGCCGTTGACCTGAGCCCAACCCGTTATTCCCGGCTTGATTTTGAAGCGCCACATGTAGCCGGGCAGGAGCATGCGGAAGCTTTCGTCCTGGGCCACGGGGTGCGGTCTGGGTCCGACCAGGCTCATGTTGCCAGCCAGTACGTTGAAAAGTTGCGGCACTTCGTCCAGCGAAGTGCGGCGCAGCAGCGCCCCGAAGGGGGTCACACGGCAGTCGTTTCGGATTGCCTGGCGATAGTTGTGATCGTTCTCCGTCACATTCATGGTTCTGAATTTCCAGATCAGAATCTCTTTTCCGTCCAGGCCATAGCGCCACTGCCGGAAAAAAACCGGCCCAGGCGAGGTAATCTTGATGACCAGGGCGATGAGCATCATCAGCGGGCCGGCGATGATCAGGGCCAAGGTTCCAAGGACCAGGTCTTCGGCGCGTTTGAGAATTTCCTTGCGTATCGACATGGGCGAAGCGGAAAGGGCGATGACAGGTGTTCCGCCGACCTGAAAGGCATTCAAATTCATGAGTTGGAAGGTGAATATATCCGGGATGATGTAGAGATTGGCCGGACTGTTGAGGAATTGTTCGAGAATGTGGTGCATGCGCTTTTCGGCGCGCAGGGGCAGGGTGATGAAGACCATGGGCACGCGGCGTTCGTTGGAGAAGTGGACCGCTTCGTCGCAAGGGCCGACGATGGGCACGCCTTCGCATGTCCCGCCAATTCTGGACGGGTCGTCATCGAATGCGGCCACAGGACTGAGCCCCAGTTCCGGATATGCGTTCACGGTAGTTATCCACTGCCGGGCCAGATCACCTGCGCCGATCAGTACGGCCTGGCGTTGGTTGCGGCCTTGACGGCGATGGGCGCGGAGAAAAGCGCGGATGCCCCAGCGGAATCCAACGAGCATGGCCGCTCCGGCAACGACCCAGAGGCCGATCTGAACTCGCGAGAAGATGGCCGTGTATTTGATCGCCCAGGATATGAGCGTCAGGCAGATAAAGGTCAGAATCCAGGCACCGAGAACGCGGCGGGCTTCGATAATGAAAGGGCGCAGGCGCAGTTCGCCGTAGGCTCCGGTCAGTTCCGCTGCGAAGGAATACACGATGGCGCCGAGCAGGGCGCTGACGGCCAGGGCGGCAGGATCTCCTGCGGGATGAATGAGGTGGGCCAAGAGCATGGCGGCGACAATCGCCAGGAGTTCGGCGATGCGAGTCAATGTGGATACTCTTGATGAATAAGTCACTATTTAAAGACCTTGATATTGTTTTTCAAACCATGCATGAGCGTAATCGGTCACGGTAAAAATACATGAATATGGAGAGAAAATTTGTACTTATGAATACAGCCCGTACGATAAGATTATTATTCATGCATAAATGTCATGCTACATCACTAAAGCAGGCGTTGTGATCGATATCCATTGTCACTTGCTTTCCGGAATGGACGACGGGCCAGCCAGCATGGACGAATCCCTGGCCATGGTTCGCCTGGCTTTGGCTGATGGAATCCGGGGCGCGATCTGCACCCCGCACTGGCATCCGATGTTCTGGCCCAACGAGCGAATCGCCATTGCCATTGCCGTGGAAACGCTTCGACGGCGCTTGCAGGCCGAAGACATTGCTTTTGATGTCTGGCCCGGAAGCGAACTCAGCCTGGACGCGGATCTGGAGGCCGGGATCGCAGGCGGGCGTCTGGCAACCCTGAACGGCGGATCATGGGTGTTGCTTGAGTTGCCCGGTGCTTTCCCTCCCTCGGGAATCGACACCTTTCTCCTGAATTTTCTCCGGTCGGGTCACCGGCTTGTTCTGGCCCACCCCGAGCGCTATTCCTATATTCTGCGCGATCCTGTCCGGTTGCACGCCTGGGTCGAGATGGGAGTGGCCGTGCAGATTACGGCGGCCAGCCTGCTTGGCAGGCTGGGACCGGAAATCGCCACCCTCTGTCGCGTCCTGCTGGAGCACCGGTTGGTTCATTTTCTGGCCAGCGATGGTCACGGTGTCGAAAACCGTCGCCCCCTGTTGCGGGAGGCTTGCAGGGTTGCGGGTGAAATTGCGGGGATCGATCATGCCGTGCGACTGGTAGACACACACCCGCAGGCGGTCATCCGTAACGAGCCCTTGCCCTTGGCGGGTTTTAAGCCCCTGTCCCTGCCGAAAAAGCAACCCTGGTTCAAATTCTGGTGAGAATCCGCCCGGAGCCATGCGCCCGTGTGGGCTTTAGACCACGGTAATCCGCCGGCCATGCCGCCCCAAGTCATTTCCGCAAACACCTTCGCTACGAGCGAATAGTAGGCCGTCATTCCATTGGTAACAAACGCATGATTTATTTGCGCGATGTCGATGTGTTGCCGTGGCGCCATTCTGCCCGCAAACGTCACTAGTGCGGACTGGCTTCGCTATCGCCGCCACCGCCACCGCCACCACCTCCGGCAAGGGCCATGCCTGCTATGCCCAGAATGGCTAGGGCTCCCGCGCCGACAGCCAGAGCCGTCCCGCTGAATTCAGCCCCCGAACTCCCGGATCCGTAAGCCAAGCTCAGCGCGCGGCCCTCTGCCGGCTGGTGGTGGTTGGGGAGGAAGATGGCGTTGCCTGCGCGCACCACCTTTTGGCCGTCTATAGCGACGAGTTTGAGGGAGCCTTTGGTCATGCTCAGAATCGCTTTGTCTTTCTTGCTGTTTATCAGCAGGCTGCCCTTGAAAACTTCGTCGGAACTGGCCGGGACCAGATAGGTGTTGCTGTCCTCGGGGTCTTGAAAAGGAGTCCGGAAGGCCAGGGGTTTGGCGTCGGCGCGCATGACGAAGTCCAGCCTGCCTTCAATGATGGTGACGAGAAACCGCGTACTCCCTTCTTCAAATGAAAAGACCGTTCGGTCCGCGCCGATGAGTTGCAGCCCGTCGGCCTCTATAATGCATTCCCCTGTGCATGCCATGAGCTTTCCCGAAGGCACGGGCATTTCCTTGTCCACGACGAGGCCGCTGTCCACCAGTGTCACGGAATTCGTGGTTATCAGTCTGGGAGCCGAACCAGCCTCCGCCAGCAGAGGTTGCATGATCAGCATGGCCGAGACCAGTGATGCGAGGAGTTGTTGGATCATCATGGTACCTGCTTTGTTCGTATAGGGTGCGTCTGGCGCACTTGCGACCGGATTGCCTCGCAAATCCGGTCTGTTGTGAGGTGCTGCCATTTTTCTGGTCGTCGGGACGTTATCGAGTCGGTAGAAACCAATTTGTGCAGTAGAAGTCAATACTTACAATCTGGGTGTTGGTTAGGGTCGGGTTACGTATGATTATGTAGACGCTGAGTATCAGGACTCCTTAAAGCCAAGAAACAGCATCTTGAACAGGGGGGCTTGGAGCGTGGACCGGGCGCAACGAGCCGGAATATGGCGTGATAAGACTGGTGCACTACCGTGTCGGAGGGGTGTAACCGAAGCCGAAAATTCCCGTCCTCAGCGTCAGGCCTACTCCCTGGAAAAAGGTGCTGGCCGCGCTGGATTCCACGAAGATGACATCCCTGTCCCGGACTTTAAGTCCGTGCGTCTCATGCGACTGCAGGTCTTCAAGGGACAGTCTGGCCACCTCCCGCCTGCCTTTGCCCAGATAGCGAATGAGCTTGACGTCCTTGGAATCGGCAAAGGGCTGCAAACCGCCCGCGGCGACAACGGCCTCCTGCACGGACATTTGCTGGCGAATGGGATATGCGCCGGCCCTGCGAACCGCTCCATCGACATAGACTGAGCCCGCTTCCGGCACGTAGACGATATCTCCGCCCTTGATGCCCACGTTGAGATCCTGCCGTCCGTCCTTGATCATCTGGTCGAGATCGATCACCAGCGAACTTTCGCCGCTTTCGGCCTTGCGGCGGATCTGCACGGTTCGCCCTGCCGCGTCGCTCAATCCTTCGGCCATGGCGAGGACGTCCAGGAGATTCATTTTGGCGTAATAATCATATGCTCCCGGCTTTTTGAGCGCTCCCAGCATGGTGATTTTCGAACCGAACTGTTCCCTGACGAAAATGGTGACGTGCGGGTCCTGAAGATATTTTTCCCGATAAAGGCGCTCCACGTGCTGTTCGGCCTCGCGCACGGACAGTCCCGCGATCGCTACCGTGCTGAGGAGCGGCAGGGTCACGCCGCCGCGTGCGCCGACCCGTGTCTCGGTGCTCAGGTCGGGGGCGTCGAAGATGCTGATCTGGATGAGATCCCCCCCTCCGATAACATAGTCTTGGTAGTCGGGCGCGGCGGTAAAGGCCTCGCTGAATTTTCCGTTCAATTCGGCCACCTCCAGCGCGTTGTATTCCGTTGCGGCGGGGTTGGACAATTGATCGAGGTCGGTGGTGACCGCCGGGCCCCTGGCTGCGCATGCAAGGCACAGGCTTACGGCGGCCACGGGCAGCAGACGCGAAACGCCGGCTATTTTCCCGGTGCGGACGAGTACGCTCAGGAGATTCAAGGTTCTTTTCATGTCATGATCCATTGTATTTATAGTTTTTTTTTTGAGGATTGCCGCGTTGTCGCCCGTACATGTCGCCCGGAGTCTCGCAGGATGCGTTCGACGCTTCCCCGGCCGTTGCTGGAGTATTTTTCGATGTTTCTGAATAAGTAATGGTATGAATTTTTATTCGCTTTTATATAAGCATTATTTGTAATAAATTTATCGCAAAATTATTATAAGTACTAGTTTATGTACTGGTTAAAGTTAATGCGATTGACAATTCTTGCTTGCAGTGGATAGGCGAAAAATGTTTGTTTAACCGTAACAAGTTTGTGTTGACAAGGATTTTGTGCATGAATGAAAAATGCTATACAGGATTCATTTCTTCAGGTTTGCGTCCATTATTTCATTCAAAGCAGTCCGCTATTCCATCGATGGAGACTTCAAATGCACTGTCGCAAGCGGAAGACGAAATTGATCTGTGGGGCTGTCTTGAAGTGCTCGCCAGGCGCAAGTGGCTCATTTGCGGTGTGTTGTTCGCGGTTTTCGTCTCCACGGTCATTTTCACCCTGGCCATGACCCCGTTTTACAAGGCCACGGGCAAGCTGGAGTTCACCCTGCAGTCGCCCAGGGTCACCAAGTTCGAGGACATGGTCGTTCCCCAGGCCCAGACCCGGGAGTTCATGAACACTCAGACCAGGCTGCTGGCCTCTGATTCTCTGGCGTGGCGAGTGATCGAGACCCTTGATCTGGTTCGAAGTCCACATTTCAACACGAAATACGTTGCCGACGGGGAAACTTCCGAAGGATTGCAAGCGGGCCTTCGCGACACGACTGGCGGCGCGTCGGGTTCGGGAAATGATGAACTGGATCGACGGGTCCGTAAGGCCGAGGTGCAACAGAGGTTGCTCAAGGTTTTTTCAGAAAGTCTGGAGGTCAAGGCGGAGCGAGACACCACCATCCTGAACCTGGCCTTTTCCTCTTCGGACCCGGCGCAGGCTCAGGAGGTGGTCAACACGCTCATCGGCTCCTTCATCGCCTGGCAGCTGGACAAGAAAGTCGGTGCCGCAGGTCTGGCCAACGAGCAGCTGCACAAGCAGGTCGAGGTGGCGCGGGTCCGTCTGGAAAAGTCCGAATCCGAGCTCAACGCATTTGCACAGAAAGCAGGCATCGTGTCTCTCGATAGTCGCATGAACCTCGTCTACAAGGAGCTTGAAGAGATCAACGCCGCCCTGGCCCAGATCCATGCCCAGCGACTGAGCAGGGAGGCCTTGGATGCGCAGGCGCGTGAAGTCGGCGTTTCGGCCCTGCCCATGGTCATCGACAACCTGCTTATCCAGGAACTGCGGCGTCAGTATGTCCAGCTTGTGTCCCAGTACGAGGAGAAGCTCGTCGTCTTCAAACCCGATTATCCCGAAGCCAGGCGACTGAAAGCCCGGCTCGACGATGTCGCGTCAAAGATCGACACCGAAGAGGGCAGAATTCTCGCCGGCATCCGCAACGACTACCTGGTGGCCCTCAAAAACGAGGAATCCCTGCGCGTGCAGGCCGATCTGGCCAAGACGAGAGCCCTGGATCTTAATGACCGGGCCACGCAATACAAGATCCTTGAGCGCGAAGTGGAGACGAACAAGGACATACATCAGTCCTTGCTGCAGCGCGGCAAGGAGATCGACGCCACGGCGGGCACGGATATCAGTAACGTCCAGGTCGTGGACCATGCTCTTCTGCCGGTGAAATCGGACAGGCCGCGCATCATTTTCAACCTGCTGCTGGCCGTTGGCATCGGCCTTCTGCTCGGCGTGGCCGCCGCCTTTGTGCTTGAGTTCCTGGATAACACGGTCAAAAGCATTGATGAAATAACCGATCGTTTCGGGATCGGCATCCTAGGCGTGCTTCCGGAAGCCGAGGAGCGATTCAGGGGCCGGCTGGACCGTTTGGTGGTTTCCGACCCCCGATCGGGATTCTCCGAGGCGATTCGCACCGCCCGGGTCTCCATCCAGCTCTCCACCGCCGCCGAAGGCGGCACGCGGACCCTGCTCATCACCAGCACCGCGGAAGGGGAAGGCAAGTCGACCATTGCGGTGAACATGGCTCTGGCCTTTGCCGCCGCCGGCGACAGGGTGCTCCTCATCGATGCGGACCTGCGAAGACCCCGGCTGCACAAGGTTTTTGAGGTGGATGCATCCGAAGTCGGGGGACTGAGCGAACTGCTGATCGCCAGCAAAAGCCTGGCCGACGTCGTGCGTGCTACCGGTTATGAGAATCTGTTTTTCATGCCTGCGGGATCGGTACCTCCTAACCCCGCCGAACTTCTGGCCTCGGAACGGATGCGCCGGAATCTGGATCTCTTGGTGGCGGATTTCGACCGTATCATCATCGACGGTCCTCCATCGGTGGGCTTTGCCGATGTGCTGGTTTTGAGCAGCCTGGTCAGCGGGGTCATTCTGGTGAGCACCATCGGCAGAACTCACAGGCAGGCGTTGCGCATGTTCCGGCGGTCCCTGCTGAACATCAACGCACCGTTGTTGGGCACCCTGGTCAACCGCCTTGACGTGCATCGCCGCTTCGGCGATTATTCCAAATATTACAAAGACTATTACCATCCTTACGCCTGCGCCGACGGCAGTCCCGAAACCGTGCAGGGATGTATCCGAAAATGGCTGAAACACGCCTGTGGGTTCTTACTCTCGGGGAGACGGCCGCAGGGAGGATCCGTTCCGCGTGAGAAAATGCCTGGCGCAAAACAGCCGAAAAATCGTGTCCATAAAACGCAATAGGGGAGCACTGCGCTGCCTTTGCGCCGCCTTGGGCGTCGTTCTGGGCGGGATGTTGCTGGTCTCGGCGTATTGTTCATCCCGTTTCGCCGTACGAGATTTGGAATTCGTGCTGAACAGCCCGTGGATGGATCCGTGGGCCCGGACCTGGCTCTGGCGTGGAGACGGGGCGAGGTTCCAGGAGCTGGACACAGCACGCGCCGTGGAGGCGTATTGGCAAGGGATTGCCCGCAACCCGCTCCTCTTTGACGGATGGTTCGCCCTGGCCCGCCTTGAGCGGCAGCGTGAAACGGGCTCGGCTGATGCGCTGCATGATTTCCTGATCGCACATGTGCCTGTCTCCACCACGTGGCGATGGCAACAGCTCCTGCTGGCCGCAGAGAGAAGGGACGAGCCCCGGTTTGCGCAGGCATTCAATTATGTGCTGCACCGCCTTGCCGAGTACCGGCAGGAGGCCGTGGAGGTCGCGCTTGGATTCTGGGGCGAGTGGCCCGCCATTCTCACGCATACGGATTGCAACAACAGGTGGACGCTAATTAAGGAGTGCATGGCGCGGCGGGCGGTCGATGCATGCATCGGGCTGTATCCGCTTCTGGAGGACGGCTGCGGCGCAAGCCCTGATCGCAAACAGCAGGCGGAATTCATCGAGTTCCTTTTCCGCAACAAGAGGTGGGCCGAGGCTGCCCTGGTTGGGCGGCGCGGCGGCCTGTTCCGGGATGGACCCGTCACCAACGGCCGTTTCGATTCCCCTCTGTCTGGAACGGCTTTCGATTGGCGGCTGACCAGAATTCAGGGCGTGGAAGCTCGGCGGGAAGCGAACAGCGACATGGCCGATAAGACCGGGGCTGGGCATGTCATGCGTTTTCATTTTCTCGGCACCGCCAATCTGCGCTACGAGCATCTCCGGCAGTACGTGCCGTTGCGGCCGGGAACAACCTGCGAGCTGCGTTTCTCCTGGATGGCGCGGCGGCTGACCACTGACCAGGGCCTGTATGTGGAAGTGCGAGGCGAGGGCTGCGAAGGGTTGTCCGCCCGAAGCCCCGCGATCACCGGCAGCCGGGACTGGAACGAGGAGAGGCTGGTCTTTGATGTTCCTGACGGATGTCTGATGGCCAGGATAGTGCTCAGACGCGACCAGAGCCTGAGATTCGACGGCAAAATCGCGGGAGACGTTTGGCTCGATGACGTGGAACTGGTTGAAAGGCAGGATCTGCACATAAAGAGCGATGCCGACCCTCTTTAAGGCCGGGGGCGGGTGACACAGATGTCAGAGCGAGTTTAAAATAAACCGGGAGAGGCCCTGGGCTGGGAACCGCTATTATACCCTTATAACAGCCCGGGTCAGCGGCCAGCGGGCGCGCCGAGATGAACCGTTCCCGCCGCTAGACGGCTGATTGTAAGGGCTTAACCTCGCTTTCCTTAATAATCCCCTGTTCCGAGATGTGGAGGTGGAAAGTTGCGATGATCACCGCGGTCAGTTGATTGACCGGGATGGCGTTGTTGAACTCCACCCAGCCGTGCAGCAGGTACCCGCCCAGGGCCGCCAGGGAAGCTGCGGCCAGGAGCAGGCGGCCGGAATCCATGGTCTTGCGGACGCGCCACAGCCGGGCGGCCCGCCAGCACCAAAGCCCCCAGATGCCCGCAATGAGAGCGCCTGCGGCAGGCAGCCCCAGTTCCACGGCGGTTTCGAGGTAGTCGTTGTGGGCATGGCTGGCCCGCTGTCCGGGACCGAACGCGTTCTGATAGGCGCGGCCGACTTCCGGATAGGTGCCAAGGCCCGTGCCGGTCAGGGGATGGTCCAGAACAGCTTTCCAGCCATCCTGCCACAGTTCCATTCTTCCGGTCGCGCCGTGCTCGATCTGCTGGAACCGGTTCGCCAGACCTTCAAAGCCGATGGCCGCACCGTACCCGAGCATGATGACTCCGCATGCCGCCACAACGCCTGCAACCTGATTTCGTCGCAACCCGGCAAAGAGGTAGAGCAGGGTGAAGGAAAAGAGGGCCGCCAGAATGCCGCCCCGTGACTGGCTGAAGACCAGGGCGAGGATGACCAGGGCCAGGCAAAAGATGCCCAAGGCCTGCTTCTGCAAGAGGATCAGCGCCTGTTCGCGTTTGCCCAGGATATGATCCGTCTTGCGCGGAGATTTGAGGATTAGCAGATAGGCCAGGAGCAGGGGCCAGATAAGGCCCAGAAACGCAGCAAAGTGATTGCGGCTAATGAACGTGCCGCGTGCGTAGCCTCTGTAGGCCTGTCCGGTGGCCGCGTGGGTGTCCCACAGCACGCCGACGAAAGGAAGCAGGGTCTGCATGATGCCGTACAGGGCCTGCATCCCGGCCAGGGCAAAAAGGAAATGCAGGAACCAGGTCGGAATTTTTCCCGCGCGGAAGTTCAGGGCCAAGCTCAGCAGCACGGCGAGCATAGCCAGGAAGAGCCACCACGCAAGATGCGTCAGGGTTGCAAGGGGATCGTAACTGATGGCCGTGCGGGAGATGCCACCGAATTGAAGCAGGGCGCCAGACCACTGTGCCCGGACCGGCGAGAGGATTTCGAGCAGTGCTGCGGGGAGCGCGATGGTCTGCAGCAGCGGCGCGAGCATAAGGGCGCACGCCACGACCGCGAGGCGCTTCAGATCCTTTCCGGGCGCGGGGAGCCCATGCCGGAAGATCCAGGCTCCGAGGCAGATGAAGAAAAGTCCGGCTACGCCTTGCCAGATCCAGGCCCTTGCGCCGCCAAAGAAAAAAGCCAGCAGCAGGATGGGCGAAAGGATCAGGACACGCAACGACCCCTCTTCGCGATTTCTCCCCAACCAGGTCGCGGTGTCGCAGTCATGCTTCCGATTTCGTTCATCAGAGGTCATGAGAAATCTCTTCGCAGCCTGGATGGGCCGGCAACCGGGCGAATCTTTGGGCGGCAGGTTCCTGTGCGCCGCCCGAAGACTCTTTCGCGTTTCGCCCCTGCAAACATGGGAGTTATTTCAGCAACCGGTTGATTATATCCTTGTATTTCTTTTCGATGACGTGGCGTTTTTTCTTGAAGGAGTTGGTCAGCTCCTCGCCGAGGGTGAACTCCTTGTCGAGGAAATGGATGTTCTGGAGCTTTTCGTACGGTTTGAAGCCTTTCTTGGGGTTCAAAAGCTTGTTCATCTCCGCGCGCAGGCGGTCAAGCAGTTGCTTGTCGCGCAGCGCTCCTTCGGTTTCCCCAAGGACCTGATTGTACTTTTCCTTGACGAACTCGCGCAGTTTTTCCAGATCCGGGACGATGAGCGCGCCAAGTCCCTTCTTGTCCTGGCCCACGAGCACGGCGTCCTGGACAAAGGGGAACATGGACAGTGTGGCCTCGATGTTGGTCGGGTCGACGTTCTCGCCGCTGGCCAGGACGATGATCTCCTTGGCCCGGCCGGTGATGACCAGTTCCCCGGTCAGGGTCAGACGGCCCAGATCGCCGGTGCGCAGGAACCCTTCGGGGGTGAAGGCGTTCGCGTTGGCTTCGTCATTCTTGTAGTAGCCCTTGAAGACCTGGGCTCCGCGAACCTGGATCTCGCCTTCGATGCCGTTGGGCACCGGTTCTCCCTGGTCATTGACGATGCGCAGGTCGGTCTCGCCCACGGCGGGGCCGATGGTGCCGAAGACATCGCAGTTGAATCCGCGTCCGGCGATGCCGGGGGAGCATTCGGTCATGCCATAGGCGTTGATGATGCGGATGCCGATGGCGTCGATCCATTCATCAAGATAGGGGGGCAGGCTGCCGCCTCCGCTGATGGCGCCCTTGAGCCGGCCGCCAAATTTTTCCTGCACGAGTATCAGCTTTTTCTTGGCGAGCAGGTTGGGCAGAAAGAGAAAGATGTTGCTGACCAGGGCCTGGACTTTGTCCGCAAAACGCAGGTGCCAGGCCCTTTTTTCAAAAACGGGCAACTGATCGCGCAGCACGCGCGCGTTGCGGCGGTAGGCGGCGGACACGCGCACCAGCAGGTTGAAGATCTTGGCCTTTTTGGGGTCTTTTTTCTTCAGCGCTGCATTGATCTTGGAGTACAGGGATTCCCAGATGCGCGGCACCGTGGCGACGAGGGTGGGCTTGTAGGACTCCAGATCCGCGGCGAAGGTGCGGATGGACGAGTAGACCAGGCAACTGCCCTTGGCGACGTGAATATATTCGGCCGTGCGTTCGAAAATGTGCCAGGTCGGCAGGATGGAGACCCACACGTCGTCGGACTCCAGACGGATCAGCGGCGGCAGGGTGCGTATGTTGTGCATGATGTTGTCATGGCTCAGCATGACCCCCTTGGGCGTGCCGGTGGTGCCCGAGGTGTAGATGATGGTCAGCAGGTCCTCGGAGGTGATCTTGTCGGCCAGCCCTTTGAACCATTCGATGTCCCTGGGTTCGATGGAGCGGTCTTCGAGAAGTTTTGAATACGAGGTGGTCTTGTCGAACCAGGAATGTTTCTCGGAGCCGGCGACGATGAACACGGTCTTGAATTTCAGGCTTTTGATCAGCGGCTGGTATTCGTTATACAGACTGTCCGTCTCGATGACGAGAAATTCGGAGTCGGAATGACCGACGATGAATTCGATCTCGTTTGGCGGCGTGTCGGTGCCGCGCGGCACGCTGACCGCACCAAGGGCCTGCAGGGCCAGGTCGGTGACGATCCAGGAGTAGCGGTTGTCGGAGAGGATGAAGACTTTGTCGCCCTTGCGAACCTTGTTGTCCTTGAAGGCCCGGGCCAGGATAAGCACGTCCTCGAAGAATTTTTCGTAGGTGACCTTGAATTCGTCTTCGCCCACGCGGTAGACGAAGGCGGTGTTGTCGCGGTGCTGCGCGCAGCTTTCCAGAAAAGTATGAAAAAACGTTGGTGGAAAGGGCATTGAAGGTTCTCCCGGTAGGAAATGGATCGGGTCTGCACAGTGTTCTTCCGGTGATTGCTTCGGCCGGAAGAGCCGCCATGATCGTTGATTGGTCACCGCTGAATAATCCGGAATATGTATGACAAGCCCGGTTTCAAATCAAGAGCTCTGATCCGGGCTTCCAAGGCGCTTAAGTCTCTGTTATCCGCACCCGATGCGGGCGCTTTCGCGCTTTCGCGCCGTCAAGCCTGGGGAGGGCCGATGATTCTCGACAACACACCGTATTCCTTCGACCGTGTCGTGCGCATGGCCCTGGCCGCCGGACTGCTCTGGGGCATCATCGCGGCCCTGGGATATTTAAGCGACGTGCTCATCCCCTTTGCCGTGGCCCTGCTCCTGGCCTACATCCTCAACCCTCTGGTGCATCGCGTACAGGGCGTGGTGAAAAACAGGGGGGTGGCCGTAGGATTGACCCTGCTGTTTTTCATCGCCGTGGTCGGGGGGCTGTGCTGGGTTGCCATTCCGCTCATGGGCAGCGAGGTGGCGCACATGGGGCGGCTGATTTCCGACCTGGTCAGCAACTCCCGGCTGGCCGAGGAGGCCGCCACCCGCTTGCCGCCGGACCTGTGGCTGGCCCTGCGTGACTATTTCAACACGCCTGAGGTGCGCGACTTCTTCCGCACCGACAGTTTTGTCTCCATGGCCCAGGCCGCCTTGCGCAGGATTCTGCCGGGGCTGATGGGGATCATCAGCGGCACGTACAGCGTAGTCATGGCCCTGGTCGTACCGGCCGTGGTCCTGTTGTACCTCATTTTCCTGCTCATGGACTTCCAGAAGGTGCGGGTGGCCTGGAAAGAGATGGTCCCGCCGCAGTACCGCGAAAATGTTGTCTCCTTCGTGGAGGAGTTCGACCTGGCCATGAACCGCTATTTTCGCGGTCAGACGACCATCGCGGGCATCCTCGGCATTTTCTTTGCCATCGGCTTCTCCCTGGTCGGTCTGCCCATGGGCATCCTGCTCGGGCTCTTTGTCGGTTTGCTCAACCTTGTGCCCTACCTCCAGCTTCTTGGCCTCATCCCTGCAGTGCTTCTGGCCGCCATTCACGCCCTGGAGACCGGACAGTCCTTCTGGGTGGTCATGGGCCTGACCGGTCTCGTATTCCTGGTCGTGCAGATCATCCAGGACGCGGTGCTCGTGCCGCGCATTCTGGGCAAGGCCATGGGCCTGTCCCCGGCGGTGATGCTCCTGTCCCTTTCGGTTTGGGGCAAGCTACTGGGATTGCTCGGCCTCTTGATCGCCCTGCCCATGACCTGCCTGGTGCTGGCCTATTACCGCAGGTTGGTGCTGGCCCCGACCGAGCCGTCCCTGATTGTCGAGCCGGGACGGGAGGGCGGGCCATGAACATGCGCCATATGCGAGATTTCCTGAAGGACGACCTGCGCCTGCAACTCGATTTCTCGCGCTCGGATCAGAACCGGGGCATAGCCCCCCCGCCGGTGCAGAAACCTGTTCGCGAGGGTCAGGTGGTCGTTTCCCTGCCGGGTGATGCGCAAACGGCCTTTGCCGGGCGCATCGACCTGGTCCGCGCCCTGGCCGCACGCAAGAGTCACCGCGCCTGGCGCGATGAGTCCCTGACTCCCGAAGAGTTGGGTTTTCTGCTCTGGTCCGTGCAGGGCGTGCGCAAGAAGGGCGGTCCGGCCAGCGTGTTCCGCACCGTGCCTTCGGCGGGGTGCAGGCATGCCCTTGAAACCTATGTGCTGGTCAACAACTGCGACTCTCTGGAGCGGGGCGTGTATCGCTATCTGCCCCTTGATCACGCTCTGGTGCAGGAAAGCCCGGCTGGCGTGGATTTCACTGCCCGTCAGCACGAGGCCGTGCTCATGCAGACCTTTGTGACCAAAGCGCCCGTGGTGCTGGTCTGGTCGACCCTCCCGTACCGCATGGAATGGCGCTACATGGAGGCCGCACACCGGGTCATCGCTCTTGACGCCGGACATGTCTGCCAGAATCTGTATCTGGCAGCGCAGGTCGTGGGCTGTGGCACGTGCGCGGTGGCCGCCTTTCATCAAAAGGCCCTGGACGAGCTTCTGGGCGTGGACGGCGAGGATGAGTTCGCCCTGTATCTGGCCCCGGTTGGCAAGGTCTGATGGCTTACGCCCTGGCGTTTGTCGTGCTGATCGCGCTCATCGCCGGACCGGGGCTGTGGGCCCGGCATGTGCTGGAGCGGCATGGCCGGGACGAATATTTTTCCGGTACCGGCATCGACCTGGCGCGGATTCTGGTGCGGGACCTGAATCTTACGGATGTGCGCGTGGAGACCACGGAACTCGGGGATCACTACGACCCCAGGGACAAGGTCGTGCGCCTGAACCCGGTAAGTTCAGGCAAGCGTTCTCTGACGGCTGTGGTCGTGGCCGCCCACGAGGTGGGGCACGCCCTGCAGGATCAGTCCGGGGACGGGCTGCTGCGTTTTCGAACCAGCCTTGTCATGTTCGGGGTCTGGGCCGAGCGCATCGGCGCGGCGGCCATCATGATTGCGCCCTTGCTGGGCGCGGCCCTGCAGGTGCCCCTGATTGGCCGCATGCTGCTGGTCGCGGCGGTGCTTGTGCTTGGCATTCCGGTACTCATCCATCTGGTGACCCTGCCCGTGGAATTGGACGCGAGCTTCAACCGCGCCCTGCCCTTGCTCCGGACCGGCAAATACATCCCGCAGGAGGACGAGAGGGCGGCCCGCAAGATCCTGACGGCCTGCGCCCTGACCTACCTGGCCCAGGCCCTGGCCAGCATGTTCAACATCCTGCGCTGGGCCCGAATTTTCAGGCGCTAGATTCCTTTCTGGACAATACGTGTGATTCTCCCTACTAGTCGGGGCGTCCGAACAACCAACCCGCTTTCCCCCAATCCATGGCACTCATCAGCGCAAGCAATATCTCATTGTCCTTTTCCGGTCCGCTCCTGCTGGACGGTATCAGCCTGCAGATTCATGCGGGCGAACGCACCTGTCTCCTTGGCCGCAACGGCGAAGGCAAGTCCACGCTCATGCGCATCCTGTCCCGCGAGATCGTCCCGGATTCCGGGGAGGTCGGGCACAGCAAGGGCATCAGTGTGGGCTCTCTGCCCCAGGAGGTTCCGGCGGACCTTGCCGGAACGGTCTACGACGTGGTGGCCTCCGGCGCGGGAGAGGCCGGGCTGTGCCTGGCGGCATTGCGCCGCGAGGGACAGGGCGACGCCTGTGTCGATCCGGCGCTGCTCGCTCGCGCGCACCGCATGCTCGACGAACAGGCGGGCTGGAGCCTGACCCGCAAGATCGACACCGTGGTCACCCACCTGGGCCTGGACCCCGAGGCGCAGTTCGCATCCCTGTCCGGCGGGGTGAAGCGCAAGACCCTGCTGGCCCGTGCCCTGGCCGGGGAGCCGGACGTCCTCTTTCTGGACGAGCCGACGAACCATCTTGATGTGGACTCCATCCGCTGGCTGGAGGAGTTTCTCGTCAAGCAGTCCCGGACCCTGTTTTTCGTCACCCACGACCGCATGTTTCTGCGCCACGTGGCCAACCGCATCCTCGAACTGGACCGGGGCGTGCTGGTGGACTGGGCCTGCGATTACGACACCTTCCTGCAGCGCAAGGAGGACGTGCTGGCCACGGAGGAGACCCTGTGGCGCAAGTTCGACCAGAAGCTCAAAGAAGAGGAGATATGGATCAGGAAGGGCGTAAAAGCCCGCCGCACGCGCAACGAGGGTCGCGTGCGCGCCTTGAAGGCCATGCGCGCCGAGCGCAGGCAGCGCCGGGAGCGCACAGGTGCGGTGTCCATGCTGATCCAGGAGGCGGGCAAGTCCGGCCGACTGGTGCTCGAAGTGACGAATATTTCCTATGCCTGGGGTGATGCCCCGGTCATCCGCGATTTTTCTGCCAACATCATGCGCGGCGACAAGGTCGGCATCGTCGGCCCCAACGGGGTGGGCAAGACCACGCTTTTGAAGCTTCTGCTCGGCGATCTGGAGCCGCAGAATGGCACGGTCCGACAGGGCACTCATCTGGAGGTTGCCTACTCGGACCAGATGCGCACCCTGCTCGACGAGACCAAGACCGCCCGCGAGATCGTCGGCGAGGGCTCGGACTACATCGACGTCAATGAGAACCGTCGCCACGTCATCGGCTACCTCAAAGACTTTCTCTTCACTCCGGACCGGGCTCAGACCCCGGTGAATCTCTTGTCCGGCGGCGAACGCAACCGTCTGCTCCTGGCTAAGCTCTTTACCCGTCCCTGCAACGTGCTGGTCCTCGACGAACCGACCAACGACCTGGACCAGGAGACCCTTGAGCTTCTGGAGGAACTTATCGGCGATTTTCCGGGCACCGTGCTCGTGGTCAGCCATGACCGCGAATTTCTGAACAACACGGTCACCTCCTGCCTGGTCTTCGAAGGACAGGGGCGGGTGGTGGAGTATGCCGGGGGCTATGACGACTGGCTTTTGCAGCGGCCCCAGATCGAGGAACCCGAGCCGGTCCAGTCTCGGGCGGCGAAGCTCAAAGTGGCCAAAGCCCGCAAACTGACCTACAAGGAAAATCTGGAGCTCGACGCCCTGCCCGAACGCATCGAGGCGCTGGAGGCCGACATCGCGGCCCTGCACGAGCAGATGAACGACCCCGAATTCTATTCCAACGATCACACCGTGGTTGCGGCGGCGGCCGCCCGGCTGGAGGTCCTGGAGACCGAACTGGACTCCCTTTTGACCCGCTGGGACGAGCTGGAAGAGCTGCGCATGCTGTGCGAGTCCTCATAAGGATACACATGGACATCACCCTGACCACCCCGGCCCTGCTTTTTTCGACCATCTCCCTCATCCTGCTGGCCTACACCAATCGTTTTCTGGCTCTGGGCAGCAGGATCAGAACCCTGTATGACCGTTATCAGGACAGCCACGGCCCGTCCCTGCTGGCCCAGATCGAGAGCATGCGCCTGCGGGTGAACCTGATCCGGCTGATGCAGCTCTACGGAGTGGTGAGCCTTTTTTTGTGCGTTCTGTGCATGTTCTGTCTTTTTGCCGGGCTTGTGGCTTTGGGCAAGTTCCTTTTTGGGCTGAGCCTTCTGGCATTGCTGGTCTCCCTGGGCCTGTCCACGCGTGAGATCCACATTTCCACCCAGGCCCTGAACATCCAACTGGAGAGCCTTAGCCTCTCGCAGGAGGAAAAAGATGCACGCTGAGTTTGGCGATCTGCGGGATTTCATCTGCAGGAAATGCGGACTGTACGGCATGGTCGATGTAATCGGCATGGAGTTTGTGTACGAACAGTCCACGGGCGTCCTTTACGACGTTATCGAAGACCCCGACGGGCGGCGTCAGGGGGATCAGATCGTGTGCGACTGTGGATGCGAATTTTTCGACATGCAGGTGCACTCCAAGAGGGGCAAATGAGCGCGATGCTGCGCATACAGTCGCCGCAGTCCATGCAGGAGCTTGGCCTTGCGTGGCGCGGGCAGGGGCTGCGCGTCGGGCTGGTGCCGACCATGGGCTACTGGCACGAAGGCCACCTGAGCCTGATGCGCTGGGCGCGCGAGCGTTGCGACATGCTGGTGGCCTCCATCTTCGTCAACCCGACCCAGTTCGGGCCGGGCGAGGATCTGGAAAACTATCCTTCCGACATCGAGCGTGATTCCCTCCTGGCCGAAAAGTGTGGGGTGAACGCGCTGTTCACGCCGCAACGGGACTCCATGTATCTCCCGGGTCACGGCACCTGGGTCACTGTCCCGGAGCTGACCAAAAATCTTTGCGGGCGCTCCCGGCCCGAACATTTTAAGGGCGTGGCCACGGTGGTCTGCAAGCTGTTCAATCTGGTCCAGCCGACCTTTGCTGCCTTCGGCGAGAAGGATTGGCAACAGCTGGCCGTGATCCGCAAGATGACCCGCGAACTGGATATGCCGGTGCGCGTCGAGGGTCGTCCCATCGTGCGCGAGGCCGACGGGCTGGCCATGAGCTCGCGCAATGTTTATCTGACTCCCGGGGAAAGAGCCGATGCTCCGCATATCCAGAAGGGACTGTGTCTGCTCGAAGGCATGATCCGGGCCGGGGAACGGGACTGCGCCGTGCTGCGGCTGGCCGTGCAGGAGTACTACGCCGTGCACATCCCGTCCGGGAACCTTGACTATCTTGAACTGGTCGATCCGGACACCATCGAGACCGTGGAGAGGGCAAGCTCCGACATTCTGGCCGCTGTGGCTCTGCGTCTGGGCAAAGCCCGCCTGATCGACAACAAACGCATCACCATAGAGAAGTAAATGCCTTTACGCACCTTTTTGCAGGCCAAGCTGCACCGCGCCACCATCACCGGGGCGGAGGTTGATTACGAGGGCTCCGTGGCCATCTGCCCAGAGCTCATCCGCGCTGCCGGATTTCACCTGAACGAGCGCGTGGACATCTACAATGTCGACAACGGCGAACGCTTCTCCACCTACGTCATTCTCGGCCAGAAAGGCGAGATATGCCTGAATGGGGCCGCCGCGCACAAGGGCAGCCGCGGGCAACGGGTCATCATTGCCTCCTACGTGCAGCTGACCCCCGAAGAGATCCCCGACCATAAGCCCACCGTGGTTCTGGTCGGGCCTGACAACTCCATCACCTGAGCTAGCGGAGAACAGCATGAAGACCATCAGCGATTACCAGCGGATGAAGAATGACGGCGAGAAGATCGTCATGCTTACGGCTTATGACTACCCTTCGGCCAGGCTGGCCCAGGAAGCCGGTATCGACGTCATTCTGGTGGGGGATTCGCTGGGAATGGTGGTGCTTGGCTACGACTCCACCGTGCCGGTGACCATGGCCGACATGCTCCACCACAGCCGCGCCGCCCGGCGCGGGGCCGGGAACACCTTCATTATCACGGACATGCCCTTTCTGACCTACCAAATATCCGCGGCCCAGGCGTTGGAGAACGCGGGGCGGCTGGTGCAGGAGGGCGGGTGCGAAGGGGTCAAGGTTGAGGGCGGGGAGGAGATCGCCACGCAGGTCAGGGCCATGGTCAGAGCCGGAATCCCCGTCTGCGGGCATATCGGCCTGACGCCGCAGTCGGCCACGTCCTTAAGCGGCTACAAGGTCCAGGGTCGCACCGCCGAGGCGGCCAAGAAGCTGCTGCACGACGCCCTGGCCCTCGAAGAGGCGGGCGCGTTCATGATCGTGCTGGAGTGCATCCCGGCCCAGGTGGCGGAGCTTATCAGCAAACGGCTCTCCATCCCCACCATCGGCATCGGCGGCGGCGCGGCCTGCGACGGGCAGGTGCTGGTCTTTCACGACACCCTGGGACTTTTTGAGCGGTTCGTGCCCAAATTCGTGAAGCAGTTCGAAACGTTGGGCGTCAAGGCCAAGGACGCTCTGGCCCTCTACGCGGGCGAGGTCCGCTCCGGCGCATTTCCCGACGCGGCGCACTCCTTTTCCATGAACGAGGACCAGTTGCAGAAGATTTACGGCGACGGCCAGCCCTGAAGTCCGGCACTGTTCGGCAGGGCATTTTTTTGCTAGGTCAGACCTGTGGCCTCGGGATAGGTCGCAAGGAGGCGTCACATGGCAAGCATCATCCGTCCCAAGATCAACCGGCGGCAGTGGCCGCGTCATGAAAAGAAATATCTGGTGCAGATCGCCACGTCCCTGCAGAGCGGGTTCAGTCCTGCCTCTGTCAGCAATTTCAGTCGCGGCGGGCTCTGTTTCGTGCACTCCGAAATCCTGGACAAGGGGGCCGTGGTCATGGTCCGCCTGCCCCAGGACCTTGTGGGCCTGGCGCGGGATGTGAAGGGCAGGGTCAAATGGTGCGTGCCGTCCGGCACGGGAGGGTTCGCCATCGGCATCCAGTACGAAGAGCCCCTGCGCTGGACCAGGTACGAATAAGGCCCGCGACAGGGCCTTTTTCATTTTTCGGGGCAAAAGTTTTTCAGGACTCGCGGATGCGTAACCTGGAGATGGCTGCGAAGCTTGCGATGAACATCGCCACGCCGAAAAGAACAAAAGACAGGGCAAAGCTGTACCGTTCTCCGCTCCAGGCCAGCATGGCGGGAATGATCCCGGCACCGATGATGGATGTGCACATGACGGTCAGGGACACGGACAGGTCCCCGGTGGCCTTGGGACAGACCAAAGACAGGACCGAGAAGCCCACCGGGAAGAAGCAGACCACGAAAATGGGTTGCAGGGTCAGCATGGTCACGGTCCACCACAGCGGTCCGTACCCGGCCAGCATTGTGGACAGCCCGGTGCCGAGCAGGCAGAGGGCCAGGGTGCGCCGGTAGCCGATGCGCCGGATGACCCACCCCGTGGCAGGCAGGAAGATCAGGGAGGCGACCCGCGAACACCCCAGGATGATGTTGGCCGTTTCCCGGGTCACCCCTTTCTCCATGACCAGAAAGGCGGGCACCATGTTGTAGATGCCGACTTCCACGCCCACGGCCAGGACAAAGAGAAGGACCATGATCCAGAATGCGGGTCTGGTGACGATGGCCTTGATGTTGCCGAGCACGGGCGGCATGCCGGGGCGCACGGTGCGCGGTCCGCGCAGGGCATACGCGGCAGCCAGAACCAGGCAGGCCGCTCCGAGCAGGCGGAAAAGGGCCGGATACCCGAGAGTGCCCATGAACAGTTCAGCGATGAGCGGGGCGGCGATGAAGGCCAGGTTCGGGGCCAGTTCGTGCACGGCAAAGGCCTGTCCCCAATGGGCCGCCGGCGTTATCTCGGTGATGGTCACAACGCCCGAGGGCATGTACAGGCCCGCGCTTGCGCCCATGAGGGTGATCCAGACCGAAAAGCCAAGGAACGTGTCGCTCCCGGCAAGCCCCAGCAGGCCAATGCCAATGCCAGCCACGGAGGCGACGATGGTGCCTTTGTGCCCCAGATGCTGGGAAACGAAACCGGCGCAGAGCACGGAGATGCTGTAGCCTGCCGCCAGGCACACGAAGAGGTTGGCGCTGGCGGCGAGGCTGCGGCCCAGGTGTTCGCTGATGGGCAGCAGCAGGGGACCAAAGAGGGTCCGCGCCAGAAAGTTGGCGAGGAAGACGGTGGTCAGGAGAGCCAGGGCCGGCAGAACCGGGGCGAAGGGGGCGGAGGGAATTTTTTTCGGGTCTGCGTTCATCTCTTAACAACCGTGAGGAAACTCTGTATTTGCCCAATTGGCGTGAAGGGACACTCCGATACGTCCATTGAGCCGTGAAAGCAACATCAACCAGGAGGTACGTGTGCCGCGCTTTCTTATGGGACTTGTTTTTGTCCTGACCGGCGTCTGGTGCGCACACGCTGAGGATTTGAGCGATCAGATCCAGAAGCGTTACGATACATTGCAGTCTTTTCAGGGTTTTTTTCTACAGAAGCTGACCAACGCTTCCAGCCGCGAAGTGCAGGAGCGACTCGGGAGCATCACCTTCAAACGTCCCCGCTTCATTCGCTGGGAGACGACCAGCCCCGAAAACGAACTGCTCATCATCGGCCAGGACACGGTCTGGGAATATTTTCCGGAAGAGGAGACCGTGTACCGCTATTCCGTGGAGCAGGTCTTAAGTTCCAAGACCATGATCCGCTTTCTGTCAGGGGAGGCCAACCTCAAAGACGATTTCATCGTCGAGGATCTGGGCACGGATGGGGAATTCAGGCACCTCAGGATCATTCCCCGGGAACCGGAACCCAATCTGGTGGAGGGTGAACTGTGGGTCCGCCCCGGTCAGGACATGCTGGAAAAGATCAAGCTGGTGGATTTTTTTGGAAACATCAACGAACTGGAATTGACCGGCCTGCAGCTTGACGTGGAAGTGGATCCAAAAGCATTCACCCTTGATCCGCCCAAGGGCACGGAAGTGATCGAGGGGTTGGTCGGGGAGTGAAAAATATAGGTCCTATGGGTCGTATGGGACCTATAGGACCTATGGAAAGGCAGGGGGCGCGTGGTTTTTATGCGTTCCATGGGTCCCAGGCGACCCATTTCTTTTTAGACAGCCAGCAATCTCAGGTAAAGATCGCCTTTCCATGGCCCGAGCCGTCTGCCCATGCCCTTGAGGCGGATGGGCCGCCCTACCACGAAGTCCGGGGGCAGGGTCACGTCGATGGTGCGGGGTTCAGCGCTGAAGCGGTGCCGGATCATGACCCGCAGGGTGGTGCCGGGGACGAGTTCGCGTGCGGGCATGCGCACGGTCTGGCGGTCGTCAAGCTGGCTTGAGGCCCAGTCCTTCACACTCTGGACCAGGCCTTTGCCGAGGTCCAGGCTGACGGCGCGTTCTCCCCATTTGAGGTTCAGCTTTTTCGTCGTCACCGGTCCAGTGGATGCGCCTTCGGGCTCGACTCCGCGCTTGAGCTTACTGAAGATGTCTTCGAAAACCTGCTTGGCGAAGGGGTCGTTCAGGATGTCCCGCAGCACCTCTTCCTGCTTGGCGGAAAAGCCTCCCGAGGGTTTGCCGCCCGGCCTGGCCCGTGCCTCTTCTTCCTGGCGGATGGTCTCGGCGTTGAAGTGCCGCTTGTCTGTGGTGTCGACCTCCAGGTTCTTTTTCAGCAGCACGTAGGCTTCGTTCAGACGGCTGAAACGCTGGGCCGCGCGGGCATCTCCGGGATTTAAATCCGGATGGAATTTGAAGGCCAGTTTGCGATAGCTGGCCTTTATTTCATCGAGGGGCGCTCCCGGCAAAACCTCAAGCAGTGCATAACATTCGGACAAGCGCATCAGCGTTCATCCATGAGGTCCGCGACGCGCAGGGCGTTGGCCTCGTCTTCGCGGCCCGTCTTGGTCAGGTTGTTGTCCACCAGATAAGCGAGCCCCAGGCGAGCGAACTCGGGATGCCCACATTCGGGGCGGATGCCGGGGCAATATTCCTGGGCCAGTTCCCAGCTCACAGGATCGGCCAGATTGCCACGGAAAAAGGGCCAGGCGCGGCACACGTCGGGCTTGGCCGGGTGCACGGTGCAGGCTGTCTTGGCATCGAAAAAGACGCAATAGCCGTCTTCGCCGCAGCGCAGGACAAGCTTTTTGCCCTGGGCCTCAGTATAGCGGGCGCAGAATTCCTGCACGCTGAGGTCCAGAAACGTGGCCAGTCGCTCGCGCTCCGGGGCCGAAGCCACGATGCCTCCCTGGCCCTGGCAGCAGTGGCCGCACATGCGACAGTCAAAAACGGATTCGGTCATGCTCACCTCTTTTCGTGGCCCGACTTGAACCACAAGCTTCGGAGTTTGGCAAGTCACCGGGGCGCGCCGGGGTATCACAGCCTTTCCGGAGCTTGACCTTCCGCCCGGCCAACAGCTAGCACTTCGCCATCACATCATCCGAGGAAGAGTTATGAATACCCGCCTGAACAGGAACGAAGCCCGCTACGTCTGGGATATGAACGACGTTTTCAACCTGGGTGAGCTTGCCCACCGGCGTCGGCTGGACATGCATCCCGAAGGAATCGTTACCTATATAGTGGACCGCAACATCAATTACACCAACATCTGCATGTCGGCCTGTAAATTTTGCGCGTTTTTCAAGGGGCCGGGCGAGGAGGGCGGTTACGTCCTGCCCACCGAAGAGATCCTGGCCAAGGTTCAGGAGACCGTGGACCTGGGCGGGTACCAGATCCTGCTGCAGGGCGGGATGAATCCGGACCTGCCTCTGGGATACTACACGGGCCTGCTGCGTGAGCTCAAAAGTCATTTTCCGGGCGTGGCCGTGCACGGCTTTTCGCCTTCGGAGATATGGTATCTGTGTGAAAAAGAAGCCCGGCCAGTGGCCGATATTCTGACCGAGTTGCGCCTGGCGGGCCTTGATTCCATGCCCGGCGGCGGGGCCGAGATCCTCAACGACGAGGTAAGAAGCCGCGTGTCTCCGCGCAAGTGTACCGCGGACCAGTGGATATCGGTCATGGAAACCGCGCATGGCCTTGGGATGCGCACCACGGCGACCATGATGTTCGGCCAGGGCGAGACCTTTGCGCAGCGCATGGAGCACCTGGAGCGCCTGCGTGATCTGCAGGACCGCACGGGGGGATTCACGGCCTTCATCCCCTGGACCTTCCAGCCGCGCAATACGCGCATGGAGATGCGCGAGACCTCGTCCCACGAGTATCTCAAATTTCTGGCCTTGTGCCGCCTGTATCTGGACAATATCGACAACATCCAGGCCTCCTGGGTCACCCAGGGACCCATGGTCGGGCAACTGGCCCTACTGTGGGGGGCCAACGATTTCGGCTCCACCATGCTGGAGGAAAACGTCGTGGCGGCCACGGGCGTGCATTTTCTTCTGCCCGAATCCCAGCTGCGCTCTCTGGTGGAGCGCGCCGGGTTCACGCCCTGGCGGCGAACCATGGACTATACGTTGTGCGAGGAGGTCGCATGAGTTTTGTTTCCCTCGAACAGATGCCTCTGGCTGAAATCCGCGAACGCGTCTCCCGCCTGCGCACGCATATGGGCGAGCTCTGCCCCGAGGCATCGGGTATTCTGGTTTTTTCACGGCTGGCCATCTATTATTTGAGCGGGTCCTGGGCCAGCGGGGCCCTGTGGGTGCCCGTTGACGGTGAGCCCGTCCTGCTGTGCCGCAAAGGGGTCGAGCGCGCGCTTCTCGATTCGCCCCTTGAGCGCATCCTGGAATTCAAGTCGTATTCGCAGCTGCCTTCCCTGCTGCATGAGGCCGGGGTTCCCCTGGGCGACACCGTGGCCGTGGAGATGACGGGTCTGTCCTGGTCCATGGGCGAGCTGCTGCGCTCCAAACTGCCCGGCGTCAGCCTGGTGCCGGGCGACACTCCGTTGTCCTGGGCCCGCGCCGTGAAGACCCAGTGGGAGCTGGCCAAGCTGAGCCTGGCCGGGAGTCGTCATGATCAGGCCCTGAACGACACTCTGCCCGGACTGATCCGCCCCGGCATGACCGAGCGCGAGATCGCCCTGGCCGTGTGGGACGCCTTCTACAGGCACGGGCACCAGGGCATGATGCGCATGCAGAACGCGGGGGAGGAGATTTTTCTGGGGCATGTCGCGGCCGGGGATTCGGCCAACTATCCCAGCGTGTTCAACGGTCCGCTAGGCCTGCGCGGGGCCCATCCCGTGCTGCCGTTTATGGGCTATTCCGGCAAGGTCTGGCAGCGCGGTGAGCCCCTGGCCCTTGATTGCGGATTCTGCCTGGAGGGTTACCATACGGACAAGACTCAAATCTATTGGGCCGACGAGACCGTGATACCCGAAGAGGCGGACCGCGCCCAGGACTTCTGCCTGCAGATTCAGGAACACCTGGCTTCCCGTCTGGTGCCCGGTGCTGTTCCGTCGGAGCTGTACCGCGACTGCATTCGCATCGTGCTCGCCAACGACATGGGCGAGGGTTTCATGGGCCTGGGCCGCAACAAGGTCGGGTTCCTGGGTCATGGCATTGGCCTGGCCATCGACGAATGGCCGGTCATCGCCCCCACCTTCGACCGCCCTCTGCAGGAGCACATGACTCTGGCTCTGGAGCCCAAGATCGGCATCGCGGGTCTGGGCATGGTCGGCGTGGAGAATACTTTCGTGGTCACGCCCGAGGGGGGCAGGTGCCTGACCGGCGAGCGGTTTGGCCCGACTTTTCCCGCGTAGCGTCTGTGGCGGATGTTTTCAAGATGTGTTAATTTATTTGGTACGGCTTTTCCGGCAACCATTACGAGGATTCATGACCGAAAAACGCAAGCTCTGGCTCATCGACGCCGGGTATCTTTTCAATGCCAGGCACAGCGTGCGCAGCGGCTATGAATTCAGCTATCTGCGCCTCAGGAACTATCTGGAACAGGACGGACTCATCTGGCGGGCCTATTACCTCAACTCCACGCCCAATCCCCCTTCGGACGGGCAGGACAATTTTCACCGCTGGCTGCGCAGCGGGCCGCCCTTTGGCCCCAAGATCATCACCAAGTTCTATTCTTTGAAGCAGCAGCGCGCAGACAAGGCCTATTGCGAGGAATGCGGGCAGAAGGTGTCGCTCAAGTGCCAGAATCAGGGCTCGGATTCCACCCACCGGGTCTTCAACGAAATACAGAAGGGCGTGGACGTGGCCATCGCCACCTTGTCGCTCATTCATCAGCGCAACTACGACACGCTGATGCTGTCCTCCGGCGACTCGGACCTGCTCGACGCCGTGGAGCATCTTTCGGAGCAGGGCAAGAGCATCGAACTCGTGGTTTTTCGGGACGGCGTATCTTCGGAGTTGCAGTGCCGGGCTGATCGCATATACTGGATCAACGATTTCGCATCCGAAGTAGACAACTCCTTCCGTGATTCGGCGGGAGAAGGCGACAACCCCTGAAGGCCAAAGGCCAAGGATGGAGTAAATATATGAATACGAACAAACTCGATTCCGAGTATTCCTTCGGCGAGGAGATCGCCAACAGCATCACCCACGCCATTGCCGCAGGAATGTCCATCGCCGCCCTGGTGGTGCTCATCGCCCAGGCCGTGTCCCATGGCGACGCCTGGCACGTGGTCAGTTTTTCCATTTTCGGCGCAACGCTCATTCTGCTTTATATGTCGTCCACCCTTTATCATGCCATCCCCCTGCCACGGGCCAAACGCATTCTGAAAACCCTGGACCACAGCGCCATTTTCCTGCTCATCGCCGGCACCTACACGCCTTTCATGCTGGTCAGCCTGCGTGATACCGTGGGTTGGACCGTGTTCGGAGTGGTCTGGCTGCTGGCCGTGGCCGGCGTCGTACTCAAGTGCTGCTTCGTGTACCGTTTCAAGCGCCTGTCTCTGACCATTTATCTTGGCATGGGCTGGCTGTGCGTGCTCATTGGGCGTGACATGTACGCGACCCTGTCCGGGGCGAGCCTGCTCTTTCTGGCCCTGGGCGGTCTGGCCTACACCCTGGGTGTCATTTTCTACGTCTGGGATCGTCTGCCCTACAATCACGCCATCTGGCACCTTTTTGTCATTACGGGCAGCACCATGCATTTCTTCTCCGTGCTGCACACCCTCCCGTCCTAGCACGTGTCCGACTGGTTCGTGTACGTGCTGCGCTGCGGCGACGGGAGCCTCTACACCGGCATCACCACCGACGTGGCCCGCCGTCTGGCCGAACACGCCTCGGGCGGGCCCAAGGCCGCCAAGTACCTGCGCGGCCGGGGCCCGCTGAGTATGGCTTTTTCGGTGCGCGTGGGAGGAAAATCCGCCGCTCTGTCGGCTGAAAGATGGTTCAAAGCCCGGCATAAAAGCCGCAAGGAAGAGCTGATCACTGGTCGGATACCCTGGCCTGGTCCCAAGTGAGGAAATTCCTCGGGGGTGCGTATCTGGATGCGGGGCTGATTGGGGAGTGGAGATTGTGAGCAAAGGCGCGGGAATGTTCCCGCGCCTTTGTCGCGTTCAGGGCAATTCCTGGTTCAGGGCATTTTTGAGCTGGCCGCTGGTGAACATGTCCCGGAGCACGAGCGGGCTGCCGGGGTTGTCTTTGGGGAAGATGGCCAGGATGGGGATGGATTTTGAGCCAAGGCTTTCAAGCAGGGCCATGAGTTCCGGGTCATGGCGGGTCAGGTCTACGCGCATAAGTACGGCGTTATGCTCTTTGGCGAACTTGGCGCTTTTTTCCGGCGTCAGCACGGTTTTTTCCAGGAATTTGCAGTTGGGGCACCAGTCCGCCGTGAAGTCGAGGATCAGGTTTTCCTGGCCGTAGAGGGCCTCGAATTGCTGCATTTCGAAGTTCTGCCACGGATCCGGGTGTTCCGCGGGGCGGAAGAGAAACGCGGCGGCCAAAACGATCATGCCCACCGCAATGGTCCGTAGCGACCATCTGCGTATTCTGGTCTGGTTGAGGGCTGTCCATTTTCCCCAGATCCAGGCTGCCAGGGCGATGACCCAGAGCAGGATGAGCACGCTCAGGTATTCCGAGGTCGGGAGCAATCCAAAGAGATACACGCAGGTCGCGGCCAGGAGAAAGCCGAGAATGCGCTCCAGGTGCATGGTCCAGGCTCCAGGCTTGGGCAGAAAGCGATACAGGCCGGGGAAAATGGACATGGCCAGATAGGGGGATGCCATGCCAAGGCCAATGCAGCTCAAGACCAGCGCGATGATGTCCGGCGGCTGAATCAGGGCCCAGGCCAGTACTCCGCCCAGAAAGGGGCCACTGCACGGGGTGGCCAGGATGGTGGCCAGGACCCCGGTGGTAAAGGATTCCAGGCGCGGGTGGTGGGTTTTGCCCTTGATCTTGCCCTTGAGGTCGATGAGCGGGAGGTCGTAGACTCCGAAGAGGCTTAAGGACAGGGCAAAGACAATGGCCGTCAGGGTGATGATGGCGGCCGGTTCCTGGAAAATCTGCCCCCAGGCCATGCCGGTGGTGGCGATGATTCCGGCCAGGATCAGAAAATAAACCATCATGCCCAGCGCAAAAAACAGGTTGTGGGAACGGAAGGCCCGGCGCTGGCTTTGCGGCACGCTGTCCACCGCAGGGATGAAAGAGCGCAGCTTGAGGGTGATGACGGGCAGCACACAGGGCATGAAATTGAGGATCAGCCCGGCCAGAAAGGCCAGGGCGGCGGCTTTCGACAGGGTCTGGACCTCAAGGCCGGGCGCGAAATAGCGCGGCGCGAAGGTCCCGAAGGCGGGCGTTTCCACCGCGTCGTTGGTGTTCATCGGTTCGGGGGCAAGGTCTTCGCCCACGCCCGGGGTGGCCAGCAGGAAGCGCGGCCACCAGGGCTGGTCCTCGGCCAGGGGCAATGCACCGGCATCAGCGATGGCGAGTTCGAGCTGCTCCTTGATGGGCAGGCAGGTGGTCGACGAGCACAGCAGGGCCTTGATTCCGGCGATGACCGTAGATGGCTCGTTCCCAAGGGGAATGAAAAAAGGCGTCGGGCCGTCGTAGAGGTCCACGGTCAGGCTCGGGTCGAGAGGGTCCTGCCCCGGAATGGGAGGCGGATAGAGCGGCGACACGATGTTGCCGTTGCTTGTCGCCGTGATCACGGTGGGAAATCCCGACGGTCCCTGCACATTGCCGTAGGCATACCACCCGGGTCCGGGGGTCAGGGTCAGCACTGCGAGGACCGGAGCATGAGGCTGGCCCGTGCGGAAGGCCTGCACCGTGAGCTCGAACGATTCACCAGCCTGGACCGGAGCGGCCAGGCAAAGGAGCAGGAAGAAATTCAGCAGAATGCGGGGCAGCAATTTCATTGTCTCTCGGGGTTGTGGTGCGGGGGACGACATGACGAATTCTCTTAGAGCCTTCATGGGCCCGAGGCAAGTTCGGGTTGGGCCCAAGCACGGACCTGCCCGTAAAAAATCCGGGAGAATCCCAAAGGGAGACTCCCTGCATGTACTGAATCGTGGGCATAATCATGTATCCGTGACAGATCGGCGGGCGCGCTTTTAAGCTCCGCTGCAAAAGTGTCGTCGTCGAGCATTACTTGAGATTTTTCATGGTGCTGCTGACGAGCAGCGAGCGCATTTGCGAGATGGCGATCTGATTCAGTCGGAGCAGGCGTTCGGCCTGCGGCAGCGCCTGCCGCACCAGAACCGCGTTAAGACTCTCCATGTTGCTCAGGACTACGAGTTGTTCAATGGTGGCATGGTCACGGATATTGCCCTCGGCATCGGGGTTGGCCTCGCGCCATTCCTTGGCAGTCTTGCCGAACAACGCGACATTGAGCAGGTCTGCCTCGTTGGCATAAACAGCTGCGGCTTGTGGCCGGGTAACCGCAGCCGGAAGCAGTGTTTCTTTAATGGCGTCGGTGTGGATGCGGTAGTTAATTTTGGCGAGTGTGCGCTGGAGATTCCACTCCAGCCGCAAGCGGTCATTTTCGGCATCCTTGAGTCGCTGAAATTCTTTGATAAGGTAGATTTTGAATTCCGGGCTGATCCACATTCCGAACTCGAAAGCGATATCCCTGTGCGCGTAAGTCCCTCCATATCGGCCTGCTGTGGCCCGTAGCCCGATGGCATTGGTCTGGGCCAGCCACATTCCTTGACGCTGAGCTTGTAGCTGTTCAGGCCTGCCTGGCTTCTAATTGCGGCGAATCCGCCATAATTAAAATCGGGGTTGTGCACCCGCTCCCAGATGCCGAGGAATTCAACTGTGTTGCGGTTGCGCAGCCAGTCGGAGATGAAGAAATCCCCGTCCTTGGCCTTTAACATGTCGGTCAGCGAGAGGAATTCCCCTTCACGGTCGGAGAGGACCGTTATGGCGGTACCCTTGACGTCAATCATGCTTGTTTTCTTCATGTTTCTTGGCGTTCCTGGACGCTAAACTGATGCACGGAGAAGTAGTCCGGACTGTGTTCCGGCACGGACGTGCGAAACGTTTCCGGTGCGGCGCGGATTCTCTGGATACTCCCCGCACCGGCATATGCAAATTCCGAGTTCCCGTAGCGCAGAGCCGGGTGTTTCGCAATCCGCAGAAGCTGTATGCAAGGAGCAATTTTCCCTACGGATGTGGCCGCGATGGGCGAAGCGTCGGAAGAAGGATGCCGGACGAATGGTGGCCGTTCCGACACGGTCAAACTGCGCATGTAAAAAAGCCGGGGACATTTCAGGTGAAATGTCCCCGGCGCGCGCAAGGAGAGAAAGATCCGGGCCGGAATCTCCCGGCCCGTTTGCTATTTGAGGTGGTCGGCCAGCACTTCGGCGATATGCCGCACGGCGAAGCCGCATTTGTTCGTTTCCGCACCGCCGCGCAGCTGCATGATGCAGCCCGGGCATTCGGTGACCAGCACTTCCGCTCCGGTGCGGCCAGCGTCGGTCAGCTTGTTCTTGAGGATCTGTTCGGAAATCCCGGGGAACTTGGCCGAGTAGGTGCCGCCGAATCCGCAGCAGACCTGCTCCTGCTCCGCCTGGGCATATTCATAGCCGCCCAGGGCCAGAAGCTGTCTGGGCTGTTCGACTACGCCCAAACCCCGGCAGAGATGGCAGGGGGCATGCAGGGTGGCGCGTTCGTGGGTCTGCTTGAACTTGTCCTCGGTCGCGCCGAGCACGTCGGTCATGAACGCTGAGAAAGGGATTACCTTGTCTGCAAACTTCTTGGCATCGGCATCGTTCTCGCCGAGCAGGAACGGATAGTTGTGCTTGAGATGCGAGGCGCAGGAGGCGCACAGGGTAATGACGTAATCGTAGTCGCCGCTCATGGCCGCGATGTTTTGCCGCGCCACGTCGATGCCCGCCTTCTTCTCGCCCATCATCTGCAGCGGCAGACCGCAGCAGGACTGCTCCATGGGGAACTCGACGGCCACGTTGTGCGCGGCCAGGACCTTGACTGCGGCTTCCATCTGCTCAGGGTAGACGAAGTCCTGCACGCAACCCGAGAACAGGGCGACGCGGTACTTGGGCTCGGAAACCGTTGGCTTCAGCGCCGCGAAACGGTCCCGGAAGGGCTTGGCGGCAATGGCCGGCAGCGCCTTGAACCCGTGATCCTTGGAGAAGATATGGGGCAAATGGCGGATGTACTGCGTGCCTCCGGTCAACGGACGCTGGGCCATCTTGGCTGTGCGCAGGAAGGCGTGGAAGAGCTTGCGATTTTTGAGCAGCTTGCCCAGCAGCATCGAGGGCAACGGATGGCCGTCTTCGTCCAGGATGCGCGCGTGGATTTCCTTGATCAGCAAGGGCAGGTCGATGCCCGCCGCGCAGATGTGCTTGCATGCCTGGCAATTGATGCAGTTCTGCACCAGATTCTTGGCCTTGTCCTTGCCGTGGAAGAAGTAGGTCAGGATGAGGCCGATGGCGCCGATGTAGATGTGCCCCATCTGGTGGCCGCCGACCATGCGGTAGACCGGACAGACGTTGGCGCAGGCACCGCAGCGCACGCAGCGAAGCACCTGGGAGAAGAGCGGATCCTTGGCCATCTCGCTGCGGCCGTTGTCCAGAAAGACGATGTGCATCTCTTTTTTGCCCCCGGGGGCGGACTGACACTCGTTGGCTCCGCTGATCCAGGTCACGTAGGAAGTGATGGCCTGGCCCGTGGCGTTCTTGGTCAGCACGCGCAGGGTCTTTAAGGCGTCGTCCAGCGTTCCGCAGAGCTTTTCGAGGCCGGCCAGGGCGACATGGACGCGGGGCAGGGTGGTCACCAGGCGGCCGTTGCCCTCGTTGGTGACCATGCCGATGGTACCGGTCTCGGCGATGGCGAAGTTGGCGCCGCTGATGCCCATGTCGGCCTCGGCGTACTTCTGGCGCAGCTCCCGGCGGGCAACCTTGACCAGACGCTGGATGTCGGAGGACTGGTCCTGCTTGGTGACCTCGGTAAAGAGTTCCGCGACCTGGTAGCGGGACAGGTGGATGGCCGGCATGACCATGTGGCTCGGGCCTTCCTTGCGCAGCTGGATGATCCACTCGCCGAGATCGGTTTCGGTGACCTCCAGACCGTCCTTTTCCAGCCGGTGGTTCAACAGGGTTTCCTCGGCGGTCATGGACTTGGACTTGACGATCTTCTGACAGCCGGTTTCGCGGGCGATGCGGGCGATGATCTCATTGGCCTCGTCGCCGTCTTTGGCCAGGTGGACCTTCACGCCGTTTGCCTCGGCCTTGGCCTTGAATTCGGCGAAAAGTTCATCCATCCTAAAGATGCCTGCGTCCTTGGCCTTGACCACGGCCTCGATCAGTTCGGCCACGTCATAGTCGCGGAAAGCGTTGGCGCGTCCCACAGGGTAGGCCGTGGCGAATTTTTCCATGGCTCCGCGCAGGAAGGTGTTGTCCAGAGCTTCGCGCAGTTCGTCGTTGTATTCGGAAAGATTTTTGGCCTTCTGCATTATTTGTCCTCCAGAATCAGGATGTGCAGTTCCAGCGGGCCGTGCACGCCCAGGGCCAGAACGCGTTCGATGTCAGCAGTGCGGCTGGCGCCGGTGATAAAGGCCAAATAATTAGGCTTCTGGCTCATGAAACCCTTGAGTTCGGCGTACATGTCCTCGGCCGTGGCCCGGATGCGTGACTTGGGGATGACCGCGACGTGGATCTCGCTGACCATGGTCGCCAGACGCAGTTCCTCGCTGGACGAGTTCACGACCAGGGTGCCGGTCTCGCCGATGCCGTAGTCCGCCACGGTGAAGCCGATATCGATGCCGGCCAGGTGGCCGCGCATTCCGTCCTTGATGACGGAGATCTGGCGGCTCCCCGCCTCCTTGACCAGTTCGGCCATGTCTGTGTCGTTTAAGGCCGGTGCGGCGATGATCTTGCCCCACTCTTTAAGTTCGCACAGGTCTTTGCCTTTTTCAGACAGGGATTCCTCGCAGCCGCTCATGAGTAGCTGACAGGCCTCTTTCTGGGCGCAAAGGTCAACCGTGTAGGCGATGGCCTGGGACATGGAGTCCACTTCCGAGACAATGGCCGAAACTATTTCCGCTTTCTTCCGGAATTTTTCCAAAACTTCTGGGGTTGCTCCCATACGTCCTCCTGGGTGAATTCATTTGGCGTTACGTAGGCAGGATGCGTGCCACCGCCGTCCTTGGATTTTCATTCAACAATTTAAGCGTGTTGGAATAATCGACACGCTCTCGGTGAAGGGGGGCGCGCTCTGATTGCGTGATTTCACCCAACAACGTTGGGGGGATTGACCCAATCGGCTCCGCTTGCAGCCTCTTGGGGAGATCAATTTCTTTTGTTAAGCACGATCCGAGAAAAAGTCCCGCAGAAAATTCGAGTGCACGCAGCGTCGAAAAGGCAAGAGAGTGGGCACCTTAAGCGTCCACTCTCTTGCAGACTGCGGGTCAGAAGCGGTAGGTCGCGGCCAGGCCGGTGGCAGTGGGCATGCGTTCCTTGGGAACGATGACGACTTCCCCTTTTTTAAGCAGTACCGCTTCGGCCAGGTCATCGAGGATATCGTCGGTTTCAGCCTCCGTCGGAGCCCCTGTTTCCAGTGTAGCGCTTGCGGCATCGAAGTGCCCCGGAATTGAACGGTCGGCTTCCAGAAGCAGGGTCTGCACTCGGCCTTCACTGACGGCTGCGGCAACCTGCGTCGGGTCGTCGGAGCCCAGGCCGTTGGAGCAGGCCGTGTGAAACGCGTCGATGAGCCCGGCCAGGCGCTCAAGGAACACTGGCTCCATTTTTTGCCAGGCCTGTTCGCGCAAGGACTCTGCACTCAGGGTAAAGGGGTTTGTTTCCAGGCCGGCGGTCAGGAGTTGCGGGTTGTGGCTGATTCTGTGGAAGTGTGCGTGATATTCCGGAAGGGCCGCGAGCATGAGCGGCAATCCAGACGGGCGACTGTGGTTCTCCAGGATGGCCCGGTCGATGGCGCGGAAGAAGCGCTCTATGTCGATGTCGAGCTCGTCTTTCTTGCCCCCGTGGCCGTGGCGCATCTCCTTGCCGCCCTTGCCCGCGCCGGAGCCGTACGAGGCCACGGTTTGATGCGGCTCGGTCAGTTCGTTCCCCAGGGCCTCGGTGATGGTTGCGGGCACATTATCGAGCTGCACCTGATCCATGGCGTCGCGGTTGCCTTCATACAGGGCGATTTCCTGACGGTCCAGGCACAGGATCTGGTAGCGGTCCGCCGATTGGAGGATACGGAGCAAGGGCTTGATGTGGAAGCTGTCGGCGACCACGAGGAGTTCCTGCACGGGGCGCTGCAGCTCGAAAATATGGAACATGTCCGCCGAAGCGAGAATGGCCAGGGCGTCGGTGCGATGATTCCAGAATTTTCGGTCGTCGGAGAGTTCCTTGAACCGTTGCATGAGTTTTTTGGTCTCGTCGGCCGAAAGTTTTTGTCGCAGCGAATCTTCCATTTCTCGCAGCAGATTGCGGAAGCGAATGGGGTCCTGCTGGGTGTCGGGGAAGTGGCGGTGTGTCGGCTGGTAGAGGGAGATGCACGGAAATGTTGATGTGGTCAGTAGTTCTTCGAGATGATTGGGTGTAAGTTGACGCATGGTGACTCCTTATATTGTTCGGTTTCTCGCTTGGTGCTCGAAACCTGATCAGGAACTCACCATACCACACATTTTAGTGCCGGGAAAGGGCCGGTAGTTGCGGACGCGTGAACACGCCCGGCCGAAGCCTGACAGCGTGACACCCTCTGGAAGCCTGCCGCGCATAACGGCCGGATTCGTTCATGCTGATTACTTCACGGGTCTGGAGCACTCTTCCAGCAGATACAGGATGCTCCGGTAGGGGATGCCGCCGTGCATGCTCAAGCCGATTTCGCAGGTGCGCGAGGTGGAGTAGCCTTCGTCGCAGCCTGCGACCTGCCCGGCCAGGCTGGCCAGCGCGGAGGCGTTGAGGTCCGGGCGGTGGAAGCCCTTGTCTCCGGAAAAACCACAGCAGAGCACGCCCTCGGGCAGGATGACCTCGTAGGCCAGATGGCGGGCCAAGTCCTCGAAGGCGTCGGTCAGGCCCAAGAGGCGGGTGGAGCAGGTCGTGTGCAGGGCGATGCGCCGCTGGACAGGTTTCAAGTCCAGGCGGGGCAGCAAAAAGGCGTGGGCAAATTCGATGGGTTCGTACAGGGCAAGGCCGGGGATTTCTTTTTTCATGCGCGCCAGACAGGGGCTGGTGTCGCAGAGGATAGGGTGGCGGCCGTTGTCCGACGCCTCGCGCAAGGCGAGCTGAAGTTCCCTGATTTTCGCCCTGGCCTGATCGTAGAATCCCTTGGTCTCAAAAGCCTTGCCGCAGCACAGCTCGTTCACCTTCTCCGGGATGCGCACCGTGAAACCGGCCCGTTCCAGCAGTCGCACCGTGACTTCGGGCAGGGGTTCAAGGCGGTCGCCCCGGGTATCGCCCAAGGTCCGTACGGCGCAGGAGGGCAGGTAGACGACTACATCCCCCTCCGCCACGGCCTGCTTGCCCTTGGGAAGAGATCCCGCCGCGCGGGGCAGGCTCCTGGTCCAAAGTGGCAGTCTGTCGCCGCTCATGCGTGTCAGGATACGGCTTGCCGCTTCCATCTTTTCCGGGCCAAGGGCCAGATGCCCCAGCTCGGCCGCGCCCAGTACGCCGCGAACCAGGGTCGTTGCCGCTGAAAAATTCTTGGCCGCAGCTCCAGCCGCCATGCGCAGGCCTGGGGTGGCCCGGTCATGCCGCAGATCGCGGATAAAGGACGCCACATCGATGGCCAGGGGGCAGCGGGTGGTGCACAGTCCGTCAGTGGCGCAGGTTGATTCGCCAAGCTCGGTAAAGGCGTCGCGCCATCTTCCGGCTTCTTCGCGCGCCCCGGTCTGTTCCAGGCGGGTGATTTCCCGCCAGGCAGCGATGCGTTGGCGCGGGGTGAAGGCGATGTGCCGCGACGGGCAGACCGGTTCGCAAAATCCGCAGTCTACGCACATGTCGATTTTTGGGTGGCTGGTCAGGGGGAGTTTGAGGCCCCGCAGATGCTCGTTTGGGTCTTCGTTGAACATCACGCCGGGGTTCAAAATTCCGTGCGGGTCGAGCAGGGTTTTGATCTCGCGCATGATCGCATAGACGGTATCGCCCCATTCCTGGCGCACGTAGGGCGCGATGGAGCGGCCTGTGCCGTGTTCGGCTTTTAGCGACCCGTCAAAGTCGCGGGTGATGAGCGTGGCCAGGTCGTCCAGAAATCCGTGCAGGCGTTTGAGTTCTTTGGGGTCGCTGATGCGCGTCGGCAGGGTGAAGTGAAAATTGCCGTGAAAGGCGTGCCCCATGATCCCGGCTTCGTAGCCGTGGCGCGCGAACAGGCGCTGAAAGGCGATGCAGCCCTCGGTCAGGCGTTCCACGGGGATGTTGATGTCTTCGGTGATGACGAATTCGTCGGCAGCGCGGAAACTGGTCACGGCCGAGAAGAGCCCGCGCCGCACGCTCCATAGCCGTTCGCATTCGAGTGCGTCGGTGGTGAAGCGGGGTGGGATGACCTGTTTGATGCCGCTAAGCGCGGCGAGGATCGCCTCGGTGTTGCGGGAAAGAGTCGCGCTGTCTGCCGCCCTGGTCTCCATCAGCACGGCGCAGGCCTCCCCGCCCAGTTCGCGCAGCACGGGCGGAGCCAGGGGCAGGTTCTCCACGGCGCGGATGGAGGTGCGGTCCAGAAGCTCGGCTGCCTGCACCGGGCATCCCTCGCGCAGGGCCATGACCGCCCGCGCCGCCGCGTCGAGGTCCGGGAAGATCATGAGCGCCGTGGCCCGCAGGGGATACACCGGCACCGTGCCCAGGGTCACGGAACTGACGAAACCCAGGGTTCCCTCGGAACCGATCATGAGGTGGGTCAGGATGTCCACTGGATCGCCAAATTCGGTCAGCGCGTTCACGCTGTAGCCCGTGGTGTTCTTGATGGAATATTTGCGCCGGATGCGTTCCACCAGGGCCGGGTCGGCCATGACGGCGCGGCGCAGTTCCGAGAGGCGTTTAAGGACATGGGCGTGACTGGCGCGAAAGGCGGTCACGCTGTCCGGGTCTTCGGTGTCAAGGAGTGTCCCGTCGGCCAGGATGAGGCGCATGTGGCGCATGGTGGCGAAGGTGTTCTGGTCCACGGTGCAGCACATGCCGGCGGCGTTGTTGGCGACCATGCCGCCGATGGTCGCGGTCGCCGCCGAGGCCGGGTCCGGGCCGATGCGCCGTCTGTACGGGGCCAGCGCCGCGTCGGCCTCTGAGCCCGTCAGCCCGCAGCCCAAGCGGATGGAGCCGCCGTCTTCAAGCACCGCGTGCGAGCGCCAGAGAGGTCCCCGGATGCGGGCCACGATGTCCTCGCCGGCGGCCTGGCCGTTGAGGCTCGTGCCCGCCCCGCGAAATGTCACGCCGCCGCCATGCTTACGCAGCACCGCCAGTACGTCCCGGAGTTCGCTTTCGCTCTCAAGGTCGATCACGGCCTTGGCGCGGGGCTGGTAGATGCTGGCGTCAAGGGAGAATACGCGCACCCGCACGGGATCCAGATGCAGGCGATGATCCGGCATAACTTGGGACAGGGCGGCGGTCAGGGACGATGACAGGGACATGGGCGCTCCGTAAGGTCGATGCCCCAAGCCGTGGCGGACGGATGGGAGCGTGCACTGGAAGGACAAAATCAGTATGGGGGCAGCGGTGCGAAGTCAATGCGAGGCTTTATGGTTAGGCCTCGGCTCTCCGGCGGATCATAGTCCGTACGTAGAAAAGGGTTGCAAAGCGCGTTGCTGATCGATAATTGTTTATGTCTTATACCCTGTTACTTTGGAATTTTAATGAAAACAGAGGCTTGTGTCGGACATTCTGTGCGACGTGAAATGCCTCCGGAGGAATCGATGAAGGTGAAAATTTTACTGGCGATCATCCTGGCCCTGACCGTTTTCAGCGCCGCATCGGCTCAGGCGGCGCGGGTCCTCAAGTTCGGACATATCGCGCCCATCCAGATCGAGAACAAGGATTTCCCCATGCACAAGGCGGCCCTGGCCTTTGCCGCGCATGTGGAGAAGGAGACCGGGGGCGAGATCAAAATCGAGGTCTTTCCCCTGGGCCAGCTCGGCAATGAACGCTCCATGCTGGAACAGGTCCAGTTCGGAACGCTGGACATGATGGACTGCACCACGGCGGTCATGTCCAACCTCATCCCGCAGGTGGGCTTACTGGACCTCTTCTTTCTCTTCCCCAGCAAGGAAGTGGCCTACAAGGTGCTGGCCGACGAGGAGTTCAAGACCGTCATGGACGCGCTCATGCCCGGGATGGGGCTTATTCCCATCGGATACGCCGAGAACGAGATGCGTGATTTTGGCGTGCGCGACAAGACCATCACCTCGCCGGAGCAGATGAAGGGCGTGCGCGTTAGGGTCATGGACTCCCCCGTGTTCCTGGAGAGCTTCCGCGCCCTCGGGGCCAACCCCGTAGGCATCCCCTTTCCGGAACTGTACACGGCCCTGCAGCAGGGCGCGGTGGACATGCAGGAGAACCCCATCCCGACCTCGGTCATGATGAAGTTCACGGAAGTGGCCAAGCATCTGACCCGCTCCTCCCATTCCCTGACCAGCCTCTACAAGATGGTCAGCCGTCCGGTCTGGGAAAGTCTTACCCCGGAGCAGCAGCAGATCTTTCTGGACGCCGCCAAGATCGCCGAGGACATCAACCGCACCGAAAACACGAATATGCGCAACGAACTCGAAAAGCTGGCCATGGATAAATTCGGGGCGACCATCGCGGAACTGACTCCCGAAGAGCGTCAGGCCTTTCATGACGCAGTGCTGCCCGTGCACGAGAAATTCGCCAACCAGGTCGGCAATATCCCAAACGATCCCAAGTTCGGTAAGTACGCAGGCAAGCGCTACTACGACATGATCGTCGAAAAGGTGAACCAGTACAGCAACTAGCCACCGACGCCGGGAGCCGCGACACGAAAGGGTCGCGGCCTCGGTGCAGGCTTGAAACTGATACGACGACGGCAGGGCAATAGCCCTGCCTTTTTTGAGAGCACGATGAAAAATTTTCTGCGCATCCTCGGCAATATCGAGGAAATGGCCGTGGGCGGACTGCTCCTGCTTCTGGCCGTGGGCACCACCATCCAGGTCTGCACCCGCTATTTTCTGGGCATGACCTTTGACTGGTTTGACGAGGGCAGCCGTTACCTGCTGGTCTTCGTGACCTTTGCCGGGGCAGGCTTGGCGGTCAAGCACGGCGCCCATTTCTCCATGGAGGCTGTGACCCAGTACGCTCCGCCGCGCATAGCCGCAGGCCTTCGCCTCCTGGCCAACCTGCTCAGCGCGACGGTGATGGTAATCATCGCTTGGTACGGCTGGGAACAGACCTCGCTGCTGGCCCGCTACGGGATGACCACCGCTTCCCTGGGCATGCCCATGTGGGTGGCTTACCTGCCCATTCCCGTCTTCGGAGCGACCATTGCCCTGCGCTTTATGCTCCGGGCCTGGGACCAGGCGTGCATCATGGTCGCGCGTGCACAGGAGCTAGACTGATGGTCTGGTTCATCGTCTGCACCTTTCTTGGGCTGCTCCTGCTCTCCACGCCCATTTCCATCGTGGTCCTGGCCACCACGGCCGGGGCCGTGGTCTTCTTCATGGATGTCCCTCTGACCGCGCTGGTGCAGCAACTTTTTCGCGGTCTGGACAATTTTCTGCTGCTGTCGATCCCGTTTTTCATCCTGGCCGGAAACATCATGGCCGAGGGGCGCATCGCCCATTATCTGGTCCGCTTCATGGACGCCTGCGTCGGCCGTTTCCGTGGCGGCCTGGCCCTGGCCGGAATCCTGACCTGCATGTTTTTTGCGGCCATTTCCGGGTCCAGCCCGGCCACGGTCATCGCCGTGGGCAGCATCATGATCCCGGCGCTCATCCGCGCGGGCTACAGCGAGAAGTTCAGCATCGGCCTCATCACCAGCGCAGGAACCTTGGGCATTCTCATCCCTCCGTCCATCCCCATGGTCCTTTACTCCCTGGTTGGTAACACCTCGGTCAGCGACATGTTCATGGCCGGCATCATGCCGGGGGTGGTGCGGGTGGTCATTTTCGGGGCTTTTGCCGTCTACATGGCCCGGCGCTTCAACTGGGGCGCGACCTCGTCCCACTCCCTGGGTGAGACCCTGCGCATCCTCGGCCGCGCGTCCTGGGGCCTGGCCATGCCGCTCATCGTGCTTGGCGGCATCTACTCCGGCATCTTCACGCCCACGGAGGCGGCGGGGGTGTCCGTGGTCTACGCCCTGCTGGTGGAGACCTTCATCTACCGCTCCATGACCTGGGAGAAGCTGCGCGTCATCCTGACCAAGAGCGCCATATTGTCCTCAGCCCTGCTCTTCATCATCGCCTGCGCCATGCCGTTCATCTGGCTGCTGACCCGCGAGCAGCTCCCGGTGCAGGCCGCCGAGTTCATCGCCGCGCACATCAGCAACAAGTACGTTTTCCTTTTTCTGGTCAACATCCTCCTGCTTGTCGTCGGCTGCGTCATGGACATCGTGACCTCCATCCTGGTGCTCACGCCCATCTTTTTGCCCATGCTGGACCATTTCGGCATTGACCCAGTGGCCTGGGGCATCATGATGATCGTCAACGTGGAGATCGGCTTTCTGACTTTTCCCTTCGGTTTGAACCTGTTCGTGGCCATGGGCATCACCAAAAGGCCCCTGACCTACATCGCCCGGGCCGTGATGCCGTTTCTGCTGCTGCTCTTCCTTTGCCTGCTGATGGTCACCTACCTCCCGATCATCTCGACCTGGCTGCCGACGATGCTTCGGTAGGGGGTTTTCGGGCGCAATAAAACCGCATGGGGCGTTCCACATGCGGTTTTTTTATGCTGGAAATATCAATCCGAATTTATTGCCGTGGCAGTTTCAATGGGCCGCCTGGGTATCCTCGATGGCCGAGCAGCAGACCATGTTGCGCCCGTTGGTTTTGGCCTGATAGAGGGCCAGGTCCGCATTGCGAAGCAGGGTCTCCGGCGGGGTCAGCGCGCAGGGCTTGATGCCGGCGATGCCGATGGAAGCCGTGACCCGGAAGCGTTTCTTCTGGAACCGGAACACGGTCTGGCCGATCAGGGAACGCAGGCGTTCAGCCAGAATCCAGGCTTGATCCTCCCTGGTCTGCGGCAGGATGACGACGAACTCCTCTCCGCCGTAGCGAGCGGGGAAGTCCGATTCCCGCAGCGTATTATTCAGAATCTTGCCCACTTCGCGCAGCACCATGTCCCCGGCCTGGTGGCCGTAGGTGTCGTTGATGGACTTGAAATAGTCCAGATCGAGCATCATCAGGCTCACTTCGTCCTGGTGGCGCTGGTGGCGCTTCATCTCTTCACGCAAACGTACGTCAAAATGGTGACGATTGGAGATGCGCGTCAGGCCATCATGGTCCGCCCTGGCCTTGGTCTTGCGGAATTCCAGGCCGTTGCGCATGGCCAGGGCCAGGTGGTTGGCCGCGGAACTGAGGATGCGCAAGCGGTCCTGCCCGAGTTTTGAGGCGTCCTGTGAGCAGATGACCAAAGCGCCGAAGGGCTCGGGGCCAAGGGTCAGGGGCAGGGTGATGAGTTGTTCAAGTTCCGGAGTGCCCGGTTTGCAGTCTTTAAGTTCCAGCACCGACACCTGATACCCGAGCACCTCATGTTTGCCCAGACGGGCCGCGACACTCAGGAGGTGATTGATCCATTCCGCCTGATGGGCATGCGGCAAGGCGCCGGGCAAGAACAGCTCCGCCTCGGTCTGACCTTCATTTTCGGCCCAGAAGACGCCGAGCACGGTCCCGACCTCAAGCAGCATGGCGAAGTCTTCGGCGCAATTGGCAAGGATGACCGCCGGGTCAAGGGTTTGACTGGCCCTGGTCAGGAGCTGGTTGAGAAAGGCGAGTTGTTCGTTCTTGCGGGCCAGAAGCTCCCGTTCGAGGCTGATTTCGCGTGCCATGAGGAAGATGTCGTCATACATGCTGGACACTTCTTCCGCCTGTCCCAACGCGCGGGCAATTTTTGCCCCGTCCAGCGGACAGGTCGCGAGGGTGAGAAACACGCCCGAAGCTACATATTCCATGGCTCGTGCGTCATGTTGGTCGGCGATGAGCAGGAACTGCCAGGATCGATGTGCGGTCAAGCTCTCCCGGTCATCCGGGGTAAGCTTCTCCCATGAGGAAGTGGCTACGAATACAAGCCCACCTTGCGTTTGTTCACGCATGAATTCCCGTGCCGACGCGAAGGAACGGTTCTCGAAAATCCTTCCTCGGGGCAGATGAACCTCAAGCTGGGCGGCGAGTTCGGCGCTCAGTGCTAGACCCAGGCAGGGGCGGGTCGGGGTGTCCATGAAATCCTCCAGGGCAACGTGAAATTGACGATCTGCTCCTGTAAAGCAAGTTTGTTGCCAATCTCGTTGCTGCCCGCGAAGATGGAAGGTGCGGCTTGATCCCGGCCTGCCTGACGCGTTTTATAAAAGATCCGGCGGTTTTCCGCAGGAGTCAGGCCCGGATATTGCTTGACGCGGGCATGGCAAAATATCCCGGTCCTGTCTGGGGCACTCTTGACCCCTTTGTGGAAGGTGGTCCCGTTCTCGGGCGCAAAGTAGCCAATGCGGGCTTTCTGCAGGCGCTTTTCGAGGCCGATCCCTTTGCGCAGTACCATTTCTTTCTGCCCGACAGGCAAAGCGGCCAGGGGCTTGAGGCCTTTGTGCGGTCTGTTGCTCCGTCCGTCGCCGCAAAAGTCCGCATCCTGCCCCGCACCGCCTTGCCCGGATGCCTGGCCAACACTCAGTATCATGCATTTCACCTCTCCGACTGCCTGACTTCCCAGGGCTTCCTGGCCGCGCTCAGGAACCGTGCCGCTTCAAATGTCTTTCCCATCACCGGCGTGACCCACTCCCTGTCCTATGCGCGTTACGGGCAGTACTTCGCCCAGCATGTCTGGGCCGGGACCACGAGGCGGGACTGTATCGTGGCCACCTCGACGGCCGGGGCCGATGTGGTGCGGGAGGAATTGGCGGCCCTGGGCGAAGTGCTGCACGCCCCCCTGCCTCAGGTCGCCGTGGTGCCCCTGGGCGTGTGGTGCCGGGAGTTTGCGGCTCCGCAAGGCGGGCCGCCGCCAATGGTGCCGGACTCAAAGATCGTCTTTCTGGTGCCGGGGCGCATCAGTCCGTATTCCAAAATGGATCTTCTGCCGCTGCTGCGCGCCTTCCAGCGCCTGCGGCAGAGCGGGGTGAATCTTGGCGATGTCTGTCTGGTCCTGGCCGGGAATCCCGACGAGGGCGCGTCCCTGCCCGGAACCCTGACCAACCTGGCGGCCAATATCGGCCTTGAACTCATCGTCGTGCGCTGTCCCGACGATCAGGCCAAGAAGGCCCTGCTGCACCGCGCCGACGTGGTCGTGTCCCTGGCCGACAACCCGCAGGAAACCTTTGGACTGACGGTCCTGGAAGCGGCGGCGGCCGGAAAGCCCGTCATCGCCTCGGATTATGACGGCTATCGCGATCTGGTCCGCCATGGGCGCACCGGGTTGCTGGTGTCCACCCTCGACAGCGGGGAGGTGGATGACGTTTCGCTTCTCGCGCCGCTCTTGTACGACAGCGCCTATCATCTGTGGCTGGCCCAGGACGTGGCCGTGGATGTGGGGGAACTGGCCGGGCATCTGCGCGTCATGCTGCAAAAAAGCGTGCGCGAGAGCATGGGCCTGGCGGCCCGCGAGCTTGCCCAGGGCTTTGACTGGCCCGGAATCATCGGCCAATATCGTAAATTGTGGGATCGTCTTGGGGTCGAGCCCGCCCCGGAGCCGGGCTTGGGCGGGAGCAGGCATCCGCTGGCCATGCGCCATGGCCGCGTTTTTGCCGGGTATCCGTCGCGAAGGCTTGCCGAGGCGGATGTGCTGGAGAGCACGCCCCTTGGCCATGCCGTGTACAGAGGGAAGGATTTTCCCGTGGTCTATGCGGGCATGGAGGAGCGCATCGATCTTGAACTCATGCGCAAGGTGCTGGTCTGGACCAGGCGACCGCTGTCATGGGCCGTGTTGCGTGAAAAGGCTGAGGGTGATGGCCGCCTGGCTGCCACGGTCATGTGGATGCTCAAAGGGGATCTGCTGCGCACAGCGGCAATGCCGGACGAGTAGGTCAGCGCTATCCGTACTTTTCGTAGTAACCGCGCGGGGTGAGAATTTTATCTCCCGCCAGGCGGCTTGCGCTGTTGCCGATGATGACGATGGTCAGCATGTCGGCCCACTCGGGATTGCAAGCGCCCAGAGTCGCGACCCGCACCTCCTGGTCCGGGCGGTAGGCGTTGCGTACAAAGCCGAGAGGCGTGTCCGCACCGCGATGCTCGGCTGCGATGGCCAGGGCCTGCCCCAGGTACGAGTCGCGCTTGCGGGATTTGGGGTTGTAGAGGGCGATGACAAAATCACCCTCCACCGCGCAGCGCACCCGTTTCATGATGGTCGGCAGCGGAGTGAGCAGATCGGACAGGGAGATGGAGGCGAAATCGTGCATGAGCGGCGCTCCGAGCAGGGCTGCGGCCGCGCACAGGGCGGGGATGCCCGGCACGATCTCAAGTTCAATTTTGTCCAGGAGCCCTTCGCGCTCCAGATACTCAAGGACCAGACCCGCCATGCCGTAGACGCCGCTGTCCCCTGATGAGACGACCACCGTGTCGAGTCCTGCCAGGGCGAATTCCACGGCTTTGGCCGTCCGTTCCATTTCCTTTTTCATGGGGCTCGAAAAAAGAGTCTTGCCGTGCAGCAGGGCCGGATCGACCAGCGTCATGTAACGGTCGTATCCGACGACGGCTCCGGCGCGGACCAGGCTGGCCAGGGCCATGGGGGCCAGCAGGTCCGCACAGCCCGGACCCAGGCCGATCACGGTCAGACGGCCAGGCATACGGCCACCGTCACATTGCCGATGATGGTTTTGGGCACGATCAGCCGCGTCTTGGGACTCATTTTCAAGGCGGCCTGCACGCTCGCAGCTTCGCATACGCTCCCTACTCCTATCTTTTCCCGCACCCGCTCCGAGGGGTTCGGGACCTGTGTTTCGTCCAGGACGGATCCTGCAAAAAATTCCAAGGGCAGGCCAAGTTCGCGGCCCGCTTTCAAAAGCCCCACTTCATCAGCCTTCAAATCCACGCTGGCCAGCATCGCAAGGCTGGCGGGCGCCAACTCGTTATCCGCCATGACGCTGGCCAGAGCCTGCAGAATTTCATCCCCGGACGAGCCCCTGCGGCAGCCGATGCCGACGCAAAGGCGTCGCGGGTACAGGATCAGGCCCGGAGCTTCTTCGGTTTTCCAGCTGACCATTACCTGCGCCTGCGGATCGTCTACCACTTCAAAAGAGTCTTCCAAGCCTTCGTCGCCGCGCAAACCGAGCAGATTGTCCGGGTCATGCACCGTGACTCGCCCGCCCTCGGCCAGAACCGTGTTGACGTTCACGATGCGCGCCGGGTCGGCGATGACGCAGTCCCTGTCCTGTGCCAGGATATCGATGGCGGGTTTGCGGGCCGTGTCCGTGGCCGTGGTGATGACAGGGCGGCCGCCCAGGTGGGCGGCGATGCGCCGGGCCAGGTCATTGGCTCCGCCGAGATGGCCGCAGAGCAGGCTGACGACATGTTCGCCATTCTGATCGCAGACAACCACGGCCGGGTCCGTGGTCTTGGACTGCAGCAGGGGGGCGATGCTGCGCACCACGATACCCGTGGCGGCCACGAAGACATGGGCGTGGTAAAGAGGAAAATTGGCGCGGACCTGATCGGCAATGCGTTCAAAACCCCGCACCCCATCCCCGGCCAGACGGCTGACGGCAAAAAGATCGGCCGGGGCCATGCCCGCGATGCGCCTAGCCAGCGAAAGGCCCTGGCTCGTCATGGCGTAGACGGCCATGCGCGGCCAGGTCTGCGGACGCTCGGCCTGACGAAAGCCGTGTCCGAAGGAGGCGGCATAAAGCCGGGACTGGACCTGCGGCGCGGTCTCGCCAGGCAGGATCAGGAAAACGGCCTGACGGGTGATGCTGCCCTCCCGTACGCTGTGCTCAAGTCCGCCCAGTGTGGTGCGGATGATCGCTTCGCCGGGATGTCCGACCTTGTGACCGATGACGATGACCGTGCTCTCGGCAAGGCCCGCCAGGCGCAGTTCGGCGGCGAGCTCCCCGGCCTTGTCCGCCGACAGATACACGGCCACGGACGAACCGTGCCGCGCCAGCTTGCTCAGGCGCTCGGACTCCGGGACCGGAGTGCGACCGTGCAGGCGGGTGATGATGAGGCTCTGGGTGGTTTCGGGCACGGTGAAGGACACGCCTGCCCTGGCCGCTGCGGCAAAGGCGGCGGTCACGCCGGGGATGATGGCCCAGGTCACGCCGTCGCGGTCCAGCAGGGCAATCTGCTCGCGCAGAGAGCCAAAAAGGGACGGATCGCCGGTGTGTACCCGCGCCACCAGCCCGCCCTTGCGCGTGGTCTCAAGCATCAGGGCGTGGGTCTCATCCAGGCTCATGCCCGCCGAATCGGCGACCACGGCCCCTGCCTTGGCGCAGGCCACCACTTTGGCGGGCACCAGAGACCCGGCATACAGCACCAGATCCGCCCGGGCCACAAGGTCCCGGCCGCGCACCGTGATCAGGTCCGGGTCGCCGGGGCCTGCGCCGATAAAATAAACCTGTGGAAAATTATTCATGTGTCGCTTGAAGTTTTTTGGGTTTCCAGAAGAAACACCGGATTGGAAGGCACGAGCCGCAGGTCACCCCCCAAGGGGGAGCTTGCGTGATGCATGAGCTGATGCACGGTCAGCGGCCAGCCCCTTTGGGTGAAGGCGGCGCGGGCGGCTTCCAGGGTGGACAAAAGCACGGCGGCCACCACCATGCGCCCGCCGGGAGAAAGCAGGGCGGCACACTGTGCAAGAACCGGGGCCGAGGCCCCGCCGCCGAGGAAGATATGGGTGGGGGGGGAAGGATGGGAATCCAAAAACTCCTCCACCGAAGCATGCACCGCCTCCACCAACCATGCCCCCGTGCGCGCTACATTTTGTCTGATATGCGCCACGCGCTCTGGCTGGCGCTCCACCGCCACCACCTGTCCCTTGCCCAAGAGGCGCGCGGCCTCCAGGCTGACGGCTCCGCTGCCAGCGCCCAGATCCCACAGGGTTGCGTCCGGTGTCAGGCGCAGCAGGGAAAGGGCGAAGGCTCTTACGGGCTGCTTGGTCATCAGGCCTTGGTCGTGGGCCAGGGCGCCATCGTCCAGCCCCAGCTCCAGAGTCAGGGGCGGGGCTTCGGTGCGTTCCAGCAGAACCAGGTTGAGCGCGTGCCAGTGGCGTTGCGCGGCTTCAGCCAGAGTCAGCGTGGTCAGCTTTTCTTCAGGGGAGCAGAGGTTTTCGGCTACATGCATGCGCCAGCCCTTTACCCCGCGCTCAAGTAACAGTTCGGCGATGGCGTCCGGGCTGTGCTGCTGATCCGTGTACATGGCTACAAGGGAGCCATGGCTCAGGGCCGCGTAAAGCGGGGCGAGATCGCTACGGCCATGCAGCGAGAGGGTTTGGCAGTCGTGCCAGGGTAGCCCGAAGCGGGCGCAGGCGGTCTGCATGGCCGAGACATTGGGATGAAAGGTCAGTTCATGCGGGGCGAAGAAACGCTGCAGGCTCGCGCCGATGCCGTAGAGCAGCGGATCACCGTCGGCCAGCACGCAGACGTTGCCGTCCTGGGCGCGGTCGCGGATGCGGGCCGCGAATTCGTCCATGGAGCCAAGGGCCAGGCGCCGGTCCTCCGTGATACCCAGTTCGTCCAGCAGTCGTCTTCCACCGGCCACCAGGTCCGCGGAGCGGATCAGGTTCAACGCTTCAGGGGAACGATGGACGGGGCAAAGCCCAAGGCCAAGAACATGAATCATGCGGCCTCCGAGCTCTGGTGCAGGACCTGGCCGGAGAAATCAAAAAGCAGATAGCCGATACGAACCTCCCGGCCGCAAAAGAGGCGGGCAAAGGCGGTGGCCTTACCTGTCAGCAGGGAGAAGAGCGCTTTGCTTTGTGGCAGTGGGGCCAGAAGCTCAAGGGCCTGCATGGCGGTGTTGGCTCCGGCCACTTCCTGACAGACGCGAGAGGTGAATCCGCATTGCGCGCACCAGTCGGCCAGGATGGTCAGGTCCAGTTCCGCGCTGCGGGCGTGGGTGTAGCGATGCCCCTGAGCCTGCTTGACCAGTTTGCCGAAAAAGATGCCCCACAGCACGGAATCGAACCCGCGCCGACCGACTTCTTTCATGCTGTAGGAAAAAAAATCGGCCACCTGCACGCAGGCCGTCTCCGGAGTCTGCGGTCGGGCCTGGCGCAGGAAGCGTTCACTGCGTCCGCCCGTGGTCAGGCAGGGCCGCGTCACTCCGCAGGCCTGCATGACGTCCAGGCACTGGCGGATGGTGGCCTGATAGGCGGCGTTGCTGAAGGGCTTGACCGTGCCCCTGGTGCCGAGGATGGAGATGCCGCCGACAATACCCAGACGCGGGTTGAATGTTTTTTTCGCCAATTCTTCCCCGCAGTCGACGCGGATTTCCACGTCCAGACCTTCCCTTTCGCCCATGGCCTCGGTCACTGCCTGGGTGATCTGCTCGCGGGGCGCAGGGTTGATGGCAGGCATGCCCACGGCCACGGGTAGGCCGGGCCGGGTCACGGTGCCCACGCCGGGGCCGCCGCGCAGGATGATGTCCGCGCCTGCGTCTCGCCGCACCAGGGCCCTGATCACCGCCCGGTGGGTCACGTCCGGGTCATCGCCGCCATCCTTGACTACGGCGGCCATGACCCCGTCCCCCTCAAGGCGGCTCTCCAGAATCTGGATGGTCATGCGCTCGCCCACAGGCAACGGCACCTCCACGCTGGCTTGGGCGGACCCGGTGAGCAGGTGCAGGGTTGCGGCCTTGGCTGCCGCCGCCGCGGCCGTGCCCGTGGTGAAGCCGTGGCGCAGGGTCATGCCCCGCAGGCTCCGGCGAAACGCTCGGCCATGTGCGGATTGGAGCCAAAATGCAGGTGCACGTAGGAGCCAAGACAATTGCCCTTCAGATAGCCGCCTGCGCTTGATTTGCCGTTGCGATCACGGGCCTCGTAAACTTGGGCTGCCGCCGGGTCGCTGCCTGTCATCTGCGAATAGTGGAACTCGTGCCCCCGCGCCTTTTCGCCAATCGGTCCAAGAGCAGAGGGCGCGGTCAGGGAGATTTCACGGTATCCCAGGGCCTGATGACGACCTTCCATGTGGCAGGAGAAATCGAAGACCCCGGCCATGGGATGCTCCCGTCCGTCGCGGGTGCGCAGGCTCTTCATCAGGTACATGAACCCCCCGCATTCGGCGTACACGGGCTTGCCGCTCAGACTGAAATCGCGGATCTTGCCGAGCATGGCCTTGTTGGCGGCCAGTTCCGCCGCGTGCAGTTCCGGGTAGCCTCCGCCCAGATAAAGCCCCTTGAGGGCCGGGGGAAGATTGGTGTCATGCAGGGGGGAGAAGGGCACAAGCTCCGCTCCGGCCTGCCGCAGCATGCGCAAATTTTCTTCGTAGTAGAAGCAAAAAGCCCGGTCGCGGGCGTAGCCGATGCGGATTTCCGGCATCCTGACTCCGCCATCGCTGAGCGAAGGCAGGCTGCACTCGGGCAGGGCTTCAAGGAAGGCGTCCAGATCGATGCAACGCTCGACCCAGTCGGCCAGTGCGTTCAGACGCTCCTCGCGGCGATCCAGGTCATCCGCCGTGACTAGGCCAAGGTGGCGTGAGGGCAGGGGCAGGTCGGCCTGTCGTTGCAGGCTGCCCAAAACCTTGACGCCCCGGCCATTCATGGCCTGAGCCAGAATCTGCCCGTGGGCGGGACTGCCGGTCATGTTGAAGAGCACGGAGTCCAGGCGCAGTTCAGGGTCGAACTCCGCATAGCCCTTGACCAGCGCCGCGGCCGAGCGGGCCATGCCACGGGCGTTGACGACCAGCATGACAGGCACGCCCAGGATCTTGGCCAGCTGCGCGGACGAGCCCTCTTCGCTGACGGCCCCGATGCCGTCGAAGAGCCCCATGGCCCCCTCGATGATGGACAGGTCGCAGCCCTCGTGGTTGCGGCGGAAGACGCGGTGGATCTCGTCGGCTGTAAGCATCCAGCCGTCCAGGTTGTGGCTGGGCAGGCCGGTGGCCAAGCGGTGCAGACCGGGGTCGATGAAGTCCGGGCCGGATTTGAAGCCCTGCACCACCAGGCCCTTACGAGCGAAGGCTTTCATCAGCCCGAGGGCGACGGATGTTTTACCGCATCCGCTGGAGGTTCCGGCAATGACGATGGCTTTGGGCATAGGCGTATCCTTGGTTCAAAGTGATTCGTTTTTGGTCAGCAGCATGAGCGAGAGGTAAGTCGGGTTGTCCGGGGCTTCGTCCAGGCTGCGCGTGATGAACTGGTCCTTCATGCCCATCTTCGAAGCGAAAACGCAATGGGTGGGGGTGGGAAAAGTGCGCAGTTCCTCGCGGATGGCGGAAAAATTGGTGTAGGCCTTGAGGATGACGGCATTGTCCGCGCCCTCCAGGCTTTTGCGCAGCTCCCCGGCATCGCGGATGCCGGGCAGGATGAGCAGGTTCTGGGCGCTCTCGGCCAGCACCGTCTGCGTGGCCGCCGCCACGGCCTGAAAGGATGTTATGCCGGGAACCACTGTCACCGCCTGCTCCGGAGCCAGGGTGCGCAGGGTGCGCAGCAGATAGGCGAAAGTCGAGTAGAGCAAGGGATCGCCCAGGGTCAGAAAGGCCGCGTCGTGGCCCTGCCCGAGTTCGCCCAGGACCAGGCGCGCATTCTCTTCCCAGGCGGATTGCAGGGTGGCCTCGTCGCGGCTCATGGGAAAACCCAGGCGGATGACGCGCGCGTTGGTTTTAAGGTGGGGCCGCGCGATGTCAAGGGCCATGGAGTCGTCGTTCTTGGTCGAGCTTGCCGCCAGGATGACGTCCACCCGGCCAAGAATTTTCGCCGCCTTGATGGTCAAAAGCTCCGGGTCTCCGGGGCCGACACCGATGCCGTAGAGATGGCCGCTCATGGTCGGGCCTCCTTTTTCCAGTGTGAAATTATGGTCGCCAGTTGGCGCACGGCTTCCAGGCTGCGCGGTCCAGGCCGCGAAAAGATTTTCTGGTCCACGGTATGGACCTGGTCCGAGGCCGCGCAGGCGAGGGTGCGAAAAAGCGGGCGCTCATTCATGGGCACGGGCTGCGGGTTCATGGGGCCGTGTTGAATGAGGTAGATGTCCGGGGCCAGGCGCAGGAGCTCCTCCTCCCCCAGCCGTACGAGCTTGTCTGGTGCGGCGACGCAGTTTTCTCCGCCCGCCCGGGAGATGATCTCCGAAACCATGGACCCCTGACCGGCGGCCAGGAGCGTGGGATAGCGGGCTTCGAAAAAGACTCTGGGGCGCGGAGTCGTGTTTTGGGCTTCGATGTCTGCCAGCTCCGAGCGCATGGAAATGACGCGCCTTCGTGCCTGGTCGGCCGTGCCGGTCAGAGTTCCCAGGCGCTCCATGACCGAAAACAGCTGCTCGAAATTCTCAAGGTCGAAGACCGCGACGGGCAAACCGCGCTTTTCCAGAAAACGCACCGGTTCCATGGCCTCGCCCCGCCCTCCGAGCTGGATGACCAGGTCGGGCCGAAGGGCCAGGATCAGTTCCGCGTTGGGGCGCAGGTGGGTGCCGATGGTCGGCTTGGTGACAATGGTCGACGGATGGTCGTCGGCGGCGGTGCGGGCGATGAGCAGATCGACGCATCCGAGGTCGGCCAGTATTTCGTTGAACGCGCCGTAAAGAGCGATGATCCGGGTCGCGGGAGCGTCCAGGCGGATCTCGCGGCCCTGGTCATCGGTGATGGATACTTCGGCCAGGGCGGTCAACGGCCAGGCCAGCAGCAGGTTAAGCACGAGGCACCAGATAAGCCTGGGGAGCCCCGGTGATGGGGTGGGCCGCCACGGCGAGGGGTGTTTCATAGATTTCGCTCAGGGTTTGGGACGTGAAAATTTCATCAGTGGGCCCATCGGCCGCGACGGATCCGTTTTTCAGAAAGACGAGGCGATGGCAATAAAGGGCCGCCAGATTCAGGTCATGGGCCACGGTCAGGATTGTGAGGCCGGACGCGTTTCTGATCCGCAGCAGTTCATAGAGATCCAGGGTCCTCGCCACGTCGAGGTTCGATGCCGCTTCGTCCAGCAGCAGGAGTCTGGTGTCCTGGGCCAGGGCCTTGGCCGTGATGACGCGTTGCAACTCGCCGCCGGACAGGGTGTCTGAGCCGCGGTCTTGCAGGTGCAGGCTGCTCGTTTCCGCCATGGCTTCCTGGGCGCGCCGGTGGTCCTGATCGGAGTAGCCGCCCAGAAAGGACACGTGCGGGTAGCGGCCCATGAGCACCAGGGACAGGGCCCGTACACCGGAGAGTCCCGGGTTCTTTTGGGCCACGGTGGCACAATGCTTGGCCCGGGCCTTGGGCGAAAGCTCCCGGATGTCATGGCCCGCGATGCGGACAAGGCCCGAGGTGAGGGGCAGCACTCCGGACAGGGCGCGGATGAGGGTCGTCTTGCCGCTGCCGTTGGGGCCAAGGATGCCCGTGAATTCACCTGCGCTGACCGTGAGGCTGATGTCCCGCAGGACGGGGCTGTCCTTGTAGCCGGCGTTCAAGCCTTGGATTTCAATAATGGGCGCGGTCATCCTCTGCGCCCCCTGGCCATGATCAGGCAGAAAAAAGGGCCGCCGAACAGGGCCGTGACCACGCCCACGGGCAACTCCGCCCCGTGAGAGAGGATGGTGCGGGCCAGGACGTCGGACCACAGCAGGAGAATGCCCCCGCCCAGGGCTGAAAAAAGAAGCAACGGACGGGAGTCCGGCCCGATGAGCATGCGCACCAGATGGGGCACCACCAGACCCACAAAGCCGATGATCCCGGAGACGCTGACTGCGGCGGCGGTGAGCATACCGGCTCCGACGAGCAGGCCGATGCGCGCCCGGCCCACGGCCACGCCGACCTGGGCGGCCTGTTCGGCCCCCAGGCCGAGGATGTCCAGTTCGCGGGCCAAAAGGAGGACCACGGTGCCACCGACCAGCATGTATGGCAGCATCAATCCTACATGCTCGAAGCCCCGGCCCTGAAAACTGCCCATGATCCAGAACACGATGGCCGCCACCGACTCCTCGTTCAGTGATTTGATAAGCGCAATGGCCGCGCCGAGAAAAGTGGAGACGACGATGCCTCCAAGGACCAGGCTTTCGCGGGAAAAATCTCCGGCGAGCCTGCTCATGGTCAAAACCAGGGCCATGGCCGCGAAGGCCCCGCCCAGGGCGGCCAGGGGGAGGGTCGAGAACCCCGCCAGTGTCCAGCCCAGACCCAGGGACAGGGCTGCGCCACAGGCCGCGCCGCTGGATATGCCCAAGGTAAAGGGATCGGCCAGGGGGTTGCGCAGCAGGCCCTGAAACACTCCGCCGGAAACGGCCAGGGCCGCTCCGGTCAGAAAGGAGAGCAGGATGCGGCCCAGGCGGATGTCGCGCACGATGACCAGTTCCTGGCTTTCAGCCTGGCCCTTGAGCATGGACGCGATGGCCTGATGAATGGCCTCGGCCGGCAGAGGATAGGACCCAAAAAACAGGGCCGCATAGATGGAAAGGGGCACGGCTGCCGCCATGACAAGCCATGCCTGGGTGTGACGCCTGTGTTCCATGGGCTAGGGCAGGCGCTCCAGGGCCGCCTGCAGATGATCAAGCCAGATATCGACGAAGGCCGGGAACTCGGCGGTGCCGCGCAGCACGGGAACGCAGTTCAGGCCGTCGGCTTCGAGCACGGATTTCCAGGAATCCTCCTCATCGCCAGCCATGTCGTTGACGGCATGGTCGCCGGCTACGGCCATGAAGGGCTGCAGGTAGACCTTGGAAACCTTGCGGTCCCTCAGCACCCCGCGCACGTCGTCCAGAGACGGCGTGCCATCGAGGTTGCCGATGAGCACCAGCGGGTCGAGGCGGTTCAGGGAATACTGTAGCCCGGGGTAATAGATGTTGGCGGGGTGGTGGGTGCCGTGTCCCAGAAAGATCACGGCCTCACCGGCTTTGCGCTCGGGGGGCAGGCTGGCCATGATGGCCGCGGCGCAGGCCTCGACGTCATCCGGATCGGCCAGGAGCGGCCAGCCCAGAACCACGCTGTCCATGCCCTTGGGCAGCCCGGAGAAGGCCTGAACCGTTTGGTGCAGACTGTGGAACTCCTCTCCGGGAATGGTGTGCAGGGATTGTACGGCCACGTGCGTGAAGCCGTCATCCATCATCCGCGCCAGAGCCATGGCCGGGGAATCGAAATGCAGGCCCTGGGCGGCCAGCTTTTCACGCACGATGCGCGAGGAATACGCCCAGCGGATCTCAAGGCCCGCAAAGCGTTTGAGCGCCTGTTGCCCAATATGGTCCAGGGCGGTGCGGGCTTCGGGCACGGTGGTGCCGAAAGCGACCAGCAGAATGCCCTTTTTGGGCGGCCGCTCCTTGTGCCCGGCCAGGGCCGGGCCGCACAGGGCGAGCAGGAAAACGACAAGAAAGAGTCCGCAAACATGCGAGGCTTTGGACATGAGACCTCCAGGTTTGGCGGGGGCGGTGAGTGAAAAGAGGACGGCTGTCCAATGGCGCGGCCCGCAAAACCCCCGTTGCAGGCAACACAGACTTATGACTGGACCTCGGACAGGTTTTCCGGCTCGTTTCACCATCCTCATCCTTCCCGGGAACAGTCCCAGTGGACAGCGTGGAGCATGGCTTTTATGAAACTTACGGCGGCGGGTCCGCTCCCGATTTGCACGGGATTCCCTTTTACACTCTAAGGTATCCGAAGTGGACTGGACGCTAGTCTCGCACCGCTTGGACTGTCAAGGATGCGCAAGGATGCGCCGCGAAGTTCCCGCTTGACAGAAAGATGGGTCCAGAATACTTGGTCACAAAATGACTTTCGGTCATTTTGTGACCATCGTCCAAAAAAGGGAGTCTCGTGGCCAGGAAACAGCAGGAAAAATCACTCCAGACGCAGCGGGAACTGCTTGATTCGGCGGAGAAACTCTTCGCCACCAAGGGTTTTGTGTCCACCACCGTGGCCGAGATCACTTCCGAAGCGGGGTACGCCAAGGGCAATTTCTACCGGCACTGGCAGAGTAAAGACGAGATCATGCTGGCCATCATCGCCATCAAGATGCAGTCCTACCGTGCCATGCGCGACGCGGCCCTGCAGGACGCCCGCAGCCTCAAAGAGGTCATTGACCGCATCCTCGACTTTCTGGAGACCATGATCGACGACCGCAACTGGAGTTCGGTCTTTCTTGAGTTCACCATTCACGCCTCCCGCAACGAGGACTTGCGCGCCCAGCTCAACCAGTCTCTATACCGGCTTTCCAACGAGATTTTTGAGGATATCGTCGCTCCCTATGTGACGAGCGGATATCCCGCGCGCAAGATAGGGGCACTGAACACGGCTCTCTTCGAGGGATTTCTGATCCATTCCCTGCTTGGGACGGGAACCATAGACCGCAAGGATTTTCGCCGGGCAGCCATGAAGCTGGCCCTGGCCAACGCCCTGGATACCCAGGAATAAACGGGTCCGCGCATGGGGCGCGGCCTCACTTTTCACACGGAGGATTGTCGTCATGAGGCTGTTATTTCGGGTCGCGACCCTGACACTTTTTCTGGGATTTTTCGCTCCGGCCATGGCCGCCAGCCCGGTCAAGCTATCCTACAGCAATTTCTTTCCGCCGACCCACATCCAGTCCATTCTTGCCGAAGAGTGGTGCCGCGAAGTCGAGGCCCGCACCGGCGGGCAGGTCGTCATCGACTACTATCCCGCAGGCACCCTGACCAAGCCCAAGGACACCTACGACGGCGTGGTGCAGCGCATCTCCGATATCGGCCTCTCCGCCCTTGGCTACACCAAGGGGCGCTTCCCGGTATTGTCCGGCGTTGACCTGCCCATGGGCTACACCAGCGGCGTGCAGGCCACGAGGCTCGCCAACGCCGTGTACGAGCAGTTCAAGCCCAAGGAATTCGACGATGTGCACGTGCTCTATTTTCATGCCCATGGTCCGGGCAAACTGCACACCGCTGGCAAGCCGGTGAAGACCATGGAAGACCTGAAGGGCATGAAGATTCGCGCCACGGGCAACAGCGCCGCCGTTATTTCCGCCATGGGCGGCAATCCGGTGGCCATGTCCATGCCCGATTCCTACCAGTCCATTCAGAAGGGCGTGGTCAACGGCGGGATCTATCCCGTGGAGACCAACAAGGGCTGGAAGATGGGCGAGGTTGTGGATTATTTGACGGACACCACTGCCGTAGCCTATACGACCACCTTTTTCGTAGTCATCAACAAGAAAGTCTGGGCGTCCTTGTCGCCCGAGGCGCAGCAGGCCATGACCGATGTCAGCCTGGAATGGATCACCAAACACGGCCAGGCCTGGGATGACAGCGACGCGGAAGGTCTGGAATTTTTCCTGGCCCAGAAGGGCAATGCCGTGGTCACCCTGGACCCGGCCGAGGCCGAGCGCTGGACCAAAGCCATGGAGCCCATCTTTGGCGAGTACGAAGCCGAGTGCGCCAAGGCCGGGGCTGACGGCAAGGCCGTGCTTGAATTCATGCGCGCCAATCTGAACTAGTCTTTGAAATCATAGTATTGCAGGGGCATGGCGCCGCAAGGCTCCTGCCCCTGCGCCACGTAGTCGGGAGCATGTTTGTGGATATCGTTGAAAAGATTCTGGCCCGCATCGGCAGCGTGATGCGCATCGGCGGATGCATGTGTCTGCTGGGCATGTCGTTTCTGACCGTGGCCGACATCACGGGCCGGTTGAACCGCAGCCCCATTTTCGGGTCCGAGGAAATAGTCACCTTCCTGGCCGTGCTGGCCTTGGGGCTGTCCTTGCCATATGCCCATTCCCACCGTTCGCACATCGGGGTGGAGGTCTTCGTACAACTCCTGTCCACGCGGGTGCGCCGCAGGCTTAAGGTCTTTCGCGAAGTACTGTCCATTCTCTTTTTCGCCATGGTCACGGTCATGATGGGCGCGTACGCCCGGGACAAGCAGCTCTCCAGCGAGGTGTCCATGAATCTGGGGCTGCCTGAATACCTGTTCCTGTACGCGCTGAGCGCTTGCTTTGCCGTGGCCACCGTGACCATGCTGTTCGATTTTCTGCTCTTTCTGCGGCAATGGAGGAAATCATGAGCCCCGCCGCCATCGGATTTTTAGGGATAGCGATCATGCTCGTGCTTTTCGCCACGCGCATGCCCGTTGCCTTTGTCATGGGTGTGGTAGGGTTCGTGGGATTCTCCGTGCTGACCTCGGTCCAGGGCGGATTGAACATGGTCAGCCGCAGCATGTACGAGGTCTTCGTCTCCTACGATTTGACCACCATCCCGCTTTTTATCCTCATGGGGCAGCTGGCCTTCAACGCGGGCATCAGCAAGCGTCTTTTTTCCACGGCCTATCATTTCTTCGGGCACATCCGCGGCGGTCTGGCCATGGCCACGGTCTCGGCCTGCACCGCCTTCGGCGCGGTGTGCGGATCGAGCCCGGCCACGGCCGCGACCATGGCCACGGTGGCCATTCCGGAGATGAAGCGCTTCGGATATCGCGATCGGCTTGCGGCGGGTTCGGTGGCCGCCGGAGGCGGGCTTGGCATGATCATGCCTCCGAGCGTGGTGCTCATCATCTACGGGGTGCTGACGGAGCAGTCCATCGGGCGACTCTTTGTCGCCGGGATTCTGCCCGCCTTTTTGCTGACAGCACTGTTTCTGTGCGCCATCGCCATCACCTGTCGCCGTCATCCTGAATACGGGCCCAAAGCGGGACATTTTTCGTGGACAGAGCGCCTCAAATCCCTGACCGGGCTTATCGACACCATCATCATCTTTATCGTGGTCCTGACCGGACTTTTCAAGGGCTGGTTCACGCCTACGGAAGCCGCGTCCGTAGGTGCCTTCAGCGTGCTCGTGCTGGGGCTCGTCAGGCGGCAACTGAACTGGCGGCTGATCATGAAGTCCCTGGAAGAGACCCTGCGCACATCGTGCATGATCCTTTTCCTGGTGGCCGGGGCCGTGGTTTTCGGCAAATTCCTGGCCGTGACCCGCATCCCCTTCACCACGGCCAGCTATATCGGCGGCCTGGAAGTTCCGGCCCTGGTGGTCATGGCGCTCATCGTGCTCATCTATTTTCTGGGCGGCTGCTTCATGGACTCCCTGGCCATGATTATGCTGACCGTGCCCGTCTTCTACCCAGTGGTCATGAACCTTGGCTACGACCCCATCTGGTTCGGGGTCATCATCGTGCTGGTCACGGAAATGGGGGTCATCACACCACCGGTGGGCATAAACGTGTACGTGGTCTATGGGGTGACCACGGCCATGAAGCAGAACATCAGCCTGGAATCCATCTTTCGCGGCATCTATCCCTTTTTGATAGCTACCATGATAGGTATTGCGCTCCTTTTTCTTATTCCCCAGATCGTGACTTTTCTGCCGTCGCTTATGTAGGGGCAATCTTTGGCGATGGCTGCGCCTGAAATATCGCCGTCGCGTTTTTTTTTGCAGCTACATCTGCTCAAGCTGATCTTGGATACAGATGGAGTCCTTCGCAGAAAATCTGAACCGGGATCGCCAAATTCAACGCTTCATGTTTCGGAAATTATTTCGGAATAAAATGTGTATTTTTTGCTCTTGCATCGTTTGTGATTATTCTGATAAATTCTTTTTTAACAGTTGGTTGTTTTGCAAGATCGGTGGGGAATATTTCAGCAAATATTTCGGAAAAAAATGTACGCAATATCTCAGATGGAACCGATGATTCCGACTCTGCGCGGTGATCTTGAGGATCTTGCTCTTGACGTCTTCAAGGCTTCGGCCAAAATCGCCGGTCGCGTGCATCCTCTCACGGCCGCTCGCCTCGTCCGACTGCTGCGCAACGTCAACAGCTACCATTCAAACCTGATCGAAGGTATCCGCACTACTCTCCTGGAGATTGAGACCGGCCTTGCGGAGCTGTCCGAGGATGACAGGACCAGGAGGCTGCAACAGCTCCACAAGCAAAATGTCGTCGCTCAAGCCGTTGTCGAGAAGGAGCGCGACCGAACCGGGCAGGGAATCACCTCGGTCGGGTTCCTGTGCCGCCTGCACTCACTCCTGTTTGAAGGCGTTCCCCAGGAATTTCTCATTCAAGTGAACCTGCAGGGCACGCGGAAGAGCGTCACCATTCCGGGTCGGCTGAGGGATCAGAATGTCCTCGTCGGCGCTCACGTGTCGCCTGACTGGAGCGATCTTCCAGATCTGCTTGAAAGATTCCGGGAAGCCTATGCCCTTGAAGCCGTGAAAGGGGCTGCAGGGCTGGTTCACGCCGCCGCCAGCCATCATCGCCTGCTCTGGATTCATCCGTTTCTTGAGGGCAATGGGCGGGTGGCGAGGCTCTTTTCCGACATGTATCTCAGGTGCTGCGGCCTGGAAGGGTATGGGCTTTGGACCTTGAGTCGCGGATTGGCTCGGGCCGAAGGGGAGTACAAATCCTGGCTGTCCGTCGCCGACGCAAAACGCCGGAACGATTATGACGGCAGGGGCAACCTGTCCGAGGAAGGACTGCGCAGGTTCTGCCTTTTCTTTCTGCACATGGCCCTCGATCAGGCCCGCTTCATGGACGAACTGCTGAATCTGGACGCTACAGCGAGTAACATCGGTCTGTATTGCTCCCTGCGTATCGATGGCCGCATGCCCGGAAAGAATCTTTTGCCCAGGGAGTCGGCGAAAATTCTGAATCATGTTTTCGTGCACGGCAAAATCGGCAAGGGCGAGGTGCATGAGCTCATAAACTGCTCGGACCGCAAGGCCCGGAACATCGTGAAGCTGCTCCTCAATGAAGGGCTTCTTGAAACAGAGAACCAGAAAAGCCCCCTGACCATCGGCCTGCCTGCCCACGCTGTTCAGTATTACTTTCCCGAGTTGTGCGACCCCGGGGCATTTCAGGTCTGACCGGAGCGGTGCAGCTGGCTCCATAACGCGAAAACCCCCGCCGCGATGCGCGACGGGGGTTTTTAAGTTCAAGACCATGGCCTGGGCCATGGCTACTGCAGTGTCAGGATTTCCAGGAAATCTCGATCTCAAGCTTGGTCTTGGTTCCGTCGTCCTTTTCCTTGATCTCCACGCTGTATTCGAGATCCACATCCTTGGGCACGGTCACCGTGACGGGTCCGTCCTCGGTCTTGAATTCGAATTCGCGTTTGGACAATCCTGCCGCGACTTCTTTGAGCAGCATTCCGGCCATGTAGGCCAGGCGTGTTTCTTCAACTTCTATGAGCTTTTTCTTGTCGGACATGTTTCCTCCGGGTTCTTGTAGGGGGTATGTTTGGTTCTTCTTTGCCAACAAGATATTCCGCAATCGGGAAAGTCAAGGCCGGGCGCAGCCTGTGACCGCAGTGTCACACGCCTATTCCTGCTCCAGCCCGATTCTGTACTGGAAGTAGATGTCCTTCATGCTCGTATAGTGATCGAAGGATTCTTCCTTGATGCTCTTGTAGGCTGGCAGGTTTGCCGAGGCCGTGTTGCCCCTGTCGTGTCCGATCAGGGCGTATTTGGCGCTGTCCGGGGTCACGAAGGAGAGGGGGTGGACCATGGAGTCTGCCACGGAGGCCACGGCGTCGCGCAGGGTGCTGGGGCCGATGATGGGCAACACCAGATAGGTGCCTGATCCGAGGCCATAGAAGGCCAGGGTCTGGCTGAAGTCTTCAGGCGAGGAGTGCAGGCTTGGCATGTTGTGCGTGATGTTGAAGAGGCCGCCCACGCCAAAGACCGTGTTCAGGGCAAAGGAAGCGGTTTCCTTGCCCACTTTGTCGAACTTGAACTGCAGCAAGGCGTTTATGAGACGCACCGGATAGCCAAGGTTGCGGTAGAAATTACCAAACCCGGCGCGGACGTCCGGAGGAAAAAATCCGGTGTAGACCGTATCGATGGGCGAAAAAACGTAGGTGATGAAACCGTCGTTGAACGAAAACACGCCCCGGTTGAAGCCCTCGATGGAGTCGGGGTAGGCCCCGTTTTGATCGTCGTAGGATTCTTCATATTCCTGATCCGCCGCCATGTCCGTGGGGGCCGAAGCGGATTTGCCGGTGGCGCAGCCCTGCAGCAGAATTACGCCCAGGGCCAGGCAGAGCAGAAGAAGACGCTTACTCATTGGTTTTATCCCTCAGGGTCGCGATGAGATGATCGGGTGAATTGTTTTGCAGGATGCTGCGGAACTGGGAGCGGTAGTTTTTGACCAGGCTCACGTTTTCCACGGACACGTCGTAAACCTTCCACGAGACGTCCTTTCTGATCATGGAGTAGATGATCGGAACGTTCAGGGTGGGCGAAGTCACTGTCGTATACACTTCGGCCAGGGTATCGGATTTTATGATCTCCTGGTTGTAATGCACCACTTCGTCGTTGTAGTTGATGGATTTCTTGAGGTAGACCTGCTTGATGAGCTTCAAAAACAGGGGCTGGAATTCCTGCTTCTGCTCTTCGGTGAAGATTTTCCAGTACTGCCCCAGGGCGCGCTTGGAAAGTTCCTCGGCGTCGAAGAAATTGTCGACCATGGCCTCGATGCGGCGCAATTGCTCGCCCCTGTTTTCTTCCCCGGCTAATTCCGGATCGGTCAGAATGGCCACCACGGCATCCACATTGGCGCGGATGTAGCTGGTGGGGTTGCCTTGCGACAAGGCTGGCGCCGGCAGGAGCAAAACAAGAATAAAAAGCAGAATTTTCATTTCTCCACACTTCCGAAGACATACTTTGAAATCATTTCCTCGATATCGAGGGCCGCCTGCGTATCCATCAGGACTTCTTTGTCTTTGAGGAGCACATCGTCGGCTCCGGGTATGATACTTATGTACTTGTCACCAATGAGCCCGCTGGTCTTGATTGCCGCCGTGGAATCCACGGGGATGCCGACGGAATTCTGAATGTCCATGGTGATCACGGCCTGGTAAAGGGTCTGGTCCAGGATGATGTTTGAAACCTTGCCCACCGTGACGCCCGAGATCTCGACGCTGCTGCCTGTCCTGAGTCCGTTCACGGCCGTGAACTTGGCGGTGACCATGTAGGAATCGCCTGAAAAAAAGGTCGTGTTGGCCAGAGTCATGGCCAGATAGGCGGTGCAGGCCAAACCGACGATGATAAAGAGGCCGATGGAGAGATGCATGGAGGAATTGTTGGTCTTCATACGTACTTCTTGGATGTTGCAAGTGCTTCCTGAATGGCCGAATAGGCGCTCGCGCCCTTGGTGATCAGCGCGCCGCCGATTTCGACCTGAAGTCTTTGTTTATGGCAATACGTTTCGATGGCCAGGTTCTGAAAATATCCGGCGAGCTGTCTTAGAAACATCTCCAGGGTTGAGTCGTCTCCGGACCCTGCCGCCAGAACCAGGATTTCCTTGGAAAACATGCCCGCGCACGCTCCCTGCGGCAGGAACGAGCGCACGAACTTGGCCAGTTTGCTGATGAAGGCGTGGGCCAGGAGTTCGCCTTTGTAGTCCATGATAGTTCTCATTCCCACGAGCCTGACCGTGGCCAGGACGAGTTGGTCGCTGTCCTGCGCACCGAAGGCTTCGATCTTGCGCATAAGCGCGAGCCGGTTGTGTAGGCCGGTCAGTTCGTCGAGGAGCATTTCGTGGCCGTGGGTGTAGCTGTACAGGCCTGGATCCGAAGATTGCTCCAGGGATACGGGCGAGCCGGAGTAAATGATCCGCCCCTCGTCCAGGATGTTCACGGTGTGGGCGATGTAGAAGATGTCCGGTATATCATGGGTAATGATCACCGCGGTGAAGTTGAGCGCTTCGTGGTAGCGGTGGATCATGGAGAAGACCGTCTTCTTGCGAATGGGGTCAAGCCCCGTGGTCGGTTCGTCGAAGAAGATGATTTCCGGTTCCGTGACCAGGGCTCGCGCAAGGGCCACCCGCTTCTGCATGCCGCCGGAAATCTGCTTCGGGTACATCCCGGCCACCTCGCCCAGTTCGAGCTGTTCGATGCGGGCGCGGACTTTTTCCTCTATTTCCTTGTCCGAAAGCTGGAACTTCTCCCGCAGGGGCAGGGCGATGTTCTCGAACACGGTCATGGAATCGAACAGGGCGTTGTTCTGGAACATGTAGCTGCAGCGACTCTTGATGGCTGAAAAATCCTTTCGCGTCATGGTCGAGTAGGGGATGCCGTCGAAGATGATCTCCCCGCTGTCCGCCGTGATCAACCCGATGATGTGCTTGACCAGCACGCTTTTGCCGCCGCCGCTTTTCCCGATGATGGCGGTGATCTCGTTGCGGTTGATGTCGAGAGTCGCGCCACGCAGAATTTCCCTTCCGCTGAAGGCCTTGGAAATATTACGAAGCTGGATGAGTGGTGTTGCGCTGCTCATGTGCCTACATCAAGAAGGACGTTATGACGTAGTCCGAAATCAGTACGTAGACGCACGACTGGACAACGGCGGATGTCGTAGAGTTGCTGACGCCTTCGGCGCCTGCGCTGGACTGGTTCTGGTGCGTATAATACCCGCAGTAGCAGGAAATGGTGATCACGATGAAGGCGAAGACATAGGATTTGACGAAGCCGCCGGTCACGTCGGATAATAAGAGGCTCGACTGGATCTTGCTGAAATATATGCCCGAACGCGAACTTAGGAGCACAGAGGAAAAATATCCGCCCAGGATGCCGACGCAATTGAAGATCGCGGTCAGCAGCGGAAAGCAGATCAGCGCCGCGATGACCTTGGGCGTGACCAGGTAGCGCACCGGGTCCACGTCCATGGTCGAGAGGGCGTCGATCTGCTCCGAGATGCGCATGATGCCGATCTCCGCGCTGATGCTCGACCCGGCCCGGCCGATGAGCATGATGGCGGTAAGCACGGGCCCGAGCTCGCGCACCAGGGACAAGGCCACGGCCACGCCGAGCATTCCCTCCGCACTGAACTTGATCAACGTGTAGTACCCCTGCAGACCCAGAACCATACCCGTGAAGAACGCCACCAGCACGATGATGTTCAAGGATTTGAAGCCAATGAAGTATATATTGTAGAGGATTTTCGGTATCAGCCTGCGGATGTGGACCATGCCGAGGAGCGCGGTCAGGGAGAAGACTCCCCACTGTCCCACGTTTCTGATGATCCCAAGCGATGAGGCCCCGAGCATTGCGGGGAAGGCCAAGATGTTTTTCATGCGTTGTTCATGCCGGACTGGATGGTTTCCATGTATTGCGCAATGGCAAAAGCCACCGCGTCGCAGTTTTCCGGGGTTGTAATGTACCTGTCTCCACCGTCCAGGAATGCGTCAGCGACCTTGAAAGGCATGTGCACAAGGTCAAGCATGTCCCGATCGTTGTGATCGTTGCCAATGGCCGCGCTGAGAACTTTGTGCAGCCCGTGATGGTCGACGAGATGCTTGATGCCCGATGCCTTGGAAACATCCGTCGCAAAAATTTCAATCCACACGGACTGTCCGTCCAGAGGGGACGTGGCCCTGATTACGCTGTTCTCTTTAAGTGTCCCGACGATGTGGTCATGCATTGCCGCGTCGTTTCCGTCAACAATGACCACAATCTGGGAAGCCGCGGAGGCATTCGTGCAATCCCACTTTTCCAGGCTGTGGCTTTCGTACAGGGCCACTCGTCGGTCAAAATCCTCCACACTGATGCGCCCCCGGTGGTAGGCGAAGCGATGGTTGTGCGGAAAATTTTCATGCACCATGAAGCTTACGCCCAAGGTTCGCAAAAAAAGGCAAATGTCTCGCACTTCAAGACCTGACATGCCAGCGGAGCGTATCACCTCTTGCGCAGGCCAGGTGACGATCTGACTGCCGGTCGAAAGGATCAGGTAATCGGCCGGGAAGTCTTGTGCAAGACAAGAGCGCGCCGAAAAAAGCGACCGGCCGGTGGCGATGACCCGCAAAATCCCCTGGTCTTTAAGTCCGTGCAGGGCCCGGATGTCTGCTTCGGAAATCCTGCCGTTTCGGAGCAGGGTGCCATCCAGATCGCTGACAAAAATTCCACGATATGCGGCGTTCATATCAGTTCAAAGCTGCTCATGGACACGGGCGCATTCAGACTCGGAAGCACTCGTTCCAGAAAAACCCCTTCGCGTTCCGGAAAATTGTGGCCGAATGTCGCCCGGATGGCCATGGACACGAACTGCACGGCCCGGTCCAGCGAAAGGGGCAGGGAGTCACCCTGAAGCAAACACCCTGTTATCACGCTGGCGAAAATATCGCCAGTGCCGGGGTAACACGCAGGAATATAAGGGCATGCCACCTTCCAGAAGCGGTTTACTTTCTTGTCGAAGGCGACCACCGAGGTTCCTCGGCCATGTCCCTCGGGCACGCTGGTGATAATGACGCAGTCAGGACCAAGCTCGCCCAGGCGGCGCGCCCAATCCTTCACCTCGGCCGTGCCGGAGACTGACGTGGAGCCGGACATGCCCAGCAGCAGCGACGCCTCGGTGATATTCGGGGTGATCACGTCGGCGGAGGCCACCAGGCTGCGCATGCCGTCGACCATGCATTTGTCCATGGTATCGTAGAGCTTGCCGTCGTCACCAAGTACTGGGTCGACAACGACCAATGTAGAGTCCGTGCGAAAGGTGCGGATGAAATCATCGACGATGTCGATCTGCTCGGATGAACCCAGAAATCCGGAATAGATGCCCGCAAAGGACAAAGAGAGTTGCCTCCAGTGCGTGATGATGGAGCGCATGTCCGAGGTCAGATCGCGGAAGTGGAAATCGGCGAAGCCGCCCGTGTGCGTGGAGAGGATAGCGGTGGGCAGGCTGCAGACCTGTATGCCCATGGTCGAAAGAATGGGGATCACTGCTGAGAGCGACCCCCCTCCAAACCCAGAAAGATCATGAATCGCAGCTACGCGTTGAATCACGGAATGCAATGCCGAAGCTCCATAAAAAGGCTTATGATCAGTCCAGGACGGACTGATCGATGCCTTTATTTAAGGTGTGCCGCGAGCAATTGCGTCAAAACGGCCCCTTGTGTCAACGGCCTTAGCCGTTGAGATAATCCAGCAGTCCTTTTCCGGCCTTGAAAAAGGGCATTTTTTTGGGTTTGACCTGCACCGACTCCCCGGTCTTGGGGTTGCGGCCCACGTACCCGTCGTACTGCTTGATCTTGAAACTGCCGAATCCCCTGATCTCGATCCGGTCTCCACGCAGCAAGGCGTCGCGCATGGAATCGAAGAAACTGTCCACAATGGTGGCAGCTTCATCGTTGGAAATCTTGATCCTTTCTGCAAGAGACTGAATAAGTTCGCTTTTGTTCATTGTTCGCTCCAGATTGCGATTCGTGAAAACTCATGATCTGTTAGGGGGTTATGGACGCCGTGGTACCGTGGTCACTGCTTGCCGCTCACGCCGAAGACGGTGGTTTTGAGCCAATCCGCGCGGCCTATCATGAAAATTCTGAAACTTCATAATAAAAATCAAGGACTATGGGAAGTTATTCTCGTAACGTTCTCCAAAAAAAAACCCGGGCAATCTGATTTTTGCCGTGAAAGGATGCGCATCGCAGGAGAAGAAAGGCGCGCATGAGTTTTGAATTTTCCTCTTCTAGCTGATATTACAGCCTAATCCACAAAAAGACAATTCCCTTATTGAAATCTTTGTATAAAAAAAAACGGGACAAAAAAAACTTCGTTTTGCGTTGCCGCCGGGCTCTGAAATACAAACATGCCGGGCCGAACTCTCGGCCGAGAGGATGTTATTTCTTCTTGCGGGCCGGTTTCTTTTTTGTTGGTCGGGGATCGCGTGCAGGGGCCGGACAGCGGCCTGGACAACTGTTGGCGCGGGGGCGGCGCGTGGCGTCCACGGTCCTTGCCGCGCCCTTGTCTTCAGGTGGAAGGATGATGCGGTGCTGCCGCAGGCGCTCTTCGTCGCTGCGCGGCACATGGACGGGTTTTCCGTCAGGGGTGATACCGGCATGATACATGGCCGTGGCCACCGCGCCGGGGATGGGGATGAAGCACTGCACCTGCCTGGGCTTCCAGCCCCGGTTGCCAAGCCAGCGGGCGAGGGTGTGCATGTCCTCGTCGGTGGTGCCGGGGAATGCGCTCATCAGGTACGGGATGACATACTGCTCCTTGCCCGCCTGCTTGGATTCGCGGGAAAAGATGGTCAAGAATTCTTCGAAAACGCGGTTGCCGGGCTTGCGCATCAGGCGCAGGACATGGTCGCAGACATGCTCGGGGGCGATTTTTAGCTGTCCGCCAACGAATTCGCGCAGATATCCGCCCAGGGCGGTCATGTCGGTGAGGGCCAGATCGAAACGTACCCCGCTGGCCACTCGCACCCCGCGCACTCCTGGAGTGCGGCGCAGGGTGCGCAGCAGGTCGAGGTGGGCTTTCTGGTCCATGCGAAAGTGCTGGCAGACGGACGGGGTCATGCAGCTGGGGCGCTTGCAGGGCTGTCCCTCCTTGGCGCAGCTCGCCCCCCACATGTTGGCGCTGGGGCCGCCGACATCGGAAATTTGGCCCTTGAAGTCCGGGCTTGCCGCCATGCGCCGGACCTCATCCAGGATGGAACTGCGGCTGCGCGAGGCGATGCGTCGTCCCTGGTGCAGGGCCAGGGTGCAGAACGAGCAGCCCCCCCCGCACCCCCGGTGGCTGGTCACGGAGTCGCGGATCATCTCCTCGGCGGGAATCGGCAGCTGGTACGACGGATGAGCCTTGCGGGCAAACGGCAGGGCGTAGACTCTGTCCATTTCTGCTGTGGTCAGGGGCGTTGCCGGAGGCGCGATCACGACGGCGCGGTCGCCGACACGCTGCCGGGCCCACTCAGTGCCGTCGTGGACCTGCTTTTCGAGCAGCAGGGTGGCCCGCATCAGCTCTTTGGGGTCGGCGAGCATGGCTTCGTGGCTGGGAAGCTCGATCAGGGCTGCGTCATTGTCCCGCGCAGCGTCCACGGTGACGGTGCCGGGAATGTCCAGGAGCCCCTGCTCGGCGGAAAGCCGCGCGGCGATGTCGATGACGGCGCGTTCGCCCATGCCGTAGACCACGGCATCGGCCTTGGCGTCGAGGAGGATGGGCTTGCGCAGGGCGTCGGTCCAGAAATCGTAGTGCGTGATGCGGCGCAGCGAAGCCTCGATGCCGCCCAGGATCACGGTCAGGCCGGGAAAGGCGCGGCGCAGCAGGTTGGTGTAGACGATGCACGCCCGGTTGGGCCTCGCTCCGGCCCTGCCGCCCGGGGTGTAGGCGTCTTCGGAGCGTTTTTTGCGGAAGGCGGTGTAGTGGGCCAGCATGGAGTCGATAGCTCCGGCGGAGACCCCGGCGAAAAGGCGCGGTCGGCCCATGACGAGTAAATCCTCCGGACCGTCCCATCTCGGCTGGGTGACAACGCCGGTGCGAAACCCGTGCGCTACCAAAGTGCGCCCCAGCAGGGCCGTGGCAAAGGACGGATGGTCCACGTAGGCGTCGCCGCTGACCAGGAGTACGTCGAGTTCATTCCAACCAAGGCGCTCCATTTCGGAGCGGGTCATGGGTAAAAAAGGAGGCTGCGGGAGGGGTGTGCGGGAAAAAAGGCTCATGGTTCGGGGCTATAGGCGCTACCGGGCCCAAGGGGCAAGAACAAAAAGGCGGCCCGAAGGCCGCCTGAGAGGTGGTGAAGATGGGATTCCTATGCGCCGGGAGTCTGTTGCGGGGCGGGGGCCAAGCCCTGGCCCATGCCCTGGCCCATGCTCTGGCCCATGCTCTGGTCCATGCCCTGGCCCATGCCGCGCTGCCCGCCCTTACCGTGGCCGCCCTTGCCCTGACGGTCATGCTTGCCCATTCCCATGGGCAGATCGATGCCTACTTCCTTGCTGACCCGGTCCTGCAATGCGTCACGCTTGGCGTGCATCTGGGTACGCAGCTCGCTTATCTCGCCGACCAGGGCGGTGAGGGCTTCGGGCTTGGTGTTTGGATTGGAAGACAGGGCCTTAAGGAGGGTACGCTTCTCCCACATGGCGTTGCGCAGAGGCTCCGCGTCCTTGCGATGCTCGTCCAGGATGCTCTTGAGCAGGTCCTGCTTTTCCTGGGGCAGTTGCTCCATGGCCTGGCTTTGACTGAAGCCCTGGCAATCGCCTTTCCCGCCCATGCCGCGCATGGGTCCGGCAAAGGACAGAGTGCTCAGCGCGACGATGCCGAAGATGGCCAGTATTGCGATGCTTGATGCCTTTTTCATGAGATCCTCCGAGTGGTTAGTTGTGTGCGAATGTACAGGGAGGATATCAAGGGCCGTGCCAAGGTTGATTTTATATTCCAACTAATTGTTTTTAATAGCGATAAATGCTTGGATAACTATTTAGCATGCGTGTGGCGGGGGCACAGCGGATAGAAACTGACCACCTAAGCGGTCCGGGCTGGTCAGAATCTGACCAGACTCAGGCCGGATGCAGCTTGGGATTGTTCTTGTGGCGATCCTTGTCGCGCAGGGTTTTCTTTTCGAGGTTGCGGCGCATGGCGTCGGTCAGGTCGACCCCGGTCTGGTTGGCGATGCAGGTCAGCACAAAGAGCACATCGGCCAGTTCATCGCCCAGATCGTTCTTCTCCGCGTCCTTGAAGCTCTGGTCCCCATAGCGTCTGGTCATGATGCGCGCCACTTCGCCGACTTCCTCCACCAGAATTCCCAGGTTGGTCAGTTCCGAAAAATAGCGCACCCCGATGCTTTGCACCCAGGCATCGACGTCTTCTTGCAATTGATTGAGGCTCATGGATGACTCCTTTTCGGCTTGCCTACGAAATCCTGTTTCGCGTGGCAATGCGGCCACGCGGGGTGAATTTGCCTCCATCCTCGGCCAGGCAGGGTATTTGCTAGAACAGAGCGATGTTGATAGTTTTTTGCTCGTGAACCACAATTTGGCCGCAAGGAATACTTGCTTCAAGGACGGCAGGAGTAATGACCACCCAGACATCTCAAGCATCCACTTTCCGGCGGCGCGGCGGTATGATCCTGCTCGTGCCCGCGCTGCTGGTCGCGGTGGTCCTCATCTGGCTCGCCGTGCAGGGCCGGGAGCGGGAACAGCGCACCATCGCCCGCATTCTGACCACCCAGGGCGAAACCCTGATCCGCGCCGTGGAGGCCGGCCGCCGAATGGGTATGCGCGGCCAGGAGGGGCGTCAGTTCCGTCTGCGTTTCCTCATGGACGAGATGGTCCGGCAGGGCGATCTGCGTTTTCTGGGCCTGGTTGACGCCCAGGGGCGCTTCGAGGCTTTGAGCGAGGTTGAGCCAGGCCTTGGGATCACGGCAGGGGCGCTGGTTGCGCTGCCCGCGTCCTCGGAGCCCGCCTGGGAGATTCTTCAGGTCGGGGGGGAACAGGTTTTTGTGGTCTATCGCCATTCGCGGCCACCCAGGCGCTTCATGCACAATTCCATGGAGCGCGGCGACCTTGCCGATTCCGGAGAGGAGCGCACGCTCATCGCCGTGGGGCTTGATGCCTCGCTCTACCTGCGCGCCGTGCGCAAGGACGTACTGACCCTGGCCATGGCCGGAGGCCTGGGTCTGGCCCTGGTCTTTGCCGGCGCGGTGACTCTTTACTGGCGGCGCAAGGTGGCCGGGCTCGAAAGCGAGGTCGCCAGACAGGAGCGTCTGGCGGCGCTCGGCACCCTGGCCGCCGGAGTGGCCCACGAGATCCGTAATCCCTTGAGTTCCATCAAGGGTTTTGCCACCTACTTCGGGGCCAAATTCGAGCCCGGAACGCAGGATCATGCGTTGGCCGAAGTCATGATCGGTGAGGCCGACCGCCTGAACCGGGTGGTGACCGAGCTTCTGGAACTGACGCATCCTTTGGAACTGCGTCTGGCTCCGGCTTCTGTGGAGGAGCTTGTCCAGCATGCCTTGAAGCTCGTGGAGAACGATTGCCGCAGCAAAGGGATCGCCGTGCGGACACGCATCGCACAGCTTGAACCGACGCGCCTTGATTCCGACCGCATGCTGCAGATTCTCCTCAATCTTTTCCTGAATGCCATCCAGGCCATGCCCAAGGGCGGCACGCTGACCGTATCCGCCCAGCGGGCGAGGGATCGGCTGGAACTGTGCGTGGCAGATAGCGGACTTGGTATTGCGCCGCAGGATCTGGACAGGATATTCGATCCGTACTTCACCACCAAAAATCAGGGCACAGGCCTGGGGCTGGCCACGGTGCGTACCATGGTCGAGGCCCATGGCGGGCTGGTGCGGGTTTCGTCGGAACCCGGTCGGGGCACGCAGGTGATCCTCGACCTGCCATATAAGGGAGAAAGTACATGACGCGGCGCATTCTGGTGGTCGACGATGACCGGGCCCACATGACCATGCTCGTGGCCATGCTCGGCAGTTGGGGATTTGAGGTCGATACGGCCGACGACGGGGCCGTGGCCGTGGACAGGGTGCGTGAGCGCGCCTACGATGCGGTCCTGACCGACGTGCGCATGGCCGAGGTGGACGGGATCGAGGCCCTGCGCAGGATCAAGAGCTACAATCCCTACCTGCCCGTGCTGATCATGACCGCCTATTCCTCTGTTGACGTCGCGGTGCAGGCTCTCAAGGCCGGAGCCCTCGACTACCTGCACAAGCCTCTTGATTTCAAGGAACTGCGCCTGGCAATAGAGCGCGCCCTGGAACAGGGGCAGGGCCTCACGCGGTCACAGGACGCGTCGGGCGACATTTTTCAGGACATGATCGGCGATTCGGGGCCCATGCGTGAACTTGCGGCCATGATCCGGGCCGTGGCCCCGTCCGAGGCCTCGGTGCTGATCCTGGGCGAATCGGGCACAGGCAAGGAGCTTGTGGCCAAGGCCCTGCACGAGGGCAGCCCGCGTAAAAAGAGGTCGCTGGTCACGGTCAATTGCGCGGCACTGGCCGAAAATCTTCTGGAGAGTGAACTCTTCGGCCATGAGAAGGGCGCATACACCGGAGCGCAGCGTCAGCGGGACGGAAGATTCGTGCAGGCCGACGGGGGCACTCTTTTTCTGGATGAAATCGGCGAGATGGCCCCGGCGCTGCAGGCCAAGCTGTTGCGCGCCTTGCAGGAGGGCGAGGTGCAGCGCCTGGGCAGCGACAGACCCATTCGTGTTGATGTGCGGGTGCTCGCCGCCACCAACCGTGACCTGGAGGCTGAGGTGCACGGCGGCGGTTTCCGTGAGGATCTTTACTACCGCTTGAATGTCATCGCCCTGCGCGTTCCCGCTCTCAGGGAGCGGCCGCAGGACATTCCTCTGCTGGCCCGGCATTTCCTGACCCGCTTCGCGGAGCGCAACCGCAAGACGTTTCGCGGGTTTGCGCCCCGGGTCATGGACCTGATGCTGCATTACGACTGGCCCGGTAACGTGCGCGAACTGGAGAACGTCGTGGAGCGCGCCGTTATCCTGTCGCCCGGAGAACTGATCACGGAAGCCGATCTGCCCCCGAATCTGCGCGGAGGCGGAAAGACTGTTGATGCCCAGCCGGCGGGTCAATCCCTGGAAGATGCGGAGCGCGAGGCCATTGCGCGTACCCTGGAGCAGGTCGGCAACAACAAGAGCGAGGCGGCGCGTGTTCTCGGGGTGACGAGGGTCACCCTGCGCAGCAAGATGAAGAAGTTCGGGCTGGATGCCTAGAAAATGGCCTAATAGCGGTCCGGCGCGTAGCGCTTGGCCGTCTGGCCCGAGGCCAGTTCCAGTTCCAGTTGCTGCACCAGAAGTCCGGGTTGTCCATAGGGCTGGTGGGCGAGGCAGGAGCCATCGGGCGCGATGAGGCTGGTGGCAGCATCCTGGCAGGAAAGGGCGTAATTGACACTGGCGAAGAAGATGCCGTTCTCGACGCTGCGGCAGACCATGGCCTTTTCATAGTACGGGCCGTCGGGATCTCCCCATTCCTGCGCGGTGCGTTCGACCTTGTTGCTGCCTGTGCACTGGGGATGAAAGACGATCTGTGCGCCTCTGCAAGCCGCCCACCGCACTGTTTCCGGATAGCGCCATCCCTCGTGGCAGATCACTACCCCGAATTTGACACCATCCATTTCGAAAAGCTGTCTCCCCCTCCCGGGGATATAGAGCCCTTCCTCGTCGGGATCGAGCTGGGTCTTGCATTGTCGCCCCAGAATCTTTCCTTCCGGTGAAATGACCTGCACCAGATTGTAGCGGCCTTTGTCCGAGGGCCATTCCATGGGCAGGATGACTCCCATCTGATGGTCTGCCGCCGCTGCGCAGATGGTTGAAAGAGCCTCGCGCAGTTCGTTCTGTTCACACAAGGGAATGGAAAAGCCCTGGCCGCGCATTCCTGGCAAATAGGCTTCGGGAAAGCAGAGCAGGTCGACCTGGAAGGGTGCGGCCTGGTCCATGAAATCAAGAATGCAGCGGAGCGAATGCTCCAGCGACTTGGGAACGGGGGCAGTGGCAAGTCCGATGCGCATGAACGATCCTCGGAGGTGAAGGTGGGACATTGTCAAAAGCGCGTATAGCTTGAAATAGTTATTAATTCAAGGGGACAAAGGGCGGGGTTACAGATTTGTATGTATTAACACGGTGAATGAGTTGATGATTAGTGATTACGGAATTTTTATTTATCGCCGGATCCGTGTTTACGGACCTTGTCATGGACGGTGGAAGGAAATAGATATTTTCGAAAACGAACACAGTCTGTTGACTTTCGAACAAACCTGCACGATACTTTTATTCGCCTGTCGGCTCTTCATTGGCAGGCAAGGATGGTTGTGAGCACTTCTTCATGTTTTCTCAGTCCTGATTTGCGCTCTTTTCTGGAGCACTTCGATTTTTCGGCCTGCATGGTCTGCGGGTCATGCGTAGGTGGTTGTCCGGTCACGGGCACGCCGGGCATGGCCGGATGGGACACACGCAAGGTCATGCGTCTGCTGGCCAACGGCCTGGTGGACGAGGTCGTGTCCTCGAATTTTCCCTGGTTGTGCACCGGCTGCGGCCGATGCGCCGGGGCTTGTCCGGCGGGCATCGATATCCCTTCCGTCATGGCGCACATGAAAAGTCTGCGGCCCCGGGAGGATGTGCCGGGATCCCTGCACAGGGGCATGGCCAACAATCTGGCCACGGGCAACAATCTGGCCATCAGCCGCGAGGATTACCTGGGCGGGATGTATGATCTGGGCCGGGAACTGGCCGAGGAATGCCCGGGTTTTTACGTACCCGTTGACAAACCCGGGGCGGACATCCTTTTTTTTCCCAATTCCAAGGAAGTATACGGAGATTTCGAGGACCAGTTCTGGTGGTGGAAGATTTTCTACGCCGCCCGCGAAAACTGGACCGTGCCGTCCGTCGGCTGGGAGGCCGTGGACTGGGCGCTTTTCACCGGCAACTACGACGCCAACCTTGAACTCGCGCGGCGTAAGGTCGAATACATGCGTGCAAACGCCATAAAGACCATGATCATGCCCGACTGCGGCGGCGGGTCCTACGGGTGCCGCAAGGGCATGACCGCGCTTGCGGTCGATAATCCGGGCAATGCCGTGGATTTAGTCTATCTCTACGATTATCTGCTGGATCTGATCCGCCAGGGGCGCATCCGTCTGGACAAGAGTGTGCACCAGGGGCGGCGTTTCACCTACCACGATTCGTGCAAACACGGCCGCGAGTTGGCCGCGCACTACGGCAAGGGCTATTTCGACGAACCGCGCGAAATCGTGGCGTCCTGCGTGGAGGATTTCGTGGAGCTGACCCCGACCCGCGAGAAGAATTTCTGTTGCGGCGCGGGCGGTGGCATGTGGCCCATGCCTTTTGAGCAGGAGTCGGCCTGGCACGCGCGCTACAAATATCAGCAGATCAAGGATTCGGGCGCAGACGTGGTGGTCGTGGGTTGCTCCAACTGTCGCGACCAGATCATGCGCCGCATCCCCAAATTCTACCCCGATTGCACCTACGAGGTGAAATACATCTGGCAACTCGTGGCCGAGTCCCTGGTCATCGAGCCGTGGGAGGCCGAGCGCATCGCCGCCGCAGAGGCCGAGGCGCAAGCGCAGTGGGCACGGCTCGGGGTGGAGCAGCAGGAAGAGTAGCCCGCTTCGGGTTTTGACCCGTTTATCAAACGCCCAGATCAGGTACGACATGCCGATGATCGCGGTGCCGCTAGTCTCCAGAAATGAAAAAGCCCGCTCGAACCTTCCGGTCCGGCGGGCATCTTGCTTTTAACCCAACATCAATCTTCCGACGAAATGGGCGGGGCTTTGGGTGTGGGTTGGGGGTTTGGGGCTGGTTTGGCGGGTGTTTTGCGGGTCAGGCGTTCCTGCAGTTTCTGGGCGGCCAGCCTGGTCTCGCTGGGTGCGGCCAGGAAGAGCATCTCGCCCTTGGGCGTGAACCAATGCCAGCCTTCGGGTTTAGTGAGCAGGATGGCTCCTTTCTTTTCCAGGTATTCCAAATCCTTGCCAGATTCGACAGCTTGCTGGAGCTGAATCTGCAGGTTGTCCGTTTCCAGCACGATGGAGGCGGTGCGGAACAGCTCGAAAGCCCCGTGAGAAATATCCATGAGCAGCCCCTGGTCCGGGGTTTTCTTGGTGGTCAGGGCCTTTTCCAGCTCCAGGAGGTCTTTTTTGAGATCCTTGAGTTCCGCGATGGCCATGTCCCTGGCCATGTCGCCCTGATCCTTGATGGTCTTGGCCAATTGATGCTGTAGCGCCTTGCTCATCTCGCTCCTTCCTCGGGTTGTCGTTGCCTGATCTAGAGAATCTGCCCCAAAAACTCCTTGGTCCGTTCCAGGGTGGGCGCGGTGAAGAAATGTTCGGGCGCTCCCTGCTCCAGTATTTCACCTTTGTCCATGAACAGCACTCGGTCCGCGACTTCGCGTGCGAAACCCATTTCGTGGGTGACCACGACCATGGTCATGCCTTCGCGGGCCAGATTCTTCATGACATCGAGCACCTCGCCGACCATCTCCGGATCAAGGGCGGAGGTGGGCTCGTCGAAAAGCATGATCTTGGGATCCATGGCCAGGGACCGGGCAATGGCCACGCGCTGCTGCTGGCCGCCGGAGAGTTGGTCGGGCTTGGCCGCGAATTTCTCCGCGATGCCGACTTTTTCCAGAAGCGCCATGCCCTTGGCCTCGGCCTCTTTTTTGGATCGGCCGCGCACCGTCATCTGGGCCATGGTCAGATTATCCAGCACCGTCTTGTGCGGAAAGAGGTTGAACGACTGGAAGACCATGCCCACCTCGGCGCGAATTGCGTTGATATCGCATTTGGGGTCCAGAATGTCCACGCCATCGATGATGATGTGGCCGGAGTCGGCGTACTCCAGGCGGTTGAGACAGCGCAGGAATGTCGACTTGCCGGAGCCCGACGGGCCGATGATGACCACCACCTCGCCGTGGTCCACGGTGCAGGAGACGCGGTTCAGGGCCTGCAATCGCTCCGGGGTGTAGAAGAACTTGTCGATGCTTTGAACGTCGATGATGGGCGGTTTGTGCATAAATCCTCAGATGGCCTTGCGTTCGAGATACTGCACGAACATGGACAGGGTAAAGGTCAGAAACAGGTACAAAATGGCGCACACGATCCAGATCTCAAAAGGCTGCAAGGACGAGGACACCACTTCGCGCGAGGCCTTGGTCAGTTCGCGAATGGAGATGACCCCCAGTAGCGAGGAGTCCTTGACCAAGCTGATGAACTGTCCAGCCAGGGGCGGCAGAATGCGGCGGAGGGCCTGGGGCAGGATGACCCTGCGCATGGCCTGGGGGTAGGTCATCCCAAGGGAGCGTGCGGCTTCCATCTGTCCACGGTGCACGGACTGAATGCCCGCGCGCACAATCTCTGCGGTGTATGCGCCGGTGAAGATAGCGAGGGCCATGACGCCGAACCACAGGGGCGAAATCTGACCGATGCCGTATTGGGACAGCATGCTGTTGATGACCGTGCCGACCACGAAATACCAGAGAAAAATCTGCACCAGGAGGGGCGAGCCGCGAATGAGCTCGATATAAACGATGGCTCCCCAGCGCAGGGCCGGGTTGTCGGAGATGCGGGCCAGCCCCGTGAACAGACCGAGAAGGATGCCGAAGATGATAGCCAGAGCGCTGACCTCCAGCGTCAGCAGCAGGCCTTCGATCAGGATGCCGGGCTTGGTCTGGGTGTAGAAACCGATGCTGTCACCGGCATAGACGTAGTCACCCTGGGACAGCAGCAGGGAGGATTGGGGCAGGGTATGACTTTCCTCGCCGTCGTCGCCCCGCACCGTTACGAGCACATCCTCTCCGGCTTCTTCGATGGAGATGATGGTGCCTTCCATCTCCGCCCGGATGTTCACCTTGTCGTCGTAGATGAAATATTGGGGCACGCGGTTCCATCGCCACGTGTACTCCACCTGCTTGGTGGAGTAGTAGAGCAGGGCCATTACCCCGCACAGTCCGAGCACGAAGGCGAAGCCCCAGAACTGGTAGTAAAACTTGCTTTTGGGCCGATCGAGTCCGGTGTAGGTGGCCATTGTCCGTCCTGGTGACTTAAGTCATGAAAACGAGGAATCCGGCGTGAAGCCGGATCCCTCAACGTTGCTTGATTACTGGATGTCCTTGAGCCACTCGGTGCCCTTGATCCACTTGTCGTAGATACGGTCGAAGCGCCCGTCGTTCTTGATCTGCGCCAGGAAGTTGTCCAGCCAGTTCAGGAAGTCAGGGTCGCCCTTCTTCACGCCGAAGCCCAGGGGTTCGTAGGTGAAGACCTTGTCCAAGAGGACGAGGTTGGCACCGCCCTGCTGGGCCATGAAGACCGCGCAGAAGGGCAGATCGTAGACAAAGGCGTCGGCCTGGCCGTTGACCACTTCCATGGCGCCGTCGGATTCCTTTTCAAAGCTCTTGTACTGGGCCTTGGGGATCATGCGCTTGGCGGCCTGCTCGCCGGTGGTGCCGATGCGGGAGACGACGGTGTACTTGGGGTCGTTAAGATCCTTGTAAGAAGTGACCGCGCCTTCATGCTTCTTGTTCAGCAGGATGGCCTGACCCACGACGATGTACGGATCGGCGAAATTGATCTGCAGGTTGCGTTCCTGGTTCACGGTCATGCCGGAAATGATGATATCGAACTTGTCGGCCATGAGGGCGGGGATGATGCCGTCATAGTCGGTGTTCACGATGGTCAGCTTGACGCCCATGGCTTTGGCCATTTCCTTGGCCATGTCCACGTCAAAACCGACGATCTCGCCTTTCTTGTCCGTCATCTCGAAGGGCATGTACCCTGCATCGAGGCCGACGCGCAGTTCGCCGCGCTTCAGGATTTCGTTCAGGGTGGATTTCTGGGCCAGTTCGATGTCGGCGGCCAGGACGGGCATGGCCGCAAACGCGACCAGGAGCAGAGCCAAAACAGTCTTCGTCACAAAACGCATAGAGCCTCCTCTTTGGTTACAAGGCTTGCCGGTGGTCAATATTTTCCCTCGGTCAGAACCTCTTTGATGTTCATCTTCACTTTGCAGTACTCGCAGGTGGGCATATCCTCCTCGGGCAGGCAGATGATTTTGGTCTGCTTGCACTTGGGGCAGGCGACTTCGACGAATTCACGCTTGTATCGATTCTTGAACAGTTCCATAATGTGTCCCCCTCGCGTTGATTCCCCTACGCGGTGCTGCTGGAAAACTCAAGAAACAGGGCTTTCAAGGCGCAGGGACAGGCAGGTCAATCCGCCGTCCATCTTGCGGTATTCGCTGGTGTCGAGTTGGGCGATGGGCAGGCCCAGAGTTTCAAGCAGCGCCCTGGTGCGAGGATAGCCAGAAGGCATGATCAGGGTTCCGTTCACGAGCAGCGTGTTGGCCGCATACTCCTCGCCTTCGGGGCAGACGATCTGCCTGAAACCTTTGATGGCCGGGTGCCCGGCGAAGTCCGCAGTGACCAGCATGGTGTTTTCGCCCACGTAGTTGAGGCTCGATTTCAGATGCAGGCCGGCGGCCACGTGAATTATGTCGCTCTGGTAGCCGTGCCCGGCCAGGATAGCCGCGAGCTGACGCGCGCCTTCCTCGTTGGTGCGATCGGACACGCCGATGAAAAAGCGTTTGTCGACCTGCAGGATGTCGCCGCCGTCCAGGGTTCCCGGATCCGTTATGCGGGCCAGGGGGCGATGCGCGGACAACGGTTCGACCATGGAGTCCGCTTCGCCCTGGCGGGAGGGCGCTCCGGGCCGCGAGACTACGGCGACCTCGCGCACGACCACCGCCGTGTCCTCGACGAAGCAGGCGTCGGGGAAGCCTGGCGCGGGGGGCAATACATCGACGGTCAGGCCCAGGGATTTGAGACAGCGTACGTAGGCGTCGTGCTGGGCCAGGGCCAGATCAAGGTCCGGAGCGGGAAGGGTGGAGGTGGTCAGGCCCTGGGGGTAGTCCGGGCCGGGGATGCGGGCGATGGCGTGAGAAAACATGGGATATCCTTGTCTGATTGATGTTCGAATCGGATTTCCCAAGCAAGAAAAATGTTCTTTGGCAAGTATTATTGTCCGTTCAATGTGCGGTTTTTCTGGGACAAAAGGTCTTCGACAGTGTCCGCGTCCCTGATCGCCGTCTCGGCGCGTGCGATGCTCCCGCTTCCGAATTTGTCCAGGATGCGATCCATGGTCTCGTCGAGTTTGCGGCTGCGTTTGCGCGTCGCGTCGGGCATGAGCGGCAGCTCGACCTGCACGAGGCGAAAATTGGACACGCCTGTGCCGATGAGCCGTACCGGTTGGGGAAGTTTTTCCGCAGCCAGGAGCTTGCGCGCAGCGTCGAAGATTTCTTTAGTGATATCCGTGGGCCGATGCAGGGTTTTGCTGCGTGTGATGGCCGAGAAATCGTGGAACTTGATTTTGAGCGTCACGGTCAGCCCCTTTTTTCCGATCCCGCGCAGTTCCCGTCCGATCCGTTCGGCCTGAATCAGCAGCTGGCGTTCGAGCAGCGCCCGGTCAAGGGTGTCCTTGTCCAGGGTGTTCTCGGCGCTGCAGGATTTGGGGTCGGTGCCTGGAACCACGGAGGAGTCGTCGATGCCGCAGGCCCGGTCATGCAGGAAGGCGCCGCGCTTGCCCAGGGCTTCGGCCCAGTAGGCTTTCGGGCGTGCGAGCACGTCGGGCACGGTGGTCACGCCCATGCGCCGCAACTCCTCCTTGAAGTGGGTGCCGACACCGGGGATTTTGCCCAGCGGGAGCGCCTGCAGGAACGCGGGAGCGTCGATGGGGCGGATGCGGGTCAGCCCGTCTGGCTTGTTCCAGTCCGAGGCGATCTTGGCCAGAAACTTGTTGGGGGCAATGCCAACTGAGCAGGTCAGGCCGGTCGCGGAGAGAATTTCAGCCTTCAGGCGCAGGGCCAGATTTTCGGGAGGGCCGAAAAGGCGCCGAGTGCCGCTTATGTCGGCATAGGCCTCGTCCACAGAGGCCTGCTCCACCAGGGGGCACAGGTCGCGGATGATGTCCATGACCTGCCGCGACACTTCGCGGTAGCGGGCCATGCGGCCCGGCAGGAATACTGCGTGAGGGCAGAGTTTTTTGGCCTGTACGATGGGCATGGCGGACTTGATGCCGTATTTTCTGGCTTCGTATGACGCCGCCGAGGCCACTCCGCGCAGGGATTGCCCGATCACTACAGGCTTTCCTTGCAACAAAGGATCGTCGACCTGCTCCACGGAAGTGAAAAAAGCATCCATGTCCAAGTGCAGAATGACTCGTATAAAATCCTGAACAGCCTCAAAAGATTCATCCATAGAGCTGATTGTCGGCGCGGCCCTGCCGAGGGTCAAGTCATATTTGCGACTGTGCCGCATTTGCCGATGAAGATTTTATATTTCTTTTGTTTTTCTGCCTTTGACAATAAATTGTGATAGAGCTAAAGCTACTCAGACAGGTTTCTTGAAAATTGTCCGTTTTTTTATTTGAGATGTAATATCAACCCGAGGAGTAGGACGTATGAAAGTTAAAAAATTGGTTCTTCTAACTCTGCTTGTGGCCATGTTTTCCGCCTCCGTGGCGGTGGCCGCAGAAAATTATGTGCGCAAGGTCGACAACTTCTTCATCCTGGTTGACCGTTCCGGCTCCATGGACGAAAAGTATGTGGGCACCAAGGAAACGAAGATCGTTCTGGCCAAGGCCCTGCTCGAACGCATGAACGCCATGATCCCCGAGCTCGGGTACCAGGGCGCTCTGAGCACCGCCGCTCCGTCTGGTGAACTCCAGGGTCTGGAAGCCTATACCACGGCCGGTTACGGTGCCTCCATCGCCAAGGTTCCGACACTGATCGGCTCCAACCCCACCCCTCTGGGTGTGGGTCTGAAAGGCCTTGAGCCCGCCCTGCAGGGCGCCGTGGGCCGTAGCGCCGTCATTATCTTGTCCGACGGACGGGAAAACACCGGCGAAGGCTCCCTTAAGGTTGCCGCTGCCCTGGCTGAAAAATACGGCGCGTGTTTCCACACCATCAGCTACGCCGACACCGTGAACGGCAACCAGGCCCTGCTCGACGCCATCACTGCCCTGAAGCCCTGCGGCGTAGGCGTTTCCGCCGCCCAGCTGACCGATGACGCCGCTCTGCAGAAGTTCGTCAAGGACGTCTTCTATGATGACGCGACTGCGGTTGACCCCTGCTCCCTGGATGACGACAATGACGGCGTGAACAACTGCATCGACAAGTGCCCCGACACCCTCCCGGGTCTGGCCGTTGATGCTGATGGCTGCCCCATTGACGACATTGTCACCCTGAAGATCAACTTCGACTTCGACAAGTCCGACATCAAGCCCCAGTACCATCAGGAACTGGCTGACTTCGCTTCCTACATGAGACAGCAGCAGTCCTTCACTGTTGTTGAAATCGCCGGCCACACCGATTCCGTGGGTACCGACGAGTACAACCAGAAGCTGTCCGAGCGCCGCGCCAAGGCCGTTCGCGACTATCTGGTCAACGAACTGGGCATGGACACCAACCTGTTCTCCGCTGTTGGTTATGGCGAGAGCAAGCCCATCTCCACTAACGATACCGACGAAGGTCGCGCCGAAAACCGCCGCATCCTTGCCGAACTGAAGGGTGTTTACAAGAAGAAGTAAGCTCCTCAGGCATCAGACTACTAAAGGCGGTCCCTCGCGGGGCCGCCTTTTCATTTGTCAGCAGGGCTAAAGGTGACTACTCCTATCGTGTTGTCTGCGTATCCGATTGCGATGTCGCTTGGCTTCGGATTTTGCGTTTATGGATTTTGGTTCAAACGGGGAAGACTGCATGCAGGAATATGTTGAGAATGTGGGTGCCGCGGACGTGGGGCAGCGGTTGGATGTTTTCTGGCAGCTCTGCCTTGACGAGGAGGGCGTGGCCAGAAGCCGCATCCAGACCTGGATCAAGGACGGGCGGGCGCGGATTAACGGTCGGATCTGCACCAAGGCGGCCACGAAGCTCACGCCCGGCCAGATCCTGAGCTTGTTCCCCGACTATCCTGATTCGACCATTGTCCCCCATGACGGCCCCCTTGATGTCGTTTTTGCCGACGAGCATCTTGCGGTGATCAACAAGAGCGCCGCGCTGACCGTTCATCCTGCTCCCTCGGTCAATGAACCGACCCTGGTGCATCGCGCGGCCCATCATTTTCCCGTCCTGCTGGGCCAGTCCGGGGAGCGACCCGGCGTGGTGCATCGCCTGGACAAGGACACTTCCGGGCTCATTGCCATGGCCCTGAGCGAACCGGCGCGGCTGGAGCTGACCCGGGCGTTTGCCTCACGGGAGGTTTACAAGGAATACGTGGCATTGGTCTCCGGGGTGCCGGAATCCAGCGGTGTCGTGAACCTTCCTCTGGGGCGGCATCCAACCATCAAGACGCGCATGGCCGTAGCCGCGCGAGGCGGGCGTGCGGCCGAGACCCGCTACCAGCGGGTATGGAGCGCGCCGGACAAGAGCGCCTCCCTGCTGCGCGTGCGCATCATGACCGGTCGCACCCACCAGATCCGCGTACACCTCGCGAACCTTGGCCATCCCATTCTGGGTGACGCGGTCTACGCCGACAGACAGACGGCCGCGCGTGCTCCCAGACAGATGCTGCATGCCTGGCAGTTGCGTTTCGAGCATCCTCGCACCGGCGAACCCCTGGATTTTGTGGTCCCGCCTCCAAGCGATTTTCTTGAAGTGCTGGGTGACCTTTGTCGCGAGCGGACCTGTGTCGGTCTGACCGGAGCCGCGGGCAGCGGCAAGTCCACCGTGCGGGCCGTGGCGGAAGAGATGGGCGTTCCGGTTTTCTGTGCTGACCGGGTGGTCGCCGGGAGCTATGCACGGGGCGGGGAAGGCTGCGCCATTCTGGAACACCATTTCGGGGCCCGCTTCACGCTTCCGGGCGGCGGGGTGGACAAAGACCTGCTCTTTGGCGCCATGAGAGAATCCGAAAGTCTGCGCCGCGAGGTGGAGCGCCTTATTCACCCTCTGGTGCGCCACGCCCTGAAGGCCTTCAGGGCTGCGCAGGACGAGGACCTTGCCCTGGCTGAAATCCCCCTTTTGTGCGAGGCGGGCCTTGCCGGGGAGGTCGACCTTGTGGCCGTGGTCTTCTGCCCGGACCGCTCACGCCACGCGAGGTTACGTGAGCGGGGGTGGAGCCCGGAGCGCATAGCACTGGTTGACTCCTGGCAGTTGCCCCAGGCCGGGAAGGTGCCCATGGCCCATCTGGTGGTCGATAATTCCGGGTCGCTGGACCAGCTTCATTCCCGCTCAAGGGCCTTAATCGATGTGGTGCGCGAGATGCTGCACGGGCGCGCCCAGCGCCGCATGGAAGAGCTGCACGATTTCTTCGAGAACCCGGACACCATGGAAGATACGGACTGAGCCATGATTCCTCTACGCGACAACATCCCCTCGCGGCACCGGTCCTACGCCATGTGGACCCTGGTCGCCCTGAACATAGTCGTGTTCCTGGCCGCTTTGGGCTTGAACGCGGCCCAGGAGTTCACGCTCTTTCACCTGTACGGAGTGGTGCCAGCCCGCTATTTCGACCCGCAGTGGGCCATGATCCACGGATACCCCGAAGGCCTGCTGCTGCCCCTTGGCGCGCACATGTTTCTGCATTCCGGCTGGCTGCACCTTATCTTCAATATGTGGACCCTGTGGATTTTCGGGGACAACGTCGAAGACGTGATGGGTCCCTTCAAGTTCCTGGCTTTTTACCTGCTCTGCGGCCTGGGCGCGCTGGCGGTGCACATGCTCACCGATCCCGGGTCCATGGTGCCGGTGGTCGGGGCTTCCGGGGCCATTGCCGGGGTCATGGGCGCTTACTTCTTCCTGTATCCGCATGCCAAGGTGGTCACCTTTCTGCCGATTCTGATCATCCCCTTTGTTTTCGAACTGCCAGCCGTTTTTTACCTGGGAGCATGGTTCATGACCCAGGTCCTGTCCGGGATGCTGGCCTCGTCCGGAGGCGGCGGGGTGGCCTGGTGGGCGCATATTGGCGGGTTCGTGGCCGGCATGCTGCTGCTTCGTTTTTTCCGTGACGATTCGCGTTGTTACTACTGCTACCGTTCCGAAACCTTCAAGGAGTGGAAATAGGCCGACTGGACATTTGACCTCGCCTCAATTAAGCGCAGGTTCTTGTTTTGTCGCGCTGCCAGCCCTTCATATCACAAGGATGCCATATGCTTCAGATAGAAAACCTGCATGTCAGTATCGGTGAGCGGGAAGTCCTCAAAGGGATCAACCTGAACATCGACGAGGGAGAGACGTTCATCCTCTTCGGTCCCAACGGTTCCGGGAAAACCACCCTGCTCATGACGCTCATGGGTTTTGGCGGCTACACCGTCACCGCGGGCAAGATCGTCTTCAAGGGTGTCGATATCACCGAAATGCCGACCTATGAACGCGCCCGGCTTGGCATTGGCATGTCCTTTCAGCGGCCGCCGACCATCCACGGGCTCAAGACCCGCCATCTGGTCTCCATGTGCGCCCGCGGGCGCGAGATCGATGTCGAAGGCATGGCCAGGACGGTCAATTTCGACGAATTTCTGGACCGTGACATCAATTCCGGTTTCTCCGGGGGCGAGATCAAGCGTTCCGAACTCCTGCAGCTCATGGCCCAGAATCCGGACCTCATCCTTTTCGATGAACCCGAATCGGGAGTTGATCTGGAAAACATGACCCTCATCGGCAACACGGCCCGCGCGCTGCTCGACGGCGCTTCGTCTCCGATGCCAAGCACCTGCATGCGCGACCTGCGCCGTCGCAACAAGACTTCCGGGCTGATCATCACCCACACTGGTTACATCCTCGACTATGTCAACGCCGACCGCGGCCAGGTCATGTACAACGGCGTTTTGTGCTGCGACACGCGTCCGACCCGGCCCCGCGACATTTTGGACCATATCGGCAAGTACGGCTACAAGGAGTGCATCAGATGTCTGAACTAAGCCAAATCCAGGTCGATTTGAATTCCTACTCCTTTACCGGCCGTCAGAGTGCCGAATTGCCCGATTTTTCTTCCCTGACTGAAGAGAGCAAGCAGGAGCTGCGCATGGTTGGCGTGGACGTGGACGCAGTCGGTGAGCGTGCCGGCACGTTCCTGCAGTTCGACCACTCCACCGTGCATTGCAAGAGTTCCGGCAAGGGCGTGGAAGTGCTTGGCATGCGCCAGGCCCTCGAGAAGTACGACGGGCTGCCTGAATACTTCTGGAAAGCCATGGACCCCGAAAAGGACGACTTCACCCGCGCCGCGTCCAGGGAAGAGCTGCACGGCGGCTATTTCATCCGCACCGAGAAGGGCGCCAAGGTGGCCGAGCCGGTGCAGACCTGCCTCTTGATCAAGGGCCAGAACGTGGGTCAGAACGTGCACAACATCGTGGTCGTGGAGGAGGACTCGGAAGTCCATATCATCACCGGCTGCGCAACGTCCCACGGCGTGACCTCGGCCCTGCACCTGGGTATCTCCGAGTTTTACATCAAGAAGGGCGGCAAGCTGACCTTTACCATGGTCCACAACTGGGGCGAGGACGTCATGGTCCGGCCGCGTACCGTGGGCATCGTGGAAGAGAACGGTGTTCTGCAGAACAATTACGTGCTCCTGAAGAAGGTCCGGTCCGTGCAGTCCTATCCGACGATCTACCTGAACGGGGAAGGGGCCGTGGCCCGCTTCAATTCCGTCATCGTCACGCCCACGGGCTCCCATGTGGACACGGGCAACCGCATCGTGCTGAACGCCCCGAACACGCGCGGCGAGATCATCTCCCGCACCATCACCACCGGCGGCACCATTGTCGCGCGCGGCGAGATCATCGGCAACGCGGTTCCGGCCCGCGGCCATCTGGAATGCAAGGGCCTGATTCTCGGCGGCGGGCTCATCCACGCCATCCCCGAGCTGCAGGGCTGCGTGACCGGGGTGGAGCTGTCCCATGAGGCGGCTGTGGGCAAGATCGCCCAGGAAGAGATCGAATATCTCATGGCCCGGGGCCTGGACGAGGACGAAGCCACTTCGACCATTGTGCGCGGCTTTCTGAACGTGGAGATCATGGGGCTGCCGCAGGAGCTGCGCGAGTCCATCGACAAGACCATCGCCGAACTGGACGCCAGCGACGCCATGTAATCGTTTTCATAACACCGCAACGGCCCGGCTTGACCGGGCTTTTGCATTTCTGGAGGACGCCGGTGCCGGGATTCAAGGGACATCTGGTCGGAGGGGCGCTGACGGGGGCGGTGGTGCTGGGCGGGCTGGCCTGGAGCGGGACCTATGTGCCGGAGCTGCCGCAGTTGGCCGTACTCGGGGCGCTGGTGCTGCTGGGAAGCCTGTTTCCCGACGTGGATACGGATTCCAAGGGCCAGCACGTCTTTTACCTGACCCTGGCGGTGCTCGACTTCGCCCTCATCGTGCAGGGTCATTACAAATGGGCGGCGATTCTGGGGCTGGCCGCCATGTTTCCGGCCATCGGCCCGCACCGGGGCTGGACTCACACCTGGTGGGCCATGCTTGTCATCCCCCTGCCCCTTGTTTTGCTTCCGATCTGGCTTTACGGCGCCACTCCAAGGGCCATGGCCCCGTTCTACGGAGCGGCCGTGGTCGGGTATTTTTCGCACCTGATGCTGGACCGGAAGTGGAGCTGAGGCAGGAAAGGAAGGCGGTTCCACGCCCAAACCTCTTCCCCTCAGCGCAGCTTGCGGCTTTTTCCCACCACTTCCAGATCCCGCAGATATTCGTCCGACCTGTCCAGGTAGAAGGCCAGAGCCCTGGAAAAATTCTTGCCCACAAGACCATCCACGAACATCTGGCTGATCTCCCGGTAGCGCTTGAGCACGTACTGGGAGCGCAGGAAGATGAGCCACTCCTCCTTGCTCATGTCCTGGGTGATGGAACCCAGAGCTTTGGAGGCGCGGGGCTGGTACAGCCAGAAATACATCAGGTCGAGGGCGTTGACGATGAGCACCTTTTCCAGGTCGCGGGCTTCGTAGGAAATGGTTTCCATGAACATCTTCGGCGTCTGGAGCATGTCCAGCACGTCCTCTTCCGGGAAGAGCATGTCCAGGCGGGCAAAGGCGTCAAACATGGCGATGAGCTTGGCCCGGTAGTCGGATATGCGCACACGCACGTTGTTGTGCCGGTCCCCCAGCCCCTCGATGACCGCGGCCACGCAGTCCGAGGCGAATTTCGAGGTGATGGCGGCCCATTTCTGCAGCGCCTGCTCCACCCCGGTCATCCCGGCCATGTGCATGCCGCCCGCAAGTCCGCTGTTGAAGAGCAAGGCCAGGGGGATGGACAGGATACTACGGAAGAAGTTGGCGAAGACAACGGTGCGCGGCAGGCCTCGAAAGGCGTTGTGGCAGGAGATGTAGGCACCGTTTGCCAAGGCCATGGACGCGAAAAGCATGACGGGGTTGGTGGCCGTGGTGATTCCCAGTCCGTGGTCGAGGATGACTGTCTTGACCAGCAGATCAAGCAACGGGACGGAGAAACCCGTGAAAAGCAGATCGTCGGCCACGCGGCTCCAACTGATAAGCGAGTTCCACCTCAGGAGCGGCGAGCGTCGCAGCCCCCCTCCGCCGAGCACTGACTGCAGGATGTTGCGCACGCCCGTGATGGCGAACCAGATCAGACCGCCGAACCAGGCCAGCACCCACCAGTCCTTGGTCAGGGCAAAAGTCAGGAAGGCGGGCACAAAGCCGATCAGGATCTTTAAGGCGTTTTTCAGCGCCGTGTTCAGATATCTGGGTGAAAGCGCTCCACCCGTCGCGCGGGGCGCTTCGACAAGGCGCAGGCCGTTGTCGTGTTCAAGCTGCACGCCGCCCAGGGTGACTATGTTGCCCGGCCGTTTGGGATGAATGTCGATACAGTCCAGGAACCATTCCTGTTTCTTTCCGCATCCGGCAAATTCCATACCAGGAATCTTGCGCACCAGGCGCATGAAGCCCGAATCTTCGTCTCTTCCATGACATCTGGCTCGGAAATGTACCGTCATCCTGGCGGTAACGGGAAGCAGCTTGCGCTGTCCCCTGGTCTGGTCCAGAGCTATCTTCTGGGCGCGCTTGGGCAGCGTTTCGAGTACCACCACGCCCATCCCGTACTGATGCCTGGACTGACCCGTGGAACCGCTACCGATGCGCGAGCCCAAGGGGCGTTTCTTATAGTACTTATGGAAATTTTCGATATCAAAGAGGACGTCGAGGAGCTTGATCTTGCGTCTTTCCATGTCCGCAAGTTCGCCTTCAAGCTCGGCCACGCGGGAGATTTCTTTTTTGCTCCGGCAGTGGGACAGGCTGTTTTCAAGGGACAGGCGGTCTTCCTCGAAGGACCAGATCACGGATCGGATGGCGCGTTTGAGGGCGATGACGTTGTCTTCATTCAGGGCCTTCTGCAGTTCCCCGATCTGGGCGCAGATTCGCTCGGGACTGATGGCGTCCACGGCGTCCCCTGGGCAGGCGAGTGTCGACGACAGCGGCATGGACCATTTGCCCCGGGTCGCATCCTTGAGATTGTAGAGCTCGATATTGCTTATGTGTCCCTGGCAATCGTAAAGAATTTCCAGCGCATCGGCAGTGGAGAGGTTGCTCAGGTTCAGTGTGAAGTGGGACGTGGAATGAAATTGCGCCAGCCGCGGCAGTAGTTCGCCGGTATTTAAGCGCAGCAGGGGCGGGACTTCCGGCGCGTCCTGAGGGATGGTCGGGTCGTGCAGTTCGGGGTTGCGGCACGGCTGCAGATAGCGGTTGATGAGCAGGTCCGAGTCGATGGCATTGAGGGCATTGAGACGCTGCTGCAGCGCCTTGCGCCGGTCTAAAGTGGCGGTTTGGTACTCCTGCCCCATGGTCCGTGCGGCCTGCTTGAGCTTGGGTTGCATGCCGCTCTGGATGTATTTGGCCAGATGCAGGAGCGATGGCTGTCCCGTGCCGACAAAGGTGGCGAACTCCTTCTCGTCGAGTTCGTCGAGGTCAAGGCCATATTCCTCGGCCAGGGCCGAGCGGTGTGTGCGGTTGAAGGCCAGCAGGGCTTCGAAGACGTATTTCTGCTGGTAGGCCGAGACCAGGCGGCCCTCCTTCATGAAGGCCCGCACCGGCTGCTCGTCCAGAAAAGCCCGGAAGGATTTGGGGTCGGTGTAGCTTTGCGGCTCCCAGATCACGCGTACGTACTTGCCCCTGAAGCGTGAGGAGACCTCGATGCCGATGCGGATGTGCATGTCCAGTATGCGACCCGCCTCCAGGAGTTCTTCGGCCACCTCGGCGTCCACGTAGTTGTAGTAGACCACGGTCAGAAAGCGCACGCCCTTGATCCAGGCATCCATGACCAGGTGGGTCGGAGATTTGCGGCCCTTGGTGTTGGCGTCGTGGACATGGTGGTCAAAGGCCAGCTGGTTCCACTCCTCGGGCATTTCCAGGAGGTGGTATTTGTCCAGTTCGGCCCTCACCACGCGTGGCTTGCCCGACGAGACTATGCGGAAATCGTGGGCCAGGCGCAGTTGGGTTTCTTCATCATCCCGGCTTCGGATGAGCTCCTTCATGATCTGCAGCAAAACCCGGGAGGTGTTCTTCTGCAGGTAGGCGTTGTTCGCGAGGAGCACTTCGTCTTTGAGCGCACGCAGCGCACTGAGTCGGTCGGTGGCCTTGCCCGCCTCCAGGGACCCGAGCAGGCTCGCAATGGCATAGGCGATGCGCAGCACCCTGGGCGCGGCCATCTCCTTGATTCCGTGGGGATGCATGCAGCTGGCCAGCAGGGAACGTATGCTGGTGCTTTGCGGGGAACGGTCCAGAACATCGTTGACGATGCGCAGCAGCGTATAGTCGTTGGAGTCGAAGTAGAGACGGGAATGCGCCACGTCGGGTCCTGTAGCAGCCTGAAAAAGGCTAGGGCTGACCGCTGTTGTCGGAAGGGGATGCCTGCCGACGCTCGTTGACGCATTTCTTGCGGTATGCGTCTTCAAGCTTGTACAGGAGGTCTTCCAGATCAGCCGGCTTCATCAGGTAGTCGAAGGCCCCGCAGCCCATGCCTTCCATGGCCGCGTCAATGCTGGCGTGTCCGGTGAGCATGATGACCTCGGTGCTTGGCCAGCTCGCCTTGATCCTCTTCAGAACTTCCAGACCATCCATTCCAGGCATTTTCACGTCCAGTACGACCACATCCCGCGGTTCCTCGGCCAGCATGGCCAGGGCCTGCTCGCCCCTGGTTGCGCCCTGGGCTTTGAGACCCCGTTTGGCCAGTCTTTTGATGATGGTGCGCAGGAAATCTTCCTCGTCATCCACAAGCAGCACTGAAAACTCTTCCATGTGGGCTCCTTGAAATCTTTGAAATGGCCAGCGTGTGGCCGCTACAAAAGATGCATAGCCCGAGATGCGCCCGGGAGGCAACGCTCTTCTTGGTCCTTTGTTGCCGATAATACTGACTTCTGCGTACGACACGGGGGGAAAGATTTGCTAGCGTTTCCGGTCAGGAGGTGTCTCCAACGCGCATTCACGACCCCGTGGCGCCCCTGCCCTGGCAGATGGGCGTGGCGGGTTATCTTTGCGGCATTCTTGCCTGGGTTCATGCCCTTCCCGCCGGTCTTGCTTTTGTCCTGGCTGCGCTGGCCTTTGCCCGGGGCAGGAGCCTCGCGTTCATGGTGGTCTGTCTCGGGGCCGGGCTCATTGCGGGCGCTCCGCCGGCCAAACCTGCCCAGGAAGACGTTTGGAGCATACAGACGCGTGTTCTGGGCGTGGTGGACGAGGTGCGCACGCACCCGGGAGACCGGATCAGCATCGTCGCCCGGAATGTGATCGCCCCGGACACGAATGCGACCCTCCCGGGACGGTTGCTGTGGAGCTGGACATATCCGTCAACTGTTCCGGTCCCCGGCCAGAGTTTCGAGGCCCGGCTGCGCATCCGCGAATTGCGTTCACGGGCAAACTTCGGTGTCTCTTCCAGCGAAGCGTACTGGAGTCGCCAACGCATTTGGCACAGAGCATACTCCAGAGGGGACATTCCGGTCATCTGGGGCGAAAGAAAGACATCCGTCCGCGCCGGACTGCTTGAACTTGTCAGCTCCCTGGTGCCGGAGACGCAGGGTGGAGCGACGGTCCCGGCGCTTCTTTTCGGGGACAGACGCCTGCTTGACCCCGCCTTTCTGGACCGTATCCGCAGGGCCGGGCTGTCTCACAGCCTGGCATTGTCCGGCCTGCATCTGGCCCTGGTCGCAGGCTTCGGCATGGCCGCGGCCTGGGCGCTTGGCCGGATTCATCCGGCTGTGCTGCTGGTTCTGCCTCGCCGGAAACTGGCCATGCTCCTGGCCTTGCCGCCGGTGCTTACTTACCTGTGGCTGGGTAATTACACGCCTTCACTTCTGCGCGCCTCCATCATGCTCGCCGCGTTGTCCCTGCACCTCTTTGCCGGTTCCAGGTCCTACCCGCAGGACTGTCTTTTCGCCGCCGTGGCCGTGCTGACCATTGTGAACCCTGACAGCGCCCACAACCTGAGCCTGCAGCTTTCCGTGCTCGCAGTGAGCGGTCTTGTGCTCTTCATGCCTGCCGTTTCGGCCAGGCTCGCCCCCTTGCGTGAGGGCGGCGCGATCTGGAAGCCTGTGCATGCCATGCTCTCTCTGGCGGCAGTGACATGTTGCGCCAATATTTTCATCCTGCCCGCGCAGGTGTTCTATTTTTCCGAAGTGACCGGGCACCTCTGGCTCAATCTCATATGGCTGCCGGTGCTGAGCATGGCCGTGTTGCCCCTGTGCTTTGCGGGCCTCGCCCTGGCGCTTGTGTACCCGCCTATGGCCAAGGTCATTTTTCTTTTGGCTGCCCAGGGCGTGGACGTCCTTGATCAGGGTTTACGCATGCTTGACGCAGCGGGGCGGCTTGCCTCCATGCCGGTGCTGCGGCCTTGCGGTACGCAGATGGTGGGATACGGGGTGGTCATGGTGGCGGGAAGCGTGCTTCTGACGGCCCGGCGGTCGCAACCGAGGGCGCTGCTCTTTCTGGGGCTCGGCTTGTTGCTCATGACTGCGCCGTTGTTATGGAATGAGGCGCGAACAATGCGCGGCGAGGTCGAGGTGACGGTGCTGGACACGGGGATGAGCCAGGCGGTCTTCGTGCGTGGCAAGTCCGGAGCGACGGTGCTCGTGGACGGGGGCGGCGGCTGGAGCGAGGATTATGATCCCGGACGCGCGGTGGTCGGCCCCGCCCTGACCTGGATGCACCCCCCGCGAGTGGACGCGGTGCTCCTGTCCCATATGCATGCCGATCATCTGCGAGGGCTTTTCTACATTCTGGATGCATTTGAGGTGGGGTGGTTCGGGTGGACCGGACTTGCGGACCAGACCAAAGATTCGGAGCGCCTGCTGGCCGTGTTGGCCGACAACCCATGGCCGGTGAGGCGGGTGCGCGCCGGGGAAAGGCTGGTCATCGAGCCCGGCTTGTGGCTTGAGGCGCTCCACCCGCCCGAGTCGGAAGCGGGAGTCTCGAACAATGATTCCTCCCTCGTGCTTCGTCTGGTCTGGAACGGGCGCGGATTGGCCCTGTTGCCCGGAGATGTGGAGGAAAGAGCCCTGCAGCGAATCCTTATGAACAAGGCATCGCTGGAGGCCGAGGTGCTGATCTTGCCGCATCATGGCTCAAAATCGAGCCTGCACCCGCGCCTGTATGCCCTGGCCGAGGCGAGCTGGGCCGTGGCGGCCTGCGGTCCGGGCAATCGATTCGGCTTTCCCCATCCGTCCGTAGTAAACGCCTGCGAGGCGGCAGGATCCAAGGTGCTGACCACGGCCGATCACGGCGCCGTTCGTTTTCGCTGGCAGGGCGCTAACGCGGCGCGGGTGCAAAGCGCCCGCTTCGGCGAGCTGGCCCCGGATTGATCTGATTGTGCCTTGCGGGCCTTTCCTGTATGGGCTTCTCGGTGCAAACAACCTCGGAGGATAAACGAATGACAACCATCATGCCCGGTGAAAAAAACCTGCGCAACGCCATTGCCTGGATCGAAGAGTGTCGTCGCGACAATCCCGAACTGCATAAACTCATGGCCCAGGCCTCCACGAAGTTCGACCTGACTCCGCCGGAAGAGCTGGCCCTGGAAAGGTTTTACCGCGAGGAGGCGGAGTCCAGGTGATACGAGTTCCGCTGTTGCAGCGGGAGCTTTTCAAGGAGATGGGGATCATTGCCTCCATCTGCCTTGGCGGCTTCCTCTGTCTCATTCTGCTTGGCCGACTTCTCCAGCTTCGTGACCTGTTCATGGGCCAGGGCGTGACTTTTTTTGACCTGATGAAGCTTTTCGTTTTCCTGAGCCCCTTGTTTCTGGTCATGCTTATTCCGGTTTCATGCATGCTCGGCCTTTTCCTGACCTTTTTGCGCATGGGGACGGATCGGGAACTCATCTCTCTGCGTGCAGGGGGGATCAGCGTCTGGCCCTTGCTGCCGGCACCCATGCTCCTGTGCCTGCTTTGCTGCGGTGCCACGTTGTGGATTTCCCTGACCGGAATTTCCTGGGGCATGGACAATTTCAGGCACACGGTGGTGGAGTTGGCCCGGCACAAGACATCCGTCAATGTCCAGGCCGGGATTTTCAACACCTCCTTTCCGGGTCTGACGGTCTACGCCCGACAGGCGGATCCTGACACGGGTGCCCTGCAGGGTGTCTTCGTACTCGACAGTTCAAGGTCCGCGACCCGCGCCACCATCGTCGCTCCCAGCGGCCGGATCGATTCCAATGCGCAGCAGGGTCAGGTTTTTGTGCGTCTGGAGGACGGGCACGTTTATCGCGAGGAGGGCGGGGAACTGAGCGTCATCAGTTTTGAGCGCTATATCCTTTCCCTGGACATGACGCGTTTTTTGGGCGGTTTCGAGCTTGACGGCAAAAGGGCGAAGGAGATGTCCTGGAAAGAATTGCGTTATCAGGCGGCGGGCGCATTCAAGGAAAGGAGCGTCGGTTTTCAACGCAGAGTGGCAATCGAAATGCACAAGCGTTTTTCCCTGCCTGCCGCCTGCATCGTACTCGGGTTTTTTGCCTTTCCCCTGGCCCTGTTTTTTCAGGACATGAAGCGCCATTTCGGCCTGCTGGCCTGCCTTGGCGCGTTTTTTCTGTATTACGCACTTTTGTCCGCAGGCATGTCCCTGGCCGAGGAGGGTAAGCTCAGCCCGGCTCTGGCCCTGTGGCTGCCCAACCTCTTTTTCCTGCTGGCTGCGGCAGCCGGACTGTGGGTGGTGGTGACGGAGAAAGAGGTGGATTTTAGCAGGATCCGATTCTGGACAAGGGTGGGCTCGGAGAACGGAGGGAGCAGCTGAATGAATTTGCTGACACGCTACATGCTGCGCCAAAACCTGTATCTGCTTCTGCTAGTCTGCGGAATCGGCCTTGGAATCTATATCTTTATCGACCTGCTCGACAGGCTGGACGATTTTCTGGATGCAGGAGTGGGCTTTTCGTCGGTCATCTCCTATTTTGTCTACCGCTCGCCCTTCATACTCTCCCAGATATTTCCTGCGGTCTTTCTGATCGCGCTCATGGTTCAACTGGGGATCATGCTGCGCAGCCGGGAACTGCTCGCCCTGGAAGCATGCGCTGTCTCGCCGAAGAAAGTGGCCAGATCCGTGATCTGCTACGCCCTTGTCCTGTGCGTGGCGCTGCTGTTTTTTTCAGAGGTGCTTGGAGTGAGCGGACACAAGGCGGCGGATCGAATCTGGTACGAGCAGGTGCGCGATCGCCAGATTGAAACCAGAAGCCTGACCGATATCTGGTTTCGCGAAGGCAACCGCATTGTGCACATGGGCAGTGTGACCCCGGGCGCGAAAAAGGGCGCGAATCTGACGATCCACGTTCTGGACGACAATGACGCCGGGGTCATCCGGGAGATCATACGCGCCGCAAGCTTTACGTCCTCCTCGCGCGGCTGGCTTCTGTCGGATGCGACCCGAACTTTTCCGGAAACCTTCGAAGTGCGCGCCATGGCGGAACTGGAGCTTGATCTGCGTACCGATGTCGGCGGTTTTCTTATCATTGACCCGAAGACGCGCCTTGAGTCCCTGCCCATCTGGCAGCTCGGTTCCGAAATCAAAAGGCTCGAGGATTCCGGGTCCAACATCGAACGGCTGCAGACCGCCTGGCACATGAAGCTGGCTTATGCCGGTTCCGTGCTGGTCATGGCTTTTATTGCCCTGGCCGTGGTCTCCGTGTTCGGATCGCTTTTCGTGATCATTCCCGTGGGCCTGGTAACTACGTTCTGCTACTACGGCTTGTTCGTGCTTTGCGCCACAGCCGGGGAAAAGGGGCTTGCGCCTCCGGTTTTGGCTGCCTGGGCGGCCAACCTCATTTTCATGGCCGTCGCAGGCGGGTGGCTCATGCGCGGCCGGTCTTTTCATCTGGGTTGATTGCCGACAGGAGGGCTGTGATGATCTGGTGGATAACGCTTGGTGGATTTGTGATCGGATGTCTGGTGGCCTACGCAATGGTCCAGGGCGGTGGCTCGGATCAGGACAAGGATTCGTAGCCCTGGCTGGTCTCCTGGGGCTCGAGATACCTGGTCAGAATGCGCAGGATTTCGGGATAAAAATCGTCAGAGAAATTGAGTCCCAGGAGGTTTTCCTTGGCCAGCAGGCGTGCCCGGGTCGAGCCGAAGACCGTGGAAAAAATCACGCTGGCGGCCAGATTCGGTTCGAGGTCGGCGCGGATTGAGCCGTCACTTATGCCCCTGTGCAGGCACTCAAGCATCTTTTCCACCACCCGTGCGCAGACGCGGAGGATCTCGGAATTGTCAGCATCGACGGTGTTGGCCAGAAAAGGGGAGCAGCGCAGCAGGGTCAGAAAACCTGTCTCGGGGGTGGTGGACGCCTTGAGGATGCATTTGGCGAAATTGAGTACGCTGCTCAGTCCGTCGGAAGCGTAATACTGACTCTCGTCGATCTTGAGCAGCAGATTGGTGAGAATATCTATCTCCACCAGTTGAAAAAGGTTTTCCTTGCTGCCGTAATGATGGGCGATGAGCCCGTCGGCGATGCCCGCCTCTTGGGCGATGCGCTTGTAGGTCGTTTCGGCGTAGCCGAGTTCCCCGAAAAGCCGTTTCGCCGTCTCCAGAATCCTTTCCTTGTTGCCCATGACCACTTTCTTCTCCTCGTGTGTTTCGTTCCACCTTGTACCCAGCGCTTTTTGACCAGTCCACCATTTTTCCTGCCCGATTCTGCGTGTTTGCTCAACTTCTCGTTTTCGTCGCTCAGTCTGCTGGGTGCGTACAATATTCTTTGATGGCGGAGTGTTGCAAAACTCTTGACGCTCAATCCTTCTTCATTTAGCGCTCTAGCGAAAATATATTGAGCGCGCACTTAAGGAGTCGCGCTTATGACGCAAACAGTGCAACAAAGGGGAGGATGGATGCGAACTTTGAAATCATGGCTTATGGCCGGGTGTCTGGTGCTGGTCACGGCGCAGTTCTGTTCTGCGGCCGGTTTTGCAATTTATGAATGGAGTCCCCGCGACTTCGCCCTGGGCGGAGCCACCGTAGGTCGCGCCGACGACCCGGCCGCACTGGCTACCAACCCTGCCGGCATCACGCAGTTGGAAGGGATTCAGGTCATGGCCGGCGTCATGCCCATCAAGCCGATGGTGACCATTGAAACGCCAGGCAAATCTACCGATTCCGACGATGCCTCCGTCTTTTTTCCCCCGCATTTTTACGCCACCTGGAAGGTGAACGATCGCTACAGCGTCGGTCTTGGCACCTTCTCACGCTTCGGCCTGGGCACCAAGTTCGATGATAACTGGATTGGGAAGTACAACTCTTACGAGGCCGTGCTGGAATCCATGTCCATCAATCCCAATGTCGCTGTGAAAGTTACGGACAAACTTTCCGCCGCTTTTGGCGTGGAAGCTATGTATTTGAATATCAATTTGAAAAAGAAAATTCCCCTCGGGGGGATTGATGGAGATTCGAACCTCGAAGCCGACGGCTTTGGATACGGGTTCAACATGGCCCTGCATTACCAGCCGTGCGACTATGCCAAACTGGGTCTGACCTATCGCAGTCCCGTTACCATGAAGGTCACAGGCGATGCGGATTTTTCAAATATCCCAGGTGGATTTCCCTATTTTTCCGACACCTCTGCTAAAGGCAAGGTAACCCTTCCTGATTCTTTTTCTTTTGGTCTTGCGGTGTATCCCATGGACAAGCTCAGTGTCGAAGTGGGGGCCATGTATACATTGTGGAGCAAGTATGACGAATTGACCATCGACTTCGGCGATCCGATTCTGCCCACCGCCACTCCCGACCAGCTTAGCACTCCGAAGAATTGGAATGATGTCTGGCGCTTTAACGTTGGGGTGGAATATGCGGCTCTGGATTGGCTCGACCTGAGACTTGGCTATGTTTTTGACCAATCTCCCGTGCCCGACGGAACCATCGATTATCTGCTGCCCGACAGCGACCGGCACATTTTCAGTGGCGGCCTTGGTTTCCACAAAGATAATTGGGGAGTGGACATGAGTTACTCCTACCTCATGTTCGAAGACCGCGACATTGAGGCCCGCCCGGCAGACGGTGTGCTTGAAGGCAAGATTAAGGACGCTGACGCCCATATTGCGGGCCTGTCCTTCACCTACAAGTTCTAAGCCTCCGCTCCGCGGACGCCACGCAAAAACGCCCCGGCTTGCCGGGGCGTTTTTGCGTGGTTCTCCATTGCGAAGGAAAGAGATCCGTATTCACACGTTATGGACGGGCTTTCCGGATACGGGAGGGGCACAGGGTTCTTCACGTGCATGTGCCCATGCGATTTCAGCAGTTGCTGGTCGTTGCCTGGGTGTCGTCCTTTTCCTTGACCAGATAGATGGCCGGCAGGGTGACGAGGGTGGTGGCGAATTTGATGATGGTGTTGCTGAAGAAGATGGACCACACCACTGCCGCCTCGAACAGGCCGCCGAAGGCGATCCAGCAAAAGATAAAGCTGTCCAGCGGGATGCTGACCGCGTTGCTGACCAGCACTCTGGACCACTGGTGTTTGGATGTGACTTTCTTTTTCCACATGCTGTAGATCTCCGTATCCGTCAGTTCGGAGATGACCTCCGCCACGATGGAGGCGAAGACGAGCCGCCACAGGGGGGCGAGCACCTGGCCGAACTCCGCCTGCGCGCCCACGCCCAGGTCTGGAGGCAGAATGGAGACCACCCAGAAATACCCGGCCATGAGCAGGTTGAAGCCTGCTGCGGTGATGATCATCAGCCGCGCTCCCTGCTTGCCCATGGTCTTGTGCACCATGTCGCGCAGGGTGAAGGTCAGCGGATAGATGAATGTGCCGGCATCGATGGACATGCCGCCAAGCATGACAATGCGCAGGGATCCGACATCGGAAAATATCTGCAGGGCGATATAGGACGCCACGAGAATGACGATTGCGTTCATGAAAAGCTCCAAATTGTGAATTCGGGGCTTTCCCTAGTCTGAAGTCGCCGGGCTGTAAATGTCTGATTATGGTCAACGAGCGGCAGAAAAAAGGAGCGTTCCAGTGCTTCGGCCTAAGCCTGCTCCGACTCCTGCGCCAGCCGTTCGCGTTTGCGTTCTTCCAGGCGCAATTCGCGGCGCATGCCTGCTTCGCGGTTGCGGCGGTGGTGGGTCGGCGTTTCGAGGATGAGGTCAGGGACCGTGGTGGGTTTCTTGTCCGCGCCCATGGCCACGAAGGTAAGGTAGGCCGAGGCGGCATGGCGTTGTTCGCCGGTCATGAGGTTTTCCACCACCACGCGCACGCCGATCTCCATGGATTGCCTGCCGGCCCTGTTCACGCTGGCGTAAAGCAGCATGAGCTCGCCTACGTTCACCGCCGCCTTGAACTCCATGCGATCGATGGAGGCCGTGACCACGCCCATGCGCGCGTGGCGCATGGCGCACACGGCTCCGGCCAGGTCGATGTGCTTCAAAATCACGCCGCCGTGCACGTTGCCGGCCGGGTTGGCGTCCTCGGGCAGGGCGCGGTGGGTCATCAGGGTTTCACTGTCGCTGACCTTGCGGGCGCTTGATTCGTTCATCAGATTCTCCCTTCTTCAAGAGCGTGGCAGGCGGCCCGGCTGCCATTGGGCAAGGTGCGCAACGCGGGGATTTCTCGGCGGCAGCGCTCTTCCGTGAACGGACAGCGGGTGTGAAACACGCATCCCGGGGGCAGGTTGATGGGTGTGGGCACCTCGCCCTTGAGGCGCATGTGCGAAAAACCCTTGGAGCCGAGCCTGGGGATGGCCGAGAGCAGGGCCCGGGAATAAGGGTGCTGCGGCTCGCCGTAGAGGTTCTTCTTGTCGGCCAGTTCGCACAGCGTGCCGAGGTACATGACGGCCACCCGCGTGCTGATGTGTTCGACCACCGAGAGGTCGTGGGTGATGAACATGTAGGTCAGCCCGAAACGCTCCTGGCAGTCCATGATCAGGTTCAATATCTGCGCCTGGATGGACACGTCCAGCGCCGAGATGGGCTCGTCGGCGACGATGAATTCCGGGTCGACCATGAGCGCCCGGGCGATGCTGATGCGCTGGCGCTGGCCGCCGGAAAATTCGTGCGGGTAGCGTCCGGCCCAGGCCGGGTCCACGCCCACCTGGCGCATGACCTCGGCCACCTTGTCCTGAACCTGGGACCGGGACAGATCGGGAAAGTGGAAGCTGGTCGGCTCTTCGAGGATCTGGCGCACGGTCATGCGCGGGTTCAGGGACGCGTAGGGGTCCTGAAAAACCATCTGCATCTTGCGGCGGTAGGGGAGCATCTGCCGGGCCGAGAGGTTGTCGATGCGCGTGTCGCGAAAGGCGATCTCGCCACTGGTGGGTGGATACAGCCCAAGCACCGTGCGCCCAAGAGTGGACTTGCCGCAGCCGGATTCGCCGACCACGGAGAGGATTTCGCCCTGCGTGATGTCGAGGGACACGTCGTTCAGGGCTTTGACCGTGGTCGTGGTCAGGGACGGCCTGCCGCCGGAAAAGCTGATCCGGTCCAGGAAGCCGCCGGAGATGTCGAAGTGCTTCACCACATTGCTGATGCGCACGAGGGATTTGCTGTCTGTCATGGTCTACCTGGCTTGCGCGTAAAGATGACAGGCCACCAGGCCCGGGGTTTCGCTGTCGCCGAAGAGCTGGGGCGCTTTACTGCGGCAGATGTCCATGGTGTGTTCGCAGCGCGGATGGAAGGCGCAGCCCGGAGGGATGCTGGTCAGGTTGGGCATCATGCCCGGAATCTGGTGCAGCCGGCCCCGGCCGCCCCCGCCCTGGGGCAGGGCCTGGATCAATCCCCGGGTGTAGGGGTGCCTCGGGTTTGTGACGATGCTTTCAGTTGGTCCCTGTTCCACGATGCGGCCCGCGTACATGACGCAGATCTTTTCGGTGACCTGCGAGACCACGCCCAGGTCGTGGGTGATGAGGATGAGTCCCATGTGCTCATTCTTGCATAGCTCAAGCAGCAGAGCCATGACCTCGGCCTGGATGGTCACATCGAGGGCCGTGGTCGGTTCGTCGGCGATAATCAGGCTCGGGTTGGTCAAAAGCGAGATGGCGATGACCACGCGCTGGCGCATGCCGCCGGAGAGTTCGTGCGGGTACTGGCCCAGGCGTTTGCCCGGCGAGGAGATATAGACCTTGGAGAGCTTTTCCAGGGCGATCTCGCGGGCGTGGGCGGTGCTTATCCTGTTGTGGGCCAGGATGGTCTCGACCATCTGCGTGCCGATGGTCAACACGGGGTTTAAGGTCATCATCGGGTCCTGGAAGATCATGCTGATGCGGTTGCCGCGGATGCCGCGCATCTGCTCCAGGGGATAGGCGCTGATTTCCTCGCCCTCGAAGAGGACGCGGCCGGAAGCGATGAAACCGGGCTTGCTGATGAGATTAATGATGGAAAATCCGGCTACGGATTTACCCGCGCCCGATTCGCCGACCAGCCCCATGCGCTCGCCGGGATCCAGGGTGAAATTGATGCCGTTTAAGGCTGTGAGGTCGCCGGAACGCAGGCCGAATTTGACCACCAGATCCTGCACTTCAAGAAGATGGGTCATTGGTCATCCTTTGTACAGTTTGGGGTTGAGAACGTCCTGCACCCAGTCGCCGAGCAGGTTGATGACCAAAATGAGCAGCACCAGCAGGATTCCGGGAAACATGGTGATCCACCACGAACCGCTGAAGATGTAGTCGAACCCGGAGTTGATCAGCGACCCGAGCGACGGCTTGGTGATGGGCATGCCCAGCCCCAGGAAGGACAGGGCCGCCTCGCTCATGATGGCGTGGGCCACCTGCACCGTGGACAGGACCAGGATGGGCGACATGGAGTTGGGCAGGATGTGCCGCCACATGATGCGCGCGGCGGGCAGGCCCATGACGCGGGCCGCCTCGACGTACTCCTTCTTCTTCTCCGCCAGGACCGAGGCGCGCACGGTGCGGGCGTACTGCGGCCATTCGGCGATGCCGATCACCAGCACCAGGAAGGGCACGGCCAGACGCTCGAAGGCCGCCACCCCGAAAATGGCCTGGAAGATGGCGGAGAGAAAGATGGCCACCATGAGGGTGGAGAAGCTGAGTTGCACGTCGGCCATGCGCATCAGGAAGCTGTCGACCCTGCCCCCCTTGTATCCGGCCAGAAGACCCAGCACGATGCCGATGACAGCCTGCATGAGGGTCGCCCCCACGCCGATGATCAGCGAGATGCGCATGCCGTAGAGCATGGTGCTGAGCATGTCGCGGCCCTGGGCGTCGGTACCCAGAGTGAAATTCTGCTCGCCCCCTTCCATCCACACGGGCGGGATTTCCGAGTCCATGATGTTGATGGTCGTGGTGTCGTAAGGATTGTGCGGCGCGATGACCGGCGCGCCGAAGGCGGCCAGGGTCAGGAAGGCCAGAATTGCGAAGCTGCCCATGGCCACGGGGTCATGCAGAAAACTGTACAAAAAGTACGAGCTGCGGAATCGCTTCCAGAGTCTCATTATTTCCTTCCTGTGATGCGGACCATGGGATTGACCAGGCCATAGATGATGTCAACGACGGTGTTCACCACCACGAAGATGATGCCGACAAAGATCAGGTAGGCGACCAGCAGCGAGGTGTCGGCGCGTTCCACGGCTTCGAGGAACAAAAAGCCCAGCCCCCCCCACTGGAACACGGTCTCGGTCAGGATGGTGAAGGCGATCATGGTCCCGATCTGCACGCCGCCCACGGTGATGACAGGCAGCAGCGTGTTCTTGAAGGCGTGCACGAACCAGATGCGCACGCGCGGCAAGCCCTTGGCCCAGGCGAATTTGACGTACTCGGTCTGCAGCACCTCCATCATCTCGGAGCGGATCAGGCGCACGAAGAGTGGCAGCATGAGCGCGGTCAAGGCCGTGGTCGGCAGGATGAGGTGCCGCAGACCGTCCAGGGTCAAAAGTCCCGACTCCCAGCCCCAGACGTTCACGGTTTCTCCGCGTCCGTAAGACGGCAACCAGTTCAGTTCGATGGCGAAGATATAGATGAGCAGGATGGCGATGAGAAAAATTGGTACGGACACGCCGATGGTGCTCAGGCCCATGATCAGCCTTGAGAGCAGTCGCTTGGGGTAGATGGCGCTGTAGATGCCCATGGGTATGGACAGGACGACGATGAGGAACGAGCAGCACAGCACCAGTTCGATGGTGGCCGGGGCCTTGCTGAGGATGACCTCCATGGCCGGCTTCTTGTAGAAGAAGGACTGGCCGATGTTTCCTTCCAGCACAGCGCCTTTGAGGAAGCGGCCGTACTGGATCAGGAAGGGGTCATTGAGGCCAAGTTTTTCGCGGATGGATTCACGCTCGGCGGCGGAAACCGAAACTCCGGTCAGTTCGCGCACCGGGTCGCCCACGTTCTGCTTGAGGGCGAAACCGATGAAACTGATGATGAGCATGACGATGATGGCCTGCAGGACACGTCGGACAATGAATGCAAACATGGCTGAATCCGTAGCCGTTCCGGCGACCAAAGGGGCATGGGACCGCAGGGACGGGGGTGTTTGTTCGAAAAAGGGCAGGCTTCGTGAAAAGCCTGCCCCGCGTACACAGTCTTGGCAAATGGATCAAGTCGTCAAAACGGGTTATTCCACGACCAGGTCGCCGAGGTACGGGAAGTCCATGATGTTGACCACGGGTTCGAGGTCCACGTTCTTCTTGGCTGCCCAGGACAGGTTCTGCCAGTGCAGGGGCACGTAGGCGGCGTCATCGTAGGCAATTCTCTCGACTTCCTGCAAGAGGGCGATCCGCTTGGCCTTGTCGGTTTCGACGTTGGCCTGGTTGACCAGTTCGTCGAGTTTGGCGTTACAGTAGTTGCCGCTGTTGTACTGGCCCTTGCCGGTGTCCTTGTTGGGACACATGAGCAGGTATTCGGAGTAGTTGGCGGAGTCCTCGGTGTCCGGATGCCAGCCGATCATCTGGATGTCGGCCACCTGGGCGTCGAACTCGTCCCAGTACTGGGCCTTGGGCATGGTCTTGAGGCTGACCTTGATGCCGATCTTGGAGAGCATGGAGACGACGGCTTCAGCGATCTTTTCGTCGTTCACGTAGCGGTTGTTGGGGGCGATCATGGTCGCTTCGAAGCCGTTCTCGTAACCGGCTTCCTTCATCAGCTGCTTGGCCTTTTCCAGATCGAAGCGGGGCGCGAGATCAGCCACGTAGCCGTCGAACCCTTCAGGAGCCTGCTGCTGGGCGGCGGTGGCGGTGCCCTTCATCAGCTTGGCTACGATGCCGGCGTTGTCGACGGCCGCGATGACGGCCTGGCGGACTTTGAGGTCGGCGAATTCAGGCTTTCTCTTCTGGTTGAGCTGGAAGGTGATGACGCGGCTTCCGGCCATGGTTACCAGATTCAGGTCTTTGTTGGTGCCCAGGCGATCCATGTCCTGGGGCGGAACCGGAGCGATGAAGTCGACGCCGCTGGACAAGAGGGCTGCGGTGCGGGTCGCGTTTTCCTTGATGGGGGTCAGGATGATCTCACTGACGTTGCCCTTGCTGTCCTTGTCCCAGTAGTCGGCGAAACGCTTGTAGACCATCTTTACGCCCTGTTCACGGGATTCGACGTAGAAGGGGCCGGTGCCGGACTGATTCTGGTTGGCGAAAGAGTAGTCAGTTTTGACGATGGCGTCTTTGGGCAGGCCCTTGTCGTCGGCGCCGGTGTAGAACTTGGAATCAAGGGGAAAGATGTAGGTGGCCATGGCCTCCACCAGCGGGTAGGGCTCGGTGGTGATGATGTCGATGGTGTAGTCATCGATGATCTTGGGTTCGGCGAATGATGTGAACAGGCCCTTGAAGTCTTCGCTCTTCTTCAGGCGGTCCATGGTCCAGGCCACATCGGCGGCGGTGAAGGTGTTGCCGGAATGGAACTTGACGCCCTCGCGCAGATAAAAACGCACGGTCAGGGGGTCGATGCGCTCCCACTTGGAGGCCAGGCGCGGCTCGAACTTCATGTCCTTGGTCCAGCGGATCAGCGGATCGAAACACAGGTGGGTGTACTGCAGCATGCCGCCGGAAAGCTGGACATGCGGGTCCATGGATTCGGGGTCGGCGTCGAGGGCCATCTTGAGCGTTTTGCCCTGGGCGGCCGTGGCCAGAAAAACGAATGCCAGTGCGAAAAAGAGCAGTTTTTTCACAAAGAACCTCCTTGGATGATGAAGCGATATTCCGTCCCGCCGGGAACATCCCGGCTGGGTTTTCACATGAGCGGGGAGTAAGTACCAATAGTGATTAAAAAAGCCGCCGCACGGTTAATAATAAGTATTCAAGTGTGCGGCGGATTATATAAATGATTACTGAGCATAATTGAAGCGGGAATTTTGGAAGTAAAAATCGATTATCTTTGACGGTGTCAAAAAAAATCCCCGCCGCGTGCGGCAGGGATTTCAGTGAGCGGGTAGACCTAGTCAAGGGAAAACCCCTTCCCCCTCCGGGTACTCCTCCTTGGCAGGGGGAGATTTAAGAACGGCCTTGCCGTGCAGCCTTTTTCGACAGGCAGAAAGGGGCGTGCGCGTGCAGCCTTATTCGACAGGCAGAAAGGGGGGCGCGTCAGTATTCCTGTCCGCGGAGATGGACGGATTTCGGGGCATTGCCCGAGATCCGTCCGGTTCAGTCCTGCGTCGAAGTACGCGACTCGGGGAAGGGGCGTCCACCTCGCTGGTACTTGATGACCGCGTTGTTGTGTTCGCGCAGGGTGCGGCTGAAGTGGTGAGAGCCGTCATTTCTGGACACGAAATAGTACAGGTCGTGCTTTTCGGGGTTTGCGGCCGCCCGCAGTGCCGCCGCGCCGGGTGAGCAGATGGGTCCGGGGGGCAGGCCGGGGTGGACATACGTGTTGTAGAGGTTGGCCGGATCCCTCAGGTGCGAGCGGCGCAGGTTGCCGTCGAAGTTCTCGCCCAGGCCATAAATGATGGTCGGGTCGCACTGCAGAAGCATGCCGACGCGCATACGATTGGTGTATACACCGGCCACCGTCCCGCGTTCGGACGGAACGGCCGTCTCCTTCTCCACCAGCGAGGCCAGGATGACCAGACGATGCAGCTCCTTGGCGTCAGCGGATTGAGGCAGGTCCGCCACGGTGGCCCTGAAACGGTCCAGCAGGGCCCCCAGGATGGGATAGGGGTCCTGACCTGGGGAGCGCGGGAAAAAGTAGGTCTCGGGGAACAGGTAGCCTTCGGCATTGGTGGCGTTTATGCCGCGGGACAGCAGAAAGTCGCGGTCGTTGCAGGCGGCGAGGAATTTTTCGGCGGTGGTCAGCCCGGTGGCGTTCACGGCCAGGGCTACCTCGCGTATGGTCAGGCCTTCGGCGAAATGCAGGCGGTGCAGGATGGGGCGGCCAAAGGCCAGCACCTCAAGCACTCGCCTGGGCGACATGGACGCCGAGAGTTCGAACTCCCCGGCCTGCAGGGCGGCCTTGCGATAGCGGCCGTAGGTGCGGAACCCCTCGCCCCAGCGGACCAAACCCTGTTCTTCAAGGCGCTTGGACACGGTGAGCAGGTTTTCGCCCGACTTGACGTTGAAGACCACGGTGCTGTTGGAGGACAGGTCCATGGGCGTCTCAACGAAGCGCCACGCCATGAAAAGGGCAGCCCCGGCCGCCAGCGTCAGCAGCGTCGTTACGGCCAGGAAAAGCTTGAGCCAGAGTTTCATTGATTCCTCAGATAGGTTTCCAGGATGCAGACCGCGGCCATCTGGTCAAGCATCTCCTTGTGTCTGTGCTGTGGCACCCCGGCCTCGCGCAGCCGCTCTCTGGCGTCAAAAGAGGTCAGGGCCTCGTTGACCAGATGGATGGGCAGACTGGTGCGCCGGGCCAGGCTGTCGCGGAAATTGAGGGTTTGCCGTGTGGTCAGGGTTTCGGCCCCTTCCATGTCCAGGGGCAGGCCCAGGACAATGGCTTGCACGCCTTCGCTCTCGATGATGGCCATGAGGTCGGTAAAGAGCTTGTCGCGGGTGCTCTTTTCCAGCGTCTTGAAGGGGAAGGCCATGGTTCCCTGGACGATGGCCAATCCGATCCTTTTTTGTCCGTAATCAATGCCCAGGATCTTCATGGGATCCGGCTTAAGGTCTGCACCCCGTTTTCTGACGAGGCCGCGGCCAGCTGTTTGTAGAAATCCTTGCGCCAGGTCTCTTTGTGCCTGAGCCTGGCCAGAAATTCCAGGGTGTGCAGAACCTCTCGGTCAACGCCCATCTCAAGGAGCGTACGGCTGATGCCGATCTTGCAGGACGGGCAGCCGACGACCACGGGATTGTCGGCCGGGTAGGCGGCGAGTTCGCTTGAAAGCTGCTCTTTTTTGCGCATGCGCAGGCGGTTGTATATTTTGGGTGAGGTCAGTGCGCCCAGGCCCGATTCTCCGCAGCAAAAGGGTGAAACAGTTACTTCGGCACCGACCAGCTTGCCCAGTTCCGAGGCGTAGATATCTCCGGCCTTGAGCGGGGGTACCCCGGTCCATTCGTGGTGGCAGGCCGCATGGTAGAGCAGCTGTTTTGGCCCCTGGCCGAATCCGTCCTTGTCCTGCTGGATGATGAACTGCACGACGTCCATGAATTCCACCTGCCGCGTCTCCAGGGATTTGAGCCGGTAGCCCTTGATCCCCTCGCGGCAGGTGCCGCAGGAGGTCAGCACGGCCTTGATGACAAACCCCGCCGCCTCGGCCTGGCGGATAAGTCCTTCCATGACCTTCTGGTTGTCCGCCCCGATGCGTTCGAATTGGTCTTTGCAGCCCGAAGCCAGGAGCGGATAGCCGCAGCAGAGGTGGTCAGGCGGCAGGATCACGCTTACCCCCGCGTCCACGAGCAGTCGTACGCTGGCCATGCCGATGGAGCGGTAGAAGAGGCCCGCGCCGCACCCCGGGAAATAGATCACCGCGCGCTTGCTGCCGATCTTTTCGGCGGTGATGATGTTGCCCTTGGAAAGGTTCAACCCTTCCTTGAGGTTTTTGAATTCTGTGCTCGGACCCTTGCCGCGCAGCAGCGGGCTGTCCAGGCGTTCGCGCCATTTGGCCGGCAAGAGGCCCACGGCGCGGTTGCCAAGCTCCTGGCCGATGCCCGCGATCTTGGCCATTCGGGGCAGCGTGGTCTGGGGATCCTGGCTCAGCAGATTAAGCACCCGGTTCTTGAAGGGATGACCGCCCGCGCCCTTTTCTTCCAGATAGGCGCGCATCTGCAGGGTCACGTCCTGGGTGCGGATCTTCACCGGGCAGACGGCGTAACATTTGCCGCAGGCCGTGCAGTGCTCCAGAATCTTGCGCAGTTCGCCCAGCAGACGGGTCTCCGGTTCGCCGTTCTGCAGCTGCGAATAATAGATGGCCTCCACCAGCGCGCCAAGGGTGATGTTCTTGTTGCGCGGGTGGAAGAGCAGGCCCTTCTGGGGCAGGTACATGGGACAGACCTGCTTGCACTTGCCGCAGCGGGTGCAGGTCTGCACGTTTAAGAGCAGGTTGATGAGGCTCTCCTTGCCGGGGAGGGCCGTCTTGTTGATGTCTTTTATGAGTCGATTAAAAGAGAAGGTGTACGGCACGACCACCAGGTCGCGCTGGGTCAGCTTTCCGGGGTTGAAGATGTTGTTGGGATCAACCTTCTTCTTGTAGGTCCGCAGGGCCGCGATCTTCTCCTCGGCCAGAAAGGCGATCTTGGTGATGCCGATGCCGTGCTCGCCCGAAACTTGACCCTTGAATTCAAGTACCTTGCGGAAGATCTTCTCCACCGCCTCTTCGGCCAGGCCCAGCATGCGCGGGTCGTTGGAGTTGACCGGCAGGTTGACGTGACAGTTGCCGTCGCCCGCGTGCATGTGGTTGGCGATGATCACGCGGGTGCTCTGCATGTTCTCGAAGATCTTGGTCAGTTCCTCGTGCAGCTTGGAATACTTGGATTTCAAATGCTGGAAGAAGAAGGAGGTCTGCAGCTCCAGCTCCTGTTCGGGCAGGTCCTCCTTGGAGGTCTTGCCCTTGATGATGGACGAGGCCACGTCCATCTCCATGCGGATGAACTCGTCGTCGACCTCGATGCCGGGCAGTATCTGCACCTGCTGCAGGGCCTCGCGATAGGCGATGGCCAGGTAGTAGAGGTTCTGCTCCTCCAGAAAGTCCGAGAAGTCGGGGATGACTTCCAGGGGGATGACGATGTCTTCGTTGAGTTTGAATCCGCTGGTGCGCTTGGAGATGGCCGAGAGCTGGTGGCGATCGTGCCAGAAGACCTCCGCCTCCTGGGCGTCCGCGGCCACAAAACTGTCCACGTTGTCGTACTTGCCGCTGATGTCCACGATGCGCCGTACGGCATCGAAGACCGCGTCCTCGTCCGTGGAGTCGAGCTGGATGATGAGCACCGAGATGGGAATACCGTCGAATTTGTTCGACTTCTTGGAGTACTCGATGGCCTGCACGTACTTGATGCCGAACTCTTCCAGGGCCGAGAGCTTGACCAGGTCGCCTTCCTTGCGGATCTCGTCGCGCAGGGCCACGATGTCTTTGATGACGTACATGGCGTTGCGCATGGAGTTGCCGTAGAATTCCAGGCACATGACCCGCGAATGCGGCAGGGTCGGGTAGAGGGTGAAGGTGGCCTCGGTGATGATGCCGTCCACGCCCTCTTTTTGCACCCCGGGCAGGCCGCCCAGGAATTTGTTGGTCACGTCCTTGCCCAGGGCCGTGCCCCGGATCTCGTCCCCCTGCAGTTTGATGACTTCGCGGCTGTTGCCGAACTCGTCGAGGATCTCGAATACCGCCGTGTCATCGGGCATTATCTTGTGCCGGGGATGGCCTACGCGGTTGACCTGGATCAGCTCGCCCGTGGGCAGGACCATTTTATAGGACAGCAGGTTGTCGAGGGTAGTGCCGTACTCGAAGGCGAAGGGGCCGCCCGCGTTCTCCGAGACGTTGCCGCCGATGGACGAGGCCGCCTTGGAGGCCGGGTCCACGGTAAAGAGCAGGCCCTTGGCCGCGGCGGCCTGGATGGCGGTCAGGGTGATCACGCCGGACTGCACGGTGATGGTGCGGGCCTGAACGTCGATGTCGAGGATTCCCTTGAAGCGGCTCAGGCTTAAGATCACGCTGCGCGGCTTGGCGGGCACGGCCCCGCCCGTCAGGCCGGAACCGCCGCCACGGGGCACGATGGGGAAGCCCATCTCGTTGGCCAGGCGGATGATGCCCTGGATCTGGGTCGTGTTTTCAGGAAAGACGACCAGGGCCGGCAGCTCCATGCGCAGGTCCGTGGCGTCTGTGGAACATTCGATGAGATTGTTGGAGGCCGAGACGATCTGCTCTTTGTCCATTATGGAGGACAGGCGCGAGATCAGCCCGGCCTTGAATTTCTGATCGGCCTCGTAGCTCTGCCAGAAGCGCTCCAGACAGCCGGAAAGCTCGCGATAGTATTCGGGCGAGAGGGCCGCGCGCTCGGCCTGCAGCTGGGCATCGACGCTCTGGCGCACATCCTTGGCCGGGATGAAGGGGTTGTAGCGGATGATGAACAGCTCTTCGGCCAGATCAAGGGCCAGCTGCTGCAGATATTCGGGCCAGGTCTGGAATTCTTCGAGGGGCAGGCCCAGGACGCGTTTGACCAGGCGTTCTGGGGCAAGGGAGATATGTGGTCCTTTCTGAGGCATGGTGGTTTTTTCCGTATGTGAAGCCGGCAAGCGGCTGCTGCTGTTTGGAATGACGCGAAAAAGAATTCGCCGTCAGGCAAAACTAAAATTTAAACACAAGGCGAGGGGTTGGCAAGGCACAAAAAGCGGGGTCCCGCCCGGCGGCCTGCGCCGGGCGGGGAGATGGAATCAGAAGAGCGACGCCTCACACTCAAGGCTGCGGGCGTAGATATGGTTGGGGTCGACGAAACTGTCCAGAATCCGGGCCTGGGCTTCGACCACGTTCAGCAATCTGCTTATGGCCGGTGACTGCGGCATGAAGACCGCCTGGGCCGAAGAGAACAGGGCTTCCATGATTTTTTCTTGGGAAGAGGGATCGCGACGCAATTCGATGCTGTTGACCACGGTCAGGCCCGCCAGGCTGGCGGCGGTCAGGAGGGCGTCGTCCAGGTCCCCGATCTGATCAACCAGTTTGCGCTCGTGGGCGACTTGTCCCAGAAAGACCCGCCCCTGGGCCGAATTTTCGACCTCGGCCGGGGCCATGCGCCGGCCGTTGGCCACGCGGGTGATAAAGAGGTCGTAGCCAAAACGCAGCAATTGCCTGATGGCCCGTTCGCTCTGGAAAGACAGGGGCCGCAGGGGATTGCCGAGGTCGGCCAGCGGTGTCGTGCCGATACCGTCGGAGGTCACTCCAAGCTCTCTGGCCGTGTCCTCGAAGGTGGGGAAAGCGGCGAAGATGCCTATGGAGCCGGTCAGGGTGGTCGGGGCGGCCACGATACGGTTGGCTCCGGCCGCGATCCAGTACGCTCCCGAGGCGGCCACGCTGCCCATGGAGACTACTACGGGCTTGCCCGCTTCCTGGGTGCGCGCGATCTCGTGGTGGATTTCCTCGGAGGCTGCCGCGCTGCCGCCGGGGCTGTCCAGGCGCAGGACCACGGCCAGAATGGTCGGATCCTGGCGCGCCTTCTGGAAGAGTTGGGCGATGGATTCGCTTCCGGTCATGTTTTCGGGCTGTTTGCCGGGCAGGATGGCGCCCCGGGCGCGGATGATGGCGATGTTCTCCTTGCCCGCCGGACGAGCCGGACCCAGAATTGCCAGGTAATCCTGAAAGTTGACCCGGTGCAGGTCCTGGAGTCTTTTTCCGGTCTTGCCGGCCAGCAGCTGGTCGAACTGGGAAGAGGTTTTGATTTCGTCGACCAGCTTCGCGGTCACGGCCAACCGGGCGGCGTCGCCACCCACGGCTTCGAGCTTGGTGTCGATGTTCTCCACATAGGACATGATGTCGGCAGGGGACACGCTGCGGTTCCTGCCCGCCTCGTCCAGATAGGCCTGCCAGAGTCCGCCCAGCCATTCCCGTCCGGCCTCTTTTGCTTCTTCGGACATGGATTCGCGCACGAAAGGTTCCACGGCGGTCTTGTAATCGCCGACGCGAAAGACGTGAAAATTGATGCGGGTCTTGTCGAGCAAGCCCTTGAAATATGCCTGATACATGCCAAATCCCGTGATCAGCACCCCGCCCAGCGGATTGACGGAGATCGTGTCGGCATACGACGATAGCAGGTATTGCCCCTGGGTGTAGACCATGGAGTGCGCCAGCACGGGCTTGCCTGTCTCCTTGAAGTCCCGGATGGCCTTGCCGATGTCGAGAAGTTTGGTTGTGTCGCAGCCCTGCAGGTCGCGGGGATCGATGACCAGGGCCAGGATTCTGGAATCCGTGGCGGCCCGGCGGATGGCGTCGATGACGTCCTGGGTCTTGGTTTCATCAGGCTTGGCGGTTTCCCGTCCCATTTTATTTAGCAAGGCCTGGGTTGGTTCCGGGGCGCTGCTCTGTTCCACAAGGGTGCCGGAAGGATTGATGACCAGGACCGAGTTCTGTCGCAGCGTCTCCTTGCTGTCGGTGAAAAATACCGCAGCGAATATGATGACCACGATCAGAAAGAACACGTTGGCCAGAACGGTTCTGGTGGTGCTTAAAACCTTCCATAAGAAGCTGAAGATTGCCTTGATGCGGGCGAGTATTTCCACGGGATGCGCTCCGGTTAGGGTTGCAGGACCAGGCGGCCGTAAGCGGCCTGGCCCAGAGAGATGCAGGCGTCGTTGGGCGGCAGGTCCCGGTGGGCCAGGACGGCGAGGCCGTGTTCGGCCAAGGCCCGGGGCAGCTCCGTTGCCAGGGTCAGGTTTTGCATGACTCCGCCGCTCAGGGCCACGGTGGAGCAGGAGCTTTTTTCGGCCAGCCGGACGCTGAGCCTGGTCAGGCCTTCGATAAGGCCGCGGTGAAAGCGCCTGCTGATTCTGGCCGCGCTTTCCCCGCCCTGCCACTCGGCGTGAACCTGCGCAAAAAGCGTGAGCGTGTCGAGTTCCGTGATCTCTTCATATTCGATCATGGGGCATGAATAAACCCCTTTTTCGTTCTTGTCCTGTATCGCTTCCAGCCGGATGGCTGCCTGGCCTTCGTAGGAAATGCGTTCGCACAGGCCGAGCATGGCCGAGACCGCATCAAAAAGGCGGCCGCAGCTGGAAGACACCGGGGTGTTGATGCGCCGTGCGAGGGCCTGGCCGACGACCTTGTCTGCGGCGGCGTGCTCGCAAAGCCACGGCCAGGGTCTTTCGCCCGGGGCGTGGATGTTTAAGGCGTACAGGCAGGCCCGGGCCAGTCTCCAGGGCTCGCGCGTGGCCGCGTCCCCGCCGGGCAGCATGATCTGTGAAAAGCGCGCCAGCCGCCTGTGTTCCAGCTTGGCCGTGTTGACCAGCAGGGCCTCGCCGCCCCACAGGGTTCCGTCGTCGCCAAGGCCCACGCCGTCCAGGGCCAGGCCGAGGGCCGGGCCGATGTGCCCATTCTCGGCCAGCACGGCATGAATGTGCGCGAAGTGATGTTGCAGCGGCAGACAGGGCAGGCCGGACTCGTGGGCAAAGGCCGTGCTCAGAAAATCCGGATGCAGGTCGTGGACCACGGCCTCGGGCTCGACTTGCAGGATGTCCTGCAGGTGGCTGCAGATTTCGCGGAAAAAGCCGTAGGCTTCCAGATGCTCCAGATCGCCGATATGCTGCGAGACAAAGGCTTGCCGCCCTTTGCTCAGGCAGAGGGTGTTTTTGAGCAGGGGGCCTACGCCAAGCACGACGGGTCCGTCCTGGGCCAGGTCGATGGGAGCGGGAGTATAGCCGCGCGCCCTGCGCATGAACTGGGGCCGCCCGCCCGCCACCCGCAGCACCGAGTCGTCGCAGCGGATCAGGATGTCGCGGTCGTGCAGCAGGAAATGATCGGCGATGCCGCCCAGGCGTCGCAGGGCTTCGCGGTTGCCAAGACAGATGGGGTCCGAGCTCGCGTTGCCCGAGGTCATGACCAGGGCCGCGGGCAAGTCTTCGTCGCGGTCGAGTTCGGCAAAGAGCACATGGTGCAGGGGAGTGTAGGGCAGCATGAGCCCTAAAAACTCCGTGTCCGGGGAAAGCCCCGGCGCGAGTCCCGTGTTTTTGCGACCTTCGGCCAGAACGATGGGCCTCTGTCTGCCGCACAAGAGTTCCTCTTCGGCCTCGGACAGGACACAGAAGGCGCGGGCGGCATCGAGGTCGCGGACCATGATGGCCAGGGGCTTGTCCTTGCGATTCTTGCGGTCCCGCAGCAACTGCACGGCCTCCTGGTCACGGGCGTCGCAGACAAGGTGGAATCCGCCCAGGCCCTTCATGGCCACCAGCCCTCCGCCCAGCAGCAGGTCCGCCGTGCGGCGCACGGCGTCGCTGTTTTCGCACAGCGTGTGGCCCGCCTTGTCCGTCAGCCACAGCCTTGGTCCGCACACGGGGCAGGCGTTGGGCTGGGCGTGGAAGCGCCGGTCCAGGGGATTTTCGTATTCTTCCTGGCAGTCCGGGCAGAGCGGGAAACAGCTCATGGAGGTGGTCGCCCGGTCGTAGGGGATGGAGCGGGTGATGGTGTAGCGCGGCCCGCAGTTGGTGCAGTTGGTGAACGCGTAGCGGTGCCTGCGGTTGGCCGGGTCATGAATGTCCCCGATGCAGTCGTCGCAGGTGGCCACGTCGGGGCTGATGAGCACTTGATGCCCATGGCCGCCGGTGCTCTTGAGGATCTGGAAGGTGTCTTCGCCGGGCATCGGTTCGACGGTTTCCCGCTCCCAGGTCACAATGCGGGCCAGGGGCGGGATGGTGGCCTGAAAGGTGTCTTCGAAGGTGCGCAGACTGTCCGAGGTGCCCTGGATTTCGATGAGCACTCCTTCGGGGGTGTTCAGGACCTGTCCGGTGACCCGGGCGTGCAGGGCCGCCTTGTAGACGAAGGGTCGAAAGCCCACCCCCTGCACCCCTCCGGTGATGATCCATTTCCAGCGTTGCGTGAGCATGTGCGGTGTCCGGTGTTTTCGTGTGCTTTTCAGGAGCGCTGCCCTTGACGTCTTTAGTGTTTGAAACGCGCTAGCCAGATGCGCTTGACCAGGCTTTTGAGCAGGATGTCCGGCCGGAACGACTCCGGCTTGAGGGTTTCCGGAAGGACAAAGCCCTTGGCGTCGAAATCCTTTGGCCTGTGCAACGGAAAGTTCAGGGTCAGGGGGTCGGCTCCCGGCAACCCTGCGCAGTCGCACTGTTTCCAGATGGGAAAATGGTTCGGCGTGCCCTTCAGGACCATGCCCGCCGCCGTGTCCAGGGCCACCGGGCTGACGCTTGCACCGAGCAGGCCAAGGGGAAATGCGTCCCCGGCGATGGGGCCGGTGCGGTGCATGGCCGTCACGCCGTCCACAAGGCTGATCGAGGGCGGCAGCACCTGCATGAGCCCGCAGATCATGGCTGTGAACCGCCCCTGCTTGTCTCCGTGCAGGGCGTGCAGCCAGGCTTTGCGCACGCCAGTCACACATCCGAAAAGGTTCTTGACCGCGCCGCTGAAACGCATCTGCGAGTGGGCCTTGAATTTGGGGAGGTTCACGATCAGGTCGGCTTCCAGCGCGTCGGCCGAAACCTGGACCGGGACACCCGCGCTTGTGACGGGAACTCCCCGGTTTAAGGTCACGACCTCGACCCCAAGGGGTTGCAGCAGGTCCGGTAGCCCGATGGCCCGGGCGATGGCCTGGGCCGTGCCGAAGGCGGGGGAGTCGCCGACGGTGACCCGTGCTCCGCGTTCCACGCAGTGCCGGGCAACTGCGGCGATAATGACCGGGCTCGTGCAGCACAGATGGGCGTTGCGCAGGGCCACGAAGTTGGGCTTGATCAGCAGCCGCGCTCCCGAGATATCCGGCAGCACGGACTCAAGCAGTTCCGGAACCATCCTCGCGGCGTGGGCGTAGTCCGGCGCCTGCCGCAGGAAGACATCAATCGCCAAAGAAGCGGTCCAGGGCCTTGGTAATGACGCGGACGTGGGCCTTTTCCTGTTCGGACAGCAGCAGGTAGGTCTGCACCGCCTCCGCATCGCGGTCGCGCTTGGCCAGGCCCCGGTAAAGGTCATAGGCGTAGTATTCGATCTCGCAGGCCAACTCCAGCAGACGCAACATGCGGTCTTCGGGGTCCTTGCCCAGGCGGGCCATCCAGGCCGAGACGGGCTTGCCTCCTTCCATGATCCGTCCGTCGAGGCGCTCGAAGGTGTCCTCGAAACTGTCCGTGATCGGAGTGGGGCTGTTTTTCTTCCAGTAGGTGAAGATGCTGCGGGCATGCGTCTCTTCCTTGCTGCCCAGATTTTTTACCATGTCGCCGAGTTCCGTGCCGGCATATTCCCGTGAGAGATCATTGTAGAAGAGCCAGGCTCCTTTCTCCATGTTCATGGCCCGGTAAAGGGTCTGGTTTAAGGCCATGTCTCGCGGAAAGAGCTCAAGGTGCGGGATGTCTTTCAATCCCGTGCCTTCCCAGCCGGTGATGCCGCCGACCAGGTTGTAGAGCATGCCGTCCCTGGCCCCGGCGTCCTTGATGAGGGCTGCGGCCACGGCGGACCTGCCGCCGGTGCGACAGTACAGGATCAGGTTCTTTTCGCCGTCCAGTTCCGCCACGCGCTTTTCGATCTCCGGCAGAGGGATGAGCTGGGCTCCGGGGATATGGCTTTCGGCGAATTCCCCGGGCTGGCGGACATCGATCAGAAGGTAGTTGCGCTCTCTGGTCTTGGACCTGAATTCTTCCAGTTCGTCCGGAAAGATATTGATCACTTGTCTGGTCATTCCTGCCTCGTTGTATGCCGTGGTTGGCGTTAACCCTCCCTGTACGACAAAGACTTTCATAAATCCAGACCCCTTGGCGAGGCTTGCCGGCCGGGAATGCGCGAGCAGCGCTTTGCGTCCCGGGCTGTGGAATTGGTATTTGATTTTGTCATCATACGCGGTAGATGGACCGGGATTTGTCGCGCATGTCACCATCACTCTTCCTGGAGCAGAATATGATCATTCCAGTCATCCTGGCCGGGGGTTCCGGCACCAGGCTTTGGCCCCTCTCGCGTAAGCTCTATCCCAAGCAGCTCTTACCGCTTATCGACGACCGGACCCTGGTCCAGAACACCCTCCTGCGCCTGCAGGGCCTCGATGAGGTCGCCGACCCCATCATCATCTGCAACGAGGAACACCGTTTTATCATCGCCGAGCAGATGCGGGCCATGGACGTCTCCCCGGCTTCCATCGTCCTTGAGCCTGTGGGCCGCAACACCGCCCCGGCCGTGGCCGTCGCGGCGTTGCTGGCCCAGAGCATGGACCCTGACGCCGTACTCCTCGTGCTCCCGGCGGACCATCTCATCGGCGACCCGGAACAGTTTCACGAGGCGGTGCGGCAGGCCGCCATGCATGCCGCCGCCGGCCACCTGGTCACCTTCGGCATCGTCCCCTCGGCTCCCGAGACCGGATACGGCTACATTCTGCAGGGCCCGGCCCTTGCGCAGTCATCCGCCCGCGCCATCGAGCGTTTTGTCGAAAAGCCCGATCTGGCCACGGCCGAGACGTACGTCGCCTCGGGACAGTATTTCTGGAATTCGGGTATGTTCGTGTTCCGGGCAGGGGCCGTGCTGGCCGAACTGGAGCGCTTCGCCCCGGCCATCGTGGAGTCCTGCCGCAAGGCCCTGGACCTGGCCGGGCGTGACCTCGATTTTCTGCGTCTGGACAGGGACGCCTTTGCCGCCTGTCCTGAAGACTCCGTCGATTACGCGGTCATGGAGCAGACGGACAAGGGCGTGATGATCCCCCTGTCCTGCGGCTGGAACGATCTGGGCTCCTGGGACGCCCTGTGGCAGGCCGGGGGCAAGGACGAGAGCGGCAACGTGACCAGGGGGGACGTGGTGCTCTGCGACGTGCACGATTCCTATCTGCACGCAGAGACGCGCCTTCTGGCGGCCGTGGGGCTCGAGAACCACATCGTGGTCGAGACCTCCGACGCGGTGCTGATCTCCCCGCGCGACCGGGTGCAGGAAGTGAAGATGATCGTGGACAAACTTAAAGCCGAGAACCGCATTGAGGCCGTGTCGCACAAAAAAGTCTTTCGGCCATGGGGACATTACGAGTCCATCGGTGACGGCGCGCGCTATCAGGTCAAGCGCATCGTGGTCACCGCGGGTCAGGTGTTGTCCCTGCAGAAACATTTCCACCGCGCCGAGCACTGGGTAGTGGTCCAGGGCACGGCGGTGGTGACCCGGGACAATGAGGAAATTCTGCTGCGCGAAAACGAGTCCGTTTACCTGCCGCTGGGCGCGGTGCACCGCCTGGCCAACCCGGGCAAGATTCCGCTGGAGCTGATTGAAGTGCAGGTTGGAAGCTACCTCGGCGAAGATGATATCGTCCGCTTCGAAGACCTCTACGGCCGGTAAGGGGCTGGAAAGGCCCGATTGCTGCGTTGCTGCGGCCGAATCACGAGCCTCATGTAGAAGGCTACACTTCGGCTCGTGATTCGGCCTTGCGCCTTGCACTCGGACCTTTCCAGCCCCTTACCTCCAGGACCGTGGTCGGTTTTGGAAGAAATTTGGTTTGGGTTGGGTGGCGATTTTGTGCGTTGCTGCGGGTGAAGCACGAGCCTCATGTAGAAGGCTACACTTCGGCTTGCATTTTGGCCTTGCGCCTTGCACTCGGACCTTTCCAGCCCCTTACCTCCAGGACCGTGGTCGGTTTTGGAAGAAATAATGAATATGGTTCAGGGTAAAAATATGTATTTGCGTCTCGCCCTTTGTCTGGGCTTTTTTATCGTCGGGTGCTCCAATGGTCCTGCGGATTTTCCGTCTTCCAACGCGTCGGACGCGGCCCGGCCTGTTCATGTGGTCAACGTCCTGACCGAAGAGGTCCGCCCCGTCGTCATGCGCGACATGCTGGTCCTTCCCGGACAGACCGAGGCCCTGCATGACATCCGGTTGGCCGCGCAGCGTGGCGGCGTGGTGGAGTGGACCGGGGTGACCGAGGGGCAGCGCGTGCGCGTGGGCGAACCCATCGCGCGTATCGACCTTTCGTCGCTGGGCGCGGCGCTGGAGCGTGCGCGAGCGAGTCTGCGCCTGGCCGAGGATCAGGCGCGGCGCAGAAGCCAGCTTTACGCCCAGGGCGTGCTGGCCAAAGAAGAACTTGACCAGGCGAGCAATGAGCTGACCGCGGCCAGAACCCGGTTGCGTGAGGCGGAGGTTGATTTCAGCCACGGCACGGTGACCTCGACCCTGGACGGGGTGGTCAACAGGCTCCATGTCGATCCCGGGGAATTTGTGGGCGAAGGGGATCCTGTGGCGGATATCGTCAACGTGGAGACCCTGCGCATCAACTTCGACGTGCCTGAAGGCGACGTGCGTTTTCTGGCCCAGGGGCAAAAAGCCGTGGTGCGCGTCGATGCTTACCCCGAGCGGGAGTGGGCGGGGGAGATTGATTTCGTGGCCTGGAAGGCCGACCCCGCGACCCGCACTTTTCAGGTCCGCGTGGTGGTGGACAACGAGGGCGGCGCGATCCGTCCCGGCATGATCGCACGGGGTGCATTTTTGCGCCGTCTGATAGAGGGCGCCGTGACCGCGCCGCTGTTCACCGTGCAGGACAAGGGCGGGGAGCGGGTTGTTTTCGTGGAGCAGGACGGGGTGGCCCAGGCGCGCACCGTGCAGCTCGGCATCATCGAGGGCGACCGCGTGCAGGTGCTTGAAGGTCTGGCCGCCGGTGACAGGCTCATCGTGGCCGGTCACGCCGAGGTCGAGGACGGCACGCAGGTGAACGTGCGATGATCGTCAACGAAACCGCACAGCGCCGCCAGCCGCTGGTCATGGTCTCCCTGCTGCTGATTATCGTGGCGGGGCTGTACAGTTACGCCAAGCTTCCGCGCGAGGCCGCGCCCGACATCCAGATCCCCTACATCTTCGTGACCACTGACTACGAGGGTGTTGCGCCGGAGGACATGGAAAAGCTGGTGACCGTCCCTCTGGAGCGCAAGCTCAAGGGCCTGGAGGGGGTGGAAGAGCTGACCTCGCAGTCCGACGACGGCAAGTCCACCATCGCCATCAAGTTTTTGCCCAGCGTGGACATCGACGACGCCCTGCAAAAGGTCCGCGACAAGGTCGATCAGGCCTCGGGCGACCTGCCTTCGGAACTCGAAGACGATCCGCTGGTCAGCGAGATGAACTTTTCCGACATGCCCATCATTCAGGTGGTCTTGTCCGGCCCCTTTAGCCTCAAACGCCTGAAGGTCTTTGCCGAAGATCTGGAAGACCGTTTCGAGTCCATTCCCGGCGTGCTTGACGCCCGCATCATCGGAGGCCTTGAGCGCGAAATCCACGTGGAATTCGACCTTGACCGAGTCGGCGCTTACAAGGTGCCCTTCACCGCCATGCTGCAATCGGTGGAGCGCAGCAACGTGAACATGCCCGGTGGATCGATGGATATCGGCGACATGCGCTATCAGGTGCGCGTGCCCGAAGATTTTCAGAATCCGGCAGAGATCGATTCCATCGTGGCCTTCGTGCGCGACGGCAAGCCCGTCTACCTGCGCGACCTGGCGACCATCCGCGACCACTACAAGGACCCGACCAGCATGAGCCGGTTGAACGGCGAAAACGCGGTAACCCTGCAGGTGGTCAAACGCAGCGGCGAGAACATCATCGACATCAACGACCGCATCGCCGCCGTGGTGGAGGAGATGCGCCTTCTTCTGCCGCCCACCCTGACCATCAGCCTGACCGCGGACATGGCCGAGGACATCCGCAACATGGTCGCCGATCTGGAAAACAACATCCTGACCGGCCTCATACTGGTTCTCTGCGTGGTGCTCATCTTTATCGGCGGGCGGTCCGCCGTGTTTGTGTCCGTGGCCATCCCGGTGTCCATGCTCATCACCTTTGCGCTCCTGCGCCTGCTGGACATCACTTTAAACATGGTCGTCCTCTTTTCCCTCATCCTTGCGCTCGGTATGCTGGTCGACAACGGCATCGTCATCGTGGAGAACATCTACCGCCACATGCAGGAGGGCAAGGACCGCTTCCAGGCCGCCCTCGACGGAACCAGCGAAGTGGCCTGGCCGGTCATCACCTCGACCTTGACCACCATCGGCGCATTTTTTCCCATGATCTTCTGGCCCGGAATCATGGGCGGATTCATGTCCTTTCTGCCCAAGACAGTCATCCTGACGCTCGCGGGCTCTCTTTTTGTGGCCCTGGTGATCAACCCGGTCCTCTCCGCGCGCTATCAGACCGCCGCGCCCACGCGCTTCGCAAGTGACGGAAATATCGCCCGGTCCAGGTCCAAGAGGGTCTATCTGTGGCTTTTGAAATGGGCCCTGAGCCACAGGGCGCTGGTCCTTGGGGTTTGCGTGGTCATGTTGATCGGGTCGGCCCTGGCCTTTGGCAAATTCGGCAAGGGCGTTGAGTTTTTTCCCGAAACAGAACCCAAGCGGGCCTATGCCAACGTCAAACTGCCCGTGGGCACCAATCTTGACGCTACCGATCGTTACATCCGGATCATCGAAGACGTCTGCTCCGAGTATGAAGACGTGCGCTATGTCATCGGCAACACCGGAGCGGCTACGGGGGGAGATTTCGGCGGTGGCGGAAGCGGCACGCATCTGGGCTCCGTGACCCTGGATTTCGTGCCCATCGGCGAGCGTACGCGGCACTCTTCGGAGATTATCTCGGAGGTTCGGGACAGGCTGGCCGCATTGATCACGGGCGCGGAAGTGCGCGTGGAGAAGGACAACGAGGGGCCGCCCACCGGCGACCCCATCAGCCTTGAGATTTACGGTGACGACATGCAGGTGCTGGCCGGGATTGTGGAGCAGGTTCGCGCGCTCATGCGCGACATCCCCGGCATCGTCGACATGAAAGACAATCTGGTCACCGGAAAGCCGGAGATCCAGATTCGGGTCGACAAGGAGAAAACCGCGCTCCTGGGCCTTGATACCTACACCGTCGCCTATACCGTGAAGTCGGCCATCAACGGAGCCAAGGTCGGGGTCTTCCGCGAGGGCAAGGACGAATACGATATTATCGGCAAGCTGCCCCGCAAGGACAGGGAGTCGGTGGAATCCCTGCGCCGCATTACAGTCTCCGGCCCGGACGGCGATCCCGTGCCTTTGACCACACTGGCTCGGGTGGAGCTGGCCAGTGGCCTCGGGGCCATCAACCACAAGGATCAAAAAAGGGTGGTCACGGTCTCGTCCGATGTCAGCGGCAGGCTCGCCAACGACATCATCCGCGAGCTTGAAGGCAAGCTTGCGGCCTTGACCTGGCCGCGCGGGTACACCTACAGCTTTGCCGGTGAACAGGAAGAGCAGCGCAAGGCCCAGGAATTCTTGAGCGAAGCCTTTGTCGCCGCCATTTTTCTCATCTTCATGGTGCTGGTGGCTCAGTTCAATTCCATGGTCACCCCGCTTATCGTGCTGACCTCGGTGGTGCTGTCTTTCATCGGTGTGTTCGCGGGATTGCTCATTACCGGGACGGCTTTCGGGATCATCATGACCGGCGTTGGCGTCATCTCCCTGGCCGGGGTGGTCGTCAACAACGCCATCGTGCTCATCGACTATTTCGAGCAACTCAAGGCAAAAGGCATGGAGACGCGCGAGGCCCTGCTTGAGGCCGGGCTGACCCGCTTCCGCCCGGTGCTGCTCACGGCGCTGACCACCATCCTTGGCCTTTTGCCCATGGCCCTTGGAGTGAGCTTCGACTTTTTTAAATGGAAGCTGATCACGGAATCGGAGTCGGCGCAGTGGTGGGGGCCGATGGCCGTGGCGGTCATCTTCGGGCTTCTGGTGGCCACGCTGCTGACCCTGGTCGTGGTCCCGGTGCTCTGCTCCCTGCAGGATGGCGGCAGGCAGTGGCTTGCCGCGCGCCGGGCAGGCAAGAGAGGGGCCGTCCGGGCCTGACCGCGCGCCGCGTGAGGGGGGGCGGAAGGAACTTGTCAATTTTGCCCCCCTCATCTATGCACTCTGCAGTCCGAATCGATCTCGTTTATTTTTAGTCCAATCAATGCCCGCAAGGAGTGCCTCATGCTCTGGATTCATCCTCTGCTTCAACTCGCGGCCACCGCTCTGGCTCTCTACGTCCTGTACCTGGGCTGGCCCCGTTTTCAGGCCAACCACATGGGAAAGAAAGGTCGGTTCATGTGGGACGAGCATGTCCGGCTTGGCAAGTATGCGCACATTCTGTGGATGGCCGGGCTGGTCCTGGGTCTTTACGCCGTGAAACAAGCCTGGGGACAGAACACCATCACCGGAGCGCACTACTGGATCGGGCAGTCCATGATGCCCTGCATCGCCGGCGGCTACGTTACGGGGCTGATCATGGATCGCAACCGCCAGAAGCGCCGCTACCTGCCTCTGGTGCACGGCGTCTTCAACGGCGTGGCCGTGCTCCTGGCCCTGGCGCAGGTGGTTACCGGAGTCGGTGTTATCCGGAATTTCATTCTGCTCTGAAAACGAAGATGATGATCAAGCACAGGCGTCTCTCCATCGGGGACGCTTTTTTTTACCCGGGCGCTTTTCTTACATGCCGCCACTAAGCCCCCTGTTTTCCCTCCCCTTGAACGTCGGGTCCTTAAGCCTGTCCTCGCCCCTTGTGCTCGCGCCCATGGCCGGACTGGGGCACGTGGCGTACCGCGAAGTGTTGGGCCGCTTCGGCGGCTTCGGCTTCATGGTTTCGGAGATGTGCAACGCCCGCGCCGTGCCGCAGGAGAGCCGCCATCATTCTCCCGTGTTCCGCTGGCGCGACGAGGAGGCCGCACGTCTTGTCTGCCAGATTTTCGGCGGTGAGCCCGCAGTCATGGCCGATGCGGCCCGGCGCATCGAGGCCGAGGGCCTTCTGGGCGTGGACATCAACATGGGCTGCTCCGTGTCCGCCATCTGCAAGAAGGGGTACGGGGCGGCGCTGCTGAAAGACCCCGAGCGGGCCGTGGCCATCGTGCGGGCCGTGCGGCAGGCGGTGCGCTGCCCGGTCATGGTCAAGTTTCGCAGTGGCTGGGAGAATTCTGCGGACCTGGCCGTGGACCTGGCCAGGCGTTTCGAGGACGCGGGCGCGGATCTCTTGACCTTTCACCCGCGCATCGCCCCGGATCGGCGTTCCCGGCCACCCAGACGGGAACATATCCGGGCCGTGGTCGACGCCGTCACCATTCCCGTGCTTGGCAACGGCAACGCCTTTTCCGCCGAGGATTGCATGACAATGATGCGGGAAACGGGCTGCGCCGGGGTGTCCATCGGGCGCATGGCCATTGCCCGCCCCTGGATCTTCGCCCAACTGGCCCTCGGTTTTTCGCCCAGTGAGGACATCTATCTGCGCACGGCCCTGGAAATGATCGATTCGATCTGGAAGCATTTTGCGCCGGAAAGGGCCATCAAGATGTACAAGAAGTACCTTCCCTATCTGGCCGCCAATTTCGTCTACGGGCACAGCCTGTGGCCGGAACTGGCGCGCGGGGCGACGCGGGAGGAAATGACCGACAACGCCATGCGGGTGCTGGGCAGGATGCCGCAGGTCGCGAAAACGCCCAACGCGTTTCTGTTTACCTCCTGACATGGAAGACCTGCTGCTCCAATACGGACTCTACGGGCTCTTCGCGCTTTCCTTCCTTGCGGCTACGGTCCTCCCCGTGGCGTCTGAGGCCGGGCTCATCGCTTTGCTCCTGGCCGGGGTTGATCCGCTGGCCTGCGTGGTCACGGCCACCGTGGGCAACACCCTGGGCGCCGTGACGACCTGGGGGCTTGGACGGTGGGGGAGTGAGGCCTTCCTGGCCCGCCTGTTGCGTCTGTCTGCCTCCGACCGGGAGCGGGCGCGTGTCATTTTCGCACGCTACGGGGCGTGGAGCCTCCTCTTGGCCTGGGCGCCGATCATCGGAGACCCCCTTTGCGCCGTGGCCGGACTTTTCGGGTTGCCCCTAAGCCGCTTCATCCTGCCCGTGCTGGCGGGCAAGCTTGCCCGCTACGCCGCTCTTGCCTATCTTTTTTCCTGACATATTCATACCTGCTGGAGGTTTCATGCTGAACGTGCACTCTCCCCTGGACATGCATGTCCACCTGCGCCAAGGCGACATGCTGAATCTGGTCGCGCCGTACACGGCCCGTGACTTCGCCGCCGCCGTGGTCATGCCCAACCTGACGCCGCCCGTGACCAGCCTCGCGCAGGTTCTGGATTACCGGCAGGCCATCCTCCGCGCGGTCGGGGAATCCTTCACCCCGCTCATGACCCTGTTTTTCCGGGCCTACTCCCGGGCCGAGCTCTTGGAAGCGCGGCCGCACATCATCGGGGTCAAGCTTTACCCGGCAGGCATGACCACCAATTCCGAGGACGGACCGGCCGACATGGATGAGGCGCGCGCTACCCTGGCCATCATGGAGGAGTTAGGCATCCCGCTGCTGGTCCACGGCGAAGGGTGCGGGTTCGTCATGGACCGCGAGGCTCTCTTCCTGCCCGTGGTCGAGGACTGGGCGCGGTCGTTCCCCCGCCTGCGCATCGTCCTTGAACACGTCACCACCCGCGCCGGGGTGGAACTCCTGGACCGCTTCGACAATCTTTTCGCTACCATCACCCTGCATCATCTGCTCATCACCCTGGATGACGTGCTGGGCGGGCTGATGCGGCCCCATCTGTTTTGCAAGCCCGTGGCCAAGCGGCCCGAGGATCGCGACGCCCTGCGCCGGGCGGCCCTGAATCATCCCAAGGCTTTCTTCGGCAGCGACACGGCCCCCCATCCCCTTGAGGCCAAGGAAGCGTCCGGCTGTGCGGCCGGGATTTTTTCTGCGCCCGTGGCCCTGCCTGCCCTGGCCGGACTATTTGAGGAGCTTGGCGCCCTGGACCGTTTGCAGGCTTTTGTCTCGGACCGGGCCTGCGCGGCATACGGCCTGACCCCCATACCCAGGCAGGTGCGCCTTGAGCGCCGGGCGTGGATCGTGCCGGAGCGCATCGGCTGCGTGACCCCGTATCTAGCCGGCCAGACCCTGGCCTGGCAGGTGGCAGGCTGATATGTACGTAGCGGTACTCAGGGACGGGCGGAGCGTGCGTTATGAACTGCGGCGTTCGGTGCCCATGGACGGCGGGTTCGGATTCGAGATGCTGGCAGATCTTGGCGATGACCCTGGCCGTCTGGTCCATTTCGGCCGCTTCGGGATATCCTATGCCGAGGAATTGCTTGAACGGCTTGCTGTTCTGGATCTGGACATGGATGCCCTCGACGCGGCGTTTGCCCCGTTCGCGCCTCAGGGCTTCAGGGACAGGGCGGACAGAGGCGGCAGGTGGGCGCGGACAGTGCTGACTCGCACCCAGGAAGACGCCATCCGGTCGCTGCACCCGTTTGATCGCAGGCGCATGGCATACCTGCGTTCGGGCGAAGTGAACCTGAGCCGCATCGACGAGGTCAGCTCCAAGCTTTTTTTGCGGCTCCTGGGCAAGAGCCGGGACGAGATCGAGCAACTCTTCCTGCGCATGGAGCGCTCCCTGTCCCTCGATGAAGCGCGGCACTACGTCCACGCCGCGTTCAATCTGCAGCGCCATTTCGCCAAACTCACGGCCCGGACCATGCCCGAAGCCCTGGATCCGGCGCAGATGGACGAGGCCTTCATGCACGAATTCTGCCTTCTGTATGATGACGCCCTCTTCGCGTTCGGTCTGCCCAGAGGCGTTCATGCGTATCTGAGGCGCTACGCGTGCATGCATTATGATTTCGAGTTCGCAGCGGCAGGTGGCTTCGAACGGATCTTTCAGGATTTCATGAATGATTTCCGCCGCCACCGACCGCGCCCTAAACCTGTCGCCCCGGAGCGGGTGCGGGATCTCTTTGGCATGACTATGTCCGAGATCAGGAGCATGACCCGGCGCGAGTTCGCGCGGGTTTTCCGCAAGAAGGCCATGTCCATGCACCCGGACAAGGGCGGGGACCATGACGCCTTTGTCGAACTGCTTGATACCTACAAGCGCATTGTGTCCTCAAAGCCCGAATAAACAGGCTTTTTTGCCTCTGCCGTTTCAGCAAGGCTCTCGCTCAGTCAGGTTCTATTGACCCCTGTTTCAGCCTGCCGCGCCGCTTCCAAAATAATTCACGAAATTTCAAAAAATTTGCGCTGTGTACCCCCCAATCTGATGACAAGGAAATGGGAAAGGAATATGAGCCGTCGCATATGCGGACATGCGTTTAAGCCCGGCTTTAAATGCGGGCGCGCGAGGATAATTTTAATCAATAATTATTTATTATTTCAGAATGTTGCTTTGACAGGCGAGTTTTCATCTCTTGGAAAATTTTTACGTGCGCAGGGGAAACCATGGACGTTGTCGAAATTGTTACGACACAGCCTTCAGAATTAAGCCCGGAGCTGGCCGAACCTCCCTCTATACCCTCACTTTCCGAAGACTTTGAGCTCAATATCTGGGCCCATCGCAAAAACTTCATGAACGCCCATTTCCCCGGTGCCGTGCAAAAGGACTGGGACAACTGGCGCTGGCAGCTCAAGCATCGCGTGACGTCCGCCCCGGCCATGGCCAAAATTCTTGGCGTGGATGCGCTGGGGTTCGAGAAGAACGGACGCTGTCTGCCCGTTGCGGCCACGCCGTATTATCTTTGGGTCGCCTCCCGCAGCGAGAGTTTGCGCCGCTGCATCCTGCCCGATGTCCGCGAGACGTTGATCCTGCCTTTCGAGGAGTCCGACCCGCTCGGGGAGGAGGGACACAGCCCCGTGCCCGGCATCGTGCACCGCTATCCGGACCGGGCGCTTTTTCTGGTCACGGAGTTCTGTTCGACCTATTGCCGCTACTGCACGCGCTCCAGGCTGGTCGGCAAGGCCGGGCACCGCTCCGACATGCGTAGCTGGCAGGTCGCCCTGGACTACATCCGCGAGCACGACGAGGTGCGCGACGTATTGCTCTCCGGCGGCGACCCCCTGACCCTGCCGGACATGAAGATCGAGTGGCTCTTGTCCCAGCTGCGCGCCATCCCCCATGTGGAGATCATCCGCATCGGGTCCAAGGTTCCGGCCGTGCTGCCCCAGCGTATAACCCCGAAGCTGGTGCGCATGTTGCGTCGCTATCATCCGCTGTTCATCAGCCTGCATTTCACTCATCCCGACGAGATCACCCCGGATACGGCTCTGGCCTGCAACCGTCTGGCCGACGGGGGCATCCCGCTCGGCAGCCAGACCGTGCTGCTTTCTGGCGTCAACGACGACGTGGCGACCATGAAAAAGCTCATGCACGGCCTGATCCGTAATCGCGTCCGCCCCTATTACCTTTACCAGTGCGACCCCATTCCCGGATCAAGCCATTTCCGCACCCCAGTGGACAAGGGGCTTTCCATCATTCGGGGGCTGCGCGGACATACCTCGGGCTACTGCATTCCGACCTATGTCATCGACGCTCCCGGCGGCGGGGGCAAGGTGCCGTTGCAGCCAGACTATTTCCAGGGCCGCGACGAACAGGGCGTGGTGCTGCGCAATTACGAGAACCGGATCTTCCATTATCCTGATCAACCTGGGGAGGCTCCGTGCTCGTTGGCATGACCTTCGACCTGCAGCAGGAATATCTGGACGCGGGATACGGTAAGGACGAGGTGGCGGAGCTGGACAGCCCCGTCACCGTCGAGGCCATCCGGCAGGCGCTCCTGTCTCAGGGCCACGAAGTGGAACTGGTCGGCGGCGTGATGCCGCTGGCGCGCGCCCTGGCCGATGGACGGCGCTGGGACATGGTTTTTAATTTTGCCGAAGGCATGCGCGGCCTGGCGCGCGAGGCCCAGGTTCCGGCCCTGCTCGACGCCTGGGACATTCCTTACACCTTCTCCGGACCTGAAGTGCTGGCCCTGTGCCTGCACAAGGGCTGGACCAACGCGGTGCTGCGGGCGCACGATGTGCCCACGGCCGATTTCAGGATCGTGAACGCTGCGGAGGAGGCCGACGGTGTTGAGCTGCCGTTTCCTCTCTTTGTCAAACCGGTGGCCGAAGGGTCGAGCAAGGGCGTGAGTGAGAAGTCGCTGGTCAGGGACCGGCAGGAATTGCGGGAGATCTGCGCCCATGTTTTGAACACGTTCCGCCAGCCTGCGTTGGTGGAGACGTTCCTCCCGGGCCGGGAGTTCACCGTGGGTCTTTTGGGTAGCGGACGGAATTGCCGGGTGCTGGGGGTCATGGAGGTGCTCTCCACCGCCCGTGGCGACGCCTGTGCCTACACTTACGCCAACAAGCAGGAGTGGCGTGAGCGGGCGCTCTATGAACTGGCCGACGACGACCGCGCCGCGCAGGCCGCCGAGGTCGCCCGCGCTGCCTGGGAGGCTCTGGGTTGCCTGGACGCAGGCCGAATCGACGTGCGTCTGGACGCACAGGGGCAGGCCCGTTTCATCGAGGTCAACCCCCTGGCCGGGCTCAATCCGGAGAGTTCCGACCTGCCCATTCTGTGCGGCAAGATCGGGCTTGGGTATGACGAGCTTATCGCGGCGATCATGAATTCGGCCATGCAAAGGGCTGCGGAGCGGGTTGCAGGAAGGCATTCATGAGTGTTCTGCATGTGGCGGTGGTGCGCGAAGACGTTCCCGGCGGCGCTTCTCCCGACGCGCTCGATACGGTGCGACAGGCACGCAGCGTCGCGCAAAGCCTGGCCCTGTGCGGCTGGCGCGCCTCCGAACATGTTTTTGGCCGCGACCCTTCGGTGCTTGAAGCCGAACTTGCGCAGATCCGCCCCGATGTCGTCTTCAATCTGGTTGAATCCTGGAGCGGTCTGGCCAGTCTTGCGTGTGTGGCTCCGGCCCTTTTCCGCAAGGCCGGACTTGCCTTCACCGGTGCGGACGAGGGCTCCATGGCGCTGTCCGGGGACAAGGCTCTTGCCCGGCGTCTGCTGCACGCGGCCGGGCTGCCGGTCCCTTCCGGTGCGACCATGGAAGAGTTGCGGCGCGGGGTTTTTCCCGGTGCCAGCACCTATATAATCAAGGCGCGTTTCGAGGACGCGTCCCTGGGGCTCGGTCCGGACTGCGTCGTTGCGGCACGGCAGCCGCAGGAGTTGCTGGACGCCATGCAGGGGCTGGCCTCGCGCATGGGCGGGGACTGCGTGGCCGAAGGGTATGTGCGGGGAAGGGAGTTCAATGTCGCCTTGCTGGCCGAAGCGGGTGGGGGCGTGTGCGTCCTGCCCGTGGCGGAAATGGTTTTCGACCCTGGCCTGACCGGCCCGGCCATCCTGCATTATGCGGCCAAATGGGAGCAGGAGAGCGCGGACTACGCCGCCTCGGTGCGCAGTTTTGATCTGGCCGGGGAAGAGGACCTTGCCTCAAACATGAGGCGGATCGCCCTTTCGTGCTGGGATCTTTTCGGTTTGGCAGGGTACGCCCGCATCGACTTTCGTGTCGGTGAAGACGACGGCCTGCCCTACGTCATCGACGTCAATCCCAACCCGTGCATCACCCCCGATGCCGGTTTCGCGGCCGCAGCACTGCGGGCGAACCTGGATCATGCCGTCGTGGTCAGAAGTATTGTACTGGATGCCTTGGCGCGGGCGGGCCGCCTGGAGACGGCCAGTCATGTCTGAGATCGTATTTCGGGACCATGTGCTGCCCAGTGACTGCCTTGCCGTGCGCGACATCGTGACATCCACGGGCTTTTTTTCAGACCCGGAAGTGGACGTGGCCGAGGAACTGGTTCGCGAGCGACTGACCAAGGGGGACCTGAGCGGGTATTTCTTCGTCTTTGCCGAGTCGCCGGACAAAAGCATTCTGGGATATGCCTGCTATGGTCCTACGCCATGTACCGCCCGCACCTTCGACCTCTACTGGATCGCGGTTCACGAGGCCATGCGCGGCCAGGGGATGGGGAAGACGTTGCTGGCGGAGGTGGAAGGTCGTTTGCTGGGTTTGGGCGGCGGCAAGCTCATCGCCGAGACCTCGTCCAGGAGGCAGTACGAAACAACGCAAAAATTCTATCTGTCCTGCGGATTCGTTCAGGAAGCGTGCATTCGCGATTATTACGCCCCCGGCGAGGACATTCTCTATTTCACCAAGAATATCGGCTGAGACTAGGCCGCTGGCCTGGCCGGGATGCTTTCCGGGCTGATCGCTATGGCCGGGGATCAGGCCAGGGACTGGTTCTGATTGTTGAGCATGGCCAGGACCATGTCCTTCTCCACGTTCATGCGGTTTTTTACGCTGGCCTGGACGCTGGCAGTGGATGAACCGAACTGCGATTTGCGGTTGTCGTAGACCTTGTCGATGAGCTTTTGTGCGAATTCGTGTTCGGGCTGGTCCGTGCCGATGGACTTGATGGTCCGTCCGAAAATTTTTGCCGCGCCTGCCGGTCCGTGTTGCACCGAAGTGCTCCACAGGGCTTCGCGGGCAGCTGCCGGCATCGTGTCCATATCTACACCGGTTCTTGCCAAAATCTTGTCACGGGCGGGGGCGTAGTGGGTCGCTTCGATGAAATCCCGCTGCAGTTGGCCGAATTTTTCGGGATCCTCGGCCGCGATGCCGCGCCAGGCTTCGGGCATGCGTCCCTTGGTCGATCCCGTATCCGCCGGTCCGGCGGCCTTGAATTTGGCGGCCCACTGGGGTTCCCGGTCGTGCAGATATTCGATGAATCTCTTCATGGTGCCGGGCTTTGACGCGATTTGAAAGGTGCCGTAAGAGGTGCCACCGTTTTTGTCGTAGCCTATGGCGTTCACGCCTTGGGTGCCCGATTCGAAGGTCGCGGACAGAGCGCCGACGTCTTCTCGTTTTCCGGCCGCGCCTCCTGTTCCGGTTCGGGCCCCGGCCTGCTCATGGCGCATGATGGAGGCCAGCCCGTGCAGGGCGTCCTGCATGAGGCTGTTTTCCATGGCGGACCCGCCCAGATTCGAGTTCAAGGCGTTCAAGTCCCTGGCCCCCAAGGCCTGACGCATGTGGTTCTGGAATCCTCCCGCCACGGCCGCGCTGCGGCTCTTGCGTTCGGGGGTGGTCCCCATGAGGGTCATCAACTGGATGGGGTCAAGAATGCTCATGTACGATCTCCGTGTCAAAATCATGTCGCAGCAAAGGCTTCTGGGAAATCTTAGCAGGTTTCGGGCCAGCGCAGGTCTGAGGCGCCACGCCGCGGTACGGGGACAAAATTAAAGCGAGAACCGGGAATTTTTTTCTGGTTTGTAGTCCTGCGGTCGTGATCAGATTCCGGCAGGACGACTGCCGTTAAACCCATTTGAGTGGAATTTTTTATGCACCTGAGATCTTTTGAGTATTTTCGTGCCGTGGCCATTGTCTTGATTGTCGCCGGTCATTCCTACGGCATCGCCGGATGGCGCATCGAGGGCTTTGGCGAGCGGGTGCTGGCCAATCTGATTTCAGGCGGAACTTCCCTTTTCGTTTTCATTTCGGGATTTCTTTTCCATCATGTGTTCTATCCCAAATTTGTGTATCGCAAGTTTCTGGAAAATAAATTCAAGAACGTGTATCTCCCGTACCTCATTTTGTCCGTTCTTCCCATCATCCTTGCCCTGGTCATCAAAACCCCGTTTCCTGAATTCTATTTCGGGTTAGAGGACACGTTTTACGATCGAATATTGCGTCCTATCCTGCTTTATTATTGGTATGGCGGGGTCATGGTTTATTGGTATATCCCGTTCATTATGGCCATGTTCATACTTTCTCCTGTTTTTATTTGGTTTATAAAAATCGATAAGCGAAAAAAAATTTACATTATAGCTTTTTTGTCCGTGATATCTCTTTTTATGCACAGACCTGTTAATAATTGGTCTATAACTCAGTCTGTCATATACTTTTTCCCTGTTTATATGTTTGGAATATTATGTTCCATGGAGAAAGAGTATATTTATGAAAAATTCAAAGGAAAGGATTTCCATTTGCTCGGATGTGTGATTTTTCTGGCAGTGCTGCAGGCTGTTTTATTCGAGGCCTGCGGGAATCTTCAGAAGAAGCCATTTGAATTCAACTGGGTCGATATAGCGTATTTGCAGAAACAGATCATGTGCTTGTATTTTATGGTTTTCCTGCACAAGTACGAGCATGTAGACAGTCCTCTTCTGAAGACCCTGGCCGCCTCAAGTTTCGCCATTTATTTTCTGCACGGCTGGATCATCTATCTCATCTCCACGGTTCAGTTCTACTACAAACCCTTTTATGGCCCGCATCTGTTGCTCATTCTGCTGCCGTTCGTCATATGGGCTTCCTACTCCGTGGCCAAAAGGGTAAAAAAAGCCTTTCCCGACAAGAGCCGGATGATCATCGGCTGGTAGTGTTTCGGTCACGTCAGGTTTCTGGTTTTTCTGGCATTTTTCAGCGTCAGGGCGTTTTCGGGCGTCGCGGCCTTTTTTCCTTTTCTTCCCTTTTCCTTTGCAGCGCGCTATGGAGAATCAAGATCTTCTCAAGCGTCTGTCCGGTATTTGGGAGGTTTTCATGCGCCTGGCTTTTCTGCAGTCCTTTCGGAGCATGCTTTTTAGCCTGGTACTCCTGTCAGTGCTGCCGGCGCTCGGGATCATTCTCTACAACGGACTGGTCAGCCGCGACCACGCAGTCCAGCATGCCCGGGAAGAGCTGATACGTATAGTCATCGCCCTGGCCGGAGCGCAGCAACGAACTGCCGACGTGACCCGGCAGACTCTCGCGACGCTGGCGATCATGGATGAGGTCCGCAACCATGACGTTAACGCCTCCGCGGAAATATTCACGAGGATTCTGCTCCACAACCCGCTGTACACCAACATAGTTCTGACTGACCGTCTTGGCGGCATCCTGGTCTCGGCCGTGCCCATGGCCTTTACCAGCCTGGCCGATCGCAAGCACTTCAAGGACGCCGTGCGGGCAGGGGATTTTGCACCCGGAGAATATATCGTCTCCCGTGCGACAGCGGTTTCCTCCTTTGCCTTTGCCTACCCGATCCTTGACGATCAGGGCGAGGTGAGCGGCGTTCTGACCGTGGCCCTCGATCTCAACAAGTTTCATGCTTTTTTTGCGGGGCAGCACCTGCCGGAAGGTTCTTTTCTTGGCATTGCCGATCATGAGGGCCGGCGGCTTTTCCGCTCCTTTGTCGACGACTCGTTTCCTCTGGGGGCGTTCATCAGCCCCGGGGCCTGGAAAGCAGCACAACAGGACGTGGAAGTCGGGACCTTTGTCAGTACCGGTTCAGACGGAATCAGCCGCATCAATGCGTTCCACAAGATCAGACTTGGCCGGGACACACCTTCGTATATGACCATCTTCATCGGCATGCCCGAAGCGGCCATCGGAGCCGACGCCAGTCGGGCCATGAGAACCGGGTTGATCCTGTTCGCGGGTGCGGCCATTCTGGCCCTGGCCTTGGCTTGGGCTGCGGAGCGCGTTTTTTTCATGCCCAGAATCAAGGCTCTGGTCATGGCGGCGGAACGGTTTCGAACTGGAGACTACGGCACGCCCACAGGCGTCAAACACGACGCCGGTGAGTTGGGCCTGCTGGCCGCAGCTCTTGATCGCATGGCACACGAGCGGCAGATCGCGGTCGACGAGTTACGCAAAGCCAAAGATGACGCCGAAGACGCCTCCCGCAGCAAGTCCGAATTCTTAGCCAATATGAGCCATGAGATCCGCACCCCCCTGAACGGGGTGCTGGGCATGTTGCAACTGCTTGAGGCCTCCAAGCCGAGTGTCGAGCAGCGGGAGTATGTCGAGACGGCCATTCGCTCCTCGAACCGTCTCACCCGCCTGCTTTCCGACATTCTCGACCTGTCGCGCATTGAATCCAACAAACTGGTCATTCAGGAAGAAAACTTCACCGTGGCCGATGTGCGTCAGAGCATCCTCGACATTTTCAGCGTTCCGGCCCGTGACAAAGGGTTACGGCTGGATATGCGGATCGATCCGCGCATCCCCGCCCATCTCTTTGGTGATGAGGCCCGGCTGCGGCAGATTCTGTTCAATCTGGTCGGCAACGCCATCAAGTTCACGCCCCACGGGCTTGTGGAAGTCAATTTTGCACTGATTTCGAGTCCCGGGGAGTCTCCCTGCCAGATCCGCTGTACGGTTTTGGACACGGGAGTGGGTATTCCGGGTGAGCGGCTGAAGGACATTTTCGAGCCCTTTATCCAGGTCGATGGCTCCCACGTCCGCACCCATCAGGGCGCGGGCCTGGGGCTGGCCATCGTGCGCCGTCTGGTCGATCTCATGCACGGACAGCTGAGCATCGAAAGTACGCCGGGGGAAGGCACCACGGTGGGAGTGACGCTGCCCTTCACCGTCGGCTCCGCTCCGGCCCGGGTACGAAGTTCCGTGGCGGAGGAGGATTTTACAGGACGTCGTTTTTTACTGGTGGAGGACGACAGTGTGAACCGTATGGCCATGGAGCGGATTTTGGCCAAGCTTGGCTGCACCGTGCTCAGCGCCGGCAACGGCCGGGAAGCTTTGGAAATGCTTGGCCGCGAGAAGGTGGACCTTGTTTTCATGGATGTGCAGATGCCGGTCTTGGACGGAATGGAGGCCACCCGCATCATTCGCGAGGAGATGCAACTCTCCGTGCCCATCGTGGCCATGACTGCCTACGCCATGGCGGGAGACCGGGAGCGGTTCCTGTGTTGCGGGATGGACGATTACGTCTCCAAGCCCGTGGACGTGGCCCGGTTGCGGCAGGTCATCGCCACGAACCTTTCACCGACAAGACGGTCCTGAGTTTCGCCCCGGGCTCGCAATGCCTCCCGCAACGGATTCGTGACCATTACGTTCCCGAATTTCCGGCCAGCGACTCTTGTTGCCGTTCTGTCATTTTGGCGTCCCGCTCTTGTCGGGATTGGCGGTCATTGGTAGATGTCTGGATGTTTTTCCTACACATTTATAAGGAGAATTACGCATGAAACGGATTGTTTTGATGGTCGTTTTTCTAATCATGGGCTCGTCCCTGGCCATGGCCGATACCCTGCAGCTGCTGACCTGGAAAGGCTACGCCCCCAAGGAACTGGTTGACAAGTTCCAGGCGGAAACGGGCATCAAGGTCGAGGTGACCTATACCAACAACGAGGAAATGATCGCCAAGCTGCGGGCCACGCGCGGGGCGGGTTTTGATCTGGCCCAGCCCAGCCAGGACCGCATCTCCTCGGTGCAGGAAGAGTTCGGCATCTACCAGCCCATCGACTACTCCAAAATCGAGGCCGACCTGTTCATTCCCTCCATGCTCGAAGCCGTGAAGAAGAACACCCTGGTCGGCGGCAAGTCCTACGCGGTGCCTTTCTGCTGGGGCACCTCCGGCCTTGTGGTCAATACCGCAAAGGCCGAGGGTGCGACCTCCTGGAAGGCGCTGGTCGACCCTCAGTACAAGGGGCGGGTCAGCTATCGTCTGAAGCGCCCCGTGCTCATCGGTCTGGGATTTGCGCTGGGATATGACCCCTTCGCGCTCTATGGTGACGAAAAAGCCTACGCCGAAATGCTCTCGGTGATCGAGGCCGAACTGATCAAGGCCAAGCCCCTGGTCAAGAATTACTGGGCCAACGGCGACCAGTTGCTCGAATCCGTGCGCTCAGGCGAAGTGACCGTGGCCGAGGCATGGGATAACGGCGGATGGAAGTTGCACGAAGACAATACTGCCATCGATTTCGTGGCCCCGGTGGAAGGCGCTCTGGGCTGGATCGACACCTTCACCATCCCGTCCAAGGCCAAGAACGTGGACGCGGCCTACAAGTGGATCAACTTCATGCTCAGAGCTGAGAACAGCGGGTACTTCACGTCCGCCGAGAAGACCCCCACGGCCTCGAAGGGCGCAGGTGAATTCACCGACCCCGCTTTCCAGGCCAATTTCGATCGCTCCTTTCCGCAGGCGACCATCGACAACATCAAATGGTACCCGCCGGTTCCGGCCAACCTCGAAGCCATGGAAGGCAAGGTGCTGGACAAGGTCAAAGCCGCCAAATAAGCATTTGGGTCCGAGGTCTTCCGGCTTCGGGCCCAATTTTTTTCAAAACGGAAGCCGCATGCAATTCGATTTGGTTATCGCCAATCTGGTCAAGAATTTCGGGACGTTTATCGCCGTGGATGACGTTTCGTTTTCCGTGCCCAAGGGATCGTTTTTTTCCATTCTCGGCCCCTCGGGCTGCGGCAAGACTACACTGTTGCGCATGATCGCCGGATTCGAGGAGTCTACAAGCGGGAGCATCGAGATTAGCGGCCAGGACATGCGCGGGGTCACGCCCAACAATCGGCCCGTCAATCTGGTCTTTCAGCACCTGGCCCTTTTTCCGATGATGAACGTGGCCGAAAATATCGCCTTTGGGCTGAAACGCCGCAAGTTTCCTTCCGCCCAGATCCGCCGTCGCACAGAGGAGATCCTGGAGCGGGTCGATCTGCCCGGGTTCGGGGGCAAGCGCATCCACCAGCTCTCGGGGGGCCAGAAGCAGCGCGTGGCCATCGCGCGCTGTCTGGTGCTCGAACCCAAGGTCCTGCTGCTGGACGAGCCGCTTGGCGCCCTTGACCTTAAGCTTCGGGAGCAGATGAAGGTCGAGCTCAAGAAACTGCAGGCCAAGATCGGCACGACTTTTGTCTACATCACCCACGATCAGTCCGAGGCCCTGGTCATGTCCGACACCGTGGCGGTCATGAACAAGGGGCGCTTCGAACAGGTCGGCTCGCCGCAGGAGCTCTACGGCGATCCGCACACACCCTTCGTGGCCGGGTTCGTGGGTGACAACAACCGTTGGGCGGGGACTGTGGAAGAAATGGACGGGGAAACGGTGCTGATCCGCACGGACGAAAATCTGCTTTTCCGCGCCCGCCGCAAGTCCGAAGCGCGCAAGGGACCGGCCACTCTTTTTCTGCGCCCCGAGGCCATGGTCATCGAACCGGACGACAGGGAAGGCTTCAACACCTTCGGGGTCACGGTCAGGGCCATCCTCTTCGACGGGGCCAACAGTCGCCTGCTGACCGCCACCGCCGCCGGGCACGAGCTGCTCGTGGCCCTGCCCCAGAATCGCGCCTTTGACCACATCCGTCCAGGCGAGAACATCACCCTGGGCTGGCACCCTCAGTCCGGCATCGCCTTTGCCGAGGATTCGGCATGAAGCGCTCCTGGCTGTTCTGGATTTTTCTGGCTCCCGTCTTGATGTGGCTTTTTCTGCTCATCGTGCTGCCGCACCTGGACCTTTTGATCTTAAGCTTTCGGGTCGGCAAGAGCTGGAGCCTTGATAATTACGGTACGTTCTTCACCGAGCCCATCTACTGGCTGACTTTCGTGCGCACGGCCCTCTATTCGATCATCACCACGCTTTTGACCCTGGTCGTGTCCCTGCCGGTGGCCTTCTATATCACCAAGCTGTCCCGCCCCAGGGTGCGCGGCTTCCTGATGGTGCTTCTGCTGCTGCCGTTCTGGGTCAGCGAGTTGGTGCGGGTCTACGGCTGGATGATCCTGTTGCGCGAATCCGGGGTCATCAATTATTTTCTGCTGCAGATGGGTCTGTTGGAGCGGCCCATCGAGATGCTCTACAATGACGCGACCATGATCATGGGCCTTGTGTACACGTCCATGCTTTTCATGGTCGTGCCGCTGGTCTCGGTCATGGAGAGCCTCGATGACAGCCTGGTCGAGGCCGCCTACGACCTGGGCGCGAGCAAGAGCTGCATCTGGCGCACGATCATCATCCCGCACTGCAAGCCGGGCATCACCTCCGGCTCCATTGTGGTCTTCATGCTGGTGCTCGGCAACTACCTGACCCCCAACCTCATGGGCGGCAAGAACTCCCTGTGGTTCACGGAGCAGATCTATAACCAGTTCATCGCCAGCTTCAACTGGAACCAGGGCGCGGCCTTCGGCTTCCTGCTCCTGGCCTTGAGCTCGGGCATCATCTGGGTTGGACTGAGGCTCTCCGGACAGCGGCTGGGCGAGGTGGCGTCATGATCCGTTCTCTGCCCAGATCCCGCGCCTACGACCGGGCCTTTGTGGTCTTCATTCTGCTGTACTTTGTTTTCCTGTTCGCGCCGCTTCTGGTGACATGCGTGCTGGCCTTCAACAATTCGGAATTCCCTTCATTGCCATGGCGTGGCTTCACCCTGGACTGGTTCTTTTCGGCCGGGCCGAAACGTGTCGGCATCTTCGAGGACGCCGACAACTTGCGCGCCATCTGGGTCAGTTTTAAGACCGCGCTGTGGGTCTCGGCCTCATGTGTGGTGGTGGGAGTCTGCGCCGCGTTCCTGTTCGAGCAGGAGAATTTCAAGGGAAAGAATTTTCTGTATTTTCTGATGCTCGCCCCGCTGGTCATTCCGGGCGTGATCCTTGGCATCTCCATTCTGCTGGGGGCGACCACGGCGGGAATTTATTTCGAGGATCACTGGAACCTGGATTTCGATCTTTTCAGGCCCAGCTTCTGGCTGGTGGTGGTGGGGCAGTTTTCGTTCATCACCACGTTCGTGACCCTGGTGGTTTCGGCCAAGCTGCGCAAATTCGACCATTCCCTGGAAGAGGCGGCGCTCAATCTTGGCGCGACCCGCTTTGAAGTCATCTGGCACATTACCCTGCGCTACCTGCGCTCATCGATCATCGGTTCCGGGGCCGTGGCCTTTCTGATGAGCTTTGAGAACTTCAACACCACCCTCTTTCTGGTCGGGTCCCACCCAACCCTGCCCATCAACCTGTACCTGCAGGTCCGCGACGGCTCGACCCCGGTCATCAACGCCATTTCCCTGCTGCTCATCCTCGGCACGTCGGTGCTGGCCCTGACCAATCTGTACTTCGATCGCAAGGAAGTATCCTGAAAAAAATGCCCCTGCCTGTTCCAGCTTTGCGCGGCAGGCACGGGGCATCGGTTGCAGTCAGGGGGGAGCCCCTTTTTCTTCTTTGCCTACTCTTTTTCGATCCATCCCACGACTTCGCGGAACACTTCGCGGGAGTGCAGCATGGCGACATGGCTGACAGGCCCCGTCTGCGTCTCGCACCAGCCCGGAGCCTTGCAGTGCAGGGCCGTGTTGGGCAGCACCATGTTGTCTGAAGGAGAATGCAGGGCCAGACGGCGCACATGGGCGGGCAGGGGCAAACCCGTCACTTGGCGCACGGTCTGTCCCTCGTACTGAAGATATCTGCCCAGAGATGTCAGGGCAAAAGGCGACAGCTTGCTCCCGGCAAAAGGGGTGCCCATGGTCACCAGAGTTTTGACGCGTCCGCAATCCTTGTCCTCAAGCTGCGCCAGGGCCGCCCAAAGCAGCAGGCCGCCCATGCTGTGTCCGACCAGGTGCACGTCCTGGTCTGGATGCCTGGCGAGCAGGCTTTTCAGGTCTTCGCGCACAACGCCCACCGTTTCGTCCCACTGCGTGCCCCAGCTCGCGTAGGACAGGCAGGCCGTGCCGAAGCCCCGTTTGTGCATCCAGCGGCGAAACAGGACCCATGCGCTCTGATTGTGGAAAAGCCCGTGCACCAAGACTACCATTGCCTTGCCTTTTGTGGGTTCCTTCCACAGACGCGGCCACAGGCCAACGGGATGCAGAACGAGGATCAGGATTTCGCTGGCGATGCTGCGCAGGGTGGTTTTGGCGGCCAGGACCAGAAAGGGGCCCAGGGGTTTGCCCGTCTGGTTGCTTTCTTCGTAGCAGTAGAGGGTGTAGGTCAGCAGAGCGAGCAGGAGCGTCACCGCGAGGATGACTGACAGGAGGAAGATGATCATGGGTGTACCTTTGCCCGAAATTCGGGATCGTTGAGCAGATGGTGGACAAGTTTGCGATGGCCCGCCGGGAAGGCCAGTTTCGTGATTTCAGACCAACAGGCCCAGCGGTGCTCCTGGGCGGCCTGGAGGGCAAGTTCCTCCGGGCTTGAGAGCAGGGTCACGCTGAAGGCGTGCAAGGTCACCCGGTAACGCGTGTACGAGTGCTTGAAGGTGGCGATGGGCACTGGATGGTTGACGATAAGCCCCGTTTCTTCCAGGTATTCGCGGACCACGGCCTGATCGGGTGTCTCCCCGTTTTCCACGACGCCGCCCGGGAACTCCCAAAGATTGCCCCACACGTCGTCGGCCCGGCGTTTCTGGGTCAGGATGCGGCCGTCGTTGACCAGGACTCCCGTGGCCATGGATATGTAGATGGGGGATGGCGCCTTGACGATCACGGGCCTCTGCTCCTGCACGCCGTTCTTCCTGGCCAGACAGCAGTCGGCCAGGGGGCACTCTGCGCAGGCCGGATTCCTGGGGGAACACACGAGGCTGCCGAACTCCATCAGCGCCTGGTTGAAGTCCCGCGCCCGGCCTTCGGGGAGCAGATCCGCGCCGTGGCGCTCTATCTCGTCCCGGGCCTGCCGGGATTTGACGGGCAGGCCAATGTCGTACAGACGGCTGATCAGTCGCTCGACGTTGGCGTCCACGACGCAGACATCCTGCCCGAAGGCGATGCTGGCGATGGCCCTGGCCGTGTACGGACCGATCCCCGGCAAGGCCCGCAAGGCCTCGGGCGAGGAGGGCAGGGTGCCTCCGTGCCGGTTGACCACTTCCTGCGCGGCCTTGTGCAGGTTGCGCGCCCGGGAATAGTAACCAAGGCCCTCCCAGAGTTTGAGGATCTCGTCCTCGCGGGCCCCGGCCAGGCTCTCTACGTCGGGGAAACGGGCGATCCAGCGCTTGAAGTACTCCACGCCGCGCTCCATCTGGGTCTGCTGGAGCATGACTTCCGAGATCCAGACATGATAGGGCGCGTAAGTCCGGCGCCAGGGCAGGTCGCGTTTGTGACGGGAAAACCAGTCCAGCAGGACGCCCGCGATATGCGTGCAGGAAGGGTCGTCGCGTCCGGTGGGTGATGGCATCACGATTTCCGTGGGTTGGGGGTTGGGTGGGCCGATTTACCTTGGGCCGGAAATATGGAATTCGAGTTTTGTTTTGACCCGGCGCTACCGCCACGAGTCGTGAAAGTTCGCGGTAAATGATTCAAAAACAGGTTGAAAATCATGTTTTTCCAGTCGGTTAAAAAGACAAACATCTCCTTTGCCAAGGGGCTGGCAACTTTTGCAGAGATACCTTGGTCAGCACCCGCCGCGCTGTCAAGACCGGTCCGGGACCGAAATTATGGAGGGCCTATGCCGCTTGTCTTTGCGGGTGAGGCTCGGTTGTGATTTCCGTCGCCTTGCCGTGCTACAACGCCCAGGACAGCCTCACGGCCTGTCTTGAGAGCCTGTTGGCCCAGACCTGGCAGGATTTTGAGATCGTGGCTGTCAACGACGGTTCTACCGACGGCACCCTGGACGTGTTGCGCAGGGTTTCGGCCAGGGACGGCCGCATCCGCGTTTTTGACTGCCCCCACGGGGGCGTGGTGCAGGCCATGAACTTTGCCGTGGAGCATTGCCGGGGTGAGTACGTGGCGCGCATGGACAGCGACGACCTCTGTCTGCCCGAACGCCTGGCTCTGCAAAAGGCCCATCTGGACCGCCACCCCTACCTCGGACTTGTGGGCGGCCTGGTTCGTTTCGGGGGTGATCCCGAGGCCGGAAAGGGCTACAAGACTTACGTGGACTGGACCAACACTCTGGTTACCGAAGAGGACATCTCCCTGGCCCGCTTTGTGGAATCGCCTTATGCCAATCCGAGCATAATGTTCCGCAAAGAGCTTGTCAGCCGGTGCGGCCCGTTTTATGACGGCCCGTTTCCGGAAGATTACGAATTTTTGTTGCGTCTCATGGCCGCCGGTGTGCGCATGGACAAAGTGCAAAGGGAAGTGCTGATCTGGAACGATCCGCCTTCCCGGCTCACGCGCACGGACCCCCGCTACGATCCCGAAGCATTCTACCGCGTCAAGGCCGCATATCTGGCCCGATGGCTTGCTGCACGGGGAATCGGGAGGGTGTCGATAATCGGCGGCGGGCGCATCACCCGGCGTCGAGCCTTGATGCTTGAGGAACACGGCATTGTCATCGAGCGCTGGCTGGAGGTCGATCCGAACAAGATCGGCCAGCGGGCCAGCGATCGTCCAGTCTGCTCGTGGCATGAAGTGGGCGCTCCGCAGGGGGAATTTCTCCTGTCCTACGTTGGAAAGAGGGGGGCTGGGGTGCGCATCTCTTTGGAGCTTGAGGAGAAGGGCTGGATCGCCGGGATACATTTTCTGCTGGCCGCCTAACGGACCGGCATCACACTTTTACATGGTGAGGAAATACTATGGATCTGATTAAATTTGCCAGTGACATTGAGAGCGTGTTGAAAAAAGTCGCCACCGAGAGTGAGCCGGTTTCTCCGGCCTCGGAAGACGGGGCGATCTGGGGCTTTGAACTGGGTGAGGACGCCAGCGGTTTTCTGTCCCTGGAATCCAACCAGGGCACTCTTGATGTACCCACGGTGACCGTTTCCCTGTCTCTGGGTTCCATCGAGGAGGTCAGCAAGGAAGACCTCATGGACCTTCTGATCATCAATGGCGATCTGCTCGGTGCTTCCCTGACCATCACTCCGCCCCTGGGCGAGGAGCAGGAAGAGTTCCTCATGCTGCAGACCAAGTTCGTGGCCACGGATTTCTCCGAAGACATGTTCAACAAGTCCGTCACCTCGCTCATGACCCAGATGTCCATCTTCTTCGAAGCGGAATAATGTCCAAGATCACAGTTCAAGTTGTTTCCAAGGCCTATTCCGGAGTGGATCTTTTCCAGGGCCTGTGCATGGAGGTCCATTCCGGGACCAGGCTCGCCCTGGTCGGTCCCAACGGGTGCGGAAAGTCCACCCTGCTCAAGATCATGGCCGGGGAAACCGAGCCCGATTCGGGCAAGGTGACGGTCCCCAAGGGCTCCCAGATCGGTTTCGTGCAGCAGGAGCTTGGCGCGGCCGACCTGGTCAAGCCGCTGCAGGATTTCGTGCTGGAGGTGCTGCCGTCCTGGAGCGGGTTCTGGAAGGAGTGGAGGGCCGCGCTGGAGCAGGGCGATGACGCCGCGTTGATCCGCCTGCACGACCGGCAGGAGGAGCTGGAGCACCAGTACGGGTACAATCCCGAGCACAGGGCCCACGCCATCCTTTCCGGACTGGGCTTTTCTCCGGCGGTCTTTTCCCGCCCGGTGGGAGAGTTGAGCGGTGGCTGGCGGGAGCGGGCCAAACTGGCCCGCGTGCTGGTAGCCGGGGCGGACATCCTCTTTCTGGACGAGCCCACCAACCACCTCGATCTTGAGGCCGTGGAATGGCTTGAGACCTATGTGCTGAACTTCGAGGGTGTCCTCGTCTTCGTGGCCCACGACCGCTATTTTCTGGATCGGGTGGCAAGCAAGGTGCTTTTTCTCGGCGGCGAAAAGCCGATGCTGCGCGATGGCAATTTCTCGCAGTTTCTGGAGTGGAACGCGGAGCGCAACGAGCAGGTCCGGAGGCAGGCCGAAAAGCTGCGCACGGAGATCGGCAAGAAGCAGGCTTTCGTGGACCGTTTCCGTGCCAAGGCCACCAAGGCCAAACAGGCCCAGAGCCGTCTCGGGCAGATCGGAAAGCTGCAGAGCGAGCTTGAGACCCTGACCCCCGAGACTCGCGCCCGTACCCTGTCCTTCAGCTGGCCCGAGCCCGAGCGCGGCAATCAGACCGTGCTCTCCGCCGTGGACCTGTCTTTTTCCTTCCCTGATGCGGCATTGTTTGCGGATCTTTCCTTCAACATTTACCGAGGCCAGAAAATTGGTCTGGTCGGCCCCAACGGTCGCGGCAAATCGACCCTGATCAAGCTCATCAACGGTCAGTTAAAGCCCGGCGGGGGAAGGATCAGCACGGGGTCGAGCATCGTCACCGGGTACTTCAGCCAGCACCAGACCGATATCGTGCGTCCGGCCTTCACGGTCATGTCCGAGGTCAAGCGCCTGGCTTCGCCGTCGTGCACGGATCTGCAGCTCAAGTCCGCCCTGGGTCTTTTCATGCTTGGCGAACGCTACTGGGAAAAGAAGGTCGAGGAGTTGAGCGGCGGGGAAAAGAACCGTCTGGTGCTGAGTACCCTTTTCCTGAGCCGTGCCAATTTCCTGATTCTGGACGAACCGACCAACCATCTGGACATGGAGAGCCGCGAGGCCCTCATGGACGCGCTCTCGGCCTACCAGGGCACCATGATGGTGGTCGCCCACGACCGCTATCTTTTGAGCGAGGTGGTCAGTGAAATCTGGGAAATGCACCCTGACGGCATAGAGGTGCATCAGTGCGGCTTCGATGAGTACCACGTCCGCAAGAAGGCCCGCGAGGCCCTGGAACTGGAGAAGCCCGACCCGACGCGCGCGGTGCGCAACGAGCAGAAGCTCAAGAAGCGCGAGCAGGCCGAGATGCGCAACCGCATCTATCAACAGCTCAAGCCCCTGCGCAAGAAATACGAGAAGCTCGAAGCGGAGCTTGAAACCAACCTGGTCGAGCAGGAAGTCCTGGAGAAGAAGCTGGCCGATCCGGCGACCTACGAGGACGTTCCGCTTTCGCGCGAACTGGGGCAGCGTTTCACGGACCTGCAGAACAGGGCGGAGGAACTGATGTCGGATCTGGCCTACCTGGAAAAGGAGTTGCAGGAGCTGGAAATCCAGAGGGATGCGTGACGGAAGGCGTCATGAACGTGGTCGCCGGGATCATGATGAGGCAGGACAGATTTCTGGCGGCCAGAAGGTCCCCGTCCATGTCCGAGCCCGGATTCTGGGAGTTTCCGGGCGGTAAGGTCGAGGCCGGTGAGACCCTGGGCGAGGCCCTGGCCCGCGAACTGGAAGAGGAATTATCCATTGCAATAGATGCTTTTTCCCTCTGGAAAGTAAAGGAAAAAAAGGTTAAGGGGGGTGCAATTCGGCTCTTCTTTCATCTTGTGACAAAGTTTTCCGGCGAACCGACGCCGCGTGAAGGCCAGGAATTGGCCTGGATCACTTGCGAAGAAGCCCGGGGCTACGCCTTTTTGCCGGTAGATGACGAGATCGTTTTCGAACTTGCCTCCAGCCTGCAAATGCGTACCGTCCCACCCGATTCATGGTAACGGCTGGTTACGTATATTTCCGACCCAACTTCTGGAGGACCTTCATGCCTGTCTTCATCTATAAGGCAAAATCACGCGGCGGTAGATCGGTCAAAGGGGATTTGGACGCGCCAAGCCTCGAATTTGCTGAAAATATCCTGCGCCGAAAGGGATACGGCAATGTCCGGGTCAAGCCGAAACCAAAAGATATCCTGGAAGGTACGTTTCTGGAGGGCGGAGTGTCCGACCGGGACATGGTCGTCTTCAGTCGTCAGTTTGCGACCATGATCAACGCCGGCGTGCCCATCCTGCAGGCCTTGCAGATCATGTGCGAGCAGACCGAAAATCCGAAGCTCCGCCGCAAGCTTTACGCGGTGAGAAACGACATCGAGGGCGGCAGTTCTCTTTTTGAGGCCCTCAAAAAGCATCCCGACGTCTTTGATGCCCTCTACTCGAACATGGTCAACGCCGGTGAGACCGGCGGTATCCTGGATCAGGTTCTCCTGCGCCTGGCCGAATACATCGAGAAGGCCGCCAAGCTCAAAGCCAAGATCAAGGGCGCCATGATCTACCCCGGCGTGGTCGTGACCGTGGCCGTGGCGGTCATCGCGGTTATCCTTATTTTTGTCATTCCGACGTTCGAACAGATGTTCCGGGAATCCGGCGGCGCACTTCCCCTGCCGACCCAGATAGTCATCAACATGAGTAATTTCGTCATCCACAATTTCATGTTGCTGGTGGGCGGCATCATTGCCTTTATCGTTGGGTTCAAGTTCTTCTACAAATGGGAAAAGGGGCAGATGCTTGTCGACCGCTGGGTCCTGTTCCTGCCCGTGTTTGGCCCCCTGCTGCGCAAGGCCGCCGTGGCCAAGTTCAGCCGGACGCTGGCAACCATGGTCTCAAGCGGCGTGCCGATTCTGAACGCCCTCGACATCGTTTCGCGTACATCGGGCAACAAGACCGTTGAAAAGGGCGTGCTCGAAGCCAAGAAGTCCATCGCCGAGGGCCAGAGCCTGGCCGAGCCCCTGGAAGACACGGGCGTTTTTCCGCCCATGGTCATCCACATGATCGCCATCGGCGAGACGACGGGTGCGCTGGATTCCATGCTCACCAAGATCGCCGATTTCTACGACGACGAGGTCGATGTGGCTGTCGATGCCCTGACCTCGCTCATCGAGCCGATCATGATCGTTTTCCTGGGTGTGGTCGTGGGTGGACTGGTCATCAGCATGTACCTGCCCATCTTCTCCATCGCCGACACCGTAGCCTAACAGACCGCCCAAAAATGGCGATCTGCTGCGTCAGCGAAAAAATCCAGACCGCTTATGTATGCGCAATACACTGCGCGTCCTGGATTTTTTCGCTTCCTTGCATCTCACCATTTTTGAGCGGCCTGTGAATTTTGAATTTTTCAACAATCAGCTCAAGTCCGGGAGTTTTTCGTGCGCATAGCCGAGTTGCTCCAGCGGCAGGAACCGTTCCTGTCGCTGGAGTTCTTTCCCCCCAAAGACCGGGCGCAGTGGCCCGGTTTTTTTGATGTTGTCCGCCAGCTCCGGGAGCTGGCCCCTCTGTTCTGTTCCGTGACCTATGGCGCGGGAGGAGGCACCCAGCATAACACGCTGGAGATCGTGGCCCGCATGAAGCAGGAATACGGTCTTGAACCCCTGGCGCACCTGACCTGCGTCGGAGCCGACAGGGAGCGCCTTTCGTCCTTTCTGTCCGGCCTCGCCCAGGCCGGAGTCGAGAACGTGCTTGCCCTGCGCGGAGACCCGCCGCGCGGCGAAACCTCCTTCACCCCGGACAGCGAAGAGTTTCAGCATGGCAGCGACCTGGTGTCTTTCATCCGGGGAAATTTCGATCTGTCCATCGGGGTGGCCGGGTATCCGGAGACGCACCCCGAGGCCCAGGGCTTTGATGATGATCTGGAGCATCTGCGGCACAAGGTCGCCTGCGGTGCCGACTTCATCATCACCCAGCTCTTTTTTGACAACGACGTCTATTTCAACTTTGTGGACCGGGCCAGGACGGCGGGCATCAAGGTGCCCATCGTCCCCGGCATTCTCCCGGTGCAGAACCTCGCCGCCCTGAAGCGCATGCTGTCCTTTTGCGGCGCGTCGGTGCCCGCAGGGTACATGCGTGATCTTGAGCACGTGCACGAGGTTTATGGCGAGAGCGGAGTGCGGGGACTGGGGCTTGGCTACGCCAAGAATCAGATCCGAAATCTGCTTGACCGGGGTGCCCCTGGAGTGCATCTCTACACTCTTAACAAAGCTGACACCTGCCTGGATATCTGGAAGGATTTCTCGCGTCGGGACAGGGTGAAGTAACATATTTTGGAGGCGATGATGAAGAAGAATCCCGTAGTGGCCGTGGTTGGCGCGACAGGCGCCGTGGGCAGAGAGATGCTCGATACGCTGGTTCGCCGGAATTTCCCTCATGCGGAAGTGCGCGCGCTTGCCTCGTCGCGCTCTGCAGGCACCAAGGTTGAATTCGGTTCGAAAAAGCTGACCGTTCAAGAGTTGACCGAAGACTCCTTCAACGGCGTGGACCTGGCCCTTTTTTCCGCCGGCGGCTCCACTTCCGAAAAGTTCGCGCCCTGCGCGGTCAAGGCCGGCTGCGTGGTGGTCGACAACTCCAGCGCCTGGCGCATGGATCCGAACGTCCCTCTGGTCGTGCCCGAGGTCAATCCCGACGACCTGTCCTGGCACAAGGGCATCATCGCCAACCCCAACTGTTCGACCATCCAGATGGTGGTGGTCTTAAAGCCTCTGCATGACGCAGCCCGCATCAAGCGCGTGGTGGTCTCTACCTACCAGGCCGTCTCCGGCACCGGCCAGAAGGCCATTGTCGAACTGGAAAATCAGGTGCGCCAGCTGTTCAACGGCCAGGAACCCACCAACTCGGTCTACCCGCATCGCATCGCCTTCAACTGTCTGCCGCAGATCGACGTCTTCCTGGACAACGAGTACACCAAGGAAGAGATGAAGATGGTGCTTGAGACCAAGAAGATCATGGGCGACGATTCCATCCGGGTCACCGCCACCACGGTGCGCGTGCCGGTTTTCTATGGCCACAGCGAAAGCGTGAACATCGAGACCGAAAAGAAGATCACCGCCCGGGAGGCCCGCGTCATCCTGGCCCAGGCCCCGGGTGTGCGCGTCTTCGACAACCCAGGCGAGAAGATCTACCCCATGCCCATTGTCGCCGCGGGCGAGGACGACACCTTTGTCGGCCGCATCCGCGAGGACGAGAGCATCGAGAACGGCCTGAACATGTTCATCGTGGCCGACAACATCCGCAAGGGCGCGGCTTTGAATGCCGTGCAGATTGCGGAAGTCCTGCTCGAACGAAACCTGCTCCGCGTATCCTGACGAACGCACGTTTCCTGTCTGGTCGCACGCCCCGAGCCGGAAACGGATTGGGGCGTGTTTTGCGAGATGCGGGCGTCGGAACCATTGATATTGCCTGCCATGGAGGGGAAAATGGTCGAAATTGGAAATGAGCAGTTCTTTTGGGAACGTTTGCTGGCTCTCCCGCGCCCCGGCGAGGAGAATTTCCTGGCTTTTTACGATCATCGCCTGGGTGCGATTTTCACCAACCCGCGCCTCATGCTCATCCCCCTCGATGACCATCTCGTGCACCGGGGAGACGGGGTGTTCGAAGCCTTGCGCTTCGAGGACGGGGCCATCTACCAGTTGGACGAGCATTTGCGCCGTCTGGAGCGTTCCGCCGGAGCCATCGGGCTTCCCTTGCCCCTCGGTCCGGACGAATTGGACGCCCTGATCCGGCAGGTCTGCGTTGTCAGCGGAGCTGCTGAGGGCAATGTCATGGTCTTTGTGGGACGCGGGCCCGGCGGCTTCACCCTGGATACCCGCGAATGCCCGCAGCCGAGCCTCTACATCGTGGCCAAGCGATTCGTCAGCAAGCCCGAATCCTTCTGGTCCGTCGGAGTCAGCGCCCTGCGCACGATAATTCCGGCCAAGCAGGGCTGGATGTCGCAGATCAAAAGCGTGAATTATCTGCCCAACGTACTGATGAAAAAGGACGCAGTGGAGCGGGGCGCGGACTATCCCCTGTGCTTTGACGCCGAAGGTTTTCTGGCCGAAGGGTCCACGGAGAACGCGGTGCTGGTGGACAGGGATGGAATTTTCGTTGTGCCCGAGCTCAAGAACGCCCTCATGGGCACCACCCTGAAGCGGGCCATGGGCTTGGCGGCCGGGTTCATGCAGGTCGCCACCCGCCCCGTGCCCGAGTCCGAGCTTTACGAGTGCCGCGAGATCATCCTCCTGGGCACGAGCATCGATGCGGTGGGCGTGGTCCTCTACAACGGGCGCACCGTTGGCGACGGCCTCCCCGGTCAGGTCAGCCTGCGCCTGCGCGAGCTGCTGGTGGCGGACCGCAAGGCCCATGCCCAGCCGCTGGCGGGAGCATCGTGAACGTCATGCGGGAGCGCTTTGTCAGCCGTCTTGCCGAGACAATGAGTATCCTCGGTCCGGTTGCCGGTCGGGCCGGATTGATCCGCGTCAACACGGCGGCAGTCGCCCGCGCATCGCTCCTGAACGTCTGCCGGTCATGAATCGCTCCATCTGCCTGTTCAATTCGAACCGTGCCTGGGGCGGAGGGGAACAGTGGTTTTTAACGCACGCCCTGCTTCTGGCTGAACGCGGTTGGAGAGTTTGCGCCGTAACCCACTCGTCCTCAGTACTCGGGGACCGGCTTTCTGCGCATTCACACATCAATCTACTGCGTATCCCTGTTGGAAATCTGAGCTTTTTGAATCCCGCCGTATTGTCGCGACTCGTTGCATTTTTCCGGAAAAACGCGGTGCAAAGCGTCATCCTGGCCTTGCCTTCGGATCTCAAGTGCGGCGGCATCGCTGCGCGCTTGGCTGGAGTGGGGGACGTCATTTTCCGGCGTGGGCTGGCCTTGCCGACCCGCGACTCCCTGCTGAACCGCTTTCTTTTCCGGCGCGTGTTGACGAAATTGCTCTGCAACTCCGAACACACTCGTCGCATGGTGCTGTCCGCGAACACGAATTTGATGGCACCCAGTCGGACCTTTGTTGTGTACAACGGTATCGACCTGCCTGCCTTTGACGCCTTGCCCGGTCACCCTTTGGTCCTCAGATCCCACGGAAGCGTGGTTATCGGTTGCGCGGGGAGACTGACCGAGCAGAAAGGTCATCAGTATCTGATAGATGCAACGGCACTGCTCAGGCAGCGAGGACTTGATGTGACCGTCCTGCTGGCTGGTACAGGCGAACTGGAACAGGAATTGCGGGCACGGGTCGCAAGCCTTGGCCTCGAGGATTGTTTTCGTTTTCTCGGTTTTGTCGAGGAGATGAAGCAGTTCTATGCGTCCATAGATATTTTCGCCCTGCCTTCTCTTTGGGAAGGATTTGGTTATGTGCTCTCCGAAGCCATGAGCATGCGCCTTCCGGTCGTGGCCTTTGAGGCAAGCAATATTCCCGAGGTCGTTGAACACGGGGGGGCAGGCCTTCTCGTCCCACCGCGCGATGTTGTCGCCTTTGCGGACGCGCTGGAAAAGCTGGCACAGGACCCCGCCTTGCGGGTCCGCATGGGCCAAAACGGGAGACAGAGGGTCGAGTCACAATTCACCTTGGCAAAAACGTTTCATGCGTTAGAGAAAGTTTTGTTGGCCTGAGCGCTGACGGATCACTTTATTCCTGATATTCGGGATGCCGAGCCTGTATTGTGCTGGCTACTAAAAACTCTGAATCTTCTTCGACCAAATCACGGAGGTCCATTATGGCCAAATCCAAAAACACCGAGTGGTTCCTGCCTGAGGATCAACGCAAGGCCCTTGCCCCCTATTTCAAGGATTTCAAGGAAGTGGTGCCCGTGCACCTTTTCGTGAAGGCGGGGCAAAACGACGCCTACGCCGACTTCGCGCATAATCTCATGAAGGATCTGGTCCGTCTCACCGACAAGGTCACGCTCAGCCTGCATTCGGATGACGCCAAGGCCAGCGACAGCTTCGCGGTGACGCGTTTTCCGACTCTGCTCATCGCTCCCGAAAAATACTCCATTCGCTTTACCGGAGCTCCGGCCGGAGAGGAGGGGCAAGCCTTTTTGCATGCCCTGATGATGGTCTCAACGGGCAACAGCTTTTTGTCTGAGCGCAGCAGGGAGCTGTTACAGGAACTTCAGGAGCCACGGGTCGTGAAAGTGTTTGTCAGTCCGACCTGTCCGTATTGTCCCGGCCAGTGCGTCAACGCCATCAAGGCGGCGGTGGAGAAGCCGAAACTGGTCAGCGTCGAGTGCGTCGAGACCGGGGAAAACCCCGACTACGCGCAGGAATATTCCGTGGGCTCCATCCCGCACACGGTCTATGATGAAAAGCTGAGCACTGTGGGCATGGAGTCGGAGCTGGCTTTCGTCCTGCAGCTGTTGACCCTCACGGCCGCCAAGGACATGGCGCAGGAAGAGGGGAGAGCCGACAAAGACGTGATCCACCACGATCTGGTCATCATCGGTTCAGGCCCCGCCGGACTGACTGCGGGCATCTACGCCAAGCGGGCCGGGCTTGACGCCGTGGTCCTGGAAAAGGGCATTGTCGGCGGACTGGTCAGCATCACCCCTGAGGTGGAGAACTATCCCGGCTTCATCAATATCGGCGGCAAGATGCTCATGGACATGATCCACGAGCAGGCCAAACAGTATGTGGACGTCATCACCGGCCAGACAGTCGAGGAGATCAAGGTCGGCAGGAATCTGGAGGTTTTGACCCAGGATCAGGTATATGTGGCGGATTCCGTCATCTATGCGGCGGGTGCGTCGTGGAAAAAGCTCGGCGTGCCCGGTGAAGATCGCTTCATGAGCAAGGGCGTATCCTTTTGCGCGTCGTGCGATGGATTTATGTTCAAAGGCAAGAAGGTCGCCGTGGTCGGCGGCGGAAACACCGCCCTGACCGACGCTCTGCATCTGAAGAATCTGGGCGTGGACGTATTCATCGTGCACCGCCGCGACAGCTTTCGGGCCGAACAGCATCTTGTCGATTCAGTGCTCAGGGAGGAGATTCCCGTGCATTGGAACAGCGTTGTCGAGGAGATCGGCGGAAAAGAGACGCTCACGTTCATAACCGTCAGGCATATCAAGACCGGTGAAACAGAGCGTGTCCCCGTGGACGGGGTTTTCCTGGCCATCGGTATAGTGCCCAACGTGCAGGCCGTGTCACATCTTGGGCTGGCTCAGGAGCCAGGCGGATATATCCGAGTGGATCGGCTGGGGCGCACCAGTATCCCGCGCATCTATGCGGCCGGAGACATCACCGGCGGGGTGCAGCAGATCGTCACGGCGGTCAGCGAGGGAGCGTCGGCGGCCATGGCTGTTTTCGAGGACCAGACCAGGCGCAAGGCGGAATCGGCTGCGCGCAAGGCCTGAACAGGGCCCCGCAAGGGGCCCGAAACTTCAGCCTTCATGCTCGGCGCTGAACAGGTAGCGCAGGCCGACACCGTATTCCGCGTTGGAATGGGACAGGTTTTTTTTCCAGATGACCTTGGCGTAATAGCAGGTCTTGGAATTCTGGTACTCGATCATCGGATCCTGTATCGCGGCCTCCTGATCCAGCACCTCGATGAGCAGATTGGCCCCAAGCTTGGGCGGCGGGTAGTCAAGCTCAAGATACATGCCCGTGCTGCTGTAATTGACCATTCGGGCAATGCGGCACTCTCCGCGCTCTCCAGCGCAATAGCGAATGAACGCCTCATGCGGAATGCGGTCTTTTTCCCGGTTGTCCGTCCTCTTTACTAATCTCATACGCACCTCTTCCTCGCGGCGACACCGATGATCCCGGTCCGCCTGTCTTGTTCTGCCGACAAAGCAATTTTCACGCCAACAAATAAGTAGTTATCCTGTTACGAATTCTACATACTTGACTGGGTATGTGCGCCGCGAAGGCTTCATGGTTTCCCGCATTTTCAGACAAAGTGGGTGAATTGTGAGTTCATTTCTTGCTGAAGCGAAAACAGTTCGGGATGATTATGAATTTTGATCAGTGAACTGGTGCAACGTGAGGACGATTGAGGCCGCGGCGCGGATAAAATCCGGAATTTCCGGATTTTATCCGGAGCGGAGTTGAAAGCGGAAACGAATGCCTCCCGCTTCAACGCAAGCGACCTTGTCGCCGGGGAACTGCGTGGTCCGGCCACAATTTTTGCGCACCCAGGCTCTGTCGAGGAGCAAAAGGTGGCTTGTCAGAACTTGGCCCGGACCCATGGCGTCAAGGACGGCCTTGTAGAGGCGCAGTCGCTTTGCCTGGTGGACATTGAGTTCACTTGTGCCAAGGAAGTGTTCCCTGAGGGGAGGGGAGAGTGGAGGCAGGTTTTGGTTCCAGTATTCCCCGTCGATCCGGGCAAGTTCCCACAGTTGCTGGGCTGTTCTCGAAAAGGAAGGGTTCTCGCGACGCAGCAGCGGCAGGATGTCAAGGCGGACTCGGTTGCGGGTGCGGTCCGGGGAAGTGTTGGACGCGTCTTCGAGCCAGGTTGTCCCTGTATTTTCCAGAAAGGCGCGCAGCTCGCTCTTCTCCCAATCAAGCAGGGGCCGCAGGAGGCAGCGGGTGGGATCAGCGCCGGTCATGCCCCCCAGGCCCGGCCAACCCGCGCCGCGCATCAGGCGCATGATGATGTCTTCGGCCAGGTCGTCGCCATGATGGGCGGTGACGATCCAGTCCGCCTGGTGCTGCTGGCGCACGGATTCCAGAAACCCGTAGCGGGCCTGTCGTGCGCATTCCTCCAGCCCCCGGCCGGAGGCGGCCTGCAGGGCAGGCACATCCAGGTGTGCTGTCTCGCAGATCATGTCCAGGTGGGCGCAGATTTCCCGGGCGTGCCGCAGTTCCTGGTCCGACTCGGGCCGCAGCCCATGGTGGGCATGAGCCGCGACAAGGGTCAGGTTCAGGCGCGGGCGCAGGAGATGCAAGAGATGCAGGAGGGCCGTGGAATCAAGACCCGCGGAGTAGGCGACCACGAGCCGTGCGCCGCGCAGTTCCACCCCCAGGCTATCCCTGCAGAAGCGTGGTATGCCCAGACAGCGCCGGGCGAGGTGCCGGGGGAGGTCCTGAAGTCGCATGACGGGGTCAGACGGGGATGTGCAGGTCTTTGAGCAGGTTTTCCAGATAGGAGATCATGTATTCCTGCTGCTCTGGCGTGGCGTAAGCGATGCAGGCGCAGCGCAGGATGCGTTTGGCCCGGACCAGCAGTTCCAGCCGGACCCAGTCCCGGCCTGTTTCGACGGCCATGTAAAACGGGCCGCATTCAGGGGCGTGTTCCTGTTGCATGGGCGAGAGAAGCGTCGGCGGCAGGTGGAAGTGGTAAAGGTGCTCGATGCTCATAAGCTCCTGCTCCTTGAGCCAGCTTTCGAGCTTTTCCATGTCTTCCGGGGTGATTTCGTCGATGACAAAGGTGCGCATGGGGCTCTCCGTTATTTGCCGCCTGGGGCTTTGCGGTCCAGGTGGGCGTCTTCAGGGATGGATTCGTCATCCAGGTTGAACATCCGGCGGGCGTTGTGAATGAAACGCTGGGCTGACCCTTCTTCCATGGAGCGGCGTTTGAGGTAGCTGATGGGTTCGTGGTAGATTTTGTGGCACAGCGATCTGGCCAGTCGCTCCATGATGGCCACTGTCTGCGGGTCCGGATTGGGTCCAAGCTGCTTGATGGACTTTCTGAGCTCCCTGCGTGCGATGCCTTCTCCCTGGTCCAGCAGGGCCACGATGGTCGGCTGCAGGGCCAGTCCATCCCGCCAGCGCATGAAGGCGCCTACCTCTTCGCCCACGATGCTTCGGGCTTTCTGCGCTTCCTGCATTCTGCCAGCCAGATTTTCTTCAACCACTTCTTTAAGATCGTCGATGTCGTACAGGTAGACGTTGTCCAGCCCGTTGATGTCGGGGTCGATGTCCCGAGGCACGGCGATGTCGATGAAGAAGATGGGCTTGTGACGGCGCTGGCGCAGTACGTCCTTCATGTCCCGGGCGCGGATAATGGCTGTGGGTGACCCCGTGGAACTGATCACGATGTCCGTATCAAGGAGCGCCTGATGAAGGTCCTCGAAAGGCATGGCGCGGCCCTTGAATTGTCTGGCCAGTTCTTCGCCCTTGGCCAGGGTGCGGTTGACCACGGTGATGTCGCGCACGCCGGCGGACAAGAGGTGCGTGGCCGCCAGTTCGGCCATTTCCCCGGCACCAATCAAGAGGGCGCGTTGGTTGGACAGGTCGGTGAAGATCTTGCGTGCCAGTTCCACCGCCGCGTAGCTGATGGACACTGCGCTGGAGGCGATGGCCGTTTCCGTGCGCACCCGCTTGGCCACGGAAAAGGCCTTGTGCAGCAGGCGGTTGACGATGACCTTGGCCGCGCCCTTTTCCACCGCGTTGCGGTAGGCGGTCTTGAGCTGGCCCAGGATCTGGGGTTCGCCGAGGATCATGGAGTCAAGGCTTGAGGCCACGGTGAAGAGGTGGTTCACGGCCTTGTCACCGGCATGGCAGTAGGTGTGATTCTGGAGGTCGGCCAACGGTTGGCCGCACTGGTCGGCCCAGAAACGCAGGATTTTTGCCCGCATATCCGCGACTTCCGAACCGACGACCAGAAATTCGACGCGGTTGCAGGTCGAAAGGATCATGGCCTCGCACACGTCGCCTGCTTCGCTGACAAGTCCGGTGGCGGAGGGATCGCAATCGGACAGCGCGTAGCGCTCCCGGATGTCGACACCGGCGGTCTTGTGATTCAAACCAACTAGATAGATTTCCTGATTCATTGAGTGATGACGTCTGTGTAAAAATTAAGGCCGAAAACTGTGGTGCGTGGGCAACAGAAAGTTGACTCCGACCAGGGAGACCATGCAGAGGATAAAAAGGACGATAGCGGTCTTGGCCGGTTTACGTCCTTGCCAGCCCAAAACCATGCGTTGGTGAAAAAGCAGAGCGAAAATAATCCAGATGACGATGGAAATGAGTTCTTTGGGATCCCAGCTGATAACTTTCTTCCAGGTGAAGGACGCCCACAGAAATCCGGCCAGCAGGCTTATGCTGTACAGGGGAAAGCCTATGCTCACGGCCCAGTGGTTGGCTTTGTCGAAAGTTTGCAGAGAGGGCAGTTCCTTGGAGAAACCGGGCAATTTGGCCTTGGTCTTGATGAGGCGCTCCAGGTGCAGATAGGCCAAACCCGCCCCGAAGGCCATGGCGATAAGCGCCAGGGAGACGAAGATGGTCCCGACGTGCAAGCTGAACCACAGGGCGCTGAAATGCTCCGGTACGGCCAGCACCTGGGTGCGCACGGCCAGGGAAGAGGAAAAGAGAATCAGCGCCAGGGGGGCGGTGATCATGGACAGAAAGTCGTGCTTGAGCTTCCACCACAGGACGAAGAAGATGAGCACCAGTAACCAGGCCATAAGGCTCATGTAGAACTGGCCGTGCTGGAGGTTGGCTGCTCCCAGTTCCAGGGAGCGCAGGCCCAGATCCACGGTGTGCAGACCGAAGGCCGTCGCCGAGGTCCAGGCGGCGATCCGTTTTAAAAATGCGCGGCGCAGCACCAGGCCCAGCGGGTAGGAGACGGACCCGGTCAGGTACAGGAGCGCAATGATCAGTTCAAACAGTCGGGCAGCAGTCATCACACCATTCTCCGATTCGTGGGTGCAAGTCAGTGGGGAGCACGGCCCGGATGAGTTCCAGGCAGGCGTGCCGATCATTGTTCTTGATCAGTTCCGGCAGGGGTGATGCCGCCAGCCGGCGGAAAATTTCTCTGTTCTCGTCGCTGCTGTGCCCAAGGGCCAGCAAGTCCGCCCTGATGCCAGCCAGAAGCCGGGTCAAGGTTTCATACTCCGGCCCGTAGCGCGTCTCCAGGTCCTGGCGGATGACTCTGGCCAGGGCGGGGCTGGCCCCGCTGGTGGAGATGGAAATGGTCAGATCGCCCCGGCTGATGCTGGCTGGAAGCACGAAATTGCCGAGCTCGGGCGCATCGGTCATGTTGCACAGGACCCTTCGCAGCATGCAGGCTTGGCCAATGGCGGCGTTAACCGTCCGGTTCGAGGTGCAGGCAAATACAATCTGCGCCCGGTCCAGGTCCGTATCGGCAAAAGGCCGCTGTTCATACGAGAAGTTGTCCTGCGTTGCAAGGAGCGCGGCCAGTTCGGGCCCGGGCAGGGCGGGATCGATGGCCGTGACCAGCTTCGGGGCGCATTGCAGCAGCCCCCTTATCTTGCGCAGGCCGACTTCGCCCGCGCCGATCACCAGGCAGTCCATGCCGTTCAGGTCGAGGAGCAGGGGATAGTAGCGCATTGCTGCCGTCTAGCAGAGCAGGCCCCGCTTGTCCAAGACGGCCCCGCCTGATTTCTCCGGGCGATAGGGCCTGAAAATTCGGGGAGTTCTGGACTTTTTGAGCATTTTGCCGGATGAAAGGGCATGAATTGCGAAGATGTTCCGGCGCGCTCCCACTCGCCGCTCAGGTTTTTGGTCATTCAGTTGGCCAGGTTCGGCGATCTGATCCAGACCAAGCGTTTGCTGCGCTCCCTGCAGGAATGCGGCGAAACGCACCTGCTGGTGGACCGCTCGCTTACGGCCCTGGCCCATATCGTCTACCCCGGGGTGCGGGTCCACGGCATTGCCGCCCACGGGGCTCACGGTCCCGACATACTGGCCCGGGTGTACGAAGACCTGGGCGACATTGCTGGCCTTGATTTCCACCGCGTCTATAATCTCAATTTTTCCGGGCTCAGTTTCGCCCTCTCGGGGATGTTCGAACCTTCAAGGGTGCGCGGCTACCGCTCGCTACGGGGACAGCGGCTTATCGATTCCTGGCCCGGACAGGTCATGCGCTGGACCAGGGACCGCAGCTTGACCGGCCTCAATCTGGTTGACGTCTGGGGACTTTATGCCGACCAGCCGGTGTCGCCGGAGCGTGTCAATTCCGCCGGGCCCGACGCGATCCCGCGCGGTGGCGGGATTGGAGTGGTCATGGCCGGTCAGAACGCCCGCCGCTCCCTCCCGGCCCAGGTACTTGCCCCGCTTGTCGTCGCGGCGCTGGGACGCGTCGGACGCGGCCCCATCCATCTGCTCGGTTCGGGCACAGAGCGGCGCGCGGCCAGGGAGCTTGCCGCCTTGCTGCCCGCCAAACTCAGGGGAGAGGTCCGCGACCTCGTGGGCCGTACCGGATGGCGCGAACTGCACGATGTCGTGGGCGGGCTTGATCTGCTTGTCTCGCCGGACACGGGGACCATGCATCTGGCCGCCGACTTGGGCGTGCCGGTGCTGGCTTTCTTCCTGTCCTCGGCATGGTGCCACGAGACCGGCCCCTATGGCCGGGGGCATCTCGTGCTTCAGGCCGCGAGGAGCTGCGCGCCGTGTCTGGAAACCGCCCCCTGCCCGCATGACACCGCCTGTCGCCAGGTGTTCTCGGATCCTTCCGTGCTGCGCCATGTCAGTGGCCACACGGGGAGGGCGCTGGCCCCCGGATGCCTGGTCATGGAGAGCGGTTTCGACGCGTTGGGCCTTACGTTCACCGCCGTGGCCGGGACCGATCCGGCGGCTGCACGGCGCAGTGCCTTTCGGGCCATGGCCGCCGCCTATGCCGGGGTGCCCATGCCGGGAAGTGCAGTATGTTTGACGGAAGAAACCTGGATGCGGGAGCGGGACTGGATGCTGCCCCAAACATTGCGAGGACGGGCCCATGACTGAAACGCGGCGGATTCTGATTGTGCTGCCCCTGTACGGCGGCTCCCTGCCCATCGGACGTTACTGCGGCAACGCGCTGCGGGAACTTGGGCACATGGTGGAATATTTCGAGGCGCCGGATTTCTTCGGGGCTTTCTCGGCCCTGAAAACATTGCGTGTCGGCACGGATCGCCTCGATTATCTGGAAAACAGCTTTTTGCAGGTCGTGTCCCAGGCCATCCTGGCCAAAGTCGAGACCTTTTGCCCGGACCTGGTCCTGGCCATGGCCCAGGCGCCCCTGTCCCGGCAGGCTTTGAAGCGCCTGCGGCGCGACAAGGTGCCCACGGCCATGTGGTTCGTGGAGGACCGCGAGGTCTTTCCGTACTGGAAGGCCTTCGCCCCCCTTTACGACCTGTTCGCGGTCATCCAGAAGGGGGATTTCGCGGACCAGCTCCGCGAAATCGGACAGCCGAATTCCGTGTATCTGCCTCTGGCCGCGGACCCGAGTGTGCATCGCCCCCTGGAGATGACTTCGGTTGAGCGGCGCAAGTACGGCAGCGAAATTTCCTTTGTGGGCGCGGGCTATCCCAACCGCCGACTGGCTTTCCGGCAGCTCTGCGGATACGACCTGCGCATCTGGGGTAATGACTGGGACGGAGAGGCGATCCTTGCCCCGTATCTGCAACGCGGCGGGGAGCGCATCGGCACCGAGGAGGTGGTGCGCATCTTCAACGCCACGACCATCAACGTGAACCTGCATTCTTCCGTCAGACCCGGAGCGCTGGTCGGTGACGGGGATTTTGTCAATCCGCGCACCTTCGAGCTGGCGGCCTGCGGGGCTTTTCAGCTTGTGGACCGGCGCGGCCTTCTGCCAGAGCTTTTTGCCGAAGGGGAGCTGGCCCTCTTTTCCGACATGGCCGGACTGCTCCAGGGCATCGAGTTTTACCGCACAGACCCCGAGGCCCGGGCCGAGGTCGCGGCCAGGGGTCGGGCCAGGGTCCTGGCCGAGCACACGTATGCGCACCGCATGCAGACCCTGCTGCAGCACGCGTCCGCGCTCATGCAGCCCAGGGAGGTTGCTCCTGAAGATTGGCGGGCCCAAATGGATCCGCGCTTGCGGGAAGACGTGGAAGCCTTGCTCGCCCGGCTTGGCCTTCCGCCAACGGTGAGCTTCGAAGATCTGGTGTGGGCCGTGCGCGGCCGGGAGGGAAGTCTCGATCGCCTGGAGACGGCGATTCTCTTTCTCGACGAATGGAAAAAAATGTACGCGGGCCCAAGGCCGGGGAAATGAGCCCGGAAAATATGGCTTGAAAGTCTGCGCCCCGGCGGGTAGGCAGGCCTTTGCCCAATAATCGACCAGGAGTTTTCATGCACAAGCCCTCTATCGGCCTCTCCCTTGAAGGTCTGCCCTTTGTCTTTTTCACCGCCATGGCCACCGTGACCTTCGCCCTGCTCAACTGCTGGATCATGGCGACTCTTCTGCTCGTGATCCTTTTTCTCGTGCTCAATTTCTTTCGCGATCCGGAGCGTGTGGTTCCTCAGGAGCCGGGCGTGGCCGTATCTCCGGCCGACGGCAAGGTCATCAAGGTCGAGACCATGCGCGATCCCCTCACCGGCGAGGACCGCACGGCGATATGCGTGTTCATGAACGTCTTCAACGTGCACGTGAACCGCATGCCCGTGGCCGGACGCATCGCGCGCATCGCCTATTTCGGTGGCAAGTTCGTGAACGCCTCCTTTGACAAGGCTTCCACGGACAACGAGCGCAACACGCTGTTGATCGAGGACGAGGGGGGCCGGACCTGGACCATGGTTCAGATTGCCGGGCTCATCGCGCGGCGCATCATCTGCTGGGGAGAAGAGGGTGACACCCTGGCCCGGGGCCAGCGTTTCGGACTGATCAAGTTCGGATCCAGAGTTGACCTTTACATTCCTAGTGACTATGAATCTAGTGTTCGCACTGGCGAAAAGGTTTTTGCAGGACAGACTGTGCTGGCCCGCAAGAAATAACGAAGAACGCACCCCTTCAGGAAAATAATGGAACACGCCAAGCCCAAACATCGGGGATACTATCTGCTCCCCAACATGATGACCATGGCCAGTCTTCTGGCCGGTTTTCTGGGTATTCTGTGGTCCATTGACGGACGTTTTGAGATGGCGGCCGTGGCCATTATCGTCAGTTGCGTCTTCGACGGCCTGGACGGGAAACTGGCCCGGTTGACCAACACCTCCTCCGATTTTGGCGTTCAGCTGGATTCGCTGGTCGACCTGATCGCCTTTGGTGTGGCTCCTGCGGTGATGATCTACCAGTGGCATACCCACGATTTCGGCCGCCTGGGCATCATGGCCTCCTTTCTGATCATGGCCTGCGGGTCGCTGAGGCTCGCCCGCTTCAACATTCAGACTGGCAAGATCAGCAAGAAGTTCTTCATCGGGCTGCCCATTCCTGCGGCGGCCTGCACGCTGGCCACCTTTGTGCTGTTCTCTTCCTACATCCCCGATTCCATGATCGGCCTGCTGCCCGGCATCACGCTGACCCTGGCTTTCCTGGTATCCATCCTCATGGTCAGTAATGTCCGCTACGCATCCTTCAAGGATGCCGAGGTCATCCGTGCCCATCGTTTCAGCGCCACGGTGACGGCCCTGCTCATTTTCGTGCTGGTCGCCTCCGAGCCCAAGCTGCTGAGCTTCCTCTTTTTCATTGGCTACATCATTTCCGGTCTTATCTACACCTACTTCTTTCTACCCCTACGCGGGAAATCCTTCCTACGAGAGTCTTCTCAAAAGATCTCGTAAAGGACACACGTAACCCCCTCAGCATCGTTTGCAGGAAACGGCCTCCCGGCGTACACACAGCCAGGATAAGTCGCGACAATCATCACTAATCGATTATACATCATCCATCAAAGGAGAGCATCATGTCAGAAAGAATTTTCATTTTCGACACGACCCTGCGTGACGGCGAGCAGTCTCCCGGCGCAACCATGAACCGCAACGAGAAGGTCCGTCTGGCCCGGCAGCTTGAAATACTTGGTGTCGACATTATCGAGGCCGGTTTTCCCGCCGCCAGCCAGGGCGATTTCGAGGCTGTGCGCGACATCGCCGCGGCCGTGCAGGACTGCCAGGTGGCCGGACTGTGCCGGGCGTTGCCCTCCGATATCGACCGCGCCTGGGAGGCCGTGCGGGTTAATCCGCAGGCCCGTATCCACACCTTCCTGGCCACCTCCGACATCCACATGAAGTATAAGCTGCGCAAGGAACGCCATGAGGTCCTCGACATGGCCGAGGCTGCGGTCAAATACGCGGTGTCCAAGACCTCTAACGTTGAGTTCTCGGCCGAGGACGCCTCGCGCTCCGACTGGGCCTTTCTGGCGCAGGTCTTTGAGCGCGTCATCGCCGCCGGGGCCACGACCATCAACGTGCCTGACACCGTGGGCTACACCCAGCCCCAGGAATTTGCGGAGCTGATCAAATATCTGCGGGAGAACGTGAAGGGCAGCCACAAGGCCGTCTTTTCCGTACACTGCCACAACGACCTGGGCCTGGCCACGGCCAACACCCTGGCGGCCTTGAAGGCCGGGGCACGTCAGGCCGAGGTGACTTTAAGCGGCATCGGCGAGAGGGCAGGCAACGCGGCCCTGGAAGAGGTGGTCATGTCCATGGACGTGCGCAAGGAGTTCTATCAGCTGACCACAAACATCAAGAAGGAGCAGATTTTCCCCTCGACCAGGCTCTTGTCTTTGATCATTGGGCAGCCTATACCCCCCTACAAATCGATTATCGGTGCCAATGCCTTTGCCCATGAATCCGGCATTCATCAGGACGGGGTGCTGAAAAACCGCCTGACCTACGAGATCATGACTCCGGAATCCGTGGGGCGTCAGGAAGAGGACATGGTCCTTGGCAAGCATTCGGGCCGCGCCGCCTTTGACAAGCGTTTGAAAGACCTGGGCTACCGCCTCGACGAGGAGCAGCTGGGTATTGTCTTCACCGCCATGAAGAAGCTGGCCGACCGCAAGAAGGAGATTTTCGTGGAGGACCTTGAAGCCGTGGTCCTCGATGAGATTTTCCGCATCCCGGACAAATACCGCCTGGAGTACCTGAGCGCTTTGAGCGGCAACATGGCCATCCCCAACGCGGTCGTCAAAATGTACGTGGACGGCGAAGAACGGATACTCTCGGATTTCGGTACCGGCCCCATCGATGCGGTCTTCAACACCATCAGCAAGGTCGTGGGGCGTAGTCCCAAGCTGGTCCGCTACGCCGTCAACGCCATTACCGGCGGCACCGACGCCCAGGGCGAGGTGACCGTCAAACTTGAAGAAAACGGAAAAACATCGGTGGGCCGCGCATCCGACGCGGACATCATCGTAGCCAGCGCCAAGGCGTATCTGAACGCCCTGAACCGCCTGGCCAAAAGACAGGAGGACACCATATGCGCCAGACTTTAGCCCAGAAATTACTGCAACGGCATACGGACCAGCCCATCACTGCGGACGGACAGATTGTCCAGTGCCGCGTGTCCCTGGTCCTGGCCAACGATATCACCGCGCCGCTCGCCATCAAGTCCATCCGGGGCATGGGCGTGAAGCAGGTCTTCGACAAGGACAAGGTTGCCCTGGTCTGCGATCACTTCACTCCCAACAAGGACATCGACTCGGCCGAGCAGGTCAAGGTCGTGCGCGACTTCGCTCGCGAAATGGACATCACCCATTACTACGAGGGCGGTAATGTCGGCGTCGAGCACGCCATCCTGCCCGAATATGGCCTGGTCGGCCCCGGCGATATCATTGTCGGCGCGGACAGCCATACATGCACTTACGGGGGGCTCGGCGCCTTCGCCACAGGCCTCGGCAGCACGGACATCGCCGCAGCCATGGCTCTGGGCGAGACCTGGTTCAAGGTGCCGGAGACCATCCGCGTCAACTTCACGGGCACGCTGCCCGAGCATGTCGGCGGCAAGGATCTCATCCTCTACACCATCGGCCAGACCGGGGTGGCCGGGGCATTGTACAAGGCCCTGGAGTTCGGCGGCGAGGTCATCGACGGCTTGTCCGTGGAGGCGCGTATGACCATGGCCAACATGGCCATCGAGGCTGGCGGCAAGGTCGGGCTCTTTGCGGCTGATGCGAAGACCCTGGCCTATTGCCGCGCCCACGGCCGCAACGGCGACGAGCCTATCGCCGCCGATCCCGGGGCGCACTACTGGAAGGAGATGACCTTTGACGTGTCGTCCTTCTCGCCCCAGATCGCCTGCCCGCACCTGCCGGACAATGTGAGGCCGGTGGAAGAGGTCAGCGATGTCCGCGTCGATCAGGTCGTACTCGGCTCCTGCACCAACGGTCGCATCAGCGATCTGCGCGAAGCCGCGAAAATCATCAAGGGCCGCAAGGTCGCCAAAGGGGTGCGCTTCATAGTCATCCCGGCCTCTCCCGGTGCCTACTCCATGGCCCTGGACGAAGGCCTGCTGCGCATCTTCCTCGATGCCGGGGCGATCATCAGTCCGCCGACCTGCGGGCCGTGCCTGGGCGGGCACATGGGCATCCTGGCTGGCGGCGAGCGTTGCCTGGCTACCACCAACCGTAATTTCAAGGGCCGCATGGGCAGCCTGAAATCCGAAGTCTACCTGGCCAACCCGGCTGTCGCCGCGGCCACGGCCGTGACCGGTTCCATCACGCATCCGGGCGCGCTCGGCTAAAGGAGGAAACATGAAATTCAAAGGCAAAACCCACGTGGTGGGTGATCATATAGACACTGACGCCATCATCCCGGCCCGCTTTCTGATCACGGCCGACACGGCTGAACTGGGCAAGAACTGCTTCGAGGGTTTGGAGGAAGGCTGGGTCAAGCGCGTCACCCCCGGGGACATCCTGGTGGCCGGAGAGAATTTTGGCTGCGGCTCGTCGCGTGAGCACGCCCCTCTGGCCATCATCGGCGCGGGCATCCCCGTGGTGCTGGCCAAGAGCTACGCGCGCATCTTCTACCGCAACGCCTTCAACATGGGCCTTCTGCTCCTGGAGCTTGGCGACGACATCGAGCGCATCAAGGAAGGAAACGAGCTTGAGATCGACGTGGCCGCAGGCACGATCAAGAACCTGACTTCGGGCGAGACCATCGGTTTCATCCCCGTGGCCCCGTTCATGATGGAAATGCTCTCCGGCGGCGGTCTGGTGGAGTACGTGAAGCGCAAGGTGGCGCAATAAATTCCTGAGGCATACCCTTGCCAAACGCGCGAGGCTTCGCCCCCCACCCCCCTGAATGGGGTGCAGGGGGCGCGCCCCCGAGGGACGAGTCCCGCCCGCCGGAGGCATGCCTTAAATATCTTAGAAAGAGTTGGAGTTTTCTCATGCAAATGAAAATCTGCCTCATGCCCGGCGACGGCATAGGCCCTGAGATAGTGACCCAGGCCGTGAAGGTGCTGGAGAAGGTGGCGGCGAAGTTTGGACACACCGTTCAGACCGAGACGGCGCTCATCGGCGGCGCAGCCATCGACGCCGTGGGCAATCCTCTGCCCGATGCCACCGTGGCCGCCTGCAAGGCTGCGGACGCGGTGCTGCTGGGTGCGGTGGGCGGCCCCAAATGGGACGAGATCGACCCGGCCATCCGCCCTGAAAAGGGGCTGCTCGGCATCCGCAAGGCCCTGGGCCTTTTTTCGAACCTGCGCCCGGCCGTGCTTTTTCCTGAGCTGGCGGGGGCGTCGTATCTGCGTCCGGACATCATCAAGCAGGGCCTTGATATCATGGTCGTGCGCGAACTTACGGGCGGGGCTTATTTTGGGGAGCCGCGCGGCGAGACCGTGGTCAACGGAGAGCGGGCAGCCTTCAACACCATGATCTACTCCGAGTCCGAGATCGAGCGCATCGTGCGCGTGGCCAGCGAGATCGCGCGCAAGCGCGGGGGGAAGCTGTGCTCCGTGGACAAGGCCAATGTGCTGGACGTGTCGCGCCTGTGGCGCGAGGTGGCCATCCGCACGGCGGCTGAATATCCGGATGTCGAGCTCTCGCACATGTACGTGGACAACGCGGCCATGCAGCTCATCCGCGACCCTTCGCAGTTTGACGTCATCGTGACCGAGAACCTTTTCGGCGACATTCTCTCCGACGAGGCGTCCATCATCACCGGCTCCATCGGCATGCTGCCCTCGGCATCCATGGGATCGGGAGGACCGGCCCTGTTCGAGCCCATCCACGGCTCGGCCCCGGACATCGCGGGCCGCGACATCGCAAACCCCTTGGCGACCATCCTGTCCGTGTCCATGATGCTGCGCTTCGCCTTCGGCCTGGAGGCCGAGGCCGAGTCCATCGACGCGGCGGTCAAGAGCGTTTTGGCCCAGGGTTACCGCACCGGCGACATCTATGTTGGAGAAGGCCGCAAGGTCGGCTGCGCGGAAATGGGCGCACTGGTGGCAGGGGCCATCTGAACTTTGCCTGGCGCACCTGTTGTACAACGCCTTGAAATATGGGACACTGGGCAGGTCATGCATGACCTGCCCATTTTTTTCTCCAGGAGCGCGAGGTGATCGAAGATTTGCTGGCCGAGAACGGCCTTGTCCCGGACATTGACGACGATGCTTTCGGCGAGGCGTACGAGCGCTGTCCGGCGGTACAAAGATCGGTGATCAAGAATGCCGTAAGCTTTGCCTATGCCCTGGCCCAGGACGGCGTCGAGCCGGTCATGCAGGCCAGGCGTCTGGGTCATGTGGAGCAGAGCGTACGCTGCGAGCGGCTTGAATGGGCATTTTTCGCGGCGGATCTGCGCCGTTTTCCCTTGCCGGCCCTTTTTTCGGCCATGGTCCAGGCCCTGGTGGCCAAGGTCGGTACCCTGGTCGTGCACGTTTCCGGGCCCGTGACTGACCCGCTCCTGTTCGGCTGCGATTTTCTGTCCGTGGATCAGGTCTTCACGGCCGATCCGGAACCTGTGCTGAAGCTGCTCGCGGCGAGTGGGCAGGGGATCTGCGTGGATCTGGCCGGGGCGGCTCTCGCCTATCCACGCACGCTGCGCCCCGATCCGGCCGCGTACGGGGTGGAGATCCGCCTTCCCGATAGCGGGTATGTGCAGGCTTACAAGGCCGTCACCGCCGAGGTTGCGGTGCAGGGCCGCCCCTACATCTGTTACGGGGGTGAGCCCGACTGCGCGCCCGTGGTCATGGCCAAGCGGCTGCTTGGCTGCTGGGTCTGGGATGTCATCACTCCCGACACGTTCCGTTACCGTACTTCCACCTTCTCCTGACCAATCCGGTTGAATTTATGAAGAAACACGACATCGATTCCTCCATCCGCAACATCGGCATCATCGCTCACATCGACGCGGGCAAGACCACGCTCACCGAGCGCCTGCTTTTCTACGCGCACAAGATCCACAAGCTTGGCGAGGTCCATGACGGCAACGCGACCATGGATTACCTTGAGGAAGAGCAGAAGAGAGGCATCACCATCACCTCGGCCTGCACGTCGATTCACTGGGAAGGCAGTCAGGTCAACATCATCGACACTCCTGGGCACGTTGATTTCAACGTCGAGGTGGAGCGCGCGCTGCGGGTCTGCGACGGCGCGGTGGTCGTTTTCTGCGGGGTCAACGGCATCGAGTCCCAGAGTGAGACGGTGTGGCGGCAGGCAAGCAAGTACGGGCTGCCCCGGCTGGTCTTCATCAACAAGACCGACCGGCCGGGCGCGGATTTCTGGCGCGTGACGCGTGACATCCAGGCCCGCCTGGGGGTCAGGCCGCTGCCGGTGACGGTGCCGTCCGTGAGCATCGAGGGCGGGGTGCTGCATCTTTTGCGCTGCAAGACCCTTGTTTTCGATCCCGCCGACCAGGGTTCGACGGTCCTGGAATCCGACCCGGAGGCCGCAGACCGCGAGATGCTTGCGATCCGGCGCAGGGAGCTGATCGAGACCGTGGCCGATTTCGACGATCTGATCATGGAGCGCTATCTGGCCGACGAGAGCATCGGCGAGGCCGAGCTGCGAGCGGCCCTGCGCAAGGCGACCCTGACGGGCCAGGCCGTGCCGGTCTATTGCGGCAGCGCGCTCAAGAACATCGGCGTGCAGCCGCTCATGAACGGTATCGCGCATTTTTTGCCCTCACCGGTGGAGTCCCATTCCCATGCCCATGTGCTGCGACGCATGGAGTCGGAAAAGGTTCGCGAAGACCAGTTCGTGGGATTTGTCTTCAAGGTGCTTTTTGAGGGCGCGCACAAGAAAATTTTTGTGCGCGTCTACAACGGACACATCGGGGAAAACAGCGCGGTGTACAATTCCCGGCTGGAGCGCTTTGAGAAGATTCACAAAGTCTACACCGTGCACGCCAACCGACACGAGCCCATCCCCGAGGCGAGGGCCGGAGAGATTATCCTGGCCACGGGCCTCAAGGAATGCATCACCGGGGACACGCTTTTTTCTGGCAAACAGTCCCTGCGTCTGGAGAATATCGACATCATCCAGCCGGTCCTGAACGTCGCCCTGGTCCCGGGCAGCGCCAGTGACACGGATAAACTTCAAGCATTGCTTCAAAGATATTGTATCGAAGATCCGACCCTGCAATCGTTCACTGACGAAGACACGGATCAGCTCATCGTGGCCGGGCTGGGCGAGCTGCATCTGGAGGTCGTATTGGAGCGGTTGCGCCGCGAAAGCGGGGTGAGTTTCCGTTACGGCAACCCGCAGGTCATTTTCCGCGAGACCATTGCCGCTGAGGCTGAGGCCGAGGGTTCCTGTCGCAAGCTCATCGGGGATCAGACGCACCGCGCTCTGGTCCGCGTTTCGGTCCGTCCCGCCAAGCGGGGGCTCGGCAACCGATGCGTGACGGCCCTTCCGGCTACGGTCCAGACGGACATCGCGCTCAGGGCCATGGAAGACGCCCTGCAGGCAGGAATGCTGCAAGGCTGTCTGGTGGCGGATGTGGAAGCCTTTCTGCTTGAGATCGCCCCGTTCGAGGACGGCCTGACTGACCTTGGGGTGCGCATGGCGGCGCTGGAGGCCATGAAGGAGGCCCTGTCCAAGGCCTCGCCGGTGCTGCTTGAGCCGATCATGAGCGTGGAGTTGCGTATGCCCCAGGACTACGTGGGCGACTGCGTGAACCTGCTCGGGGCCAAGAACGCGCGTATCCTCGATGTGCGCACCTCGGATATCGAATCCGGCATCACGGCCATGGCCCCCATGCGCCAGCTGTTCGGCTTTTCCACGGAACTTCGCTCGCGAACCAAGGGCAAGGCTTTTTATTCATTGGTTTTCAGCCGATATGACGTAGTGGGATAGGTGTCAGTGCTGGGTGCTTGCGCTTCCCTGGTTTTCGCCATATAATCTGGACAGTCTAGACAGGTTTTAGGGGGCGCTATGATTTCTTGGCAACTGCAGGAAGCAAAGAACAAGTTTTCCGAATTGATCGATCGTGCCATGTCGGAAGGTCCGCAAGTTATTACGCGCCATGGGGTTGAAGTTGTCGTGGTGATGCCCATCGCAGGCTACAAGAAGCTGACGGCTCCAAAAAAACGTCTGGGCGATTTTCTGATGGTCTCACCTTTAAGAAGCAGCGAACTCTGCATTGAAAGGGATCAGCGAAACGACCTGCGTGAGATTGACCTGTGAGCCAACGCTACCTTCTCGATACCTGCGTCATCTCAGAATTTGTCAAGCCAAGACCGGAGCCGAGGGTTATAGAATGGCTGAATTCCTTTGAGATGGACAATGCGCATCTGAGTGCGGTGACCATCGGCGAAATTCAGTGCGGGATCAGCAATCTTGCAGCGTCGAACCGCCGGACCGAACTGGAAGTTTGGCTAAGCGAGGAATTGGTCGGGCAGTTCAACGGGCGCATCATTCCCCTTGATGCGAAGGTCTTTGTCGTGTGGGGGAAAATGGCAGCCGCGCGGAAGCAGAAGGGCGAACCCATGAGTGTGATGGATTCGCTTATCGCGGCCACGGCTTTGCGGCATGATATGGTGCTCGTGACCCGGAATACTTCCGATTTCAAGGATGTCGGGCTTAGCCTGTTCAATCCCTGGGCGTAAGAAGCTGCCATAATTTTAAAGTATTGAAAAAAAGACTCCGAGAAAAAACAAAGCCCCTGATCCACGATGAGATCAGGGGCTTTGTTGCTGATAGGGACGTGTTGCCAGGGGAAAGTGATGCTTACTTGATTTTTCCGATGGGAAATCCAGCGCCCTTCCAGGCGAAGATGCCGCCGGGGTGGCGGTAGACGTTGGTGTAGCCGAGCTTCTTGGCCCACACTGCGCCGTTGTGGCTGCGCGTGCACTTTACGAAACCGCAGTAGATGACGATGGTCTTGTCCTTGTCGGGGCCGAGCATGGCTTCGAAGTCGGCCTGGGTTTTGCCCGCTGTTTCAGCGTCATTCCATTCCGGCATGTCGGGAATGGGAAAGAGGAACTGCAGGGCACCGGGGACGTGTTCCTTCTTGTAGCTGTCCTCGTAGGGCATGGTGTCGATGATGATCATGTCCTTGCCTTCGTCGATCATCTTCTTGAGTTCGCCCGTGGCGATCAGTTCATAGCCTCCGGAAATGGTGTCGCGGTGCAGTTTCACGGCGACGGTTTCCGTGCTCACTTCGGCCTCGAACTTGTTTTCAAAAAGGGCGAAGGAGGGGCTGGCCAGCAGTACGCAGGCCATGGTCACCAAAAGGGCAATCGTCTTTTTCATGCGGTTTCATCCTTGAAAATAAAGGTTTTGATGGACTGATATTTACCGGCAAACGTGTTCGGGCGAACGCCAAGCATCTTCCGCCAGACATAGAGCAGGGTGGCGCATCCAAGCATGATCAGGTCCCGCCACAGCGCCGAACGGATTCCGGCAAAGGCTTCACCCTCGGGATCTCCCGGGCCGTAGCAGCCGCAGTCGATATCAAGGCCCATGTGCAGCCCGTAGCCGAGCACCACGATGAACATGAGAATCATGAGGGTGATAAGGCCAAGGCTGCCCCGGATGTCGAAAATGAGTGCCACCGCGCCGAGGATCTCAAGCACCGGCAGCAAAAAGGCCACGGGCAGGACCAGCGGCCCTGGCAGGATGCCAAAAGCGTTGATGGTCATGGCAAAGGTCATGGGGTCCAGGATCTTGATGACTCCGGCCACGAGAAAGGACATGGCCAGTCCGATCCGCACAAAGGCGTAGGACCAGGATTTCCAGCAAATTGGGATCATGGGGAACTATCTGACCTGAGGCGGGCTTATGGTCAAATCGTTATTTTGGATTGAAAGCTCAGCTGTGCATCGATTTTATTGATCATTATGGAATTTTGCGCGTTGCGAGACACCGTTAAAAGTCATTCCCGCATTACGAACCAATCGTCACTATGAGGCACAACGGCTCGTCGAAGGTGCAGGTCACCTGCGCGGGAATGGCGACGATAAGGGGCGTTTGGGGCGGATCAGACAGGGGCGTGAATCGTCTCAGGGCATCACGGGTTCAGTGGGGTCAAGCGCAACCGGAAGGACGTGCGGGGCAAAGTCGCAGGGGGCGTGGAACACGGTCCATTCCCCGCTGAAGGGGTGATAGAGGCCCAGCTGACTGGCGTGCAGGAGCAAGGCGTCGCCCTGCCTGGCGTTGCCGTAGAGGTTGTCGCCGAGGATGGGGTGGCCAAGGCTGGCCATGTGCACGCGAAGCTGGTGGGATCGGCCGGTGTGCGGGCGCAGGAGGACCAGGGTGCTCTCTTCGGCGCGTTCAAGGACAAGAAAGTCTGTCAGAGCCGGTTTGCCGGTGGTCTGGCAGACCATCTGCCGGGGGCGGTTGGGCCAATCGCAGATGAGCGGCAGATCCACCTGTCCTGCGTCTTCGGCCATCACGCCGCCGACTTTAGCCAGATAGACCTTGCGGGTCAGGCGCTCCTGAAACTGCACGCGCAGCGCAGCTTCGGCCTTGCGCCGGGTGGCCACGACCAGCACGCCGGAGGTGCCGAGGTCCAGGCGGTGGACGGCCTGGGCATGGGGGTGGGTTTCGCGCACCCGTGAGAGCACCGAATCGAACAGGTCCGGGGTGCGGCCTGGCACGGACAGCAGGCCGCCGGGCTTGTTAACCACGACCATGTCCCGGTCTTCGTGCAGAACGACCAGATGCGGCTCCCTTGACGGGTTGTAGTCCAGAGGTTCCAGGGTCATGTTCAGGGCTGCTCCGGGGACAAAAGGGCTTCCTGATCGGTCAGGACCTTGATGGCGGCATTGACCTTTCTGAGCATATCCTCGGACACCCGCGCACTGAAAATGAGATGGCGCAGATTGCCTGCGGGGGTGTCCCGCATGGTCAGCTGGACAAAGAGTCCGGGATCGACGTTGGCGGATTGCAGCAGCGTCGGCACCTCTTCTGGAGCCACGAGCATGTACGCCACCCGTCCTTCCAGAATGAGTCGGGGCAGAACGCTTTGGCCCGAGGACACGGTCAGGCTTCGGGCGGGAGTTTTTTCGAGCAGGCCGTCCACTGTCTCGCCGAAGGAAAAGGATGCAACCTGTGCCAATACCAGGGACGGGTCGCTAAAGACATCCTGCAGGCGATCATGGTTTCTGAAATTTGCGGCCCGGTCTTTGGTGGTCAAAATTACCAGCTGCTTGTCCCTGTAGATGGGCAGGCTGAATCTGGCGTAGCGCTCCCGTTCGGGATTTCGGAACCATCCGATGGAGCAGATGGGCTCGCGGTCTTCGCGCAGGTCCGCGATGATGCGGTTGGGAGGGGCGGGCGCGTAGGCTGTCCTGATTCCGGCCAGGCGGAAAATCCGTTGCGTCAGTTCAAGCAAAAATCCCCTGGGCTGGCCGTTGTCCGTCCAGTAATAGGGCGGTCGTTCCAGGTAGGCCACCTTTATGTCCGGCTCCGCTGAATCCAGCGCCCAGACAAAAATCGGCGCAAGCAGCACCAGCAGCAGGCCAAGGACTAGCCCCGGCCCGAGGCGGGCTTTCATTGCAGCATCTCCGGCGGCGTGGCGCTGGGCTCGTAAACGCCGAGCTGGTCCAGCTGCCAGCCCACATCCTTGCCGACCATTTTCTTCTTGCGCACGGTGATCCACCACAGCCCCTTCCACTGCCATCCGGGGATGGACATGACGTAGGTGGCCTGGCGCTTGAGGGCCTTGGCGATGAGATCCATGGTGCTCTCCTGGCGTTCCTGGGGGGTGAGGCCGGTGCGCCGCTCCAGGGTGGTGCGGCCCTGCAGGTGCAGCCCGAGCATGCTGGTCAGTTCGGTCTCCGGAAAGCTCTGGATGAAAGCTCCCGGAACCGCGGGCAGGGTGTGGGCGTCCGGGGCGTTGGTTGTGGTCACGCCGGTCTTGTCATCGTAAATGGTGACCAGCTCCATGAAATGCTTTCCCATCCCGTAATAAAAAACGAGATAGGTTTTCTCTCCGGCATTTTTCCAGGTCCGGCAAAAGAGGGTGTTTTCCTTGGAGGCGATTTCGAAATCGAACATGACATCATCCTCGAATCCGTGTTCACGGGCCCAGTCTTCGGTCTGGCGCAGGGGCTGGCGAAGGTCCTGGTCCGAGGGGACGTGGGAGCGCAGGGTCATGCGTTCCCGGGGGGATGACAGGGCGCCGACGGTGATGCGCATGATCTTGGAGGACAAGAACCAGGCACCGATAAGGACGCCCAGCAGCACGAAAGGCAGACTGGTCATGAATTCTCCTGCTTGTTCCCGGTTCCGGTCATGGGCTGCTTCCGGCCGTCCAGTTCGTTCATTTGCTCCAGCACAAGAGGCAGGATGCCGTCCACGATGCGCCCGACTCCGTCGGCATTTGGATGCAGTCCGTCATCCAGGAGCAGGGCTGAATTACCTATAACCCCATCGAGAAAAAAAGGGTACAGGGGTAACCCATGTTTTTCGGCCAACTCCGGAAAAACCCGTTCGAACTCCTGCCGATACGTTTCTCCCCAATTGACCGGGGCACGCATTCCGGCCAGTATGATCCTGGCTCCGGCCTGCTGGCATTCCTTAATCATGGCTTCGAGATTTTCGCGCATGGTGACGGGGTCCAGGCCGCGTAGGCCGTCGTTGGCCCCGAGTTCCAGGATGACCAGATCCGGTTTGTCCTGCAATGACCAGCCCAGACGGGCCCGGCCGCCGCTGGTGGTGTCCCCGGACAGGCCGGCGTTGGTCACACGGACCCGGCGGCCCTGGTCCGGCAGGCGCTGGTCCAGCAAACGCTGCTCCAGTTGGGCGGCGAAAGACTTGGAGGGGGGCAGGTTATAGCCTGCGGTCAGGCTGTCCCCAAAGGCCAGAATATGCGTCTCGGTCCCCGCGCAGGCTCCGCGGGCCGGGCAGATAATGATCAGGGCTGCGGCCCAGGTGATACCCCATAAAAGGACTGATGACATGAATACTCCCTCTGCTGTTATACTCGCCGACGTTCATTTGACGCTAACCGCCGGCTCCGGCCCGGTCAACATCCTGAGCGGGGTCAACCTGCGGGTAGCCCAGGGCGAGACCCTGGCCGTGGTTGGTCCGTCGGGTTCGGGCAAGACGACCATGCTTATGCTCATGGCCGGCCTGGAGCGCCCTTCATCCGGTCAGGTGGAGGTGGCCGGGGTGGATCTGACGCAGCTTGGCGAGGACGCCCTGTCCCGTTTCCGGCGCGAGCACCTGGGTATCGTCTTCCAGGCCTTTCATCTCATTCCGACCATGACCGCCCTGGAAAACGCGGCCCTGCCCCTGGAGTTCGCCCATCACCCCAACGCCAAGAGCCGGGCCATGGAGGCGCTGGAACAGGTGGGGCTTGGCCAGCGCGGTGATCATTACCCCGCCCAGCTTTCGGGGGGCGAGCAGCAGCGCGTGGCCCTGGCCCGGGCGTTTGCCGCCCGCCCGCGCATCATCCTTGCCGACGAACCCACGGGCAACCTGGACGAAGAGACCGGAGCACGGGTCATGGAATTGCTTTTCGCCCTGCAGGCCGAGGAGAAGACGACCCTGATCCTGGTCACCCATGACCGCTCCCTGGCCGAGCGTTGCGACCGGGTGGCGACCATGCATTCCGGGCGCATGGAGGCATGATGGACATCCGTGATCTGCGCCTCGCCCTGACCCTGTGCCGCCGGGAGTTGCGCGGCGGCCTGCGCGGCTTCGGCGTATTCCTGGGTTGCCTGTTTCTGGGAGTCCTGGCCATCAGCGCCGTGGGCTCCCTCGGGCAGGCCCTGGAGGCGGGGCTGGCCCGCGACGCCAAGGCCATTCTTGGCGGTGACGTGAGCGTAAGCCTCACCTCGCGAGCCCTGAGCGAGGAGGAGGCCGCGTATCTCGGCGGCCTGGGCGAAGTGAGCCGGACCCTCGGCACACGAACCATGGCCCGTGTCGTCCGCGACGCGGGCGCCGCCCCTCGGTCCGTACTGATCGAGCTCAAGGGCGTGGACAGCCTGTACCCCCTGTACGGCCGCCTGGAGCTGGAAGGGGGAGGAGAGTTGCAGGAGCTGCTCGCCGTCAGGGACGGTCTGCCCGGAGCCGTGGCCGACCGGGGGCTCTTGACCCGGCTTGGTCTTGCCGTTGGCGACGAGTTGGCGGTGGGCGACGTGCGCTTGGCCCTGCGCGGGGTCATCGAGCGCGAGCCGGACCGCGTGGTCGAGTTTTTCAGTCTTGGACCCCGGCTCATGGTCTCCGCCGAGGCCTTTGACCAAACCGGTCTGACCCAGCCGGGCAGCCTGTTTCGCGTGGAATACCTGCTGCGCCACGGGGGCGCGGATGCCGGGCAGGTCGTCGCGCAGATTCGCGCCGCATATCCCGATTCGGGCTGGCGGGTGCGGGATTACGTGCATGCGGCCCCGCGCATCCGCAACGTGCTGGAGCGCCTGAGCGTGGACCTGACCCTGGTCGGCCTGGGGGCGCTCTTGGTCGGGGGCCTCGGTATCGCCGGCGGGGTGCGCGGCTATCTGGGCGGGCGGCTCAACCACATGGCGGCCATGAAATGCATGGGCGGGTCGAGCAAGGTGCTTTTTGTATCCTATCTGGCGCAGGTTCTGTTCCTGGGCTTTGTCGGGGCCTGCGCCGGGCTGCTGGCCGGGAGCCTCGTGCCCTTACTGGTTGGGCGATTTTTTTCCGACGTGCTGCCCATCCATATCCGCAGCGGGATTTACGTCGCACCCCTGATCCAGGCCGCCCTGTTCGGGCTGGTCACGACTCTCGCCTTTTCCATGCCGCCCCTTTTTCGCGCGGTCACGATCCGGCCTTCGGGGATTTTCAGGGGCTATATCTCGGCGGACATGGCCCGCGTTCCGCGTCAGGCGCTCCTGCCTACGGCCGCAGCCTTTGCCGTGCTGGCGGTGATGGTCTTCTGGTTCGCTGGCAATGCCAAACTCGCGTCCTGGTTCGTGGGCGGCACCCTCGTGGCTTTCGTGCTGTTCAAGGGACTGGCCCAGGTCATCCGCTGGCTGGCGGGCAAGGCCCCGCAACTCCCTTGGCCGAGTGCGCGCATCGGCGTGGCCAACATCCACCGTCCTGGCTCGCCGGGCGTGAGCCTGGTCTTTGCCCTGGGATTCGGTCTGACTGCCCTGGTGGCCGTGGTCATGGTCAACTCCAGCCTGACCAGAGCGCTGACTGCGGAGTTGGCGGAAGAAGCTCCCACCTTCTTCTTCATGGACATCCGACCCGATCAGGTCGGCGCGTTCCGGACGTTGGTGGAGCAGACTCCCGGAGTGTCGCGCCTTGATCTGCGGCCCATGATCCGGGGGCGCATCGTGCGCATCGCGGACACGCCCGTGGAGAACGCCACCGTGGCCGAAGACGTGGCCTGGGCCGTGCGCGGGGACCGGGGGCTGTCCTACAGCAAGGATTTTCCGCAGGGCAGCACCCTGGTGCGTGGGCAGTGGTGGGACGAGGACTATTCCGGGCCGCCGCTCATCTCCCTGACCTCGGACCTGGCCAAGGGATTCGGGGTGGACCTGGGCGACACCCTGACCATCAATGTGCTCGGCCGCAACCTGACCGGGACCATCGCCAGTATCCGCGAGGTCAACTGGCAGACCCTGGCCATGCAGTTTGCCATCATCTTCTCCCCGGGAACCCTCGACAGCGCCCCGCAGACCTGGCTCGGCGCGGCGTATGGCGTGGACGAAGAGGATTCGCTTTACGCCAGCACCACGCAGGCCTTCCCGGAGGTGGCCGTGGTCACCATCCGCGAGGTGCTCGACAACGCGGCCCTGATTCTTGGCCGCACGGTGCGCATCTTCCAGGTCATGGCCGGCGTCGCCTTGCTGGTGGGCTTTCTCGTCCTGGCCGGGGCCTTCTCGGCGGACCAGCACCGCCGCATCTACGACAGCGTCATCTACAAGGTCTGCGGCGCGACCCGGCGCGACATCCTGGCCATCCTGGTGGCCGAATTCTCTCTGGCCGGACTGTTCACGGGCCTGGGCAGCCTGGCACTGGGCACGCTGACAGCCTGGGGCGTGGTCCAGGGTCTTCTGAAAATGCACTTCAGTCCGGATCTGGCGATGGGCCTTCTGACCGTGCTGGTCGGAGTCACGGTGTCGCTGGTCATGGGCCTGCTTGGAACCTGGCGTGTGCTGGGCCGCAAGGCCGCCCCGTTTCTGCGCAACGAGTGAGGCGGGAGTTCGTCTTGTCACAGGGCAGCCCAGGACGTTGTCCCATTGGTGTCACCTGCACTGTAGCTGTGTTCAGCGCGGCTCACTTTTCAACACCTTGAAATAAAGGATGGATATTTTTCCGAGTATACCCTGCTGAATATGAGTACCTAATTTGTCCCTACCGCGTCGGATTGCTTATTATAAGTTTGCATTATTGTTCGGTATATTTTACATAAAGAGTGATGTTTTTTTGTATGGCCGTTCATAGCAATAGGGATACGTTCAACCCTCGAAGTCAGGAGGCGTCATGTTTGGTTATCTTGCGTCCGCGCGGAGGATTTTCACTCTGGGCATGGTCCTGTGCCTGACGGCTTTTGCCGGATACGGACATGCGCAGCTTGCGGATCTCGAAGGCACACAGGGTCACGCTCCAGCTGACCTTTCCGCTTTGGAAGGAACGGCCGGGCATGCCGATGGCGCTGCGCCGCCCGATGACGGGATTGTCTGCCAGCCCGGAACCGCCTGTCTTGAAACCGCGACGCAACTTCCGCTGCGCATCCTGCCGCGCCCCTTCGCCTCAATGTATCGCGAAGCCTCGGTCAACGAGGAGTCGGTGGTTCAGGCCAACGTTCCCGCTTTTAAGCCCATGTATGTCTTTGACCGCCAGGGCCTCGATCTGAGCCTGCCTTCGGACCCGCGCGGCTGGTATCAGGTCGGCCGTTCCAAGACCGAACCCGAGGGCTGGATGCAGGCCAAGGATGTGCTCGAATGGCGTCAGGCCCTGCTTGTCTCCTACACCCACCCCGGCAACCCCCTGGAAGGTCGCAGCCCCGTGCTCATGTTCAGCGATCGCGCCGCCCTGGAGGCCGTGGTCGATGACATGGACATGGCTGGCAAGGCCAAGGGCCTCTACGATGCCATAAACGGCGGCAATATTCCTGACAGCGTGGTCAGCATGGAGCCGCAGCGTTTTGTGGACATCACCCGCAGCTTCTACGTGCTGCCCATCCTGCAGTGGTCGCAGACCAGGATCGACGGCGATGACGTCCGCCTTCTGCAACTCGCGGCCGCCGTGCCGGGCAGCCGGGGCGCCGACACCCTCTCAAGCCCCGACTATCTGGAGCAGGCCCAGGTGGGACGCTCCGCCGGAGGCGCAGCCATGCGCGACGTGAAAACCGATGTGGTTTTCGTCATCGACACCACCCGCAGCATGCAGCCCTTCATTGACATGACCCGTGAGGCCGTGGCCGGGATGACCAGGAAATTCAGCGCCGAGACGGCCGACCGTTTCCGCTTTGGTCTGGTGGCCTACCGCGACTCCCTGGAGGTCGCGCCGCAGCTCGAATACGTGACCCGCAACCTCACCCCGGAGCTGGTCTCCGGCGAAGCGCTTGTCGAACTGCTGGAAAAGGAGGGCGGAGCCACTGCCGTCGGCAGCGTGGACTATGCCGAGGAAGCCTTTGCCGGTGTGGACGTGGCCCTGCGCTCCCAGTGGCGCGACGGGGCGCTGCGTTTCGTCATCCTCATCGGTGACGCCAGTTCGCACCCCAAGGGGCACGCGCAGAACACCTCGGGCAAGGACGAGACCGACCTGCGCCGTGAATACGACGACGCCCAGGTGCATCTCTTCGCCATCCACTTGCAGGACCCCCGCGCAGCCGAGGATCATCCCCAGACCCAGGCCCAGTTTTCCCACCTCTCCCGCGTGCGCGGCAACGCCGAGAGTTCTGCCATAATGGCGGTCAACGCCTTCGAAGAGCAGCAGTACCGTGATCTGGCCGAACATCTGACCAGCCGCATCAACGCAAAGCTCAACGAGGCCATGGGTGGTTCCGCCAGCACCGACGCAGTCGGAGCGGCTCCGCTTGAAGAGTTCGACAAGCTCTGGGAGGCCGCGCTCATCGAATACGTGGGCAAGGAAGCAACCCCTCCCAAGGATATCGTGGCCTGGACCCTGGACCGCGACTTGATCAACCCCGCTGACCGGTCCCTGGAAGTGCGCGTCCTGGTCACCCGCGAGCAGCTGTCGTCCCTGGCCCAGTCCCTGGATCAGGTCGTGCAGGCGCTCATGCGTGCCCAGGTCACCCAGGGGCAGTTCTTCGAGGCCCTGCAAAGCGTCTCCGGCCAGGCCATGAAGCGCCCTGACGAGATTGGCGGTGCGGCGACCCTGGCCGAATCGGGTCTGCTCCCGGCCTTCATCCAGAGCCTGCCCTACAAGAGCGACATCCTGTCCCTGACCGATGACATGTTCGCGAGCATGACGGCGGAGCAGCGCTCGCAGCTGGAGTGGAGCGTCCTGGCCAAGCTTGACCAGTACCGCACCATCAATGAGCAGGTCGATGCGTGGTTCCGTCTGAACGATACGGACCCGGACCAGGATCTGGTTTACCCCCTGCACATCGACTATCTGCCCTAGGCGGGGAAGAGGCATGGCTGAAGCGACCGCGCCCATGGTCAGCCTGGAAGGGCTCGTCAAGACGCGTTCCCAGAACGAGAGCGTCTTTGAACTGCACGTGCCGCATTTCGCGGTCCGGCCCGGGCAGATGGTCGCCGTCATCGGCGAGAGCGGTTGCGGCAAGAGCACGCTGCTGGACATGGTCGCTCTGGTCATGGCCCCAACTCGGGTCGGGCGGTTTGAGATCACTTCCTCGCAATCGGAAGGCCCTTGCGATGTCGCGGCCCTGTGGGCCCGGGACGACGAAGATGCCCTGTCCGCCCTGCGCCGCGATCTCTTCGGCTACGTCCTGCAGACCGGCGGCCTGCTGCCTTTTCTGAGCGTGCGGCAGAACATCTGCCTGCCCGCGCGCATCAAGGGCGGCGACATTCCCGCTTCCCGGGTCGAGGCGCTGGCCGCTCGTCTCGGAGTCGCCGGTTGTCTGGACCGCATGCCCGTGGCCCTGTCCATCGGGCAGCGGCAGCGGGTGGCCATCCTGCGCGCCCTGGCCCACCAGCCGCGCCTGGTGCTGGCCGATGAGCCCACGGCGGCCGTGGACAAGGCGCGGGCGCGGGCCATCATGGACGACATGCACCGCCTGGCCCGCGACGAAGCCGTGGCCGTGGTGGTGGTGACCCATGACGTGGACCTGGTCATGGACCGCGCCGACGTGGCCTACACCTTTGACACGCACCAGGTCTCCGAACAGGTCACCAGCTCGCTGTGCCGGCCGGTCAATGGGAGCGGGTCGTGACGCGCGCTCGGCCTCTGCGGCTCATCCCCGGCCTTGCCGCTCTGCATCTGCGGCACGAATGGATTCTGACCCTTTGCCTCGTCATCGCCCTGGCGGCGGTGATCTCCCCCCTGCTTGTCCTGCTCGGCCTGAAACACGGCACCATCCACACCCTGCGCGAGCGTCTGGTCGAGGATCCGGTGTTTCGCGAAATCAGGCCCGCGCAGACCCGCGAATTCAAGCCCGAATGGTTTGAGGACGTGTCCACCTGGCCCGGTATCGGCTTTCTGACTCCGACCATCCTGCCCCTGTCCTCGGTGCTCAGCGTGGTGCGCACCGACACGGGCAAGGGCGAACTCTTCGATCTCATCCCCACGGCGGCGGGCGATCCGCTCCTGCTGGAGAACGGCGGGACCGTGCCCGAGGACGGCGAAGCGGTGCTCACGGCCGAGGCGTCGCGCCGTCTGGGTGTTGCGGCCGGGGAGGAGATTCTCGCCCGCGTGACCCGCTCACGCGGCGGACGCACCGAAGCGGCGGAGCTGCCACTTTTGGTCGCGGCGGTGCTCGATCCCAGGGCCGGATCCCTGCCCCGGATCTACGCGCCCCTGTCATTTGTGGTCGACGTGGAAGCCTACAAGGAGGGCTACGCGGCTCCTGCGCGGGGCTGGACCGGCGATACGCCCGAGCCGTACGCGAGTTTCGACGGGGCCGTGCTCCTCTTGCCGGAGCCCCTTTCGCCCATCACCCGCTCGGGGCTGGTCATCAACACCGGCTTTGGCCGCATCGCGGACATTACGGAGGATGGCGCCGGGGAACTGCTTGGCTTTTCGCCTCCGCCGGGCCTTGCGGCCTACAACCTTCTTTCCCCCGGCGCGTCCATCACCGCTTCGAACCTGCGGGCCATCGACCAGAAGCTGCGCGGACACACCCGCGTGCTGCTGCCCTATGTTAGCGATGTCGAGATCAGGTTTGGCGAGGAGGAGCTGCGGCTCATTGGGCTGTCCGTGGATGAGGAGCAGGCAGGAATTCTGAGCCTGCCGCAGACGCCGTGGGGCGGATACACGGGCAGGCTGCCCCTGGGAATCCGGGATGTCCTGTGGCCCTCGGCGCGGGAGGAAGTTTTGCAACAAAAGGTGAGTGTGCGCAGCGCGGGTGTGGCCGCCCTGGAATTCGACCTTCATCCGGTCGGCCGGACCGCACTCGCGCATCCTGTGGTCCCGGTGGAGCTTTTGGGGGTGCTGCGCACAGCCACGCAGCGCGCCGTGGCCTTTGAGAGTGAGGCCGGGCGCTTTGAGATGGCACGCGGCGGGTATCGCGGCTTTCGCCTCTATGCACACAGCATCGACGATGTGCCTGGACTGTACCACAGGCTCAAAGGCCAGGGCATCGAGGTCATCGCCGAAGTCGAGGCCATCGAGCGCATCCAGGTTCTCGACCGGGGTCTTACTCGCCTCTTCTGGCTCATCGCGCTGCTGGGAGTTTTCGGCGGTACCGCCGTGCTGGTGTCCAGCCTGTACGCGGCCGTGGAGCGACGCAGACGGGACCTGGGGGTGCTGAGGCTCCTGGGCTTCGCACGCAGGCATGTCTTTTTCTTTCCCATTTCCCAGGGGCTCATGATCGCGGCCTTGGGCCTTGCGGCCGGATTCGGCGGTTACGCGGCCCTGGCCGGGACCATCAACCATGCCTTTGCCTCGGAGCTTGCCCCGGGCGAGGCTTTTTGCGTTCTGCCGGGGCAGTATGTCCCGGTTTTCTGTCTGATAACCCTCGCCCTGGCGGCCCTGGCCTCCCTGGCAGCCGCGTGGCGGGCGACATGCATCGATCCTGCGGAGGTCATTCGTGAACAATGATGGCGTGAGGCCGGGCCGGCGAATTTCGGCCATGATGTTTTTCCTGCTTTTCGCGGTGACATGCGGTCTCGCGGTTCCGATGAACACGGCCCTGGCCGAAGCGCCGCCGCAAACCCCGTACAATCCCAAGCCAGCCAAAGGCGACCTGGTCCTGCCCATGCCGGACGACGCCCAGATGGTTTTCCGCCGGGTCCCGGTGTCCGGTAGCGGTTTCTGGGGCGACCAGAGCCGCATCATCCAGATCGGCGACGCAGCCGGTGGCATCTTCGAGGGCTTGCAGCGCACCCAGATCAGCGGCTCCTTTCCATCCGGCACGGATGAGGCTTGGGAGCTGGTCATGGCCAAGTATGAACTCACCCGTGGCCAGTATGTCGCGGTCATGGGCATGGACGCGCTTCTGGCCGCCAGCGGCGACCCTGAGGACCAGAAGCTGCCGACCCTGCAGGGCCGGGAGCTGCGCGACGCGCTGATGCTGCCCTTGGCCTATGTCAGCCACGGAGACGTGCTCGAATTCATTCGCCGCTACAACCAGTGGCTGTTCGACCCCGCCCATCCCGAGCGTGTGGCCGCCATGCCCCGCGTGGATGAGGTTCCCGGATTCTTGCGGCTACCCACAGAGGACGAATGGGAATACTGCGCCCGTGGCGGTCTTGCATCCATCCAGGCCGGGACCTTCGACAACGGTCTGCCGTTCCCGGCGGCCGAGGCCAACGAGTTTGCCTGGCACCTTGGCAACGCCAAGCACCAGCTGCGGCCGGTGGGGCTGCGCAAGCCCGACGCGGGCGGGTTTCACGATCTCATCGGCAACGCTCAGGAGATGACCTCCGGGCTGTTTCGGCCGGAGATCTGGCAGGGCAAGCCCGGCGGCGTGGCAGTGCGCGGCGGGAGCGTCTCCACCCCGGCTGCGGACCTGCGCAGCGCGCTTCGGGCGGAGCTCGACGTCTATGCCTGGAACGTGGACGAAAAAAAGGTTGAGGAGCGCAAATCCTTCAACACCGGGGCGCGTCTGGCCATCGGGGCCAACGTGGTCGTGACCTCGGCCCAGCGCGCCCGCATCGAGAAAGAGTACGAGACCTACAAGGCCGACCTGCGCAAGACCATGCCCGTGGGGCGCACCCTGGACAATCTGGTCAGCCAGGCTTCGGTCCAGATCGGTGCGGCCGACCCCATCATCGCGCGTCTCATCAAGGATAACCCGGCCCTGAAGGAGCCCCTGGGGTCGGTCCAGTCCACCCTGGACAATGCACGGGAACGGCTCGAACTGGCCCAGCGCGAGAGCGCGCGCAGTCTGGCCCAGGATGCGGCCCGCAACGGGGTCAACCTGTCGGTCTATCTTTCTCGCCTGGAGCGCCTGACGGACACCTTGGCCTTGGCCAAGGAACTTGCCGAGACATCGTCGCGCTACCAGGAGCAGGTCGCGGCGGTGCAGAAGTCCATAGGTGAGCTGGAGACGGCGCTTGGCGAGCAGATGCTGGGCTACAAGGACAAGATCGGCACCCTCGGCGAGTACGAGAAGGCCTACATCGACTTTGCCTTCACGGAGCTTGAGGCCAGGGAGATGACCAAACGCGAACGTCTGGTCATGAAGCTGCTTAAAGGCCACGCCGAGAGCTTCGCGGAGCAGCGGCGGGCCGACACCGATGTGTGGCTGGAAGAATATCGCAAGGGATTTGCCGAATTTTCCGATTCATAAAATGAACAATTTTAGGAGGTTGTCATGAAAAAAGTTTTGAAAGTGCTCGCTGTGGTGCTGCTGGTCTGTGCCCTGTTGCCCGGATGCGCGACCATGTCTGACAAGAACCGCACCCAGGCCGAAGGGACGGGCGTGGGCGCGGTGCTGGGCGGCTTGCTCGGGTACGCCGTTGGCGGCGGACGCGGTGCGGCCATCGGAGCGGCGGCCGGTGCGGGTCTGGGCTTTCTGGTCGGCAACGAGATAGCCAAGCGCAAGCAGGCTTATGCCAGCACGGAGGAGTTCCTCGACGCGGAAATCTCCAATACGCAGGAGTACAACAGGACAGCCCTCGCCTACAACGCGCAACTCTCCAAGGACGTGGTCACGCTGGAAAAGCAGTCCAAAACCCTGCGCGCGCAGTACGACAAGGGCACGGTGGACAAGAAGGTGCTGGTGGCCAAGAGCGACGAGCTGCAGAAGAAGATCGACGCCAGCAAGAAGCTCGAAGACACCCTGGCCAAGGAGCTTGAGGTCCAGACCGCGATCCTGGCCGACGAGAAAAAGACCCGTCCGGCGGACGACCAGTACATCGTGAGTCTGGAGAAGGAAGTGAACACACTGCAGAAGAATCTGGACAAGCTGCGTGATGGCAGCACCCAGTTGGCCCAGATCGATCAGAGGCTATCCGTATGAGGACGGCGTTTCTCATCCCGGTGCTGTTTGCAGCGATGCTTCTAGGCGGTTGCGCGGGTCAGCATGATCCGCGCGCGGGCGGTTTTTTCGGCGGCGTCGCCGGGCTGGGTGGTGGCGGTTACAAGGACCGCGTGGCCGAGCGCGAGGCCCGGCTCGAAGAATTGCGTGCCACCCAGAGTGAACTCGATGCCGAAAAGGGCCAGCTGGAGGTCCAGAAGTCGGTGGCCCAGGCCCAGCTCGACAAGGACCAGGCGCTGGTGCGGGCCATGCAGACCGAAATCTCGTCCCTGGAAAAAAGGACCAAAAGCCTCGCCGCCAAGGATGGCACGGACAAGCAGCGTGTGGCCGACCTGCAGAAGCGGGTCACCGACCTGAAAGGGAAAATGAACAAGCAGGCGTCGTCCCTGGATGATCTTGAAGGCAGCGGCCTTGGCGACGCGGACATGGATCTGCGACGCCAGCAGCTCGAAAAGCAGCGCGACGCCCTGCGCAAGGAGTACGATCTGCTCATGAAGATGCAGATGGAGCTGGCGCAGTGAGGATTGCGGTCTTGTGGATGGTGGCCGTGATGATGGCCTTGCCTGTTCCTGCGGGGGCGCAGTCCGTGCCCCTGGAGGAGATTCGCCGGATTCTGCTCAGCGACGCGCTGGTTCCCCCAGCCCATGCTGCCCTCGAGACACTGGACGAGGCCGGACTGCCGGCATTCCTGGAGCAGTTCGATCCGTATGCGCGGTATTTCCCGGCCCGGGAATATCAGTCCCCCATGTCCGGGCGCGAGGCCTGGATAGGCATCGGCGCAGAACTGGTTGTGCGCGACGGCGAGATTTACCTCTCGGTCTACCGGGGCGGTGCGGCGGACATGGCGGGCATACCCGATCGGTCCAGGCTGCTTGAAGTTGATGGCCAGAGCGTGGCCGGCCGCGATGCTCAGGCTGTGGCGTCCCTGCTCAGGGGCGCAGAGGACACCGTCGTGCGCCTGACGCTGGCCCGGCCCGGCGGGGAAAGCTTTGACGTCCGGGTCGTGCGCGAGGCCTTCAAGCCCCTGGATGTGGAGCCCGTGCCTCCCGGCGACCGGCAGGTGCTGCGCATCCGTGAATTCGTCGCCGGGATGACCAGGCCCGCACTACAGGCCACCATCGATTTTCTGGCCCGAAAGGGTGCGGCGCGCGGAGGGGTCCTGATTATCGACCTGCGCGACGCGACGGGCGGAGACCTGTACGAGGCTTTTGACATGGCGGGCATGTTTCTGTCTGCGGACACGCTTCTGGGCACTATCCAGGGGCGCGGCGAGGAGATTCGCGAAGTGCGCGCCTCGTCCGGGGAGAAATACCTCATGCCCCTGGCTCTCATCGTCGGTCCGGACACGGCAAGTTCCGCCGAAATCTTCGCCGGAGTCCTGCACCAGCACGGCCGGGCCACGCTGGTGGGCCAGCGCACCTACGGCAAATGCAGCTCCCAGACCGATGCCCGCCTGTCCGACGGCTCGGTGCTGCGCTACACCAATAGCGACGTCCTGCTTCCGGGCGGGGGTTCCTGTTCGGGTGCGGGGCTCGTGCCGGACAGGGAAGTCTTGGACGCGGAGCTTATGGATTTGGCGTCGCTGGTAAGGGTGGTGGACAGCATCCTGGCTGGCAAATGACCAACCAGAAAAAAGGGTCTGGTGGGATGATCTTGATGTTACGACTGTGTCGAAAATGAGGACTGTCGTTTTCGCTGAGAATTAAGCGCTCTGAACTCGGAGACATAATGAAACGTTGGCTCACCATTGCGTTATTTTTCCTGCTGCTCCCATTCCCGGCTCTTGCCTCCGAACCGGCCTACGACACATTGCCGCCCGAGCTTGTCAGGCTGCGGGACGAAGGGCAGCTTACAGTCAGGGCCCTGTGGGCCTGGAAACTGGTCCCGGAATCGACTGCGGGAATGGCCATGGAGTTCCGCGCCCTGGGCCTGGACCTCATTTCCGCGGACAGGGCGCAGCTTGCCTCCTGGTTGAGGCAGGCAGACGAGGGTCAGCTTGGCCTCAGCGAAACGCAACGCGATGTTATCGGACAGCTGATCAGCCGCATGGACGAAGGTTTGCCCTCAGGCGAACAGCACGTTTCAGATGTGTCCGTTGTCCAGCAATCCCCTGCTGTCGGTGTCGATGGCACGGGCAAGGTCGAAGACCTTGGCGAAATGATCAGGGTACTTGGCGCTCAGGCTGAAGGTGGTGATCCAAAGGCGAAGGTCAGCCTGGCCCTTGCGGTCAGGACTGGCGCTGGCGGATCGCCGGATCCGATCCGGTCCGTGGCCCTGCTTGAGGAAGCCGCAGGGGCGGGGGATGCCGATGCCATGGCGCTGTTGGCCGACGAATACGAGTCCGGCCTGTGGGTGCCACAGGATCTGGAGAAGGCTGTGCAACTGCGCCTGAAGGCCGCAGAGGCCGGGTCGCAACTGGCGCAGTGGGGGCTCAAATGAACATGTCGACGTTGCGATGGACGGGCATTTTGTTTCTGGGCCTGGTGTTTGCTTCGGTCAGCGTGTCCCTTGCCGACGAATTGAAGCAGCCCACGCAGGCCGAGATGGCCGAGCAGGTTGTCGTGGACGACAGCCTGAAGGCGGTCATGAAGTCTTTTCTCAAGGCCGGTCTGACATACGATTCCCTTCCGAAGGGCACCGGCGAGGAGATTCGCGCCGCGCTTGAGTACTGGAAGGGGAACACGGATGGACTGAAGGAGTTTGCGGACAGGCTCGGCAAGCTGGCTGGTTCCAACCGCGAGGAACTTCTGGACATGATCCAGAGTAAAAAACTGCGCGAATTCGCTGTCGTCGCTCTGGATGAGAGCGCCTCCGGCGCTTTTCACAATGTCGGCCCCGACGGGCTGAAAAAGCTCGTGGCCTACAGCGGTGACTCCCTGGACGATGCAGGCGTCAGGGCGCTCGGCCTCATGAACCGGGTCGAGGAAGCCATCACCGCGACAGGAAAGGTTCCGGCGCAGCTGACCAACGATCTCAAGACAGCACTGAAGCGCCTCTCCCCCGAACAGCTCCGGGCGGCTCGGAAACTCTTGTCCGAAAAGGGAACCAAGGAGGTGGTCAAGGATTACCTGGTCAAGAACCCAGGAGTAATCGGCACCTTTGTCGACGGTGTGTTTGTCCTGGCCTTTGACGTGCCCGCCCTGTGGGCCATGAACGACGCCGAGGAAAAGGCGGCCGCCGCCACGGGCACGGGTTTCGGCTTTGCGGCCCAGACGGCCGGCACCGCCGCCACCGCCGCCCTTGGAGGAGGCTTTTTGCCGGGCTTGGTGGTCAGTTGGACGAGTTCGCAGGTCAAGGAACTGGTCACGGAGATGATCATGCTCCAGTACGACCGCGCCAATGCCGCAATGAAGGAGCAGTGGGCGAACATGGAGCTGCGCATGAACGCGATACGCGGCATGCTCAAGGTCGACGAACTGCTCAAGTCCGGCGATGTTGCGAAGGCGGCCGACTATCTGGCCAAGGTCGAACGGTACGCCATGGAACAGAATTTTCCCAACGAGGGCATTTTCGAGAAAATACAGGATTTGAAAGGCATCGTTGCCAAGGCCGAGGAGCGCAGGGCGGCCAACCAGGTCATCGCCCAAGCGCGGGTCCCGTACATGTTCGGTTACCGGCTGGCCAGCCAGGGACGTAATCTGAATCTGGCCCGGACGCACGTGGAGGAGGCTCTGGCCGTGCTGCAGGAGGCTCTAGGCCAGCATCCCGAGCTCGCGGACAGGGTTCGGCAGGTGCAGGAGTTGATCGCGCAGATCGACCGCATGATCGCCGAGGCTCCTCCCCTGGGGCCGGCCACAGTCAGCGGACCGGATTCGGTTGCCCCCGGAGAGGTCGCGCATTTCGAGGTCAGCCTGACTGGCGGAGTCCCCGACTACCAGCCGGTGGAAATGGGGGGCTACGGATTGTCCACGGGAGCCATGTTCTACTGGGAGGCACCCGCTGAGTCGGGCGAAAAAAATCTGACTTTCCGTATCCGGGACGACAAAGGTCAAACCGTCGAAGCCGTCAAAAGCGTAGATGTCTTGGCGGTCAACGAGGAGTCTGAGGATGAAGCGCCCCTTAATGGGGATGATGCGAATTTTCTTCATATTGGCCAATCTGGTCGAACAGATACTTTTGAGATATCGTTAACAGCTATTGCAAAGGCTACAGAATGGACAAAAAGCAAAAAAGAAGATGAAGAATATGTAATTGTAGCCGTTAGAGTTAAGAATATATCTGATGAAGAAGACAGTTTCGGTAGGAATGATTTGCAGTATGTTGATAAATCTGGGCATCGTAGAAATTTTGATAATTACTCAGGTGTAAAACCAGGTGATGCATTTCCTGAAACTTTTGGGGCACATACTTTAGCGCCTGGAGAAACTTTTGAAGGAAGTATTGTGTATTTAATGCCAAAAAATATGAGCAGGATTGAGATGCATTTTATACCTGGCTACACTATAAAGCCAGATTTACAATTTGTATTTTATAAATAAAGAGTAATCTTTGGTCTTTAAGGAGGAAGGATGAGACGAATTCTCATGGCGCAGTTACTGGCCGCATCGATGTTCGTTATAATTGTGGGCATCTTTCACGGCAACGCCTTTGCCACCACCGTAGAGATCGCTACTGGCCCCGACGGACTCCTGCAGATGGAGCAGCAGGGTAAGGTCACGGTCCGCGCCCTGCGCGGCTGGGGCCAGTTGCCGGACAAATACATGAGTCTCGCCCAGAGGATGCGGCAGGATGCGGGTCTTGATCTGCTTGGAGCCGACCTGGAGCAGGTCAAGCTCTGGGGCGCCCAGGACGACACGCTCATGACCCCGTATCGGGCCGATCTGATCGAGCTGGCAGGCTTCATGGAATGGGGCGAGCATCTGCAGTGGATGCCTGCTGCCGAGGGCGCGTCCGTGCCATCCGGGACCCTGGTGCGCAGCGGCGGTTCGCGCTGGACGCAGACTGCGGAAGGACCGCCGACGATTCCTGCCGCGTCGCCTCAGGCTGAGCCGGTCCAAACTGAATCAACTCCATCCGAGCCAAATCAGGTTGAACCCGCCCAGGCCGAACCCGCCCAGGCCGAACCTGTTCAGGCCGCGCCTGTTCAAGCTGCGCCTGCTATGGTGGTGGAGACGGATACGACGGGCACCCTGCCTCCGGCTGCCCCGAATGATGCGGGGCCGGGGGATGGCGTGGAGTTTCCCATCAATGACCAGGTGCAGGGTACGTACAGGGTCAAACTGCAGACGGAGGGCCTGACCGTCGCCGGACCGCAGGACGATGCGTATTTCCAGCGGCGTTTGCAGGCCATACTGCCCGGGACTCCGGCTGTCCTTGAAGGCGAGAAGCGTTATTATGCCAAGCTTTCCGAGTATATGACCGTCAGTCCTGTGCTGGAAGGCAATACCACATACAATCTCGTCCTCGGGTTCGCCACCCCGGATACGCCTGTGGTTATCCGCGTTGAAGCCCCCGAAAATCCCGTGATCCCCTTGACTGAAAAGGAGATTACAGACCGGGTCTCCTACCGCGTGGTCGGCAAGTCGGTCTCTGTGTACCGGCATGACGACGCCGTGGGTGACGCCGACATCGGTTTTGAGGAGAGCAGAGACGGCGAGGTGCGCTGGACTCCCCGCATCGATCCCGCGACCGGCCGCCCTGTCGGGCCCCGAGCCATCGGCGTGTACATGGCCTACAGGGTCAAAAAATATGTCGGCGACAACGAACTGGGCACCCTCAGCACCAGCCAGCACCGCATCGGCTGGGTCGTGACGGCCATGCCGGGTGATGTGTACGAGCATGAAGGGGCTCTTTACGCCGTGGGCCAGGAGGAATCCCTGACTGCCACAGGAACTTCCGGGCCGGCTCCTGCGCCCGACAAGTTCGATTTCCAGCTGCCCCAGTACGCCCTGGACGAGGGGGCCATAAAGCTGTCCGATGATATGCGCCACGCGGCCTGGGTCGATGGCGAGAAGGATGGCAAAAAGCGCGTTGTCGTTAACGGCGTGCCCGGAAAATGGTATGATGATGTACCGGGATACGCCATGCAATTCTCGTCCGGGGCCGAAACCTTCTGCTTCGAGGCTAAATTCGGGGACAAGGAACTCCCTGTCTGCAACGGAGCCGACGGTCAGCTCTTCGATGACCTTGAGTTTCTGGAGATGAGCGACGACGGGGCTCATGTGCTGGTGGCGGGCAAGGTGGACGGTATGTACCGGGTTTATCTCGACGGCAAGCAGGTGCGTCAGACTCCCTACCGCATGTGGGAAGGAGCCGTGGCCTGGAACGGAAAAGGCGCCTGGATCGAGCGGGGCCGGGACGAGCAGACCGGCGCCGAGTTCGCCATGGTCGTCACCGCTGACGGTTCCGAGGGGCAGAAGTATTCGGCCATTCACGGCATTCCGCAGTTCACGCAGAACCGCGCTGAACTTTATTACATCGCCGGAAAAGAGGGCGGAGACCGCTTTCTTGTCCGCGATGGCGAAGAACTCAAGCCCACCATGGGTTACGGCTACAAGTACGCGGTGACTCCGGACGGCGCTTTCTACGCCTTTGTCGCCCATGTGGACGACACGGTAAGGTCCATGGTTGTCAACGGGCAGATCGGACCTGACTTTGACGATATCTGGGATCCGGCCACCTTCAGCCCCGACGGCCAACGGCATATCTATGCTGCAAAAAAGGGAGATGAGGCTTTTCTGGTGGTCGACGGCCAGGTTTTTTCCCATGGCTTCGGAACTCTCAAAAGTATACTCAGCCCAATCTTCAGCCCTGACGGCAGCCGCTGGGCCGCGGGCTTTGAGCTTAATGACGAGGAGTACGTGGTCGTCGTGGACGGTAAGGAGATTGGCCGGGGCCAGGGGTCTCCCAGGCAGATCGTCTTCAGCCCCGACGGGACCAGGGTGGCATGGCTGGAGAGGCAGAAAAAATCCTGGCGTGCCTATCTCGATGGCCAGGCCGGGCCGGAGGTGCGGGAAATCTTCGACGAGTTGCCGCCGCAGTTCAGCCCCGATGGGCGGCATCTGGTCTATTTCACCCGTGATCAGGACAAGAAGATGCACATTGCAGTGTTTGGCGGCGAGGACCGCGTCCACGACATCATTCCGCCCCGCGCGGTGTTCGTGGAGGGTGCCCTGCAGTACCTGGCCATCGATGGGACGCACTTCCGGCGAGAGAGCATTCCCCTTGACTAGAAAAGAAAGTGGTCCGTTCCCCAGCCAGGAGCGGGCCACTGTCATCTTTGAAAATGAGAAGAAAATGGCGACAAAAAAAAGGGCATCGGCCAAGAAAAATTCCCCGGCCGTGAGCCCGCTGACCCCTGAGCAGACAAGGGCCTGGGTGCAAACCTATGGCCGCCACTCGCGTATCTATGCCTGGGGTTTTTTTGCCCTGATCCTGCCCCTGATCTTCGGGCTGATCTGGTGGGAAATGGGCGAGGTCAACGAGGACGTGCTGTATTCGTTCGGCTTCGCTGGCACAGTGACCTTTCTCCTGGCCGGCTGGTCCCGGAAGCAGACGACGCAAAGCTGGGTCGGGGTAGTGGAGGAGCTGTTCCTGAAGCAGGTGCGGGTGCGCCGCGACGGGAATCAGGACGACATCGCCTACAGTCCCAGGGCCATAATCCGTACTCAGGGCGGCAAGGCGCTGACCCTGCGCCTGACCGAGCCCCTGTACGAGTATTTCGCCCCCGGCGACAGGGTGTTCAAGATTTCCGGTCTGGACTGGCCGGAAAAAGTGGAGCTGGACCGCGCCGAGCGGGTCTGCCTGGCTTGCGGCGACCTCTACACGCAAGGCGCAGGGCATTGCCCGCGCTGCCGCGCTCCGGAGCCGGATCATGAAGATCTGGTTCGTTTGGCTGGCTTTTGACGACAAAAAGGCCGGAGACCGATAGCGGTTTCCGGCCTTTGACAGTGTAAACGCGGTAGTTTTACGAGCGCTTTCCGAACTTGACGGCCCCTTCTAGCAGGTAGGTCATGTCCTCGACAACGTCGGGGATGCTCTTGCCGCCGGTCAATTCGCGGATGCGGCGGTCGGCGGTGATGGGGTCGATGTTGTTCTCGCCGAAGTCGGTCAGGATCTGGCGGACCTTGTTCCAGTGCTCGCGGGATTTGTTGAAGGCGCTCAGGCTCTTGCCCGTGGGCTTGACCTGGTCGAGGATGGGACCCAGCTTGGTCTGCATGTCCTTGGCCGCGCCGCGACTGATCTCCTGCAGTTTGGTCATCTTGTCGAGGCTTGCGTCGTTCATCATGTGCCAGGACTTGTAGCGCGTCACATCCGCGGCCTGCTGGCCCCAGGCCTTGGAAACCCCTGACTTGTTTTTGGCCAGCCAGGCCATGTCCTTGTAGCTTTCCGGGTGGGCGTGGGTGGTGATCGTCTCCCAGGCCTGTTCCGCGTCGAGCCCTGTGGAGGTCTTGTAGGCTTCGTTCCAGGCCTTCTGTGCGTCCTGTTGCCATTCGTTGATCTTGCCGGGCTTGCCGTCTCGGGCGATGGATCTGGCCATCTGCGCATCCAAGCCGATGTCGAAGTCCATGCCCACCGAGCCCGAACTGGCCGCGTTGCGGAATTCCTTCAAAGGCGGCTGGTTCCAGCCGTTGGCCTGCATGTTGGCGTGGAACTTGGCCTCGACGTCGGCGTGCACAGACCGCAGGTGGGCGTTGTAGGCTCGCTGCGACCCGGCGTCGCCTTTGTATTTCAGGAAGTTCTTGGCGTGGGGGCTGCCGTTGACCTGGGCGACCTTTTCGCGAACCTCGGACTGCAGGCGCATGATTTCCTCGGCAGGGGCTCCGGCGGACCCGGCATCGGCCAAGCGCTTCTGGGCCTGGCGGAAATCCTCAGCCAGGTTTTCGCCCTGTTTACGTGCCTTGTTGAATTGCTCCAGAGCGCGCTGGTCGGATGCGGGGGGGATTTTGGCCAAGCCCTGCTGCTGTCCTGCCGGGGCGGGTTTGGCAGCGGGCGCGTCCGGCGAGCCCGCACCCTTTTTGGAGGCAGGCGCGTCCGGGCCGTCGACGTTCTTTGCTTTGCCCAGCACCTTGCCCATTCCGTACTCCAGACCCTTGGACGTGACGAAGGAGATGACTCCGCCCTTCAATGCGCCTTCCACCCCGCCTTCGCGGTAGCCGCGCATGGCCTCGGCCGCCGCCCCCGCCGTGGGGCCGAACATGCTGGCCGTGCGCAGCACGGCTTCTTCCATCCCACCCTCGACGTATCCGGTGGCCGCCTGGTAGGCCGCATCCACGTACTGGCCGCCGAACAGGGACAGCACCATCATGCTCGAATCCGCCGCGCTCTTGATGTTTTCTGCTGCTTCAAGGCCCAGAGTGGCGTAGGCCGCGTCCTCATCGCTCTTGGCCTGCTCGCCCAGATAGTGGCCCTCGACCTTTTTGCCCAGGGCCTCGGCGATGCGCTTCACGGCGGCCTGATCCATGTTCAGCCGCGCCTCGGGAGTCAACTGGCGCTCCACGAAAGCGCGGGCCTCGCTGCCTTCGCTGCCGGGGAGCATTCCGGCCAACTTGAAAAGCGCGTCGCTTGAGCGCTGGAAGCGCTCCATTTGGCGCTGGCTCTGCTGTATGTTGGCGATGAATCCCGCGTGAGCGTAGTCATCGAAGGGGGTGCGGGTGCGCACCAGTTCTCCGGTCTGGATGGAAGCCACAAGATCCTTCTCGCTCTGCAGATCCGACAGGGCGGTGATAACGCGAAATTCCAGCTGCGCCCGCCGGTCGGGATCAGTCTCCTTGGCGAGATCCTCCCGGTCGCGATCGAGGTTGCGCTGGATGATGATCATGTTCTGATTGTGGAATTCGATACGCTCGATTTTGGCGGTGCGCTCGGCCTCCTCTAGGGCTGCTTCCTCGCCTGCGTCGTCCGCTGCGGGTTCCTCGACCTGCTCAGGAGCCTTGGCGATCATGGCTGGCTCCTCCTGCGACGGTGTTTGCGGACCCAGGAGATTCGCGAACATGGCCGAAAGGGCTTTGCGGTCCTGGGCCAGGGTGGTCTTCTCGGAAAAGGACCGTTCCTTAAGCCACTGACGGGCCGTACGTACGAAGGTCGGGGTCCATTCATTATGGCGCCGCGCGTCGTGAAGTTCGGACAGGGCGGCCTTTTCGAAAAGGGACAGGGCGACGTGCGTGCCGATGCGCTCCGCGCCCTGCTTGAGCGCTTCTTCCGGTGTCGCCGCCGGCCCTGTCTCTGTTGCTTCGAACTGGGCGCGGTCCTCGACCTGCTTGCTCCGCATCTTCTCATAGGCCGCCTCCACCGTGTCCAGAGCTACGGGCGGGGGATAGTCGAAGGAGTCTATCCCTTCCGCCAGGCGCTCGGCGGCGATGGTGATCACGTATGTGTCATCTTCGTCCTTTAGCTCGTACGTGTGGCGGAGGGTGCTCTCGCCGAAGGCGTGGCCCATGCCGGGCATGTCAGGGGTGTCCCCGTCGTTCATGCCGAAAACGTTGATATGAGGGTCCTCCTTTTCGTCGTAGTCCGCCGCGTCCAGATACAGGGCCCTGTAGCGCGGGTTGGCCGGGTCGCCTACGGCGTAGACCACGAGGAGGATGGGGGCTCCCTTGATGCCCTTGATCCAGCCTTCCTCCCCGTATTCCGAGGATCCGTACCAGACCCCTTCCTGGGCCGGAGCCTCTACGAACAGGCCCGCTATGGTTTCGATGGCGGATTTGTGGCGGGCCTTGGCTTCTTCCTTGGCCGCCACCGGGCTGGGGGCCTCACCCAGAGCCTTGATGCCCTGGGCCAACTGATTGCCCCGGGCTTCCAGTGATGACAGGTAATCCTTGAGCATGTCGGCCTGGGCCAGGGCCGCGTCGGCCCCTTCGGCGCTACCGTACTCGGCGGCGAGCATGGCCTCGCCCCAGGCATCGTCAAAGGCGGCGGAAGTCGTGGCGATGGCTTCGCGGATATTCAAAAATTCGGACATAAGCGGTGTGAGAGCCCGGAAATGGTCGCTGATTTCGGCCGAAGGGAAGTCGTAATACGCGGCCCAGCGGTTTTCGAAGCGCTGGGCGTCGGCTTCGCCCATCTCGCCCATGAGGGTGCGGGTGGCTTCCTTGGCCGTGGTGATCATGCCCGCGTACTGCGCGCCGCCGAGTTCGACCATGGGCAGGGCCGGGGGCAGGGGCATGGGCGGCAGGGGGGCGGGGGCCGGGCGGCTGGGAACGAAAGATGCCGCCGCATCAGCCTGCGTGGGTTCGGACGTGGCCTGGGTGTCCTGGGCACCGGGCGCGGAATCATCTGTAGCCGGCGTCGTGTTGTCTGTCGTGCCGCCTGTATTGGACGCAGCGGCCTGATCGGGCGTCGAGACCGCGTTTGATGCCTCGTGCATGATCTGCGAAACTTGCGTCAGAGCCTGCTTTTCGGCAGCGCTCAGGGTGTCGCCTTGCTCCGCGATGAGGGCATCAAGCTGCTCCGGCGAAGCCCCAAGCACATCGATGCCCTTCCCCCGCAGGCCGCTCAAGGGGGCCATGGCGGAGGCCGGCATGCGGCCGTAGCCGATCAGCGCCCGCACGGTGAGAGCGTTTTTTTCAGCCAGGCCGCGCAGGGCCGCGTCCGCGTCCTGCGAAACGGTGGCGGGTGCACTGGTCGTTGCCGTTTCAGGTGCGTTCGCGCTTCGCACCGGAATCGCAGCGGTGAACACTGCGCAACAAAGGAACACCAGGACGGCGTGAACGCGGCCTTGCAAAGGGGTGCGCTTTGGGGAAATCATGCGATATAGGCTCCCTGTGAATGATTTTAGGTTATTAATGTAGATAAATTTCGCTCAAATGGCAATTGCGGCGCTGTCGAACGCGCCTGGAAACAGATCAATATCTTGCCCGATACGGACCTTGCGGGTATCTTGGCAGGAGCGTGCGGGCGCTATTTTTGTACCGCTTGCGGCTGGGTGCTTGGACAGTAGGAAGGGGCGTCACAATAACGTTTACTGCCGGAGGATTCATGACGGGTCGTTTTGTGTTCATGCAGAGAACCTGTGGCGTCTTCATCCTGCTTTTGCTGATTTTTTGCAGCATGGTTTCTATCGCCAGAGCGGAATCGGACGAGGAGTACTGGGCCAAGGTCAATCCTATCGGCAAGCCTTCGTCCATTCCCTCAGCTAGTTACGACCTCTTCGAGTCCCGCCTTGAAAGCGTGAAGAACGGGAATCTCGCGCCCCTGGATTTTTTCAGGAATCTGGGCGTGGACCACATGTCCATGCGTGATGTGGTCGGCTTCAAGGAAGAGTTCATCCGCCGCAAAGCCGAGGAATTGTCCAAGACGAGGGCCATTTCTCCCCTGGACGCTTTGCCCGAGGCCCTGAAAGCCTGGGACGGGACTTTTGGCCAGGCCGAGCGGATGCTCATGGACGCCCGCAAGAGGCACGTCAATGCGGCCTTTGATACCGCTGTACGACGCTACCTCGACGCAAATCCCGACTTTCCCTATCTGATCCGCATGGACGTGGGCGGCTGGGCCACGGAGAATTATCGGGACGGCCGCTTCGAAGGCGACATCGACCTGACGACGATCGCCTCACAGGTCGAAAGCGCGGTCATGCTCCGCGATTTCTACGATGGTGCCATCCGTGAGGTTTTCGGCGTGGACATGGCCGCTCTGGAGGCTCACGCAACGGCCCATCGCCAGGCCACTCTGGACGTATATATCACTCAAGCCTCCGCCAAATGGGCCGAAATCGACGCATTGAAGCGTGGGCGTTTACAGGAAGTCGTCATCGAGAACGGCCAGGTCGTCTACCGCGACGTGACCGACTCCATGGAGCGGGTCTACATCTTCGCCAACCTGCAGAATAATCTGCAGATGAGAGACGGGGCTCTGGATCAGCTCGCCCGGCTCATGGACGAGCCCCCGGATCGCATCACGCGGGACATGGAGCCCGCCGTCAGCCTGGAGATGCTCAGGCATATGACCTCCGACGCCATCCACGCCCAGCTCGCCTTTCACGAAAAGCTCATCAAGCTGGCCAAATACGTTGATCGCAGCGCCGGGATCATGACCGGCCGCGCCGCCGACACGGCCCTAATCGCCTGGGCGCGGCAGGTCACGTCCATCAAGCAGAACGTGCAGCTCACCCCGGCGGAACGCCTGAAGCGGATTCTGGCTGCCAGCGCGCAGGTCATCGGCGCCCCTTCGGATTTTGCCGGGCTCGACCGGGCGCTGCGCTCCGTAGGGGAGCGGGCGACCGTGTTCATGCGCGAGAACATTTCCCGGGGGATCGACGCCCGGCTCAAGGCCATCGACGCGCTCGCCGAGGCGGAGAAGAACGCAGAGCGCTCGAAGCTGCTTGTCGATCTGGAAGAGACCTACAAGGCCTACGTGGAAAAAGGGGTGGATTATCCGCCCAAGGCCCACGAGACCATGATTGCCCTGGCCGAGTCGCTCCAACGCACGGCGCTCAGGGTTCCCTCTGCCGAAGTCGAGAAGATGAAGCGACTGCTGGACATGTCCGCCGAGAAGCCCGCCTCCTTTGACATGGCCGTGGGCATCGTCTGGGAGCGCCTGGGCACCTATTACGACAACGCCAATGCGCGGGTCGACGCCTTCAACAACCTCATCGACTATCTCGACAACAACTCCGTTGCCCGGTTGCGTGCCCTGAACACCGAACTGCGCATCGGCTCGGACACGGGTAGATTCAAACTCACCGTGCCCATCCCCCTGGGCAGGATCAACGACCGATTGAACGCATCCGTGCTCGGCAAGGTCGGCGACAATCTTGCCTTCAAATCGTTCAATCTTGGCCAGGAAGGAATCTCATACTGGACCGCCATCCAAAGCGGAAAGGACTGGAACGAGTCGTTCTCCAATCTCGGCGCGCAGATTTTCCGCTCCAGGGTTCCCGGCGGCGATATTGTCGAGGCCATAGTGATGGAGAACTACACGCGCGTGGCCGTGGGTTTCGTCTACCTTCTATTTCCCACCCTGGCCGTGCCCGAGGCCCTTTACGGGGTCGGGCTCGCGGCTTCGGAATGGTACGTGGGCAAATGGCAGCAGTGGCAATACGACGAAATGGTCGACGCCCTGTACGGTGGGGCGGTGTTCAAGCCCGTGAAGGGCGGGATGTGGGAGCTGGAGAGCATCACCTACACCCTGCCCAACGGAAAAAAAATCGACGTTGGCAAGAACGAGATCTTCACCCTGCCAGAAAAGGTGCCGCACATTTCCAATATACTGGTGCCCCAGGTGCGGACCCATCCGACCATCGCCATGTACCACGAACTGCTCGCCAAGCCGGAGCTTTCCGACGGCCAGAGCGACGCTCCGGTCTGGCCTCGCAAATACCGCAACCCGAGCCTGTACGGCCAGAAGCTCTGGGAGGAGTATGCCCGGGAGGTGAAGAACGTTACGCGTCAGTATTTCGCGGAGGTCATCGAGGAACTTCAAAAGCGCAAAGCTTTTGACCAGGGTACGGGCGAGAAGCTGCTTTCGGAAATCGGTGCCGAACTGGGCTGCGGTGACGAACTCTCAAAGCTCGTTGGCAAGGAGCGAGAGGCGCTGGAGAAGGTCGTCGCCCATTGGAAGGAATGGAAGCAGACCCATGCGGCCCTGCTGGAGTTTCGCGAGCGCTTCAAGGCCTATTTCATTCTCGATCGCAAGCCGCTGTGCGATCCCCGATCCATAGAGGTCACTCTGGAAAGCGACCGTAAAGATCTTGAAGATGCGCGTAAGGCCGCTCGAGAGGCCACCGTGGCCGTGGAGGAGATCGTGGGCGGCAATGCGGCCGACGAGAAGACCTTGCAGCCGGCCATCCGGGCACGGGCAGGAGCGTATATCTATCCTTCAGGCAGCCCTGAACGCCGGAAGATGACCGATGAGTACCGGGCCTATCTGGACTCCCTGCGGCAGAAGCGAGTTCCCCCCGCGGTGCGCATCGCCGGTCCGGAGGTCGTTGAAGAGGGCGTGCCCGCCGAGTTCACGGCGGTGCTGGATCGCGATGCCACCTCGGTGCGCTATGACTGGAGATTCGCCAAGGGCGGCGACGAGCAAACCTTGAGCGGGGCGAAAACGGCACGCATGATCTGGACTCCTTCCGGTGCGGGCGAAAAGACGCTGGAAGTCCATGCCCTGGTCGACATCCCCGGGGCCGACTGGGTGCGCGCCATCCATCGTGTTAAAGTCCTTTCCGCCGAGGAAGCGCCCAAGCCCAAGGTGCGCCTGACCTCTCCGGTCGCGTCCTTCGCGGCGGGAGAGGCCGTGCCCATCACTGCCGAGACCGTGGAATACGGCCTCGGCGGGCAGGGGTTCGTGCGTTACTTCTGGTACGTGGACGGTTTGCAGGTCGGCGCTTCGGTGGAAAATGTCTTCCTCTTCGACGGCACGGGTTACGAGGGTCGAACAGTGACGGTGATGGTCAGTGCGCGAACGGAAAACAAGACACACATCGAGTCGTCCCTGAAGCTTGACGTCGTCCCCCCGGACTCAGCCGACGCGGGACTGCGCGTGTTCATCTCGCCGGAAGTCTCGGAGGCCGCCCACGGGAGCGCCGTGCGACTCGAAGGCGTTTCCTTCCCCAAAAAGGGTGGCGGGACTCTTGCGTACCAGTGGTCCGTGAACGGCGAGTTTGCGGGAGACGACAAGGTGCTGCTTCTAGATACCGGCCCTTTCAATGGCAAGACCGTGGAGGTCGTACTCTACGCGGCCCAGGTCCTCGACGACGTCATTCTTCATGAAGGACAGACCGGGCGCAAGATCAAGGTGGTCAAGGAGGTTCCGCTCTCCGTGGTCATTGCGGAATATCCCGCTGCCGTGGATGACACCACCAATGTCGAACTTTGCGTGCTCGAACCGCGAGACGATCTTTCCTACGAATGGTTCGAGTGGAATGCGCCTGTAGACCGCTGGAGCGCCAACACGGTCGGCGTGAAGCCGTGCATGCTCAAATCCGCGCGCGGGCTGTCTGGCCAGAAGCTGCGCTTCAAGGTCACGGCTACGGACTCCAAGGGTCGTCAGGCCTCCGCAGAGTCGGAATTCATCGAGGTTGTCGATCCCGCCTGGGAGGAGCCCCAGGGTGTTGAAGAGGAGACAGCTGAAAACGAAGAACAGGAGGATTCGGGCGCGAAGGAGGGCGAGGCTCAGGACAAGACGCCTGCAGAAGAAGCGAAGATTCCGGCACCCAAGGAAGATCCTGCCGTTCAGAAAACAGCCCCGGCGACGCAATCGTCCGCCGACGGTACGTGGTTCAAGTCGGGTCTGGTTGGAGGCTGGAAGGTCGGGCACAACGAGGCCCGTTACTGGGCGGCCAAGATGGAACGGGAGATCTCTGCCAAATCCAAGGACTGTCGGCCCCAGAACGTGCACGGCACCATCACCGCCAAGCTTGAGAGCAGCTTCGTGCCCAAGCCTGAAGAAATCGACGCGAAGTTGCGCGGTTTTGTCGAGGGCAACGGCCACTATCCGGACGAGGAGGGCATCCAGGCCTTCTCCATAGGCCCGTACAAGGGGCGCATGATCACCACCACCGTCAAGTACAAGAACGGCTTTGGCAATCCCATGGCTGGCTATCTGGATGGAACGGCTCATTCTTTCGGCTACGCCATCGTCCTGCATGAGGCCGAGCGGCGCATGATTACTGCCAATTTCAGCGTCTATGCAGGAAGCTGCTGGGACAATTCCGGCAAGGACAATGCCGTGGCCCAAGTCACGGCGGCGAAGGCTGCGGCCATGGGAATTATCCGGTCCTTGAGCCTGCATGAGAGCGAGCAGCAGAGCCCGGTCACGGCGGACGCTCCTGCCGTTGAACCCGCGCAGGTCGAGGAGGAAAAGGAAGAAAAGAAATATCTGCTCACTCTGACCCGCGTGTCCCCCGCGTCCGGGCCGGTCATCGTCGGCACTCCGGTGACCTACAAGGCCACCCTGAGCGGGGATAAGCCCGAAGGCGAGGTGCGCTACCAGTTCGAGCCGCACCCCGACGTGGCTTTCACTCCCCATGAAGGGCCTTCGGCGTCGACCACCGCCGTGTTCTTAGTCCCCGGAAAGGTGGGCGTGTGGGTCACCGCCGTGGACAAGACGGGCACCATCGCCACCGCCGACCAGCTGGAGATCGAGGTGCAAAAGCCCGCCCTGGAACTGGTCATGGAACCGCGGCAGCCCATGGTCGGCCAGGAGGTCAAGGCCCGGCTTTCGGTCAAGCCCGAGGTCAAGGACATCGATTTTCGCTGGATGCCCGCCCCCGGCAATGCCAAGCACGTTTCGACCTCCAAGGACAACAGGGAGTTCATCTTTTACTTGAAGGATGAGAAGGCGGCCGAAATACAGGTCAACGCCCGCGTGCCTTTCAGCGGCGAGGATCTTGGCGAGGCCAGAGCTTCCGCCACGGCCAAAAAGTATGCGGTCACGGTTTCCGCGCCCAAGGCGCAGGGGCCACCGCCCCGGGTCTGGAAGGAAGGGGTGGGCCTTGTGGCCGTGGACAAGGGCATCGCCGTGGATCAGATCGTGGAATTTTCCGTGGCCCTGCAGCCTGCGGCACTCAGCGGCCCGGTCAAATACCAGTGGAAGGTCGAGAACGGGCCTTGCCGCGTCAGCAACCCGAGCTCCAGCGTGGCCCGCGTCACCGCCAATGCCGCCGGAACCTGCGAACTGTCCGTGACCCTGCGTGATCGCAACGACGTGGAGCTGGGAGTCGGGCAGGGCAGTTACAGCGCCAGCGTGACCCAGGAGGCCATCAAGCAGGGTGAGCAGAAGGCGCAGTCGGGCAGCGAAGCGCAAAAACTGGTGCAGAACGCTCCGACCAAGGCGCGCAAGGGCGATTACGACGGCGCCATCAAGGACGCCGAGGAAGCGGCCCGGCTTGATCCTAAAAACACGGCGGCCAAGGCCCTGGCGGATAAGCTGCGCAATGAAAAGGACAGGATTCACGCGCAGCTGGAGAAGACCAGGAAGTTCATGGAGGAGAGACGGTACGCCGAGGCGCAGAAGGAGCTCATCGTCGCCAGGAATCTGAACAGTTACTATCCGCCTGTCCACGAGATGGAGGAGGCGCTCAGAACACATTCCAACGCCTGGAATCAGGAAGCCAACCAGAAGAACTACGAGATCCGCTCCGCAAGCGAAAAAAAGGAGTTCGGCAAGGCTCTGGAAATAGCGGCAGCCTGGCGGGCCTCGACCGTTATTGCTCCCACCGCCGAAAGGGAACTCAAGCAGAACGAGGATTGGGCGCGTAAAGGGCAGGTCCAAAAAGAGGTGCAGATTACACTGTTGCGGGAAGCCGGGGACATGGTCAAACGGTACGACTATGCCGGAGCCCTGAAACGCTTCGAGCAGGGATTCCTGAACCGGGGCAATATATTCCACGGACTCGAACCGGAATACAAGGAGGCCATGGAACTGCAGCTCCGAGCCGCCACGGCCGACAAGCGTCTGCGCGAGATCGTGCCCGCGCTTGAAACCGTGATCAAGACCAAAACGCGCTCGCCTGCCGACATCGAACGGGGCACGCGGATGGTTGATGAAGCCTTGGCCCTGCAGCCGGACAACCAGCAGTTTGCGCAGTGGCGCGACATGCTGCGCAGTGATCCCTCCGGGGCAGCTTCGGACCAGGGCGCTTTGACCGGATCAGCGGCAGGGGAGCAGGCCGCCCGCAAATTGTGGCAGGAAGCCGAAAAGTTGCAGGTTGAGCAAGACTATGCCGGGGCGCTTGAGAAATACAAGGAAGGGCTGAAGCTCCATGCTGATCCGGCCATCGAGAACCGGGTCAAGACGCTTGAAAAATATGTGGCGGTGACCACGGGCGCAAAACCTGCGGGCACGCCCGCAGTGAATGGGTCAGAGAAATCGGAAGCTGCGACTCTTCCTGCAGATGCCGGTGCCCTTGCGAATCCTTCGGCACCGGATTCCTCTTCTGAAATTGGAGTACCTGGCCCTTCGAGTGATTCGCAGCGGGAAGCCGCTCCTCAAGCGCCAAAACCGACCTCTGCATGGGTGTTGGTTGAGCGCAAGCAGGTCCGCGGAGATACTCCCGCGCCGGTGGAAGGCGGAGAGGTTCTGGTTACGTTTGGGGAAGATGCGATCGAGCTTCTCCTTGCGAAACCCTACGGCCTTGGCGGCTATGGGTCCACGGATGTGAAGAATCCTCAGCGCTTGCACGCCCGTTATTCGTGGTCCGTGCCCGAAGTGATCCAACCGGGTGGCCAGTTGGTGATCCCGGTGACGCAACGCGTTTTCAGCAGCAAGTCAGGAAATTGGGGGAACAGTTTTGGAGTGGGTATCGGCATCCAGAACCACTGGGAGGTCAGTGGAAAGACGACCGATGGAACCGTGGTCAAACCGTGGACGTTTGGAGTCGGAAACGCAAAACCCGACTGGATGCAGAGCGATTCTGCCGTAACCTTTGAGCGCACCTGGTTGTGGAACGAGGGCAAGGCTGGCGACAAGCGGACGGTGTCGGTTTCGGTTCAAGGGATTGGCACCCAAAAATTTGAATACACTTACGAGTGGAAAGAAGTCTCCGCCGCGAAGGGGAGTCCTGCCTCAAATGGATCGTGACCCCGGATCTCGCCACATGAGGCCGGGGTCGATGACCCAATGAGGACATGGTCGTAAAGGCCTAGAGACTGCCGGTGGGCCTCAAGTGCTTCCGGGCAAAGTCTTTGTTTCATTTCGCGGCAAAAACTGGGCTCGTAACCGGGCGTGTGGAAGCAGACTCAGCGTTCTTACAGCGTCTGCCCCACGCGCGTTATGTGCTCGCGCAAGCCGGAATGATCGGGATCGTCGAAGAGGGACAGGTCGATCATCCAGAGCAGGAGCAGATCGTCCAGACGGACATGATGCCCAGCCTTGAGTATGGCCGATATCTACGGACCCAACAAACACGGAGCGCCTCCATGGGCATCGACGCCATTATCTGCCTGGTCGTGTTCGCAGGACTGGTCATATGCATCACCACCAACGTGATTCACATGACCCTTGCCGCTTTGCTCGGCGTCAGCATCCTCATGGTTACGGGCATCATGACCCCGGAGGTCAGCAGCGCCGGGATTCTGGCCGTCCATCCCATCAACTCCCTCTTCATAGGCAGCATGGTCCTCATTCGCTGCCTTGAGCCGACCGGCATTTTTCCAGTGCTGGCCGCCGGGCTTTTCCGGCTTTCGGCGGGTGACGGGCGCAGACTCCTGCTGCTCCTGTTCGGCATCGTCACGCCCCTGTGCGCCTTGTTTCCAAACGCCACAGTGGTCCTGCTCCTGATACCGCTGTGCATCGAGATCAGCCGTCTCTTCCACATGCCGGCGGTGCCGCTGATCTGTCTGCTCATCTTCCTGGCCAACGCATCCGGGCTGCTGACCCTTGTCGGCGGCGTCCCGTCCTTCATCGTGGGCAACGCACTGGGCATGAACTACATGACCTTTCTGCGCGAGGCCGCGCCGGGCGGACTTATCGCCATCGCCGCCCTGCTCCTCTGCGCCCCGGTCCTTTTTCCCACAGTCTGGCGGGCTGCACACCAACCGATGCGACCAGGGGAATTCTCGTCCCGGGTCAGGATCGAGAACCCGAAGGCTTTGGCCTTGCTCGTCCTGATTCTTCTGGGGGCGATCCTGTCCTTCCTGTTCGGTCAGCACCTGCCTATGCCCGTATCCCCCGTCGCCACCGCCGTTGTCGCTGGCACCCTGGCCCTGGTGGTCGCCCAACTCACGGGACTGGCTCATTTCGGCCAGATCATCCGCTCCATCGACTGGGAAACCATCGTCTTTTTCGACTGCGTGTTCATGATCGCAGCGGCCATGGAGGGCTCCGGGGTTTTCACCGCTGTGGGGCAGGCGCTCTCGGGAGTCCTCGGCCGCGACGTTCTGTTCACGGTCCTGTGGCTGCTCTTTACCATGGGCGCGATCTCAAGCGTCATGCCGAACATCCCCCTTGCCGCGGTGATGGTCCCGACCCTCGCTGTCTACCTCGCAGACGTCGGCATTCTGGCCTCTGCCGATTTGACTGCCGGGGGCGAGGTCCCGCCCGAGGCGAAGGCCATCATGCTGGCCATGCTGTTCGGGGTCACTCTGGGCGGCAACGCAACCATGATCGGGGCTGTCCCGAACATCATCGCGGTCACGGCGGCGCGCAAGGCCGGTGAGTCGGTGACCTTCACCTCCTTTGCCCGCGTGGGCGTTCCTGTGGCCCTCGTTCAGCTTGTCGCGGTAGCGATCTGGATTTCCTGGAAGATTTGAGACGTTCAGCGGCAGTTCGAGGCTCGTCGGACTTGTCAAAATTATCCGGACTGCCCGCGCCCCGCGCGTTGCGTATTTTTCGATAAAATCAGTGAAGATAGGGTGAACAAGGCGCAGAATGACTCAGCGTTCGTAGAGCGTTTGTCCCACGCGGTCGATGTGTTCGCGCAGTCCGGGGTGGTCGATGGTGTCGAAGATGGACAGATCGATCATCCAGGGCAGGAGCAGATCGTCCAGGTCAAACATGATGCCCAGCATGAGGTTGTGGGTCAGGTTTTCGCCGATCAGGGTCAGGTCGATGTCCGACCCGGGCTTGAAGGTGCCCATGGCGCGGGAGCCGTAAAGGATCGCCTCTTCCACCTCTGGGTAAAGGGCCAAAGCGCCCTGGATTTCCTGTATGGTCTGTTCGGGCAGTCCGAAACGCATCAGGCGGTCTCCTCGTCCATGACAGCTCTCCTTAGGAAGCAGTGTTCTACGCCCACATCGTGGCCACCCAGGACTAGTTCGACTTGTTTTGATGGATTTGCAATATCAGGCGCCACAGCAATAAGTCGCGAAAGAACCTGAGTGTCATTTCTGCGAGGCGAAAATCCATTCTTTTCGAATAGTTAAAAATGCATGGGTCCCCTTCTTCAAGGGCGGCGACGACTTTTTGCAGTGACGTCATATCAGGCAAGCGTTTTGCCAAAACGGATTTTAAGGCGTACGCTTCTTGGGTTCATGAGATTATTCACGAGATTATGAAAAAACAAGGAGTAACTATGCTTAATTTTACATTTTTCAATCCGACCAAGGCCGTCTTCGGCAAAGGGCAGTTGCAGGAACTGGACAATCTGGTTCCCGAGAAGGCGACCGTGCTCATCACCTATGGTGGCGGCAGCGCAAAAAGAAATGGCGTTCTGGACCGGGTCAAGGACGTGGTGGCAAAATCAGGCCGGACCGTACTTGAATTCGGCGGCATTGAGGCCAATCCGGAGTTCTCGACGCTGATGAAAGCCGTGGCCATCGTGCGCGAAAAAAAGGTCGATTTCCTTCTTGCTGTCGGCGGAGGCTCCGTGATGGACGGCACCAAGTTCATTGCCTCTGCGTCGTGCGCGGACAATTTCGTTGGCAAAGAGGCAGAGCTCTTGACCTTCGGGTTTGGCGCTGTGCCTGTGGAGCGGTCCATCCCGCTTGGAACCGTGGTCACCCTTCCAGCCACAGGTTCGGAAATGAATTGCTTTGCCGTTATCAGCAATGGCGAGGACAAGCTGCCGTTCATGCATCCGTCCCTGTTTCCGGTCTTCTCCATTCTTGATCCGGAGCTTACCTTCACCTTGCCGGAGAATCAGGTTGCCAACGGTATCGTCGATGCGTTCGTCCACGTCCTCGAACAGTACCTCACATACCCCCAGGCTGCCCCGTTGCAGGACCGCATGGCCGAATCCATCCTCCAGACCCTCATCGAGATCGGTCCGGAAACCCTGGCAAAACCTCAGGATTACGACGCCCGGGCGTCTCTGGTGTGGTGCGCAACTCTGGCCTTGCAGGGATTGATCGGTGTGGGAGTCGTTCCCGACTGGTCAACTCACATGATCGGCCACGAGCTCACCGCCTTGTTCCGCTCGGCCCATGCGCGTTCGCTCGCGGTGGTGCTTCCCGGCACCATGCGCGTCCGCAAAGAGCAGAAAAAGGAAAAGCTGCTCCAGTATGGTGAACGCGTCTGGGGTATTGTGGAAGGCTCCGATGACGAACGCATTGAAGCGGCCATCGTCAAGACCGAAGAGTTCTTCAACTCCCTCGGCGTTGGCACCCGACTGAAAGATCTGGGCGTGACCGAAACCGACCTGGACAAGATCATGGCCAATCTTGAAAAGCACGGCATGACCGCGCTGTCAGAACGCGGAGATCAGACTCTGGACGTCTCGCGCCGGATTCTCGAAGCCGTTCTGTAATATCCGCACCATCCCCCTCCCCCGGACATGCCGGGGGAGGGCATCTTTTGAATCCAGGCAGTTAAAAAGGATGGATCCCCTTCTTCAAGGGGATGACGACTTTTTGGAGGACTGGCTCAAAGCCTGGTCATGCAGAAGGGGGGTTAAGCAAAGCCGCTATTTCCGATTGAATGGCCTCATGGTCCACGAGTCGCTCAAACCAGTCATGAGCTGTGCTGTCGCATGCCAGGCTGACAATGCCTCCGAGCACCGCGCCGCGATGGGCGTTTTCGCCGCCCAGGTTGGTGTTGGCCAGCAGGGCGGCCTTGAGGTCACTACGGTATTTGTACGCCAGGTACAAAAGGCTGGGCCACGAATCACTGATGTAGCATGCGGTGGAATACTTGCCGCCGACAATATCCCTGTCTGTGCGGGCGCGTTCCACCATGCGCGCAAGGTCGATGCCCATGGTTGTGTGGGCTGCCTCCAGCAGATGCCGGTCAGGGGACTTATCTGCCGGGCGCAGGAGCAGGCCTGCAATGAGCGCGACATATCCATCACAGATATGGCCCAATGCCTCGTCCGGATGGGTCAGAAAGAGATGCTCGCGGCAGGTCGCCTGCACCGTGCTCAATGCAGTCCCGCGCAGCAGGGCACTTATGGCCAGCGGACCGATGGTGACCAATCCGCCCATGGACGGGGTGTCGTGGGTGCGGGCGCCGCACTGATGCGGGGGTTTTCCGGCGACAAGGTTGGCAAAGAAGCCGCGATGATATGATTCGGCGTAGGTGTCCCGGTGCCGGGGCGGGTCGGCGGTCATGAATTCGATGTAGGACTGCAGAAAGTGGTCGCGACTGTAGTGGTCGTTGCCGGCAATGATGGACCGCATGAGCACACGCGCACAGTGGGCATTGAGGGTGTTGTCGCCCGCCTGCATGCCGTGGTGATAATGCCGGTTGGCCTGACCCCACAGGTGCTGCCGGCCTTTGAGGATGACTGTGCCGACGATCTCTTGGGAGTCGGACTGTCCCCCGTGCCCCGACCGTCCGCCGCGCTGGGTGGAATGTAGCGACATGATCGATGAGGGGTGAAATTCCGGCGCAGCTTCGAACTCCTTGATGCCGCCGGGAAAGGCACGCTCGATATCGGCAGTGTTATAGTACCAGTGCACCGGCATCGCCAGCGAGTCGCCGACAAAGAGAGAGGCGAGGGCCGCCGATGCCCGCTGCAGGGATATGGAAGGCACGGTGTAGTGGCTTGATGGTGTTGGTTCCATGGGAATTCCTTTATCGTACCCTGTAGCATCAGTGGAACAGAGTGGTCAGAAGTGCTGATCGGCTGGTGGTTTGCTTGAATCTTTTTCACATTTCGCGCGACAGATGTCACTGCAAAAAGTCGCAAATGCCAGTGGGTGGGAATTCTTGTCGCGGCGGCGGTAGAGGCAGGCGTACTGGGTGAGACGAGAGAAACGGACGGGCGGTTTCTGAAGGATATCCGAAAAAGGGTGGGCGCGACGTGCACCTGTCTGTCAACGCTTTCGGTACGCCTTTTCGTGCTGGACGTGCAGACTCACCAGCACCAGAGTCGGTCCGCTAAGCAGGCAGGTAACGGCTCGGGCGCTGGCGGTGACGCGCAGGGAATAGAGCTGGTGACCCGTGCCCGGTTCGATCAAGCCATGGAGTTTTTCGAAGTTGAGGCCCGGATGCTTCCAGAGGTCCGTGAGTTCGAGGGCTTGGAGCAGGACGAGCATTTTCGCCGCTGCCTT